>JAWKMZ010000011.1:0-41723 GCA_041391965.1 Gelidibacter sp. | reverse complement strand
TAAAAGTAGGTGCTGTCGTATCAATTATAGTAAATACTCCTGAAGAGGAAGAACTTAAACCACATTCATCAGTCACGGTAAATAAAACGGTAGCTGAGGCTGTATTGCCGCATGTAGTTGTTAGTCCATTAAAGTTATTTGTCCAAGTAATTTCGGAACAAGTATCAAAAGCAGTTGCTCCACCATGATTGTCTAACCAAGCTTGTAATTCTGCTAAGTTTCCATTACCATCACATTCCACAGTGATATCATCTGCTGGTCTTGTGATAGGAGGACTGTTTGTATCGATTATTGTAAATGTAGCTGTCGTAGTTGATGTATTACCACAACCATCAGTTGCAGTAAAAGTAACTTCAGCATTTCCTGTATTGCCACAGCCATCAGTAAGACCATTAAAGTTGTTAGACCATGTTACTGATGAGCAGTCATCAGTAGCAGTAGCACCACCATGATTGTCTAACCATGTTTGTAATTGTGTTAAATTTCCATTACCATCACATTCCACAGTTAAGTTAGATGCTTGCGTAATTTCTGGTGCTGTTGTATCTTGAATAGCGTAAGAAGCAGTCGTTATAGCTGAATTTCCACATTCATCTGTTACTGTGAAAGTAACTTCAATAGAATTAGTACAATCAGAAGCAGCTCCATTATAATTATTTGTCCATGTTAAATTAGTTGAACACGAATCTGAAGCTGAAGCGCCACCATTTGAATTTAACCAAGCTTCAATAGCTCCAGTATTACCTTGTCCATCACATTCAACTGAAATATTTGTTGCTTGGACGTCAATAGAAGGCGCTGTTGTATCCACCACAGAAATAGTTTGCTCAGCAGACGCGGTGTTACCACAATCGTCAGTTGCTGTCCAAGTTCTGGTAATTGTTTGTGTGTTGCCACAAGCAGCAATGGTAGCATCAGTATAAGTAATGGTTACAGAACCACAGGAATCACTTCCAGTAGCTGTTCCAGTAGCAGCAGGCTCAGTAGATTCATTACATTCAACAGTTGTATTTGCAGGTGCCGAAATAGAAGGTGCTGTTGTGTCCACCACAGAAATAGTTTGCTCAGCAGATGCGGTGTTACCACAATCGTCAGTTGCTGTCCAAGTTCTGGTAATTGTTTGTGTGTTGCCACAAGCAGCAGTGGTAGCATCAGTATAAGTAATGGTTACAGAACCACAAGAATCATTTCCAGTAGCTGTTCCAGTAGCAGCAGGCTCAGTAGATTCATTACATTCAACAGTTGTATTTGCAGGTGCCGAAATAGTTGGAGGAGTTGTATTAGCAATAGTTATAGTTTGTGAACTTTGTGCATTTTGCCCACAGCTATCAGTAATTGTATATGTTCTGGTTACAATTATAGGACATGTTCCTGTTGAACTATCACTATAGGTTATACTTGCAACATTGTCTTCAGAAAATGTTCCTCCTTCAGCTAAAAATTCAGATTCACTGATGGTGGTAGTAGTTTCATTATAAGCTAATGCTGTTAAGTTTCCATTAGTAATATCATTGGTTGTACAACCATTGACAGTAATTCCGTTTGGAGCTGTAATTGTTGGAGCAGTGGTGTCTAAAGTAATAATATTAAATGTAGCAGTTGCTGTACAATTAGAATTAGCATCACTTACAATGACTGTGTAAGTACCATTAGCTAAATTTGTTAAATCTTCAGGGTCTGAATCAGGATCTTGCAATCCATTATTATCCCAATCATAAGTGTAGCTACCTGAACCACCAGAGACTGAAATATCAATACTTCCATCTGTAGCGTTAGGACATAAATTTCCTTCTTTATTGTTTAGAGTAATAGTTAGAGTATCATAAACAGTAACTGTAATTGGTGTTCTATCTGTATTAACACATCCATTAGTAGGACCTTCGGCCACATAGTAAGTAAAAACACCTGCAACGCTTGTATCAGGAATTAATGATGTTTGGCCAACAGTATCAGGATTGTTGTCTGTATAATATAATAAGGTATAATTAGGGTTTGTTGTTTGAGCAGTTAATGGGCTTGCTGTTTCATTTAGGCAATAGCTCACATTATCAACTTGTGGTGATGATGTAATAGCATTCACTTCAATAGTGAAAATATAGTTACATGTCGTATTTCCTGGAGGTATAGCATAATATGTGCTAACACCTAAAGTGGCAGGAAATGGATTTGAATCGGTATATTGTATTGTTGATGCTGTTACAGGATACGAATCGTAGAAAAGAGATCCTGGAGGAAACTGAGCTTCAACTTCAGATACAGGAATAGTATTACCTTCAAAACTACAATAAAAGAAATCTCTTTGGATGGATACACCTGTACAATGCTCTAAAATGTATTGTTCAGAATCTATATCAATTTCAATAGGATCTGTGTTTGGTTCGCCTTGACAAATACCATTTTCTTGGTATCCTTGTATTAAAGGAAGATTATAATGTATTCCAGAAACCACACCAGTACCTGAAATATTTCCGCCTAAAATTACAATTTTTGGAGCACAGTTATTATTGACTAATATAGCACAATCTTCAGTGGTTTTTAATTTAAAATGAATATCTGCAAGCAGCATGTTGATGTCTGCACTATTTAGTGGTAAGTAGGCAATATCCCAAACAATAGCACCTGTTGCTCCTTCATTTGCATCATAATAAGGCGCAGTTGCATTAAATAAGTTATGATATTCACCATAAGTAATACTGCCAGCAACAAATTCAGAAGTGAAAGGAATTGGAATGACTAATTTTGCATTTTGGATAGCCTCAGTCCCTTTATTTCGTATTTCTAAGCCATATTCTATCTGGTCACCAGGTTGCGCTACCAATTGACCACCTGTTGGCGTATTACCTGCAATATTGGAAACGGATAAAAGACCTTCAGACTCTGGGATGTATGCATCTACTGAAAATGTAACATTAAAAATGGCATAAGTATCTCCATCAGTATAATACCTAAATGAGGTTGAATTTTGATTGTTATCAATTAGAGATTTATCAGCATTGTTTAAATTAAACATGCTAATATCCATACCAGTGTTGTTTTTTAACATTGGATTTCTTGGGTTTCCGCCAGTTTCTATGGCTGAATGAAAGAAATTATTTGTATAATCTGATGTAGGTGCTAAAGTACTATAAGTCCCACTATTTCTTTTTTCAATTTGAAAATTATCACCAGTAAAGGCAACGTCACCTTCTCCAGCCATCATGCCTAATTTGACATTAACAGGGCCACTTTGTGTAGCATTGAAACCATTAACATCTATAGTATAAGCATTGTTGTTTGTAGAAACCACATAGGCATGACCATCAAAAACAGTCACATCACGCCATTTCATTTTTGAGTTTTCATAAACCACAACCATTCCCCAGCCACCATAATAGCCAGTTCCATCAGGATCTCCTTCTTTTAGGGCTATATCAGCAACAAAATAATTACCTAAACCATTAGCTCTTACATAATCAGTTACTTCTGTATAAGCTGAGTACATATTATCATCAACACCAGAAGGGTAGTAAATTTCATTGTCGGCTGCTGTTAGTTGCGTATAACTTGTTGCATTTGGTCCTTTAATGGATATTTTGTGTTTGTTGTAAGTTTTGGTTACCTGAATAGTTTCTGGAACGGTTTCATTATAAGTAATATCAACATATGCTCTATCTGCATTTTGTAAGCGTAGTCGAGACACTTTTAAAGTGTAATTTGAATCTGAAAATATTTGATAAGGAGTCGTAAAATAAGCGTTGTAGTCACTTACAGAACTCATAGATACATTTTGTTCTGGGCCATCGTTAATAGAAACTTTAACGGTTTTATTGCTACCAGATGTTCTATAGATAAAAGCGACTTTGTTTCCAGACCCTGAGGAGGTAAAAGTAAACGTATAAGTTCCGTTAGATGATGATATATCTAAACTATAATTGGTATGAGGTATGTTATCATTATCAAAGATTGATTCACTGCTTGTAGTTTGTTGGGTTGTAGTATTACCAGTAGGAACATTTTTTGTTACTGTAAACGTATTACTTGAACCAGCTCTCCCAGTCCAATATAAACCAGCATAAACAATGTTAGAACACTCAGGATTTGCACCATTTTCTTCAGAAAGCTGTAATGTTGCTGATGATGAGTTTAATGTATTAGGATCATTATCAACATCCACATATTTCATATCATTACCACCATTATTTTCATCATCATCATAATTAACCAATGTTAGGTTGGTATTACCTATCATGGTAAAATCTCCTTTTACGTTATAAATGGTTTTGTTTGGAGTGTACACTGAAGCCCTCGGGTCAAAGTCAACTTTTACTTGGCTATAACTATGGTAAGAAGCTGATAAAGACAAAAGAACACCCAATACTAATTGTAGTATGAGTCTAAAGTTACTTGTTTTAAAGGTGTATAAGTTTTTCATTATTATAACTTTTAGTTAAGCTATTAGGTAAATTATGAGCGGTTTATTTTTTTATAGAAAATACTAATTTCAGGATCGGCATTTTGGATAAAAGCACGTATTTGAGATTCAGTAATAGGAAATTCACATTTTAAATAAATGTATTTTAAGTTGTTAAAACCACGAATTAAATCCACATCAAAAGGTGTTTGTAAATCATTAACAGACTCAATATCGATAGTAATCATTTCTACCTTATTATATAATTCATTGCGTGTTGATATAAAACCAAAAGATTGTACATCTTTAAACTTTAAAACCGTTGGAGCCGTAGCACCTTCAACATTCTGAATGGCATTATTTTGTATATATATAGATGGTGCTAAACCATAAAGCAAATCTTTAGGATATTCTATTAAAATATTGGAAGCGTTTCTTGCAGTTAAATTACTGTTAGCCGAAACACCATCAGTATCAGATAATTGGTAAATTCTATTATCTTGTGCAAAGCCATTGCTTGAGAAAATAATAAAAAGCATGAATAGGCTTAAAAACATTGAATTAACTTTATAGTTCATAATTCTGTAATTTTATTTAATCTTATGGTTTAGTACAACTGTAACCTTTATAGCTACAAGCTTTGTATTTTTATTTAAGTTTATACAATACGATGCTTAAACTTATAATTGTTTATATGAAAAAAATGAGAGGGAAGTGCACTGTTAAACAATGCGAGAATGGATTTATTAATATATTTTTGATTTGGGGTCATTTACATTAATTTATAGCAACAAAACAAATGATAACAAATAGGTTAAACAAATATAAATGTTGAAGCGACGAAAATAATCGATAAAACGGATATATGCAACACTTTATCGAAATATTTTGCATTTAAACGATAAAAAAATGAAAACATTAGTATTAATCAGACATGCAAAATCCTCTTGGAGCCACGGTTTACAAGACGTTGACAGGCCTTTAAGTGATAGAGGTTTTAATGATGCGAATTTACTGTCAAATGAATTTAAAACTTTAAATTTTATTCCTGATAGCGTTTTTTCAAGTCCAGCAAATAGAGCATTGACCACTTGCAATATTTTTATGGAAACTTTGCAAATATCAAAATGCAACCTTCAAATTTCAAATCAGTTATACGATTTTGAAGGTCGGAAAGTGCTTGATTTTATTAGGCATTTGGACGATTCTATAAATAATGTTATGATTTTTGGACACAATTATGCACTTACAGCAATTTCAAATTTACTTGGAAATGTTTTTATTGATAATTTGCCAACTTGTGGTTTGGTAATGATTAATTTTGATACCAGTTTTTGGAAAAACATCGATAAAGGACATCATGCTTTAACTCTTTTTCCAAAACATTTAAAAACATGATTAATAAGGCGTCATAAAGTGTTTATGAACTTCTTAATGAATAATTTCTTACAAATCATTTTATATTCATATCTTCTACTGCATTTAAAAATAAGTTATAAATAGAATATATTTGTAAACGTGTTTAAAACTACGTAAACAGTAATGACAAAAGACAAAAATAGTTATATAAATAGAGAGGTAAGCTGGTTGCAGTTTAATGAACGAGTTTTGCAAGAAGCTAAAGATGAGTCTGTTCCGCTTATTGAGCGCCTTCGGTTTTTAGGAATATTTTCAAATAATCTTGATGAGTTTTTTAAAGTGCGTTACGCAACTGTAAAACGTATAGACGAAGCAGGAAAAACAGGACGCAGTGAGTTAGGAGGTATCAAAGCAAGCGAACTTTTAGAAATTATTACACAAATAGTTATTAAACAACAAAGTGATAGTTTAGAAATTTTGGATGCCATCCAAAAAAGCCTTGAAAGTGAAAATATTTTTTTTATTAACGAAACCCAAATTGATGAGTCACAACATAATTTCATCAAAAATTATTTTATACAAAATGTAAGTCCAGCATTGGTAACCATTGTTTTAAATGATTTGGTAAAATTACCAACCTTAAAAGATAGTGCTGCTTATTTGGCTGTAAAAATGGTATTTTCAAACCATAAAAAGCAATATGCACTTATTGAAATTCCTAAAACCATGGACCGGTTTGTGGTACTTCCTAAAAAAGGAGAAGCCAACTACATTATTATGTTAGACGATTTGTTGCGTTATTGTTTGAATGATATTTTTAATATTTTTAATTACGAGTCCATTTGTGCACATATGATTAAGATAACTCGTGATGGCGAATTAGATTTTGAAAGTGATCTAAGCAAAAGTTTTATCGAAAAAATATCAGATAGTGTCAAACATCGTCAAATTGGAGAACCTGTAAGGTTTGTGTATGACAAAACCATTGAAGAGGAAACCTTAACCTATTTTATGGACAAAATGGAAATAGACAATAATGACAGTGTCATTCCAGGAGGACGTTACCACAACCGACGCGATTATATGGATTTTCCGAGTCTTGGCAGAACCGATTTGTTATATGACAAAATAAAACCCTTACCAGTAAAAGGACTTAGTTTAGAAAAAAGCATATTTCAAACCATTGCTAATAAAGACTATTTACTTTACACACCTTATCATACTTTTTCGTATGTGGTAAAATTTTTGCGTGAAGCTGCTTTAGATCCAAAAGTAAAAACCATCAAAATCACTATTTACAGATTGGCTGAAATATCTCATGTGGCAAGTTCTTTAATAAATGCTGCCAAAAATGGAAAAAAAGTAACCGTTTCTATTGAGTTGCAAGCACGTTTTGATGAACAAGCCAATATTGACTATGCAGAGCAAATGGAATCGGATGGAATTAACCTACTTTTTGGAGTCAAAGGCCTAAAAGTACATAGCAAAATGTGTGTGATTGAGCGTGAAGAAAATGGTAAACTTAAACGTTATGGCTTTATAAGTACAGGTAATTTTAACGAATCTACTGCAAAATTATATACAGATTTTACCCTATTTACAGCAGACCAAAAAATTCTGAAAGACATCAACAAAGTATTCGACTTTTTTGAAATTAACTATAAAATATTCAGTTACAAACACATCATTACCTCACCACATTACACAAAAACTAAGATTTTTAAACTAATTGACAAAGAAATTGAAAATGTAAAACAAGGCAAGCCTGCGTTTATTAAGCTAAAACTAAACAGCATTTCCAGTTTTATGATGATAGATAAACTTTACCAAGCAAGTAGAGCAGGTGTAAAAGTACAAATGATTGTTAGAGGTATTTGTTGTCTGGTTCCAGGAGTTAAGGATATGAGTGAAAATATTGAAATTATAAGTATTGTTGATAAATTTTTAGAACATACACGTTTATACATATTTTGTAATGACAATGCTCCAAAAGTTTATATCTCATCAGCCGATTGGATGACACGTAATATTGAAAATAGAGTAGAAGTTACCTGTCCTATTTATGACCAAGATATAAAACAAGAACTTTTAGAGGTTTATGAAATTGCTTGGAACGACAACGTTAAAGCACGCGTTTTAAATAGTACACAAGACAATGCCTATAAAATTGACAATAATCCAAAAGTACGCACACAATTTGCTACCTATGATTACTATTTAAAAAAATTACAAAATTAGTTTATGTTAACCATTAAAAAATACGCAGCTATTGATATTGGCTCCAATGCTGTAAGACTTCTTATTTCAAACATTATAGAGCAAAAGGGCAAACCAGCATTGTTCAAAAAAAGTTCATTAGTGCGTGTACCTATTCGTTTGGGAGCTGACGTATTCTTAAATAATCAAATCTCAAAAGAAAACGAATTGCGCATGTTAGACACCATGAATGCCTTTAGGTTACTTATGAAATCACATAAAGTGGTAACTTATAAAGCCTGTGCCACTTCTGCCATGCGCGAAGCTGAAAATGGTACTGAAATTGTAAAACAAATTTCAAAACACTCTAAAATAAAAATTGATATTATTGATGGCGAAGAAGAAGCTGCTATCATTGCGGCAACCGATTTGCAATCGTATATTGACGAAAGCAAAACCTATTTATACGTAGATGTTGGTGGTGGTAGCACAGAATTTTCAGTAATACATAGAGGCAAAACAGTCACTTCAAAATCATTTAAAATAGGAACCGTTCGTTTACTAAATGATATTGTTACCAAAGATGCTTGGTTAGAATTAGAATTATGGATTAAGCAACATACAGCAGATTATGAAAAAATTGATTTGATTGGTTCTGGTGGTAACATCAATAAAATATTTAAAATCTCAGGAAAAGCCATAGGCAAATCATTGACTTACTTTTACTTGACTTCATTTTATCAAATGCTTCAAAGTTACTCTTATGAAGAGCGTATTACAATTTTAAACTTAAACCAAGATAGAGCTGATGTCATCATTCCTGCAACCCGAATTTACCTTTCTGCCATGAAATGGAGTGGAGCCAAAGACATTTATGTACCAAAAATTGGACTCTCAGATGGTATCATCAAAAGTGTTTATTTTCAGACAGTTTCTGGTGTTAATATGTAACTAAAGTGCAGTTTATCTTCTTTTTTTAGTTGCATATCTAATATTTAATGATGTTTATTGGTTTTCAGTATATATTCACAGTCTCAAATCAATATTATTATGAAACATCTATTTGTTACCTTACTATTTGTTAGTATCACGACTTTTTCTTTTTCTCAAGACACTAAGTATGGTGTGAGATTTGGAACCAATATATCAAACATGAATTATACTGATGACCCAATTAATGCAAATCCGCACAGAAATGGGTTTGTTTTTGGTGTTTTTGTTGATTATGGAATTACAGAAAAACTATCTGTAATGCCAGAATTTCAATATTCAGCTGAAGGCTCTAACCTTGAGTATTTTAAAACAGATTATCTTAATTTACCAGTCATTTTAAATTATACCATTTTTAACAATTTTTCTATAGGAGTTGGACCTCAAGTAGGTTTAAAAGTTCACAAAAAAAATGATGGTTTTAAAAACTTTGTTTTTTCTGGTGTTGGTTTTGCACAATATATGATAAGTGATGAGTTTGGTATAGATTTTAGATACATCTATGGGTTGTCTAACGTGTTTGACAACAATTTGAATGTAGAAGCAAAAGCAGGTGTCATGCAGTTTGGCGTAAGTTACAGACTGTAAATACAGCATCAATAAAATAAAAAAGCTCCAAAATTAATTGGAGTTTTTTTTTATCCATGCATAGTTTCTTTTTTACTAAGATTTTTCATGATTTCAGCTTCATAATCAAGAAGTTGTTGCCATTTTTTATCAACCTCTTTTCGGTCGCCATACTGTCTTGCAAACCCCAAAAACATGGTGTAATGATTGGCTTCACTAACCATTAATTTTCTGTAAAATTCTGATAATTCTTTGTCTTGCAATTGTTCAGACAATAACCGGAAACGCTCACAACTTCTGGCTTCAATTAAAGCAGCATATAATAATCTGTGTACCATTTGTGTGGTTCTGCTGCCACCTTTAGGAAAAAATTTTAGTAACTCAATAACGTAATCATCTTTTCGGTCTCTGCCTAAAACCCAACCACGCGCTATAATCTTGTCGTGTACCATTTTAAAATGACTCATTTCTTCCTTTACCAAAGCAATCATTTCTTGTGTCAAATCAGTATATTCAGGAAAACTTACAATTAAAGAAATAGCTGTACTTGCTGCTTTTTGCTCACAATACGCATGATCTGTAAGAATTTCTTCCAGATTTTTTTCGACAATATTAACCCATCGTGGATCAGTAGGTAGTTTAAGTCCGAGCATTAAATAGTTTCTTCTAAAAGATGAATATGATGTTGTCCTTGGCTATCAACGTCCATTTGATAAATTTTATAGGTGTTATCTAACGGGTTTAAAAACGATATTTCCAAGTTGACACGCTCTTTGGTTGATGTTTCCTGATTAACCCAAACGTGTTCCAAAGTTGCATTGTTCCAAAATTCAGAATGTGTGTTTAAAGGAAATTGCTCAGCATTAATATGTGCTTTAAAAATAGCTTTTGAATTAGAATTTACAACAACTTCAGATACAAATACTCTTTGGAATGCTTTTTCAGAAGTTTGATTTTTTAAACCTTTTAATGTAATTGCTTGGTCCATCAATGAATAATTTTTGATGTTAACTTCAAAACGGTTAGAAATTAAAGTATCAGTCACAATTTCTGTGTATTCTTTAGGATAAAATGTCACAATCTCATGAGGCCTTTGTTTTTGGTTAAATTCGCTAATAGCTTGCTGTAATGATTCTCTATGGCTTTTTCTGCCATCACAGTTCATAAAAATTATAGATGTAATAAAAAGAAGTAAAAGTATTTTTTTCATAAGTTTAAGTTTAAACATCCAAACCAAAGGTTTTTTTGAGCAATTCAATATTAGGGTTTTTTTCTTTTAGTTTTTCATATTTTTCAATAGGAGTAAAGGCATATTGTTTGGCTGCTTCTTCATTAACACTAATGTCTAAAGTCAAATCGAAGTTTTTTAAAGCTTTCCGTAAATATTCCATTAATGGAAATTGTGCGCGTTCTAACTCCAATTTTAAAGTCTCATTAGGAAAGGTCAACCCTATGGTTGTGCCATTTAGTTTTGGCGTATTCATTTCGAGCATTGATGCCATAAGTTTCTCACCATTGGTTTGCAATGATTTGATGTAAGTTTTCCACTCTTTTAAAAATTGCGCTTCTGTAAAATCTTCTTTTGGAAGGTCATTTGGGTCAATAACCACTTCCATTTGACGTATTTGGTGCTCTTTTTTGGCTTTTATACTTTTTAATGAAAGACCTGAGGTGGCGTGTGTATCCTTTTTCAGGATGATTTTTGGAGGTTCTTCTGTAACACTGTTAACAGATTCTAAAGGAACTGGTGTTTTTGCAATGTCTTTTTTAGGAGTCTCTTTTTTTGGAACTTGTACAGCAATAGGGTTAATACCTTTTGCTCTAAAATACGATGCAGGAATTATGTAATGTCTGCTATTTTTTTTTTCTCCATCAAAAGTGATAGAGGCTAATTGCATTAAAGTAAGTTCAACAAGTAAACGTTGGTTTTTACTGCTTTTATATTTGAGGTCACAGTCGTTTGCTAATTCAATGCCTTTAAGCAGAAAATCATAAGGTGCTTTTTTAGACTGTTCTAAATATTTGGATTTGGTTTCCTCTCCAACTTCAAGCAATTCGATGGTTTGTTCATTTTGACATACCATCAAGTCTCTAAAATGTGAGGCCAAACCAGCAATATAATGTTGACCATCAAAACCTTTAGATAAGGTGTCGTTAAATTGAATTAATAACTCAGGGATTTTATTGTCTAAAATGAGGTCTGTACTAGTAAAATAGGTTTCATAATCCAATACATTCAAATTCTCTGTAACCGCTTGACGTGTTAAGTTTTTACCAGAAAAACTAACCACTCTATCAAAAATGGATAAGGCGTCACGCATGGCACCATCTGCTTTTTGAGCAATGATATGAAGTGCATCATCTTCGGCGTTGATACCTTGTTCTTCAGCAATATATTTTAGATAGTCTTTGGCATCTTTAACTGTAATGCGTTTAAAATCAAATATTTGACAGCGTGATAAAATTGTCGGAATAATTTTATGTTTTTCCGTAGTTGCCAAAATAAAGATGCAATGTTTTGGTGGTTCTTCTAAGGTTTTTAAAAAGGCATTAAAAGCTGCTTGAGATAGCATGTGTACCTCATCAATAATATAGACTTTATATTTCCCAACTTGTGGAGGAATACGAACCTGATCGGTTAAATTTCTTATATCATCAACGGAATTATTAGATGCAGCATCTAATTCAAAAATATTAAAGGCAAAATCTTCGTCTTCTTTTTCAGTACCATCACTATTAATCATCTTAGCTAAAATACGTGCACATGTTGTTTTGCCAACACCACGAGGTCCTGTAAATAATAAAGCTTGTGCTAAATGATTGCTTTCAATGGCGTGCAATAAGGTATTTGTAATAGCTGTTTGACCAACAACGTCTTTAAACGTTTGTGGTCTGTATTTGCGTGCTGATACTACAAAATGTTCCATTGAGAAATTGTAAAGTAACAAAGTTAAAAATTCAATTCAGAATTCAGAATTATGAATTCAGAATTTAATAGGAGTTATTAACATTTTGAGTTAAAAGGATGTAAAGTGAAAGGACCTAAAGTTATTTGCAAACACTCAAAATAGCGGCTCTTAATTTGGAATATGGAATTTGTTAATTGTATTTTTGCAACCAAGTAAATCGCCTTATCGCTCATATTTTTAATTTGGGAGGAAAGTCCGAACACCATAGTGCAATCATAGTGGTTAACAGCCACCAACCGTGAGGTTAGGAAAAGTGCAACAGAAAGTATGTACAGGTTATGCTGTAGTGAAACCAGGTAAACTCTATGTGGTGCAATGTCATGTAAACCAGTGTTTGAGGGCTGCACGTTCGATGCTGGAGGGTAGACAGCTAAAGTGTGCTGGTAACAGTACACGTAGATAAATGATAAGGGCTTTTTTTTAAGAATTCTTTTCTAAAAAGAAAAGTACAGAATTCGGCTTATAGATTTGCTTACATAAACAAGCTCTTTGGTTTTTCAAAGGGCTTTGTTTTTATGCTTCTTCATGGCTCTCTAATTCAAAAAAGCTAAAAACACTACTTCCATAATGTTTTGAGTACTTAAAATGCTCTAAATGCGATAAATTGGTTTGTTTGGCGTGTTCCAAAATAAGGACACCATCGTTTTCTAAAATATTGTTTTGAAATATGAGTTCAGGAATTTTCGCAAATTGCTCAACAGAAAAGGCATAAGGAGGATCTGCAAAAATAACAGTTGCTTTTAATGCAGTGGTTTCTAAAAACTTATACACATCGCTTTTAATGGTTTGAATTGGCATTTCAAAAGTTTCAGCCGTTTGGTTGATAAATTTAATACAACCAAAATCTTCATCAACACAGGTAATGGTTTCACAACCTCTGGATGCAAACTCATAACTGATGCTTCCTGTGCCTGCAAACAAGTCTAATACTGAAATCTCATCAAAATAAAAAAGATTGTTTAAAATATTAAACAACGCTTCTTTTGCCATGTCTGTTGTAGGACGAACTGGTAATTTTTTTGGTGCAGTAATTCGTCTGCCTTTAAATTGTCCTGAAATAATTCGCATTAGATAAAGCTATTTAAAATGATGGTGTTGTGATGCTCCTTTTTGGGTTGGGTTTGGTCTGTGTATTTATATTTTTTAAATGGTTTATCAAACTCAACAAAACGAATGTATTTATAGGTTACTGCGTATAAATCATCTTCTTTTTCTATGTTGCCAGAAAGTTTTAAAATAACAGTTTCTGGATTGAGTTTTAATTGTTCAATAGTAAAAAGCACAAAATAGATAAAGTCTTCTTTGGTTGCATACTCAAAGGTGTTGTACAACAAAAGCTTTCCTTTATTTAGTGCCACCAATTCAAAATGATGGGCTTCTACATTGATGTATAATTTGACATCATTTGAAGTTTTTTCTTTTTGAAGGCAGCTATCTATAAATATGGTTGAGCTGTGTTTGTATTCAAATTCGCCAAAGGTATCAAACAAATAATTGTTGATGTTGACATAAGGAACATACACATTTATACTATTGTTTGTTGTAATGACATCATGCGAAATGAAATCGTTTTTTAAAATTTTAGAGCTAAATTTTAAATAATCGGCTGCATTGTTTTCGTCAAAAAGAGATTGTGGTACTAAATTGGACAATTCATTTTGATAGATTGCCAAAACTGAAACAAACGGTTGGTTCAACTCGGTTTCGGTTTCTAAAACGGTTTTAAGACGCTCTAAAGTTTCAAAAGGGGTTATTTTTTTATCAAAATGAACTTGTTTAAAATAGGTAATGACATGACTTTGCTTGTTTAGGATACAAAAAGAAAGTCCACTCAAACTTATTTGAATGGACAATACTTTGTTGGTATGTGTTGTCAAGTTATTGGTCGTTTGAATAGTTTTTTGGCCAGTTACCATTGGTATTTACTTCATCCATTGAGCCTACTTTAAGCGTTGGACCATTAACACCATCTACTGAAACTACTTGGTTTTCTTTCTCAATTAAATTTGGATCTTCACCATCAAGAATAATTGATTTGTCAACACTTGCTTCAAATACAGGAATATCGTCTAATTTGCCTGCTTTTAAAGTGAATTTTGCTCCAGGTTTTCCAACAGGTACGTTCATCATCGTTTTATAACGTGTGTCTGCTCCAAAAAGCGAATCTTTAACAGGAACTGTCCCTAAAGTATCTATAATAACAATGTCTTTATAAGTTTCTACACCACCAAATAATTTTGTTTTTTCTTTATCTAAAATGGTTGAGTCTCTACGTTGTGTTATGGTGTATTTACCATTGTCAATAAATTTTACCAACTCGTCAAAATTATCTGTAAATTTACCGTTAACGGTTTTGTAGGCTAATTCGGAATCTCTGATGTCTTTTAATTTTTCAATAACTAACTCGTAACGTTTTACTTTAAGTTTATTAAATTGTATTTCTCCATAAACTGACATAAATGTCATATAAGCCAAAACCGCTATAATTGCCCATAAAGCAATATTTATAACTGGTTTAAGTTTTTTAGGTACAAATTTGTCAATTAACTTCACGATACCAATCGTAAGAAGAATAACAACTACAATTGCAAGAATTATTGTTAACATAGTTATGTGTTTATTATTTTGTTATAAGGTCTAACGCAAATCTACAATTTTTTTTTATTCACGAAAACCAATACAAATAAAAATAAGATAAAATTAAAGAGACTATTTTAAAATGTTTTCAATTTTAGTTTAAATATTTTAAAAGATATTGATAGTAATTCTTTATAAATCTTATCTTTCCACTTTATTGACTATTGAAAAATTACGAATGAATTCATCAGAATTTTATAAACTTTTAAAACGAAAATTTCCATTTGAACCAACAATTAAACAAAATATTGTCTTAGAACAGCTCTCAAACTTTGTTTTTGAAACCTCGCCAAACAGTCTATACCTTTTAAAAGGATTTGCAGGTACAGGTAAAACCAGTATTATTGGCACTTTGGTATCCAATTTATGGGAAACCAAAAAAAGTGCAGTCTTAATGGCACCAACAGGGAGAGCTGCCAAAGTTATTTCAAATTATTCAGGCAAAGAGGCCTTTACCATCCATAAAAAAATATATTTCCCAAAAAAAGATAAAGGTGGAGGCGTTAAGTTTGTAATGCAACCCAATAAACATCGCAATACTATTTTTATTGTAGACGAGGCGTCAATGATTCCTGATAATCCATCCGATTCTAAACCTTTCGAAAACGGCTCACTTTTGGATGATTTGATGCAATATGTCTATTCTGGTCATCACTGTAAACTATTGTTGATTGGTGACAAAGCACAATTGCCTCCTGTAAAATCAGAATTAAGTCCTGCTTTAGATAGTAATCAACTCCATATGCATTATAATAAAAATGTTATTTCTTCAGAATTGGATGAAGTGGTACGACAAGGTCACGATTCAGGAATTTTGATGAATGCCACACGCTTGCGCGAAGTTTTGGATGGTCAGTTTTACGACGCCTTTAATTTTAATCTTAATAATTATAAAGACATTGTCAGACTAATTGATGGCCATGAAATTATGGATGCTATAAATGATGCTTATGATGCCGAAGGCCATGAAGAAACTGCCATTATTGTGCGCAGTAACAAACGCGCTAATTTGTACAATAAGCAAATTAGAGAGCGTATTTTACTCAATGAAAATGAATTAACAACAGGCGATTTTTTAATGGTTGTCAAAAACAATTATTTTTGGATCAAACCAACCACAGAAGCAGGTTTTATTGCAAACGGAGATATAATTCAAGTGTTAGAAATTTTTAACATCCAAGAGTTGTATGGTTTTCGGTTTGCTGAAGTAAAAGTGCAAATGGTCGATTATCCAAAAATGCGACCTTTTGAAACCGTTTTACTTTTAGATACCATTGAAGCAGAATCACCATCGTTAACCTATGAAGATTCTAACAAACTTTACCAAGAAGTCCAAAAAGATTATGAAGATGAACCCTCTAATTACCGAAAGTTTTTAAAAATTAAAAACAATAAGCATTTTAATGCCTTGCAAGTCAAGTTTTCTTACGCTATTACTTGTCATAAATCACAAGGAGGTCAATGGAATACGGTTTTTGTAGAACAACCCTACTTGCCCAATGGCATTGATAAAGAATATTTGCGTTGGCTTTATACAGCAGTTACAAGAGCAAAAAATAAATTATATTTGATAGGATTTAAAGATGAATTTTTTATTTGATATTAAACACCTAACAATCGATAACAGTGAAGCGACAACCGACTTTAAATTTTATAAAAAGATTAACCAACAAAGCCTTAAATTCCTACAAAAAGGTTTATTTTTGAGCTGAAATTTGCAACTTAAAAGATGAAGATAATTTCAATGATTCCAGCACGTTATAGTGCAACACGTTTTCCTGCAAAGCTCATGCAAAATTTAGCTGGAAAAACGGTTATTCTCAGAACTTATGAAGCCACAGTGGCTACAAATTTGTTTGATGATGTCTATGTGGTAACTGATAGCTCTATTATTTACGACGAAATTGTAAACAATGGCGGCAAAGCCATAATGAGCAAAAAAGAACATCAATCTGGAAGTGATAGAATTGCAGAAGCTGTTGAACATTTAGATGTAGATATTATTGTAAATGTGCAAGGTGATGAACCTTTTACGGAACGTGAAAGTTTAGAAAAAGTGCTCAATGCTTTTAAAAATGATACAAAAAAGGAAATTGATTTAGCATCACTAATGGTACAAATCCATGATTGGGACGAAATTAACAATCCAAACACCGTTAAGGTTATTGTAGATCAAAACAATTTTGCCTTGTATTTTTCGCGTAGCCCAATTCCGTATCCAAGAGACAAAGAAGCAGGAGCACGCTATTTTAAGCATAAAGGAATTTATGCCTTTAGAAAACAAGCACTTCTTGATTTTTATAAACTGCCAATGCAATTTATTGAAGCTACTGAAAAAATTGAGTGCATACGCTATTTAGAGTATGGCAAAAAAATAAAAATGGTCGAAACACACGTAGAAGGCGTAGAAATTGATACACCAGAAGATTTAGAACGCGCAAAACGGTTATGGAAATAACATACAAAAACATAAAAGTCATTGCTTTTGATGCCGATGACACACTTTGGGTTAATGAAACCTATTTTAGAGATGCAGAATTGGCGTTTGCAAAATTGATGGCACCTTATGAAACAGCCAATAAAATTGACCAAGAACTTTTTAAAAAGGAAATGGAAAATTTGCCTTTGTATGGATATGGCGTTAAAGGCTTTATACTCTCAATGGTCGAAATGGCTTTAGAACTGTCTAATAACACAGTCTCTAATGACACCATTGCATCAATTTTGAATATAGGCAAAGAAATGATCAACAAACCTGTAGAATTATTAGATGGTGTTGAAAAAGTTTTGCATACATTGTCTGATAAATATCGATTAATAGTTGTAACCAAAGGCGATTTATTAGATCAAGAACGAAAATTGCAAAAATCAGGATTGTTGGACTATTTTCATCATATTGAAGTCTTAAGTGACAAACAAGAAGCCAATTATTCAAAACTATTGAATCATTTAGACATCAAACCATCTGAGTTTTTGATGATAGGAAATTCGTTAAAATCAGATGTTTTACCTTTGGTAAATATTAAAGCACAAGCCATACATATTCCTTTTCATACAACTTGGTTGCATGAATTGGTTAATGAAAGTGAAACCAATACTAAAAATTATAAAACGGTAAATAGTTTGCTCGATATTCTTCAATTTCTGAATTAAAATAAAGAAAAAACTATAGTTAAGACAATATAAAATGAGTTATAAAAATTATCCAATGGTGTCCAGAGTTGTATTTGGACGCGGTAGTTTTAATCAATTGGCAGATATCATTGCTCCTAAACGATTGAACACCAAAGCACCATTTATTTTTTTGGTTGACGATGTATTTAAAGGCAATGATTGGATGACTTCAAGAATTCCGTTAGCTTATAAAGATCAATTACTTTTTATTTCTGCTGAAGAAGAACCAAAAACATCACAAGTTGATGACTTGGTAGAACAAATTATACTTTCACACCAAGAAAGGCCATCGGGAATTATTGGTATTGGAGGAGGTACTGTTTTAGACTTAGCCAAAGCAGTAGCTATCATGCTGACCAATAAAGGAGAATCTAAAGATTATCAAGGATGGGATTTGGTAAAAACACCAGCTATTTATCATGTTGGCATTCCAACAATTTCCGGAACAGGAGCTGAAGTTTCCAGAACAACCGTCTTAACAGGACCTGATAAAAAATTGGGTATCAATTCAGATTACACACCTTTTGATCAGGTAATTTTAGACCCAGAATTGACCAAAGATGTTCCTAAAAACCAATGGTTTTATACAGGAATGGATTGTTATATTCATTGTATCGAATCGTTAAATGGCACCTATTTAAATGCCTTTAGCCAAAGTTATGGTGAAAAAGCCTATGAATTGTGTAAAGAAATTTTTGTAGATGGCAACTTGTCAGAAGAAGAAGCTCAAGATAAATTGATGATGGCCTCTTGGCATGGAGGTATGAGTATTGCTTATTCTCAAGTGGGTGTAGCACATGCTATGAGTTATGGTTTGTCTTACCTTTTAGGTACTAAACATGGTATTGGTAACTGTATTGTTTTTGATCATTTGGAAGAATTTTACCCAGAAGGTGTTGCCTTATTCAAAAAAATGAAAAAAACGCACCATATTCAATTACCACAAGGTATTTGCGCTAATTTAGAAGACTATCAATTTGATATAATGATTGATGTATCCTTAAGCCTGTCACCTTTATGGGAAAACGCCATTGGCAAAAATTGGAAACAAACCATCACCAGAGAAAAATTGCTTTCACTCTATAAAAAGATGTAATGCGTTGGTTGGCCAAATTTATCTATTTTAAACTTTTGGGCTGGCAACTTGTTGGCAATACCTCATTATCTAAAAATACGGTAAAAAAAGCGGTTTTAATTGCAGTGCCACATACCAGTTGGCACGACTTTTACATTGGGCTTTTATTGCGTAAAGTAATTGGTGTCAAATCTAATTTTGTAGGAAAGAAAGAACTCTTTATTTGGCCTTTTGGTTATTATTTTAGAGCTATTGGTGGTGCCGCTTTAGATAGAACTTCAGGACAAAATAAAGTAGAAGCCATCGCTAAATTGTTTAATGACAGAGACGAATTTCGGTTGGCTTTAGCTCCAGAAGGGACACGCAAAAAAGTTAAACAATGGAAAACAGGCTTTTACTACATTGCCAAAACAGCCAAAGTCCCCATCATTATGTTTACTTTAGACTTTGAAAATAAGCAAAACTGTATTTCAGAGCCTTTTTATCCAACAGATAATATGGAAGCCGATTTTAAATTCATGCATAATTTTTTTAAAGGTGTTAAGGGGAAAATTCCAGAATATTCTTAAGTTTGGCATCAAATTTGAAAAAATAAACTATATGTAGTTAGTTAATGAAACATACAGTAAACATTTTTTTGTCCCTAAAGAGAAACATGAGCTGACTGCATTTTATAAAGCCACTTCAAATTGAAGTGGCTTTTTTTTTTGTAAAAAAGAAGGATTAAAATTATACATTTCATACCCTTAGGTTCATTTCATTTTTTGTAATTTTAAAGTTTATAAAACAAGTCTTAACCATGTCTAAAAAAACATTTGGCACCAATACTATTTGTACTCATGTTGGTGAAATTGATGACAAACAATTTAAAGGTGCAATTTCGCCTATTTATATGTCAACGTCTTATCAGTTTGATGCTGTTGATGTAAAACGGTATCCTCGCTATTTTAATACACCAAATCAAGAACATCTTTCAAAAAAAATTGCAGCGTTAGAACATGCTGAGGTTGCCATGATTTTTGGCTCAGGTATGGCAGCCATCAGCACAACCTTATTAGCGTTTTTAAAAGCAGGTGATCATATTGTGGTACAAAATACCTTGTATGGAGGGACGAGTAATTTTATACGCGAAGAGTTTTCTAAATATGGCATTGAATATACCTTTACCAATGGCTATGAAGTTTCTGACTTTGAAGCCGCAATTCAACCCAATACTAAAGTGATTCATATAGAAACACCTTCAAACCCTTTGTTAACCATTACAGATATTAAAGCAGTTGCCAATTTGGCGAAGGCAAAAGGACTTATTTCAACTATTGATAACACCTTTGCAAGTCCTATAAATCAAAACCCCATAGATTTTGGTATTGATATTGTCATTCATTCTGCTACAAAATATTTAGGAGGTCATTCTGATATTTTGGCTGGAGCAGTTGCTTGCTCTAAAGCGCATATGGAAACTATTTGGAATGTCGCCAAAAACTTAGGTGGCAGTTTGAGTGATTTTACAGTTTGGATGTTAGAGCGAAGTATGAAAACATTAGCCCTTCGAGTCAAAGCACAAAATAAGAATGCGAAACGATTGGCTAAATATTTAGAACAGCATGAAGCTATAAAAAGTGTATTTTATCCAGGACTCAAAAGCCATCCACAATATGATTTGGCAAAATCACAGATGAAAGGTTTTGGAGGTATGTTATCCTTTGAATTGGCTGACGGATTGGACGCTTTACAATTTCAAAAAGAATTAAAACTTATCAAATCGTCCATGAGCTTAGCAGGTGTTGAAAGCACCATGTTGTCACCTCATAAAACATCTCATGCTTTATTGACACAACAAGAACGAGATGCCATAGGAATCAGTGATAATTTGATTCGTTTTTCAGTGGGTATTGAAACCAAACACGATTTGATAGACGATATAGAACAAGCGATAATTAAAGTAAAGCAAAAATCTAAATTGACCATATGACAAAAGGAAGATTAGAAGCATTTACAGATGGTGTTTTGGCTATCATCATCACCATTATGATATTAGAAATGAAAGTCCCTCATGGTGGCAATTTTGAAGATTTAAAACCTATTATTCCTGTATTTGGAAGTTATGTTTTGAGTTTTATTTACATCGGAATTTATTGGAACAACCACCATCACATGCTACAAACTGTTAAGCAAGTTACAGGTAGCATGTTGTGGGCAAATTTGCACTTACTATTTTGGCTGTCATTAATTCCTTTTGTAACTGGTTGGATGGGCGAAAATCACTTCACAGCAGCATCGTTGTTTATGTATGGTATAGTGTTATTAGGTGCTGCAATTGCTTATTTTATTCTGCAAACAGCAATTGTTAAAAAACATGGCAAACAATCGGTTTTGGCAATTGCTTTGGGCAGAGATTTAAAAGGAAAATTATCTCCTGTATTTTATATAATAGGAATTTCAACCTCTTTTTTTAATATTTGGATTTCTGGCATAACCTATATTTTAGTTGCCATTATGTGGTTGGTTCCAGATAAGCGTATAGAAAAAACGATGCAAAATGATGAACCAAAATAGATGCTACAAACAATGAAATTAGATATACTCGCCTTTGGCGCACATCCTGATGATGTAGAATTAGGCTGTGGAGCAACCATAGCAAAAGAAATAGCTAACGGAAAAAAAGTGGGAATTATTGATTTAACACGAGGAGAGTTAGGAACTCGTGGCACTGCTAAAACACGTGATGCAGAAGCTAATGAAGCAGCCAAAATTTTAGGAGTCCAAGTGCGAGAAAATTTAGAATTTGCAGATGGTTTTTTTGTAAACAATCAGCAACATCAATTGGAAATTATAAAAATACTTCGAAAATATCAACCAGACATTGTATTGTGCAACGCTATTGATGACAGACATATAGATCATGGAAAAGGCAGCAAATTGGTAAGTGATGCTTGTTTTTTGAGTGGATTGATTAAAATAGAAACCGAAGTAGAAGAGAAGTTGCAAACACAATGGCGACCAAAAGCGGTCTATCATTATATCCAATGGAAAAATATAGAACCCGATATATTGGTTGATGTTTCAGGATTTATGGATACTAAATTGAAAGCTGTTTTTGCTTATAAAACCCAGTTTTACAATCCAGACAGTAAAGCACCTGAAACACCAATTTCGAGTAAAAATTTCATAGATAGTATAGATTACAGAGCCAAGGACTTAGGCCGTTTAATTGGCGCTGACCATGCTGAAGGTTTTACAGTAGAGCGCTATCCTGCGGTTGAAAGCTTATTTAATTTATTGTAATATTTTTCAAAAAAAGGCTTTGTAGTAAATCTTAAATAAATTACATTTGCACACGCATTTAAAAATGCAATTATCTGGTGGTTGTAGCTCAGTTGGTCAGAGCATCGGTTTGTGGTACCGAGGGTCGTGGGTTCGAGCCCCATCATCCACCCAAAAATAAAAAGCTTCTCAATAATTGAGAAGCTTTTTTTGTTTATCCGCTTAAAAAAAGATTTTGGTATTAAAACAAATCGTTGAGTATTTTTGCTAATCGAATGCCACCAATTTCCATTTGTTTTCTTGCTATGTTTAGGTATTTATATGAATAGTCATAGCGTAGGTTATCACCTTCTTTTGCAGAAGCATAAATCTTTTTTGTCAACTGCTGTGTTTCATTAACCCAATCAATAACGCTCCCTTTTTGAATAGCCTTTGCTTGTTTTTTGGTTAAATATTCTGCATTATTAGCTAATTCAGAGTAACTCATATTAAAACTATCTATCATTTGGCTATCCCAAACTTTATGAAGATTTGAGTCTTTAAATTGCCATTGTAATTTGATGTCGTTTCCGCCTCTGTCACTTTCTAAACCTATGTGCATAGGTTGGTGTAAATCGCCAACAAGATGAATAAGCATTTTAAGATAGAATGCTTTGTCATCATCAGAAGCATTTTTATCCTGAATTATTTTTTTACAATAGGCAATTCCTGTTACCAAATCGCCATTTGGGTTTTTATCTGAAGTTTCATAGGTTTTATCAAAAGGCATGTTTACATAATGCCAAGTATAAAAATCATTATAACGTTTGTCTGATTTTATTTCATCACCAAAAGTCGATACAAAAGCAAGTGACTCTCTATGTAACAATTTTTTAATATGGCGTTTGGCTTTTCCGTTTAAATAATGGTCAGCAATGGCAGCAACGACTCTATGACCAGTTTGTCCCCAAGTTTTTGAAGCATTGGCATGTATGCTAATAAAAAAGGCACAAAAAAAGAGAGCTATAAATTTGATTTTCATAAAGTAAAAGGTTTAATGTTATTTTCTTTTGTTTTTTCTGTTGGCGTTTTTGTCGCCACGGGTTTTTGGTTTTTTATATTTTTTAGCAAGCTCTCTTCGGTAAGAGCCACCTAAATTTTTCTTTTTGTTTTTGTCTTTTTTTTCGTGAAACGCTGATTCAAATAAACCTTCTTTTTTTTGTTTTAAAGGATTATTTCGTTCTTTAATTTGTGGGCGTTCTTCTTCAATTAAATCTTTAGAAATTTCAACAGTTTCAGGAAGTGCAACCACATCAATTTCCATTTGCATCAATGCTTCAATGGCTTTTACTGCATCTTGTTCGTCTTCTGTTGAAAACAATAAAGCAATCCCTTTGCGTTCTGCACGACCCGTTCTACCAATTCTGTGCATGTAATTTTCAGGATAGGTTGGTGTGTCAAAATTAATTACATGGCTTACATTGTCAATATCCAAACCACGAGCCATGACATCTGTAGCAATCAAAATTCGATTGGCACCTTCTCTAAACTGTTCAATACTCCGCAACCTGTAATTTTGCGTTTTATTAGAATGGATAACACAGTTTTCGTCTTTAAAAAGCGTCTCCAATTGGTCAAATAAACGGTCTGCCATTTTTTTATAAGCGACAAAAATCAGAACTTTATTATAAGTGTCTTTATCGCTCAACAACTGTTCTAATACATTTATTTTAGTATAAAAATTTGGGATGTTGTAGCGTTGCTGACTGATATTTTCTAATGGTGTACCAGAAACAGCAACGGTTATACGAATGGGTTTTGTAAAAAAACTGGTTATTAATTCATCAACCTCTTGTGTCATGGTTGCAGAAAACATGATGTTTTGTCTGCGTTGAGGGAGTAAATCAAAAATGTTTAAAAGTTGATGCCTAAAACCCAAATCGAGCATCACATCAACTTCATCAATCACAATTTTTTGAATAGATTTGAGTTGCAATACATGGCTTACTGCCAAATCAAACAAGCGTCCTGGAGTGGCTACAATAATATCCAAACCTTGAGCAACTGCTTGTTTTTGAGTGTTGATATTGACGCCTCCATAAACACCAAGAACGCGAACATTGATGTATTTTGCTAACTTTTCAATTTCTTCTACCACTTGTACAACCAGCTCACGCGTGGGCACCAAAACCAAAATTCTGGGATTATCTTGTGTAGAATAAGCCAGATTTTTTAAGATGGGCAACATATAGGCAAAGGTCTTACCTGTTCCGGTTTGTGCAATACCAACCACATCACTACCAGAAGCAACCACGTTAAATGCTTGTTCTTGTATTGGTGTTGGTGTAGTATAGCCTAAATCGTTTAAAGCGTTATATAATGGATTGTTTAGGTTTAAATCTTGAAAAGTCACAATTAAAAATTTAGTTGCAAAGGTAATCTATTCTGTATTAAAGTAGTTTTTTATTACTGATAACTGTTTAACTTTGTTCTAAATCATAAATCTGCAAAAAGGTTGCGAACACAAAAATTAATTGAAATTAAGAATATTAGTTGTTTTAAACAGCAATTACTGTTGTGGAGTCAGCAATTTGATGATGTAGTTTGGTTAGATTCTAATGCGTATCATCAAAACCATGAAACCTTTGATGCCATCTTAGCAGTTGATGCGTTTACTTGCATAAAAACAGATGTTTGCGATGCTTTTGAGAGATTAAAGGAGTATCAAACTATTACTAAAGATTGGATTTTTGGGTATTTAACCTATGATTTGAAAAACGATTTAGAGCCTTTAACATCTACTAATTTTGACGGTTTAGAATTTCCAGAGATGTATTTTTTTCAACCTAAAAGGTTGTTTTTTATCAAAGAAACTTCTGTTGAAATTCAATATTTAAACATGATTGATGATGCGTTGGAAACTGATTTGAGTACGATTCAACATTACAAAATTTTACAAGAACCATCAATTAAAAAAAACGATGACATCAAAATAAAACTTCGCATTCATAAAGAAGCTTATTTTGAAAAAGTCAACACCATGTTGGAACATATTCATCGAGGCGATATTTATGAAGCTAATTTTTGTCAGGAATTTTATGCTGAAGACACTATAATCAATCCGTTGGAAACCTATCAAAAACTTAATTCCATTTCAAAAACGCCTTTTGCAACATTTTTTAAGTCGTTTGATACGTATTTGTTGTCTGCTTCACCTGAGCGTTATTTGAAAAAGAAAGGAACTACAATTGTTTCGCAACCTATAAAAGGAACTGCTAAACGGTCGTCAAATAAAAATGAAGATGAACAATTAAAAATTAATCTTCAAAACGATCAAAAAGAACAAAGTGAAAATATCATGATAGTTGATTTGGTGCGAAATGATTTGTCCAAAACAGCTATTAAAGGAAGTGTCAATGTGGAAGAATTGTGCAAAGTGTACAGCTTTCCGCAAGTGCACCAATTGGTATCCACAATCACCTCAAAAATTGATAAAAACACACATCCTGTTGATGTCATTGCTTCTACATTTCCTATGGGAAGCATGACAGGAGCTCCAAAAATTTCGGCAATGAAAATTATTGAAGCACTTGAAGAAACCAAGCGTGGACTCTATTCTGGAGCGGTTGGATATTTTTCTCCGCAAGGTGATTTTGATTTTAATGTCATCATTCGTAGCATTTTGTATAATGCGTCAACACACTATGTATCGTATTCTGTTGGAGGTGCAATTACAGCCAAAAGTGATCCTCAAAAAGAGTATGAAGAGTGTTTGTTGAAAGCAAAAGCTATGCGTGAGGTTTTGGAGAACTAAAGTTTTCTGTTTTAAATTCAATGTTAAAAGTTTCAAGTTGGTATATTTGATATTTATATTGAATCATTCGTGAATTTGTCGTAAAACAATGACCAAAAACTTTCAAAATCATATAACTCAAAACCTTACTTTTCTTACAAAAGGCAAACTTCTTATTGCTATTTCAGGTGGTTTGGATAGTGTGGTATTGACTCATTTATGCCATCAATTAAAGCTGAATTTTGCTTTGGCACATTGTAATTTTAATTTGAGAGCTGATGAAAGTGATGCTGATGAAGATTTTGTATTACAACTTGCCGAAGATTTAGAATTGGAAGTTTTTATTGAAAGTTTTGATACAAAAGCCTACACAAAACAACATAAGTTATCCACACAATTAGCAGCCAGAGCGTTGCGTTACAATTGGTTTTATGAATTGGCTGAACAATTGCATTTTGACTACATTTTAACAGCACATCATGCCGATGATAATTTAGAAACGTTTTTAATTAACCTCTCTCGTGGTACAGGTTTGGACGGTTTGATAGGAATTCCTGAAGTGAATGACATCGTTGTGCGACCTTTACTTCCTTTTTCGCGTCAAACCATTGCTGCTTATGCAAAAAATAACCGTTTGCAATGGCGAGATGATAGTAGTAACGCATCCAACAACTATTTGCGCAACAAATTGCGGCATAAAGTTATTCCTATTTTAAAAGATATTAATCCGCAAATGCTGTCTAATTTTCAACACACACAAAAGCATTTGAATGACACAAAAACCATTGTTGAAGATGCTATAATCAGTCTTCAGAAAAAAGTGGTTTCTGTAGAAGGAAATCTTATAAAATTGAATGTCAAAAAGCTTAAAAAACTGTCAAACCCAAAAGCGTATCTTTATGAATTATTGAAAGATTTTAATTTTACCGAATGGAATGACGTTGCCAATTTGTTAGACACACAATCTGGCAAGCAAGTGCTTTCATCAACCCATCGCTTAATAAAAGATAGAGATTACTTGTTGTTAACTGAAATGACTGCTGATGAAAATTATGATGAAATTTGCATCTCAGAAGGCGAAAAAGAAGTAAAAACACCCTTTGGAGTTTTGCTTTTTGATGAAGTTGACGCTGTTTTAAATAAAAAGGCTGAGGTTATTTATTTGGATAAAAATAAATTAAAATTTCCGCTAAAAGTCCGTCAATGGCAAGAAGGCGACTATTTTTACCCTTCAGGAATGAAAGGTAAAAAGAAGTTGAGTAAATATTTTAAAGACGAAAAACTATCTCTTATTGATAAAGAAAATAGTTGGTTGCTTTGTTCCAATAACACTATTGTCTGGATTGTTGGAAAACGTGCTGATGCGCGTTTTATGGTAACAGAAAAAACGAAACAAATTTTAAAAATTGAAATTCAATAAATGAAACTACAAGGTCAAATAGTCGATATTCAAAATAAACGCATTTACAAAGGCGAAGTAACTATTGAAAACGGAAAGATTTCACGTATTGAAGAAAAACAACACGAGGTTGAGCATTACATTCTTCCAGGTTTTGTCGATGCTCATATTCATATTGAAAGTTCTATGTTAGTGCCAAGTGAATTTGCACGTTTGGCAGTAACACACGGAACTGTTGCAACCGTTTCCGATCCGCATGAAATAGCCAATGTATTAGGTATTGATGGCGTTAATTTTATGATTAAAAATGGAAAACAAACGCCTTTTAAATTCAATTTTGGAGCTCCTTCTTGTGTGCCAGCAACCAGCTTTGAGTCGGCTGGAGCAGTGATTGATTCTGAAGGCATTCAGAAGTTGTTGGCTAATCCAGATATTAAGTATTTGGCCGAAATGATGAATTATCCAGGAGTTCTGTTTGATGATCATGAAGTGTTGAAAAAAATAGCTTGGGCAAAACACTATAACAAGCCAGTTGATGGTCATGCTCCAGGATTACGAGGTGCTGATGTGACCAAATATATTAACGCAGGAATTTCAACAGACCACGAATGTTTTACTTATGATGAAGGTTTAGAAAAACTTCAAAAAGGAATGAAAGTTTTAATTCGTGAAGGGTCTGCTGCCAAAAATTTTGAAGCACTCATCAATTTATTGCCTGACTATTTCGAAACGATGATGTTTTGTAGCGATGATAAACATCCTGATGATTTGCTGTTGCATCATATTAATCATTTGTGTGCAAGAGCTGTAGCCAAAAACATAGATGTTTTTAAAGTGCTACAAGCCGCTTGTATCAATCCTGTAAAACATTATAATTTGGAGGTTGGCTTATTAAAAGAAGGCGATGCTGCTGATTGTATTGTTGTTGAAGATTTAATAAATTTTAAGACACTTCAAACCTATATTGATGGCAACTTGGTTTTTGATAACGGAAGATCACTTATTAAATCGACTTCTTTTGAAATTTTAAACAATTTTAACACCAATAAAAAGCAAATTTCTGATTTTCAGTTTGAATCGTCTGCCAAACAAATCAGAGTTATTGAAGCCTTAGATGGCCAGTTGGTAACTAATGAAATTACTGCTGAAAGTTTGCTTCAAGATGGAAATTTAGTTTCAAATGTTGATAAAGATATTTTAAAAATGACTGTGGTTAATCGCTACCAAAACCAGAAACCTGCTATCGCATTTATTAAGAATTTTGGACTAAAAGAAGGTGCCATCGCAAGTTCTGTTGGACATGATTCTCATAACATTATTGCAGTAGGTGTGAGTGATGAAGCCATTTGTAAAGCCGTGAACCTTATCATTAAAAACAAAGGTGGTATTTGTGCAATATCTAATTCTGAAGAAAAAATTGTGCCACTTCCTGTGGCTGGAATTATGAGTGATCAAGATGGTAAAACCATCGGGAATAGTTATGCTAAACTCGATAAAATGGCAAAGCAATTAGGCAGTACACTTCATGCACCTTATATGACTTTGTCGTTTATGGCGTTGTTAGTCATTCCGTCATTAAAATTGAGCGATAAAGGCTTGTTTAATGGAACTTCATTCAAATTCACATCATTAGAAATTAAATAGAAATATAATGTAGATACCACAGGTTTTTTAAGATACATATAATGAATTTTGATTCAAACAAAATCAGCGAATTTCATAATTATCTGCATCATCAGTGTTTTATTGTTACTTTATTAGTCTTTTACAAAAACCATCTTTTTAATATTAATTTCATATATTTGAATAGAATGTAATTAGAAATTGTCAATTTTAAAGCTAAATTTCTATCACATTCTTATTTTTTGTTCAAAAATTAGATAATTAATCCTTAAGAAGATGCTTGTAAGTGAGACCCTTTCCGAAGTAAAAAATTATATAGATGGTAAATTTGAAAGAAATGGACAAAAGTCCATGGATGTTGTAAGTCCTTTAGATGGTAGCAAAATTTCTTCTATCCCATTATCAACAACACAAGACGTTGCTGCTGCTGTGCAAGCGGCAAAAAAAGCATTTCCTGCTTGGTCAGATATGACCTTTAAAGAGCGCGTACAAATTTTTTTTAGGTATCGTTCGCTATTAGAAAAACATATGGAAGAACTGACAAAACTGGTGCAATTAGAAAACGGCAAAACCTATGGTGAAGCTAAAGCCGAAGTCGAAAAAAGTATGGAGCTTTGTGAGTTTGCAGTATCGATACCACAAATTATTGTTAACGAAGTTCAAGAAGTAAGTAAAGGTGTAGAATGTAGAATTGAACGCAAGCCACTTGGCGTTGTTGCATCGATTACGCCTTTTAATTTTCCAAATATGGTGCCACATTGGACCTTACCAAACGCTTTGGTTTTAGGGAATACCATGGTTATGAAACCTTCAGAATTAGTGCCTTTGAGCACAGTAAGAATGGCAGAATTACTTAAAGAAGCTGGACTTCCTGATGGTGTTTTTAATATTGTCAATGGAGGTAAAGATGTGGTAGAAGCCATTTGTGACCATCCAGAAATTAAAGCAGTTTCTTTTGTAGGTTCTACTAAAGTGGCAAAAATTGTTTACAAACGCGCAACATCAACTTTAAAGCGTTGTGTAGCTTTAGGAGGTGCAAAAAATCACTTAATCGTATTGCCAGATGCTAATTTAGAGATGACCTCTTCAAATGTGGTTGCATCAATGTCAGGTTGTGCAGGACAGCGTTGTATGGCTGCTTCTGTGATGGTTGGTGTTGACAAAGTGCAGCATATTATTGACAGAATGGTTGAAGAAGCAAAAGCTATTATACCTGGAGAGAATTTAGGTTCAGTCATTAGTGCTGAAGCCAAAGCACGTATTGAAGGCTATATTGATGAGGCAGAACGAAATGGTGCAAAAATTCTTTTAGATGGACGCCATGCAACGGTTAGAGGAAAAGAAGGTGGCTACTATGTTGGGCCAACCATTTTAGATTATGTTACCACTGATATGTCTGTGGCTCGTGAGGAAATTTTTGGACCAGTAATTTCCATTATTCGAGCTAAAGATTTGGACGAAGCGATTGAAATAGAAAATGGTTCTAATTATGGTAATGCAGCCGCTGTATTTACACAAAGTGGTGGTTTGGCAAAACAAGTGATGGATCGTGCAAGTGCTGGAATGATTGGTGTCAATATTGGAGTTCCTGTACCACGAGAACCTTTTTCTTTTGGTGGATGGAATGAATCTAAATTTGGTGTTGGTGATATTACAGGACGAAGTTCTATTGAATTTTGGACACAAAATAAAAAAACAACCATCAAATGGAACCCAGAATCAAAAACCAATTGGATGAGTTAAGCCTGCTTATCCCAAAATTGTTAGAAGAATAAAAACAATATTTGGAATCTCGTCAAATCATAGTAAATCAATTTCAAAGATATTTCAAAACAACAACTATATAATAAATGGATCAAATCATAAAAGACAATCTCGATTACACATTATTTTCGTGGTCTAAACAAGGAGGATTAAATCCTATAAACGCATCTCATGCTAAAGGCTCTTATGTTTATGATCGAAACGGAAAAAAATATTTAGATTTTTCTTCTCAATTAATGAATGTCAATATTGGTCATGGAAATCAACGTATTACGGATGCAGTCGCTAAGCAAATGCAGGAAGTAAGTTATGTGTATCCAGGAATGGCAACTGATGTTAGAGGTAAATTAGGGAAGAAACTTGCAGAAATTACACCAGGAAATCTAACAAAAACCTTTTTCACACTTGGAGGTGCCGAAGCCATTGAAAATGCTATCAAGTTAGCACGAATATACACAGGACGACATAAAATAATTGCACATTATAGAGCCTATCATGGAGCAACATATGGCGCAATGACTGCAGGAGGTGACCCAAGACGTTTTGCGGTAGATAGCCAAGCGATGCCAAATGTTGTGCATGTTGAAAACCCGTATGCCTATCGTTGTCCTTGGAATTCTAATTCTATTGAAGAATGCGGTGAACGTGCTATTGCGCATTTAAAGCGTGTTGTTCAATTTGAAAATCCAGAGAGTGTTGCTGCTATTTTATTTGAAGGTGAATCAGGTTCATCAGGATGTATTAAATATCCACCAATGTACTTGAAACGCGTCAGAGAATTATGTGATACATACGGAATTATGATGATTGACGATGAAGTGATGAGTGGTTTTGGTCGCACAGGAAAAATGTTCGGAATAGACCATCACAAGGTTACTCCAGATATCATGTGTTTAGCTAAAGGTTTAACGTCAGGCTATCTTCCACTTGGAGGAGTTGTTGTTACTGATAAGATTGCAGCATATTTTAATGATAATCCTATGGCTATTGGTTTAACCTATTCTGCACATCCTGTTGCATGTGCTGCTGCTCTTGAGAATTTAAAAATTATAGAAGAAGAAAATTTAGTAGCACGTGCTGCTGAAATGGGAAAATACATTGAAGCTGAAGTTGAAAAACTAAAAACGAAGCATCCATCTATTGGCGATTTTAGAAACACAGGCTTATTAGGTTGTATAGAATTAGTTAAAAACCGAAAAACAAAAGAACCAGTAACACCTTGGAATGCAAAACCTAACGAAATGGAAGTTACTAATAAGATGGCTGCAAAGATTAGAGAATTAGGCATGTTCACCTTTGTAAGATGGAACTGGATTTTTATTGCTCCACCTTTAAATGTGAGTAAAGATGAAGTGGATGAAGGTTTAAAAATAATTTCTGAAGCTATTGCTATTGCTGATCAATACTGTAATTAATGAGTAAAGACATCGTAGAATTACAAGAAAACGTTTCAAATTCACCATTATATAGTGAAGATTTAGCTCCTGTTTCTAAAGAAAACAGAACTTGGAGTAAATGGCATCTTGCTGCAATTTGGGTTGGAATGGCTGTTTGTATTCCTACATATCTCTTAGCGTCATACATGATAAAAACAGGTTTAAATTGGTATGAAGCACTAATTATTATTGGTTTAGCTAATTTAATTATTACCATTCCAATGGTTTTAAATGGTCATGCTGGCGTAAAATATGGTATTCCGTTTCCTGTAATTGGTCGTGCCGCTTTTGGGACAAAAGGCGTGCATTTGGCATCTGTAACCAGAGGGATTATTGCTTGTGGTTGGTTTGGTGTGCAAACATGGATTGGTGGCTTAGCAATTTATGCCATTTTTAATGCAATTACAGGTTCTACAGGAGAATTAGGATTGTCTATTGGTAAGTTTATAGGCTTCGGAATTTTTTGGATTATCAATATGTATTTTATTTGGAAAGGCACCGAAAGCATCAAATGGCTTGAAACCTATTCAGCTCCAATCTTGATTATTATGGGATTGATTCTCATATATTGGAGTTATACTAAAGCAGAAGGATTTTCAGTAGTATTGGACCAAAGTATTCAACTTGAAAAAACGTCAGCAACCATCACTAAAACAAATCATCAATATTATTTGAATTTGAATGCTTTACACGATAAAGAAGGCAATATTAAAGCTACAGAATATACTATTATTTCTGATAAAAACTCCAGTTGGAATCCTTTAACAAGCAATCCGATAGCAATTTCAAACCCAGAAAACGTACAAGTACAATTTAGAAACACAAATGGTGTAACACCTGTGTTATCAAGTATTGTGACCGCAAATCTGATAAATTCAAGTTCAACTTCAAAAGCTAAACTTTGGAGCTATCTACTTTGGTTGACAGCTATGGTTGGTTTTTGGGCAACTATGTCTATAAGCATTGCAGATATTACACGTTACGCGTCAACCCAAAAAGACCAAGTGGCAGGACAATTTATTGGGCTCCCAGCAACCATGATGCTCTACTCATTTGTCGGAATTTTTGTAACCTGTGCTGCAATCATTAATTTTAAAGAGATATTAATTGCTGATGATGCACCTTGGGACCCAGTGTCACTCATCGCAAAATTTAAAAACCCAGTCGTGGTTATTGTGGCACAAATTTTTATGCTCATTGCTACTTTGAGCACTAATATTGCAGCCAATGTGATTGCACCTTCTAATGCGTTTTCAAATTTATGGCCAAAAAGAATCAGTTTTAAAACAGGAGGCACCATCACAGGAATTATTGGAATACTAATTTTACCTTGGTGGTTGTTAAATGAAATTTCTGGATTTTTAGTCTTTGTGAGCGGCTTGTTAGGTCCTGTTTTAGGAATTTTAATTGCAGATTATTTCATCATCAGAAAAAAAAACATTGCACTTGCTGAATTGTATAAAGAAGACGGGATGTATTCTTATAACAAAACAGGATTTAATAAAGCAGCGATGATAGCCCTTTTTGTAGGTGTGTTTTTGGCATTAGTAGGTTATTGGATTCCAAGTTTGAATTTCTTGTATTCACTATCATGGTTTACAGGATTCATCATTTCGTTCGGATTGTATGTTTTGTTAATGAAAAACAAGAAATCATCATTTAAAACTAATATTTAAGTCATGTCAATTTTAATTAAAAATGGTCGTGTGGTAACGGCTTCCGAAAGTTATATTGCTGATGTTTACACAGAAGGCGAAAAAATTGTTGCCATTGGTAAGGATTTAAAATACACTGCTCATACAATTATCGATGCAACAAATAAGCTCGTTTTTCCTGGAGGTATTGATCCACATGTACATCTCGATATGCCTTTTATGGGAACACATTCTAGCGATGATTATGAAACTGGAACACGTGCAGCTTTGCATGGAGGCACCACAATGGTTATCGATTTTATCTTGCAAACACAAGGCGATACCTTGCACAATGCCTTAAAAACTTGGCAAGGTAAATCAAAAGGAAAAGCTATTGGAGATTATTCATATCACATGGCAGTCACCGATTTTAACGACGATGTTGCTAAAGAAGTGGTGCAAATGATTGAAGAAGAAGGCATCATATCCTTTAAAACATTTATGGCTTATAAAGGTGCGTTGATGATTGATGATGGCCAAATGGTGCAACTTATGAAAGTGGTTAAAAAACATGGTGGTTTAGTCACTGTTCATGCCACTAATGGCGATATGATTGATTCATTAATTGCAAAAAATAAAGCAGAAGGCAACTTATCACCTTTATACCATTATTTATCACAACCTGAAGTTACTGAGGCAGAAGCGTCAGCACGTTTTGCTGATATGTTGCATTATACAGATTGTCCAGGTTATATTGTACATATGACTTGTGAAGGTGCTTTAAACGCAGTTCGAAAAGCCACACTACGCAATCAAAAAGTATTTGTTGAAACCTGTACGCAATATTTGGTTTTAGATGCTTCATTATATAAAAACGATTTTGAAGGTGCTAAATGGGTTATGAGTCCGCCTTTGCGTGAAAAGAAAGACCAAATCGCTTTGTGGTCAGGTATCAATCAAGGATTAGTTCAGGTAGTTGGAACCGATCATTGTCCGTTTTTATGGGAACAAAAATTGATGGGTAAAGATGATTTTTCAAAAATTCCAAATGGTCATCCAGCTATAGAACATCGTATGGAATTGTTATTTTCAGAAGGTGTTACTAAAGAAAAAATATCGTTGACCAAATATGTTGAAGTGAGTTCAACAAATGCAGCAAAAATTTTTGGAATGTATCCCAGAAAAGGCACAATCGCTATAGGAAGTGATGCAGATATTGTCATCTTTAATCCTAAAAAAGAACATACCATTTCAGTAAAAACACATCATATGAATTGTGATTATTCAGCATATGAAGGTATGAAAATTACAGGGAAAACAGAAACTGTAATTTTAAGAGGGCAAGTGGCAATTGAAAATGAAACGTGCAAACTCAAAGCGGGACATGGACAATTTATTCCGCGAGGAAAAACATCAAAAATTGTTATTTAAAGAAAAGAATAAAGAACCAAGAACTTAAATGAATATAAAGTATAAGAAGAACAAATAATTAATTTTTCAAAAACTTTGAACTCTGCGTCTTTGTGAGAGATAAATCATATTTAATCATAAAAAAAATCAGCGTTCTATAAAATTAAACAATTATGCCAAGAAAAGTAAAATCAGGATTGATACAAATGAGTCTTCCAATGACGGAAGGTGAAGGAACCATTAAGGAAATTATGGATGCAATGTACAACAAACATATTCCATATATTGAAGAAGCAGGAAAGCAAGGAGTTCAAATTTTGTGCTTACAAGAAATTTTTAACACACCTTATTTTTGTCCTGGACAGGATAAAAAATGGTATGAATCTGCAGAATCCGTTCCTGGTCCAACGACTGAAAAAATGCAAGTTTTGGCTAAGAAACACAATATGGTCATTATTGTGCCAATTTATGAAAAAGAACAACCAGGTGTTTTGTATAATACAGCAGCAGTTATTGATGCTGATGGAACTTATTTAGGAAAATACAGAAAAAATCATATTCCGCATACTACTGGGTTTTGGGAAAAATTCTTCTTTAAACCTGGTAACTTAGGCTATCCCGTGTTTCAAACCAAATATGCTAAAGTAGGCGTATACATTTGCTATGATAGACATTTTCCTGATGGCGCAAGAGCTTTGGGTTTAAATGGCGCCGAAATTGTGTACAATCCTTCTGCAACGGTAGCCGGATTAAGCGAATACTTATGGAAGTTAGAGCAACCAGCACATGCCGCAGCCAATGGTTATTTTATGGGCTGTATCAATCGAGTTGGCGAAGAAAAACCTTGGAATCTTGGGAAGTTTTATGGACAATCTTATTTTGTGGATCCTCGCGGACAAATATTTTCTCAAGCGTCAAGAGATGATGATGAATTGTTGGTTGCAGAATTTGATTTGGATTTGATAGATGAAGTACGTTCTACATGGCAATTTTATAGAGATAGACGACCAGAAACTTACGGAAGATTAACAGAACTTTAAACGATGGCAGAATACAAAAGACCAAATACAGAAGCAGAATTCAAAAAGAATTTCAAGCAAAAAAAACCATTGATGAATGATACCGAAGCGTATTATGAGGCATCTCGATGTTTATTTTGTTACGATGCACCTTGCGTTCAGGCTTGTCCTACGCATATTGATATACCGTTGTTTATTAAGCAAATCCACACAAATAATGTAACTGGTGCTTCAAAAACGATATTTGATTCTAATTGGTTGGGCAATGCTTGTGGTGTGGTGTGTCCAACTGGAGTTTTGTGTGAAGGTGCTTGTGTGTATAATCATCAAGATGTTCTTCCACTTCAAATTGGGAGACTTCAAAATTATGCCACTAACAAAACTATTGATGCAAATAAATCAATTTTTAAAGCAGGTAAACCCAACGGTAAAAAAGTGGCAGTTATAGGTTCTGGTCCTGCCGGAATTGCTTTTGCATGTGAAGCGCGAACTTTAGGTTATGAAGTAGATGTTTTTGAAGCTAAATCAATGCCTTCAGGATTGACAGTTCATGGTGTAGCACCTTATAAAATCACAAATGAAGAAGCTTTAAAAGAAATAGGATACCTTCAGAAGCATTTAGGATTCAACATTAAATATAATTCCGCAATCACTTCAAAATCACAATTAAAAGATTTAGAGCAAAATTATGAAGCTATTTTTTTAGGAGTAGGTTTAGGAAATACAAAAACTTTAGGATTAAAAGGAGAAGATAAAAACAATGTTATAGGAGCTGTTGAATTTATTGAAGCATTACGTGAAAAACAGCATAAAATGAAAGTCCCTCAAAAGGTAGTGGTTTTAGGAGGCGGAAATACCGCTATGGATGCAGCATCAGAATCAGCAAGAATGGGAGCAAAAAAAATAGTGCTGGCTTATAGAAATTCAAAAGAGCATATGGGAGCCTATGGTTTTGAGTATGATTTAGCCATAAGCGCAGGCGTGGATAGCTTATTTCATGTAACACCATTAGAAATCATTGGAAATGAGAACGTAGAAGGAGTCAAATTTGCTAAAACTGAACTTATTGAAGGAAAATTGCAAACCAACATGAACAACACCTTTATTGTGCGATGCGACTTAGTCATAAAAGCCACAGGTCAAGCAAAACAAGGACATCTATACAACCTTATAGACGGTTTAGAGTTAGATGCTAAGACTATAATAAAAGTCAATGATGCTTTTCAATCCTCAAATCCAAAGTATTTTGCAGGAGGTGATGCCATTAATGGTGGTGCAGAAGTGGTCAATGCAGCTTATGATGGAAAAATGGCAGCTATTGGAATGAATAATTATATAATGAAGAATGAAAAATAAAAAACACTATTTTTTTGTGATATATTATAATTTTTAAACGCATCTAATTTGTGAATACCAAAAGCAATCAGCATAATCAGTATTCCATAAAACCATAAATCAAAAATCAAAAATCAAATGATAGACTTATCCATAAATTTCGCAGGAATAAAATCGCCTAACCCATTTTGGTTAGCATCAGCACCACCAACAAATTCAGGTTATCAAATTATGAAAGCGTTTGAAGCTGGCTGGGGAGGCGCTGTATGGAAAACCCTTGGTGTTCCTGTAGTTAATGTATCAAGTCGTTATGGTTCTGTAAATTATAGAAACACCAAAATGATGGGTTTCAATAATATCGAATTAATAACCGATCGACCTTTAGCAGATAATCTTCGCGAAATTGAAGAAGTCAAAAAATATTTTCCAAATCATGCGGTTATTGCGTCTTTAATGGTCGAGACAAGAGCCGAATGGGAACAAATTATCAAAGATGTTGAAAACGCTGGAGCCGATGGGATTGAACTCAATTTTGGTTGTCCACATGGCATGTGCGAACGAGGCATGGGTTCAGCGGTTGGTCAAGAACCCGAAGTGCTTAAAACTATTGTAGGTTGGGTAAAAGAAACCGCAACTATTCCAGTAATTACAAAATTGACACCTAATATTTCTGAAATTGTGTATCCAGGTTTGGCAGCTGTACAAGGTGGAACCGATGCTATTTCGCTCATCAACACCATCAAAAGTATTGTTGGCATCGATTTGGACAGTTATGCACCTTATCCAGTTGTTGGTGGTAAAGGAACCAATGGAGGCTATTGTGGTCCTGCAGTAAAGCCCATTGCCATGAACATGCTCAAAGATTTGGCAAAACATCCAGAAATTAATAAAGTACCAATTTCTGGTATTGGAGGTATTGAAACTTGGCGTGATGTTGTAGAATTTATGTTACTTGGAGCAACTTCAGTTCAAGTATGTACAGCAGCAATGCACTATGGATTTGGTATTGTGCGCGAAATGGAAGCTGGTTTGCGTCAGTTTATGGAAGAAAAAAACTATACAACAATTTATGATTTTTCAGGCAAAGCCTTACCAAATGTGACTGAATGGAAACATTTAAATTTAAAACATAAAGTAGTTGCCGAAATTAATAAAGATAAATGTATTGGTTGCGATTTGTGTTATATTGCTTGTGATGATGGCGCACACCAAGCCATTGCGTTGTCTGATGATTTAAACGTTAGAATTCCGAGTATTATTGAAGAAAATTGTGTTGGTTGTAATTTATGTTCTTTAGTTTGTCCTGTAGAAGACTGTATTACCATGGTAAAACGTGATGATGGTACTCAAAACCTAACATGGAATGAGCGCACTCTTAATAATGATATTCCTGTTACATTTAATGATGATAGAGCAGGAGGAAAACATCATTTTGTGCCTAAACCATCTGATGCTTTGAAGTCTAAAAGATAATGCCACTACTCCAATCAAGCTACAAGGCACCTTATTTTTTTAGAAATGGATTTATTTCTACAATCTATTCTGGATTAATTAGGAAAGTCAATCATATTGATCAAAGTAGAGAGCGTATCACACTTTCTGATGGTGATTTTTTGGATTTAGATTGGAGTCATTCTAAAGAAAAAACCAATAAACTCATCATCTTACTTCATGGTTTGGAAGGCGATGCACAACGACCTTATATGACAGGAACAGCAAAACTCTTCAATAACAATCTTATTGATGCTGTTGCTGTAAATTTTAGAGGTTGTAGCGGTGAAGATAACTTAAAATTTCGTTCGTATCATTCTGGTGCTACGGAAGATTTGAAAGAGGTTATTCAGCATATTTTGGATGCTAAAAAATATACTGCTATTTATATCAAAGGCTTTAGTCTTGGTGGCAATATGATACTAAAATATTTGGGTGAAAGTGCTATAATTCCTTCTCAAATAAAAGCAGCCATTGCAGTTTCTGTACCTTGTTTTTTATATGGAGCGGCTTTAGAATTGCATACGATAAAAAACAAGCTATACGCTATTCGTTTTAAAAGACATCTGGTTAACCGATTAAAACAGAAATTGTCAAAATTCCCTGAGCAAATTACTAAAGCAGAGATTAAACAAATTAAAATTTTAATGGATTTTGATGAGGTCTATACTTCAAAAGCTCATGGGTTTGCAAATGCTTTAGATTATTATGAAAAAAGTAGCAGTCTGCAATATCTTCAACATATTAAAATTCCAACACTCATTATCAATGCGCTTAACGACTCATTTTTGTCAGCAGAATGTTATCCTATTACAGAAGCAAAACAAAATTCGCATCTTCACTTAGAAATGCCCAAACATGGAGGTCATGTTGGGTTTGTAGATAAAAAAAACGTCTATTATAATGAAAAACGTGCTTTAGAGTTTATTAACGCGTTGTAATTCATACCAATTTTTTCTTACATTTAAACAAACCAATTAAATATGCTCAAAAAAGTATTTGGAAGTGCTGTTTTTGGAGTGGAAGCCACCACTATAACGGTTGAAGTGAACGTTGATACAGGTATTGGTTACCATTTAGTTGGACTGCCTGACAATGCTATTAAAGAAAGCAATTTCAGGATTGCAGCAGCGCTTCAAAATAATGGGTATAAAATTCCAGGCAAAAAGTTGATTATCAATATGTCTCCTGCCGATTTGCGCAAAGAAGGCTCTTCATACGATTTGACGTTGGCTATAGGAATTTTAGCAGCTTCCAATCAAATTAAAGCAGATAATTTAGAAGATTTTTTAATTATGGGCGAATTGTCTTTAGATGGCAATCTGCAACCCATAAAAGGTGCATTACCAATTGCTATAAAAGCCAAAGAAGAAGGTTTTAAAGGGGTTATTTTGCCAGCTCAAAACGCAAAAGAAGCAGCTATAGTTAGTGATTTAGAGGTTTATGGTGTTGAAAATATTAAGCAAGTCATCGATTATTTTGATGTTGATATGCCTTTAGAACGTACGGTTATTAATGTTAGAGAAGAGTTTTATAAAAATTTAGAATATCCAGAATTTGATTTTTCGGATGTCAAAGGTCAAGAATCCATCAAACGCTGTATGGAAATTGCTGCAGCAGGAGGACATAATATTATTCTAATTGGTCCTCCAGGAGCAGGAAAAACGATGCTTGCCAAACGCTTACCGAGTATTTTGCCGCCAATGACTATCAGAGAAGCGCTGGAAACCACCAAAATACATTCGGTTGCTGGACGCGTTAAAGAACACACAGGTTTGATGGCACAACGTCCTTTTAGAAGCCCTCATCATACAATTTCGAACGTCGCACTTGTTGGTGGTGGAAGTTATCCACAACCAGGAGAAATATCCTTATCACATAATGGTGTGTTGTTTTTAGACGAATTACCAGAATTTAAACGCGAAGTTTTGGAAGTGATGCGACAGCCTTTAGAAGATAGAGAAGTCACCATTTCAAGAGCAAAATTTTCTGTGACGTATCCATCGTCGTTTATGTTGGTGGCAAGTATGAATCCGAGTCCGAGTGGTTATTTTAATGATCCAAACGCACCAGCTACCTCATCGCCTCACGAAATGCAACGTTATTTAAGCAAGATTTCTGGACCACTTTTAGACCGAATTGACATTCATATAGAAGTGACTCCTGTGCCTTTTGAAAAACTGTCTGATGAGCGTAAAGGCGAATCATCAATTGATATT
>JAWKMZ010000010.1:0-61549 GCA_041391965.1 Gelidibacter sp. | reverse complement strand
TACGTGTTCCATACCTTCTAAGGCCTGAATACTGTCTGCCGAATAATTGTGCTTGTTAAATTCTTCTTTTTGATTGCTCATATTATAATTTAAAATTATTTATTGCTTTTATTTACTACATAAAAAAAGATGCGTTTAGCATCCTTTTGAATACAAACAAAGATACGAAACGATTAGCCTTTTTGAAAGTTTTTTATTGATTATAGTTTAAAATTATCAACAGTTGTTAATTACTTAAAAGTGTCTTAAATCGATTAAAAAGTGCTTTAAAATTGATTTTGATGAATTTTAACATCTTCAAAAAACCGCAAAAAACACAAAATCTCGTAGAGGTGATTATTTGACTTCCTAAAAATCAATTTGAACAGAAAAATTCACTCAAAAAAGTCTGATTTAAGGGTAAACCCTAAAATTTTAATTCTATGAGTTTCCCTTAAAAATAAGTATCTGATTGCTAATAATTTAGCACCATAAACTATTAATCAATTTTATTATGAAAATTATTACACTCTTTAGCATGGTTTTTCTGTTGTTTACAACGTCGTTTTATACTAACACAAACAATATTAATAATTCACTTGCCCCTAATGTATTGAACAGTAATGATTACTATATTTTAAATACTCCTATAATAACATCCTTTTCTCCAACTTCAGGCTTAATTGGGGCAACTGTAACTATTTTAGGAAATGATTTTAATTCAATTCCAGAGAATAATTTAGTTGAATTTAATGGCATTCAAGCAAATGTGATTTCTGCTACAGAAACCAGTATCACCGTATTGGTACCAACAGGCGCAACGTCTGGAGCCATTACTATCACTGTCGGATCAGAATCAGCCATAAGTTCGAGTATTTTTACAGTAGTTGAAACTTCTACTTGCAACGGAATTTCAAATAATAGTGCAAACCATTGGTATTTTGGAAACCAAGCAGCCATAAAATTTGAAAACAACATCCCAATAGCACTTACCAATAGTGCAATGACGCAGGTAGAAGGTGTTGCATCCATAAGCGATGCTAATGGAAATCTACTATTCTACACAAATGGGATAACAATTTTTAACAAAAACCATCAAGTAATGGCCAATGGGACTGGATTAACCTCTAATAGCAGTAATACCCAAGCGGCGTTTATTGTTCCATTTCCTCAAAACGTCGATAAATATTTTGTCATTACACCTGGCCCTTATAACTATAGCATTGTAGATATGACTTTGGACAATGGGAATGGCGCTGTTATATCAACTGCTAAAAACATTCCCATAACTAATGAAAATTCAGAAAAAGTAGCAGGATTGCTGGCCTCCAACCAAACTGATGTATGGCTGATAACATATGGAGCAAATCAAAAACGCTTCAATGTTTATAAAATTACGCCCAATGGCATTAACATGACACCGATAATCTCTGAATTTTCAATAGCTTCTGGTTTTTTTGGTTATATGAAAATTTCACCAGACGGAACAAAAATTGCATTAGCAAACTTCAATCAATCTTTCCATCTCTATGATTTTGATGCTTCCTCTGGTATTGTTAGCAATCAAAAAGTAATAAGTTTCACAAACAGTATTGGTGGATTTGGAAGCTATGGTATTGAGTTTAGTCCAAATAACAATTTGGTATATGTATCAGACCATCGGGGACAAAATAGAGTATTCCAATTTGATATCACAATGCAAAGCCCAGAACTTATAGCAAATTCAATGATTGCGCTTGAGACCAATACAGTCGCTCTTGGAGCTATTCAATTAGGACCTGACAAAAAAATTTATGTGGCAAGAGAGAACAATGGCTTTTTAGGAGTAATCCATAATCCTGATGTTGTTGGTACTGAATGTAACTATGTAGCTGAAGGTATGGGTTTAGGAGGAAAAACTTCCAACCTTGGTTTACCTGGATTTGTAGCATCATCATTGGTTCAAAATCAACCTTACATTACGTCCTTTTCTCCTACAACTGGCGAAGAAGGTACAACTGTCACAATCATTGGAACTGATTTTAGCACCATCCTATCAAATAACATAGTTACTTTTAATGGAGTAGAAGCCACTGTAATAGCTGCAACAAGTACAAGTTTAACTGTATTGGTACCTATTGGAGCTACTACAGGCAGTATAGGTATTGCAATTGGATGTGACTTGGTATCAAGCACTGACATTTTTACTTTAGAAAATTTAGGAATCCACGAAGATGTAGTGACTGAACCTATTATGATATACCCTAATCCAACTTCAGACATCCTGCATATTAACCTAAAAACTCCCTTAACAATTCAAAAAATAGCAGTTTTTGACCCTTTAGGAAAGCTTGTTTTAACTAAAGACACTAATCCATCAAATATAAATATACAACATATAAAGAATGGTTTGTATTTTATTAAAGTGTATACAGCCAAGGGAATCTATTCTAAAAAAATAATCAAAAAGTGAATAAATTAACTACCTTTATTTCAACCAACTAAATGTCTAATGAGGTATGTAGCCATCATCTTTGTATTTCTTTTGAATCAACTTTCGTTTGGTCAAAATGACAGTACTGCTGTTAACCAGTTATTGGACCAAGCTTATACATTAGAGTCAACACAACCTTATGACGCTTTAAAATTGTACCATAGTGCTTTTCAAAAAAGTATAAAAACTAAGTACAACATTGGCGCAACCAAAGCACTTCAATACAGTGGTATTGTGCATAGTGATTTGGCCAATTATGATTCTGCCATTTATTATTACAAAAAAGCATTGCCATATAGTATTGAAGCAAATTACCGCAGAGGCTCTGGTGGTTTGTACATCAATCTTGGCAATGCTTATCAATATAAAGGCGAATTTAATAATGTGATTGATAATTATATAAAAGGCATCAAAATATTTGAGGAAATTAAGGATAGTTCTCGGTTGGGCATGTCGTATGAAAACTTGGCCACATTTTATAGCTCTCTTAAAAACCACGACAAAGAAATTGAATACCTAACCAAGGCACTCCATATTATCCCTAATGATGATAATGAACGTTTGTCTTATGCTTTGGGCGATTTAGGTTTAGCCTATTTAAGTACCAACCAAACCGAAAAAGCATTTGTTTATTTTAAAAAGGCCGATAGCATTTCAACGCATTTGGATGACCATCGATTGGCTTTTTTTGCACAACGCAACTTTGGCGAATATTATAGCTCAAAAAAACAGTTTGACAAAGCCATTCCGTATTTTGAAAATGCCTTGACCAACATTAACCAAGTTAATGATGCTTACTATAAAAATGATGTGATGCTGCAATTAGGTCAAGCATATTTTCAAGTCAAAGCCTATACAAAAGCCATTCAATTTTTGGAAGAAGCTGTGTCCTTATCTAAAACCAACAATGCTTTAGAGATTGAACAAAAAGCGCATTGGTCTTTATCTAACATTTATGGAATACTCCAAAAACCTGAAAAAGCATACCAAGAACTTAAAATTTCAACTCAGTTAAAAGATTCTTTGCTTAATGAAAGTCATTTAAAACAAATCAATCTTTTAGAAAAACAGTATGCCTCTGAAAAAAAGGACAAAGAACTTGCCAAAAAACAGATGGATTTAGAACACAATCAATTAGAATTATCCAAAAAACAAAACGAAATCACTTTGGCAACCATAGGTAGTATGTTGCTGCTTTTGTCAATTTTAGGACTTTGGTATGTGTTTAGACAGCGACAACAACTAAAAAATATCGAAATTTCAAAACTTAAACAGCAACAAGACATTACCAAATTGCAAGCCTTAATTGAAGGCGAAGAAAAAGAACGCAACCGACTGGCTCAAGAACTTCATGATGGTATCAATGGCGATTTATCATCCATAAAATATCAATTGTCCAGTGTTAAAACTGATGATTTTTCGACAGAATCAAAATCTATTTTTGAAAAAACCATCGCAATGATTGATGTGTCCTGCCAACAAGTTCGCAACATTTCGCACAATCTTTCTCCAATGACCATTCGCGATTTTGGGTTGATCACCTCTATAAAAAACTATTGTTCAAAATTAGAAAACATCCACCCCATTGCCATCAATTTTCAACACTTCGGAAACGAAATTTCACTTCCAAAAAACATTGAAACCGTTATCTACAGAATTGTACAGGAATTGGTCAACAACATCATTAAACATGCGCATGCCACAAATGCTTTGGTACAAATAAACACACACGACGATACGATGTTTATTACCGTAGAAGACAATGGCAAAGGGTTTAACAACGACTCAAAAACCGCTGGAATTGGACTCAAAAACATCGCGTCCAGAATTGCGTTCCTGAATGCTAATTTTGAAGAAGAACACCATAAAAATGGCACGACGTTTACCATTCATATCGATTTAAAAAACATCCCAACCACATGACAACACTTGCAATTACAGATGATCACGCCATGGTGGTTGAAGGTTTAAAAACAATGTTGAACCAAGTTGAGGACATTCAAATCATCGACGCATTTTATACAGTGAATGACACCCTTTTAGGCTTAAAAAATAAAACTCCTGATGTATTGCTTTTGGATATTAATTTACCTGACGGCAATGGTATTGATTTGTGCAAAACACTTAAAGAAACTTATAAAGACTTAAAGATTATCGCATTGTCAAATTTTGAGGACATTGCCTTTATTAAGCAAATCATTAAAAATGGTGCCAATGGCTATTTACTAAAAAACACTACCAAATCTGAACTTGTAGAAGCCATACAGACGGTTAAGAACGACGTACTTTTTCTTCCTGAAACTTTAAAACGAATGTTGCTCAATGATGCTTTGGGCAAACCCAACAACAGCTCTTATTTTGTTCCCAATCTAACCAGACGCGAAAAAGAAGTTTTATCGTTGATTGTAAAAGAATACACTTCTGAAGAAATCGCCAATGAATTGTTTATCACTATTAAAACTGTAGAAGCACATCGCAGCAATCTTATTCAAAAATTGAGTGTTAAAAACGTTGCTGGATTGGTAAGGGTTGCTCTTGAAAAAGGCTTGATTTAAATAAAAAAGACCAATTTAAAAAAATTGATCTTTTTCCAACTATACTCTTCTAATTACTTTACTCATCCTTTTACATAAGCATCTGTATGTACTTTAGCAACTGCTCTACCACTTGGGTCGTTCATGTTTTTAAAAGCTTCGTCCCAATCTAAAGCAATTTTGGTGCTACACGCAACTGAAGCTTCTTGCGGAACGCATAAAGCAGCCGCATCACTCGGAAAATGGTCTGCAAAAATGGAACGATAATAAAATTCTTCCTTAGTTGTAGGTGTTTGTAATGGAAATTTATATTTAGCATTTATTAATTGTTCATCTGTAACTTCTGTTGCAACCACTTCTTTTAATGTATCAATCCAACTATACCCAACACCATCACTAAATTGTTCTTTTTGCCTCCAAGCCACACTTTCTGGCAACATATCTTCAAAAGCTTTTCTCACAACCCATTTTTCCATACGTTCGCCATTAATCATTTTATCTTGTGGATTGATGCGCATAGCAACATCTATAAATTCTTTATCCAAAAAAGGTACACGTCCTTCAATTCCCCAAGCGGCAAGACTTTTGTTAGCTCTTAAACAATCGTACATATGCAATTTGCTTAATTTTCGAACCGTTTCCTCATGAAATTCTTTGGCATTTGGCGCTTTATGGAAGTATAAATAACCTCCAAATAACTCATCAGCACCTTCACCAGATAAGACCATTTTTATTCCCATAGATTTGATGACTCTTGCCATTAAATACATTGGCGTTGAAGCTCTAATGGTTGTAATATCATAGGTTTCGAGGTTATAAATAACATCACGAATGGCATCTAACCCTTCTTGAATGGTGAATTTTATTTCGTGATGAACCGTTCCAATATGCTCTGCTACTTTACGTGCAGCAGCCAAATCTGGTGATCCTTCCAACCCTACAGAAAAACTATGTAATTGTGGATACCAAGCAGTTTGTGTATCATCAGATTCGATACGTTTTTCGGCATATTTTTTTGCTATGGCTGATGTTACTGATGAATCTAACCCTCCAGACAATAAAACACCGTAAGGCACGTCGCTCATCAATTGTCTATGAACAGCTGCTTCTAAGGCTTCTTTAATTGCTTTAATACTGGTTTCATTATCTTTTACAGCATCAAAGTCTGTCCAATCGCGTTGGTACCATTTAACTAATTTTCCGTCTTTACTACTCATATAATGTCCTGGAGGAAACAATTCAATTTTGGTGCAAACTCCTTCAAGTGCTTTTAGTTCTGACGCGACATAAAAAGTGCCGTTTTGATCCCAACCAATGTATAACGGAATAATTCCCATATGGTCACGAGCAATGAAGTATTCATCTTTATCTACATCATAAATAGCAAATCCGAAGATGCCGTTCATTTCATCTACAAAATCGACACCTTTTTCTTTATATAAAGCCAAAATCACTTCACAATCACTTTCAGTTTGAAACTTGTAATCTGGAAACTGTTTGCGCAAACCTCTATGATTATAAATCTCGCCATTGGCTGCCAAAATCAATTTTTTATCTTCACTCAAAAGCGGTTGCTTTCCAGAGGCTGGATCTACAATTGCTAAACGTTCATGCGCCAAAATGGCTTTATCGTTAGTGTAAATACCGCTCCAATCAGGTCCACGATGGCGAATAATTTTTGCCATTTCTAATAATTGAGGTCTTAAGTCTTCTGCTTTTTGTTTTAAATCAAAGGCACATACAATTCCACACATCTTATAATTCTTTATTTTATTATTTTTTTATTGCTTATTATTACATTAGCAAATATGAGTTTATGATTTTAATTTTAAAACTTAAATACTATAAATGATTACATATTACAATTAAAAAACAATTATTGAAACAAAAATGAAATATCTCTTTTAAAATGTAGACTTCTTTTTTAAAAATGTAAACTTTATCGACATCTTAGCATTTTTATAGTAATTTTAAGATAAAATAGTTTTAACTTTAGACTTTAAAAAAATTGAAATTATTATGAAAAAATTATTGCTTTTAACAACATTTGCCTTTTCAATGCTAATAACCAATCAGGTTAATGCACAAAAATTTAGCGATTTGGACATCAGCCCAATGGATGCTGCTACCTTTCCGAGCAACTACAAAGTGTCTGATAAATTGATTAAGGTTATTTACAGCAGACCACAATTAAAAGGGAGAGATTTGGCTAAATTAACGCCTAATGGTGAGGTTTGGAGAACAGGAGCCAATGAGGCTACAGAAATTACATTTTACAAAGATGTGATGTTAGGTGACACAAAAATTAAAGCTGGTACTTACTCTATGTTTACAGTTCCTGGAGAAAAAGAATGGACAATTTTATTTAGTACAGACATTAATGTTTGGGGAGCTTACACTTATAATGAGGCACATACCTTTGCTAAAATTACGGTTCCTGTAACACAAAGTAAAGATATTTTAGAAGCTTTTTCAATTGCTTTTGAAGGTACTAAAACTGGTGCAGACATGTATTTAGGTTGGAGTACTTTAAGAGTAAAAGTACCTTTTATCTTTTTTTAATAAAAACCACTATTATTATAAAAAAGCCTTGATTTCTCAAGGCTTTTTATTTAAGGAATATTTAAATACTTGTGTGTTTGTAAAGACACTTTCCATTTAGGATGTTTCATCACATAATCTACAATTTCAGGAATCATTTTATCGCGTTTGCTCCATTCGGGTTGTAAATACAAAATGCAATTTTTGTTGACTTTTTCTGCTTGCTCTTCGGCAAATCTAAAATCATCTTTATTAAATATGATACATTTTAATTCGTGGGCTTTTTGATAAATTTCTTCTGTAGGCAATTTTAATTTTTTAGGCGATAAACAAATCCAATCCCAAACGCCTGTTAATTTATAAGCACCAGAAGTTTCTATATGCACTTGCAAGCCTTTTGCTTTAAGCTGTTTGGTCAACTCTGTCATATCCCAAGTTAAGGGTTCGCCACCTGTCACTACAATTGTATCACTATATTTTGCAGCATTTTCAACAATTTTTGATGTTTCTGTTGGTGGATGCAACTCTGCATTCCAACTTTCTTTGACATCACACCAATGGCAACCTACATCACAACCACCAACTCTAATAAAATAAGCTGCTGTCCCCTTATGGAAGCCTTCGCCTTGAATGGTATAAAATTCTTCCATTAAGGGCAACATTTTGCCTTCATCAACTAAAACCTTAATATCACTTTTCATAGTTTGCAAAGATAGTTTACCGTTTTAAGTTTATTGTTAAAATGTTCAAAAGATTTTCCTATGGATTGCTTCAAGATTAGTATTTTTATACAAAATTTAGAATTATGAGTAAACAGGACGATTTTTTTAAGCTTATTGAAGAAGGAAACACCAATAAAGGTGAATTTATCACTTTAGGCGCTGCCATGTTAGATGGACAAACCCTTAAAAATGCGTTTGTAAACGTCCCTTTAAAAACCATGAATAGACATGGCTTGATAGCTGGAGCCACAGGGACTGGAAAGACAAAAACACTCCAAGTTTTAGCCGAAAATTTATCAGAAAAAGGCGTTCCTGTACTTTTAATGGATATTAAAGGTGATTTGAGTGGATTAGCAGAACCAAGCCCAGGCAATCCAAAAATTGATGAACGACACGCCCTTATTGGTTTGCCTTTTGAAGCTAAAAATTTTCCAGTCGAAGTCTTAACACTTTCTGAGCAAGATGGTGTCCGTTTACGCGCAACTGTTAGTGAGTTTGGACCTGTTTTATTATCGCGTATTTTAGACTTATCTGATGCACAATCTGGTGTTGTAGCTGTTATTTTTAAATATTGTGATGACAACAAAATGCCACTTTTGGACTTAAAAGATTTCAAAAAAATATTGCAATACGCAACCCAAGAAGGCAAAGATGAATTTGAAGACGCTTATGGACGCATTTCGACCGCATCAACAGGTGCTATTTTAAGAAAAGTTGTAGAATTAGAACAACAAGGTGCTGATTTATTTTTTGGTGAAACATCGTTTGAAGTTGACGATTTATTGCGCGTAGATAATGATGGAAGAGGCTATATCAATATTTTGCGTTTGACTGACATACAAGACAGACCAAAGTTATTTTCAACTTTTATGCTGAGTTTGTTAGCAGAAATTTACTCTACATTTCCAGAACAAGGCGACACAGGACGACCTGAGTTAGTGCTGTTTATTGACGAAGCACATCTTATTTTTAATGAAGCATCCAAAGCCCTTTTAAATCAAATAGAAAGCATTGTAAAACTCATCAGAAGTAAAGGTGTTGGTATTTATTTTGTAACCCAAAACCCAACAGACGTACCAGACGCGGTGTTGAGCCAGTTAGGTTTAAAAATTCAACATGCATTAAGAGCTTTTACAGCAAATGACCGAAAAGCAATTAAATTGACTGCTCAAAATTATCCAGATACTGAATATTATGATACTGCAAGTGTATTAACCTCTCTCGGAACTGGTGAAGCGTTAGTTTCGGCCTTAAATGAAAAAGGAAAACCAACACCATTAGCAGCAACCATGATGCGCGCACCAATGAGTAGAATGGATATTTTAACCGATGCCGAATTGAGTAATTTGTTGTCAAAATCGAAATTGGTAAAAAAATATAGCGATGTGATTGACCGAGAAAGTGCTTATGAAATGCTGAACAAAAAAATTGATAAAGCAGCTGCCGATGAAGCCAAAGACAAAGCGCAAAAAGAATTGGAAGATTTGAAAAAAGCGCAATCCAAACAACGTACTACAAGCACAAGACGAAGTTCTGCCATGAACCCAATTGTAAAAGTGCTTACAAGTGCCACATTTATCAGAAGTGTTTTTGGTATTTTAACCAAAGTGATGAAACGATAAAACCACCAAACAACACACTATCAAACTATAAACCTAAATAATTTTATGTACAAATCTATTTTTTGCCTCGTTATCCTATCGCTTTTAGTTACAAGTTGTAAAAAAGAACAAGACCCATTTTTAATCCAAAAACAACATATTGGGCTGTTAACTGATTCAACTCAAGTTAAAGATTTAAAAACCATTTACGCAACAGATTCTATTGTAAAATATGTTGGAGGTGATGAATTTACAGGCAACATCAATGACATCGAAATTTATGAAAAAGGAGGTAAAAAATTACTCGTTTTATCACCAAGCGCAGCATTAGATTCTACAGCAACTATAAGTGATGTTCGTATTTTAGATCCGCGTTTTAAAACTGAAAAAGGCATTACATTATTAAGCACCTTTAAGGATATTAAAGCAGCTTATAAAGTGACAAAAATCGACAATTTATTGAGTTCTGTTGTAGTAACCGCCAATGATATCAACGCTTCTTTTACCATTGACAAAAAAGAATTGCCAGCCAATTTGCGTTTTGATATGAACTTAAAAATTGAAGAAACTCAAATTCCTGACAAAGCAAAAGTGAAGTTTTTTTTTATAAACTGGCATAAAACCTATTAACAACTACATGAATTCATTTATCTCCAAGCTACTGTTTACCATTGCTCGCAAAAAACTTGAGGGAAAAAATGCAACAACACCAATAAGCAAAAAACAGATAGTTCCATTAGTTAGAACGCTACAAGTGGAACTTACACATGCCATAAAAGAGTACTTATTTATTAGTGTTGGTGTGTTTTCGGCTGGTTTCGGGTTAAAAGGCTTTTTGTTACCAAATCGATTTATTGATGGTGGTGCCACAGGTATTTCGCTCCTTTTAGAAAACATTACACATATAGATTTGAGTTATATGTTACTTATTGTCAACCTTCCTTTCTTGATATTAGCCTCTAAAATATTTAATGTCAAATTCGCATTACGAAGTGTTGCAGCCATTACATTTTTAGCTCTCGTAGTGCATTATGTAGATTATCCAACCATTACAGATGATAAATTGTTGATTGCTGTTTTTGGTGGATTTTTCTTAGGTTTAGGTATTGGAATGGCAATGCGAGGTGGCAGCGTGATTGATGGCACCGAAGTTTTAGCAATTTGGCTAAGCCGAAAATTATCATTGACAATTGGCGATGTTTTGCTTATTACCAACATTATTATCTTCTCATTTGGCGCTTATATTTTAACTATAGAAATAGCACTTTACGCTATTTTAACCTATTTAGCTGCTGCAAAAACTGTAGATTTTGTGGTAGATGGCGTTGAAGAATATGTTGGTGTTACAATTATCTCTGACCACCATGAAGCTATTAGACTTATGATTACCGAAAAATTGAGAAGAGCCTGCACTATTTATGCTGGTAAAGGTGGTTACGACTCAAACACTAATTACACAAAAGATATAATTTATACTGTTATGACACGTTTAGAACTTTCTAAATTGCATACTGAAATTGATAAAATTGATAAAAATGCCTTTATCATTATGGGCTTAGTAAAAGATCTAAAAGGCGGAATGATAAAACGAAAACCTCTTAAATAAACCGATGAAAAAATATACCATACAAAACAACCCTTTTGTTTTTCCAACAACCGATGGAAAAATCATCAAAGAACATTTTGGACAAGCCACAGATGGCAATAGCCAAATAAGCATAGCACATATGGTGGCTCCTGCAGGTTGGAGTGAACCTTTTCAAACACCAAAGTTTGATGAATACACCTTTATTTTTAAAGGGAAAAAACAATTTATTATAGATGGAGAGACCATCGTTTTAAAAGCAGGTCAATCTATTAAAATTGAAAAAAACACCAGAATTCAATATTCAAATCCGTTTACAGAACCATGCGAATATATAGCTATTTGCTTACCTGCTTTTTCTATGGACTTAGTAAACCGAGAAACTAAATGAAACAGGTTTTAATAAAATTAGTTGGGTTTTATTATAATATTTTAAGCTATCTGTCAAAATCTCATGCTGCCAAAGGAGCGCTTTATCTGTTTACAAAACCCCGAAAAGGACAAATTAATGAATTGCAATCAGATTTTTTAGGTACGGCATACCAAGAAGAATTAAAGTTTGAAAAGTACCCAATAATGACCTACAGATGGTTAGGAGAAGGAAAAACTATTCTTTTGGTTCATGGCTGGGAAAGTAATTCGGCCAGATGGAAACTATTAATTAGTAAATTAAAAAAGAAAAAATACCATATTATAGCATTAGATGCACCAGCTCATGGAAATTCTGGGAGCAAAACTTTTAATGTGTTGCTATATTCAGAGTTTATAAATGTGGTGGTAAAACGCTTTAACCCCGAAATAATTATTGGACATTCAGTTGGTGGTATGGCTTCAGTGTTTTTTCAGCATAAGTATAAAATAGAAACTATTCAAAAAATTATCTTGTTAGGAACACCATCAGAATTTACAGATGTATTTAAACGTTATACAGATATGTTAGGTTATAATCAACGTATGATATTACAATTAAATACTACTATTATTGAACGTTTTGGAGATACACCAGAACAATTTTCGACAGCAAAATATTTAGAAACCATAAATTCTGAAGGTTTGATTATTCATGATGAAGATGATAAAATCATTCCATACCAAGATGCTTTACTTATAAAAAACAGCTTTAAAAATAGCAAACTCATTACTACAAAAGGATTAGGACATGCATTAAATAACGAAACCGTAACTTCATATATTTATGATTTTATTGAAAATTAAAGTGTTTATCTTTGTCAAATGGAAGAACCTCTAAAACGTATCAATAAATATTTAAGTGAAGTAGGTTACTGCTCACGTAGAGAAGCTGATAAACTTATTGAAGCTGGACGCGTAACCATCAACGGAACAGTGCCAGAAATGGGTACAAAAATAGCTCCAGATGATGTGGTAAAGGTAGATGGAAACCCTGTTATAAATACCAAAGAGCGTTTTGTTTACTTAGCATTTAACAAACCTATAGGTATTGTTTGTACTACTGATACGCGTGTTGAAAAAAATAATATTATCGATTTTATTAAGTATCCAAAACGTATTTTTCCTATTGGTCGTTTAGACAAACCAAGTGAAGGTCTTATCCTTTTAACAGATGATGGCGACATCGTAAACAAAATACTCAGAGCCAGTAATAATCATGAAAAAGAATATATTGTTACGGTTGACAAGCCCATTTCGCAAACATTTGTGGAACGTATGGCTAATGGCGTTCCTATTTTAGATAGAGTTACCAAAAAATGTGAAGTCAAAAAATTAGGCACTCACGAATTTAAAATCATTTTGACGCAAGGACTCAACAGACAAATTCGTCGAATGTGTGAGTATTTAGATTACGAAGTGCAAACGCTAAAACGTGTCCGGATAATGAATATTAAATTAGATGTTCCTGTTGGTGAGTATAGAGAATTGACAAAAAATGAGATGGAAGAACTCCATAATTTAATTGAAGATTCTACTAAAACCTTTAAAGTTTAAAGCTTTTAAAGATATTAATCCATTGTTTGCTAAATAGTTTATAAAAAACAACACCTCCAACTTTTACATTAAAGGTGTTGTAATTACTATTAAATTTATGATTCTTATTTATCTAATATCACTTTCTTAACGACTGTTCCTTTATTAGATGTCACTTTCAAATAGTAAACCTGACTTGGGAATTTTGAGAAATCAATGGATAAATTAGAATCTCTAAAGTCAGAGTATTTTTTAGAATACATCACTGTTCCAACCAAATCAAACACTTCAACAGACATATCTGAATCAATAGTTTCTGTAAATTTAATGTTTAGCATTCCTTTTGTTGGATTTGGATATACCTCTAAATAGTTTGTGTCAAATCTTGAAAATACGTTATTACTTCCACTGCTATTATTTAAGCATTTAGCAAAAAGTTGTACACTACATTCAGATTGACATCCATTTACATCTGTTGTTGTTAGATTAAATATTCCATAACCATAACCAGCAATAAACTTAATTGTTTGAGCAGTAGGATCTGAATTGATTGACCATCCATTTTGCGCACTAGTTTCATCTACAGACCAACTGTAAGTAACAGCTCCAGTACCACCTGTGGTATTTGCAATTAGCATGTTAACATTTTTAGCTCTTTTATCTTGTTTGCAAAATGGATATTTTTTAAACTTATAACTAATTGAACAGTTTAACGGAGCAGGATCTGTTATAGTAACCAATCTACTCTTAATACAAGGGTCTCCATATCTATCTGTCATCAAATTAGAATTATCAACCATTCGAGAAGTAGAACCATCATCAACTGTTGCCACAACTAAATAATTACCTGGCGCAAATGTTGTTTGTCCGCTTAGGTCTGGTCCATATCCATTTAATTGAATGGTATAAGTTGCGCCTTCACTTAAACTGGTCACTGTTATTGTTCCATCATTAGCCCCATGACAGGTCACATTGGTATGAGATACTGATATGTTAACCACTTCTGGTTCTGTAATTTCAAAGGTTTCAGAGATAATACAGTCACTTATATCAACCCCTTCAAAAAATGCCATAATGGTATAATTTCCTGCAGCATATAGTGCATTTTCATCATACGGCTGTCCATTGATAGTTACGGTAGCACCTTCTGTTACGTAATTAACTATTATAGTACCATCATTTAAACCATTACAAGTAACATTTGAATAATCATAATCCAATTCTATACATGTACAGTTCGGAGCTTCTATTTCGAGTAAACTTTCACATCCTATTGATGTAGTAGCTGTTACTATAATATTCTGTCCATTTGGAATATCAGTTACAGTCCATGAATTATTTCCATTATTAACCACATTACCATAATCGCTTGTCAAAACACCTCCACTTGTTGACACATTAACTGAATAAGTACCAAATTCTTGAATTTCGCCACAAATAGGAGCATCAGCTGTAATTTCTGGAGTGTACTCTATCGTTACTGTAAAGCTGCTCTCATCGGATGGACAGGTCGTGGTCGCTGCTACATAAACATAAATTGTTTGTGTGCTTGTGATATCGGTCCCTGCTGATAATGCTGTGCCTGTACCACCTGTGCCTGTATAGTATGAACCATGGGTTAATGCTGGTAAGGTATAGCTATCACATTCGGTAACATCACCTAATACATCCGCCTTTACACTGGCTTCGATTGTCACTGTAAAGCTGCTCTCATCGGATGGACAGGTCGTGGTCGCTGCTACATAAACATAAATTGTTTGTGTGCTTGTGATATCGGTCCCTGCTGATAATGCTGTGCCTGTACCACCTGTGCCTGTATAGTATGAACCATGGGTTAATGCTGGTAAGGTATAGCTATCACATTCGGTAACATCGCCTAATACATCCGCCTTTACACTGGCTTCGATTGTCACTGTAAAGCTGCTCTCATCGGATGGACAGGTCGTGGTCGCTGCTACATAAACATAAATTGTTTGTGTGCTTGTGATATCGGTCCCTGCTGATAATGCTGTGCCTGTACCACCTGTGCCTGTATAGTATGAACCATGGGTTAATGCTGGTAAGGTATAGCTATCACATTCGGTAACATCGCCTAATACATCCGCCTTTACACTGGCTTCGATTGTCACTGTAAAGCTGCTCTCATCGGATGGACAGGTCGTGGTCGCTGCTACATAAACATAAATTGTTTGTGTGCTTGTGATATCGGTCCCTGCTGATAATGCTGTGCCTGTACCACCTGTGCCTGTATAGTATGAACCATGGGTTAATGCTGGTAAGGTATAGCTATCACATTCGGTAACATCACCTAATACATCCGCCTTTACACTGGCTTCGATTGTTACTGTAAAGCTGCTCTCATCGGATGGACAGGTCGTGGTCGCTGCTACATAAACATAAATTGTTTGTGTGCTTGTGATATCGGTCCCTGCTGATAATGCTGTGCCTGTACCACCTGTGCCTGTATAGTATGAACCATGGGTTAATGCTGGTAAGGTATAGCTATCACATTCGGTAACATCGCCTAATACATCCGCCTTTACACTGGCTTCGATTGTCACTGTAAAGCTGCTCTCATCGGATGGACAGGTCGTGGTCGCTGCTACATAAACATAAATTGTTTGTGTGCTTGTGATATCGGTCCCTGCTGATAATGCTGTGCCTGTACCACCTGTGCCTGTATAGTATGAACCATGGGTTAATGCTGGTAAGGTATAGCTATCACATTCGGTAACATCGCCTAATACATCCGCCTTTACACTGGCTTCGATTGTCACTGTAAAGCTGCTCTCATCGGATGGACAGGTCGTGGTCGCTGCTACATAAACATAAATTGTTTGTGTGCTTGTGATATCGGTCCCTGCTGATAATGCTGTGCCTGTACCACCTGTGCCTGTATAGTATGAACCATGGGTTAATGCTGGTAAGGTATAGCTATCACATTCGGTAACATCACCTAATACATCCGCCTTTACACTGGCTTCGATTGTTACTGTAAAGCTGCTCTCATCGGATGGACAGGTCGTGGTCGCTGCTACATAAACATAAATTGTTTGTGTGCTTGTGATATCGGTCCCTGCTGATAATGCTGTGCCTGTACCACCTGTGCCTGTATAGTATGAACCATGGGTTAATGCTGGTAAGGTATAGCTATCACATTCGGTAACATCACCTAATACATCCGCCTTTACACTGGCTTCGATTGTCACTGTAAAGCTGCTCTCATCGGATGGACAGGTCGTGGTCGCTGCTACATAAACATAAATTGTTTGTGTGCTTGTGATATCGGTCCCTGCTGATAATGCTGTGCCTGTACCACCTGTGCCTGTATAGTATGAACCATGGGTTAATGCTGGTAAGGTATAGCTATCACATTCGGTAACATCGCCTAATACATCCGCCTTTACACTGGCTTCGATTGTCACTGTAAAGCTGCTCTCATCGGATGGACAGGTCGTGGTCGCTGCTACATAAACATAAATTGTTTGTGTGCTTGTGATATCGGTCCCTGCTGATAATGCTGTGCCTGTACCACCTGTGCCTGTATAGTATGAACCATGGGTTAATGCTGGTAAGGTATAGCTATCACATTCGGTAACATCACCTAATACATCCGCCTTTACACTGGCTTCGATTGTCACTGTAAAGCTGCTCTCATCGGATGGACAGGTCGTGGTCGCTGCTACATAAACATAAATTGTTTGTGTGCTTGTGATATCGGTCCCTGCTGATAATGCTGTGCCTGTACCACCTGTGCCTGTATAGTATGAACCATGGGTTAATGCTGGTAAGGTATAGCTATCACATTCGGTAACATCGCCTAATACATCCGCCTTTACACTGGCTTCGATTGTCACTGTAAAGCTGCTCTCATCGGATGGACAGGTCGTGGTCGCTGCTACATAAACATAAATTGTTTGTGTGCTTGTGATATCGGTCCCTGCTGATAATGCTGTGCCTGTACCACCTGTGCCTGTATAGTATGAACCATGGGTTAATGCTGGTAAGGTATAGCTATCACATTCGGTAACATCGCCTAATACATCCGCCTTTACACTGGCTTCGATTGTCACTGTAAAGCTGCTCTCATCGGATGGACAGGTCGTGGTCGCTGCTACATAAACATAAATTGTTTGTGTGCTTGTGATATCGGTCCCTGCTGATAATGCTGTGCCTGTACCACCTGTGCCTGTATAGTATGAACCATGGGTTAATGCTGGTAAAGTATAGCTATCACATTCGGTAACATCGCCTAATACATCCGCCTTTACACTGGCTTCGATTGTCACTGTAAAGCTGCTCTCATCGGATGGACAGGTCGTGGTCGCTGCTACATAAACATAAATTGTTTGTGTGCTTGTGATATCGGTCCCTGCTGATAATGCTGTGCCTGTACCACCTGTGCCTGTATAGTATGAACCATGGGTTAATGCTGGTAAGGTATAGCTATCACATTCGGTAACATCACCTAATACATCCGCCAATGGTTTTGCAGTAACATTAATAGTTATGGTAGCGGTATCATCCTCACAAGGCTCTTCAGCTTCAACCGTATATATTAAATTGTGTGTTCCTGAAAGACCTGTTGTATTAAAATTAGTACCGCTTAAACCACCTGAAGCTCCAGAGTCACTAAATACACCTCCAGATACAGTAACCAATCCTGTAAGATCTACTACAGTTCCTTCACATACTTCTATACTATTATCATTACCTGCATCAATTTTAGCTGGCTCTGTAATGGTAATGTTTTGAATAGTTGTACAACCATTAGCATCAGTAATCGTCACCTTGTAAGTTCCTGCAGAAAGACCTGATTGATCTTCTGATGTTGGATTTAAACCACTTCCATCATTAGTTATCCAAGCATATGAGTAAGGGGTTCCTCCTCCAGTAGCTGATAAGTCAATAGAGCCATCATCTTCACCAAAACAACTAATATTATTATAGGTATAGGTAGAGTCTAAATCAGAATCTGATAGCACCAATGTTGCAACTGGTGAGAAACAGCCAAAGTTTGTGTTATAGAAGAATGCATACCATGTTCCTGGTGGTTGCACATTAGTATTTGTAAGATGAGCTCCTGTTACTGTTGGATCAGGGTCTGTACTCCAAGTTAATTGAGCTCCTGTTGGTATGTCTTGAGATAAAACATAATCATTCAAATTAACTGGGCTATTAATACAAAAAGACGCATTGTTTGTTGATAATTTAGGTGCATTGGCATAACCTTCCAAACTCAATCTCAAACCATCGACCAAAACTACAGAACGACCTGGGTTTCCTGTTTTATAAAACACTCTAACAGTACCTGAATTGTCTGTTTTAAATGTAATACACACATTTTCCCAGTAAGGGTTTATTTCGGTCCAACCTCCTGGATTTTGATTAGCCCCTGAAGTTGAAGTAGATAATTTTGTAGGAAATGCACTTAAAGGTTGAATATTTAAATCATTATGAGTATAGGTTAAAGGATCGCTAATTACTATACCTCCAGAACTAATTCCAAAATTTAAATTAGGAACAAACTCAATCACATTTCCATAATTAGGCCATCCTACATTACCATATCGAGGAATTACAGCTATTTCAAAACAAACTGTATAATTTGTGTTTGGTTGTACGGATATATCTTGGTATATTTCTTCATCCCGAAAAGAGAAAATTGCAAATCCGCCACCATCTAAAGGTGATTGTTGTATTATTCCTGGAGTTGCAACATTGGCATCACTATCTGAATAAGAAATATATTGTCCTTCAGACCAATCCACTGTTCCTTTATCATTCCAACAATTATAGCTTACATCTGCACCATATTTACTTGAGCCATCAACTCCTGTTTTTTCTCCTCCTTCATACGAATTAAAATTTGTGTCGCTACGTAAAAAAGACCCACAACTAATAAGATTACAAGTACCTAAGGCATTATTTGTCACATTATTTGTTTGACCTGAGCCAGAGTTATTCTGCCTATTACTATTATATTTTTTTTCTAGTTTGGCATTAAGGTTTTGAATGTTTTTTTCTGAAGATGTATCTGAATGGTACCAGTAATCAGATTCTTTAGTAATACCGCTTTCATTATTTCCTTCTTGAGAAAACGCACTATTTACACTAAATAACAAAACAACAGCTACTAATAGTAACAATTGTTTTCTTATAATAAAATTTAAAAAATAGCAAAAGTAAAGCTTGAAATGGCTTTGTCTTGATTTAATAGCAAAATTGTTCATAATGGTCGATTTTAAGTTTTATAAAACCAAACATTAAGTAGTTACATGGTTAGTGTAAATTTGGGCCGATTTTGCTATTAATCAACCACAGATAAAATGCTATTATGTAAATGTAAAATGATAGGGAATACTAAATTATATTTTACAGAGTGTGAAACTACAAAAAAAAACAGAAGATTAAATGCCTTTTAGTCAATTCATTAATTAAAATAGTTAAAAAGTTAACACCTGTAATATAATTCTTACTTTTTGTTTTGAAATGATATAATCCACTGTTTTGCAGTGACATAAAATAGGTCCAAATCGAAAAAAAATACACTTAATCCATTTTGCGTTTGGATAAATGAATGTGAATCAATAAAAAATCACATTTGGCGTTCTCTTGCCAACAAGGTGTTTTTTAATAGCATTGCAATAGTCATTGGACCAACACCTCCTGGAACTGGTGTAATATAACTTGCTTTTTTGCTTACATTTTTAAAATCGACATCGCCAGTTATGTAGTAGCCTTTTTCGAAAGTTTCATCAACCACACGAGTAATACCAACGTCAATAATAACAGCATCATCTTTTACCATTTCTGCTTTAAGAAAATTTGGTACACCAAGAGCTGAAATAATAATATCTGCTTGTGATGTGATTTGGGTAATGTTTTTGGTATGACTATGCGTTAGGGTAACTGTAGAATTGCCAGGAAATCCTTTACGACCCATTAAAATACTCATTGGTCGTCCAACAATATGACTCCGTCCTATTACAACTGTGTGTTTGCCTTGGGTATCTACATGATATCTGTCTAACAATTCTAATATGCCAAAAGGTGTTGCAGGTATAAATGTTGACATATCTAAAGCCATTTTTCCAAAATTTGTTGGATGAAAACCGTCCACATCTTTATCAGGGTTGACTGCCAATAACACTTTTTGAGTATCAATTTGTTTTGGCAGTGGTAATTGGATGATAAATCCATCTATATCAGGATTCTCGTTTAACTCCTCAATTTTTTCTAATAATTCTATTTCGCTTGTGGTATTAGACATTCTAATCATTGTTGAGTCAAATCCAACACGCTCACAAGCTTTTACTTTAGAGGCAACATAGGTTAAGCTTGCGCCATCATTTCCTACTATTATTGCTGCAAGATGTGGCACTTTTTCGCCTTTTGCTTTCATTTTTTTAACCTGTTCAGCAATTTCATTTTTAATGTCATTGCTTACTTTTTTACCATCTAAAAGAACCATGTATTTTTATTTAATTAGCCACAAATTCGTGAATTATTTTTTTCACAAAGACGTAAATCTATATTATTCTGTATTATTTTAATTAAATATTCAATACTTAAAACTATCTCATCCCTTTCATTGCTTGCATCATAGCTTTGCCTTTACCACCTTGCATCATTTTCATCATTTTACTCATTTGGTCAAACTGTTTGAGGAGTTGATTAACTTCTTGAACCGAGGTTCCTGAACCTTTGCCAATACGTTGTTTTCTGCTTGAATTGATTATAGATGGGTTGCTACGCTCACTTGGTGTCATTGAGTGGATAATGGCTTCTATTCCTTTAAAGGCATCATCATCAATATCGATATCTTTCATCATTTTACCAGCGCCAGGAATCATTCCGATGAGATCTTTCATATTTCCCATTTTTTTGATTTGCTGGATTTGTTTTAAAAAATCGTCAAAACCAAATTGGTTTTTGGCAATTTTCTTTTGAAGTTTACGTGCTTCTGCTTCATCATATTGTTCTTGTGCACGTTCTACTAATGACACAACGTCTCCCATTCCTAAAATTCGGTCAGCCATACGTGATGGATAAAAGACATCTATTGCTTCCATTTTTTCACCTGTACCAATAAATTTAATTGGTTTATTAACTACAGATTTTATGGAAATGGCTGCTCCACCACGTGTATCACCATCTAATTTGGTAAGGATAACACCATCAAAATTCAACACATCATTGAATGCTTTTGCTGTATTGACTGCATCTTGACCAGTCATAGAATCGACCACAAATAAGGTTTCTTGAGGTTGGATGGCTTTGTGAATATTAGAAATTTCGGTCATCATGACCTCATCAACAGCCAATCGGCCTGCAGTATCAATAATCACTACATTACAACCATTGGCTTTTGCGTGTGCAATACCTGCTTTAGCGATGGCAACAGGATCTGTATTTCCTTTATCACTATAAACTTCTATTCCTATTTGGTTTCCGACCACATGTAATTGGTCAATTGCGGCAGGACGATACACATCACAAGCTACCAATAAAGGTTTTTTTGATTTTTTGGTTTTAAGATAATTTGCCAGTTTACCAGAAAATGTTGTTTTACCTGAACCTTGTAAACCAGACATTAAGATTACACTTGGATTTCCAGAAAGATTAACGCCTTCAGCATCGCCTCCCATCAATTGGGTCAACTCATCTTTTACAAGTTTTACCATCAATTGTCCTGGTTGCAAACTGGTCAATACATTTTGACCAAGTGCTTTTTCTTTAACGGTTGTGGTAAAATCTTTGGCTATTTTAAAGTTAACGTCGGCATCTAACAATGCTCTTCGCACTTCTTTCAAAGTTTCGGCAACATTTACTTCTGTAATGCTTCCATGTCCTTTAAGAACGTGTAAGGCTTTATCTAACTTTTCACTTAAATTATTAAACATAGTTTATCTTCAAATTTACAAGTTGCAAATTTAAGGATTTGAAGTCTATAAATAAAACCTCGCATTATAAATAATCCACAAAAAAGAAGAGTTGCCAACAACAAGCAACTCTTCCCTAACCAACTAAAACTAAAAACTAAATAATTGTTATTATATATTTTTAATCACAAGTACGTTCAATAACCATTAGGTCATTGTTATTTTGTAGTTTCAAGCGTCCTTCATTACACTCAATTACTAACCAACTTCCTGTAATGGCTTGGATGTTTGGTCCAGAGACATTTAAAAATTCAAGGACTACACCATTTCCTGTTAGTGATGTTGACCAATTTGCAGTAATAGAGATTTCTTCGCCAGTAATAGCTACAGTTCCGTCGTTGTTAAAATTGAGATTGTAATTAATTAAATCATCACTTCCATTGTAGTTAACCACATTCCAAATACAGTTATTTAAGAAAGTATCTATTTGTTGTTCTGTACAATCGGTATTACAATTTTCAACAGCTAATCCTATCTCAAAAACTTCAAATTGACCTGTTGTATTAAGTTCTACTCTAACATACACTGTTTGTGGGTCAATAGTATTTACAAAGGCTTCAGGATTTGCAATGGCATTTATATTAGTTTCAGCATCTGCCATGGTTTCAAAATAGCTGACAGTATGAAGTGAAGGTTGAATACAATTGGCATAAGCTTGGGTTAAATTAAAAACTGCTGTGTTATCGTTATTTTCGCTGTAATTGCTATCACATTCAACAATAGTGGCATCAAAATCTGTAAAACATTCAAAAGAATTTTCGTCTGCACATTGTTTTGATAAGGATAAAGTTTTATCGCCTTGTTGCAAGACTAATTCGTCATCACCACATTCAACAACCAGATATTCGCCATTAAAATCTTCAAAACCGCTAAAGGTTACAAAAACATGAATTTGACCATCAATCATAGCTATATCCCAAGTTCCTGAAAGTAATATATCGCCTTCATATAAAGACGTTAGTTCATTAGATTCATGGAATGTAAATGTTGTTAATGTTGGTGTAAACCCATTTAATGTTGGAATTTGCGGACAATCTACCAAATAGTCTCTAACATCTTCCATGTCACAGTCATCAGATTGTTCATTACAATCGTCACCAGCTGCATTAATAGCATCTTGTAAATCTTGGTTATTATTGACTTCTAAAGTGTCGCCATTGGCATATACTAAAGTGACTGGAAAATTCAAACTTGCCAAAACAGCGCCTTGGTTATCATCATCTAAATTGTCAAGAAAAGCATACAAAGCGGCATCGTTTTCAATTGTCACTGTGTCAATAATTTGAAAATCAGAATTGTAAATTGAAAAACTTATTGGATACTGAAAATCAACACATTCAATGACATCAGAGGTTTCTGTACACGCTTCAATAAAAGTTTCTAAATCGTCTTGATTGTTGATGACAATTTCGGTATAATCATTAAGTGTGATGGTAATTGGAAAGAGAAACTCCAAAATATCATCATCATTGTCATATTCATCAAAAATATTTTGAATTAGTTGCAAATCGTCCAAGGTATTAATTGTAATGGTTATATTATTGACTGTTATGGTAACAGGCAAGTTGACCGAAATACAATTGGCATTGTCTAAAATATCATCAAGTGTTCCATCATTAGCACAAGTATTTACCATCAAATTGGCTAATACTGAATTGGGCACAATAGTTTCTTGTGAGTCAGGATTTGGATTGTCTGCAATCTCATTTTGACAAGAGCTAAATGTTAAGAGGGCAAAAAAGGTTAGGATTAAATAAGATTTGGTTTTAAATAGCATACTTTTTGTTTTTAAGAATTCATAAATAAAACAGATGATTGTAAAAAAGTCCTACCTTCAATTTATTTTTTATTTTTATCGCATAAAGTTTTGATATGCCCAAACAACTCCATAACCATATATGTGAAGAACATTTGTTTTCATCGCTTTTTAAAAAGTATGCCAAAGATTTGCACAATTTTTTATATTATAAATTTGGAAACCATTTAAATCCGAAAGACAAAGTACAGGAAGCCTTTATCAAACTTTGGGAAAACTGTGCTAAAATTCCGCCAGATAAAGCCAAAAGTTTTTTATTTACCACAGCCAATAATTTGATGCTCAATGCGCATGCTCATCAAAAAGTAGTTTTAAGACATCAGCAAACACCTCAAAAAACATATACCAATGAAACACCAGAATTTGTTTTAGAAGAAAGTGAATACCTACTAAAACTGGAAAATGCCATTGCCAATTTAACCGAAGCCCAACGCACTGCTTTTTTACTCAACAGAATTGAAGGTAAAAAATTTAAAGAAATTGCCGAACTTTTAGATATAAGTACCAAAGCAGTTGAAAAACGAATTTACGGAGCTTTAAAAAAGTTGAGAGAAGACATAGATGAATTATGATTTTGATGAACGAATCTTGAATTTGAATTTTAAAAGCAGGTAGGAAAAATAGAATGTTAACTGTTATATAGTTGTAACACAGATTATGAACCGAGACGATTTAATAAAAAAATGGTTAAACAACGACCTAAACGCTACTGAACTTGAAGCTTTTAAAAAGCTTGAAGATTATGACGCTTTAGCAACATTAACCAAAGGTGTAAAACACTTGAAAGCTCCAGAATACAACACATCTGAAGAGCTCAATCAAATATTGCAACATATTAAAACACTCAAAAAACCAAAGAACAACTTGTTGCTCACTTTTAGTAAGGTAGCTGCCATTTTAGTAGTTTGCTTTGGTTTATATTATTACACAACTACTTTAGACACCAAATTTTCTACATTGGTAGCTCAAAAAGAAACATTCCAATTACCAGATGCATCAAGCGTACAGCTCAATGCGGTTTCAACCTTGAGTTTTAACAAACATAAATGGTCAAATAATAGAAACGTAACATTGGATGGCGAAGCTTATTTTAAAGTTGCCAAAGGATCCTCATTCAAAGTGCATACAAAAGATGGAACAGTAACCGTTTATGGCACTCAATTTAATGTAAAACAACGCAATCATTTTTTTGAAGTGGTTTGCTATGAAGGTTTGGTTGGTGTAACTTATGATAACAAAGAAACCAAATTACATCCTGGAGACCACTTATTACTTATTGATGGGAAATTAATTGCAACAGAAAAAGAAAACTTAACAGCACCATCATGGATTAACAACCTCAGTATCTTTAAAAGCTTACCTTACAAAGATGTGCTTGCCGAATTTGAGCGTCAATACAATGTAACTATCAATTTACAAAAGGTCAACGATTCGCAACTATTTACAGGAAGTTTTACTCACAACAACTTAGAGGTTGCCTTAAAATCCATAACTTTACCTTTACATTTAACGTATTCTCAAACAGACCATACGATTACATTAAAACGTGAGTAAATATCGGATTATTTGCACTGTCATCCTTACATTTTTTTGTTGTATTTATAGCAGTTTTGCTCAAAATACACCAAAAGAAAAGCAACCACTTATTACAGTATTATCTGTATTAGAACAACGTTACACCATCCATTTCAGCTATTTAGACCAAGTTATTGAAGATAAAACGGCAAACATACCTAACAAACACTTAACGCTTACCCAAGCTTTGCAACAGTTACAAAACGACACCAATTTAGACTTTATAACCATTGATAATACAAGTGTTGTGATATCAAGCAGAAGCAATCCATTTAGTGCCTTTATCACTCAAAAATTGGAAGAAGTCGTCATCACTAACTATTTAACCAAAGGAATTTCTAAAAAAAGTGATGGAAAAATTGTCATCAAAACTCAAAAATTTGGCATCCTTCCTGGATTGATAGAACCTGACATTTTACAAACCATACAAGCGCTTCCTGGTGTTTTGAGTGTGGACGAAACTGTTTCAAACATTAATGTTAGAGGCGGAACACACGACCAAAACCTGATTCTTTGGGATGGCATTAAAATGTATCAATCGGGTCATTTTTTTGGCTTAGTTTCAGCTTTTAATCCATACCTAACTACAGATGTCAACGTCTCCAAAAATGGCACTAGTGTAAAATATGGTGATGGTGTCAGTAGTGTTATCGACATCGAACAATCTAATGCTTTAGATCAAGATTTTAAAGCTGGAGCAGGTTTTAATTTGATAAGTGCTGATGCGTTTGCAAAAGTTCCTTTAAACAAAAAGACTGAAATTCAAGCTTCTGCAAGACGTTCTATTACTGACCTTATCTACACACCAACTTATGAACAGTATTTTAAACGTGCTTTTCAGGATTCTGATTTTTCAAACCAACAACAACAAAACAATTCATCGGTTTCTAACAATGAACGTTTTTACTTTTATGATGCCTCACTAAAATATCTGTATGATATTACTGACTCTGACCAACTACGACTCAACTTTTTGGCCATTAATAACCGTTTGAGTTATGATGAACAGTCAACAATCACAAACAGTAATGAATCTTTACAAAGCAGACTCAAACAAAATAACCTCGCGACAGGTATTGAGTATTTAAAATATTGGAACAATAAATTGACCACCACAGCACAATTTTATTGGTCACATTACGATTTGAACACCATCAATTATGATGTAACCAACAACCAACGTTTGAACCAAGAAAACAATGTGAGCGATTTGGGCATCAAAATAAATGCAACCAACCATATTGATAGCAATTTAAAACTTCATGGTGGTTATCAGTTCAATCAAGTGGTGGTTGGCAATTTTGAAGATGTCAACAACCCAAATTTTACACGATATATTAAAGAAGTTAATCGTTCACATGCCATTTATGGTGAAGCGGAATTTACCTCAGCTAATAAACATACCTATGCACGAATTGGACTCAGAACCAATTATATAGAAAAATTTTCGGAGTTTTATACAGAACCTCGTTTAGCGGTTAGTCACAAACTCAATAACAATTTTAGATTAGAATTACTTGGTGAAATAAAAAGTCAAACCATGTCGCAAATCATCGATTTGCAAAACGATTTTTTAGGTATTGAAAAACGACGATGGATTTTATCAAATAATGACAATATTCCCATTATTAAAAGTGCGCAAGCATCTGTAGGCATTCATTACAACAGAAACAAGTGGCTCTTAAGTGTCGAAGCTTTTGTTAAAGATGTAGATGGTATTACAAGCAGAAGTCAAGGGTTTCAAAACCAATATCAATTTACAAACGCTATTGGACGTTACACTACCAAAGGGATTGACTTTTTGATAAACAAACAATTTACCAATTTTTCTACCTGGTTTAGTTATTCATACAGCAGCAACAATTATAAATTTGATAATCTTAATAATGGTAATCAATTCCCAAACAATCTCGATATTAAACACACTGCAACTTTTGCTGGTACTTACACATTTAAAAATCTAAAAGTGGCTCTTGGCGCCAATTGGCATTCTGGAAAGCCAACAACAGCTCCAACTGCTACGCAAAACAACACTTCGCTTATTAATTATGAATTACCAAACAGCAAGCGTTTAAGCGATTATTTACGTACCGATTTTTCTACAACGTATCAATTTCAATTTACCAATAAAGTCAATGCTTCTATTGGTGCTTCCATCTGGAATATTTTCAACAAAAAAAATGTCATCAACACCTATTATAATAAGGATAGTGATGGCAACATCAACAAAATAGAAAATGTATCCTTAGGCATTACGCCAAATGTGAGTTTTAGACTTGTTTTTTAATTATATTTACAAAAACAACATTTACAATCTAAATCTACAACCATGAAAAATTTAGCCTTAGTGTTAGCTTTAACTTTTTCGACTTTAGTTATTTCACAAAATTTTGAAGTCCCAAAAAACTACACGTTTAAAGTTGAAAAAGATTACGCCAAATATGAAAAAGACATCATAAAATGTATTAATTGGTTAGAAAACACACCTATCAACCAAGACACCGAAAAACGAAAAGAAGCGAATGCTTTTTTGATGCAATGGCTTACAGGAGCTCCAAATGTCAGCATTAATTTAGCACCTTATGTGGTCGATTTGACTGAAAAAAATCCAGATTTAATGATGCTTTTTTTAGGTGGATGGACCAAATACGCATTACAGAATCCTAAAGACAAATCGACGTTTAATGGTAATTTAGCAGGTGTCAAAAATCTGATGACATTTTATAGCAACAATGAAAAAACTGAGATAAAAAAAGACAAAAACATCGAGAAATTACTAAAATTAACGGAAACCGATTTAAAAAAATGGTTAGAAACAAAATTGATTAATTAAGCAACTATGAAATATTTGTACTACACGCTTTTCCTGATTTTAACCTTCACCTCTTGCCAGAAAGAAACGAAAGAGGTCAGTTCTGTCAATCCTATAAATTGGGAAAAACGCAGTGTACAACTAAAAGAAACTGATAGTTTAATAAAAGGCAGCAGTTATTTGTCTGTCTATTCTGAAATTTATAGTGTCACTGAACATAGAAGTATTAGTTTAACAGTGACCGTAAGTTTGCGTAATGTGAGTACTACAGATGCTATTTATATCTTAAAAGCCGATTATTACAACACCAAAGGCGATTTGATTCGCAGTTATTTTGACTCACCAATTTTTATAAAACCATTAGAAACTATTGAAATTGTAATTGACGAAAAAGACAGCCATGGTGGTTCTGGTGCCAATTTTATTTTTGATTGGGCAACACAAAAAAATAGCCATGAACCTGTTTTTGAAGCCGTTATGATTTCTACTTCAGGTCAACAAGGCATTTCGTTTACCACCCAAGGTTTAAAACTATAAATTAAGGTGTAGAATTGGATACTTGTAATAATTTTCCATTATAATATTGATGTCCATTTAAGGCAAAATCAAAAATATAATGTGCCATTTCAATTGCAGAGGTATTGGCTTTATAACCAGGAAACGCTTCTTCCAACATTTCCGTTTGAACAGCGCCAAGTGCTAAGACATTAAAGGAAGGCCCAGTTTCTTTGTATTCTTCTGCTAATAATTCGGTTAATGTAATGACTGCCGCCTTACTAGAGCTGTAAGCTGCTAATCCCGCAAATTTCATACTGCCTTGAACGCCTCCCATAGAACTTATAGAAACCACATGTCCATCTTTTTTCATAAAGGGAATTACCAACCTTGTAAGTTCAGCAACACCAAAAACATTGGTTTTATACACTTCTTCAAAATCTGTCATGGACGTTTGAGCAAATGGTCGGTTTAGTAATTGTCCTGCATTATTAATCAATACATCAACATGATTCCATCCTGATTTTATAAAATTTTCTACTTTGTGATACGCTTCAGCATCACTTAAATCAAATGGGAAAGCCGTCACATTTTTTAAATTTAATAACTTAATAGGCATTTCGTTACGAGACAAAGCCAACACGTTATGACCTTGATTGGCAAATAATTTAACCAACTCAAAACCAATACCTCTACTTGTTCCTGTGATAATAATGTTTTTAGTCATTCCTTTTAATTAAAAACTTAAAGATAAAAAATCCCAACTCAAAATAATTGAATTGGGATACTTATATCATCAAATTGGGTTTTAAAAATTACACCAACATCGTCACAGGATTTTCAATAAACCCTTTCAATGTTTGAAGAAATTGTGCTCCAGTAGCTCCATCAACGGTTCTATGGTCGCATGCTAAACACAACTTCATCGTATTGCCAACAACTATTTGACCTTTTTTAACCACTGGTTTTTCAACTATGGCTCCAACAGATAAAATTGCTGAATTTGGCTGATTGATAATTGATGTAAAGCTTTCAATACCAAACATACCAAGATTAGAAACTGTAAACGTGCTACCTTCCATTTCTTGAGGTGTTAATTTTTTGTTTCTTGCTCTACCAGCATAATCTTTTACTGCAGCACCAATTTGAGGTAAACTTTGCTCATTAGCAAAACGAACCACAGGAACTACTAAGCCATCTTCAACAGCAACAGCAACACCAATATGAACGTGATTGTTTAATCGCATTTTATCTGCAAACCATTGTGAGTTTACTTGCGGATGCTGTTTTAATGCCAAAGCGCATGCTTTAACAATCATATCGTTGAATGAAATTTTAGTATCTGGAATGGAGTTGAATTGCTCTCTAAAAGCAATGGCATTTTCCATATCAAACTCTACATTTAAGTAATAGTGTGGCGCAGTAAATTTAGATTCGGCCAAACGTTTTGCAATCACTTTACGCATTTGCGAGTTTGGTTTCTCATCAAAATCTTCTTGTCCTGTTGGAACAAATTTGCCAACAGTTGCTGGAGAACTTGCTCCAGGTGTAAAGTTTTCGATATCGCGTTTAACGATACGACCATTTTCTCCAGACCCTTTTACTTGCGAAATATTAATCCCTTTTTCTTCTGCCATTTTTTTGGCTAAAGGAGAGATAAAAATTCTGCTCGAATCTGATGCTGAAGTTAATGGCAAATCTGAAGTTGAAGGTGTTGTTACCGATTTAGAATCTTCTTCTTTTTTTGGAGCTTCTTTCGGTGTTTCTTTTGGTGTATCAGAGGTTGTATCTAATTTAAAGTTTTTAGCAACATTAGAAACATCGGTTCCTTTTGGGCCAATAATAGCTAATAAGGCATCTACTTTTGCCGATTCTCCTTCGTTTAAACCAATATATAACAACGTTCCAGATTGAAAAGATTCAAACTCCATAGTGGCTTTATCGGTTTCTATCTCAGCCAAAATATCGCCTTCGTTAACTGTGTCACCCACTTTTTTTAACCAAGTGGCAACTGTTCCTTCTTCCATAGTATCACTTAATCGTGGCATGGTTACAACGGTTACACCTTCTGGTATATCCTCTGAAGTTGATGTCGTTTCTGTTTTAGGAGTTTCTTTAGCTTGTTCTTTAGCAGGTGTTTCAGATTTAGACTTTGTTTGATTGCCTTTTATTAATGCCGAAACATCTTCGCCTTCATTGCCAATTATTGCTAAAAGCTCGTCTACTTTCGTAGTTTCACCTTCTTTAACACCAATATAAAGCAATGTTCCTTCATAGAAAGATTCAAACTCCATAGTGGCTTTATCGGTTTCAATTTCAGCAAGAATATCTCCTTCCTTTACTGCATCTCCAACTTTTTTCAACCACGTTGCAACGGTCCCTTCTTCCATGGTGTCACTCAAACGAGGCATATTAATTACTTCTGCCATACCTTATAATTTGTGTTGTATAAATGGATAATCCTTTTGTTCGTAAACAGCATCATACATGACGTTTTTTTCAGGATAAGGTGATTCTTCAGCAAATTTTTCACATTCAGCTACTAAATCTTTTACACGCTGATCAATAACTTCAATATCTTTTTCAGTAGCATATTTATTTTCGAGGATGATTTCTTTTACTTGAGTAATAGGATCAATTTTTTGATATTCAGCCACTTCTTCTTTTGTTCTGTAATGTTGTGCATCACTCATAGAATGGCCTCTGTAACGATAAGTTTTTAATTCTAAAAATGTTGGACCATCACCACGACGCGCTCTTTGGATGGCTTCATCAAAAGCTTCTGCTACTTTTATTGGGTTCATCCCATCAACTGGGCCACAAGGCATTTCGTAACCTAAACCGAGTTTCCAAATATCTGTATGATTTGCTGTACGCTCAACTGATGTACCCATGGCATAGCCATTGTTTTCACAAACAAAAACAACTGGTAATTTCCAAAGCATTGCTAAGTTAAAACTTTCATGTAAGGACCCTTGGCGTGCTGCTCCATCTCCAAAACAACACAAGGTAACAGCATCACTTCCATGGTATTTATCGCCAAAAGCAATACCTGCTCCTAACGGAATTTGACCACCAACAATACCATGACCTCCATAAAAACGGTGTTCTTTAGAAAAAATATGCATCGAGCCACCAAGCCCTTGTGAAGTTCCTGTGGCTTTACCATATAATTCTGCCATCACACGTTTTGGGTCAACTCCCATACCTATAGGTTGTACGTGATTGCGATAGGCGGTTATCATTTTGTCTTTGGTCAAATCCATAGCATGCAAAGCGCCTGCTAAAATGGCTTCTTGACCATTATATAAGTGAAGAAATCCTCTTACTTTTTGTTGTATATAAACGGCTGCAAGTTTGTCTTCAAACTTTCTCCAGAACAACATGTCTTCATACCACTTCAGGTAAACTTCCTTTGTTATTTTTTGCATTAGTAACGTTAATTTAATAAACGAATAACAAAAGTAACACTTTACTGACTAATGAAAAAACAGTAATTCGTAAAATTTAAACGAAAACGTTATAGAAATGATTTATCAAAGCCCAAAGGTAGTAGATTGGCAAGAGAATTAGACTTAACAACTTTGCCTGTTTCACCCATAAAATAGATTTCAATAGGAGATTCTTGTTTTATTTCATATTCTGCGATGGCTTGACGACAAGCGCCACAAGGCGGAATTGGTAAGACTGTTTGTTTGACATTAGAGCCTGCAACAATGGCCATTTGTATAATTTTTGCAGTTGGATATTGTGCTCCAGCATAATAAATAGCAGTCCGTTCAGCACATAAACCAGATGGATATGAAGCATTTTCTTGGTTGCTTCCTGTGATAATTTCGCCATTTTCCAATAGCAAAGCGGCTCCAACACTAAACTTGGAATAAGGTGAATACGATTTTTGTCTGGCTTCCATGGCCTTTTTCATCAACGAAGCTATGTTTTGTGGTAATTCTTCAAAGTTTTCGTAAACTGTTAACGTGGATTCTATTTTTACTTCCTTCATTTTAAAATGGTATGAGACAAAAAAACTATTGCTTTAATATAAACAATAGTTTTTAATATCTTGATTTTAACAATTTCTAATATTCATCATACTCGCCATCTCCAAAATTAAATGTCAAAGAAAAACGCAAAGTATTTTCTAATGGGCTTTGAATTTTTGATGCTGAAAATAAATAAGACATATCTATATTGATGGTTGTGTATTTAAAACCTGCTCCAAGCGCAAAAAACTTACGTGCACCTTTGTCTTCACTTTCATTAAAGTAACCAGCTCTAAAGGCAAAAGAATTTTCGTATCTGTATTCAGCACCTAAAGCCCAGGTAAATTCTTTTAGCTCTTCACTAAAACCACCTGGAGCATCTCCAAACGATTGGAAAATACCTTGTACAAAACTTACGTTGTTATCTTTACCTTTTACAATAATGGTTGGTTCATCTGAGTCTTGAGTTCCATCTCCATCAGTATCAACAAATCCTAAAATTGGTGGTGTTGGCACTAACAGTTTGGTAACCTCAGCGGTTACTGCCAAAGTGTTGTATTCATCAAATATAAAATCAAAACCTCCACCAAGTCTTAAGTTGGTTGGTAAAAAGTTTTCTCTTCCTGCATCATCATATTTAATGGGAGGTCCTAAATTTTGGATAGCAAATCCTAAACGGGTTCTACCATTAAAACTATCATAGGCTTCTTCTTCACTTTGATAATATCCAGAAATATCAACTGCAATTGAGCTTGCAGCACTTGCATTGGCATCAACTGCCTGAATTTTTAAATCGGAGCGCAAATAGCGCAAGCCAACAGCCATTGAAAATTGGTCTGCTAATCTTAAAGAATAGGATGCATCCAAAGTTAATTCATTTGGCTTTTCTACTAACGCTTCAGAAAATTCATCTTGCACAATATCTATTTGACCTAAACTAAAATATTTAAAACTTGCTGCAAAGGCACTTCGGTCGTTAATACGATTAAAATAAGTCACATTGCCCAAAAATATGTCATTTACCAATTTGCTTAAATAAGGTGTATAGCTCACACCAATACCAGATTTGGTTTCAGAAAATGAGTATTTTGCTTGGTTCCATTGTTGTGAATAAGCATCTGGCGAGGTTGCAACACCCATATCTGCCATACCAGCAGCACGTGCATCTGAAGCAATTAATAGAAATGGAACTCCTGTGGTAATTACTGAAGATTGGTTGTCAAAAATGACAGTTTCCTGCGCCTTTGACTGATTAAAAATGGTTAATGTGATTAGGGCTAAAATATATTTTTTCATAAGTTTTGTGTTCGTATTCATGCTTTTAAAGCGTAAATGTAATTAACAAATATAAATTTTTATTACAGTATTACAAGTTTTTGGATTTTTTCGACTTGTTTATTTAATTGATTTGAGCGCACTTTTAGTTTATAAACATAGACACCTTTTCCTATTTTATCGCCAAAATCATCGCGTCCATCCCAAACCATATTTCGCGATAATGAGGATACACCTTGATTACAACAACCACCAGCTTCGGTTTGTCCATTTAGGGTTTTTACCAATTTGCCAGAAATGGTGAATATCTGAATAGAAACGTCTAAAGGTTCAGAACTATTGTGGTTAAACCAAAATTCTGTGTAATTTATAAATGGATTTGGATAATTAAGTACGTTGGTTATGGTTAGTTCTTGATCTTTATCATGTACTACAAACTGAATTTCAGATATACCCGAATTATTGTAAACATCCCAAGCTTTGAGTTTTAAGGTATGGAGCCCTGGTGCCAAATCTCTAAATGGATATGTTACTTCGCCATTAGTATAATCATCTACATTAGCTTTATAATAATCATTAAGCACAAAAGGGTTGGTTTCATCATCATCAATAATAGCTACAATATCATGGCCAATACCACTTGCGGTGTTAATACCATTGTCATCCTGCAATTTTGCTAAAAGAGTTGGTGCTTCATTGGTTATCCCACCTGAGACAAAATTTTCATCATTCATATATAATTTTACGATAGGTCCTGTATGGTCTTCAGCCGCATTTTCATTAATTCCTCCTATCAAAACATCAAAATTGGCACCCGCTTGGTCTTGTAATGGTGTTTCGGTTTTAGCATAAAAACTGATTTTTCCGTTTCCGACAGGAATGCCAACATCTCTAGGTACTACAAAATTTATATCAAAAAGGCCGTTGGTAACTGTAGCTTGTCCTATAAAAAGCTTTTCGCCTAAGGTTTCAAAATTTAATTTAACCAATTGTCCGTTTGCGTAAATATTATTGTTTGCAAGGGTTTGTCTTTGGATGTTTTTATCATAAACGGTTGTTGTTAAAATACCATTGTAATTGGTCATTAAATGGCCTGCTTCGTCCAACACTTCTCCAGATAGTTTAATTTTGCTCAACGATTTTAAAGTATCATTGGTTGTACCAATCGGTACATCGTTAATTTTAGTTAGCTTAATATTTGGTTTTGCAAAGGCCAATTTCATAGCAGGATCTCCTATAAAAAATACTAAGCGTCTTTGTTGAATTCCGGAAATTGTAGGATCAATCTTGGTTTTTCTTAAAGCTTCAGCCATTGAGGTCAGTTCATTATCATCAAAAGCAAAAAGATAGTCTTCTAATTTGATATTAAAACTTATACCAACACTTACAAAAATTTGTCGGGTTGTAGTAATTAAAGCTATAGAGCCTCCTTGCGGATTCCAATAGACGTATTCTCCAGCTGTAGGTCTTAACGGATTGTCAAATCTTGTGTATTCACAAGTAACAGTTACAAAACAATTAAATTTACAAGAGTTGCGTACTTCTTGCGAGTCATTTTTATCAAAAATGCGTTCATGTGCCAGTCCATCTTCACCACCATGACCAAAATAATTAACCACCAAAGCTCCAACTTCAATGGCATCTTTAATGGCTTTATTAACTGCTGGATAACGCTCTCCACTTGCCGAAGATTGTTGCTGGTAAGCATCAGAATGTATTTTTACGACATTGAGGTATGGTTTTTCTTGAGTAATTAAATTTCCTATTTGATCTGTGGTTTGCTCTAAAACTCCTTCCCAATCTCTGTCAACATCATCTGAAATGACAACGACGTCATTACGCCAACTTGCGTAGGATGAATTTTTATGATAAAGTTCAATTTTATCTACCAATTCTTTAGCACTTTGTGGTGATTCGGCTAAAATACGTCCAACGGCTACATCTAATTTATTGGTCGTTGCCATATCGCCCTCATCAAGATCCATCATCCCAAAAAAATCATCAGACACAAATGAATTTGTCAAACTAAAACTGTCTAAAGAATGCCATGTAGGGACTACATTGGTATTATTAGGAATTCGGTCTTTATAATCAAAAGAAGCATCCCCAAACAAACACAAATATTTTAACCGTTTATCTGGCGCACTTGCATTGTCATATACATATTTCACCATGTTACGTATGGCTGCAATGTCTTGATTGCCTGAACTAAATTCATTATATATTTCGTTCAAACCTAAAACCTTAACATTTAGGTGGTAAATGTCCCTATCTATTTGTGCCAAACGCTCTGCTTGTGACATTAAATTATCAGGTGTTACAATAATATAATCGACATCTTGAAATTGACCTTGATTGTTTTTAAAGATTGTTCCTTTAATATTTTGATTGGCTATATTGACAGTACCATCTTTAAGTGGTTGAAAATAGTCTGATGGTGTTACAGCCAAATAAGTTTTAGCTTCACCAGAAACGGCTTTAAAATTCAACACTGAATTTTGGTCGGTGTTTTTAAAACTTACTACATCATATTTATTGGTTATGTCCCAAATTTCTGTGACTGATGATGCATTGGTCATACTGTATTCTGCAATTCCTGGTGTATTTACAACTGTTTTATTTTTAAATATAAATTGATTGCCTTCAAAAGCCAAACCTCTGGTGGCTTCAATAGCAATATAGTCTAAATAGCCATGAGATGATGGGTTGCCATTATTGTTATAGGCTAAATCTACTGTTACCTCAGGTGCATTTAAGGTAACGCTTCCATTAAAAAAATCGCCACTTGCGTAGGTAGGATCTAAAATGGCTTGGAATGAAAAGTTATCAACGTTAGTACCATTGATTGTAACTGACATTGATGTAGGCACATCAGCAACTGAAGCTGCATAAATTTTAACTTTAGCAGGTTCGGTTGGGATTAAATTAGGGAATGAAAAGGTAAATTGCTTTTCATTTTCAATATCAAACCGATCTCCAAACCATCGTCTACCTACTTTAACTAAATTATACTCATCTTTTTCATAAAACTGATAGTCCTGAAAGGTGTTGATTAAAAAATCAGATGCTTGTTCAGGTTGTTGCATATTTTGAATACGTTTACCAGCTCCGCTACTTACTGTAACATAATAATAAGATTTATCTGTAAAAATGTTGTTGTTGGTATTACTCTCTTCATTATAACCTGTTGGCCCTTCGGCATAAAACAAAATATAATCATCATTGTTAAACGTTCCATCCTCTTCGCCAACTACTTCTATGGCATTCTCTGTTAAATCCAAAGGATAATATACCGAATTACGCAATGGCAACATTGCACCTCCATTTCCATAAATCTTTATATTATGCGGATCAATACCGTTGGTATTGACTCCTAACTGGTTTAAAAAACTTTTTGACAGTTTAAAAACACCCGATTTGTCTACATAAAACCGATGCCAACTGCCAGAATTTAATACAGAATTACTCACCGTATTTGTTTGCAACAATGGGTTGGTATTAGTTCTACTATAAGATGTAGTATTATAATTGACCGCAAAGGAGGTTATTTTTTTATATACACCATGATCTTTAATTATAGGTGTTATTTCTAAATAGGCATAACGTTTGTCTCTGGCTATCGTGTTTTTTAAAGTAAGTTTTGGCGCATTTGGAATGGTATTTTGAGGAACCGCTTTTAACTCACTGGCAGAAATAACACTATAAGCAACGTTGGTTAACTGAACTGACGTTTCATTAATTAACGTATTGATTTCCCATTGAGCAAAAAAAGTTAACCCAGTGGTATAGTCAAAATTAAAATTGGTTTTATTAAATGCAGGAACTTCAATTGAAGAGTTATCTGTTTTTAAGGTAGTAGTGCCTTCCCATTTGATATCAAAGTGCTTTTGTTGTGAAAACCCGTAAAATGACATCAAAGCAAGACAAATAAATAAGTTTTTTTTCATCAGTGATAATTAGTCCAATAGCAATTGTTAATGCAAAAATTTTATAAGTCATCTTTACAACTTACAAACCGTTACACAGTAAAATAACGCCTTCTTATAAAGCTTATTATGATATTGCAAATTTTTATTCAAAATTACAACAATAAATAATTATTTTACTCGTTTTAAAAAAACAAAATACATCGATTAAGCGATTAAAAATCCGTTGTTGTGTATAAAAACAAGGATGAAATGCAATTTTTTTTAATCAATTTTATAAAAAAATGTTGTTAATTTCGCTTTAATTACTATATTGCGTCACTAAAATTAAAACTAGCTTACTTAAAAAGTATGGATATGAGAAACATCTTTAATATAAGGATATTATTAGCCCTAATGCTATCTTTGACACTATTTAATTGTAAAAAGTCATCCTCATCAAAAAACGACTCCAGAGCAACTGGATGGAAAATTAATGATAAAAATGGTGGTTTTCAATACAATACAAGCTTTAAAGAGCAAGAAACTTCACCAGGATTAGTATTTGTTGAAGGAGGTACTTTTACAATGGGTAAAGTACAAGACGATCCAATGCACGATTGGAACAATTCGCCAAATCAGCAACACGTACAGTCATTTTATATGGATGAAACAGAAGTTACCAATATAATGTATTTAGAATACTTAGATTGGTTAAAACGTGTATATCCACCAGAAGACCCAAATTTTAAATTAATCTATCAAGGTGCATTACCTGATACATTAGTTTGGAGAAATCGTTTAGGTTATGCAGAAATGATGACCGAAAATTACTTACGTCACCCAGGATATGCAGAATACCCTGTAGTTGGTGTAAGCTGGATACAAGCTGTTGAATTTGCAAAATGGAGAACCGATCGTGTTAACGAATTATATTTAGAAAACGCTGGTTACCTAAAAAGAGATTCACATCTATCTGATACAGCAGATGCCAACTTTAATACAGACACTTATATCAATGCGCCAACAGATACGTTTGGAGGTGATAGTGATATTTTAGAAGGTGGCAAAAGAAAACCAAAAACCGATGCTGAAGGCAACCCAATTAATGTCTATGCAAAAAGAGAATCTGGTATTATTACTCCAGAATATCGTTTACCAACTGAGGCAGAATGGGAATATGCTGCACTTGGACTTAATGAATTAAGAAACTACAATGCCATTAGAGGTCGTAAAAAATATCCTTGGAGTGGTGCTTATACACGCTCAGGTAAAAGAAAAACCAAAGGCGATCAATTAGCCAACTTTAAACAAGGAAAAGGCGATTATGGCGGAATTGCAGGTTGGTCAGATGATGGTGCAGATATTACAGCCAAAGTAAAATCTTATGAACCAAATGACTTTGGTATTTATGATATGGCTGGTAATGTTGCCGAATGGGTAGCTGACGTTTACAGACCAATAGTTGATGATGAGTTTAATGATTTCAACTACTATCGTGGAAATGTTTATTCTAAAAATGAAATAAATGATGACGGAACCGTTAAAGTGGTAACGCCAGAAGATATTGTGTATGATACACTAAGCAATGGTAAAATAATGGCAAGAAATTTACCTGGTGAAATTTTACAAGTTCCTGTTGATGAAAATGAAACCTATCTTAGAACCAACTTTAGTGAAAGTGACAACAGAAACTTTAGAGATGGCGACAAAAGATCATCACGCTATTACAGTGATAGTTTTGATGAAAATGTGACTAATGAAGATGCTGAGACCAGAAAAATGTACAACTCTCCAGATCAAAATGTAACTGCAGATTCAACTGGTACATTAATTAGAAAGTATGACAAATCTAACGACAGAACCTCATTAATTAATGATAATGTACGTGTGTACAAAGGAGGCTCTTGGAGAGACAGAGCTTATTGGATAGATCCTGCACAACGCAGATATTATCCTCAAGATATGGCTACAGACTACATTGGCTTTAGATGTGCTATGTCCAGAGTTGGCTCAAAATCAAAAGGAAAAAACAAAACCAGAAATTAATTTAAAATTAATTCAAAATAATGAAAGTCCTAACCATAAGTGTTAGGACTTTTTTATTACATTTATTTTATGAGTATAGAACAATTATATAAGTGTTTTCTTGAATGCAGCTCCGCATCAACAGACACTCGGAAAATAGCAAAAAACTCAATGTTTTTTGCACTCAAAGGCGATCATTTTAATGGCAATTCTTTCGCAGAACAAGCCTTAACTCTTGGAGCTGCTTATTGTGTTGTTGATGAAAAAGCCTTTGTTGTAAATGAACGTTGTCTTTTGGTAGCAAATGTTTTAGAAACCTTACAACAACTGGCAAAACATCACAGAAAACAACTAAATCTGCCAATTATAGCACTTACAGGAAGCAATGGTAAAACCACCACTAAAGAGTTGATTAACGCAGTGCTTACTACACAATTTACCACTACAGCTACTTTAGGCAACCTCAACAACCATATTGGAGTTCCTTTAACTTTGTTGCGTATGACCAAAGATACCGAAATTGGTATTGTTGAAATGGGAGCCAATCATCAAAAAGAGATTGAATTTCTTTGCAATATCGCACTTCCAGATTATGGTTTAATTACTAACTTTGGAAAAGCACATTTAGAAGGCTTTGGAAGTATTGAAGGCGTTATTAAAGGAAAGTCAGAATTATATGACCATTTAAAAACACATCAAAAAACCATTTTTGTCAATACAAATGATGCTATTCAAACAAAACAAGTTACTGATTATACAAAAGTAATTACGTTTGGTAATACTTCAAATAAAATTAAAATTGAATTAATTGCAACACAACCCTTTGTGAGTTTTAGATACAATAACACAACCATCCATTCTAAATTAACAGGTGCCTATAATTTCAATAATCTATCTATTGCGGTAGCCATAGGTAATTATTTCAAAATTAAACCTCAGCACATCAAATTTGCTATTGAAAGTTACAATCCAACCAATAATAGGTCACAAATTATTGAAAAAGGCAAAAACACCATTTTAATGGACGCCTACAATGCCAATCCTACAAGTATGATGGCTGCATTAGAAAATTTTGAACAACTTGTACACAAAAATAAAGTTCTTTTTTTAGGTGACATGTTTGAATTAGGAGCAGATGCCGAAAAAGAACATCAGGCTATTGTAGATTTCCTACAAGAAAACCCAATGGGTACTATATATTTAGTTGGTAAAAATTTTTTCAAAACTAAAGTTACTACCCAAAAAATTCAAAAATTTGAGCACTTTGAAGATTTAAAACAACTGCTTCAAAAAACAATCTTTGAAAACGCATTTATGCTTATAAAAGGCTCAAGAGGGATGGCTTTGGAACGTGTTTTGGAGTTTGTTTAAGATTCATAAAAAAAAGGTTCACACATTATGTATGAACCTTTTTGTGGGCGATGAGGGATTCGAACCCCCGACCCTCTGGGTGTAAACCAGATGCTCTGAACCAACTGAGCTAATCGCCCTCTGTAATTGGTTTGCAAATATAAAGTAGTTTTTCAATCTGCAAAAATTTTTTTGAAAAAAAATTAAATTATTTCTGCAACTACAAAAGTGCTTCCACCAACATAAATTAAATCTTGTAAACTTGCTTTTAATTTTGCCGCTTTTAAAGCCTCATTTACACTATTATAACTAATTCCTTTAAATCCATTTTTTAAAAAGATAGCTTTTAAAACTTCTACATCCAAACCACGAGGAATATTAGGTTTACAAAAATAATAAGTCGCATTTTTAGGCAATAATGGCAAAATTGAATTCACATTTTTATCATTGACCACACCAAATACCATATGCAAATGTCCAAATTCTTCAGCTTTAAGTTGAGCCATCACATACACAAGTCCTTCTTTGTTATGAGCTGTATCGCAAATAATTTTAGGTTGCTGCTGTAAAATTTGCCAGCGTCCTTTTAACCCTGTGTTTTTCACAACGTTTAGCAATCCCTTTTTTATGGTTTCATCAGAAATTCTAAATGATTTTCGAATCACTTTAATTGTCTGCAAAACGGTTCTTATATTTTTTTGTTGATAGTTTCCTTTTAAATCGCTATCAAAAACATCATACACCTCTTTATCTGCAAAATAGATGTTTGACTTATTATTTATAGCCAAAGTTTTGAAAACGGGTTGAGTTTCAATTTGAGTTTCTCCAACAACTACAGGTACATTGGGTTTTATAATTCCTCCTTTTTCAAAAGCGATTGTTTTTAAATCATTTCCTAAAAACTGAGTATGATCTAAACCAATATTAGTAATCACAGACACTTCTGGCGTAATAATGTTAGTAGAATCTAAGCGTCCTCCAAGTCCAACTTCAACAATAGCAATATCCACTTTTTGCTTAGAAAAATAGTCAAAAGCCATTCCAACAGTCATCTCAAAAAAAGATAACTGATGTGTTTTAAAAAATGATTGGTGGTTTTTAATGAAGTTAATTACAAAAGATTTGCTTATTTCTTGTCCATTAATTTTAATACGCTCTCTAAAATCTTTTAAATGAGGTGATGTGTATAAACCCACTTTATAACCAGCTTCCTGAAAAATAGATGCCAACATATGGCTTGTAGAACCTTTTCCATTAGTTCCTGCAACATGAATACTTTTAAATTTATTTTCAGGATGTTTTAAATACTCAGCTAACTGAAGTGTGTTGTCTAAATTTGCTTTGTAAGCAGATTTACCTTGATTTTGATACATTGGTAACTGCTGAAACATCCAGTTGACGGTATCTTGATAAGTCATTTATTGTTGCGTAACACTAAAGTCAATTTTAACAAAACCAACCTGATCAGATGGCGCTTTTGAGTCTGCTGGCCATTTATACGTCAAAGCTGTTTTTTTGGCGGCTTCATACAAACACAAATCGCCTGTTGTACCTTTTACACCTGGAATTGCTTTAACAACACGTCCATCTCTATTTACATGAATTTCTACTACAACTCGTCCTTCTTCATTACAATCTGGGAAAACTTTGCCATTAGTTGGACTACCTCTTCCATTTAGACCATAACCATTGCCTCCATTGCCAGAACCCGACCCATAATAGCTGTTTGCATACGGATTTCCATCTAATTGCCCTTTATCTCCTGGGCTTTTATCATTGCCTTCACCTCCAGTTGTTGTACCTTTTGAATTACTAACACCTCCTATTAATGCATCCAATTTTGCTTTTTTTGCGGCTTCTTCTTGTCTTTTCTTTGCCTCAGCAGCTTCCTTTGCTTTTTGCACACGTTCTGCTTCCAATTTTGCTTTGGCCTCTGCTTTTGCCTTAGCATCAGCAGCCGCTTTTTCTTTTTTCATAGCAATATTTTCGGCATTATCCGCTGTCAATACTTTTTCTGCTACAGCTTCAGATTTTGAAGGTTCAGCAACCGTTTCTTCCACTTTTGTTTCTTCTACCTGAGGTTCTTCAACCACTTCTCTCGGCTCTGATTTTATAGGTTCTGTTGGTTGAATGTCGCCACTTCCAACATCTGAAGTCCCAAAATTGACAGCCACACCATATTCTATAGGTGGATCCATATAAGGAGGACCAACCACAAACAAAAGCAACAACAAAATGACAACAATAAGGGTCGTTATTTTTGCTGAATTACGTTCGTGTATGGTTTCTAAATATTTCATTTTATGCTTTTCTATACCTTGCAGAGTGCATATTATCTAATCGTTGGGTTGTACTGCCAATATCACTTTAAATTTATTTCTGTTGGCAATGTCCATCACTTTAACAACATGCTCAACTGCTACTGATTTTTCTGCTCTAAGCACAATTGTTGGTTCTGTCTGATTTTCTAAGGCTTTTTTCAATTCATATTCCAAAACACTTTCGCCTACACGTTTTTGATCAATATAATAGGTCAAATCTTTTTTTATGCTTACTGCTACCGATTTTTTATTTTCTGTCTTACCACTTGCTTTTGGCAATATAATATCAATAGCACTGGTAGAAACCAAAGTAGAAGCAATCATAAAAAATATGAGCAACAAGAAAACAATATCTGTCATAGATGACATATTGAATTCTGGCGATACTTTATTTCTTCCTCTAATATTCATTAAATTGGTTCGTTTAGGTGATCTAAAAATTCTAACGAATTTGCTTCCATTTGATATACCACTTTATCTGTTTTTACTACTAAATGGTTGTATGCCATAAACGACACAATACCAACAATTAATCCTGCAACTGTTGTAGTCATTGCTGTATAAAGTCCGCTTGCTAACACATCCATTTGAATAGTACCTCCTGCGTTTGCAAGTTCAAATATGGCTAATATCATTCCAATTACTGTACCAAGAAATCCTATCATTGGTCCAGCACCTGAAATTGTTGCTAACATACTTACATTTTTTTCTAGTCCATAAATTTCTAATCGTCCTGCATTTTCTAAAGCAGTATTGATGTCTGCTAAGGGTTTTCCAATTCTGGTAATCCCTTTTCCTATTAAACGAGATACAGGTGAATTGACCTGAGCACATAAAATTTGAGCCGAATCTATTTTACCATTAGTGACATGGTCTTTAATTTGGTTCATGAAATTAGCATCTATTTTTGCAGCTGCTTTAATGGCAAACAAACGCTCAAAATAGATGTAAATAGCAAAGACCAATAAAACAAACAGTAAGGCAATAATAATAATTCCAGCAGTACCACCACTGGTAATTAATTCGATGATTGAAAGCGTTTTTTCTACAGGTTTTTCATCTTGAAGCAACGCTGTAGCATCTTGAATGCTATTTAGTAAAATCATATATCAATATTTATAATAGTTTAATAACGTGTCTTTTTTAACTTAAGTATATTTTAAAATAGCGTTCTTGTAAACATAAAGGTAGCTGCTCCTGCTAAAAAGCCCAATAATGCTAACCATGAAATCTTTTTAAGGTACCAAAAGAAATCTATTTTTTCCATTCCCATAGCAACAACACCTGCTGCTGAGCCAATAATAAGCATGCTTCCTCCTGTTCCTGCTGAATAGGCTACAAAATGCCAAAGTTCGTTATTCATTGGCTCTGCAAACATTCCTAAACTGGCTGCAACTAAAGGTACATTATCAATAACTGCTGAGGCAACACCTAATAACAAAATTACTAAATCTGAAACGCTGTCATAACCTGGTATTGGTGCAATTTCTGTCCCTAACATTGGCATTTTGTCTTGTAAAGAGATGGCAAATTCAAACAAAATACCAAGCGATTCTAAGGCAGCAACAGCCATTAAAATTCCGAGGAAAAATAAAATACTTGGCAATTCAATTTTTGATAATGAATGATGTACTGGACTATGGTGTCCTTGCAATTCTTCATCAGTCGCATTGTAATCACTAATACTAAATTTTGAACTACTATAAACCTCTGCAAATACAGCAACAACACCAAGGGCCAACATCATCCCAACATAAGGAGGTAAATGGGTTATCGATTTAAAAATTGGCACAAAAACGATAGCACCTAAACCTAAGTATAACATGGTGGCACTAAACTTATTTTTAGGCTTTTCTTCTTCCACTTCAACATCAATTTTTCCTTTAAAAACAGGAAGAAATGAAGCAATAAATGCAGGTATAGCCATACATATAAACGATGGTAAAAACAAATACACAAAAAGATGATCTGTGGTTACTTTTTTACCAATCCATAACATGGTTGTAGTTACATCACCTATTGGAGACCAAGCGCCTCCAGCATTTGCTGCAATAATAATTAAACCAGCATACCAAATACGCACATTTCTATCTTTTACAATTTTTTGCAAAATAGAAATCAATACGATGGTTGCTGTAAGATTATCAATCATTGCTGAAAGGAAAAAACCAATAAGCGAAAATATCCAAAGAATTTTGACTTTACTTTTGGTTTTTACATAGCTTTTTATGGTTGAAAAACCATCAAAATAATCGATAATTTCTACAATAGTCATAGCACCAAGTAAAAACACTAAAATCTCTGAGGTTTTACCAAGATGATGCAACAATGTTTCTTCCATTAACTCTAACTTCTCTGCATGAGCAAAGCTTGAAAAGCCTTCAACCAAGGTATGGTTGGCAGAATCAAACCAATGCGGAAACGCATCTAATCCTAACGAAATTAAAGCCCAACTTATGGCCATCATTACCAAAGCAGGAATAAGCTTATCAATTTTTAAATTATGCTCTAATGTTATGGCCAAATAGCCAAATACAAATACTAAAATAATTACTGTTTCCATTTGATTGTGGTTAAATAAGTTGACTTAATGCAATTTCAAAAGCCGTAGCACTAATTCCTGTTTTGTTTTGATTTTTTTTGTGTACGTTTTGTATGGCTTGTTTTATTCTGTTTGAGGTATCACTAAAAATGGCTTCATCAGTCATTTGCACTTTTTGTTCCATAAAATATGCAAAAACTCTTGCCATACCACAATTGGATATAAAATCTGGGATTAGGCTAATTTTCTTATCGGTATATTCCATGATAGGTCCAAAAAATATTTCTTTGTCAGCAAAAGGCACATTGGCGCCACAAGTAATGACTTCTAAACCTGTATGAATCATCTCGTCAATTTGTTGTTTGGTAACCAATCTTGAAGCTGCACAAGGCGCAAATACTTCGGCTTCTAAAGACCATATTTTTTGATTGATGGTTTCAAAAGGAATTAGATAATCACTTACCAAAGTATTTCCTGTTTTGTCAAGATATAGATTGGTTATTTCTTCAAAAGTAAAGCCTTCTTCTTTAATCAATCCGCCAACAATATCAATAATACCAACTACTTTAGCTCCCATTTGTGCAAAATAGAAAGCAGCTGCAGCACCAACATTACCAAATCCTTGAACAATGGCACGTTTACCAACAATAGACTCGCCATTTACTTCATAAAAATGGCGTGCCGCTTCAGCAACACCAAAGCCTGTAATCATATCAGCAACTGTATATTTTCTACTCACATCTGGCGAATATTTTGTGTTTTCAATGACCTTAATAACACCATGACGCAATTGTCCAATTCTGTTAATCTTATCAGCTTGTGTTGGTTTAAAATGTCCTTCAAAAACCCCTTCTTGTGGATGCCAAACACCACTTTCTTCAGTAATAGGAATCACTTCGTGAATTTCATCTACGTTCAAATCGCCTCCTGTGCCATAATAACTTTTCAACAATGGTGAAACTGCTTTATACCAACGTTCCAAAACTCCCTTTTTTCTTGGGTCGTGAGGATCAAAATTAATACCAGATTTGGCGCCTCCAATAGCAGGTCCAGAAACGGTAAATTTCACTTCCATGGTTTTTGCTAATGACAAAACCTCGTTCATATCCAGTCCTTTGCGCATTCGTGTACCACCACCAGCAGCACCTCCACGCAAAGAGTTAATGACGGTCCAACCTTCGGCTTCGGTTTCTGGGTCTTTCCAATTAAATACAATTTCTGGGTCTTTGTCTTCGTACTTTTGAAGTAAATCTTTCATCTAATGATGCTTGTTTTAAGTAAAATGAATGAAATGTATAGCAGAAAATTAATTTTTTAAGCTCATTTCTAATCGTTCGTTAATTAGTTAACAAATATAAAAAACTAAAAATCCTTTGTTATTAAATTTATAACATTTTTATAGATTTATAGATGATCCCTGAGCTATGATTTTTTGAAGCACCTGTGACACTGCTCAAACAATTGATTTCGTTTCTTAGTTTTAAAACACCTAAGAGACCAAAAATTAGGGCTTCTTTAAACTCTATGATAGAATTGTCAGGAACTATAATGGTGTTATGGGTTTTATTTTTTATTTGTTGCATTAAAAAATCATTATAAACACCTCCACCTGTAACCAAAATTTTCGCACTTGTTTTGGTATTGATTTCTTTTGAAATTTGAGTTGAAATATGTTCCACAAAGGTTTTCAAAACATCTTTTGTGTGAATTTTAAAAGAATCAATCAAAGGAAAAACTACTGTTTTTACCCATTCCAATCCTAATGACTTTGGATGTTTTAAGCCATAAAACTCCAATGCGTTTAACTTACTGAGCAACTCTTGATGAATGTTTCCTGAAGCTGCTAATTGACCTCTGTTATCAAAATCTAATCCTAAACTATGAACATATTGGTTGAGCACTATATTGACAGGGCAAACATCATACGCAATACGACGGTTATTGATTTCTGTTGAAATATTAGCAAACCCTCCAAGATTCAAACAAAAATCATATTCTGGAAATAGCAAAGCATCACCAATAGGCACTAAAGGTGCACCTTGTCCACCAAGTTTCACATCAGCAACTCTAAAATTACAAACAACTGTTTGGTGTAATAAGGTTGCTATTTTGGGCAAATTCCCAATTTGGTAAGTCAAGCCTTTTTCAGGTTGATGCAACGCTGTATGGCCATGAGAACAAATGGCATCAATATCAGAAATATGATGTGTTTTAATAAATTGATTGATAACTTTAGCCAAATACAAGGTATAATCGTGGTCCAATTGTTGCAAATCATCAGCAGACATTTGAACTAATTTTTTAAGTTTTTCAGTCCATTCTTTACTATAATTTACAGTTTCAGCATATGTAATATCAAACTTCCAAGTGCTGTTAAACTTAAAAGTGATGTATGCCAAATCAATGCCATCTAAGGAAGTTCCTGACATGACACCTATAACGTTATAGTTCATTTTTATCATATCTGTAAAAATAAGAATTCGTATTGAAAAAATGCTATGAAACCCTTATCTTTGCCATCATTTTTATCAAATCAACAATTATAGTGTATTATGGATTTTAAGCTTACTGAAGAACATTTAATGATTCGCGATGCGGCTCGCGATTTTGCTCAAACCGAATTACTTCCAGGTGTTATAGAACGTGATAACAAGCAACAGTTCCCTGACGAATTGGTTAAAAAAATGGGAGCCCTTGGGTTTTTAGGCATCATGGTTGATCCAAAATATGGAGGTAGCGGTATGGACGCTATTTCATATGTGTTGATTATGGAAGAATTGTCTAAAATTGACGCATCTGCTTCAGTGATTGTTTCAGTTAACAACTCATTAGTATGCTATGGTATTGAAGCTTATGGAAATGAAGCCCAAAAACAAAAATACTTAACCAAATTAGCAACAGGCGAATTTGTTGGCGCTTTTTGTTTGAGCGAACCAGAAGCAGGAAGTGATGCAACTTCACAAAAAACAACAGCAATAGACATGGGCGACCATTACATTATAAATGGTACAAAAAACTGGATTACCAGTGGAGGACGTGCTGATGTGTATTTAGTTATTGCACAGACACATAAAGAAAAAGGACATCATGGCATCAATGCATTTATCATTGAAAAAGGTATGGAAGGATTTCATGTTGGTCCAAAAGAAGATAAATTAGGTATTAGAGGAAGTGATACGCATACTCTTCAATTTAATGATGTTAAAGTGCCTAAAGAAAATCGTATTGGTGAGGATGGTTTTGGATTTAAATTTGCTATGAAAACGCTTTCTGGTGGACGTATTGGTATTGCAGCCCAAGCTTTAGGTATTGCTTCCGGAGCTTATGAATTGGCTTTAAAATATTCTAAAGAACGTAAAGCCTTTGGCACTGAAATATGCAACCACCAAGCTGTTGCGTTTAAATTAGCAGATATGCATACTGATATTGAAGCGGCTCGTCATTTGGTCATGAAAGCTGCTTGGGATAAAGACCAAGGCAATAATTATGATGTTTCTAGTGCTATGGCAAAATTATTTGCTTCTAAAGTTGCCATGACACATACTGTTGAAGCTGTACAAATACATGGTGGTAATGGTTTTGTTAAAGAATACCATGTTGAACGTTTAATGCGTGATGCTAAGATTACCCAAATTTATGAAGGTACTTCAGAAATTCAGAAGATTGTAATTTCAAGAAGTGTTATAAAAGGATAACTTTGTAAATAACTACACTGTATATAAAAGTCCAACTGCGCTAGTTGGACTTTTTTGTTTATAAGATGAATACAACAACTTCTATGGCTATTTTAGCAATGTTAAATAGAAAACTGTATATTAGTTATAGCCTATAGTAGCACTCAAACTAATGAAAACCAAATTACATATTTTTAAAACCGTTGCACACTATTCAAGTTTTACAAAAGCTGCCGAACACTTATTTATATCGCAACCTGCCATATCAAAAACCATAAGAAATTTAGAAGACACCTATAAAATTACTTTGTTTTTGAGGAAAAGAAATTCTATTGAATTAACACCTGACGGAAAAGCGTTTTTGGTTTACACCAACAGAATTTTAGAAATTTATTCTGAAATGGAGCACCAATTTTTGCATCAAAACAAACAATTTCCAGATTTGATAAGCTTTGGTGTCAGTACTACATTGGCCAACTATATTATCCCAAAAGTAATTGCAAAATTTAGAATTCAATTTCCGCAAACAAAATTTAAGATTGTCAGCGGAAATTCAGAAGATATTGAAACACTCATACTAAACCAAGAACTCGATTTTGGTATTACTGAAGGCAAAAACACCAACCGTAAATTACAATTCAATAAATTTATTAAAGACGAAATAGTGCTTGCAACCAGAATGCAAAATGACGTTTATAAAAAAGGGAGTATCACTATTGATATCTTACAAAAAATTCCGATGATAGAACGCGAAATGGGCTCAGGTACAAGAGAAATAATTTATGCTTTTTTAAACACGCATAACATCAAAAAACTCAATGCAGTTGTCACACTTAATAGTACCGAAGCAATTAAAAATTACCTCTATCATTCCGATAATTTTGCGCTTCTTTCAATTAGTGCTATCTCTGATGATTTGGCAAATAATAAATTAAAAATAATTGACATCAAAGATTTGAATATTGAACGATGGTTTTATTTTGTGTCTAGAACTGGGTATCAATCTAATTTAATGGATTATTTTGAAAAACTGATTTGGCAAAACTATAACTTTTAGTTATATTAAATAGCATTTTACTTTGCTTAATGGTTATTGAAACTCCTTACTTTTGTATCATAAAATAGAAATGATATGAAAGCCAATGTTTCAAAACTAATTTTTTTTCTTATTACCATAGCAGCCCTTTTAGGAATCATCAATAGTCCAACTGCGTTATTACTTGGGTTTGTGTTTGCCTTAATTTTTAGTAACCCTTTCAAATCTTACAGTCATAAAGCCATCCATTATTTTTTAAAAATAGCTGTAGTAGGTTTAGGTTTTGGAATGCTTATCAAAGAGACTTTGGAAACAAGCAAAGAGGGTTTGAGCCTTACTTTCTTTTCTATCATGCTAACTGTAAGCATGGGAATTCTTTTGACACGCCTATTAAAAGTAGATTTAAAATTAGGACATCTTATTACCTCAGGAACTTCCATTTGCGGCGGAAGTGCTATTGCAGCCATATCACCAGTAATAAAAGCCAACAGTAAAACCATAAGCATTGCATTAGGAATTGTTTTTTTGCTCAATTCTATTGCTTTATTTGTGTTTCCACCAATAGGACACCTACTCCAGTTGGACCAAAATCAATTTGGGTTATGGTGTGCCGTTGCCATTCATGATACCAGCTCAGTTGTTGGTGCTGCTTTAGGTTATGGCGACGAAGCTTTAAGAATTGCAACAACAGTAAAGCTTTCAAGAACCTTATGGATAATTCCATTATCTATTTTTTCTATGTTCCGTTTTAAAACTAAAGGTGAAAAAATTAAAATTCCTTATTTTATTTTATTATTTATTGCAGCCATTATTATCAATAGCTATCATATATTACCAACTGCAACTACAAGCGTTATTGTGTTAATTTCTAAACGTTTATTAGTACTCACTTTATTTCTTGTAGGTTCTACAATTTCAATTAATGATTTAAAAACAACAGGTCATAAACCAATAGTATTAGCCGTAATTTTATGGCTATTTATTTCAATTTTTTCATTAATCTATATTTTGTCTTAAGTTTAGGTACTCTAAGACATATTAGATTTGGGCTTTTTGAAAGAATTGCATAAAAAAAAGAGCTAACATTGCTGTTAACTCTTTGCTTAGTAGCGGGAACAGGACTCGAACCTGTGACCTTCGGGTTATGAGCCCGACGAGCTACCTACTGCTCTATCCCGCGATTTAGACTGCAAATATAATACGTTTTTTTAGATTACAAAAGTTAATTAAAAAATAACTCCTAACAAATTAATGTTAGGAGTTATTCATTATGTATATGGCAAAATTTAATCTTCTGTATCTAAGGTTGCTATGACACCTTCTGAGTTTGTATTTTCAAAATCAAACTCGGTCATCTTTGGAAATTTCTTTTGCAAGTTGGCCAATTCGCCTTTAAACCCATTATTGCCAATCAATAAGATTTTTAAATTGGTAAGGTTAGCCATTTCTGATGGCAAATCGCCATAAAAAGCGTTGTTAGACAATACTAATTCTTCCAAACTCGCCAAGTCTCCAATAGTTGAAGGAATGGTTCCTAATAATCTATTATCAAAAACACTCAATACTTTTAAGTTGGTAAGTTTAGATAAATTAGATGGCAATTTTCCTGTTAAATGGTTACTACTTACAATCAGGCTTTTTAAATGGCTCAATTCTCCAACAGAGGCTGGAATGTTTCCACTAAAATTATTATTGTAAAGTTCTAAAGTTTTAAGCTTAGTTAACTTACCAATGTTTGAAGGGATGTTACCTTCTAATTTATTCATAAACAATTGTAACGATTCTAATGAAGACAGCTCAGTAATTGATTCTGGCAACTGACCTTCTAATTTATTGAATGCTAAATTGATTTCTTTTAACGCTTTTAACTTGCCAATAGTTGCAGGAATAGTTCCTGAAATACCATTTCTAAATAAGTTTAATTTTTGAAGATTTACCAAATTACCTATTTCATTAGGCAATGCTCCTTGCAAATTGTTGAACTCTAAACTTAATTCAACTACTTTATCATCTGCAATGGTCACACCATACCAAGTGGTTGCTGGAGCATCTAAGTTCCAAGTGGTGTTCCAGGAAGAACCGTTTGTTGAATTATAAATTGCTACTAAAGCATCTTTTTCTTGAGTCGAAATATTACCAAAAGAAAGCACTGTAACAAAGCAGAATAACAGGGTAATTTTTAAGGTTTTCATAATAGTAGATATTGGTTTAGGCACATTTATAAAACGAATGTATATAAATATCGTTGAAAAACCAATTTTTTTCGATGAACTGCACGTTTAAAAAACCTAATTATTATAATTATCTTACTATCAGTTATTTATGATTTATTATTTTTTATTGCAACCAAATGAAAATACTAAAATCTAAGAGCTCATATATAGGAAGATACGTCTATAAAAAAAGGCTATTTTTTTATTGGTGGATATTGTGACAACACTTTATCTGCTACTGCTTGTAAAATACTTCGCCGTTTTTCTGGTGTTGCTTTTGGGTTGATGCTGCTTTCGCTAATAGCTTGCCAAAAAAGTCCTGTCTTGTTTTCGTCCACAAACTCAATGGTTATCTGACGGTTAATATTAGCTTGCCCAATAGGAATTCCAATAGAAACGCCACCTCCTATATTGCCACCTCCACCTCCAAGACCAACACCAACATTGCTACGTTGTGACCCTTGATATTCTTGACTTTTGATGTTGATTAAAAAATCTGGATTGTCAGACAAGTTAAACCCTTTGGTTTGCATGGTTTTATTTAATGAACTAATGAAGCGTTTGGTGTCCAACTCACTCAAACCTGTGTCCATTTCTTTGTAGTAATTGTAGGTTTTATAAGTGTTGAAATTAGTGGTTTTTTCATAATCATAATCTACTCGAATTGGAGCGCATGCACTTATAAAAACCAAAAATAGTAGTAAGGTAAATGGTTTCATAACATTTTTGTTTTAAAGATACTAAAAAAAACATGAGTCTGTATGCGTTAAGGATGGAGCAATTTGTTTGAGCTCTTTTACTTTATAAAAGTAAAAAGCGAGTTGCGAGAGCCTGACTTTTTGTGTACAAAAAGGAACGCCAAAAATTAAACATTGAGCATTTTCCACAATGTGTCTTTTAGCTCTGCGATGCCTTGTTGGGCTACGGAAGAGATAAATAGATATGGCGTTGGCAGTGTTTTATCTAATTCTGCTTTGAGTTCTGCCTTAAGTTCATCATCCAACATGTCGCACTTTGAAATGGCTATTAAACGGTCTTTGTCTAACATTTCTGGGTTGTAACGACGGAGTTCGTCTAACAGAATTTCATATTGCTCATTAATATCTGGTGCATCTGCAGGGATTAAAAACAATAGGATGGAGTTGCGCTCAATATGACGCAAAAAGTAATGACCAAGCCCTTTTCCTTCTGCAGCACCTTCAATAATGCCTGGAATGTCTGCCATGACAAAGGTTTGAAAATCATGGTATTTTACAATGCCCAAATTGGGTTTTAAGGTTGTAAATTCGTAATCGGCAATTTTGGGTTTTGCTGATGTGACTACTGAAAGTAGTGTTGATTTTCCTGCATTTGGAAAGCCTACCAAGCCAACATCTGCCAAAACTTTCAATTCCATAAGGATGGTTTTTTCTTCTAATGGAATACCTGGTTGTGCATAACGTGGTGTTTGGTTGACCGAATTTTTAAAATGCCAGTTCCCTAAACCACCTTTTCCGCCTTGCACGATGATTTTTTCTTCTTGGTCTTCAGTAATCTCAAAAATAACCTCATCTGTTTCTACATCTTTTACAATGGTTCCTAATGGTACATCAATATACACATCCTCACCATCAGCTCCAGTACTTCGAGCGCTACTGCCATGTTCACCATGACCAGCTTTGATATGTCGTTTAAATTTAAGATGTAAAAGTGTCCATAAATTAGAGTTTCCTCTTATAATGACATGACCTCCTCGACCTCCATCACCTCCATCAGGACCTCCTTTGGCTACGTATTTTTCTCTGTGCAAGTGCATAGAGCCTTTTCCTCCGTTTCCGGAAGATACGTGTATTTTTACGTAATCAACAAAGTTACCTTCGGTCATAAATTGGTTTATGTTTTATAAGTTAAAAGTTTTTAACTTTTTTGACAAGCTACAGTTTGTCAATGACTTCGCTTAATCGTTTTGTAATTTCTGTAATACTGCCTACGCCATCAACTCCAAAATATTTGTTTTGTGCTGTGTAATACTCTTTTAAAATAGCCGTTTTTTTGTAGTATTCTTTAATTCGAGTTCTTATAACGTTTTCATTAGCATCGTCTGGTCGACCACTGGTTTTGCCACGTTCTAAAAGACGTTGCACCAAAATTTCGTCATCAACTTCTAAGGCAATCATCGCATCAATTTGAGAATCTTTACTTTCCATAAGTTGATCTAAAGCACTGGCTTGTGCATTGGTACGAGGAAATCCATCAAAAATAAAGCCTTTGGCATCGGTGTTTTTTTCAACTTCGGCACTTAACATATCTATAGTTACTTGGTCTGGAACCAATTCGCCTTTATCCATATACGATTTTGCCAACATACCTAAAGCGGTTTCGTTTTTTATATTAAAACGAAAGACATCACCTGTAGAAATGTGTATTAAATTGTATTGTTCTTTTAAAAAGTTGGCTTGTGTTCCTTTTCCAGCTCCTGGAGGTCCAAATAGCACTAAATTAGTCATGTGTTGTGTTGTTTTTAATTGATATATTTCTGGCAAATCTCTTCCTAACCCATTGTAATCTAAACCATAGCCAACAATAAATTTATTAGGAATATCAGTACCAATATAATGTAGTTTAAAGTCTTTTTTATAAGCTTCTGGCTTATGAAACAGTGTGGCAATCTTTAAATCTTTAACGTGTTCGTTTTCAAAAATACGATGTACTTCTTCCAATGTGTTGCCTGAGTCGATAATATCTTCTAAAACCACAACGGTTCGCCCTGTTAAATCTTGAGTCAGTCCGATAAGACGTTGAATATCTTCAGTAGATTTTACACCTTCATAAGATGCCAATTTGATAAAGGTCACTTCACAAGCTTTTGGATATTTTTTTACAAAATCGCTAACAAACATAAACGAACCATTCAAAATACCAATAAATACTGGTATTTCGTCTTTCAAATCAGCAGCAACCTCATCAACCATGCGTTGCACAATTGTTTCAATTTCCTGCTCGGAAATAAAGGGTTTAAAATGTAAATCGTGAAGCTTAATCACCTTAATTTATTTTTTTAAAGATGCAAAGATAATCAATTGATTTTCGTTTAACGAATTATGATTTAGATTGTTTGCGTTTTAGTTTTTTTGGCAACCTTTTGATTTGTACTTTTGTGCAAAATAAGCGCAATGAATTATTTCTCGTCAAATTTTAAATTAGGAATTCTGGGTGGTGGTCAATTAGGAAAAATGTTGCTTAATGACACTCGAAAATTTGATATTTACACCTGTGTTTTGGATCCAAGTGACGAAGCTCCTTGTAAAATTGCTTGTAACGAATTTTTTAAAGGCGATTTATTAGACTTTGAAACCGTTTACAACTTTGGTAAACAAGTGGATGTTTTGACTTTTGAAATTGAAAACGTCAATGTTGACGCACTCGAAACTTTAGAAAATGAAGGTGTAAAAGTCTATCCTTCATCTAAAACTTTGAGAACCATTCAAAACAAAGCCACTCAAAAATTATTTTACAAAAATCATAGCATTCCAACCTCAAACTTTACACGTTTTGCTTATACATCTAAAATTAAAGAAGCCATCAACAATGGTGCACTAAAGTTTCCTTTTGTTTGGAAAAGTGCACAATTTGGTTATGATGGCAATGGTGTTAAAATAGTAAAAACTCTAAACGATTTAGACAATTTACCTAATTTAGAATGTATTGCTGAAGATATTATCGATTTTAAAAATGAATTGGCTGTCATTGTTTGCAGAAATCCTGATGGCGACATAGTAACCTATCCTGTGGTAGAGATGGAGTTTCACCCAGAAGCAAATCAGGTAGAATATGTTATTTGTCCTGCAAGAATTGACGAAAATGTTGCCAAAAAAGCACAAAAAATTGCTTTAAACGTATCTGAAGCTTTTAATCATGTTGGCTTGCTTGCGGTTGAAATGTTTCAAACTAAAAACGATGAAATTTTAGTCAATGAAGTCGCTCCAAGACCTCATAATTCTGGACATTACAGTATTGAGGCCAGTTACACATCTCAATTCGAACAACATTTAAGAGCTATTTTAAATTTACCTTTAGGAAAAACAGAAAGTAAAGTTGCTGGAATTATGGTAAATTTGGTTGGTGCCGAAGGTTTTATAGGCAATGTGGTCTATCAAAATATAGAAACTATACTAAAAATGGAAGGTGTCACACCACATATTTATGGCAAAAAACAAACACGTCCTTTCCGCAAAATGGGACATGTAACTATTGTTAACGAAAATTTGGAAGAAGCCAGACGTATTGCCGAAAAAGTTAAAAATACGATTAAAGTTATAAGTAAATAAACCGCAAGACTAAAACATCAAATTTCAATTTTAATGAATTGTTTTTTTTGGAATTTGAAATTTAAAAATCTATTATGAAAGTAGGAATCATCATGGGAAGCAAAAGCGATCTTCCAGTAATGCAAGACGCTATCAATATTTTAAAAAGTTTTGATATTGAAGTTGAAGTTGATATTGTGTCTGCTCATCGAACTCCAGAAAAACTTTTTGATTACGGAAAAAAGGCACATACAAAAGGTATTTGTGTTATCATTGCAGGCGCTGGAGGCGCAGCACATTTACCAGGAATGATCGCGTCTTTGTCTCCACTTCCTGTTATTGGCGTTCCTGTAAAATCGAGCAATTCTATTGATGGTTGGGACTCTATTTTGTCCATTCTGCAAATGCCTGGAGGCGTTCCTGTAGCAACAGTAGCCTTAAATGGTGCTAAAAATGCAGGCATTTTAGCAGCTCAAATTATTGGAAGTTCTGATAAGGCAGTACGTGACAAAATACTGAGCTATAAAGAAGAATTAAAAGCAAAAGTGATAGAGTCATCAAAAGATTTAAATTAAAAAGCCCCAACTTTCGCTGAGGCTCTAAAGCTATTAATCAATTATTCAAAAGTAACCTTTTGGAAACTATAATTTGATTCTTCGGCAAAAGTAGCAATAATTTTATAATACAAAACCAAAAAATAAGTTAAATATCAGTAAATCAATTTATTAGTAGGATAAATATTACACCTACAATTTTTAAATTTGATGATTTTTCAATAAAAGCACATGAACATCCTCAACAAAACTTTTGATACTCAATTCAATACAGCACCTTTTTCAAAAATTAATGAAACTGACTTTTTACCTGCTTTTAAAACTGCTATTGCTGAAGCTAAATCAGAAATTGATAGTATTGTAGATAATCCTGAAGCTCCAAATTTTGAAAATACCATAGAAGCTTTAGATTTTTCTGGCGAACAATTGGACAGAATTTCAAGTATCTTTTTTAATCTGAATTCTGCTGAAACAAATGATGCTATTCAAAAAATTGCGCAAGAAGTGTCGCCTTTATTAGCCGAATTTAGCAACGACGTTACTTTAAATGAAGCGTTGTTTAAACGTGTTAAAACCGTTTACGAGCAAAAAGACACTTTAAATTTAACCACAGAACAACAGACCTTACTCGATAAAAAATACAAAGGTTTTTCTCGTAATGGCGCCAATTTATCTGAAGACAAAAAACTGAAACTTCGAGAAATAGATAAAAAATTGAGCCAACTCAAACTTAAGTTTGGCGAAAATGTATTGGCTGAAACTAATACCTATGAAATGCTAATTACAGATGAAAAAGACTTATCAGGCTTGCCAGAAGGTGCTATTGAAGCTGCTAAGCAGCACGCCGAATCTAAAGATAATGACGGTTGGCTTTTTACACTTGATTATCCGAGTTATATTCCATTTATGACGTATGCCGACAACAGAGAATTACGCAAAACACTCGCCATTGCTGCTGGCAAAAAAGCATTCAATAATGATGCGTTAGACAATCAGGAAAATGTGTTGGCTATTGTAAGATTGCGTTCAGAACGTGCGCAATTATTGGGTTACAAAACACATGCCCATTTTGTGTTGGAAGAACGCATGGCAAAAACACCAGAAAAAGTAGAGACCTTTTTAAACGAATTACTTGACAAAGCGAAACCTGCTGCCGAACGCGAATTTGCTAAGCTTCAAAACTTTGCAAAAGAATTGGATGGTATTGAGCACTTACAAAAATGGGATTCGGCTTATTATGCTGAAAAACTAAAACAAAAGTTATTCGATTTGGATGACGAAAAACTAAAACCCTATTTCAAATTAGAAAATATTATAAATGGTGTGTTTACTGTAGCACAAAAGCTTTATGGCTTACATTTTGAAACCATCCAAACCATTGACAAATACCACGACGATGTCTTAACATATAAAGTAACACATTCTAATGGTGATTTAGTTGCCATTTTATATGCCGATTTTTTTCCAAGAGCAGGTAAACGCAATGGCGCTTGGATGACGTCATTTAAACCACAATCTATAAAAAATGGCATCAACAACCGACCACATGTATCCATTGTTTGCAACTTTACCAAACCTACCAAAAGTAAACCATCGCTTTTAACTTTTAATGAAGTGACAACACTGTTTCATGAATTTGGTCATGCACTTCATGGCATGTTAGCCAACACAACTTATCCAAGTTTATCAGGAACCAGCGTGTTTTGGGATTTTGTCGAATTGCCAAGTCAAGTGCTGGAAAATTGGTGCTATGAAAAAGAAGCTTTAGAGCTGTTTGCAACACATTACAAAACCAATGAAGTCATTCCGATGGACTTGATTAAAAAAATTAAAGCATCAGCAACCTTTAATGAAGGCATGCAAACTTTACGTCAATTGAGTTTTGGCCTTTTGGATATGAGTTGGCATGCAAACGCATCACCTAATACTATTAAAAATGTAAAAGAGTTTGAACTAAAAGCCTTTGTTAAAACACAATTGTTTCCTGATGTGGCTGAAAATTGTATGAGTACCTCATTTTCACATATTTTTCAAGGTGGTTACTCATCAGGATATTACAGTTATAAATGGGCTGAAGTGTTAGATGCAGATGCTTTTGAATACTTTAAAGAAAAAGGTATTTTTAATTCTGAAGTTGCTACAAAATTCAAAAATAATATCTTGTCTCAAGGTGGAACAGAAGATCCTATGGTGCTTTACAAACGTTTTAGAGGTCATGAACCACAACCAGAAGCGTTATTGAAAAGAGCTGGGTTGATTGATTAATTGACTTACCTCTATTAATTCCGCACTAAAAAATCTCCTAACAAAGTAACTTTAATGTTCTATTTTTTTTATCTACTTTTATAAAAAATTGCTATTTAATGCCAGAACACAAAATAAATCCAAACCAATGGATTGATCGTTATTCTGATTATCTTTTTAATTACACCATCACTCGCGTAAATAATAGAGACCTTGCCAAAGATTTGGTTCAGGATACTTTTTTTGCTGGTTTAAAATCGATGAAAAATTTTAAAGGTGAAGCCAGTGAGCGAACTTGGTTGATTTCTATATTAAAGCGAAAAATTATCGATTATTACAGGAAAATAAATTCAAATAAAGGAAAAGCCGAAGTAAGAATGACCTATAATAGAGATGATAATGAAGGGAATTGGTTGGAAGAACGTGTTGCAGATTCATTTGATAAAACTGCTGAAGATACTTTGATAAATTCAGAATTGGGTGATGCTATTTATAATTGCTTGAGCAAATTGCCTCAAAAACAAGCATCCGTTTTTAAAATGAAAACAATTGAAGGATTAGAAACCGAAACTATTTGTAATGAATTAAATATCACAGCGTCTAACCTTTGGGTTATAGTACATAGAGCACGTCAAGCCATGGCTGAGTGTATGGAAAAAAACTGGTTTTAAATGAAAAAAAATTTACTATTCATATCATGTGAAGAAGCCTATCATATTTGTGATAAGGCTCAGTACAATGAAGCTTCATTTTGGGAAAAAATCAAGCTCAAACTTCGTTATGCTTGGTGCAACCTTACTCGTGCTTACGTAAAACGAAATAAAAAACTGACTATAATTATTAAAAATTCTAATGTTAACTGTTTAAATAATGTTGAACGTCAACATTTAAAAGAACAATTTGAAAAGCAATTAAAGTATCAAAATTAAAAACAACCAAAAAATAGGGATAGCTTCAACCCAAAACGCACTGTAATAATTTCCTTGATTTTTTTTGGCAAACAACAGCAATATAAGCGTCAAAAATGTTATCATAAAATGGGCTATTAATAAATTGGTTCGCAAATTATCCTTAAAAAAATCTAAAAAGAAAAAAAGTGATAATGTAACAAGTCCT
>JAWKMZ010000009.1:0-66839 GCA_041391965.1 Gelidibacter sp. | reverse complement strand
TTATTTCATTCCTACTGGTCATTGATAATACCTTTCCTCCTTATTGGTTAAAGCCGATAGTTTTCCTGAATTTCCAAAAGTCCGCTCATATTGCTCACAACTTGTTATATCAATCCAAATATAACTATTTAACTCTTAAAATTGCGGGATATCAATACTTTTTTATCCCTTTTATCGGCTTTCGATAACTGCTCTACCGCTACATCCAATGGGCTACTTATACGCATCAAATCTTTTTTTGCTACATGGGTATAAATCATCGTTGTCTCTGGCTTAGCATGTCCTAATAATTCTTGTATATATCGCAAATCGACTCCATTTTCCATCATATGTGTAGCATAGCTATGTCGTAAAGTATGTGGTGTTACAGCCTTTTTTATTCCTGCCAATTGGCAGGATTGTTTCAAAAAATGGCGTACAGAACTGTCGCTGTATCTTTCACCGCCAAACCCTTCTACAAAATTCCGCTGCGGTGCATAGGTGTTGATATAATTTAGTAACAACGGCTTTATTACCTCACTCATAATTACAGTCCTATCTTTTCGTCCCTTGCTATTCTTTATATAAATCTGACTTCGATCTATATCCAAATCCCTTAGCTCTAAATTCAAAAGCTCGCCAATCCGTAATCCACTCGAGTATAACAACCCAATAATCGCTCTATGCTTTAAATTCTTTGTTACCTGTATCATATCAATTACTTCCTCTTTACTCAATACAACGGGTAAATGTCTTCCTTTTTTAGGGCGCTCAAAATGGCTTGCATCAAAATTTTCCAATTGGCAATTAGCAGTCAAATATTTTAAAGCACTAACGCATTGTCTGTGGCTACTTATGCTATATTGCTCCTTAGCAATAACCGTTTCCATATAATGTTCAATATGACGTGTCGTCCAAGTTTCTATTGGCAAACTTTTAACACTATCTATAAAACGCAATACAAAATAACCATAACTTGTAATGGTTTGTTCACTTAAGCGCTTACCTCTCAAATACGAAATATAATTTTTTAAGACCAATTTGAACTCATCAGGCAAGCCTTTATACAAAACCATTTTACTGGCACCTTCAGTTTTTTGTTTAATTGAAGATACAGGAGGCTTTATAAAACGCATTGCAGTATAATTAACATAATAACCCTCCTTTTGAAGATATTGAAAAAGCTGATGCAAAGCCTCAGCCGTATAACCCAAATAAAACACCTTATGGGTTGCCGACCACCTAACCTCGGGATACTGCTTTACATACGCCTTCACTACATCATTATATTTAAAATGGATGCCTATTTGAGGATGCTTGTGATGTTCAAAAGGCTTTAAGGTAATGACAGATTTCATAAATAACAATATAGAACCATCTAAAATACACAATTTTTTAAAAGCTATAAACAAACAAATAGGATTATTTTAAGAAGTATAAAACCCATTGATAACAAAGAAATACAAAACAGTACACACCAATACCACATTACCCCTCAATATACCAGAAGGGAAATTGCTTTCTAAAGACCTTGCTGCTACCATTTGGTTAGGTATAACCTACTAAACTAACAATATTTATCTTATGGAATCTCAAAAAGCAATGCAATGCATCGCCACCTTTTAAATAGAGGCACATACCACCAATAAACAAATAAGTTGTCGCAACCTTATCTCGAACAAAAGCCCTAAAAATAGCACCTTTGTGTCAGGATGTGTCAGAATGTTGGATATTTAAAAACTGCCTATTTTGCGAGTTATTGGTCTGTTGGATTAGGACAACTTTTAAAGTTTTTTTACCCTTTAAGCATACGAAAGTTATTTTTTATACGTTGTAATAAAAACCAACCAAATTAAGCCACTATAAAATACCATTACGTTTTTATTATAAACTAAATTAACCAATGATGAAACGTATCTTTTTTTATGCAAGCCTTATGGCTTTATGCTTTTCCTGTAACTCTAATGATGATGCACAACCTCAAAATGAGGACAACTTCTATGCCTTAACGGTTGGAAACGAGTGGGTGTATAAAAATTACAAATACAATACCAATACCCAACTGTATGAGGATACTGGTGTGATTGACTCTGTAAGTATTGTGGGTACTCAAGAGCTTAATGGCAATACGTATTATAAATTTAGAAGATGGACAACTGGCAATGAAAGTGGTATCACGTTTTGTAATGAAAACGGTGAGCATTTTGAATTGCTAAGAGATTCGTTAGGCTATTTGATAAATGACGGTGGCGCTATAAAATTCACCAATAACGATTATAGTGAGCGAGAAGTGAGTTCTCAATCTTGGGGCACTATTTATGAAAAATTAGCAACAGGTGAAACCGACATGAGTGTAGAAGCTGGCACTTTTTCCTGTGTTTTCTCTGAGCGTTATGCTGTTGAAAGCTCTGGAAACCAGCTTCCTGGGTTAGACCACTATTATTATTCAGATGGCATAGGACTTGTTTTTGACACCTCTTCTTTTGTGTCAAACCCTATACCTGCTATTGAAAGACGATTGGATTCTTACACGATACAATAATTATAGGTGGCTTTGATAAAATCAACAGTAAAACCAAACTTATTTGTTTTTCCGTTTCATTAAAGTTACCAATTGTTGTCCGCGTATCAATATTTTTAATCCATTTCTTTTTAAGGAGATATGAGGACGTTTGGTTTCATGGTCCTCAACACTATATTTATAAGTTGCAAGAATATCATGGTAAGAAAGAATCCCAACAATAGATTTTTTCTTACCTGATACAACAGGGAGCACATCAACATTTTCTTTAGCCATCATTTCGGCAGCGGTTTGTAAGGTATCTGTTAACGCTATTGAGACCAGTCGGTCTTTTAATAAACTGCCTATTTTTTGGTCGTCATTACCAGAATCGCTATATAACTTGGTGGCACTTAAAATGCCCTTATACTGTCCCTTAATATTTGAAACAATAAAATAATTCGATTTATAATTAGGATCTTTGTTAAGCCAATCGCGTACTTCTTTGATGCTGTTTTCATCGCTTATTGCCACTCCGCTATCCTTGATTACCTGTTCAACGGTCAATTTCTCTAAAAAATTAGATTCGTATGAGTCGGGAGTTTTAATACCTCTTCGTGCAATTTTTTCAGTCATAATGGTATGTTTCATTAACAAGAACGAAATAAAGTAAGCAGCAAGGCATGCCATAAGCAAAGGTAACAATGCGTTAGATTGTGCAGTCGTTTCCAAAGCAAAAATAATAGAGGTTAATACTGCTCTTGAAGTACCAGCAAACATAGCTGCCATACCTACCAATGCAGCAAGCGGAATAGTCACTCCCGATTCTGGATACACATATTGAAGACCCATACCTAACAAGGTGCCAACAGCACCACCAATAGTGAGCAATGGCGCTAAAGTACCACCAGAGGTGCCACTACCTAATGCAATAGCCCACGACATGAATTTTAAGATGCAAAGTGATAAAATGGCTTGCATTGGTAAATTGCCTGATAGAATATCTGTAATATTTTCATAACCTACACCAAGAGTTCGAGGTGCAAAATACCCTATGATACCAACAATAAGACCTCCAATGGCAGGCCACCACATCCAATGTACATGTAATTTTTCAAAGTTTTCTTCAATAATATACACTGCTTTACTAACAAAAATGGATAAAAATCCTATAACTATACCCATGAGGGCATACATGCTAAGTGAAATGGCATCAGGAATGGCAACCTGAACCATTGCAAATACAGGTTGTTGCCCAAACAGCAGATGATGCCCTACAGCTCCAACCACACATGCAATGGCTACAGGAATGATAGAGCGTGGAGAAAATTCAAACAAGAGCAATTCTATGGCTAAAAAAATAGCAGCAATGGGACTGCCAAAAATGGCTGCCATACCAGCGGTTGCACCTGCAGCAAGCAATATTTTTCGTTCGTTATTTGATATTTTTAAGACCTGCCCAATGGTTGACCCTAAGGCAGCTCCTGTGGCTATAATAGGCCCTTCGGCACCAAAAGGACCTCCTGTACCAATAGCAATGGCTGATGAGAGAGGTTTAAGGTAGGTAATGGTCGGTTTTATTTTACTTTGATTAGTCAAAATTTGCTCCATAGCTTCAGGGATGCCATGACCAGAAATGGCTCGTGAGCCATAAAGTGCCATAAAACCAACAATAACACCGCCAATGGCAGGAATGATAATAACAAAAAGACCCAGTGAGTTTTCAGCTGGTGTTGCATGAGCTATCGAGGCTGTTCCGTAAAACGAGATGTTGGTAATTAAGTTAAGGAGGTTAATTAAAAACTTAGCAATAAAACTTACAATAATAGCAACAAGAAAGGCAATACCTGATATGGCTAACAATCGTTTTTTGTTGCTTCCTTTTGTAGGTTTTATATTTTCAATTTCTAAAGTAGGCTCTAATGAGGGAGAAATTGGAATGCCATCATTCAATAAGTTAGATTGTTTCATACGGATCTAAGTAGTATCTTAATGCTTTTGCTTGTGGCTTTAAAGTAGAAAATCCATAACTATGGGTTTTGAGAATTTCCCAATGTCGTTTCTAATTTTTTAAGAAAGTCAACTTACAAATATAAATGTTATAATCTAAAAGACCTTATCTAAAAAGGTCTTAATGGTATTTTGGTTGGCTCGGATTAATTCGTTGCGAGCACTTTCAATATCGATGGGCTTTTTGTCTTGCGAAAGTTTAAATTTGCCTTCCCAATGGTTAATATCTATTTCAAAGCCTTTGACATAGTTGATAAACTGTTCCATACGTGGATTGTTATAACCCAAAACATAACGATGTTCTGGTGCCTCCAAAAATTCAGTCATACGTATCATAGAGTGTTTGATGACTTCTGTGTTGACAATTTGAGTAACCGTCCCTTTTAGGTGTACAAAAATGTAGTTCCATGTAGGCAATTGCGTCGTACTGTAAATACTTGGCGAAATATAACACTGAGGCCCAGAAAAAATAACTGTAACAGGTTTGCCCTCTTTTAATTCTTCTGCTTGCGGATTTAATTTGTCTAAATGCCCAATAAGTTTGCCATTTTCATAAATTAAAGGCAAATGGCTTATCAAAGGGGTTTCATCTTTAACCGAAATAACCGTTGCCAACGGATAGGTTTTAATCACTTCAATAAGGTGATTGATATCAGAATCTTGGTGGTGTTTTGGTGGATAGGTCATACTAAGAGATTATACACCAAACTGTTTTAAGTGATGGTCTAAGTGTTTGTACTGCATTTTGCCCCATTGGTCAGTGCTAAACTTCCCAAAAGCAGGATGCTCTGGCCAATGTAAATTAGTCGATTTTTTGCTAAACTCATTTATGGCAGTTATTAACTTTTCTTTTTCTGTAGTAAAAGTACCAGCTTCATGGACTACAAATTCTTTAGCAGTTGGTAAATTTCGTTTCCATGGTTGGTCATTATACATCGTTGGTTTTACCATTTTAAACACCAATTTCATAAGCATATTAGGCTTGCTCAAAGCAATTTTACTATTAGCAACTTCTAAAGGGAGTTGGCAGTGTTTTACCATTTGGTTTACCTTCATTTTACCCCATTGTGCTTGGGTGTTTTCATTAAGCTGTTGTATTCGGTTTAAAACCTCTTGTTGTGTTTGATTATCAAATAAACTTTGCATACTATTGCTATTAATTAATTGCTTTGGAAATTTACAATTTTTATCTTTATCCAATGTCACAAAAACAGTCTTCTTTTTCTATAAAAAACTGGTCGCAAGATGACCAACCTCGCGAAAAGCTACGCGATAAAGGCAAAGCAACCTTAAGTGATGCTGAGTTAGTGGCTATTTTAATAGGCTCAGGAAGTACAAGTGAAAGCGCAGTTGAATTGTGCAAACGTATTTTGGCAAGTGTTGATAACAACCTTAGTGCTTTAGGAAAATTATCCATGAAGCAATTGATGGCGTTTAAAGGCATTGGAGAAGCAAAAGCCATTAGTATTATTGCCGCTTTAGAGTTAGGGCGACGACGTAGAGGCGGAGAAGTTGTGGAACTGAAAAAAATTAGCTCAAGTCAATCAGTTTTTGAATTGATGCAACCCATTATTGGCGAGTTGCCTCACGAAGAATTTTGGATTGTGTATTTAAACAACTCTAATAAAGTACTTCAAAAAAACCAATTGAGCAAAGGAGGTATTACAGGCACCTTGGTTGATGTGCGTTTGGTGCTTAAAACAGCAATTGAGGTAGGAGCAACAGGACTTATTTTGGCGCATAATCATCCGTCAGGTACCTTAAAACCAAGCGAAGCTGATAAGGAAATTACACAAAAACTAAAAAATGCCGCAGAGCATTTAGATATAAAAGTGCTGGACCATCTCATCATTACTGAAACGGCTTATTTTAGTTTTGCGGATGAAAACCTATTGTAAAAACTGCGATAATAAAGCACCAAATTCCAATACAAATGGCAAAGGAAAGTTTTGGAACTAAGAAATTTAAAATATTGAAAATTTAATGCTATTAGTATATACCCATAAAATAACACCCAGACTAAGTTATGCCTTTAAGCATATTTGTACGCGTATTTTAGCAATTCCAGTGAGTTTTACCACTACAATAGAAGAATTTATTGCACACGATAGTTTAAAAATATCTTATACACGACAACCCTTAAGTAATGAATTATTTATACGCTGTCACGATTTATTATACGAACAAGGACTCTCAGATGTAGATATTAACGTACAACCATGGGGACGCACCAAATGCTTTTTTCCAACAACAGATAAAAGCAGTTTGCCATTCGATATTTTTGCAGCAACCTTTTATTTATTGAGTAGATATGAAGAATATTTGCCGCATGTAAAAGATGATTATGGTCGCTTTTTGGCATCTGAAAGTTTGGCACTTAAAGAAGGGTTTTTGCATCAGCCTGTTATTGATATTTGGGCTTATAAGTTTAAAGCCTTGTTGCAAACACAATTTGAAGATTATAAGTTTCCTATTAAAACCTATAACATACAACCTGTTATTGATGTGCCAATGGCTTATTATTTTAAGCAAAAGGGCTTAATGCGAACCATAGGCGGAACGGCAAGTGATGTGTTTCACTTTAAACTCAAGCGTTTGTACCAACGTTATCTGTCCTTGGCAGGTTTTAAACGCGACCCTTATGATACCTTTAAGTGGATCATCACCAAACAAAAACAAAGCAAGGTAAAATTTGTAGTGTTTTTTTTAATAGGCGATTACTCTACTTATGATAAGAATATCAGCATCAACAATAAAAAGTTTGTATCGTTGATTAAATCAGTAGCCGATTATTGTAAAGTAGGTTTAAAAGCTTCTTATTTTGCCTTAGAAGACAGTGCTATTTTAAAGAAAGAAAAGGTAAAAATGGAGTCCATTGTCAACTATCAATTAGAAGCGTCGCGTCATTCATTTTCTAAACTCAATTTACCCGAATCGTATCGCAATCTGATAGAACTCGAAGTAAAACAAGATTTTACCATGGGTTATATCAACCAGTTGGGTTTTAGAGCGGGCACCTGTACACCATTTCAGTTTTATGATTTAGACTATGAAATACAAACTCCTTTACAGATTAACTCCATTCACTGTTTGGATTATGCCTTGTTAAAAAAACAGTCTCTTTTAGATAAAAAACAAGAATTACAACGCTTAATTGATGAAGTAAAGCAAGTGAATGGTACTTTTACAGCAGTATTTCATAATTATACTTTTGGACCTGATGAACGCTGGAAAGGCTTTAAAGAATTATTCAGTTTAATTTTAGAATCGGCAGATGAAACTTAATGGCATAAAGCACATATTTTTTGATTTAGATCACACACTTTGGGATTTTGATAAAAACTCGGCATTGACCTTTGATAAGATTTTTAAAATGAATGCCGTCCATGTAAGTTTGGAGGCTTTTTTAGAGGTTTATGAACCTATAAATCTGAGCTATTGGAAACAGTATAGAAATGATGAAATAGACCAAATAGAACTGCGTTATGGACGCCTTAGAGACACTTTTGAAATCTTAAATTATAAAGTAAACGAACCCTTAATTCAAAAACTGTCAGTTGATTATATTGAATATTTATCAACTTTCAATCATCTGTTTGATGGCACTATCGAGTTATTAGACTATTTACAACAGCATTATGAATTGCATATTATAACCAACGGTTTTGAAGAAGCACAATATAAAAAGATGCGCTCATCACTCATCACATCTTATTTTAAAACCATTACCAATGCAGAGGTAGCAGGTGTAAAAAAGCCAAACCCTGTTATTTTTGATTATGCACTCAAAATAGCAAAGGCACAACCACATGAAAGCCTTATGATTGGAGACAACCTTGAAGCGGATGTTTTAGGTGCTTTAAATGTTGGCTATGACGCCATATTCTTTAATTACAGAAATGACATTGCCGAACCTCATATTAAACAAATTACACATTTGTCACAGTTAAAACAGTATCTTTAATCCTCTATTAATTCAATTATACAGCTATGAAAACCATGAAATATACCTTTTGTCTTGTTGTATTTGCTGCGCTTTTTAATTTTAAAGGGTTTTCGCAAAACAGTATCAATGATTACAAATACATTATTGTGCCTAATCAATTTGATTTTTTAAGGGAAGCCAATCAATATCAAATAAATTCATTGGTCGAATTTTTGTTCAACAAATATGGCTTTACAGCATTGATGGAAGGTAAAGATTATCCTCAAGACTTAAAAAACAATAGTTGCTTAGCTCTAACGGCTAAGGTTGAAGAGCATAAAGCCTTTTTAAACACCAAATTGCAAATTCATTTAATAGATTGTAATAAAAAGGTTGTCATGTCTTCAAAAATAGGACAATCAAGAGAAAAAGAATATGCTAAAGCGTATAATTTGGCAATAAGAGATGCCTTTGAGACCTTTCAAAATGCAAATTATCATTATCAACCCAATGCAGTTATGACTTCAAAAGCAAGTGCTACAACTTCAGATGGAGCGGAGGTAAGTGCTGCAAATGCCGAAATTGAACGCTTAAAAAATGAATTGCAAAAACAGAAAGCGCTCACAAAAACAGAAACAAAAACAAAACAGGTGGAAGTTACAATGATACCAAAACAACAGCTTAGTGAAGCTATAGAAACCTTATATGCGCAACCAATTGAAAATGGTTATCAAATTGTAGATACCACTCCAAAAAAGATTATGGTGTTATATGCTTCAGGTGTTGCAGATACCTTTATTGTAAAAGATAAAAATGCCATTATTTATAAAAAAGATGGCTTATGGATTTATGCTGAGAACAATGGTTCTGAATTAAAAACCGAAGTGCTAAACATCAAATTTTAGTAACCGTATTTGTCTTTCCAGTGTTGCTTTAAAAACTCACGTTGGCTGTTTTCGCGAGCATTGTTTCCAGGGTTGTATAATTTAGTGTTCTTTATTTGATCAGGCAAAAATTCATGTGCTACAAAATTGTTTTCATAATTATGAGCATAGGCATAATTTTCGCCATAGCCTAAGTCTTTCATTAATTTGGTTGGCGCATTTCTAATGGATAATGGCACTGATAAATCTCCAGTATCTCTTACCAATTGTTGCGCTTTTCCTATGGCTTCATAAGCTGCATTGCTTTTTGGAGAGGTTGCTAAATAGGTAGTGCATTGGCTTAGTATAATTCGTGCTTCTGGATAACCAATAATAGAAACCGCCTGAAACGTACTGTTAGCAATTACTAAAGCCGTTGGATTGGCATTGCCAATATCTTCACTGGCAAGAATGAGCAAACGTCTGGCAATAAATTTTACGTCCTCACCACCTTCAATCATACGTGCTAAATAGTAAACCGCAGCATTCGGATCACTTCCTCTAATCGATTTTATAAAAGCCGAAATGATATCGTAATGTTGCTCGCCAGTTTTGTCATAGCGAACCGTATTGCTTTGTACTTTTTGTTGTACAGCAGCATTGGTAATGGTTATTTTTTCATCTTCTTCATAAGAAGTAACTATCAACTCAAATATATTGAGAAGTTTTCGAGCATCACCACCTGAAAGCCGAATTAAAGCCTCGGTTTCTTTGAGTTTGATGGGACGTTTGGAAAGCAATTCGTCTTCCGTAATAGCGCGTTTTAAAAGGGTTTCTAAATCGGTTTTTTCAAAAGAATTTAAGACATACACTTGACAGCGTGAGAGTAGTGCTGGAATGACCTCAAAACTTGGGTTTTCGGTAGTGGCTCCAATAAGAGTTACCCAACCTTTTTCAACGGCTTCTAATAAAGAATCTTGTTGCGATTTGCTAAACCGATGAATTTCATCAATAAACAAAATAGGATTTTTAGTTGTGAATAAGCCACCACTTTGTTTCGCTTTTTCAATAACCTCTCTAATGTCTTTAACACCAGAATTAATAGCACTTAACTTGTAAAACGGACGATTAGACTCATTAGCAATAATATTGGCAAGCGTTGTTTTGCCTGTTCCAGGTGGTCCCCAAAAAATCATAGAAGGGATGACACCTTGTTTGATGTGTTGACTCAAAACACCAGTTGTGCCAACTAAATGCGTTTGACTCAAATAGTCTTTGAGCTGTTTTGGACGGAGGCGCTCTGCTAAAGGTTCATTCATAAAGTAAAATTACAAAATTAGTAGATGACAATATTTCATTAATTACATAAATGGTAAACTATTTGATTAAAACCTATTAAATTTATAAAATGAACACACAACAAGATTTCAAATATACGACAGGCGTTATAGGCTATCCTATGTTTTTTGTATTGCTTATTTGGGTGGTGTTCTATTTGCAAGTGCTTTATTTTCCTGTCATTAAAACATTTGGGATTGTTCCACTAACACTAAAAGGCTTAAGAGGGATTATTTTTAGCCCTTTAATCCATTCAAACATGGAGCATATTTACAATAATACCATTCCGTTGTTTGTGCTGACAATGGCTTTGTTTTATTTTTATCGAAAAATAGCTTGGAAAGTCATTCTCTATGGTATTTTGCTTTCGGGTTTGATTACTTGGCTTATAGGAAGACCAGCCAACCACATTGGTGCCAGCGGATTGATTTATGTTTTGGTGAGTTTTATTTTCTTTAAAGGTATTTTTGCAAAAAATTATCGACTTGTAGCTTTATCCTTATTGGTCATATTTTTATATGGAAGTTTGATTTGGTATGTGTTTCCTGTAAAAGAGCACATGTCGTGGGAAGGTCATTTAGGAGGCTTGATAACGGGTTTTGTGTTTGCCTTATTTTTTAGAAAAGCAATTGCAAAGCGAGATACTTATGCGTGGCAACAACCAAATTATAATGAAGATGACGATCCGTTTTTAAAGCATTTTGACGAAAATGGCAATTTTATTGAACATAAAGAGCCAGAAATTGAATCTGAATTTGAAATTGATGAGCAGAAAAAAATCAAAATAAATTACACTTTTAAAGAGAATAAGAATGAAACGTGATTTTTTGCATGTAGCTTAAATTTAAGAAAAGTCCAATATCAAAAATTGGCAATCTAAAGGCGTTGTCTGACCACTTCATACAAAAAAGCACCACAAGCTACAGATACGTTTAAAGATTCAATCTCGCCAAGAATAGGAAGCTTCGCTTTGTCATCCACCACTTTTAAGATAGAAGGATTGATGCCTTTGCCTTCAGAGCCCATAATAATAGCACAAGGCTCTGTAAAATCGATGTCATAGAGATTTTGATCTGTTTTTTCGGTTGCTGCAACCACTTTAATTCCAGAGGCTTGCATATAAAACACGGCATCTTTAATATGATCTACTTTACAGATAGGAATTTTAAAAATGGCACCAGCACTTGTTTTAACAGTATCACCATTAACAGGAGCGCCTCCTTTTTTTTGGATAATGATACCAGAAACACCAGTACATTCGGCAGTTCTAATGATAGCTCCAAAGTTGCGGACATCACTTAATTGGTCTAATAATAAGAATAATGGTGTTTTACCAGATTCCATAACATTTATGACCAAATCTTCTAAAGGATAAAATGTAATTGGCGCTATTTGAGCCACAACCCCTTGATGGTTTTTTTTGGTAAGACGGTTTAACTTTTCAACAGGTACATACGAAGAGTTTAAACGTTCTTTGTGTACGAGTTGTTCAAGTTCAGTATATAAATCGCCTTTTAAGCCTTTTTGCAAAAATAGCTTATCAATATTTTCACCAGATTTAATAGCTTCAATAACCGCTCTAATACCAAAAATAGTTGTCTCGTTTTCCATAAATGCAAAGGTATAAAAAAACCATTCTAATTAATGAGAATGGTTTTTTGAATTATCTGAGTATTATTAAAGCTTTATTATTTTTTTTGTCACCTTTTGAGTTCCTGAATAAATTTTCACCACATAAACACCAGCTTTGAGCGATTGGAGTGAAATAGATTTAGAATTTTGTATGGATGTCACCTTACTCCCTAAAACAGTATAAACCTCAATGGCGTCAATTGGCTTTTGAGATGCAATTGAAATTTGGTTTAATGTAGGATTTGGATAGAGCTTTACAGTATTTAGAGTAAAATCTGTAGTACCTAAATTATCACAACCACTTAAATCTGGATTGAGTTCTATAGGATTGCCTGGTGTGAGGTCTCTACCTGTAAACGCAGCATAGTCTGGAGCATATTTGTAAGCTCTAAACACGATATTTGCAAAATCAACTGGACTGTCACCTTGACTTAAAATACCATCGTTGCTGGCTGGATTGATATATTCCCATACAATATTTTCATTAGAGTCAATTTCAAAAAAATAGCCAGAATCGCCATCACAAATTAAGATGTTGTCATTGGGTAACCTTTGTGCGCTGGATAGTATTCTTGAGAAAAAGTTTGTACCATTACTGTAGGTGTAATCTGGTGTTTCTGGTCCATAAGCTGTTCCCGTAGTATAAGAGTAACTGCCAAGCGCATCAGTTGGAGGAGTAAGGATAAAAACTTCTGAATAACTTGGGTTTCTACCAAAACCATTATTGAATAAGATAAGCTTACCAGCGTCTGTTAAACCATCCGGAATCCAATGTGGATAATGTTGCCCATATAATTTACGATCTGCTGCAGTACCTTGTTTATAAGCTTGAGGATTTCCCCAGCGGTATAAAAAATCGCCACCTTTACCATAAGTTCCTCCTGTACTTGTTGCTGCTTGTGCGGTGGTTGTAGAGTGGTCAATGATGTAAATCTCACTCATATGCCTTGAACTCAATACAATTTGGTCTAATGTGGCATTATATTGCATAGAATTGATGTGTAACCAATTGTTGATACCACTCATTCCGTTTAAAAAATTGATGTCTAATCGTTGAGGGTTATCGGCAACGTTTCCAAAGTTATCTTTTGTAGCATCAAAATCTTGAATTAAATGGTCTTTAATGTTCCACTCCCAAACTATATTAGCAGTGTTGGTTCCTGTAGGTTGCAATTCAACAACTTGCTCATTAAATAGGTCGCCATCAACTAATTGACTTGGGTTTCTACCTGCTTGTATCGCTTCAGCATTAGTCATTATTGTTGCAGCAAGTATGAGGATATTACCGTTAGGTAATGGGTATATGTCATGGTGCTGTACCATTGTTGAAGAAGAGTAGTTGTATGACCAAATTAAATTGCCATCCCAATCGTATTTTTCAATTCTGCCACCTGTACCACCAAACGCAATAGCTGTGTTACCAATGTTACAAGCTCTTAATAAGCTTCCATCTTCTAAAAGATATACTGAATTTCCTGGAGGATAGTTACTCGTCCATTGTTTTATAACTTCACCACAATTATTGATGAGGTAGGTTTCTGTTTGTGATGTAAAAAGGGTATAACCATTAAAGGCGTTGGTAGTATTTGTTATGGTACCAACTGTATTTTGAGCGTTAATAGCAAAAATAAAAAACAGGAATAAAGCAGTAAGTAGTTTTTGTTTCATCAATTTTGATTTTGAGGTTTTGTACTTTAAAATTTGATGGTAAAGGTACTATTAATATTAAATAAGCATGATTACTCTATAGAGTTTAACAAAAAAACCTCAAAAGGGAACTCCTTTTGAGGTTTTTAGGTATTAAATAATTGTTTTATTAGTTAACGTCCCAGAATAATTTGTTTTCTGTTTCGTCACCGCCAATTGCAGTAGAAGCTTCAGTGTAGTTAGCTCCATTAAGAGTTTGTTCAACAATTGGATAAGTATATCTGTTTGGATATCCTGATTGTGCATCAACAGGTACAGCCATAATAGGATAGTCTAAAAGACGAATAGATGTCCATGCTTCAAAACCTCTGTTGTATAATGCAATCCATTTTTGGGTTCCAATAACTTCCTTCCAAGGCATTGTTGCGGTGCTATTTGCAAGTGCTGTTGCATAGTCAACTCCTGGTGTTGCTAAATAAGTCGTTGCATCAGCAGCAGTACCTCCCCAAAATAATATAGAGGCCGTAATACCAGCATCATAATGTTCTTTTGCAGTGCCTGGGACTGTAAAATTTCTTGCTGCAGCTTCAGCTAATAAAAACTCTACTTCTGAGTAATCCATTAGAATACCAGGTAAGGTTGCTTGCTCAATTTGAGCTGAAACATGCGAGTATTGTGCATAGGTGGATGCTAAACCAATCTCACCTCCTAAATAGGCACCATCAATCTGAGTAAAATATAAAGGTCTTCTTGGATCGTCTAAGCCATTCATAATATCTACAATAGTTTTACCTGCAACAAAATCATGTCTTCCGCTTAGCACTAAATTTGCATAGATAGGATTTGTGTTAGGGTCAGCACTTAGATATGAATAACTAGCATCGTCGGCACTACTTGTAATAATACCACTTGTTATAGCTTCTGTAATTGCAGTTTGTGCTAATGCTGGTTCAATATCAGAAATTAAAATTGCCATTCTTAATTTTAAAGAATTTGCAAATTTTTTCCATTGTGCCACATCACCTTCATAAATTCTATCTGCTGCACCATAACTGCCTACACTTGTATCTAAACCATTAATGGCTGCAGTTAATCGTTCAATAAGATTTTTATAAATTGTTAAACCATCGTCATATTTAGGCAACAAATTGTCAATATCTAAAGCTTCAGAATATGGCACATTTCCAAAAGTCTCTACCAAATTACTATAAGCATAAACAGTTAATATTTCATTTATCATTAACTTGTTTGACTTTGCATCTATTTCATCAGGAAGAGAGTAAGTTGTTGCTGCAATGACTTTTGAAGATTCATCCAAATCTTTTAAAACGTCTTTGTACATGACACTCCAATGGTTTTCTGGAATTGTTCTTGTTACTTGGTCATAGTTGCTTTCATCCGCATAAGTGGTTTCTTGCAAATATTGAGACCAAAGTTTTGTGTTGTTTAAATTTACATTTAAATCAACAATTTGGTCAACTAAATTCTTTTCTGCCCCAGTAAAAAGTGATTCCCCAGGAACAGCTGCAGGATCTTTTGTATTCTCATTTAAACTTTCTAAGTCCTTAGTACAAGAAAAGGCAACCACTGCAAGGATTAAAATTATTATTTTTTTCATTTTCATTTTTTTTAAAATTTCAATTTAATATTAAATGCGTAGTCTCTGGTTGTAGGTAATGAACCGACAGAATATCCTTGTAAATTACCTGCACCTAAGCCAGCTTCTGGATCAGCATATGGGAGACTTTTGTCAATAATCCAAAGGTTGGAACCAATTAAACTAAATGATACATCTGTCAAAAATGACTTGTCAATTAATTTTTTAGGAAGGCTATAGGTAATGGCTACTTCTCTAAGTTTTACATAACCAGCATCATAAACAAATGCTTTGTCTGGTAATCCTCTTGCGTAACCAAATGCTCCATAGCGGTCTGCTCTAATACGTGTTTCGTTAGGGCTTCCATCAGGATTTACCCCAGGGTTAATAAACCCACCACCATCAGCAAGGGTATTTCTTACTGGATTTCCTAAGTCATTTATAAAAGCAGTTTCTGCATATAATCCTGTTGCAAGACCATAGTATTGGTCTAATGAGAAAATACTACCTCCTTTTTGAATGTCAATTAAAAAACTAAATGCTAAATTTTTGTAATGAAATCTGTTTGAAATACCAGCTAACCAATCAGGGTTGGTGTCACCAATATTTTGATCAGAAGTTGCAGTTTTGATATATTGACCATTTGCAGGGTCTACAACTCTTTCTCCATTTAAATAGGTGTAGTCAGTTCCATTAATGATACCATAAGGTTCTCCAACACGTGCATTAATAGTTATACCACCTTGGAAAGACCCTAATTGTAAGTTGTCAATTCCATCAGCTAATGATACAACCTTATTTTTGTTTTTTGACCAGTTAACATTAATATCCCAGCCAAAATCTTGATTTTTAATTGGTGATCCTGAAAGTGATACTTCAACTCCTCTATTTTCAATTTCGCCAGCGTTTAAGATTTTTGAGGTATAACCTGTTGCTGTTGAAACTGGAACACCAAAAATTTGGTCAACAGAATTGTTTTTATATACTGCAACATCAAAGCCAAATCTGTTGTTTAGGAATTGCATTTCAAGACCAGCTTCAATACTTTTTGTAGACTCTGGTTTTAAATGAGGGTTTTTCTTTCTATTACCAACAGATGTATTTGAAGTTCCAATAGGTGTATTGACAACAAAACTATCATATAAGAAATCTGCTGGAGCACTATTACCAACCTCTGCATAACTTGCTCTAAGTTTACCAAAGGTTATAACTTTTGAATCTAAAAGTTTTGAGAATACAAAACTTGTTGCAAATGATGGGTAATAGAAGGTACTATTGTTTTTAGGAAGTGTTGAAGAGTGGTCTCTTCTGATAGTTCCGTCCACAAACCAAATGTTATCATATCCTAATGATGCACTTGCATAAATACCATCTACGCCAACTGTTTGGTCAACTTCTACTGGTAATGGAAGTGGACCAACGCTATTCTGTAAAGAGTATAATCTTGGAACACTCAACCCACCACTTGTGGAGGCATAAATAGACTCGAAACTACTTCTGTTAATGTTAGTACCAAGGACTCCTTTAAGATTTAATTTGTCGCTCAAGTCTTTATCAAAGTTGAACATTAAGTCATAATTGGTTTCTGTAACTTGAATATTTTTTCTTCCGTATCCAGAATCGACGTTACCTCTTGATACACCAAAGGCAGTTGGCACACTACCATTGGCACGACGCTCTTCTTGAATTTCTGAATAAGTATCTGTTGCAACTCTACCAGTAACATTTAACCAATCGGTTAATTTGTAATTTAATGATACATTCCCTATAAAACGGTTTCTTGAATCGTCTTGATAGTTTTCATAACGTTGGAAATACGGATTATCCCAAAATATTGGTGCTGATCCAGCATCTGAAGTTGCAGGATTCCAAGTCACATTTCTTTTTGTTTTAAAATATATATCTCTTAATTCTTTAAGATCAACATTCACTTCCCACCATTGTTTAAAGTTAGATAAGATGTTATCATTATAACCTGTTGAATTACGACCTAAACCATTTGTTTTAATGTAGTTAGCATAACCTGTTACAGTAAACTTGTCGCTTAAATCGAAAGTCCCACTAAAAGAAAAATTGTGTTTTTTGATTTCACTATTAGGTAGTACTCCTGTTTGATTGAATAAGGTATATCCTAATCGATAAGATCCTTTATCTAACCCATTTTCAATAGCAATTGAATTTGTTGTTGTTACTGGAGTTTCAAAAAAAGTGATTGGTCCATTTTTAGCGTTTACCCAAGGCGTTGCTGTTTGATAATTTGGTGAGTCTGGATCAAAGGCATCCCATTGATATACTAATAAATTTGGATCAAATGGCGCACCATAAGAGGCATCTTCAGTATAAGGTACTACTTGGTCATCAATGCCATCACCATCAATATCTTCTAAATACCAATAACCGTCAGGCCCATCATAATAATGGCCATAACCGCCACCATATTGTGTTTGATATTTTGCAAATGTGCTTTTATCAACAGAGCCAAATGTAACTCCTGAGCTTATAGTTATACCTAAACCTTTGTTAGATTTTCCTTTTTTGGTGGTAATCATAATCACACCATTTGCAGCTCTTGAACCATATAAAGCAGATGCGGCGGCACCTTTTAAAATATTTATAGACTCAATATCTTCTGGGTTAATGTCAGATGCGGCATTACCATAATCATAATAACCACCACTTGCTTGAGCTTGATTAGCAGAGTTAGTGTTTGTGTTGTTAATTGGGACACCATCAACAACAAATAAAGCTTGATTACTTCCTGTTAAAGATGCATTACCACGTATAACAACGTTGGTAGATCCACCAAGGTTAGTATTTCTTTTAATTTGCACACCTGAAGCTCTACCAGAAATAGCGTTCACAAAATTCCCACTTTTTACGGTGTTTATCTCGTCACCTTTAACTTCTTGCGTTGCATAGCCAAGGGATTTCTTTTCTCTTGATATACCAAGGGCAGTTACAACAACTTCATCAAGTACTGAAGCGTCTTCAACCATTGTAACATTAATGGTGTTTGCTGTGCCTACTGTGATTTCTTGAGCTTTTAGCCCAACATAAGTAAAAGATAAAACATCTCCTGTTTTGGCATTGATAGTATATTTACCATCAAAATCTGACTGGGTTCCGTTGGTTGTTCCTTTTACAATAATGTTAACTCCTGGTAACGGTAAACCAGATTGATCTGATATCGTCCCGGAAATTGATTTTTCTTGTGCAAATGTTAGTTGCACGACAAACGCTAATAATAGCGTTAGAATTCCACTAAACTTTGTTTTCATATTTAAATTAATTTGAATTAGCCTGACTCAAAAGTCTTAATAAAAAGTTAATAAAACAATAATATTGCCTTAAAGTTTTTTAAATATACATATTTTTTTTGCTAAAATGTTGCAGTTAAGCTAATATGGATTTTAGAATCGGATAGTTTAAATGGTTGATTTTCTGACTTTCCGCTTGTATAATTAAATTTAAAAAGCCCTGCTTTGGTAAGTAAACCAAACCCAAACCCAAACCCAAAAAGTTTGCTTTTAAGGTGGCTTATATTGTTTTCAAAGTAGGCGGCATCAATAACAGAATGCAAATAAAGATTATTGCTAACTCTGTATCTGTATTCAGTATTTAATACCGTAAACAAATTGGCAGTAAGACTATTTTCTTCAAAACCGCGTATGGAATTGATGCCGCCAAAACGTAACAATTCATTTTCTAAGTAGGTGTTTGAGTTTAATGTTGATCCATCTATATTTATGTAGATACTGTTTTTTTGATTGAGATTAAAAATTTTAAAAGTTTTTAACTCAAATTTAGATTGTGGTTCTTTTGTGTCTTCAAAACTTCGACTTCCAATACCTGTTGTAATATCAAACAAAAAGTTAATAGGAAACAACCTGTCGTAATGTTGTGGTTTTACGTGCAAATAATTTAGTGAGTAAAAAGTAGATTTAAAATCGGTCACAAACTCAGTGTTAATATCTAATAAGTTCGTTGACACTATAGAGTTGATTCCAACAGACACACTATTTTTTGGATTGATTTGATAATTGAGTCTTGCATTTTGACTAACGGTTACAAATGTAGAGTCTCTTTTAAAAATGTTCAATCCTAAAGCAACTCCTATTGGCGAACCAAATAAATAAGGCAAATTGGCTTTGACATCAAAGGTTTTTTGTTCGTTTTCGTCACTTTTATAAAGGAGTTTAAAAGACTCTCCATAATTTAGGTTGTTGACAAGGTTAAGGTTAAGGTAACCGTTAAATTGTATTTTATTGGTTTCGGTATTAGTGCCAAAACCTAAAAAGCCATCAAAGGCATTGCTTTTTTGTTTTTCTACATATATATATATTAAGGTAGAGTCTTTGGTGAATAAAACTTCGGGTTCTTTAATTTGGTTAGCAAATTGTATATTTTCTAATTCAGATGTTTTTTCTTGTATGGTTTTTAAATTGAAAGGTTGCTTACGCTTAATTTTAAGATAATGTTTTACAAACGATTTTGGAAATTTATCATATCCTTTAATAATAATAGTATCAATTGTTCTTTGTGTTTGTTCTGTAATTAGTAAGTTAGCATATAATGTATTGGCATCAACTTTTTTTATTTCACTTAGTTGTAAGGTTGAAAACGGATCACCTTGGTTAGAAATTTCTGTATTTAATAATTTCAATGTTTCTTCAATATTTTTAATGTCCAACTCAAAATAAGTGTCCTTTATATTAGTTGAAGCTAATTTTAGAATGTTTCTATCAACAGAATTATCAAAATAGATACGGATGGTTTTATATTGATGATTTAAGCTGTAGGAAGCGACATATAAAGTGTCATTCTGTTTTTTTAAACCAATAAAGCTGCTTTCTAAATAACCAAACTTCAGTAGTTGGTCTTTAATAGAATTCGCTTCAAGGGCTAAACTTGAATAATCATCAAATTGCTTTTGATAATTTAAAGAGTCAATAATCTTAGTTTCAATTTCAGTAGCACCTTTCGCTTTTAAGTATAAAGACTGCGCATTTATGCTTGCAGTAGCTAATAATCCTAAAAAACAAATCAATGGTACTAATTTTACTGACATATAAAAACTAAAACAGGTTTAAAGCTAACGGAAAAAATTATCTAAAAATATGTACAATGTTAAATAATTGATCAAAGTTTTGAAAATTAATCATTTTACATTTGAAAAACTGAAATTAATTTTTACCTTTGCAGCCCTCAAAAGAGAGGAGTAAATATAAATTATATAGTAATATATGCCAACAATTTCACAATTAGTACGAAAAGGAAGAGCCAAAATAACCAAGAAGAGTAAATCGGCTGCTTTAGATTCGTGTCCACAAAGACGTGGGGTTTGTACGCGTGTTTATACTACAACACCAAAAAAACCTAACTCAGCAATGCGTAAAGTTGCAAGGGTAAGGTTGACTAATGGTAATGAAGTAAATGCTTACATCCCAGGTGAAGGTCACAATCTACAAGAGCACTCGATAGTATTGGTTAGAGGTGGAAGGGTAAAAGATTTACCAGGAGTTAGATATCATATCGTTCGTGGCGCCTTAGACACAGCAGGTGTTGCAGGTAGAACACAACGTAGATCTAAGTATGGTGCAAAACGCCCTAAAAAGTAATTAAAACTTTAAGAAGAAGACATGAGAAAAAGAGCAGCAAAAAAGAGACCGCTTTTACCAGATCCACGTTTTAACGATCAGTTAGTAACTCGTTTCGTTAACATGATGATGTGGGATGGAAAGAAGTCTGTGGCTTTTAAAGTATTTTATGATGCGATTGACATTGTAGAATCAAAGAAAACTGACGAAGAAAAAACAGCATTAGAAACATGGAAAGATGCCTTATCAAATGTGATGCCTCACGTAGAAGTACGTAGTCGTCGTGTTGGTGGTGCAACTTTTCAAATCCCAATGCAAATTCGTCCAGACCGTAAAGTATCAACCGCTATGAAATGGTTAATTGGATACTCACGTAAAAGAAATGAAAAATCTATGCCAGCAAAATTAGCTGCCGAAATTTTAGCCGCGGCTAAAGAAGAAGGGGCTGCTGTTAAAAAGCGTATGGATACACATAAAATGGCAGAAGCTAATAAAGCATTCTCACACTTTAGATTTTAATTTAAGATGGCAAGAGATTTAAAATATACAAGAAATATAGGTATTGCTGCACATATTGATGCAGGTAAAACAACCACCACAGAACGTATTCTTTACTACACAGGTGTTTCTCATAAAATTGGAGAAGTACATGATGGTGCAGCAACTATGGACTGGATGGAGCAAGAGCAAGAGCGTGGAATTACAATTACGTCCGCTGCTACAACTTGTACTTGGCAGTTTCCATTAGAAAATGCACAACCAACTCCAGAAACTAAGGGATATCACTTTAATATTATTGACACTCCTGGTCACGTTGATTTTACGGTTGAAGTTAACCGTTCATTACGCGTGTTAGATGGTTTAGTATTTTTATTTAGTGCGGTTGATGGTGTTGAGCCACAATCTGAAACTAACTGGAGATTGGCTGATAACTATAAAGTGCCACGTATTGGTTTTGTTAACAAAATGGATCGTCAAGGTGCTAATTTTATGGCGGTTTGCCAGCAAGTTAAAGATATGTTGAAATCTAATGCAGTGCCAATTGTATTAAATATTGGTGATGAAATAGATTTTAAAGGTATTGTAGATTTAGTTAAAAACAGAGCTATTGTTTGGCATGATGAAACTCAAGGCTCAACTTTTGATGTGATTGAAATACCAGACGAATTAAAAGCTGAAGCCAGAAAATATAGAGCGTTACTTATTGAAGAAGTAGCAACATACGATGAAAACTTATTAGAAAAATTCATGGAAGATGAAGATTCTATTACAGAAGAAGAAGTGCATGCTGCACTTAGAGCTGCTGTAATGGATATGGCAATTATTCCTATGATTTGTGGGTCTTCGTTTAAAAATAAAGGAGTTCAGTTTTTGTTAGATGCGGTATGTCGTTATTTACCGTCTCCATTAGATAGAGATAATATTAAAGGGATTAATCCTGAAACTGAAAAAGAAGAAACTCGTAAGCCAGATGTAAATGCACCATTTTCAGCATTGGCATTTAAAATCGCGACCGATCCTTTCGTAGGGCGTTTAGCATTCTTTAGAGCATATTCTGGTCGTTTAGATGCAGGTTCGTATATTTTGAACAACCGTTCAGGTAAAAAAGAACGTATTTCTCGTATCTACCAAATGCACTCTAACAAACAAAATGCTATCGAATTTATTGAAGCAGGAGATATTGGAGCTGCAGTAGGATTTAAAGATATTAAGACAGGTGATACCATGTCTGATGAAAAACATCCAATTGTTTTAGAATCAATGAACTTCCCTGATCCAGTAATTGGTATCGCGGTAGAACCTAAAACGAAGGCAGATGTCGATAAATTAGGGATGGCTTTATCAAAATTAGCGGAAGAAGATCCAACATTTACAGTAAGAACCGACGAAGCTTCAGGACAGACTATTATTTCTGGAATGGGTGAGCTTCACTTAGATATTATTGTGGATCGTTTACGTCGCGAATTTAAAGTAGAAGTCAACCAAGGGCAACCACAAGTAGAATACAAAGAGGCTATTACTCAAAAAGCACAACACAGAGAAGTTTACAAAAAACAATCAGGAGGTCGTGGTAAATTTGCTGATATTGTATTTACATTGGAGCCAGCCGAAGAAGGCAAAGTAGGTTTAGAATTTATTTCTGAAATTAAAGGTGGTAACGTTCCTAAAGAATTTATCCCATCTATTGAAAAAGGATTCAAAATGGCAATGCAAAATGGACCATTAGCAGGATATGAAGTGGATGCCATGAAAGTAACCTTGACAGATGGATCTTACCATGATGTGGATTCGGATCAATTATCATTCGAATTAGCAGCAAAACTTGGATTTAAAAATTCTGCAAAAGCTGCAAAAGCAGTAATCATGGAGCCTATTATGAAACTTGAGGTAATTACTCCAGAAGAAAATATGGGTGATATTGTTGGAGACTTAAACCGTCGTCGTGGACAAGTTAACGATATGGGTGATAGAGCTGGAGCAAAAACAGTAAAAGCATTAGTGCCACTATCAGAAATGTTTGGTTATGTAACGACATTAAGAACCTTATCATCAGGTCGTGCGACATCAACTATGGAATTTTCACATTATGCTGAAACGCCTTCTAACATCTCTGAAGAAGTCATTAAAGCAGCAAAAGGCGTAGAAGCTTAAAATTTAAGAAAATGAGTCAAAAAATCAGAATAAAACTAAAATCATACGATCATAATTTGGTAGACAAATCTGCTGATAAGATTGTTAAAACGGTAAAAAGTACTGGAGCAGTTGTTACTGGGCCAATTCCATTACCAACAAATAAAAAGATTTTTACAGTATTACGTTCACCACACGTCAACAAAAAATCAAGAGAGCAGTTCCAATTAAGTTCTTACAAAAGATTATTGGACATCTATAGCTCCTCATCAAAAACAATTGATGCCTTGATGAAACTTGAATTGCCAAGTGGTGTTGAAGTAGAGATCAAAGTTTAGTTGAATCAAAACATGTCCTTAACGATGGTTAAGGAAAAACGGAAAAATACAATTCAAGGCTGAAACGTATTTTCAGCCTTGAATTTTAAATAAAGACAAGTCGCGACTTGTCTATAGATAAACAAACAAGCGGTCAAGTCGCGACTTGGCCATAACATAAATAATTAATAAATATGTCTGGGTTAATTGGAAAAAAAATCGGTATGACCAGCATTTACGATGAAAACGGGAAAAATATTCCTTGTACAGTCATCGAAGCTGGACCATGTATCGTTACCCAAGTCAGAACCGAAGAGGTTGACGGGTATAGTGCTCTTCAACTTGGTTTCGATGACAAGACAGAGAAAAGTTCCACAAAAGCTGAAGCTGGTCATGCTAAAAAAGCGGGTACTTCTGTTAAAAGAAAAGTTGTTGAATTCCAAGGGTTTGAAGCAGATTACAAATTAGGTGATGCCATCACTGTTGAACATTTCATCGAAGGTGAATATGTTGATATTGCAGGCACCTCTAAAGGAAAAGGATTTCAAGGCGTTGTAAAACGTCATGGTTTTGGCGGTGTTGGTCAGTCAACACATGGTCAACACAACCGTTTAAGAGCTCCAGGTTCTGTAGGTGCAGCTTCATATCCTGCAAGAGTATTTAAAGGAATGAAAATGGCCGGAAGAATGGGTGGAGATAAAGTGAAAGTTGAAAATTTAAGAGTTTATAAAGTGGTTCCTGAAAAAAACTTACTGGTGGTTAAAGGATGTGTTCCTGGGCATAAAAACTCTTATGTAATCATTGAAAAGTAATGAAAGTAGCAGTTGTAGATATTAACGGAAAAGACACTGGTAGAAAAGTTGAACTTTCTAAAGGAGTGTTTGCTATTGAACCTAATAACCATGCAGTTTACTTAGATGTCAAACAATTTCTTGCAAATCAACGTCAAGGAACTCACAAGGCAAAAGAGAGAGCAGAAATTGCAGGAAGTACACGTAAAATTAAAAAGCAAAAAGGTACAGGTACTGCAAGAGCAGGTAGTATTAAGTCTGGTGTGTTTAAAGGTGGTGGACGTATGTTTGGACCAAGGCCAAGAAACTACAGTTTTAAATTGAACAAAAACCTTAAGCGTTTAGCGCGTAAATCGGCGCTATCAATGAAAGCTAATGAAGAGGCTATTGTTGTATTAGAAGACTTTAATTTTGACACTCCAAAAACTAAAAATTTCACAAATGTGTTGAAAGCTTTAGGTGTTGAGAATAAAAAATCTTTGTTTGTGTTGGGTGCTTCAAATAATAATGTATATTTGTCATCGCGTAATTTTAAAGACTCTGAAGTTGTAACAAACTCAGAATTAAATACTTATAAAATTTTAAACGCAAATAAATTAGTCCTTTTAGAAAGTTCTTTAGAAGGAATTGAATCGAATTTAAGTAAATAAGGAAACCATGAGTATCTTAATTAAACCTATTATCACTGAAAAAGCGACAGCTAACAGCGAAGTTAATAACTGCTTTAGCTTCCAAGTGAACACAAAGGCGAACAAGGTAGAAATCAAAAAAGCGGTGGAAGCTGCTTATGGCGTTTCTGTTGAAAAAGTTCGTACTATAAATGTCCGTCCAGATAGAAGTACCAAGTTTACAAAAACTGGGATTCAACATGGTAAAACAAATGCTGTTAAAAAAGCAATTGTACAACTGGCGGAAGGGGAAACTATTGATTTATATAGTAACATGTAATTAGACTAAAATGTCAGTAAGAAAATTAAAACCAATCACATCAGCTCAGCGTTTTAGAGTAGTAAATGGATTTGACGCCATCACTACTGATAAGCCGGAAAAGAGTTTACTCGTTCCGAACAAAAGATCTGGTGGTAGAAACAGTCAAGGAAAAATGACCATGCGCTACACTGGTGGTGGTCATAAAAGAAAGTATCGTATTATCGATTTTAAACGTAACAAAACAGGAATTCCTGCCCAAGTTGCGTCTATCCAATACGATCCAAACAGAACCGCTTTTATCGCTTTATTGAATTATCAAGATGGTGAAAAACGTTACATCATTGCTCAAAATGGTTTACAAGTTGGGCAAAATGTAGTTTCTGGTGCAGAAGGAGTTGCTCCAGAAATTGGAAATGCAATGCCGTTGGGTCAAATTCCATTAGGAACTATTATTTCTTGTATCGAATTGCGTCCTGGGCAAGGAGCCATCATGGCAAGAAGTGCAGGAGCTTTTGCTCAGTTAATGGCAAGAGATGGTAAATTTGCAACCGTAAAATTACCTTCAGGAGAAACCCGTTTGATACTTGCAGATTGTATGGCAACCATAGGTGTGGTTTCTAACTCAGATCATCAGTTATTAGTATCTGGTAAAGCAGGTAGAAGCAGATGGTTGGGCAGAAGACCAAGAGTAAGACCAGTAGTAATGAACCCTGTTGACCATCCAATGGGTGGTGGTGAAGGTCGTGCTTCAGGAGGTCATCCAAGATCAAGAAAAGGCATACCAGCTAAAGGTTATAGAACACGTACTAAAACCAAAGCTAGTAATAAGTATATTGTAGAACGTAGAAAGAAATAATTGAGATAATATGGCACGTTCATTAAAAAAAGGACCTTACATCCATTATAAATTGAGTAAAAAAGTTGAAGAAAATGTAGCTTCAAACAAAAAAACGGTTATCAAAACGTGGTCTAGAGCCTCTATGATTTCGCCAGATTTTGTTGGGCAAACAATAGCAGTTCACAACGGTCGTCAGTTTGTTCCAGTTTATGTAACTGAGAACATGGTAGGTCATAAATTAGGAGAATTTTCACCAACACGATCATTTAGAGGTCATGCTGGAGCTAAAAATAAAGGTAAAAAATAAGTAGAGCTATGGGAAGTCGTAAAAAACAAATGGCAGATGCTATTAAAGAAGACAAAAAGCAAGTTGCATTTGCAAAGCTTAATAATTGTCCTACCTCACCAAGAAAAATGCGTTTAGTAGCAGATTTGGTAAGAGGTCAAAAAGCAGAAATGGCTCTAAATATCTTAAAATTTAGTTCTAAAGAAGCATCGCGTCGTCTAGAAAAATTGTTGTTATCAGCAATAGCTAATTGGCAAGCCAAAAATGAAAATGCAACTATTGAAGATGCTGATTTATTTGTAAAAGAGATACGAGTTGATGGTGGCGCAATGTTAAAAAGATTACGTCCAGCACCACAAGGTCGCGCGCACAGAATAAGAAAACGTTCTAACCACGTCACAGTAGTAGTTGGAGCTAACAATAACACACAAGCTTAAATAGAGATATGGGACAAAAGACAAATCCAATCGGAAATCGTTTAGGAATTATCAGAGGATGGGAATCTAACTGGTATGGTGGTAATGATTATGGAGATAAACTTGCAGAAGACGATAAGATTAGAAAATACGTTCATGCTCGTTTATCAAAAGCAAGTGTGAGTAGAGTAATTATTGAGCGTACGCTTAAACTTGTAACCGTTACTATCACTACTGCAAGACCAGGTATTATTATCGGAAAAGGCGGTCAAGAGGTAGACAAGTTAAAAGAAGAGCTTAAAAAAATTACAGATAAGGAAGTTCAATTGAACATCTTCGAAATTAAAAGACCAGAACTTGATGCGTTTTTAGTAGGCTCAAGCATTGCACGTCAAATAGAAAACCGTATTTCTTACAGACGCGCCATTAAAATGGCAATTGCAGCAACGATGCGTATGAATGCAGAAGGAATCAAGGTTCAAATTAGTGGTCGTTTAAACGGTGCAGAAATGGCACGTAGCGAACATTATAAAGAAGGAAGAATTCCATTATCAACTTTTAGAGCCGATATTGACTATGCTTTAGTTGAGGCACACACTACCTATGGTAGATTGGGTGTTAAAGTATGGATTATGAAAGGTGAAGTATATGGTAAGAGAGAACTTTCTCCACTTGTAGGATTATCTAAAAAACAAGGAGGAAAAAGTTCAGATTCGCCAAAACGTGGAGGGAACAACAAAGCCCGTCGCAGAAAGTAATTTTTAAAGACAAAGAAAAATGTTACAACCTAAAAAAACAAAATTCCGTAAGCAGCAAAAAGGCCGCATGAAAGGAAATTCTGGAAGAGGCCATGAGCTTTCAAACGGAATGTTTGGAATTAAATCTGTTCATGAAACAGGTATGTTTTTAACATCGCGTCAAATTGAAGCAGCTCGTATTGCAGCTACTCGTTATATGAAAAGAGAAGGTCAACTTTGGATTAAAATATTTCCAGATAAGCCTATTACAAAGAAACCTCTTGAAGTACGTATGGGTAAAGGTAAAGGTGCTGTAGAATATTGGGTAGCCATTGTTAAACCAGGTAGAATTATGTTTGAAGTTGGAGGCGTGCCTTTAGAAGTTGCTAAAGAAGCATTACGTTTGGCAGCTCAAAAACTACCAGTTAAAACAAAATTCCTAATCGCAAGAGATTACGAAGCTTAATACATAAGATATTATGAAGCAATCAGAAATTATACAGCTATCTACAGCTGAATTACAAGAAAAATTAGGCGATACTAAAAAGAGTTATACAGAGCTAAAATTAGCACATGCAATCTCTCCTTTAGAGAACCCAATTCAATTACGCAATGTTAGACGTTCTGTAGCAAGAATCGCAACAGAGTTAACTAAAAGAGACATACAATAATTGTATTCCGCTGAAAGATGGAAAATAGAAATTTAAGAAAAGAACGTATAGGAGTTGTTACCAGTAACAAGATGATGAAATCTATTGTGGTTTCTGAAGTTAAAAAAGTAAAGCATCCTATGTATGGAAAATTCGTGTTGAAAACAAAAAAATATGTGGCACACGATGAGACAAATGACTGTAATATTGGAGATACAGTAAAGATCATGGAAACACGACCTTTAAGTAAATCTAAATGTTGGAGATTAGTAGAAATAATTGAAAGAGCGAAGTAATTATGTTACAACAAGAATCAAGATTAAAAGTAGCAGATAACACTGGAGCCAAGGAAGTTTTAACTATCCGCGTTCTAGGTGGTACTAAAAGAAGATACGCTTCTGTAGGTGACAAAATTGTAGTTTCAGTAAAAGATGCTACTCCTAACGGAAACGTTAAAAAAGGAGCAGTTTCAACTGCAGTTGTGGTACGTACTGTAAAAGAAGTAAGACGTCCAGACGGATCTTATATAAGATTTGATGACAACGCTTGTGTCCTATTAAATCCGCAAGGAGAAATGAGAGGAACACGTGTATTTGGACCTGTTGCAAGAGAACTTCGTGATAAACAATTCATGAAAATTGTATCATTAGCACCTGAAGTGCTTTAATGACTTATAAGATGACAAAGTTTAAAATAAAATCAGGAGATACTGTTAGAGTTATTGCTGGAGACCATAAAGGTTCAGAAGGTAAAGTGCTTAAAGTATTAAAAGATAAGAACAAAGCCATTGTAGAAGCAGTGAACATGGTAAAGAAACATACCAAACCAAGCGCACAAAGCCCACAAGGTGGTATTGTTGAAAAAGAAGCACCTATCCAAATTTCCAACCTTTCCCTTTTGAACAAAAAAGGTGAAACAACACGTGTTGGATACAGAATGGAAGGTGATAAAAAAGTAAGATTTTCAAAAAAATCTAATGAAGTAATATAGTTATGGCTTACATTCCAAGATTAAAACAAGAGTACAAGGACAAAGTAGTTACTGCTCTTACAGAAGAATTTGGTTATAAAAACGTAATGCAAGTTCCTAAACTTAAAAAGATAGTTATATCTAAAGGTGTAGGAGAAGCTGTTGCCGATAAAAAATTAGTAGATCACGCTGTAGAAGAATTGACTAAAATATCTGGTCAAAAAGCTGTAGCAACGGTTTCTAAAAAAGACATCGCAACCTTCAAATTACGTAAAGGCATGCCAATTGGAGCTCGTGTTACTTTAAGAGGAGAGCAAATGTATGAGTTTTTAGATCGTTTAGTGACCTCTGCACTTCCACGTGTAAGAGACTTTAACGGAATTAAGGCAACAGGATTTGATGGAAGAGGTAATTACAATTTAGGAATTACAGAACAAATTATATTCCCAGAAATTGATATTGATAAGGTCAATAAAATTTCAGGAATGGACATAACATTTGTTACATCTGCTGACACTGATAAAGAAGCAAAATCATTATTAACCGAATTAGGATTACCTTTTCAAAAGAACTAAGATATGGCTAAAGAATCAATGAAAGCCCGTGAGGTTAAAAGAGCAAAAACAGTAGCTAAATATGCTGAAAAACGAAAAGCTTTAAAAGCAGCTGGAGATTATGAAGCATTGCAAAAGTTACCAAAAAATGCTTCACCTATACGTATGCACAACCGTTGTAAATTAACAGGAAGACCAAAAGGTTATGTTCGAACTTTTGGTATATCTCGTGTAATGTTACGCGAAATGGCAAACCAAGGATTAATCCCTGGAGTAAAAAAAGCAAGCTGGTAAAATTATAAATTGGTTGAAGGTTTGGAATAATCCAAAAACCACTACCGCAAATTAATACAAATGAATACAGATCCAATAGCAGATTATTTAACCAGAATTAGAAATGCAGTAAAAGCCAACCATAGAGTTGTTGAAATTCCTGCTTCTAATCTGAAAAAAGAAATTACTAAGATATTATTCGACCAAGGATATATTTTAAGTTACAAGTTTGATGATTCTTCAGTACAAGGCACTATCAAAATAGCACTTAAGTACAATAAAGAAACCAAAGAACCCGTAATCAGAAAAATTCAAAGATTAAGTAAACCAGGTTTACGTAAATATGCAAGCTCCAACGAAATGCCAAGAATCCTTAACGGACTTGGAATTGCAATTGTTTCAACATCTCACGGTGTAATGACAGGAAAACAAGCGCATAGAGAAAATGTTGGTGGTGAATTATTATGCTACGTTTACTAATAAAGAGAAGAAGATATGTCAAGAATAGGTAAAAATCCAGTAGCAATCCCACAAGGAGTTACAATAGATGTAAAAGACAACGTTATTACTGTAAAAGGTAAGTTGGGTGAGTTAACCCAAACGTTTACTGATGTAGATATAAAAGTAGAAGAAGGCAATGTAGTTGTTGAGCGTCCTTCTGACAGCAAAAATCACAGAGCAAAACATGGTCTATACAGAGCATTAATATTTAATATGATAGAAGGTGTATCTAAAGGATGGACTAAAGAATTAGAATTGGTTGGTGTAGGTTATAGAGCCTCAAACCAAGGACAAAAATTAGACATGGCCTTAGGATTTTCACACAATATCATTTTAGATGTTGCTCCAGAAGTTAAAGTGGAAACAGTTTCTGAAAAAGGAAAAAATCCAATTATAAAATTAACTTCATTTGATAAACAATTGGTTGGACAAGTTGCAGCAAAAATACGCGGCTTTAGAAAACCAGAACCTTACAAAGGAAAAGGTGTTAAGTTTGTTGGTGAAGAATTAAGAAGAAAAGCAGGTAAATCAGCTTAATAGTTAAGTTATGGCATTGACAAAAAACCAAAAAAGATTAAGAATCAAAAACAGAATTCGTAAAGTCGTTTCAGGAACTGAAGCAAGACCACGTTTGTCTGTATTTAGAAGCAATAAAGAAATTTATGCTCAAATTGTAGATGATGTAACTGGTAAAACTATTATTGCAGCATCTTCAAGAGACAAAGACATTAGCTCTTCAAAAGGAACCAAATCAGAAATAGCAACCTTAGTTGGTAAAACTATTGCTGAAAGAGCTTTAAAAGCAGGTGTAGACACTATCTCGTTTGACAGAGGTGGATACCAATATCACGGAAGAGTAAAATCATTAGCAGAAGGTGCTAGAGAAGGCGGACTTAAATTCTAAGACATTATGTATCAAAAATATAAAAACGCAGAGTTAGTAAAACCAAGTGGACTAGATCTTAAAGACCGTTTAGTTGGAGTACAAAGAGTTACAAAAGTAACCAAAGGAGGTAGAGCATTCGGTTTTTCTGCTATCGTCGTAGTAGGTGATGAAGCAGGTGTTGTAGGTCATGGTTTAGGAAAATCTAAAGACGTTGCTACAGCAATTGCTAAAGCCATTGAAGACGCAAAGAAAAATTTAGTAAAAGTTCCTATCATCAAAAAAACCTTGCCACATGAGCAAAAAGGTAAATTTGGAGGAGCAAGAGTAAACATCATTCCAGCAGCTCCTGGTACAGGAGTTATTGCAGGAGGTGCTGTAAGAACCGTTTTGGAAGCCGTTGGAGTACATGACGTATTATCAAAATCACAAGGCTCTTCAAATCCACATAACGTAGTAAAAGCAACATTTGATGCCTTATTACAGTTAAGAGATGCTGGTTCTGTTGCAAAAGATAGAGGAGTTTCACTTGAAAAAGTATTTAACGGTTAATCTGTACAATAATGACAAAGATTAAAGTAACAAAAGTAAAAAGCGCAATCAACCGCACACAAACCCAAAAAAGAACTTTAGAATCTTTAGGGCTACGTAAAATCGGTCAGGTTGTTGAACATGATGCTACACCAAACATCCTTGGTATGGTTAATAAAGTTAAACATTTAGTTTCTGTTGAAGAAACAAAATAATACAACATAAGTAATGGAATTACATAATTTAAAACCGGCTGAAGGGTCAGTTAAAAATCAAGGAAAAAGAATAGGTAGAGGACAAGGTTCTGGTAAAGGTGGTACCGCAACACGTGGTCACAAAGGAGCAAAATCACGTTCTGGTTATTCTAAGAAAGTTGGATTTGAAGGAGGACAAATGCCACTTCAACGACGTGTTCCTAAATTTGGATTTACAAACATCAACCGTGTAGAGTACCAAGGTGTTAACCTTGACAAATTGCAACAATTGGTTGATGATAAAGTAATTAAAGATACGATAGATTTTATAGGTTTAGTAGAGTTAGGTGTAGTTGGAAAAAACGATTTAGTAAAAATATTAGGTCGTGGAGAATTAAAATCAAAATTAAAAGTATCTGCACATAAATTTACTGCTTCAGCAAAAGCTGCTATTGAAGCTGCAGGAGGAGAAGTAGTAACTTTATAAGCCACTTGAAGATGAAATTTATAGAAACTTTAAAAAATGTTTGGAAAATAACGGAACTAAAAGATAGAATCTTGCTGACGCTTGGTTTGCTTTTGGTTTATCGTTTTGGTGCACAAGTAGTTTTACCTGGTATTGATGCTGCGCAATTAGAAGCGTTGGCTAATAATACAAATTCAGGATTATTAGGATTGCTTAACGCATTCACAGGTGGTGCTTTTGCAAAAGCTTCAGTTTTTGCATTAGGTATTATGCCTTACATTTCAGCTTCCATTGTAGTTCAATTAATGGGAATAGCTATTCCATATCTTCAAAAATTACAAAAAGATGGCGCAAGTGGTCAAAAGAAAATAACCCAAATTACACGTTGGTTAACCATTGGTATCTGTTTGGTACAAGCACCAGGTTATTTGGTAAGTTTACCTTCTTTAGGTATTCCAAAAGAAGCATTTTTATTAGGTACTGGTACTATGTTTTACGTGTCTTCAGTAATTATTTTAGTTACAGGAACCGTATTTGCAATGTGGTTGGGCGAAAAAATAACTGACAAAGGAATTGGTAATGGTATTTCATTATTGATTATGGTTGGTATTATTGCAAGACTCCCATCATCCTTTGTACAAAACTACGCTTCAAGAATGGAAGGTGGCGGAAATGGTGGATTAATGATGATTTTAATTGAATTAGTTATCTGGTTCGTTATCATCTTACTATCAATCATGTTGATTATGGCAGTTCGTAAAATTGCCGTTCAGTATGCAAGACGTACCGCATCTGGTGGTTATGAGAAAAATGTCTTTGGATCACGTCAATTTTTACCATTAAAATTAAATGCATCTGGTGTAATGCCAATCATTTTTGCACAAGCCATTATGTTTGTACCAGGTTTAATTGGTAAATCGTTTGGTACAAGTGATGTTGGACAATGGATGCAATCACAATTCTCTGATATTTTTGGGTTTTGGTACAACTTAGTTTTTGCTTTATTAATTATCATCTTTACGTATTTCTATACAGCAATTACAGTACCAACCAATAAAATGGCTGATGACTTAAAACGTAGTGGTGGCTTCATTCCAGGAATTAGACCAGGAACTGAAACCTCTGAATATTTAGATAAAATAATGTCACAAATTACCTTACCAGGCTCTATATTTTTGGCTCTGATAGCTGTGTTCCCAGCAATCGTAGTTAAATTGATGAGCGTACAACAAGGTTGGGCATTATTTTTTGGAGGTACATCATTATTAATTTTAGTAGGAGTTGCAATAGATACTATGCAACAAGTAAACTCTTACTTGTTGAACAAACACTATGATGGCTTAATGAAAACCGGTAAAAATAGAAAAGCAGTAGCTTAATATTAGTATGGCAAAACAAGCAGCAATAGAACAAGACGGATCCATTATTGAAGCATTATCAAATGCGATGTTCCGTGTTGAATTAGAAAATGGACATATTGTAACGGCGCATATTTCTGGTAAAATGCGTATGCACTATATAAAATTGTTACCAGGAGACAAAGTAAAATTAGAAATGAGCCCTTATGATTTGTCTAAGGCTCGTATAACTTATAGATACTAATTTATGATGCAATCGTAAGATTTCCATCAGACAGTAAAAAACAATAAATAGAGAACAGATGAAAGTAAGAGCATCAGTTAAAAAAAGAAGCGCAGATTGTAAATTAGTGCGCAGAAAAGGTAGACTTTACGTCATTAACAAAAAGAATCCTAGATTCAAACAAAGACAAGGTTAATTATGGCAAGAATTGCAGGTGTTGATATACCAAAACAGAAAAGAGGAGTAATCTCTTTAACTTACATCTATGGAATAGGTGCAAGCAGAGCAAAAGAAATTTTAGCACAAGCTAAAGTTGATGAAAACACAAAAGTTCAAGATTGGACAGATGACGAAATTAGTAACATTCGTGAAGCTGTAGGATCTTATACTATTGAAGGTGAACTACGTTCAGAAATCCAATTGAACATCAAACGTTTAATGGATATTGGATGTTACAGAGGTATTCGTCATAGAGCTGGACTTCCATTAAGAGGTCAACGTACTAAAAACAACTCTAGAACAAGAAAAGGTAGAAGAAAAACGGTTGCTAACAAGAAAAAAGCAACTAAATAATTAATAGACATTAGTCATTAGCGCTTAGAAGTTAGATGAATCTGTTCGAAATAGAAATGTTTAGGATTCTAACAACTAAAAACTAACAACTATAAACTAAAGAATATGGCAAAGTCAAGTACAAAAGTTAAAAAGCGTAAAGTTATTGTTGATGCAACTGGAGAAGCACACATTGCGGCTTCATTCAATAATATCATCATTTCTTTAACAAACAAAAAAGGTGATGTAGTTTCATGGTCATCAGCTGGTAAAATGGGCTTTAGAGGCTCTAAAAAGAACACTCCTTATGCAGCTCAATTAGCTGCTGAAGATGCTGCAGGCGTAGCAAAAGAAGCTGGATTAAAGAAAGTAAAAGTATATGTTAAAGGACCAGGAAACGGTAGAGAATCTGCTATTCGTTCTATCCACAATGCAGGTATTGAAGTAACTGAAATTATTGATGTTACACCACTACCACACAATGGATGTCGTCCTCCAAAACGTAGAAGAGTATAATTCACACAACTAATAAAATTAATATCAACTGTTTGATATAGTTGATATTAATTTTTTATGTGTAAATTTGCAAACTGAAAAAAATAATAACAAGTATCAACGAGAGGTACACGTTTGTCGAAGGATAAGATTAAGACCTTAATTCACAAACACTCTCATAAATCAATTTTAAAATGGCAAGATATACTGGTCCTAAAACTAAAATAGCTCGTAAATTTGGTGAAGCTATTTACGGAGATGATAAAGCTTTTGAAAAAAGAAATTATCCTCCTGGTCAACATGGTGCAAACAAGCGTCGTGGAAAAAAATCTGAATATGCAATCCAGTTAATGGAAAAGCAAAAAGCGAAATACACCTATGGTGTTTTAGAAAAACAATTCAGAAACATGTTTAAAAAAGCAACTGCTGCGCAAGGTATTACAGGGGAAGTTTTATTACAACTTTGTGAATCTCGTTTAGACAATGTCGCTTACAGAATGGGATTGGCACCTTCACGTAGTGGTGCACGTCAATTAGTATCTCACAGACACATTACAGTTAACGGCGAAATTGTTAACGTACCATCTTACCAATTAAAAGCGGGTGATAAAGTTGCTGTAAGAGAAAAATCTAAATCTTTAGAATCTATTCAAAATTCATTAGCTAATTCAAGCAATGTGTACGAGTGGATTACTTGGAATAATGATACCAAAGAAGGAACCTACGTTTCTGTTCCTGCAAGAGTTCAAATTCCAGAAAATATCAACGAACAATTTATCGTCGAATTATACTCTAAATAATAACTGATACAAAACGCAATATGGCAATATTAAATTTTCAAAAGCCCGATAAAGTAATCATGATTGATTCAACGCCTTTTGAAGGTAAGTTTGAATTTAGACCTTTAGAACCAGGTTATGGATTAACAGTAGGTAATGCTCTAAGAAGAGTTTTGCTATCCTCTTTAGAAGGCTTTGCAATCACATCTGTTAGAATTGAAGGTGTAGATCACGAGTTTTCTACCATTGCTGGTGTAGTTGAAGATGTTACAGAAATCATTTTAAACTTAAAACAAGTCAACTTTAAGCGTCAAATTGATGAAATTGATAACGAAACTGTTACGATTTCAATTTCTGGACAAGATCAAATTACAGCTGGTGATTTCCAAAAATTCATTTCAGGATTTCAAGTGCTAAACAAAGATTTAGTAATTTGTAACTTAGATGCAAAAGTAAGTATCAATATGGAACTTACTATTGAAAAAGGAAGAGGTTATGTGCCTGCAGAAGAAAACAAAAAAGCTGCTGCACCAATAGGAACTATCTTTACAGATTCTATTTACACACCTATAAAGAATGTCAAATACAGCATTGAAAACTTCCGTGTAGAACAAAAAACAGATTATGAAAAACTGGTTTTTGAAATCATCACAGACGGTTCCATCCATCCTAAAGATGCCTTAACAGAAGCTGCTAAAATATTAATTCACCACTTCATGTTATTCTCTGATGAGCGTATCACTTTAGAAGCTGATGAAATTGCACAAACAGAAACCTATGATGAAGAATCACTTCATATGAGACAATTATTAAAAACCAAATTGGTTGATATGGACTTGTCTGTACGTGCATTAAACTGTTTAAAAGCGGCAGAAGTAGATACTTTAGGAGACTTAGTATCGTTCAATAAAAACGATTTAATGAAATTCAGAAACTTCGGTAAAAAATCATTAACAGAGCTTGAAGAGCTTGTAAACGTTAAAGGTTTGAACTTCGGAATGGATTTAAGCAAATACAAATTAGATAAAGACTAATAGATTTTAGATTTACGATTTTTGAATATTGAAAATCGTAAATATTCATAAATCAAAAATTGATAAATAACCCATCATAATTTGCTCCTCAAAGCGGGTTGAAGCAAGATGATGATTAAAAAAAGATGTCATGAGACACGGAAAAAAAATAAATCATTTAGGTCGTAAAACAGCTCACAGAAAATCAATGTTAGCCAATATGGCTTGTTCATTAATTGAACACAAGCGTATTAACACAACAGTTGCTAAAGCAAAAGCTTTAAAACAATTTGTGGAGCCAATGATTACTAAATCAAAAGAAGACACGACTCACAACAGACGTATTGTAATGGCGCGTTTAAGACAAAAAGAAGCAGTTGCTGAATTGTTTAGAGATGTAGCCGCAAAAGTTGCTAATCGTCCAGGAGGTTATACTCGTATTATCAAATTAGGTAATCGTTTAGGAGATAACGCTGATATGGCAATGATTGAATTAGTAGATTACAATGACATCTACAATGCCGATAAGCAACCTAAAAAGAAAACCACTCGTAGAGGGCGTTCTAAAAAAGCAGATGCAACGACTCCAGTTGCTCCTGTTGCTCCTGCTGCAGAAACAAAAAAAGCTTCAAACGAAGAAGAAGAATAAATGAACACACATTTGTGAATATAAAAAGGATAAACAATTTTAGTTTATCCTTTTTTTTATGCAATTTTGCAAAACCTTATTTTTAAAATGAAATATCAAAAACGTAAAAAAGCCATCATTTTACTTTCAGATGGCACCATTTTCCACGGTAAATCAATAGGTAAAGAAGGCTCTGCCTTCGGCGAAGTTTGTTTCAATACAGGAACCACAGGGTATCAAGAAATTTTTACCGACTCTTCTTATTATGGCCAACTCATGGTGGCAACTAATGCACATATTGGTAATTACGGAACCCTTTCTGAAGAAGTAGAATCGGATTCTATAAAAATTTCAGGATTAATTTGTAAAAATTTCAGTTTTAATTATTCACGTCCAGCAGCAGATGCATCTTTAGAAGATTTTTTTGAAAAGAATAATTTGTTAGCAATTTCTGATGTTGATACCAGAGCCTTGGTAAGTTATATTAGAGACCATGGTGTAATGAACGCAGTTATTTCAACTGATGTTGATAATATTGAAGGTCTTAAAAAACAATTGGCACAAGTTCCGGATATGAATGGATTGGAATTGGCATCCAAAGTATCAACCAAAGAACCTTATTATTTTGGGAATGAAAATGCAACGTATAAAATTTCAGCTTTAGACATTGGTATCAAAAAGAACATCCTTCGAAATTTAGCAAAACGAGATGCTTATATAAAAGTGTTTCCATATAATGCGACGTTTGAAGATTTAAGCGCTTTTAATCCAGATGGGTACTTTTTATCTAATGGTCCTGGAGACCCAGAACCTTTAATAGAAGCACAAACACTTGCTAAAGAAATTATCAAACGCAATCTCCCTTTATTTGGTATTTGCTTAGGACATCAAGTTATTGCATTGGCAAATGGCATTTCAACATATAAAATGCATAATGGTCATAGAGGCATTAATCATCCTGTAAAAAACTTAGTTACAGGTAAAGGTGAAATCACTTCTCAAAATCATGGTTTTGCCATCAACAGAGAAGAAACTGAGCAGCATCCAGATGTTGAAATTACACATGTGCATTTAAATGATCATACTGTTGCAGGTATTAAAATGACATCTAAAAATTGTTTTTCAGTGCAATATCATCCAGAAGCAAGCCCTGGACCACATGACGCTTCCTATTTGTTTGATCAGTTTATAGAGAATATTAAAAATAAATAATACCAAAATGGCAAAGAATAACAGTTTTCTTTGCCATTTTTTCATAACGAAAACATTATAGTAAGTTTTAAATGCAATAATCTTAATACAAATATTTTTTAGGTAAACATTTTTTAAATTTACCTTTATTAAAGCTTTCAAGGTTTTAAACTTAAAAAAAAATTGAGCTAAGAAAATAAGCAATACATAATAATAACAACAAAAAATAATAACAACAATGAGCATTATCATCAACATTCATGCAAGACAAATTTTTGATTCACGTGGCAATCCAACCATAGAAGTCGATGTAGTAACAGAAAACGGAATTATGGGAAGAGCTGCAGTACCATCTGGAGCTTCAACTGGTGAACATGAAGCTGTAGAACTTCGCGATGGTGGCAAAGCCTATATGGGAAAAGGCGTTTTGAAAGCCGTTGATACTGTTAATTCTATAATAGCTCAAGAATTATTAGGAACTTCAGTATTTGAACAAAATCAAATTGATCAAATTATGATTGATTTAGATGGAACTCCAAACAAGTCAAAATTAGGAGCAAATGCTATTTTAGGAGTCTCACTTGCGGCAGCAAAAGCGGCTGCCAATGAGTTAGGAATGCCTTTGTATCGATATGTAGGAGGTGTTTCTGCCAACACGCTTCCTGTTCCTATGATGAATATCATCAATGGTGGCTCTCATAGTGATGCACCAATTGCTTTTCAAGAATTTATGATTATGCCAGTAAAAGCTAAAAGTTTTACACATGCGATGCAAATGGGAACTGAAATTTTTCACAATCTTAAAAAAGTATTGCACGATAGAGGTTTAAGTACAGCTGTTGGTGACGAAGGTGGCTTTGCACCCAATTTAGCTGGTGGTACAGAAGATGCTTTAGACACTATTAAAAAAGCAGTAGATGCAGCAGGTTATACATTAGGTAATGACGTGATGATTGCCTTAGATTGCGCTGCTGCCGAATTTTATATTAATGGCAACTACGATTATACCAAATTTGAAGGCGATAAAGGCAAAATAAGAACCAGTAAAGAACAAGCCGATTATTTGACTGAACTGGTTGCAAACTATCCAATTATTTCTATTGAAGATGGTATGGATGAAAACGATTGGGAAGGTTGGAAATATTTGACCGAAAAAATTGGACACAAAACACAATTGGTTGGTGATGATTTATATGTGACCAATGTAGAGCGTTTATCAAAAGGGATTAAAAACGGAATTGCCAATTCTATCTTAATCAAAGTCAACCAAATTGGAACATTAACCGAAACGATTGCCGCAGTCAATATGGCTCATAATGCTGGTTATACCTCTGTAATGTCACATCGTTCTGGCGAAACGGAAGATACAACCATTGCCGACTTAGCAGTGGCTTTAAATTGTGGACAAATCAAAACAGGTTCTGCATCTCGTAGTGATCGTATGGCTAAATACAATCAATTGCTTCGTATAGAAGAAGAATTGCAAAACGTAGCTTATTTTCCACAAGAAAAAGCATTTAAAGTAAAATAATAGTTTCAGCTCAAAAAAATTAAAAGCGATTATTAAACACATCATAATCGCTTTCTTTTTTCTATCAATTTTATCAATACTAAAATTGTTAAAATGCTTGTTAAGTTACTTTATATATCGTGAGATATTTCGTAAATTCGTGACATCTTTTCAGATACACATTTCAATATAAAAATTTACAATATATATGTCAAATACAGCTACGTTAGAAATTAACGGTAAAAAATATGAATTTCCACTTGTCGTAGGAACAGAGAATGAGGTCGCTATAGATATAAAAAACTTAAGAAGCACCACAGATAGCGTTATAACCATCGATCCAGGTTATAAAAACACAGGGTCTTGTGAAAGTGCTATTACGTTTTTGGATGGTGAAAAGGGAATTTTACGTTACAGAGGATATTCTATTGAAGAATTAGCTGAAAAAGCGAGCTTTTTAGAAGTGGCTTTTCTTTTGATTTTTGGAGAATTGCCTACCAATGAACAATTAGAAAAGTTTCATACAGATATCAAAGCACAATCAGTGGTTGATGAAGATGTGCGAAAAATAGTTGATGCGTTTCCAAAATCGGCACATCCAATGGGTGTTATTGCATCACTTACAAGCGCATTAACAGCGTTCAACCCATCTTCAGTAAATGTCAAATCTGAAGAAGATATGTACAAAGCTATCGTTAAAATATTAGGTAAATTCCCAGTATTGGTAGCTTGGACCTTCCGCAAAAAAAATGGTTTGCCATTAGATTATGGCGATAAAAATTTAGGTTATGTTGAAAACATCTTAAAAATGATGTTCAAACAACCTAATGAAGAATACAAATTCAATCCAATTGTTATTAATGCCTTAGATAAGTTATTGATTCTTCATGCAGACCATGAGCAAAATTGTTCTACATCTACAGTAAGAATTGCAGGTTCATCTCATGTTGGCTTATTTGCATCGCTTTCTACAGGTATTTCGGCACTTTGGGGACCACTACATGGTGGAGCTAATCAAGCTGTTTTAGAAATGCTGGAAGCTATCAATGACGATGGAGGTGATACTGAAAAATACATGTCTAAAGCAAAAGATAAAGAAGATCCATTTAGATTGATGGGTTTTGGACATAGAGTTTACAAAAATTTTGATCCAAGAGCAAAAATCATTAAAAAAGCGGCGGATGAAATTTTAAATGACCTTGGTGTTGAAGATCCAATCTTAAACATTGCCAAAGCTTTAGAGCAAGAAGCACTTAAAGATCCTTATTTTGTGGACAGAAAACTCTATCCAAATGTCGATTTCTATTCTGGTATTATTTACAGAGCAATGGGGATTCCTACAGATATGTTTACAGTAATGTTTGCTTTAGGACGTTTACCAGGTTGGATTGCACAATGGCGTGAAATGCGTTTAAACAATGAGCCAATTGGTCGTCCACGTCAAATTTATATTGGTGAAACCTTAAGGTCTTTTAAATCTATTGATAAACGATAGAACATAAACTATAATACTAAAAGCTTCATTTTTTAAGATGAAGCTTTTTTTATACTTTGCAATATGATACAACTTCACATTAAAAACGAAACATCAAGATTAAGAGCTGTGGTTTTAGGAACAGCTATTAGTAATGGTCCAACACCTACTATTGAAGAGGCTTATGATCCAAAATCATTAGAGCATATCAAAGCAGGTACTTATCCTGTTGAGGCTGATATGGTTAAAGAAATGGAGGCTGTTGCCAAAGTGTTTGAAAAATACAACGTCAAAGTCTATCGTCCTGAATTGATTGAAGATTACAATCAAATTTTTGCAAGAGATATTGCTTTTGTCATTGATGATATTTTTATAAAAGCGAATATTTTGCCAGAGCGTGATGAAGAGTTAGATGCAATTCAATATGTTATTGACCAAATAGATCCTAAAAAAGTCATTCGGCCACCAGAAGAAGTTCATATAGAAGGAGGCGATGTTATGCTTTGGAATGACCATATTTTTGTCGGAACTTATAATGGAAGCGACTACAAAAATTACATCACAGCCAGAACCAATTGGCAAGGTGTAGCGTTTATCAAAAATTTATTTCCAAATAAAATTGTCAAGGAATTTGACTTGGTAAAATCTAAAATTGAACCTCGTGACAATGCGTTGCATCTTGATTGTTGTTTTCAACCTGTTGGAAAAGATAAAGGTATTATTTACAAAAGTGGTTTTAGAGAAGAAAGTGATTATATGTATTTAGTCCATCTTTTTGGAAAGGACAATCTATTTCACATTACACGTGAAGAAATGTATCATATGAACAGTAATATATTTTCAATTGCTGAAGATGTAGTCATTTCTGAAAAGAATTTTACACGTTTAAATACTTGGTTGCGCAATAACGGGTTTACAGTTGAAGAAGTGCCTTATGCCGAAATTTCTAAACAAGAAGGCTTATTGCGTTGTTCAACAATGCCTTTAATACGCGATTAATTTATACAAAAGCTGAAATTTTATGAATGCGTTTAGCTTTTTATTTTTTAGAAAAGTAAAAGTTTTGAATTTATTTAGTTAAGAATCACCTTTTTAATCAATCGATGATTTCCTATTTTGAAGACAACTAAATAATTCCCTTTGTTTAAAGTGTCAACTTTAATGACTTCGTTTTGATGCGTAAGTGTTTTGTGGATAATCTCTTTTCCTTGAAGGTCTATCAATCTAAAATCAACTGGACTTTCAACTTCAGTTTGGAAAGATACATTCAGCACCTTTTTTGTTGGATTTGGATATAAAGTAATGAGCGTTTGCATAGTTTGCACTTCGGCATTGCTTAAAGTGCTATCATAAGCTACTGAAAATTCCATAGCAGCGCCAAGAGCTCCTTTAGCTACTTCATAAACATAAGTGGCATCCATATGCGCCAAATTATCGTTGATTGAATGGTTGACAGGCGATTCATGACGTTCATACAAACCTGTGATGATTTCACCATTGTTTTCAAAAGGCATATAATCTGAAGCATAGGCATTTGAAATAACAGTTTGTAAATTGGAATACAAGGTCATACAATTTGCCAATATAGTTGTGGCACTGTCAGAAGCTGCGTTATTAGAAATCGGATTGCTCAAATCGCGTTCGCATACAATGGTGTTGTTAGTCAAATTGCTGTCACCACCAACTTCATCAATATTAAAGACTAATCTAATATCTAAATTTTGAGGGATTACAGTGTTATTGACATAATAATTGCTGCCAATCAAACCATCTTCTTCACCACTAAAGTGGATAAATTTTATAGAGTATTCAGTATCTACATCTTTTAATAAACGTGCTAATTCTAACAAAATCACAGTTCCTGTTCCATTATCATTGGTTCCAGAACCATTAATGGTGTCATAATGTGCATCAATAATAAGATACGTGTTTGGATAAACTGTTCCGGTTTTGGTGATGATAATATTATTGGTTGTATGATTATTGAAGGTAAATGGTTGCAAAACAACATCTGTATAACCAAGGCTTTGATAGCGAGACACAATCCAGTTTTGGGTATTGGTTAAAGCCGTTGTTCCTAACTCTTTAACACCAAAATTTTCAAAAGTGGTTAAATCATTAAGAATATTAGATGCTGAAGTTGTATTGGCAACAGTTCCGTAAAACGGATTGTAGGTTTGTGCTGTTGTTTGGGTTGCAATAAATAACCCAAAAAAGTATAGTAAAAGACGTTTCATAATAATAAGTTTTTGAGGCAAAATTTATTTTCTATACAAAAAATAATTGTTTACTAAATCAATGTAAACACGTTTGGCTTCATCTTGTGATACATCTTTTACCTGAAAAAGTGCATTTGTTTTAAAGGCATTAATGATGGGTTTTCTACTTCCAGGGCCACTATAATCGTTAGTTGCTTTTTTAAAATAGGCATATAGACGAAGCAATAAATCGGCTGGAAAAGGTTCTGTGTAGTTGTTGATGCGTTCTACAGCCTCATTAAATTCTATATCTAAGGTGTCTTCTGGTGTCATGGTATTTGTGCAATTATGCTAACGCCTCCTTTTACTTTTTGGTTGAGTGTTACTTTAATGTCTGCATCTAAAGGTAAAAATAAATCAACTCTCGAACCAAATTTTATAAATCCTGAATCCTTTCCTTGTACTGTTTGCTCATCTACTTTGGCATAATTTACAATACGTTTTGCCAAAGCTCCAGCAATTTGTCTATACAACACTTTACCAAAAGTGTTATTTTCAATCACAACAGTGGTACGTTCATTTTCTTCGCTTGCTTTTGGATGCCAAGCCACTAAATATTTTCCAGGATGGTATTTGCTGTAAACCACTTTTCCTCCAATTGGATATCTGGTGACATGCACATTTATTGGCGACATAAATACTGACACTTGAATGCGCTTGTCATTAAAAAATTCTTTTTCAAAAACTTCTTCTATAACCACTACTTTGCCATCAACAGGAGATAATGCTTGATGATTGTTAGGAGTACCTAAGCGTTTTGGGTTTCTAAAAAACTGAAGAATAATAACAAAAAATGCCAAAATGAACAGCATGATGCTTGTTCTTAACCATGATAACGTTACAAAATAATCAGTTACCATTAAGGCTATGACTACTAAAGCCATAGTTATTAAAATAATTTTGTGTCCTTCTTTATGAAACATATGTAATGAGTCTTAAATATAAATAGAAAAATGGTGCAACAAAGATAATACTATCTAACCTATCTAACAATCCACCATGTCCTGGCATAATGGTACCACTGTCTTTAACATTGGCTTGACGTTTAAATTTTGATTCGATTAAATCGCCCAAGGTACCAAAAACACTGACAATAATGCTTAAAGCTAACCAATGTGCAAATGTTAATGTGTATGTAAATGTAGCAATAAAATAGCTTGCAATACACGAAAAAATTAGTCCACCTATAAAGCCTTCAATGGTTTTTTTGGGCGATATGGAAGGAAATAATTTGCGTTTTCCAAAATTTTTGCCAATTAAATAAGCAAAAGTATCATTGACCCAAATCAAAATAAAAGCACCTAAAAGAATAAGAGGTGTAAATGCATTATTGTAATTAGCAATAAGTGCTATAAACACAAATGCGCTTGAAATGTAAAATGTTGTGAGTAATAAAGGGTTGTTTGTTAAAAACGAGTTAGGGTTTTTAGAAAACAAGTTGTTAATTAAAATTAATTGCATCCATAGCGTTAAAAGTTGTAATGTTTGTACACTTATATTAAAGCCGGTTTTAGAAGGGTTCATCAGTGACCAATACGCTATTCCCAAATATAAGATGATAAAAATAATGTAAGGTATAAAGCTTCTGAATTGTATCAGTTTTTTGAATTCAATTAAACAGACAATTCCAAAGCCTAAAAATAAGATTAGTAATGTGTTTTGGTAATAAAGTGAGAGTATGAGTAATGTGATGTATAAAACTCCTGATAGTGCTCTTGTGATGAGTTCTTTCATTTATAAATCTTCTAACAGCAGTAAATATAAGTTTTTTGAGCTACTTCCGTAAGTGAGAAAATCTTTATCTTCTAACGTTTTAAAATGCTTTATAGTAGTAATATTAGTAGGAATTTTTTCTCTGTTTTTGTTTTTGATGCCTCTTAAGCCTTCGCCAATATTTTCAACAAACTGACTTGTTGTTGCATAAATTATAAAGTTTGAAGGTAAATCTTTTAATTTTTTTTCTGCGATTTGATTAGATGAAATTAATAGCGATCCGTCATCAGCAATTAAATATTCACAAGTTGATAAAAAATAGGTGCTTTCGGCAGTCTTTTTTGTAGCCAATAAATTAAAATCTTTAAAAAGTTCTTTTAATCTATCATCCAACAAAAACACATTTTTATCATTCCAATCGTTTTCGCTTAAAATTTCTTTAAGGCTGCTATAAATTTCCTGCATGTTTTCACAGTACAAGAATTTACCACCATTTGCTTTAAAATTTATGGTAAATTTTTCGTCTATAGGCAGTTTTATTTCAGGCATATATTTGCCTCTCTCTTCGTTTTTTATGTGATCTTCTGGAGCGTCTGATTTTGAACCGAAGATTTTACGAAATAGACTCATGTATGGGTTGCTATTAACCTAATTTATAAAATGTTTCCACCAAATATAAAAAAACTTAAATTAATGGTCGATTAATTTAAGTTTTTTATGTGTTTTATTAAGTAGTGATTTAATTTAACAAATCGTCAGTGACATCGGTATTTGATTTTTCACTTTCTTGAGTGTCTGTTGTTGTTACTTTTGGAAGTTCTTCTTTATCAAAAGGACGCTTCCCAAAGATTTTTTCTAAATTGTCTTTAAAAATAACTTCTTTTTCCAGTAAAACTTCAGCCAATTCAGTGAGCTTGTCTTTATGTTCTTCTAATAATTTGAGAGCACGTTGGTATTGTTCTTCAATAATATTAGATATTTCATTGTCAATCAATTCTGCAGTTTGTTCACTGTAAGGTTTTGTAAAACCATATTCTGATTGCCCAGAAGAATCATAATAGGTTAAATTTCCAACTTTATCACTCAAACCATAAATGGTAACCATGGCTCTTGCTTGTTTGGTCACTTTTTCCAAATCACTTAAAGCGCCTGTTGAAATTTGATTAAAAATCACTTTTTCAGCAGCTCTTCCTCCAAGTGCGGCACACATTTCGTCCAGCATTTGCTCTGGTCTTACAATAAGACGTTCTTCTGGCAAATACCAAGCAGCTCCTAAGGAGCGACCACGTGGTACAATGGTAACTTTTACTAATGGAGCAGCGTGTTCTAATATCCAGCTAATAGTTGCGTGTCCTGCTTCATGAAATGCCACAGCACGTTTTTCGTCTGGCGTTATGATTTTGTTTTTCTTTTCTAATCCGCCAATAATTCTATCAACTGCATCTAAAAAATCTTGTTTATGAACTACTTTATTACCTTTTCGTGCTGCAATTAAAGCTGCTTCATTACATACATTGGCAATGTCTGCTCCAGAAAAACCAGGTGTTTGACGTGCTAAAAAATCAATGTCTAAATCGTCTCCTTTTTTAATAGGTCTAAGGTGTACTTCAAAAATTTCTTTGCGTTCCACAATATCTGGTAAATCCACAAATATTTGGCGGTCAAAACGACCTGCACGCATTAAGGCTTTGTCTAAAATATCAGCTCTATTGGTGGCTGCCAATACAATAACGTTGGTGTTGGTGCCAAAACCATCCATTTCGGTTAACAGTTGGTTTAGTGTGTTTTCACGTTCGTCATTAGAACCTGACATGGCATTTTTACCTCTGGCACGTCCGATGGCATCAATCTCATCGATAAAAATAATAGATGGTGATTTTTCTTTAGCTTGTTTGAATAGATCTCTTACTCTTGAAGCTCCAACACCAACAAACATTTCCACAAAATCAGAACCTGATAAAGAAAAGAAAGGCACTTTTGCTTCACCAGCAACGGCTTTAGCTAATAAGGTTTTTCCTGTTCCTGGAGGGCCAACAAGTAAGGCTCCTTTAGGTATTTTTCCTCCAAGTGCCGTATATTTTTCGGGTGTTTTAAGAAAATCGACTATTTCTTGTACTTCTTCTTTGGCACCTTCTAAACCTGCAACATCTCTAAACGATGTTTTTACATCAGTATTTTCATCAAATAATTTAGCTTTTGATTTTCCTATATTGAAAATTTGTCCTCCAGCACCACCACCAGCACCACCAGACATTCGACGCATAATAAAAATCCAAACACCAATGATTAAAATAAAAGGTAATAAACCTAATATAAAGTCGCCCCAAACATTATGTTCTGTTTCAAAGGTAACCTCAGTCTTTTGGAGGTTATTGTCTTTAATAATTTCTCCAATTTTTTCTTGGAAAAGCTTTAAGTCACCAAACTCAAATTTATAGTTTGGCAAAGGCGACATGGTTGGGAATATATTAGTTGGTTTTGCTTTTTTATGAACGTCTTTTTTTAAAGCGTCTTTGGTTAAATATACTTTAGCTATCCTGTTATTTACAATTTCAACTTTAGAGACATCGCCTTCTTTTAAATAAGTAAAAAATTGATTTGGTGTTGTACTTTTTGCGTCTTCGCTACCAAAACCTCCTGTAAATAATTGTATTGCAAAAAATGCAGCAATAATCAATCCGTAAATCCAATAAGGACTAACTTTTGGTTTCTTGTTTAGATTTTTATTTTCGTTTGCCATTAATATTCTTTTAGTAACTGGTTTCTATAACGGTTGTTTTTGCGTCTCCCCAAAGGCTCTCAATGTCATAATACTGTCTAATGTGTTTTTGAAATACATGTACAACTACATTGACATAATCCATTAAAACCCATTCAGCATTATCGCTGCCTTCAATATGCCATGGATGGTCTTTTAGTGTTTTGCTTACTTTTTTTTGAATGGAATTAACGATGGCGTTTACTTGTGTGTTTGAAGTACCTTCACAAATGATAAAATAATCACAAACCGTATTTTCTATCGCTCTTAAATCCAGAATTTTTATTTCTTTTCCTTTTACATCTTCAATACCACCTAATATGGTTGTAATTAACTGGTCTGCATTGCTATTTTCTTTCGCCATTAATTTGATTTAAATTTGTGCAAAGTTATTATTTTTTTAGTTCTTTTGGACTTTAAATTCTCATAAGAAAATTATAAATAATATAAAGCCAACCACATGCGTATAATCAAACTTGATGCCATTGACTCAACCAATTCTTATTTAAAACAATTGAGTGCTATTGAGGTTGTAGAAGATGGAACTGTTGTAGTGGCAAATTTTCAGACCCAAGGGAGGGGTCAAATGGGAACGCAATGGCGTGCTCAAGAAGCTAAAAACCTTACGTTCAGTGTGTTTAAAGAGGTTTCTTTTTTGGATATACAACAACATCATTACATTAGTATTGCAGTTTCATTAGCTATTTTTAAGGCATTGCAACGTTTTCAAATAAAAAAATTGAAGGTAAAATGGCCTAACGACATTTTGTCAGATGATAAAAAATTAGCAGGTGTTTTAATAGAAAATGTCATAAAACAAACACAAATAAGCGGATCTGTCATTGGTATTGGTTTAAATGTGAATCAAACCGATTTTAAAGAGTTGCCCAACGCATCGTCATTACGACTGGTTTCTGGACATATATTTGATTTAAATGAAGTGCTTCAAGCTATTTTAAACCAATTGGACATTTATTTTAAGTTGTTAAAACAAGGTCAGTTTGACCAATTAAAAGTAAGTTATGAAAAACAGTTGTTCAGAAAAAATAAACCTTCAACATTTAGAGATGCTGAAGGTGCCATGTTTATGGGTTATATTTTAGGAATTTCGGAGTCTGGAAATATTCAGGTAACTGTTGAAGGTGGTATTACAAAATCCTTCGCTTTAAAAGAAATTACACTGCTTTACTAAATAGCTGTGATCATATTGTTAACTAAGGTTTCTATAAATTTACCAATAGGACCTTTAATCATCATGGCCATCATTGGGTTAAAATCGCCTTCAAAAGTGAGTTGTACATCACTTTGAGTGTCTGTTGTTTCTGTGATATGTCCTATTAAAGAAAAATCCAATTTTCCGCCTGCAGCTCCTAAAACAATTTTATTTGGCGCAATGGCTTCTTTCTTTTTTAAGACAATTTCTGGCATGCCTTTAAGTGCAAAAAGAAATTTATCATCACCTAAAACTTCAAACTTACTAATGTTTTCAGGCATTAATTGTTCAAAATTTTTAACGTCAGATAAAAAGTCAAAAACGTCTTGTGATGATTTTTGGATGGTTACTTTTGGTGATTCTAAATTCATTGTTTGTTGTTAAGTGGGTTGTTAAATTGCAATTGACTTCAGTTAAATCAAAAAGTGTTCCATTCACTCGGATTGGCATTCCAATCGGCTAAAACGTCTTGTTCTTTAGAAGTAATATAGTTGGTGTCCAAGGCTTGTTCTAATAAACTACTGTAGTTGCTTAAGGTGTGTAAAGTGACATTAGCTTCTTTAAAGTGGTTTGTGGCCACTTCAAATCCATAAGAAAAGATAGCAACCATTCCTTTTACATGTACGTCAGCATCTCTTAGAGCTTTCACGGCATTTAAACTGCTTTTTCCTGTACTGATTAGGTCTTCTACGACGACCACATTTTGTCCTTTTTCAATAAAACCTTCAATTTGATTTTGGCGACCATGGCTTTTTGCTTCTGGTCTTACATAAACAAAAGGAAGTCCTAAGTATTCAGCCACCAAAATGCCAATGCCAATAGCACCTGTAGCAACACCTGCAATCACATCTGGTTTACCATATTGCTTTTCAATGTGTTTGGCCATGACCTCTCTGATGTAGTTACGAATTGGTGGATAGGACAATACAATACGATTGTCGCAGTAAATTGGTGATTTCCAACCAGAAGCCCAAGTAAAAGGTTGATTAGGTTGTAATTTTATAGCATGAATTTGTAGTAATAATTCAGCTGTTTTTTTTGCGGTTTGTTTGTGAAAAATCATAGTGCGAAATTAAGCAATTTTATCAAATCCTATTTTTAAAATTGAGATAAAATTAATTTTCAAAAGTGTTGGTATCTGACAAAAATTGATATTTTTACCAATTCAAAACTTTTTAAAGCTTACAATGTATCAAGTTTTTGTCAATGACAAACCCATCATACTAACAACAGAAGTTGCTAAAGAAACAAACTTTAAAAATTATCTGTTGAATAAAGTTAAGTTGGGTAAGGTAATAAAAGAGCTCAATAACACTTCAATTGAAGCTGTTAGGCTTATAGGCAAAAATGAAGAAAAACTCCTAAAAAAGTTTTTAAAAAAAATGCCAAATGTTATTGCAGGAGGCGGAAAAGTAATAAATAGCAAAAACGAAATTTTATTTATTTACCGAAATGACAAATGGGATTTGCCTAAAGGAAAAATTGAACCTAAAGAAACCATTGAAGAAACTGCTTTACGCGAAGTTGAAGAAGAAACAGGTGTAACAGATTTAAAAATTACCAAACCTTTAGAAACCACATATCATATTTTTAAACGCAATGGCAAATACAAAATTAAAATTACCTATTGGTTTGAAATGTCTTCTAATTATGACGGAAAATTAGAACCACAAGAAAATGAAGGTATTACCAAAGTAGAATGGCTCGATTCGTTTAAAATAGCTGAAGCAATGCAAAACTCTTATGCCAATATAAAAGTGTTGGTATAATCCATTTTTACTTTATATTTCGTTTATTTTTGCGCTATGCACAACACGCTTCAAGAATATATTCCACATAAAGCCATCCCTCATGTTTTAGAGCTTTTAAAACACGATAACTTGTTGGTTAAAATAAAAAATGAACGCAAAACACGTCATGGTGATTACAGAAAATTACCTAATAATCAGCATCTAATTACAGTAAATTCTAATCTTAATCATTACCGATTTTTAATCACTTTAATCCATGAGATTGCGCATTTTGAAGCTTATAAAAATTATGGACGCTTTATAAAACCTCATGGAATTGAATGGAAACGAAGTTTTCAGCATCTAATGTTGCCTTTTTTAAATCCTGAAATTTTTCCAAATGAGTTGCTGCCTTTATTGGCAAAACATTTTAAAAATCCAAAAGCAAGTAGTGACACTGATGCTAAGTTGGCTTTGGCTTTAAAACAGTTTGACCAACCTAACAATAAAACTTATATTTTTGAAGTGCCTTTTGGAAACCTGTTTAAACTTTACAATGGTAAAATTTTTAAAAAAGGCAAAAAGCGTACAAAACGTTTTGAATGTGTTGAGGTTAAAACAGGAAAGTTGTATCTTTTCAATCCCAATGCAGAAGTAGAATTGGTAAAAGACGTTCAAGTTGCTATTGGCAGTAAATAGAATATAAATTAATTAAAAGTCTTTCTATGAGGAAATGACCAATAAAAATGTCAATGAAAAATAAAAATTATTATGCCATATTAATGGCTGGAGGTGTAGGTTCAAGATTTTGGCCAGTAAGTACACAAGATTTTCCAAAACAGTTTCACGATATGTTAGGAACAGGAGACACCTTAATTCAAAAAACATTTAACCGTTTAGCCAACCTAATACCCAAAGAAAATATCTTTATTTTAACCAATGAACGTTATAACGATTTGGTGTATAAACAATTGCCAGAAGTTACCAAACGACAAGTAGTTTTAGAACCTGCAATGCGCAATACAGCACCTTGTATTTTGTATGCCTCTTTAAAAATTCAAAAAGAAAATCCAGAGGCTGTGATGATTGTTGCGCCAAGTGACCATTGGATTGAAGATGAAGCTGCTTTTACCCAAAATGTGCAAAACGCCTTTAATTTTTGTTCAAAAACAGATGCTTTAATGACACTTGGTATCCAGCCAAACTTTCCAAATACAGGTTATGGATATATTGAGTTTGATAAAAATTCAAAAGATGCCATAAAGCACGTTAACCAATTTAGAGAAAAGCCTGATTATCATACAGCAAAGTCATTTATCCAGCAAGGAAATTTTCTTTGGAATGCTGGTATTTTTATGTGGAGTGTTAAAAGTGTTGTTGCTGCCTTTCAAAATAATCAACCAAAATTATTTGAACTTTTCAAAAGCGGAATTTCAGTTTATAACACTATAGATGAAGACGCATTCATAGCCGAAAATTATGCAAAATCTGAAAACATTTCGGTAGATTATGCCATTATGGAAATCTCTAAAAACGTATATGTTTTGCCAGCAACATTTGATTGGAATGATTTAGGAACTTGGGGAAGTTTGTACGATAAATTAGAAAAAGACCAAAACGGCAATGCTGTAGTTAACGCCAAAACTTTGACAGAAAATGCTACTGGCAATATGATACGAACCAAAAAAGATAAAATCGTGGTTGTTGATGCTTTAAATGATTACATAATTGTGGATGAAGATGAAGTTTTGCTTATATTTCCTAAAGCAAAAGAGCAAGATATAAAAAAAGTACTTCAAAACGTTAAACACAAATTTGGGGAACACTATGGATAAGAACCAAGAAAGCAAATTCAATTTTTCTGAAAATCCAGAAAAATCTAATAAAGATAAGGCTGTTAAAGAATCTAAAGCAGCTATGAAGCAAGATGCCAAAGGGTTTGTTGCTAATTTAAAGCTCTTTTTTAGTAATCTACTCGATTTTAGAGACGACACTGACAGAGATGCTACCATTGAAGCTATAAAAGGCGATATTCCTTTTAAAGGTGCAACCGCTTGGATTTTAATCTGTTCTATTTTTGTCGCTTCGGTTGGTTTAAATGCCAATTCTACAGCAGTAGTTATTGGAGCCATGTTAATATCGCCATTAATGGGTCCTATTTTAGGTATTGGGTTGTCTGTTTCTATCAATGATATTGACACGTTAAGAAAATCGTTAGTCAATTTTGGAGTCATGATTTTATTAAGCGTATTGACTGCCTTTTTGTTTTTTTGGCTCTTTCCGCTAAGTGAAGAATCGTCAGAATTATTAGCACGTACACAACCAGATATTCGTGATGTATTAATTGCTTTTTTTGGTGGCTTAGCCTTAATTATTGCCAGAACTAAAAAAGGAACCATAGCTTCTGTAATTTTTGGTGTTGCCATTGCAACCGCATTAATGCCACCTTTGTGTACTGTTGGTTATGGCTTGTCTGTAGCTTTAGAAGACAATTTTACTAAAGGAATGGGTTTTGCCTTAGGCGCTTTGTATCTATTTACCATTAATACCATTTTTATAGCTTTGGCAACCTTTTTAGTAGTTAAAATTTTAAAGTTTCCAATGCTTAAATATGCCAATTCTGCCAAAAGACGGCGTATTGGAAGGCTTGCCACTTTTTTGGCCATCATTGTTATGATACCAGCACTTTGGACCTTTGTAAAGGTGCTAAAACAAAGTCGTTTTGAAAGAGATGCTAACGCTTTTATAAACCGAGAGCTAAAAGCATTGCCACATGCCGATTATATTATAAAAAATTCAGAGTATAATTTTTCTGATGATAAAACTATACCTTCTACTATTGAATTAAACACTTTTGGTTTAGATGAAGTGCCAGAGACGACCATAGCCTTGCTTAAAGATCGATTGAAAAATTATGATGCTTTAAATGGTTGTCATCTGATTTTTAATCAAAATAGAAGCAAAAATTTAGATAACTTCAAATACATGGAGCAAATACGATACAGAGATTCTTTAGATATGTTATCGCAATCACAACAAATTGTATTTCTTGAAAGTAAATTGAAAGATTTATCAAAACTGGAGCGTCAGCAAATTCCGTTTGATGAATTGACTAAAGAGGTAAAAATCAATTATGAAAATGTGTCGCGTTTGTCTTATTCCAGCGTTATTACATCCAATTTTTCAAAAATTGATACACTTTCGGTGTTTACAGTAAAGTGGAACGATTCGTTAATTAAAGAACCAGAAATTACTAAAGAACAAGATAAATTGGCTCGTTGGTTAAAACAAAAATTTAATTTGGATAGCTTGATAGTAACCAGACAAAAGTAAAATTTACTGATTTTCTTCAAGATACATTTGTCGTACTTTCTTCATTAATTCTGATGAATACACAAAGTTGGTAACTGTTTCATTATCTGTTTTAAAAATGGTGTCATTGGAGCCTTCCCAAGCTTTGAGACCATCTTTTAAAAACACGATTTTTTGACCAATTTCCATTACCGAATTCATATCATGCGAATTAATCATCGTGGTGATATTATATTCATGTGTAATTTCTTGAATCAAATTATCAATAACAATAGCTGTTTTTGGGTCTAAACCAGAATTAGGTTCGTCACAAAATAAATATTTAGGATTGTTTACAATAGCTCTTGCAATGGCAACTCGTTTTTGCATTCCTCCAGAAGCTTCACTTGGAAATTTATGATGTGCATCCGCCAAATTGACACGTTTTAGTACAAAATCTACGCGGTCGTTCATTTCGCTATTGCTTTGTTTTGTAAACATTCGCAACGGAAACTTAACATTTTCAGCAATTGTCATTGAATCAAACAAAGCACTGCCTTGAAATACCATTCCCATTTCAGCTCTTAAGTTGCGTTTTTCATCTGCTGACAATTCAGAATAAATCTTTCCATTATAAGAAATAGTACCAGACTCTGGAGTAAATAATCCCAAAAGGCACTTTAAAAAAACGGTTTTTCCTGAACCACTTTGGCCAATAATCAAATTGGTTTTTCCTTTTTCAAAAGTGGTACTAATTCCTTTTAAAATTTCGGCATCTCCAAACGATTTGTGTATGTCTTTAACTTCTATCATTAGCTTAAAAGGAGTTGTGTTAGTACGTAATTCAACAAAATAATCATCACACTGGTCCATACAAATGAGGTGGTACTTGCTTTACCAACTTCAAGTGCACCACCTTTCATATAATAACCATAATAGGATGGAATGGTTGCTAATAAGAACGCAAATACGAAGGTTTTTATAAAAGCATACACCATGTGAAACGGAATAAAATCCATTTGAACACCTGTAATATAATCTTCTAAAGTGCTAAAACCACCATAAACACAAGCAGCCATTCCGCCGATAATGCCTAAAAACATTGCAATAGAAATAACAAAAGGGTAGAGCATAAGCGCAATAAATTTTGGAAATACCAAATAGTTGATAGCGTTAATTCCCATTACTTCTAATGCGTCAATTTGCTCTGTAACACGCATGGTTCCTATGCTTGAGGTAATAAACGAGCCTACTTTACCAGCCATAATAATAGAAATAAAGGTTGGAGCAAACTCTAAAATAACCGATTGTCTGGTGGCAAAACCAACCAAATATTTAGGGATTAATGGGTTGGTAATGTTTAAAGCCGTTTGAATTGTTACAACACCTCCAACAAAAAAGGAGATAAATGCAACAATGCCAAGAGAGCCTATAATTAAGTCGTCAATGTCTTTAAAAATTAAATGCCGCATTACTGACCATTTGGTAGGTTTGCGGAACATTTCCTTAATCATTAAAAAATAAGCGCCAATATTATGAAGGTATTTCATAGAAAAATTTGTTACTGCTAAAGTAAAAAAACTGAGATTAATTTAACCTTAATTTTAAATTAAGATTTTTTAAAAAGCCGTATTTTTGAATTTTTAAACACTATTACTTACCATGAAATATTTTATCTCCACATTATTTGCAATCTTTTTTATGACATCCTGTAGCGCTCAGCAAGATACTGTAAAACAAGAGCAGCACAAGTATATCACAAATAAAGAGCGACCAAAATTAGTTGTTGGTATTGTTGTAGACCAAATGCGTTATGATTATTTGACGCGTTTTTATAACAAATTTAGTGACCATGGTTTTAAACGAATGATAAACGAAGGCTTTAATTGTAAGAACAATCAATACAATTATGTACCAACCAAAACAGGACCTGGTCATGCTTCCATTTTTACAGGAACAACGCCAAAATATCATGGTATTATTGGCAATGATTGGTATGATAAAGCCTTAAAACAAAACGTCAATTGTGTACAAGATGATGATGTAGAGCCTGTTGGAACGACCAGTAAAGATGCAAAAATGTCACCTCAAAGAATGCTAACTACTACCTTTGCTGACGAAAATAGGTTGTTTACACAAATGCGTGGTAAAACTATTGGCATTTCTATAAAACACAGAGGTGCAATTTTGCCTTCAGGACATACTGCAAATGCAGCTTATTGGTTAGATTACGACCATGACGGAACTGGTAATTGGGTAACCAGTTCTTTTTATATGAAAGACTTACCACAATGGGTTAAGGATTTTAATAATTCTGATGCTACGGAATCTTATTTTAAAGTGTGGAATACCTTATATGATATAAATACTTATACTGAAAGTGGTAGCGATTTAAATACTTTTGAAAGAATTTTTAAAGGAAAAGAAACGGCTACATTTCCATATGATTTGGCGACTTTAAGAAAGCAAAATGGAAACTATAAAATTATTGCCGAATCGCCATTTGGAAACAGTTTAATTACAGATTTTACCATAAAAGCGATAGATGCTGAAGCTTTAGGTAAAGATGATATTACAGATGTGTTGACTGTAAGTTATTCAAGTACAGACAAGGTTGGTCACGATTTTGGACCCAATTCAAAAGAAATTGAAGACACCTATATACGTTTGGATTTAGATTTAGCGCGACTTTTTAATGCCTTAGATGAAAAAGTAGGGAAAGGTAATTACACCGTGTTTTTGACAGCAGACCATGCAGCTCCCAATGTGCCATCTTATTTGAAATCAGAAAAAATTCCGTCAGGACTTTTTGATGAAAAAACCATGCAGAATGAACTCAATACCTATTTGAAAGAAACATACAACGTTTCTGATTTGATAGTAAGTCGTGCCAACAATCAATTGTTTTTAGACCATCAAAAAATTGAAGACAACCATTTGAATTTGCAAACCATTAAAGAAGAATTATCGCAAAAATTAGTAACCTATAATTTGATTGATAAAGTTTACATCACATCAGCAATCAATCAGTTTGAAGGTCCAGAAGGTTATTTGGAAACCATGTTAAGAAATGGCCATAATCAAAAACGTTCAGGCGATATTTTGTATGTTTTTAATCCAGAAGTTTTTAAAGACACCTCATGGAATAGAACAGGAACTGACCATGGCACTGCCTTTAATTATGATACACATGTGCCATTATTGTTTTTTGGAAAAGGCATCAAACATGGTCAAACCTTTCAAAGAACCGAGATTACAGATGTTGCTCCAACCATTTCTGCACTTTTAGATATAAGTTATCCAAATGGTGCCATTGGTAATCCGTTAGAATTTGTTTTTCAGTAATTTGAGTAAAAAAACCTTATATAGTTTGGTAGCTATCCTAATCGTTTTAGGCGTTTATGGCTATGAATATTTTCTAAAAGTTGAAGAACACTCAGAAATTGTTGAAAAAGGAGAAGTTCCTAAAAATGAGACCAACGAATTCTTTTTACCAACAAGCACAACAGGACAAATTGTACACCATCAAGGGTATTCATTATCGTATGACGAACCTTTTGAACAAGCCGAATGGGTTGCTTATGAACTGAAAAAAAAGCAAGTTGTCAATTCAAATTTTGAACGACCTTATTTTGAAATTGATAAAGCCGTAAAAACAGGAGCAGCAAGCTGGAAAAACTATAAAAATTCAGGATATGATCGTGGGCATTTGTGTCCTGCAGCCGATAGAGCTTATGATAAAGCAATGTATGATGAGACGTTTTTAACCAGCAATATCAGCCCACAAAACCACGATTTTAATGCAGGAATTTGGAACACCTTAGAACAAAAAGTGCGTTATTGGGCTGTAAAATATGATGGTGTTTTTGTGGTTTCTGGAGGTGTTTTGACTAAAGGATTAAAAACCATAGGTTCAGAAAACGTTGCAGTACCAAATCTGTTTTATAAAATTATTTTAGATGCTAATAATGGAAAGGTAAAAATGATTGCTTTTTTAATGCCAAATCACGATTCTAACAAACCTTTGTATGATTTTGTCGTGTCTGTTGATGCTATCGAAAAATTGACAGGAATTGACTTTTTTCCTGAATTGGATGATGCTGTTGAAAACCAATTGGAAGCATCAAGTAGTTATAAAGACTGGAGTTTTAATTAACAAATTTCAGTGAAGGCAGAACCTTTAAATACATTTATGACCTACAAGGTTTTTAAAACCTTGTAGGTCTTTTCTTTATTGTTTTTAGAAATTAAAATGATTTAAATAATTCATTTTTCATTTTTGGAATTTGTTTATTGAAATTTTTGAAACATGCCTTTCCAGCGCAAACCTCGTATAAATTGTCCTTGCGCTTTGGTTACTAAAAATTCTGATTTGTTTTGTTTCGCTTTAAAAAAACCAGACATATAGTCTTTAAATAATTTAAAACGACGTTTTTTATAAGCCAATTTTAAAGCTGAAATTAAAGTGATTACAAATCCGTAACGCATTTTGTACATGGCTTCACCTTGTAAATATTTAGAGGCTTTGTTGTAACTAATTCCTGTTGGTTTTAGGTGTTTGACTTTAAGAGTTGTATCAGTCAAAATTTCCCAACCATAATATTTAGCTAACAATTCGTCAACGGTATCCCAACCCATTGAAGGTTTTAATTTTCCAATTTGCGTAAAACACGCTTTTTTATAAGCTTTCAAAGCACCTCTAATATGATCTTTTCTGGTTAAATTTTCTAATATCCATTCGCCATTTTTTTCAATATAACAAAAACCCGAAGCCATACCAAGTTGTGAATTGTTGTAAAAATGATTAGAAAGTTGCTCTAAATAATTGTTTGGAAAAATCAAATCGGCATCAAATTTACAAATCACATCATATTCTTCGTCAAGTGTTTCAAAACCTTTATAAAACGCATTGATAATTTTTGAACCTGGTAAATGTTGATTTGAAGAGTTATTGTTGACCAATGAAATCCACGAATGGGTTTTCATAAATTCTTCAACAATAGATGGAGTAGAATCAGATGAATTGTCATTAACCACAATAACCCGTTTTGGTAACAGCGTTTGGTTTGCCAACGATTCTAATGTGAGCCCAATAGTATCTTGCTCATTGTGTGCAGGAATGACGATGTAGAAATTCAAAAATTTATGATTTGAAATTCAAAGTTAAACTTATTTATGGCTTTTTAGACTTTGGAATTTATAAATTAGAATTTTTTATTTTTTCGGCATAAACAATGTAATATCTTGGTGTAAACCAACGTAGCAAAGGTCTGATGCCAATTTTTTTTGTTGGATTGGTCCATTTTTTTCTGTCTATAATTTTCCAGCCTGCTTTTTCCAATAACCAATCAAATTGCCAATCTTCAAACTCATGGTAATGTCTGTCTCGCATATCAGTTTTGCTTCTATATGCTGAAGAAAACCACAATTTTAGCGGAACGCTTGCTATTAATTTGTCGGCTTTTATCGATTTTAAAACTGTAAAAGGAGAGAGAAGATGTTCAAAAATTTCAAAGGCTGTCACAACTTCTGATGATGATTTTTTTATGGTTGAAGTATCGATGTCTAAATCTTCACCTTTAGTGTTTTCAACAGTAAAACCTTGTTGTTTCATAATTTCAGCAAACGGATTTTCAACACCTAAATCCAATATTTTGGAGTTTTTGGGAATGTGTTTGTTTAAAAATTCAGAAGTAAGCTTGAAGCGTTTATTTGGAAAGGTGTTTTCGTACATTTTCAGTTTCCAGTAAATTGGAAATTTTAAAAATTAATATTTGTAAACAATAGCATTAATGTGCATTCCTGCACCAACACTTGCAAATATAATAACATCACCTTTAGTAAGCATCTGATTTTCTAATTGATTATTTTTTACCAAATCAAAAAGTGTTGGAACGGTTGCCACAGAGCTGTTTCCTAATTTTTGGATACTCATTGGCATAATGCCTTCAGGAATTTCGGTATTATATAATTTGTAGAAACGTTTTAAAATAGCTTCATCCATTTTTTCATTAGCTTGGTGGATAAATATTTTTTTAATGTCTTTAATATCAACACCACTTTTATCTAAACAAGCTTTCATTGATAAAGGTACGTTGTTTAGTGCAAATTCGTAAATTTTGCGACCATCCATTTTAATATAACGTGTGTCAGGACAAAGCGTTTTGTTATTAGAGTTGCCAAAATATAAATAATAAGCTTCGTCATAGGTAAAACTTCCAGTTTCGTGGGCTAAAATACCATCATTGCCTTCAGTGGCTTCAATAATTGTAGCACCAGCACCATCAGAATAAATCATAGAATCTCTATCGTGCTTATCAACAACTCTTGACAAAGATTCTGTTCCGATAACCAAACAGCGTTTTGCAATTCCTGCTTTTATAAACGCATTAGCTTGTATGACGCCTTCAATCCAACCTGGACAACCAAAAAGAATATCATAAGCAACACATTTTGAGTTTTTAATACGCAAACTATGTTTGATTCTTGAGGCTAAACAAGGCAAAATATCACTTTGTATGGTGTTGTATTTAACATCGCCAAAATTATGTGCTACAATAATATAATCTAAAGTTTCAGGATCTATTTTTGCATCAGCAATGGCTTTTTCAGCTGCGAAAAAACCTAAATCGGATGTGTTTAAATGATTGTATGCATAACGCCTTTCGCCAATTCCAGTAATAGCTTTAAATTTTTCAATAATAACATCGTTGGCATGGTTTAATGTTGAACCATCCGAATTTAAAAACTGATGTTGATGAAAATTTTCGTTTTTTTCAATGCTACTTGGAATATAACTTCCAGTTCCGGTTATTTTGACAGCCATTTACTATTAGTTTTTTATTTTGACTCTAAAATACTTAATTAATGAGTTAGCTGTTTTGATTTTGTTAAGAAATTATTAATTTTTAAAGAATTATTAAAATAGTTCTTGTTTTTTGAATATAAGTCAAAAAAGCTCCCATTATAGGAGCTTTTTGTGTTTTGTATTTAAAAAAAATTAGGCTTCCATGTATTCTTCAATAGGAGCACAAGTGCAAATTAAATTTCGATCACCATAAGCATCATCTACACGTCGCACACTTGGCCAAAATTTAGTATCTCTAACATAGTCTAATGGGTATGCTGCAGTTTCTCTTGAGTATGGAAAATTCCATTCGTCAGCAGTGACCATCGCTAAGGTGTGAGGTGCATTTTTAAGCACATTGTTATCAGTGTCTTTTGACGCTTTATCAATTTCTTTTCTGATAGAAAGCATTGCATCACAAAAGCGATCCATTTCAGCTTTACTTTCACTTTCTGTTGGCTCAATCATCAAAGTTCCAGCTACAGGAAATGATACTGTTGGAGCGTGAAATCCGTAATCCATCAAACGTTTAGCAATGTCTGTAACTTCAATGCCATGTTCTTTAAATGGTCTGCAATCTACAATCATTTCGTGTGCTGCTCGTCCACATTCGCCAGAATATAAAGTATCAAACTTACCTTGCAATCTGCTTTTAATATAGTTAGCATTTAAAATAGCAATTTTAGTAGCTTGTGTAACACCTTCAGCACCTAACATTGTAATGTAGCCATACGAAATTAAACACACTAAAGACGAACCAAAAGGCGCTGCAGAAATAGCAGTAATGGCTTGGTCGCCTCCAGTTTTTATAATTGGATTTCCTGGTAAAAATGGGACTAATTGTTTGGCGACACAAATAGGTCCAACACCTGGTCCGCCACCACCATGAGGAATAGCAAAGGTTTTGTGTAAATTTAAATGGCAAACATCAGCTCCAATAGTTCCAGGATTGGTCAATCCAACTTGTGCATTCATGTTGGCACCATCCATATACACTTGGCCACCATTGTCATGGATAATTTTTGTAATTTCTTTGATGGCAGATTCATATACACCATGAGTTGATGGGTAGGTTACCATTAAGCATGATAGGTTGTCTTTGTGTAGCAATGCTTTTTCACGCAAATCATCCACATCAATATTACCTTCTTCTGTCGATTTGGTAACGACCACTTTCATTCCTGCCATGACAGCACTTGCAGGATTAGTGCCATGTGCAGATGATGGAATTAAACAAACATTTCGATGACCTTCGTTGCGAGATTCGTGGTAAGCTTTTATGACCATAAGGCCTGCATATTCTCCTTGAGCACCAGAATTTGGTTGTAAAGAAGTGGCTGCAAACCCTGTGATTTCGGTTAATTGGTCTTCTAATTTTTTTAATACAATTTGATAACCTTCTGCTTGTTCAATTGGACAGAATGGATGCATGGTTCCCCAATTAGCCCAACTTAATGGCAACATTTCAGCAGCTGCATTAAGTTTCATGGTACAAGATCCTAATGAAATCATTGAGTGGTTTAAGGATAAATCTTTACGTTCTAAGGACTTAATGTAACGCATTAACTCAGTTTCAGAATGGTAGGTATTAAATACTTCCAAGGTTAAAAAGGCTGAAGTACGTTGTAGATGTTTAGAAATTGTATTGGTTTTGTCAATAGACGTAAGTTTTATAGCCTCTTTTCCAGCAGCTTCTGCAAAAATGGCAATGATTTCATTGGCATCAGCAACAGAGGTTGTTTGGTTGATAGAAATGGTTACAGTATCAGCATTTGGATAGTAGAAATTGACTTCGCGTTTTTCAGCAATCTCTTTAATTTTTGAGGCATCAGCTTCAATTTTTAAGGTATCAAAAAAGGATGTGTTTGTTTGTTTGTATCCTAATTGTTTTAATGAATTTGCTACTGATGTTGCAGTGTTATGAATTTTATCAGCAATAAACTGTAACCCTTTTGGACCATGATACACAGCATACATACCAGCCATAACAGCCAATAAAACTTGAGCTGTACAAATGTTTGAAGTGGCTTTGTCTCGTTTGATATGCTGCTCACGTGTTTGCAATGCCATACGCAAGGCTCTGTTGCCATTAGCGTCTTTTGTTACACCAATAATACGACCAGGAATGTCACGTTTATATGCTTCTTTAGTTGCAAAAAAGGCTGCGTGAGGACCACCATAACCCATTGGAATGCCGAAACGTTGTGTGGTTCCAACCACAACATCTGCACCAAATTTTCCGGGTGCTTCTAATTTTACCAAACTCAAAATATCAGCAGCAACAGCTACTTTAATTTGGTTGGCATTTGCTTTTTCAATAAAGGTTTTAATATCACTTACTTGACCATCTTTTCCTGGATATTGTAAAATAGCACCAAAATAATCTGAAGTAAAATTGAATGTCTCTTCTGAGCCAACTACTAATTCAATACCAATTGGTGTTGCTCTGGTTTGCAATAAAGACAACGTTTGTGGCAAAATGGCATCAGAAACAAAAAACTTGTTGATGTTATTTTTCTTCTGATCGCGTTCTCTTACTGCAAATAGTAAACTCATAGCTTCAGCAGCAGCTGTACTTTCATCTAAAAGTGAAGCGTTTGCAAGTTCCATTCCTGTTAAATCTGTAACCATGGTTTGAAAATTCAAAAGTGCTTCTAAGCGACCTTGTGCAATTTCTGCTTGATATGGTGTGTAAGCAGTGTACCAACCTGGATTTTCTAAAATATTGCGTTGAATAACTGCAGGAACAATGGTTGGATGATACCCCAAACCAATGTATGATTTAAACACTTTGTTCTTTTTAGAAAGTTCGTGAATATGGTTTAAATATTCATATTCTGTCATAGGTTCATCTAAATTTAAACCGTTTTTTAGACGAATATCATCAGGAAGTGTTTCGTAAATTAACTGGTCTAAACTGTCAACACCAATAGTTTTTAACATCAGGTTTTGATCGGTTTCTCTTGGACCAATATGGCGTAACGCGAAGGCATTTGTGTTCATTAAAATAAAAGTTGTGTTTTGAAGCGCAAAATTACATAATTATTAAGGTTTTAAATACATCAATTTTGAAAGTTTTTAACCAATTAACTTTCTTATTAACACAATGCTTATTTTTGTAGAATGAATGGGTTAAAACAAATTCTCGATTTTTATATAAGTAGCAGCATTCATGTAGCTTTGTCAGTGTTTTCATTTACTTGGATTACATTGATATTATTTGATGTTGCTTTTGATGAAAATGTGCTATTTTTTAATTTTTTTGCATCCATTACAGGTTATAATTTTGTAAAGTATTTTGGATTAGCAAAATTTCATCACAGAAGTTTGACCAAACGACTTAAAGTGGTGCAAGTTTTTTCTTTAATTTGCTTTTTATTGATGTGTTTTTACACCCTTCAACTCCAAATGAAAACGATACTTTTTATTGCAGGATTTGGAGTAATTACTTTTTTATATGCCATTCCGTTTTTGCCTAAGCGGTTTTTTATGGACAGCAATCAAAATTTAAGAAATATTGGTGGTTTGAAAGTATATGTTATTGGTATGGTTTGGAGTGGTGTGACTGTTTTTTTGCCTTTGTTGAATACCAATTTTGATATAAATACTGATGTAGTGATAACAGCAGTTCAACGGTTTCTTTTTATTGTGGTTTTGATGATGCCTTTTGAAATAAGGGATTTACAATATGACAGTTTAAAGCTTTCTACAATTCCTCAAAAAATAGGAGTCAGGCAAACAAAACTATTAGGAATTGTCGCTTTGTCACTTTTTTTCTTTCTTGATTTTTTTAAGAATGAAATGAAATCTAATTTGGTTATAGCACATTTTGCCATTACTTTTTTAACACTGCTACTATTAGTGTTTGCTAAAGAAAACCAGGGAAAGTATTACAGTGCATTTTGGGTTGAAGCTATCCCCATTTTTTGGCTGCTTTTAATCATGATTCTTTAACTGCTTTTCAAATTGTTGTTTTAAATGTTGACGTTCAGCATTTTGTAAGCAGTTAACATTAGAATTTTTAACAATTTTAGTCAGTTTTTTATTTCGTTTTACATAAGCACGTGTAAATTTACACCAAGTATAGCGAAGATTGAGCTTGAGTTTTTCCCAAAACGAGGCTTCATTGTACTGCGACTTATCACAAATATGATATGCTTCTTCACATGATATGAATAGTAAATTTTTTTTCATTTAAAACCAGTTTTTTTCCATACACTCAGCCATGGCTTGACGTGCTCTGTGCACTATAACCCAAAGGTTAGACGCAGTGATATTTAATTCATTACAAATGGTTTCGGTTTCTAATCCTTCAATCGTTTTCATTTTAAAAACAGAAGCTTGTTTTTGAGGCAATTTGCTTAAACAATCATAAATAGCGTCACCCAATTCTGAATTTATCAAAGTATCTTCAGCAGTTTTATCAAATGGATCTGCTACACGTTCTTCCAACCAATCGCCTTCATTTTCATCGCTTGAGTAAGACATTCTAACTTCAGCTTTTCCTTTATTTGAATTTATTTTCCTGTAATAATCGATAATTTTTCGCTTTAAAATAGAAATCAACCAAGTACGTTCACTGGCTTCGCCTTTAAAATTCTTCATCGATTTTAGACCAGCAAAAAAAGTATCCTGAACCAAATCTTTGGCAATATCTCTATTGTTTACACGCGTGATGGTGTAATTAAAGAGGTAATCAGAATAAAGATCAATCCATTGGTTTGGATTTATTTTGTGTTCTGGCATTAAGT
>JAWKMZ010000008.1:0-84124 GCA_041391965.1 Gelidibacter sp. | reverse complement strand
TACGCGATAAATCTTGAGCTTCTTTTACAATAACAACCTGATATTCAGCCATCATCGGAAAACGTTTTGCATTCCCAACAATATCGTCAATAGTTACATCACGTCCATACAACACCATTTGGTTAAAGCCGCGTTCTTCTTCAGAAAGCACATTGGTTTCAATAAATTCTGAAATTTTATCAATATAATATGGTTCTTCACCCATTAAAAAATAAACAGGTTTTAAGTTTCCACTTTTTATATCAATTGCTAATTGTTTGACTTCGTCCAAAACTGTAAAATATCAATTTAGAAATACCAAATTCCAGCATCTATACTTTTGGTATTTGATTATTGAACCTTAACTTTGGAAACATCAAATTATATATAGTGCAAGCACTCAATTTTCCAAAGTTTTCGTTTCGATTCAAAAATAGCGAAAATAAAGTATCTATTTTTGACGTCATTCGTAAAAAGTTTATCATTTTACAACCCGAAGAATGGGTACGTCAGCACTGTGTTCATTATTTGATGGAAGAAAAAGGGTATCCAAAATCGTTGATTAATGTTGAAAAAGAATTGACCATCAACAACTTACGTAAACGTTATGACATTGTGGTTTTTAATACAGATGGCAACATTCATTTGGTTGTAGAGTGCAAAGCGCCACAAATACCTATTAATCAAGATACTTTTGATCAAATTGCACGCTATAATTTAGCTTTAAATGCAACCTATTTAATGGTAACCAACGGATTAAATCATTATTATTGCCAAATGGATTTTAAAAATGAAGCCTATTTGTTTTTAAGTGATGTTCCTAATTACAAACCATGAAATTAGCCATTGTCATACTCAATTGGAACGGAAAGCAACTGTTAGAACAATTTTTGCCTTCGGTTATTGAAAACTCGGAAGGTGCAGCTATTTATGTTGCCGACAATGCTTCAACTGATGATTCTATAAAATTTTTAAAAGCGCAGTATCCTTCTGTAAAAATTATTCAAAACACAGAAAATGGAGGTTATGCCAAAGGTTATAATGATGCTTTAAAAGAGGTAGATGCTGATATTTATTGTTTATTAAATAGTGATGTTGAAGTAACAAAAAATTGGCTTATTCCTGTTATTTCTGAATTTGAAACCTATTCTGAAACTACTATTATTCAACCAAAAATATTAGATTACAAGCGCAAAAATTATTTTGAATATGCAGGAGCAGCAGGTGGTTTTATTGATAAATTTGGGTATCCTTATTGTAGAGGACGTATTTTTGATACGATTGAAAAAGACAAAGGTCAGTATGATGACGTGAAAAACATTTTTTGGGCTTCAGGTGCTTGTTTTTTTATCCGAAAATTTGCTTTTGAACAGCTTAATGGTTTTGACGAAAACTTTTTTGCTCACATGGAAGAAATTGATTTGTGCTGGAGAGCTTTTAATTTAGGTTATAAAACGAAATATATTGGTGCTTCTACTGTATTTCATGTTGGAGGCGCTACGCTCAAAAACACCAATCCTAAAAAAACCTATCTCAATTTTAGAAATAGCTTGTTTACATTGACAAAAAATGCTGAAGGCAATTTGTTCTTTTTAATCTTGACACGCTTAATATTAGATGGATTAGCAGGTATCAAATTTTTATCAGAATTAAAAATTGCACATATCGTAGCAATCATAAAAGCACATTTTAGTTTTTACAAGCACTTACCAAGTTTATTAAAACAACGCAAAGTTTTAAGCCAAACCAAAAATTACTATCATAAAAGATCCATTGTTTGGGCTTATTTTGTAAAAAAAGAGTCGTTTTTTTAATTGTTTATAAAATTTGTTAAAATTTTTGTTAATCCCTCTACAAACGATTGTTTTTTGTATAATTTTGGACTGTTAAATTAAAATATTTAATCACTATCATTATGAAAAAACTATTGTTATTAAGTGTGTTTTCAATGATCGCTTTAAGCTCATGTGTCTCTAAAAAACAATATGCAGATCTTGAAGCAAAACAAAAAGAAACACAAGATTTATTAAATACTGCAACTGTTAAATTGAACAGCTGTTTGTCTGACAAAGCTGCTGCAACTGCAAGAGTTGAAGGTTTACAAGAGCAATTAGCCGATTTACGTAAAACCAATCAGGATTTAATTGACACCAAAGGCAATTTAACAACCTTAACACAAAAAGGTGCTGAAAACCTCGAAAAATCACTTGAAAGTTTAAAAGAAAAAGATTTAAAAATTACACGTTTGCAAGATGCTTTAACCAAAAAAGATAGTGTTACACTGGCAATTGTTACCAGTTTAAAACGTGAAGTAGGCATTAACGATCCAGACATCGAAATTAATGTTGAAAAAGGAGTTGTATATATTTCTATTGCAGACAAATTATTGTTTAAAAGTGGTAGCTACAACGTCACTTCAAGAGCCAAAGAAGTGCTTGCAAAAGTGGCAAAAGTGGTTAATAGCAAACCAGATTTTGAGTGTATGGTTGAAGGACATACTGACAATGTTCCTTACAAAAGTGGTGTATTGTTAGATAACTGGGATTTGAGCGTTAAACGTTCTACTTCTATTGTAAGAGTATTGGAAGAATTAGGTGTTAACCCAAAACAATTAATAGCTGCAGGACGTAGTGAGTATGTGCCATTAGTACCAAATGACACTGCAGAAAACAGAGCTACTAACAGACGTACACGTATTTTAGTGCTTCCTAAAATTGACCAGTTTTATGATATGGTTGAAAAAGAAATGAAAAACTTAGCTGCTGGAAACAACTAATTTTTAAATTTTATAAAGGTTACAAAGCTCAACTTTTAAAAGTTGGGCTTTTTTTATAATTCTTAATTTTTAACTTTTCATTATTAATTAAAAAATTTCCAAGCTTCCTTTACCTTCTCTTACAATAGTTGGCTCTTCTTCTGACAAATCAATAACGGTAGATGCCAAGTTATCACCATAACCTCCATCAATTACCAAATCAACCAAATTATTCCATTTTTCTAAAATCAATTCAGGATCGGTTGTGTATTCTATAATTTCATCCTCATCATGTATTGATGTTGATATAATCGGATTTCCTAATTGTCTAACAATTTCTAAAGCAATATTATTGTTAGGCACACGAATACCAACCGTTTTTTTCTTTTTAAAAGGATTCGGTAAGGTTTTAGCTCCTGGCAAAATAAAGGTATAAGGTCCGGGAAGTGCTCGTTTTAATATTTTAAACGTTGTAGAATCTATTTGTTTAACATAATCACTAAGATTACTTAAATCATGACAAACAAATGAAAAATTTGCTTTTTCTAATTTAACCCCTTTTATCTGTGCAACGCGCTCTAAAGCTTTTATATTATTAATATCGCAACCTAAGCCATAAACCGTATCTGTAGGGTAAATAATCAATCCTCCTTTTTTGAGTACATCAATCACTTTTTTAATATCTCGTGCATTCGGATTTTCTTCATATAGTTTTACAAACTCAGCCATAATTATGTATATTGCTTAATATGTTTACAAAGTAATTAATAATTTTATTATGAAAGTCATAAAATTCATCTTAGTAACTATTACAGTGTTTTTAGTTGCTTGTTCAAATGACAATTCCAACAGTTCTAACAACACTCCAAATCCATTAGCCTATGCTCAATTTTTAGATGTTGCTTATGGCACTAATTTACAGCAATCGTATGATATTTATTTACCTGAAGGTAGAACCAACGCTACCAAAGTTATTATTTTAATACATGGTGGAGGCTGGACAACTGGTGACAAAAGTGATATGAACGCTATTAAAGATATGATTCGTCAAGATTTACCTAATTACGCTATTGTTAACATTAATTACCGATTGGCTGATGAAAACAACCAAGCTTATCCAATGCAAATTAATGATATAACTTCAGTAGTCAACCATTTGATAAGTCATAAAAGTCAATATGTCATTTCAGAAGATTATGGTTTTATAGGTGTGAGTGCTGGAGCACATTTATCGTTGTTATGGAGTTATGCGTTTGACCCAGACCATCACTCAAAAATGGCTTGCAGTATTGTTGGACCAACAAATTTTACAGATCCTGCGTATCTAAATAACACAGATCCTGAATTGCAAGCACTTTTAGAAGTATATGGTGTTAACCCAACGACAGCGTTTTTAGAAGAAGTAAGTCCTTATCATCAAGCAACTGCATCAGCACCACCAACTATTTTGTTTTATGGAGGACAAGATCCATTAGTTCCTGTAAGTCAAGGTACTGCAATGCGTGATAAACTAATAGAACTTGGAGTAACCAATGAATTTAAACTCTATCCAAATGGTGGACATGGTTGGATTGGCGCAGATCTTTTAGATACTTGGGTAAGATTATCGACGTTTATTCAAACAAATTTATAGCTCGTTTTGTAACAAAATTGAGCCTTGTAAGTCCTATTAATATGTTAAGAATACTTTTATTCGTATTAATATTCATTACAACAGGATTACCTTCTTATGCAGAAGGGTTACAAACTATTGTCTTTCCTAAAGCCGAAATTTTAAATAAAAATACTGCCAGAATTCCTTTTAAAGTTATTGATCAACTTATAGTTGTAGAAGCAGAATTGCTTGGACAAAAGGGTAATTTTATTATTGATACAGGCTCAGAAACGCTTATTCTTAACAAAGTTCATTTTGAGACACCTTTTCAATATTATAAAAAAGCAAAAGAAACTTCAGGAGTTATTAATATAGTTGATAATCCGCTGGAAAGAAGGCTTGACGAGTTTGTTCTCCAAAATCTAAAAATTGAGAATAAAAATGCCGATGTCATCGATTTATCACACATAGAAAAAACAAAAAAGATGAATCTTTTAGGCATTATAGGCTATAATATTTTAAAAGATTACGAAGTTTTTATTGACCTTTACCTTAATCAAATCACTTTGTCAAAAGTTGATAAATTTGGTAACACCTTAGACAAAAAAGTCTATCTTGAAACCATTGTTGATAGCGTGAGTTTTAAACTAAAAAAACATACCATTGTACTCAACGCATTTATTGATAACCAAAAGGTTAGATTAGGTTTAGATAGTGGTGCTGAGTTTAATCAAATTAACAAAAACAGTAACAAAACCGTCTTAAAAAACTTTTACCCAAACAAACGTTTGGTGCTGTCTGGAGCAAGCCATAAAAAAATTGAAGTTTTGGCAGGAAAATTGTATCGTGTTAAACTTAATGACAAACAATTTTTTGCACCAATGAACACCGTTTTAACCAATCTGAATAAGATGAATGAAGCTTTTGGCACATCATTAGATGGTGTTTTAGGCTATGAATTTTTTAAGCAAAAACGAACCATCATCAACTATCAAAAACAAAGATTATACTTTATAAATTTTCCTATAGAACACCATTGAAAAAATTACTATATCATATTGCAATTTTTGCATGCTCTTTAATGAGTTCGCTATCGTTTTCTCAAAATGATGAGATAAAAGGCTACAGAATAGATGGCAATGATGTTGTGTTTACTTTTGACAAAAACGATTATGAAAAAGCAACAAAAGACAACTTTGGAGATGTTATTGATTTTGATGATTTGGATATAAAAAATGTAGTTGTTTCTGGCGAGTTCAACAATTGGTCAAAAAACAAGTGGCAAATGACCAAAATAAGTGACAACAAATATGAACTTAGAAAGCATTTGTCTGATTTTACTGATGACTTTTCTTGGGAATTTAAATTCGTCATTAACAACACTTATTGGGCAGAACCTTCAAAAGACATTAAAAATAAAGTTGACGCTAAAGACCGAAATGGTTCGCAATTACATGTCTATAATTTGAGAATGTTTACCGCAAAACCTGATGAAAACGGAAACAGTTGCTTTAAACTTAACGGATTTAAAAACGCAAAAAAGGTTGTTTTGAGTGGTACTTTTAACCGTTGGGATGAAAACGTATTCCGAATGAACAAAACACCAGATGGCTGGGAGTTGACCTTACAATTAAAACCTGGTGATTATGAGTACAAATTCATTGTGGATGGCAATTGGATGGAAGACCCAAATAATCCAGCAAAAAAGACGAATGAGTATAATGGTTACAACTCATTAATCTCCATAAAAGTGCCTTTTACCTTTCTACTTAAAGGATATGAAAATGCTAAAGAAATTTTACTTGCAGGAGATTTTACAGATTGGGCTGATAATGCTATAAAAATGAAAAAAACAACTACAGGTTGGACATGTACAACCTTGCTTTCTGGCGGAAAACATCATTACAAATTTATTGTGGATGGCAATTGGATGTTAGATCCAAATAATTCTGTCCAAGAATATGATGGCAAAGGAAACGTTAACTCGGTTTGTATGGTACGTTAGTTTTAACCTAACACATCCAATTTGGCAAAACGCAACAGTAGCTTTTTAACGCCACCATGTTCAAAATTTATTTCAGCTTTAGTATCTGCACCAACACCTTCAATTTTTAATACTTCTCCTTTACCAAAACGCATATGTTCCACAATATTGCCAACCGTTAATTTACCATCAAACAAATTGGTGTTGGCACTACCAATTGATTTACCGATAGGTTTTAACTTTGCTGGTGGAATAAATTTAGGTGGTATTGCCTCCGATTTTCGCTTGATTGGTTTTTTAAAACGAATTTGATTGGGTTCAATATCACCAAAAATATCAGCCGACAGCATTGGATTTTGGCGTTTATCATCAATTGGTGTTAGATTTTCTTTGAAGTTTTCATCAATTTCCTCAATAAAACGGCTGGGTTCAGCATCTACCAATTTTCCCCATCTGTAGCGCGACATGGTATAGGTTAAATACGCTTGTTTTTCGGCTCTAGTCAAAGCTACATAAAACAAACGTCGCTCCTCTTCTAACTCACTACGTGTGTTCATACTCATCGCACTTGGAAACAAGTCTTCTTCCATTCCTACAATATACACATAGGCAAACTCTAATCCTTTAGCCAAATGAATGGTCATCAAAGCCACTCGGTCATCGTCTCCTTTATCATTATCTAAATCGGTTGCCAAAGCCACATCAGATAAAAATTCTGAAATAGACCCTGTGGCATCTGCCAATTCTTTCTGACCTTCTACAAAATCTTTGATACCATTCAGCAACTCTTCAATATTTTCCATTTTGGCAATACCTTCTGGAGTTCCATCATTGTTATATTCTTTGATAATTCCTGTAACTTTAGCCACATGCTCAGACAATTCAAACGCATTTGCAGTTTGGTTGATGACCTGAAAACTTTCAATCATGGTCACAAAATTTTGCAACTTCGTTTTTGTGCCAGAATTAATGTTGATGTCCAGCTTGCCAATATGTTTCATCACATCAAAAATAGAGCGATTGTACCCATTGGCAGCAACAATTAAACGGTCAATGGTTGTTTGGCCAATACCTCGTGCTGGAAAATTAATGACCCGTTTTAAGGCTTCTTCATCAGCAGGATTAATAACCAATCGCAAGTACGACAAAACATCTTTAATTTCTTTACGTTGATAAAATGACAAGCCTCCATAAATTCTGTATGGAATATTGCGCTTTCTCAAAGCATCTTCCATTGCACGTGATTGTGCATTGGTACGATATAAAATAGCAAAATCGTTATTCTTTAATTGATGCTGCATTTTGTTTTCAAAAATGGAACTTGCCACATAACGTCCTTCATCACCATCAGTCATCAAACGGTTAACTTTAATTTTTGGGCCTTCATCATTGGCTGTCCAAACAACTTTATCGAGTTTGGTTTTATTTTTTTCGATTACAGAGTTAGCAGCATTAACAATATTTTTTGTAGAACGATAATTTTGTTCCAATCGGAACACTTTTACATCATCATAATCACGTTGAAAATTGAGAATATTATTGATGTTAGCACCACGAAAAGCATAAATACTTTGTGCATCATCACCAACTACACAAATGTTTTGAAATTTGTCTGATAGCGCTCTGACAATCAAATATTGACTATGGTTGGTATCTTGGTACTCATCTACTAAAATATATCTAAATCTGTTTTGATATTTTGCCAACACATCAGGAAAACGTGTTAGTAACTCGTTGGTTTTCAGTAACAAGTCATCAAAATCCATAGCGCCTGCTTTAAAACATCTATCCACATAATTTTTGTAGATGTCACCCAAACGTGGTCGTTTTGCCATAGTATCAGCTTCCATCAATTCAGTGTTTTGGAAATAGGCTTTAACTGTAATTAAATTGTTTTTATACGATGAAATTCGAGAATAAATTTGCTTGTATTTATAAATATCCTTGTCTAAATTCATCTCTTTAATGATAGAAGAAATCAGACGTTGAGAGTCTTGTGTATCATAAATAGTAAAATTGCTTGGGTAGCCTAATTTATCTGCTTCAAAACGCAAAATCTTAGCAAAAACGGAATGAAATGTTCCCATCCACAAGTTTTTTGCTTCACTATTACCAACAATGGAGGCAATTCTGCTTTTCATTTCACGAGCTGCTTTGTTGGTAAATGTCAACGATAAAATATTAAAAGGGTCAACACCTTGACTCATCAAATAGGCAATACGATACGTCAACACACGTGTTTTACCAGAACCTGCTCCTGCTATCACAATCATTGGTCCCTCTTTTTGCAAAGTTGGTGCTAATTGTGCTTCATTTAACTGACTTAAATACTTCTCCAAACTAACTATTTTTCAGGATGTGAATTTAACCAAAGTGCTTGTTTATACTAAAGAATTTTGTAAATAATTATAAACAATTCTCATAATTTATATTATCTAAGATTTTTAAATATCTTTACGTCGTATTATAAAAATTTCAATAAATATGTTAGGTTTTTTAGGGCAAATACCTTGGTGGTTGTGGATACTAATTGTGTTAATTTTGGTAGCCATAAGAGATGTCTTTTTACAGCGAAGACACACCATAAGTCATAATTTTCCAATTATTGGTCATTTTCGTTATTTTTTAGAAAAAATTGGTCCAGAAATGCGTCAGTATTTAGTGGCTAATAATAGAGAAGAATTACCTTTTAACCGCATAGAACGCGGTTGGATTTACGCTTCGGCAAAAAAAGAAAATAACTACGAAGGTTTTGGTACTGATCGTGATATTTATAAGCATACCCATTTTTTTATAAACAATGCGATGATGCCTTATAATTTACCTAAAAACCATCCCAATCAAATTGATAGTACGTTTTTACCATGTGCTAAGGTTATTGGCTTGTATAACAAAAGAAAAAAACCGTTTCGTCCAGCATCCATTATCAATGTATCTGCAATGAGTTTTGGGTCACTTTCAGCAAAAGCTGTTGAATCTTTAAACAAAGGCGTGCAAATGGCTGGCGCATATCACAATACAGGTGAAGGAGGGCTTTCGCCTTATCATAGTCATGGTGGTGATGTAATTTTCCATTTTGGGACAGGTTATTTTGGAGTTAGAAACGAAGACGGCACATTTTCTTTAGAAAAATTAGTCGAATTAGTTAATAAAAACCCTTTTGTCAAAGCTATTGAAATTAAACTGTCACAAGGTGCTAAACCAGGAAAAGGAGGCGTACTTCCTGCGGCAAAAATAACAGAGGAAATCTCTCAAATAAGGCATGTACCACTTGGAAAAGATGTCTTATCGCCTCCAAGCCATTCTGCCTTTTCAAATGTTACAGAAATGATGGCTTTTATTGAAAAAATAGCTGATGCCACTGGGCTTCCTGTTGGTATTAAAGCTGCCATTGGAAAATTAGAACAATGGGAAGAGTTAGCAGATTTAATGGTTGAAACTGGTAAAGGACCAGATTTTATTACTATTGATGGTGGCGAAGGTGGTACTGGAGCTGCACCTCCAAGTTTTGCTGACCATGTGTCGCTCCCTTGGGTTCATGGGTTTAGTGATATTTATAAACTTTTTAAAAAGCGTAACTTAAACAATAGAATTGTATTTATTGGAAGTGGAAAATTAGGATTTCCGGCTAAAGGTGCATTGGCATTTGCAATGGGTGTTGATTGTATTAATGTGGCTCGTGAAGCCATGATGAGCATTGGCTGTATTCAAGCACAAATATGTCATACCAATCGGTGCCCAAGTGGGATTGCTACTCAAAGTAAATGGTTACAAAGCGGGATTGACCCAACCTTAAAATCTGCAAGGCTTGCTCAATATTTTAAGACTTTTAGAAAAGAGTTTATCGAAATTACGCATGCTGCAGGTTATGAACATCCTTGTCAATTTACAATGAAGGATATTGATGTAAATATTGATGACCACAATCTTACTACAGAATTGGGTCAAACATTTAATTATGAAAAAGTACCAGTACCATTTAATGGTATGCAAGAATTAAAAGATTGTATATATTTGGGCGGTAAAAACACTAATTAAATTTACCCAAAACCCTATTTATTATGGATTCTGAAAAAATAATTGATCTTTTTTTATATGCGATACCAGCTTTAATAACAGGAGGAATTGCCTACTACTTTTTTAAAGAGCACACCAAAAATGAAGATGGTCGGAGACGTTTTTTATTACAAAAAGACATGCAAGTTAATGCTTTACCTTTACGCTTACAGGCTTATGAGCGTATGGCTATTTTTTTAGAGCGTATCACGCCATCAAAACTTTTGATAAGAGTTGCGCCAACATCTTCTAACAAAGAAAGCTATGAATCTTTACTTATAGCAAATATTGAACAAGAATTTGAACATAATCTATCACAACAAATCTATATAAGTGATGAGTGTTGGAATATTATAACCGCTGCAAAAAATGCTACCATTCAGTTAATAAGAAAGGCAAGTTTGCTTGAAAAGACTGATACAGCCAATAAGTTGCGTGAAGTGGTTTTAACAGAAATGATGGAAAAACGTGCTCCAAGTGACGCAGCGCTTTCATACATTAAGCAAGAAGTAAGTGACATGTGGTAAGAGTTATTATAACTCATTTCCATTATGTTTCAATTTTGCATAATTATAGCCTTGTTCCCACCACTTAACCATTAGTTTTTTACTAAATATCAATGAGTTTTCGGTTAAGTTGGTTGGTGTATAGTATAAATTGAGTTTTACATTTTTATTTTTTGCTGCCAGTTTGCCAATGGTAATATCGCTTTTTTCAACTTGGTCTAATAAATAGCTAAAAAGATTAATCATTAATGAAAATGGATTTTTACCTAACACCTTATTACCTTCCATATTTTCAGACTCTAAAACAACTGCATCAATTTCTGTAGCACCACGCAAAATAGCTTCTCTAATTGGGATAACACAGCCCAAACCACCATCGGCATATTCGCAATCATCTTTAACTGCTAAGGACATAAACGGAATATAATTACACGAAATCCAAATCCAATCACAAAATTCTTCATAACCAAATTCTTTGATAGATTTATATTCCACTCTATTTTTAGTGAGGTTTGACACTGTAACCACAACGTCTTCTTTGGTGGTTCTAATTTTATCAAATTCTGCTTTTGTAAAATTTCGTTTGATATTGCGTCGCAACGCATTGCTTTCGCCAAAAGTTCGTTTACGCTTAGCAAACTGAAGCATGGCACTTATAAAATTTATAGAGACATACTCTCTATCACCTTTTTTACGCTGAATAAATGGGCTTATGCTAAAGACATCATTTTGCTGCACGTTAGTGAAAATATCATACAATTTCGGAATATCATTTACAGCCAAATGAGGTACTAACAAACTTCCTGTGGACGTACCCAAAAACATATCGTAGGTTTTTTGTTGGTCTTCTATTAAATACTGCGCTACACCTCCTGCAAACGCACCTTTACTTCCACCTCCTGATATGACTAATGCCTTCATTCTGTTATTTCTAATTGACTGGTTGCTTCATTTTTATATTTTGCAAAATCAAATCCACTTTGCCACCATTGCACCATTTTTTGATTGTTAAACACCAAAGAATTTGTAGTAAGCACTGTTGGTGTATAATAAAAATTGATGATGGCATTTTGATTAGATGCTACAAACTTACCAATTTTAATATTCTGACTTTCAATTCTATCTAACATAAAGGCAAACATATTGGTCAACAGCGAAAAAGCATTGATAGAAGGCATTCGGTTAAACTGTGTTACTTCTGTTTGCAGTATAATGGCATCAACGGTTGTAGCACCTCGTTTGATAGCTTCTTCAATGGGAACCATAGAACCTAAACCTCCATCTGCATATTCACAACCTCCTTTCTTTACAAGCGACATAAATGGTGTGTAATTGCAGGATATCCAAATCCATTCGCAGAATTCCTCATATTCAAAATCTTTAATCGATTTATACTCTACTTGGTTTAGAGATAAGTTTGAAACCGTCACAACAACATCCAAATTACTGCTCTTTAAGTGTTCAAAATCTGATATACTTATGCTTTTTCTGATGAGTTGTTTTAAATTTAAGCTTTCACCAAAGGTTTTTTTACCCAACAAAATATTCTTTAGTACTATCAAATGATTAATTCCAACGGTTTCTATGCCTTTTTTCTTTTTGATTGTGAATGGACAACTATTAAAAATAGCATCTTGGGTAACATGTGTATAAATTTCTTTTATTTGCTCTACTTTTTTTAATGCCAAGTGTGATACTAACAAACTTCCTGTTGAAGTGCCAATAAAAATATCATAATCAAGTTTTTTTTGCTCAATAAGATATTGTGCAACACCACCTGCAAAGGCTCCTTTACTTCCTCCTCCTGATATAACTAATGCTCTCACTTCCTATTTGTTATTTGTTAGTAATGAAAATTATTTTTTTAGTTGTAAATTTTCGATAACACCTTTATACTTTTTAACCTCTTTTAATTCTTGCAGCAAATTTTTAGCAAACTTTTGAAAACGCCAATTATGATGCTGTGTTGCTTCAATTAAATTTTGAATAGCATACACATTAAAAGTATTCATTAGTTTTAAATATTCAAACGCCTTTTTACGTATTTCAAACCCAAACTCAGGACTTGTATAGTTGACAAGCTCATTATAAATGACTTCTTTTTTATCAGGTTGATACTCTAAAGTATTCAAATTTAAAACCAACCAAAGCAATCTGACATTATAATCACTAAACCCAATGATGTCTTTGGTTTGCTGCAAATATTTTACGCGTTCTTCAGGAAAATTCACCCAAAGATTATACAAAGCCGCTTCAATGGTTGTATAGGATTCATCTTTTAAAAGCGATTCATACTCAGTTTTTAACGTTTTTGGAATGCTTGTAAGATGCAGCGCAATTGCTTGACGCACTTTAATTGGATTTATAAAATCTTCTGTTTTTAACCGATTAGGTATTTGCGAAATCACTTTTATTTTAGCTTCATCAGAAATACCAGACTCTAAATAATCGTTACATTTAGAGGTAAATACTTCACAATCTACCATAAAATACTCTTGCATAAATGTTGATTGATTTAAACTTTTTACCATATCATTTTCAGGTAACACCTCAGATTCTAACCAAGTTTTAACAAATTGGGATAAATCTTGACCACTTGCCTGCTCAACTTCTGATATAAAATCGGAAGTTTCTACATTTTTATACTGATACTTGAGCAAATAATTTTTAACTGCTGTTTTAAAAGCATCGTCTCCAACCTGTTTTCGCAATACATGCAAAGCCCAACAGCCCTTTTTATAAAAAGTATCACTACTTGCATTTGGATTGAGCAATGACGTGCTTTTACCTTCTTTATTTTGAGCTAACAACGCATTGGCATATTCATAAAGCTGCCAATAATAATGGTCTTCTCCAAATATATAGCGTTCTGCCAAAAGCGCATAATAGGTAGCAAAACCTTCTTGTAACCAATGGTGTGTACCGTTTTTTTCGGTTACCAAATCGCCAAACCACTGATGTGCCAATTCGTGTGCATTGACATTGACGTAATTTTTATCTACAAAAGCTGTAGAATCCGTCATTAAAGCATCTGAAAAGATGGTTAAACTCGTGTTTTCCATTCCTGAATACAAAAAATCTTTGACTGGAACTTGCTTATAAATTTCCCAAGGATAAGGGACTCCAATTTCATCTTCTAAAAAATCAAAGATTTGTTTAGTATAACGATAGGTTGGTTCCACTTTGGAAACATCTTCTGGATAATAGTAATACACTAAAGGAATGCCGCTTTTAGAAAGTTCTGTTTTTTTGTTGTATTTGCCAATAGCTAAAGCAACTAAATAGCTACTCATGGGTTTATTCATATTAAATTGCCATGTCTTAGTAGAATCATTTTCAATTACATCAACCAATTTTCCATTAGCAATAACCTCATAATTTTTATCAAAAGTAATTGTTTGATCGAATTCAATCTTATCATTCATGTCATCAATACTTGGCAACCAATTGCTGGTATATTTACCTTGGCCTTGTGTCCATATTTGCTTTTTACCATCATGGTTCCAATCAATAAAATAGAGTGCTTTTTTAGGATAATCAAACCAAACCAACTCAAATTCATATTTTTGATTTGCCTTGAAGCCTCCTTCATTATTGTAAAAAATCAACTTATTATTTTGGTCTTTAACAAACCCTTTGAAATTTTGATTATGAATTTCGTAATGATAAACAGTCCCAAAATCAAGATAAACAGAATCAACATCCTTTAAAATCTTAAATTCATATTTTACATATAGCTTAACTTCCTTTATACTTGGTTTCAATTGAATATCAGCAGAAATTCGTTCAAAATCTACTGATTCTGTTTGCTGCCCAAAAACAGCAAAACCGATAATAAAACACAGAAAAAAGCATCCAAATTTCATAGCTTGAAGATAACAAAACTCTCAGTAAAAACAATAAAAGCACGCTATTATTGCGTGCTTTTAAAATGATTATTTTTATTCTTTCATTATTCCATAACTGTTGGCTTAGAAATTGGCGTATTACTCTTTACCACCACAAAAGTAGATGTTGCATAAAACGCATCGCCATTTTGCCCATCATTAACCCAATTTTCATAATCATACTCAAAGTTAAAGGTACTTCCTGCCATTGAGGTACTAAATTCATCTATACGAATAGGCACAACCATTCCAGGACACCAACCAGCTCTATCTGGCTGCCAATTTCCTGGGTTTTGATTATTCACAGGGTTAGAAGCACAACCTAAAGGTCCTAAATAATGCTGAAACATTGTAGAGCCATTAATTTTTACATCATGGGTTCTAAAACACCATTCTGCACAAGGTCTTCCTCCTGCATCATTTGGGGTTGCATGTCCCCAACCTGAAATTATGGTTCTTAAATGTGTGTCTTCTGCATTTGCAGGAATAGTCACGGTTTTGTTTAAATCAAAATTGTTATCTACTCCATAAGGCACACCTGAAGTAGACCAATCATCATAGGCAATAACTCTTGAAATTGCATAGTAAGGATAATCTGGTGTCCCTTCAATATAATCAAAATCTACAGACACTTCGTATCCTTTGCTATTCCAACATTCGGTTCTTATTCTTAACTGCGTAGCACCTGTAAGTAATGATTTAAAATCGGTAACATCAAATTCAAATCCACGATCCAACTGACTGTTATCATTCCAATATGGTGTGATGTAACGCCCTAATTCATAAAGTTCACCAGAAGATGGATCTACCACTTTTACATTGGCATACACATCCCACTCATCACAACCTCCAGAAGGGCAAGTCAACTTTACATACATTTTAATGGTTGCTATATTACTTAAATCTGTAGGCAAATTAAACGTTTGTGTTGATGACTGATTGTAACCACCACCAAAAGCGAGTCTTTCATGATCAAATGTAGGGTAGTTATGGATGATTGGTGTTCCGTTACCTGTTAGACTAACCGTAATATCTTGTGTCAATAAATTCTGTATAGTCAGTGTTCCAGTAGCATTTCCTATTTCTGTAGGAGCAAATCGTACATACACAGTATTGGTGTCATTTGCATTTGCTGCATTAATTTGTAAAGCATTGCCATAAGTTATCCCATCAAATGAAATTTCAAATGCATCTGTTGTATTTAATGTAATATCATCTACCAAATTATCACCATTCACTATCACCAATTTAGGTTGAGACATGCTCGACATTTGTGTATCATCAAAAGTTAACGTGGTTTGATTTACAGTAATTACTGGTTCAATGCTTAAGCCAATACCACTTATATTGATTGTTTTGGTCGTCGCTCCTGAACTTTGAAATGTTAAGACACCTTGTATGTTTCCAACAGAAGCCTCTAAAGGCGAAAATCTTACATAAACTGTTGAGTTCCCAGCATTAGCTGTACTTTTTTCAATTGAAACACTACTTGCGAATGTGACATCATCCAATGATACTTCAAAATTTTGTGATACTTCAACTTGAAGATTATTGGACAAGTCCGTTCCTTTCACTTCGATATTTTGTGAGTCAGAATGGCTTAAAACATTCGTTTCGCCAAAGGCTGAAATTTGACCATTCAGTGTTATTACTGGTGTTGGTTCTGTTCCTCCTCCAGATGAATCACTTTTACTACAATTCATCACAATGAGCAGTAAAACCAGTATTGCCAACCATCTGTTTTGTTTTGTAAGCTTCATTTCTTTATTTTGATTTTAAATACGACTGTTGCAAGTTAAAAAATATTACAGATTATTTTAGCAAATCTTATAATTTAAGCACTTTTGTAAACAAGAATATGTCAAGCAACCTTCAAACACCTATTGATTATCTTAAAGGCGTTGGACCAAATCGTGCAGATTTACTCCGAACTGAACTTGGCATTCATACCTATCAAGACTTAATCAACCTATTTCCAAACCGTTATATTGATAGAACCCAGTATTACAAAATCAGTCAACTACAACGCAATAATACTGATGTACAAATAGTTGGAGAAATTATCAATTTAAAAAGTATTGGTGAAGGCAGAGCAAAACGCTTAGTAGCAACCTTTAAAGATGATACTGGAGCAATGGAATTGGTTTGGTTTAGAGGCCAAAAATGGATTAGAGAAAGTATTAAACTTAATAAACCTTATGTGGTTTTTGGAAAAACCAATTGGTTTAGTGGCAAGTTTAGTATGCCACATCCAGAAATGGAAGCATTAGACGAGCATCAGAAAAATTTGCGTTCTGCCATGCAACCTGTGTATCCTTCAACCGAAAAATTGTCTAATAAAGGAATTACAAATCGTGTGATAAGTAAAATCATGCAACACTTATTTTTGGAAACTAAAGGAAAATTTTCTGAAACCCTATCTGAAAATTTGATTTCAGAACTTAAATTAATTTCCAAAAGCGAAGCTCTTTTTAATGTTCATTTTCCAAAAAATCAAGAGCTATTATCACGCGCTCAATTCCGATTAAAATTTGAAGAATTATTTTACATTCAGTTGCAACTTATCATCAAAAATTTAATTCATAAATCAAAAATCAAAGGCTTCAATTTTGAACATGTTGGAAACTATTTTAATAGCTTTTTCAAAGACCATTTACCATTCGAATTGACCAATGCTCAAAAGCGCGTTTTAAAAGAAATTAGAGCCGATTTAGGAAGTAATGCTCAAATGAACCGATTACTACAAGGCGACGTAGGTTCTGGCAAGACCATAGTTGCACTTATGTCAATGTTAATGGCACTTGACAACGGTTTTCAAGCTTGTTTAATGGCACCTACTGAAATTTTGTCAGTCCAACACTATAATAGTTTAATTAAACTATGTAACAAATTAAATATCAGTATAAAACTACTTACTGGATCAACTAATACTTTAGAAAAACGAAAAATTCACGAATCGCTCGAAAATGGCAACTTACAAATAGTAATTGGCACACATGCGCTACTTGAAGACAAGGTAAAATTTAAAAATTTAGGACTCGCTATCATTGATGAGCAACATCGTTTTGGAGTTGCTCAACGTAGTAAATTATGGAAAAAAAATGAGACACCTCCACATATTTTGGTGATGACAGCAACTCCTATTCCGAGAACCTTGGCAATGTCAGTTTATGGTGATTTGGACATCTCAATAATTGACGAATTACCTCCTGGAAGAAAGCATATAAAAACGGTTCATCGTTATGACAAAAATCGACTGAAAGTTTTCAAATTTATCAAAGATGAAATTGCAAAAGGCCGACAGATTTACGTCGTTTATCCATTGATACAAGAATCTGAAAAAATGGATTATAAAGATTTGATGGATGGTTATGAAAGCATTGTTAGAGATTTCCCAATGCCAAACTATCAAATTTCCATTGTGCATGGACAAATGAAAGCGGCTGATAAAGATTACGAAATGCAACGCTTTGTGAAAGGAGAAACCCAAATTATGGTAGCAACGACTGTGATTGAAGTTGGTGTAAACGTTCCAAATGCTTCTGTAATGATTATTGAGAGTGCTGAACGTTTTGGACTATCACAACTTCACCAATTACGTGGTCGTGTAGGACGTGGTGCCGAACAAAGCTATTGCATTTTGATGACGAGTCATAAATTGAGTGAGGACAGCAAAGTCCGTTTACAAACGATGGTCAACACGAATGATGGCTTTGAAATTGCTGAAGTCGATTTGCGTTTGCGTGGTCCAGGAGATTTGATGGGAACACAACAAAGTGGTGTTTTAAATCTTAAAATTGCCGATGTCATCAAGGATAAAGATATTTTGCAACATGCCAGATATTATGCAAAAGTCATTTTAAAAGAAGACCCATCGCTTTCACTTCCTAAAAACAAAATACTTCGTTATACATATGGACAATTGACTAAATATAAGAATATTTGGAATTATATTAGTTAACACAAACAAGTTTTAAAGATTTTATATAAAAAACGCTTGCATTAGGCTCAAAAAAAGCCCAACTTTTGTTGAGCTTTATCTTACTATTCGCAATTTAAATTGATGCTTTTACATAGCGCCTAACTGTTTTAGATATTTTTCTGAATTGAGCTTCACATTTGCAGGAGGATTCATAGACAATGCTTTTTTAAAATTTTTGATGGCATTTTCTTTATCTCCAACAGTTGCATAATATTCACCAAGACTGTCAAATGCATTGGGACTTTTTGGACTTACAATGGTTGCCTGCTTAAAATATTTAAGTGCACTTTCATAATTTTTAGCATTAAGCATTTGATAACCAAGCGCATTTAACTGAGCTTCTGTAGCAATTTCCATGGCTTCATCCATAATTTTGGCATACGCTTGAGTGTTTCCTTGTTGACGTTCCAATTGTGCTTTGATAGCCAAATTATTAAAAGTTTTTTGACTATAAAATTGTCCACCAATTGCATTGTCTATCCAACTTTCAGCTTCTTTATAATCACCTCCATTGTTCAGAACATAAACTGCTGCATTTTCCCAAGTTTGTCTGTTAAACCCTTCTTGGTTTTGAAGTTTGTTTTTAATATCTTCAAGCACCACTTTATTAACATCCACGCCTATTTTAAAAGGAATTTGTTTTTTCTCCCAATTTAACACAGCTGTTGCTGAGTTGGGCATCACATCAATAAATTCATAGGTTAATTGCTCTGTAAAAGGAATGGCATTTGTTGTCACATCCACTCGCAAGGCATCTTCATCTGGGTTATAAAAAAAACTTCCCCAAGCCTTGCTATTATTAGAAAAAATGATGGTTGCTTTATTGTTGTCATTAATAATCATATGCAAACCATAATCGCCTGCTTTTAATGGCTGTCCTTCAACAGTAACATCATTAGAAAAATGAATGACTGTATTTTCATCAGCTCCTGCTCGCCAAGGCGATTCTTTAGCTGTTCCAAACCCAAGATTATTCATGCCATAAGGCACTAATTTTCCCCAAATTTCACGTCCTTTTACACTTGGTCTTGAATAATCAATTTGAATTTTTGTAATTCCTACGGTTTGAGAAACGGAAGCTTGTTGACTTCCTCTTGGAAGATTTAACTGCGCATGAGCATCAACTGTCGACAAGACCATTGATATTGCAATACCTATTAATACGTTAAAGTGTTTCATATTGTTCTATTTTTTGATTGATATTACTAAAAATAGTCACTTACAAAACACATAAATGTTAGCATTGTGTTAAAAAGAAATATCCAAGTGTTAATTAACTATAATTTAAGAAGATATGTACACTTATTCCATCAAAAGTTCATCGATAAATCTCTTAAAATCGTCTTTAAATTCCATATATTTTTTTCCTGTGGCTGGACCATCAAAACCTGTATGTATTTTGCGCACGTTTCCTTTTTTATCCATAATAATTGTGGTTGGATATGATAAAATATGGTTTAACATTGGTAGTTTTTCTTCCGCTTTCAGTTTATCTGATGTACCATATTGCGCCAACAAAACAGGGTATTCAACACCAACATCATCAACTAATTTATGAATTCTTTTAAAAGCTGAATCTTCTGTTTTTGCATACTCAAAAGCTAAAGCAATAAATTCAACCCCTTTGTCTTTGTTATTTTTATAAAATTCTGAATAAAATTTGGTCTCATCCAAACAATTAGGACACCAAGTTCCCATAATTTGAACCACCACAACTTTGTCTTTAAACTGTTGGTCTGAAAGTGATACCATGTGTCCAGAAACATCAGGAAATGAAAATTTAATTGTATCATAACCTTCTTTTAAAAACGTAAGACTATCAGGATTTGCTAACTCAAAAGCGTTACTGCGTTTAGCAACAAAAGGCTCTTTCCAATGATTTCCTGAATAAAAAGTACCTTCCAAAGTGCTGTCAGTAACAGTTGCTCTAAACAAAAATGCGTGAGAGCCATCAAAGGTGGATAGTTTTAATTGATCACCATCCATAACACCTTCCAAATACCGATAATCGCCTGTTTCGGTTCTAAAAGTTCCTGTTACTTTAGTGCCATTTTGCTTAAACAGTCCCACAGCCATATATGTATCATCATCTGTATTTGGGCTAAAAACGGTTTCCCATTTTCCAGAAACATCAAAACGTGGTGTTTTGTTTTTAACTTTAAAGCGCTCTTTTTTATTCATTTCGGCTTTAAATGGTAAAATTCGGTTTAAATCGTCTTTAATAAAATGTCCTATCAAACTACTATCAGTAATTTTTGCATCAATATGCCCTTCAAAAACAGGCATTTTTATAAAGACAGAATCATTACGATAACTAATGTCATTTACTTGAATCACCTCGTCAGCATTAAAAATTTTCAAAGTACTGTCTGAAGTGACTTCAAAATTAAACGGTAGTTGTTCATTGTCTTTAACCTGCATTTGAGCAAGCCAAACACCATGTTGCATTTTTTTTGAAAAATCAATATTACAGGAAAAACACAGCATCAAAAACAGAAAAAAAATTGTTTTTTGCATCAAAAAGAGATTTAATAAAACATTAATCGAAATATATGCAAAATACTTACAAATAAAAATAAAATCGCATTTCTATAACTATTTAGTATTATTATCTTTGCCACTTGTATAAATATATCACATGAAAATTTCTTATAATTGGTTAAAACAATTTGTTAACATAGACTGGACTCCTGAAAAAACAGGCGAGCTCCTTACAGATTTGGGCTTGGAAGTTGAAGGCATACATCCATTTCAATCGGTTAAAGGCGGATTGGAAGGCATTGTTGTTGGCGAAGTTTTAACCTGTGTACAACATAGTAATGCTGACAAATTAAAAGTAACTACCGTTAATATTGGTGCTACAGAACCTTTACAGATTGTATGTGGTGCTCCAAATGTTGCAGTTGGACAAAAAGTACCTGTTGCCACTATTGGCACAACTTTATACACTAAAGAAGGTGATGCTTGGACTATCAAAAAAGGAAAAATAAGAGGCGAAGAAAGTCATGGAATGATTTGTGCTGAAGACGAACTTGGTCTTGGCAAATCGCATGAAGGTATTTTGGTTTTAGACGAAAAGTTAAAAGTAGGCACCTTGGTTGCCGATGTTTTTAAAGTAGAAAACGACCATGTATTTGAAATTGGCTTGACACCAAACAGAGCCGATGCGATGAGCCATTTTGGTACAGCTCGTGACCTAAAAGCAGGTTTATTGCAAAATGATGTCAACGTAGAGTTAATCACTCCATCAGTAAGTGCTTTTCATATTGATAACAGAACTTTAAAAATTGATGTTGATGTTATTGATAAAGATTTAGCACCTCGTTATTGCGGTGTTACCATTTCAGGATTGAAAGTTGAAGACTCACCTACTTGGTTACAAAACCGATTAAAAGCCATTGGTTTAACACCAAAAAATAACGTGGTAGATGTGACCAACTACGTTTTACACGAATTAGGTCAACCACTTCACGCTTTTGATACTTCAAAAATTGAAGGGAGTAAAATTATCGTTAAAACTTTGCCTAAAGGCACAAAGTTTAAAACGTTAGATGATGTTGAACGCGAATTACACGAAGAAGATTTAATGATTTGCGACACTCAAAAACCAATGTGTATAGCTGGTGTTTTTGGTGGTATCACTTCTGGCGTTACGGAGAATACGACAAGCATTTTCTTAGAAAGCGCCTATTTTAACCCTGTAAGTATTCGAAAAACAGCCAAACGTCATGCTTTAAATACTGATGCGTCTTTCCGATTTGAACGTGGTATCGATCCAAATATTACAGAATACGCTTTAAAACGCGCTGCATTATTAATACAAGAAATTGCTGGTGGGGAAGTAACCAGTGATATTGTCGATTTTTATCCGAAGAAATTAGAAGATTTCCAAGTACGTTTGAGTTTTGACAATACCAAAAAATTGATTGGCGAAGAAATTCCGAGAGACACCATTAAACGCATTTTAATGTCGTTGGATATTAAAATCAATAACGTTACAGAAACCGGTTTAGGCTTAACCGTTCCTGCCTACAGAAACGATGTACAACGTGAAGCCGATATTATTGAAGAAATCCTACGTGTGTATGGCTATAACAAGATTAAAACCACCGAAAAATTAAACGCTTCCATTTCAAATACATCTCGTTTTGAAGATTTTAAATTGCAAAACATTATTGGAAACCAATTGGCTGCACAAGGTTTTTTTGAAATTTTATCCAATTCATTAACCACAGCAAATTATATCCAACTAAGTCAGCAGTTAAAAGACGAACACAATGTAGAAATGCTCAATCCATTGAGCAGCGATTTGAGTGTGATGCGCCAAAGCTTGTTGTTTTCTGGTTTAGAAGCAGTAAGCCATAACATCAACAGACGACGTTTTGATTTAAAGTTATTTGAATACGGAAAAACCTATCATAGCTATTCTGACAAGCATGAGGAGCAAAAACACTTGTCACTTTTTGTAACTGGTGCAAAACAAAACGAACGCTGGAATGCCAACACACAACCAAGTGATTTTTTCTACTTAAAAGGCATTATTACTTCGGTTTTAGAGCGCTTAGGTTTAGCCCGTTTTAAAGTCTCACCAATTACTAATGATGTTTTTAGTGAAGGTTTGACTTTATCAATAGGAAAGAAAACTATAGTAGATTTTGGTTTGGTAACCAAAAAAATACTGAAACATTTTGGAATTACCCAAGATGTATTATTTGCCGATTTTAATTGGGACAACGTCATTGACATGGCAAAACACAACACCATTAAGTTTAAAGACATCCCAAAATATCCTGAAGTACGACGCGATTTTGCTTTGTTATTAGATGACAATGTTAGTTTTGAAGCCATTGATACCATTGCTAAACAAACCGAAAAACAATTGCTTAAAAACGTCGATTTATTTGATGTTTATCAAGGTAAAAACTTACCAAAAGGCAAAAAAAGTTATGCAATAAGCTTTATGTTTCAAGATGAACGCAGTACGCTAACAGATAAGCAAATAGACAAAATAATGAAAAAGCTTCAAACTAATTTTGAAAATCAACTTGGTGCTGAGTTAAGATAAAAATTATACTTTTTTTAATACCAAAACCATTAAATAATCCCTAATTTTAACACTCTAAAATAAATTAAAATTATGGCAACAGTAACACTAAAAGGAAACTCTATTCACACCTCTGGAGATTTACCAAAAAAAGGCTCAAAAGCCCCAGATTTTAAATTAACTGCAACCGATTTATCTACAAAAACCTTAGCCGATTTTGCAGGACACAACGTGGTTTTAAACATTTTTCCGAGTATTGACACAGGTACTTGTGCACAATCGGTTAGACAATTTAATAAAGAAGCCAGCCAATTAAAAGACACTAAAGTTTTGTGTATTTCACACGATTTACCTTTTGCACAAGCGCGTTTTTGTGGTGCTGAAGGTTTAGAAAATGTGGTCAATCTTTCTGATTATAAAGATGGAAGTTTTGGCAAAACTTATGGTCTCAACTTTACAGATGGTCCATTAGAAGCTTTACATTCACGTTGCGTTGTGGTTATAAACAAAGAAGGCATTATCACACATACAGAACAAGTTCCTGAAATTGTTGATGAACCAAATTACAAAGCCGCTTTAAACGCCTTGTCTTAAATTTATTTTATGACAAATAAAAAAGACTCTTTTGTTGTCAACCGTTTAAAAAGCATAGGTTGGGCTTTTAAAGGTGCCATACGTTTGTTTAAAACCGAAGCCAGCATTAAAGTTCAACTATTTGTAGCTCTTTTGGTTACGATAGCAGGTTTTTACTTTGAAATTTCTAAGACTGAATGGCTGTTTCAAATTGCTATGATAGGCTTAGTAATGAGCATTGAAGGCATTAACACTGCCATTGAGTATATGGCCGATTTTATTCATCCAGAACATCATAAAACCATTGGACACATCAAAGACATTGCTGCAGGTGCTGTTTTTATTGCTTCTATTTCGGCAATTATTGTGGCTGCCATCATTTATTACCCAAAGCTTTTTTAATACTATTTCCGTTAGGATAAACGTTAGTAATTTGTATTTTTGTTTCAATCTAACTATGCGTTGATGGCGAAGAAGAAAACCAAGACTATAAGCAGTACAACACCAAAATTAAAAAAACCGAGTTTCAAATTATCAAGTCAGCAAAAACTTATTTTTGGCAGCTTGCTAATTATTATTGGTATTTTGATGTTTATTGCTTTTTTATCTTTCTTTTTTACTGGGAAAGCAGACCAAAGCACACTTACCGAAATTGGCTCAAGAACTGTAAAAGCTGAAAACTGGCTCAACAAATTAGGTGCTTGGGTAAGCGACTTGTTTATTATGAAAGGATTTGGAGTTGCCTCATTTATCTTTTCTGGGTTGCTATTCCTTTCAGGTATTTATGTCACTTTAGACATCAATAAAGCAAAACTCCGAAATCACTGGATTTGGGGAACGCTTATTGCCATCTGGCTGTCCATTTTCTTTGGTTTTTTTGCACATCAATACGACATGCTTGGTGGTGTCATTGGTTTTGAAATGAACAGTTTTTTTCAAGACTACATTGGTGTTATTGGGACTGCACTTCTACTCCTTTTTGGTTTAATCACTTATTTGGCAATTAAATTTAAAGTGACAGGACCAACCATTGTCAACTTATTCAAATCGGCTAAAAAAGATATTAAAGACGATTTTAAATCAATTGCAGATGACACCAATTTTGTCCCTTTAGATAACAATTTGACTGCTGAAGCCGAAGATATCAAATCGGCCTTTGACATTCCGTTAGAAAACAGCCAACCAACTATAAAAAACCAATCAGAACCTGAATTAAAATCAAACAATTTAGAAATTGAAGTTACAGAAGAAGAAGAAAAAGAAGATCTTGCAATGGAAATTGAAAAAGTTGCAGAAGAAGTCTCTGAAACTGATAACCTATCAGACAAATTAGTTGAAGATTTTGGACGTTTTGACCCAACCTTAGAACTGAGCAAATACCAATTTCCACCTTTAGATTTACTCAAAAAATATGATTCTGAAGGCATTACCATCAATCAAGAAGAATTAGAAGAAAACAAAAATCGAATTGTTGAAACCTTAAACAACTACAACATTGGCATAGCTAACATTAAAGCAACCATTGGACCAACAGTAACACTTTATGAAATTGTGCCAAATGCAGGTGTTCGTATTTCAAAAATTAAAAACTTAGAAGATGATATTGCTTTATCACTTTCAGCTTTAGGCATCCGAATTATTGCGCCAATTCCTGGAAAAGGCACCATTGGTATTGAAGTTCCAAATAAAAATTCGACAATTGTATCCATGCGTTCAGTTATAGCATCGCAAAAATTCCAAAAATCGGACATGGAATTGCCTATCGCTTTTGGTAAAACCATCAGCAATGAAACCATGGTGGTAGATTTAGCCAAAATGCCTCATCTTTTGATGGCTGGAGCTACAGGACAAGGAAAATCGGTTGGGTTGAATGCTGTTTTGACGTCTTTACTTTACAAAAAACATCCAGCCGAAGTAAAATTTGTGTTAGTTGATCCAAAAAAGGTCGAACTAACACTATTTAACAAAATTGAACGGCATTACCTTGCAAAACTGCCAGATAGTGAAGAAGCCATTATCACTGATAACACCAAGGTGATTAATACATTAAATTCATTATGTATTGAAATGGATAACCGTTACGAAATGCTAAAAAATGCAATGGTTCGTAACATTAAAGAATACAACGAAAAATTTAAAGCCCGAAAACTGAACCCAAATGATGGTCATCAGTTTTTGCCATACATTGTATTAGTTGTTGATGAGTTTGCCGATTTGATTATGACTGCTGGAAAAGAAGTAGAAACACCTATTGCACGTTTAGCACAATTAGCGCGTGCTATTGGTATTCATCTTATCATTGCAACACAACGTCCATCAGTAAACGTTATTACAGGAATTATCAAAGCCAATTTCCCTGCCAGAATTGCTTTTAGAGTAACTTCAAAAATAGATTCTCGTACTATTTTGGACAACTCAGGTGCTGATCAACTTATAGGTCGAGGTGATATGCTTTACACACAAGGCAACGATTTGACACGTGTACAATGTGCCTTTGTTGATACTCCAGAAGTAGAGCAAATAACAGAATTTATTGGAGGCCAAAAAGCTTATCCTGATGCCTATTTATTACCTGAGTATGTTGGTGAAGAAAGTGGCACAAGTCTTGATATAGATATAGCTGACCGTGACAAGCTATTTAGAGAAGCTGCAGAAGTGATTGTAACAGCTCAACAAGGTTCTGCATCTTTATTACAACGAAAATTAAAATTAGGTTATAACAGAGCTGGACGCTTAATTGATCAATTAGAGGCTGCAGGTATTGTTGGTGCTTTTGAAGGCAGTAAAGCCAGACAAGTTTTAGTACCAGATTTAGTAGCTTTAGACCAACTTTTAGCCAATGAAAGTCATTAAAGCTATATAGATATTAAAATCAGAAACATATACATAGAATCAAAACCATGAAAAAATTATTTATTGCAATCGTTATTTTATTATCCTTTTCAGTAAACGCACAAGAAGCTGAAAAAGCAAAGGCATTGCTTAATGAAGTGAACACCAAAGTGAAAAGCTATGAAAACATTTCAATAGATTTTAAATATGTGTTAAAGAACATGAGCGAGAACATCAATCAAGAAACACGTGGCGATGTGGTTATTGAAGGTGATAAATATTTGTTGAATATTTTGGGTGTGACACGCATATTTGATGGTAAAACTTTATACTCTATCAACCCAGAAGACGAAGAAGTTACCATTTCAAAAGACAATACAGATGACGAAAGTAGCATTACACCAAGTAAAATGTTGTCTTTTTATAAAGAAGGTTATACTTACGCAATGGATATTGTACAAAATATAAGCGGTAGAAAAATACAGTATATCAAACTCAACCCAATAGATACTCATTCTGAAATTAAACACATCCTATTAGGTATTGATGCACAAACCAAAACCATTTATAACCTTATTGAAGTGGGCAAAAATGGCACCAACACCACCTTAACTGTTAATTCTTTTAAAACAAACCAACCTATATCAAAAACCTTATTTACTTTTGATGCCAATAAATACAAAGGATATTACATCAATAAATTAGATTAGGTTTTAGCTACAAATGAAAATACTTGATAGGTACATATTAAAGACCTACTTAAAAACATTTTTGAGCGTGTTTGTAATACTCATGCTCATTTTTGTTTTACAAGCAGTTTGGCTATACATTTCTGAATTGGCAGGAAAAGATTTAGATATGGAAACCATCCTTAAGTTTTTGCTTTACATCACACCTACACTTATTCCACTTATACTTCCATTAACCATCTTATTAGCATCCATTATGGTATTTGGTGATTTTGCCGAAAACTATGAATTTGCTGCTATGAAATCGACAGGTATTTCATTACAACGTGCAATGTTAGGCTTAAGTATTTTTATTGCAGCACTTTCATTAACCACTTTTTTGTTTGCCAATAATGTGATTCCTTGGGCCGAATACAATTCGTATAACTTAAGAAAAAACATTGCAAAGCTAAAACCCGCTATGGCAATTGCCGAAGGTCAATTTAACGAAATAGGAAATTTTAATATTAAAGTCGATTCTAAAAGTGGTGACAGAGGTCAGTTTTTAAAAAAAGTGGTCATGCACGAACGCAGTAACAACAGAAATGGAAATTACAAAGTAATTATTGCCGATTCTGGCGAACTGAAAAGCAGTGAAAACTCTAACATACTACAACTCATTCTTTTTAATGGAAATTATTATGAAGAAATTTATAATAAAGACCCAAAAGAAGCTCAAAAAAAACCACATGCCAAAAGTTATTTTGATACCTATACACTTAATGTCGATTTAGAAGCCCTCAACAATGTAGACTTAGATGATAAAAATTACAATGGCAGATACAATATGTTAGATGTAAGCGGACTTAACTATACCATTGACAGTCTTTACAAAAGCAAATCTAACAACTACAAAGGACTTGCAGAAACTTTATATAGTAGAACCTCAATAAACAATCTTGACCAAAACATTAAACCAATAAAAGACAGCTTAAAAACTGAACATTCAAACAACATTTTAGATTTGTTTGACACCAAAACTAAAGTGCAAATACTCAACCTATCTCTAAATTCGATGAATAGCACCAAACAAATCATCGACACCAAAAAGAAAGGTTTTGAAATATCTGATAAATGGTTGAACAAACATATTATTGCACTCAATGAAAAATACGCTTTAGGTATAGCCTGTTTTATCCTCTTTTTTGTTGGTGCACCATTAGGTGCTTTAATTAGAAAAGGAGGTATTGGATTGCCTTTAGTCATTGCTATTTTGTTATTTTTATCCTATCATTTTATTGGATTATTTGCTAAAAACAGTGCAGAAAATGGAAGCATCAACCCTATTTTTGGTACATGGCTTTCTACTTTAATTATGTTACCTTTAGGAATTTATCTTACTCGAAGAGCCACCAATGACAAAGGATTATTTGAGTTTGATAGCTACTTGAATCCGCTTAAAAAATTCCTCAATCTAAAACCAAAAAACTCAGTTACCATTGATGGCGAAGTTATTAATTACAACTTTTTAGAAACTTATAAAACCAACCGTTTGATGGAGGTCATCAAAAATTACGAATCACTTAATTTTGATGAGAGTATCAAACCTTTTGCGTTTAACATCCTTACCAAACGTCATGTTTCAATAGCACAACTAAATGAAAATGGCATTACAGTAAATGACAGTTACACCAATTCAAAAAAAGACGCTAAAGATGTTGTTGAGTATTCAAAATTTGCTATTCTATTTTACAGTATAGGTGTTATTTTACTCATTCTTCATTTTGTATTTAAAAACAATAAATTACCTGAAATCGCTTCAGCATCAATAGATTTAAGTCTTATTTGCATTTTTATTTATCTGCTTTATTTTGTTGTAACCTATCTCAAATCAACTTCCTTTTATAAGCATTTAGCACCCAAAACAAAACCAATTAATAGTATATTGATGCTTTTAGGGCTACCTTTTTATGCCATTTCACATTTTTTATTGAAAAACAAAATCAAAGAAGACTTGGACAAAAGTTGTATTGAAAATGTAAAATAAGCTTTATCTTTGCTCATAATTTTTTGAATGATGTCAACCACAACCATGCAACCCATAATAGCCTTAAATACTATAGAAGAAGCCATAGACGATATTAGAAATGGTAAGGTAATTATAGTAGTTGATGATGCTGATAGAGAAAATGAAGGCGATTTTGTTGCTGCTGCAGAAAAAGTAACCCCTGAAATGATAAATTTCATGGCAACTCATGGACGCGGACTAATTTGCACACCACTTACCGAAAAACGTTGTAAAGAGTTGGAGTTAAACCCAATGGTTCATAACAATACAGACCCAATGGAAACTGCCTTTACAGTCTCTGTAGATTTAAGAGGCAATGGTGTTACCACAGGAATTTCGGCAAGTGACAGAGCCAAAACTGTAAAAGCGCTAATTCATTCAGATACAAAAGCCTTTCATTTAGGACGACCAGGACATATTTTTCCTTTAGTAGCCAAACAAGGAGGTGTTTTAAGACGTACAGGACATACAGAAGCTGCCATTGATTTTGCACGTTTAGCAGGCTTAAAACCAGCAGGTGTCATTGTTGAAATTATGAATGAAGATGGTACCATGGCACGCTTACCTCAGCTTTTAAAAGTGGCTAAAAAATTTGATTTAAAAATTGTATCTATTGAAGATTTGGTAGCTTACAGAATGCAGCATGACTCTTTAATTGAAAAGAAAGAAGATTTTGATATTGTAACGCGTTTTGGAAATTTCAGATTAAGAGCTTACCAACAAACCACTAACAGTCAAATACATATAGCACTTACAAAAGGTACATGGAAAACTAACGAACACGTATTAACCAGAGTTAATTCTACTTTAGTTAATAATGATATTTTGGGTACACTTACCAATAATGCTGATAAAAAATTGGATGATATGTTTAAAGTGATAGCTGATGCTGGAAAAGGTGCTATTATTTTTATCAATCAACAAAACCAATCGACTGATTTATTAAACAGACTTTCCATTTTAAAATCTGAACAAAATCAAAAAGATATTATAAAAGCACCAAATATTCAAATGGACACTAAAGATTTTGGTATTGGTGCACAAATACTACACGACTTAAACATTCATAAACTGCGTTTAATGTCTAATAGTGCACAAACCAAACGCGTCGGCATGATTGGCTATGGTTTAGAGATTATGGAGTATGTTACTTATTAATCCCAACTAAATACAAGTATTAACAACCATTGCCATTTTTTGAGCACGCTCTTTAACCTGTTCTTCTGTCCAAGACAATTTTATTAAACACGATATATTTCGGCCAATAAAATGGTCTGATTGTTCAAAAGTTTTAGTTTCTAAGTATTTTAATCCTTCTTCTACTTCCTTTGAAATTGGATATAAAGACTTTATATCTTTAAGATGCTCCCATTTTCTGACATAATGCCAATTGTTGTCGTAGTAATGAAAACAAGCATCGATACCATTTTCTTTAAATGAAGTAGCTACTTTTCTGGCTATTTCCAAATTGGGCAAAAAGAAATTTAAAAATGAATAGCTTTCTTCACCTCCTTCTGGTACAGTCCTAAACTTTACTTCAGGAATGTGTGACAAAGCCTCACGAAGAATGGTATAGTTTTTCTTTTGAATGGCCACAAAATCGTTTAAACGTCTTAACTGCGCTAATCCAACTGCTGCATGAAGCTCCGAAATTCTAAAATTATAGCCTAAAAAAGGATGTGTTTCTGCACCTCTATCTGTACCAACATGGTCATGCCCATGGTCAGAAAAATGATCTGAATGTGTATAAAATTTTTTGTTATTAGTCAATACTGCACCACCTTCGCCACAAGTAATAATTTTTACAAAATCTAAGGACAAACAACCCAAATCGCCAATACTACCTAAGGGTTTGCCCTTATAAGTTGCTCCAGTTGCTTGTGAGGAATCTTCAATTAAAATTAAATTATGCTTTTTACAAATGTGCTGAAGTGCATCCAAATTAGCCATACTACCACACATATGAACAGGCATAATAGCTTTGGTTTTTGTACTTATAGCAGCTTCAACTGCTTTAGGATTTAAAGTCAGTGTATCGTCAATATCTACCAAAACAGGAATGGCTCCAAGCATCATAATGGCTTCAAAACTGGCTACAAAGGTAAAGGTTGGCATAATGACCTCATCGCCTGCTCCAACTCCTGCAGATGCCAAAGCCACAGAAACTGCAGCAGTACCACTTGAAACCAATTGAGCATGCTTGACCTTTAATTGTCTTTCAAGTTCAAATTCAAGCTCTTTGGCTTTCCAATGACCATTGCGCATGCCATCAAAGCCATAGCGCATTAAAATGCCAGTATCAAGAACATCATTGAGTTCTTTACGCTCAGCACTACCAAATAATTCAAATCCTGGCATCTAATTTAGTTGGTTATGGTATCTAAAAATGTGAAGTAATTATTTATGTTTTCTTTTGAAATTTGTGTCAGTGAGGTTCCTAAAACTTTGCCATTAAAGTCTAAGGCCATCAATGAAGGGAATGCATTTAATTTGTTATAATGGATAACCAAACGTTGGTTTTTCATCTTTTGGTCAGGTGTAATGCTTGTACTTCTTTCTGAGGCATCAACAAATAATAAAATCATTTTATTCGATAGGCTTTTGAAAGTATCGGTTCCAAAAAAATCTGAGCGCAATGTTTTAAGACTTTCAGAATCTTGCTGATTTGTAAAAAACACTAAAATTGGCTTGTTTTGATCTTTTGAAGCTAATCTTGCCTCTTCAAAACTCGTTTTCCAATTGAATTGTTTTTCTTGAGCAAAAACATTTAAGCTCATTACGCAAAGTAAAATAAGTGTTATTTTTTTCATGATTTCAATATTTAGACATAGCAAATATAGCATAATAAATTACAATTCTAAAACGGCATCTGCAACATGTTTTCTTACCTTTTTAAATGATGCAAACATGTCGTCTTCTGCTCTGTAACCAACAGGAAGCAATAACACCGATTTTAATTTATTTTGTTCTAACTTTAAAATTTCGTCAATTTTTTGGGCATCAAAACCTTCCATTGGACACGAATCTATATGCTCCACTGCACAAACCGTCATTAAATTTCCCAATGCGATGTAGGCTTGTTTTATAGACCATTCTTGACGCTCTTGTTGAGACATCACATTCATCATCATTTTCAATTCATTTCTATATGGAGACAAAATTTTTTCTGGTGTTTGTCGAAGTGATTTTACATTATCAAAATGCCTATCCACATCACTATTAGAAATATCATCATTAATACAAAATACCAACAAATGCGATGCTTCTAAAACTTGCTTTTGGTTGTAAGCATGTTGAACTAATTTAGCTCGTATTTCTTTGTTTTTAACAATCACTAAAGACATGGTTTGCAATCCAAAAGAAGTAGCTGTTAGATTAAATGCCTGCTTTAAAATATCAATTTTATCTTTTGAAAGCGTTTTAGTGGTATCAAATTTTTTAGTGGCATAGCGCCATTGTAAATGTTCTATAATAGTCATGGCCATTGTTAATTATAAGACAAAAATACTATTTGAAAAAGTTTATTAAGGCAGATTAAGATAAATTAAATCAATGGTAGGATAAAAATGTTTTAAAAAAGTAAGTTTTTATTTGAAAGAAATAAAAAAGGGTTCTATATTTGCAGCCGCATTTAGGGCAAACCTAATGAGGCACTCAAGGAGAAATGGCAGAGTGGTCGAATGCGGCAGTCTTGAAAACTGTTGAGGGTCACACCTCCGGGGGTTCGAATCCCTCTTTCTCCGCAAAAACAAACCCACAATGAAAGTTGTGGGTTTTTTGTTTGGTGCAATGAGTCAAGCCTTTTTAGCGTACATTTGAACAAGCTTTCTATATTATCTGATTTTTGTCATCTCAAATTTCTTTAGAGTATTGTCAATTAAATGCTCGATGCTTAAAAAATTGTTTGCAAGTTTTACGATAATATTTTCGAGGTGATCATTTTCAAAATGTTCCCAACCCTCCATTAATGTTAATGGTCCAAATTTTATACTTACATTTTCCCAATTCCGTTCAAATTTCATAAAGTCCTTTCTAAAACTGTCAGCAAAATCTCGACTTGTTATGGAATGTCCTTTTAATTCTCGAAGTTTCAATGCGTGAATGTTGTAAAATACTTTGTTCTGCTTTATTGTTTTATCATTTACCCAAATAGCAAAAAAAATTCTTGTCTTCGCATTTATTGGGTCAATTTTGTTATTTGTCCATTTCGTTTTATACAATTTCAAAACGACAGAATCAAGAGTCACACCAACATTTATTTCAAGATGCTTTTTGTTTAGCATTTTTTTATCAATTCGGTCAGCCGATTTCCTGAATTTTTCTAAATAATATTCATAGTTCATAATTTCAGATATTCATTTTTTTAATTGTGGCTCGGTTTTTTTATCAAAAACAAATATAAGTATTTAGCTCTTTAATTGGCGGAAGACATTAACAATAATGAAGGTCTGCTTTAGCAAAAAAAAAAAAAAATATGTAGGATATACTTCATTAAAACGAATTCATCAATATTAAAAAAAAACTTGATTTTTGCTTTGTTATCTCTACTTGAGCATGGCCTTTCAATTTATTTAAAATTGTAGTTGACTTAAATTTATTTATTTTTTTAGATAAAAACAGTCGAAGTCATATAACATTTCGGCATAATTAATGTTAATATCAATATCTTTGAAACTTAATTACTATTTATGAAACACTTTTTTATAACACTTTTAGTATTTGTAGGTATGAGTAGTACTGCTCAAAACACCTCTATTGGCTCTAATGAAAAATTGGTTTTTTCAGCATCTTATAATATGTCTGGTTTATTGACAGAAATTGCTCAGGTTACTATGGAAACCAGTGAAGTCAAAACTTCAAAATCAACATTATTACGTCTTAAGTGCAGTGCTGCAACGTATAGCAAATGGGACAGTTTTTTTAAAATCAGAGATTTATATGAAAGCTATGTAAGTCCTACAACATTAACACCTTATTTGTACAAACGCGATATTAATGAAGGTAGTTACTACAAGTTTATGCAATATACTTACAGTCATAAAAACAGTTCTGTTAAAAGTATCACACGTAAAATAAATAGAGAAGGCAATAAATACGATAAAAACGAAACTGTAAAAATTGGAGGTTCTACTAAGGACATTGTAGCAACCATCTATAATTTGCGCAATTTAGATTTTGAAAAAATACCTGTAGGAAGCACCAAAACCTTTAAAGTGCTTTTTGATAATATAGAAGAAACTATCGTTATAAAATATTACGGTAAAGAAATGATGGGTTCAGCTATTGGCAAAAAAGAATGTTATAAATTATCATTGTCTTTAAATAGCAGTGATGTTTTAAAAGGCGGCTCAGGAGATAATATGCTATGGTTATCAGCCGATGGCAACAAAATTCCTGTGTATGCAAAATTCAAAATTCCTGTTGGCAATGGCGAACTTAAAATAAAATCAGCAACTGGACTTAAAAACTAAATAATGAGACAGCTCTTTATAATTCTTGGATTTATAACCGCTATTTTAGCCGTTATTTTATCTGTAACACCGCTTTCAAAATTAGCTTATTTACCAGCCATTGCGGCATTAATTTTTGGCTTGGTAGCTTTTTATATTTCAAAACAAAAACAAGATCCCAAAAAATCAGTACAACTTGTTTTTTTACTTACCATTATTTCATTAAGCATCACAACCTATAAGGCGATTTTCACTAATGTAGAAGTAGGCAACGTTGAAGATTTACAAATTAAAGAAGAAACCTCTGTTGAAGACTCTAAAGAACTTCTTGAAAATATTGAAATAGAAGCTATTGATCTTGATGAATCCAACCAAATAGACACCTCAGAATTAGACGAATTAGAAGCATTAGACTCTATAAGATAAACTTTGACTATAAAAGTTAGTTAATCCCTTCAATATTATCTTTTTTTTTGTTTTATTTGACTCATAATTACTCCACTTAATATGAAAATGCTTCTCATTGCTTCAGCCATAATCCTTGTTGGCTCTTGTTCAAACATTAGTTATACAGAACGCATAGAAAATCTTAAAGATAGTATTGTATTTGATGATGCTCAACAAATTGAAAATTATGCAAATACCATAACCGCAAACCATTTAAGTAATGATATCTATAAATTGGCTTCAGATACGTTTGAAGGACGCAAAACCGGAACAATAGGTTATGATAAAGCCTCTAAATTTTTAAAAGATTATTATACAAATTACGGTATTACATCACCATTAGGAAAAGGTACTTACTATCAAACCATTCCAAGCTCTTTTACTTCAAATGACATGAAAAGCACTCAAAATGTATTGGCTTACATTAAAGGAACCAAATATCCTGATGAAGTTGTTATTATTTCGGCACATTTAGACCATTTGGGCGTTAAAGACAGTTTAACTTACTATGGTGCTGATGACAATGCTTCAGGAACCGCTGCCGTTATGGAAATGGCCAAGGCCTTTCAATTGGCAAAAAATGAAGGTCATGGCCCAAAACGCAGCATCTTATTTTTACATCTTGCCGCTGAAGAAGAAGGACTTTATGGATCTAATTACTATATAGAACATCCTGTTTTTGCTTTAGAAAACACCGTTGCCAATTTGAATATAGATATGATTGGACGTGTAGATAATTACCATAAAACAAATGACAACTACATTTACATTATTGGTTCAGATAGATTAAGTACAGAGCTACACTACATTTCAGAAGCTGCCAATGACCAATTTACACAACTTTCACTTGATTATAAATATAATTCAGATAGTGATCCAAACCGTTATTATTATCGTTCTGACCATTATAATTTTGCACTTCACAACATTCCAGTCATTTTTTATTTTAATGGTGAACATGCCGATTATCATGAGCCTACTGATACACCAGATAAACTAAACTATTCATTATTAGAAAAGCGTACCAAACTCATCTTTTCAACTGCATGGTACTTAGCAAACTGCAAAAATAGAATTGTAGCAGACAAAGCAAGCTAATTGTTAAAAATGTTAAATGAATACTAAACAAAGGCATTCTTTTTAAAGTGCTTTGTAATTTTGCAATCCTTAATAATTAATTATATTTCAATGCGAAAGTTTCTCCTTATTGCAGGTATAACCCTTGCCCTTTTTAGCTGTAAAACAACCCAACAGTCTGCCCAAAACAATAAGCAATCACCTACTGTTGACCCAACAGTTTATGGAAACACCATCACCTCTTCAGAACTTAAAGACTTACTTTACACCTACGCTTCAGACAAGTTTGAAGGACGAGAAACTGGTGAACGTGGTCAAAAATTAGCTGTCAATTTTTTAAAACAACAGTATGAAAACTTAGACATTCCATCACCTATTGCTAAAGACGATTATTTTCAGGAAGTGCCTTTAACAAGTTTAAAAACGATAAAAAGCAGTATTACTGTTAATGGAAAAGCATTTGAAAATTATACTGACTTTGTGGTCATGGGAACTATTCCATCACAAACTTTTGATGTTAACAACATTGTATATGCTGGTTATGGCATTGATGATGCCAACTATTCCGACTACAAAAATTTAGATGTCAACGGTAAAATTGTATTGGTTAAAGCAGGAGAGCCAACCAATGCCGATGGCACTTTTGTCATTTCAGGAACTACTGAAAAAACAAAATGGTTTGAAGGCAGACAAGCAAGCTCTGCAAAAAGAGATGTCGCACAACAAAAAGGTGCAAAAGCCTTATTACTTATGGATGATGCCTATTTTAAAAGAGTAGCTGCCTATTATAAAAAAAGAAATGAAAGTAATTATAATGGAAAAATAGAATTAAATGATAAGCTAAAAAGTTCTATGGCTCAAATTTTAATTAGTGATACTTTAGGAAAGGCTTTATATACTGCTATTGAAACTAATGATGTTGCCAAAACAATCACTACCAATATCAAGATTAATATTGAAAGTGAAATGAAAGCTGTAAGCTCTGAAAATGTAGTTGCTTTTATTAAAGGTTCAGAAAAGCCTGATGAAATACTTGTTATTTCTTCACATTTAGACCATATAGGCATTACCAATGGTCAAATAAATAATGGTGCTGATGATGATGGTTCTGGAACTGTTGCACTTTTAGAAATTGCAGAAGCCTTTAAGAAAGCACAATTAGATGGTCATGGACCAAAACGTTCTATTTTGTTTTTACATGTTACTGGTGAAGAAAAAGGACTTTTAGGTTCGAGTTATTATACAGATGTCAACCCTATTTTTCCATTAGAGAATACCGTTGCTGACCTTAATATTGATATGATTGGAAGAACAGACCCTAAACGTGAAGGTGATAGAAATTATATTTATTTGATTGGTTCAGACAAATTGAGTACAGAATTGCATGAGCTGTCTGAAGAAGCTAATAATAAATACACACATATTACTTTAGATTATACTTATGATAATGATAATGACCCAAACCGTTATTATTACAGATCTGACCATTATAATTTTGCGAAAAATAACATTCCAGTTATCTTCTATTTTAATGGTACGCATGATGACTATCATCAACCAACAGATACACCAGATAAAATTCAATACGATTTGTTAGAAAACAGAGCACGTTTGGTGTTTTATACTGCTTGGGAAATTGCCAACCAACCTATGCGCATTAAAGTTGATAAACTGAATCAATAGAATTCATTGTTATGATATAAAAAATCCCTTTCCAAATCCATGGAAAGGGAAAAGTAGAAACGATTTTAAATATCAGAATTAAATTAACCAAATTTAAACCCTAACCCTAAGGCGTATCCTGAATTTTTATCTCGCTTTCTACAATATTTTTAATTGGCACAACAAGCGTTGTTTCAGCCGTTTTTAGAACCATCGTATTGTTATTAATAGCTTCTACTTCATAGGTTTTGCCTTGGTATTCTATGTGTTGTCCTATTTCAAATGTTTTTCTGGTGTAAAAAGTACGTAGCAAATCGGCAACTATTTCTTTTGCGCCAAAACCAAAAGCAAGTGCAAATGCTAATAGAAACGCGGCAAGAATCATGGTTAAGTTGCTGGTAATAACCTCTGTATTAACGCCTGCTTGGTTTAATGCTGTAATGGAAATAAATATTAGTAGAAGGAAAAATACAATCTGACTGATAATTTTTGCTCCTGATACATCCATAGATTCAAAAAAAGATTTCAATCCTTTTTTTACAAAATTAGCAAACAACAAGCCTAAAATAAAGATGATTAAGGCTGCAAATAATCTTGGTAGATAAGCAAAGAGATTGCTTATTTCTTGTGAGATGATTTTAAGGTTCATAATGTCTGATGCTATCACGATAAGAATGATGTACATCAACCATTTTACAAAATTGGACACTATTGCTACTGTATCAAATTTTAATTTTTTCCCTTCTATGATTTCAATATCATTGATGGCGTCGTCTAACTTATTTGCTTTGGCTAATTTTAAGGCTTTACTTACAATTTTAATCAGCACTTTGGTCATCAACCAGCCTATTAGAAGGACAACAATAGCTCCTATAATGTTAGGAAAAACCCTTGTTATTTCAAACCACATTGAAGTTAAAGACTCAATAGCTATATTTTTAAAATTAGTTATTTTTTCCATAATTTATTTTGTTTTATAATTGGTTTGTTTAAGTATTAACTGTTTTTGCGTTTTCTGTTTTTAATCACAGATTCTATGACATTACCAATGTTATAAGAAAATAAGGCAGCAAGCTCCATGAGCAATTTTGCTATGGCTACATCATTCATAACCTTTGCCTTGAGTTCTTCAGGAACTTGTTTAAGAGGTTTATCTATTTGTCTAAACGGATTCTCCATTACTTAAGGTTATTATATACATTAATAAGTTTGTCTTTAGCGCGTTTAAGTCGCATTTTGACTGCACTTTCTCCAATACCTAAAACAGATTCGATTTCTTTAATAGATAAAAAATCTTGGTGTTTTAATAGAAGAATCATTTTCTCTTCTGGTGAAATAAGGTTCAGCGCAACTTTAAGTTTTTCTACTTTCATTTGATGAAAGCTATATGTTACTTCATCATCAGATATGTTTTCAATATTTTGATAATCTACAGATTGTTTTTCAATTTTTTTAGCAGTGTCTCTTGTTACATAATTGACACAATGATTATAAGTAAAAGCATATAACCAGGTAGAGAATTTTGCTTTTTCTTTAAAACTTGCCAACTTAACAAAGAGTTTTAAAAAAACATCTTGCGTCAAATCTTTAGCTTCGTCTTCATCTTTGGCAAAACCATAGCACTTGTTATAAACCATTGTTGCATACCTATCATAAAGCACCTCAAATAATAAGGTGTCATTGGTTTTTACAATGGCTCTTACAAGGTCCTCATCAGACACTTTATTGATTTCTTTTTTGATTTCCAAAAATTAGTGAGGGTTATATAACTAAATTAGGTTTTTAAATTTGACACTTGACATTTAAAAAAGTCACATTATTATGCACTTTATTTTATAACATTAAGATCCTAACAAAAAAAGCACCAAAATTGGTGCTTTTTTAAAATTATGATGCTTGGTGTGGCTATTGTTTCGTTTTTAGAGTCTTGCTCTGAAATATGGCTCGTTGCAGAAAAATCCGCAGGATTCTTTCCTCCGTAAACCGAAGATAGCAAATTTGCGAGGACTTTCCGAGAGGAAAGTCAGAAGCAATGAACTATAGCCGTTGTTGTACACAGTTTTTTTATTCAAATGTATAATCAATTTGTTTTGTTACGCCTAAATCATTATCAGTAATCATAAAAGTTTCAGATTTAACAACTACGTTTCCAACAGTAATTTTTAATTCAGCTTCGTAGTCATCTACACCACCAGTTTGAGCAAGATTATGCATAAAAGTAAGTTTCAAATATGTTCCTTGATTAACTTCTTGTTGGACATAAGTATAACTATAAGGGAAACTGTCAAAATTTTCAGTTTGAGTATCGTTGTCCAAAGTCCGAGTTACTACTGCATCAGTATATTGAGTTGTCGTAATATCATATTTAATATTTACTGTTTTCGGATATTCATTTCCACTTCAATTGCCGTCATCAGATGAACAAGAAGTTAGATAAAGACTTGAAATTACTAGTAATAATGTTAAAATTTTTTTCATTTTGTTTTTATGTTTATTGTTTTGTTAAATTGTGTACAACTTGTCATATCAAAACAAATATAAGTGTTTTGGATTTAGGTTGGTGTGATGAACGTTGTTTTTGAGGTTTGCTTAGAAGTTTAAAAACTAAAAGCGACCTATTGGTCGCTTTATTGTTGAGATATTCTTTATAAGATTCCTGTCCGCTACCTGTGCTTTAGATATGTAGTGCTCTATTATCTGTCGCTGCTAAAGCGGCTTCTTTAATAGCCTCCGTAAATGTTGGGTGTGCATGTGACATACGTGCTATATCTTCGGCTGAGGCTCTGTATTCCATAGCGACTACGGCTTCGGCAATCATATCGGCTGCACGAGCACCAACCATGTGAACGCCTAAGATTTCGTCGGTTGTTTTATCGGCAAGAATTTTTACAAAGCCATCTAAATCCATACTGGCTCTGCTACGTCCTAAAGCACGCATTGGGAATGAGCCTATTTTATAGTCTACTCCTGCTTCTTTAAGCTGTTCTTCGGTTTTACCAACAGCGGCTACTTCTGGCCATGTATAAACGACTCCTGGAATTAGATTGTAATCGATATGTGGTTTTTGTCCTGCTAAGGTTTCGGCAACAAAGACGCCTTCTTCTTCGGCTTTGTGCGCTAACATGGCGCCTTTAACCACATCGCCAATGGCATAAATATTTTTTATGTTGGTTTGTAAATGCTCGTTTACCTCAACTTGTCCTCTGTCTGTTAGTTTTACGCCTGCAGCTTCGGCATTTAAACCGTCTGTATAGGCATGACGACCAACAGATACTAAGCAATAATCACCTTTAAATTCTACTTCTTCGCCTTTTTTGTTATCGGCTTTTACGATGACTTCTTTGCCTTTTCGCTCCACCGATTTTACTTTGTGCGATGTGTTGATGCTGAATTTTTGTTTTTTAAGCACCTTGTTCAATTCTTTAGACAAGCCAGCATCCATGGTTGGGATGATTCTGTCCATGTATTCAACTACTGTTACTTCGGCACCTAAACGTTTATAGACTTGACCTAATTCTAATCCAATCACACCACCACCAATGACGATGAGATGTTTAGGAATTTCCGTCAGTTTTAAAGCTTCGGTTGATGTGATGATGCGTTCTTTATCTAAGGTGATAAAAGGCAGATTTGATGGTTTGGAGCCTGTTGCAATGATGGTGTTTTTTGCTTCAATTTCGGTTGTATCTTTTCCTTGGATGCTGATATGTGTTGCATCTTTAAAGCTTCCTACACCTTGATACACATCAATTTTATTCTTTTTCATCAAGAAATCGATGCCACTTGTGGTTTGGTCAACAACCGATTGTTTGCGAGCAATCATCTGTTTTAAATTCACTTTAATATCACCAGGAATATCAATACCATGTTCTTCAAAATGCTTCATAGCATCTTCATAATGGTGTGATGAATCTAAAAGTGCTTTGCTTGGAATACAACCAACATTAAGGCAAGTACCACCAAGGGTTGGATATTTTTCAATAATGGCAGTTTTCATTCCTAATTGTGCGCAACGGATTGCTGCAACGTATCCTCCAGGACCAGAACCAATTATGGCTACATCATATGAACTCATAAACTTATTTTTTAATCAAAGTTGTGTTAAAACGAGTACAAAAGTACAACATAGAATTATGAATTACGAATAACGAATAACGATTTTTAAAATATAAATCACGAAGGAAACCCAAGCATTCCTCCCATTCCAACAGTAAACAACCAACTGCCATAAATGGCATGTTCAATAGTTACTAATACGGTAGATTTTGTTTTGATATAGGTAAGTGCAAATAGAAGACCGCCTAAAAACGTAATGATTAAGACTAAAGTATTTTTAAACATTAGATGTGCCAATGAAAAGACAATGGCATTGAGAAATACAAATAAAGCATCACTTTTAAATAACGATTTGTAACGTTGAAAATAGAGAGTTCTGTAAATTAATTCTTGTGGATAGACTGAAAAAACACTATATGCAAATACAATTATAAACCATAACAAGGGTTTGTGAAGCAGGACATGGAACAAGGCTGATTTATCTGTGATATACACTAATGCAGTAGTTAAAATAGCTATGGCGACACCTTTAAAAAAAGTCTGTTTCCAAAAAGCATTCCAATGGAGGTGCGCTGCCATTTTGAATTTGTTGTTTTCGACCTTTAACAGCACATAAATAACATACACAAAACCCATAAGACAGAGAAACATTTTAATCCAAAGCGGATAATGAAGCACTAAGCTAACTGGAAGTATGATAAAAATGAGAAGAAACTCAAGCCCTTTATAGATTGTAGTAGTCATATGTTTTAAATAGGTATTACTGTGGTATGCCTCACTTGGTTGATGACAAACATACTGTGTGTACTGCCAATATGATTGATGGAAGTGAGTTTGTTAACCATAAACTCTCTAAAGGCTTCCATATTTTTTACTATTACTTTTAAGAGATAGTCATAATCGCCACTAATATGGTAACATTCCATAACTTCGGGCAAGTTAGCGACTTCATTTTCAAATTTAACCACATACTCTTGCGTGTGTTGTACCAATTTGATATGACAAAAAGCCACAAAGGCTTTTTCAACTTTTTCATTAGTAACTAAAGCCACATACTTATTGATTACGCCTTCTTTTTCAAGTTTTTTAATGCGTTCATAAACGGCTGTTACGGATAAATTTAGCTTATTGGAAAGCTCCTTATTGGTTTGTTTGCAATCGTGTTGTAATAATTTTAAAAGTTTTTTATCAATGGTATCAAAAATCATAAAAGACGAATTTTCAGGGGAAGTTAAAGAATTTTGTTTAAAACAATAAATATAACTATTATAACGACAATTCATAGATTTATTATCTAAATAAAAAGATGTCTATTGATAAATTGTCTAAATCATCGGATTTTTGATACTTAAGTAACTAAAAAATATGACACATTATGGCATTTAAACCCGCAAACAATATACAAGATTTACAATATTTTGGCGAATTTGGAGGTGTTAACCCTTCCATTTCTGATTCCTCAACTTATACCTTCCTTTCAGCAAAAACAATGTTTGACACCTTTGAAGGCAATGCAGATGGTTGCTATTTGTATTCGCGCCACTCCTCACCTTCTAACTTATATTTAGGTGAAGCATTGGCAGCAATGGAAGGCACAGAAACTGCTAACGTTACTGCTTCAGGAATGGGTGCCATTACACCAGTTATTTTGCAATTGTGTAACAATGGTGATCATGTAGTCAGCAGCCGAACGATTTATGGTGGAACTTATGCTTTTTTAAAGAATTTTACACCAAGAATGGGAATCTCTACGTCATTTGTGGACATTACAAAATTGGATGCAGTTGAAGCCGCTATTACTAAAAACACCAAAGTTTTGTATTGCGAATCGGTTAGCAATCCGCTTTTAGAAGTAGCCGATATTCGTGGATTGGCTGAGATTGCCAAACGTCATCATTTAAAATTGGTGGTGGACAATACCTTTTCGCCTTTAAGTATTTCGCCTGCACAATTGGGTGCAGACATTGTTATACATAGTTTGACAAAGTTTATCAACGGTTCCAGTGATACTGTTGGAGGAGTGGTTTGTGGCACACAAGAATTCATCAACGATTTACGCAACGTCAATGATGGTGCTTGTATGCTTTTGGGAGCAACCATGGACAGTTTGCGTGCTGCTTCTGTTTTGAAAAATTTAAGAACACTGCATATTAGAATGGAACAACATAGTAAAAATGCACTATTTTTAGCTCAAAAATTTGAAGCCGATGGACTAAAAACAGTCTATCCTGGACTTCGATCACATCCATCGCATGCGTTATATAAAGCAATGATGTATGACAAATACGGTTTTGGAGGTATGATGACCTTAGATGTTGGTTCTTTAGACAAAGCCAATGCGCTTATGGAAATGATGCAAGAAAAAAATCTTGGGTATTTGGCGGTAAGTTTAGGGTTTTATAAAACCTTATTTAGCGCACCAGGAAGTTCAACTTCATCAGAAATACCAGAAGAGGAACAAAAAGAAATGGGATTGAGTGATGGATTGATTCGTTTTTCAATAGGATTAGATGCCGATATAGAACGCACTTATCAAATTATGAAAGCTTGTATGGAATCCTTAGGTATTTTAGACACTAAAACAGCAAGTGTTTAAGATTTTAAAATCAAAGCATTATATAAAAAAGCCAGAAAATATTTTCTGGCTTTTTTATTTGTATTTGTGTAACTACATCTAAAATCGTAACATTACGCTTCAAAAATTATTAATTTAAGTATCCATCTGCATGAAAAGTCAAGACATCAAACCAAGCTTACCACAAGACGAACACATTGTAACCAACAAAGAATTAAATATTTGGGAAGCCTTAATTCCTGTTTTAGCTTTAGTTGGAATGCTTGCTTATAATGTCCATACGTTTGGAGATGATGCCTTAAGTGGTTCTAATCAGTTTATACTATTATTGGGTGGTGCGGTAGCTGCTATTGTTGGCTTGTTTAACAAAGTAACGTTTGAACAAATGATGGAAGAAGTTGCCGAAAATATAAAATCGACAGCAGGAGCCATTCTTATTTTATTAATGGTTGGCGCTTTGGCAGGCACTTGGCTTATTAGTGGTATTATACCAAGTATGATTTATTATGGATTGCAAGTTTTAAATCCTACTATTTTTTTAGCAGCCTGTGTTATTATTTGTGCCATTATCTCCGTAGCAACAGGAAGTAGTTGGACAACATCAGCAACTGTTGGTATTGCACTTGTTGGTATTGCTGGTGCATTAGGCGTACCGTTAAGCATGACCGCAGGAGCGGTATTATCAGGTGCGTATTTTGGAGATAAAATTTCACCTATGAGTGATACTACCAACCTTGCTCCTGCTATGGCTGGAACCGATTTGTTTACGCACATAAGATATATGCTTATAACAACAACCCCTACAATTATCATTACTTTAATTGTTTTTATTATAATAGGACTTAATTTAGAAACGCATGGTACAGCAGATACACATTTAATTTTACAAGATTTAAAAGCGTCTATCAATGTCAGTCCTTGGCTATTTGTCGTTCCGGTTTTAGTCGTTGTTTTGATTGTTAAAAAAACACCTCCTCTTATCGCCTTACTTATAGGTACGCTTTTAGGAGGAGTGGCAGCACTTATATTTCAGCCACAAATTGTAGCCAACATTGGTGGAGGCTCAAGTTTAGATTTTACTTCAGGATATAAAGGAATTATGAATGCAATAACTGTAGAAACAAGTATTCCAACAGAAAACACCGTTTTAAAAGATTTATTTACATCTGGCGGTATGAGTAAAATGATGGGAACAATTTGGCTGATACTTTGTGCCATGGTTTTTGGAGGCATAATGGATGCTATTGGCGCATTAACCACCATTAGCAAAGCGCTATTAAAATTATTTCACACCACGTTTGGACTATTTGCAAGTACCGTTGCAAGCTGTTTGGCTTTGAACGTTACAGCAAGTGATCAATATTTAGCAATTGTAGTTCCTGGAAAAATGTATGCCAAAGCATTTAAAGCTAAAGGGTTGGCACCAGAAAATCTTTCAAGAACTTTAGAAGATAGTGGTACAGTAACTTCAGTTTTAGTGCCTTGGAACACCTGTGGCGCTTATCAATCTGGTGTATTAGGCGTTAGCACTTTTGATTACTTTATTTATGCCATTTTTAATTGGTTGAGCCCTTTTATGACTTTACTTTTTGCAGCATTTAAAATTAAAATTAAGCAACTTTCAGATAAAAAATAGAATAACTAAAAATTATATTATTAATCAATAGCTATAGTCAAAATCTATTGAATTATTAAAAATTAGAATTTTAAAATCACCTTATTAAGCTTTGTGTTTATATCTTTGTACTAAGAAAAATTACTAATTTATAAAACCTAAACACATGGCAATTGTAGGAAGAAAATTTCCAAATTTAAACGTTGACGCAATGAATGACATGGGAGACACTTTTAAAGTGAACGTCCTTGAAGAAGCCGTTAACAACAAGAAAAAAGTAGTATTATTTTGGTATCCAAAAGATTTCACCTTTGTGTGCCCAACCGAGTTACACGCATTCCAAGCAGCATTAAAAGAATTTGAAAAACGCAACACACTTGTTATTGGTGCTTCTTGCGATACACCAGAAGTTCATTTTGCTTGGTTAAACACCGCTAAAGACAATGGAGGTATTGAAGGAGTTACCTACCCAATTTTGGCAGATACCAACAGAAATTTAGCATCGGCTTTAGGAATATTAGATGTTACCGAAGGTGACTATGATGAAAATACAGGATTATTTGTAGTGGAAGGAGACAACGTAACTTACAGAGCCACCTATCTTATTGATGAAGAAGGCACTGTGTTTCATGAAGGTATTAACCATATGCCAGTTGGACGTAATGTTAATGAATATTTGCGCTTAATTGACGCATATACTCATGTACAAGAAAAAGGTGAAGTGTGTCCTGCTAACTGGGAAGAAGGCAAAGACGCTATGACAGCCGACCGAAAAGGCACTGCTGCTTATTTGGCAACACACTAAAACATTAAATTCCAATATTCAAATTCCAAATTTCAAGACATCATTGCTTGGAATTTGGTAATTGGTTTTTGAATAAACTCAACAATTATGCAAGAATTAGAACAAGATAACTTACAAGACATTATTAAAGCCAATGCTATTGTTATTGTGCAATATTCCGCCACTTGGTGCGGCAACTGTCGTATTATGAAGCCTAAGTTTAAAAAATTAGCTTCAGAGCAAAACAATGCCACTTTTGTAATTGCTGATGCTGAAAAATTTCCTGAATCGCGTAAGCTGGCAACTGTTGACAATTTACCAACCTTTGCAACTTTTAAAGATGGAGTATTTGTAAACCAAGTACAAACAAACAAATTTGAAGTCTTACAAGATTTAGTAAACGAAGTTGTTTAACTATTAAATTACTTTTTAAATGAAATTACCTATTATAAAACATCTTACGCAATTTATTGAAGACAATGATGAAGATTTTGTTATAGAAACCATTGAAACTTTGGAAGCCTTAACAGAAGTGCCTTCATTAAAAGATGAAGAATTGGATGTTATTGGTGAACTCATTTCAAACATGTATGGTGCTATTGAAGTGACTAAAATGATAAAAGATGGTACTCCAAAAAAGGAAGCACTAAACAATTTTATGAAACGTGTTTTAGGTTCCATAGACAATTAAAAATCCCGATTAATAGCAAGAAAAAACCTCTTCGCTCCTTAATTAAGGTGAAGAGGTTTTTCATTTTCATAGCAATTTTGAAATGAAATAAGTTTAAGATTTTGGCAAAAGCACTGTATCAATCACATGAATAACACCATTAGATTGGTTTACATCAGCAATAGTCACTTTTGCCGAATTTCCGTTTTCATCTGTTACATACACATCATTACCTTTAGTCCAAGCTGTTAAAATGCCACCACTAACGGTTTTGATGCTTGCTTTTCCATTTCCCTTTTTGATAAGCTTTACAAGGTCTTTTGCACTCCATTTCCCAGCAACCACATGGTATTTAAGTATGTTTTGCAATGTTGCTTTGTTTTCAGGTTTTAGTAAGGTTTCCACAGTTCCTTTTGGCAACTTATCAAAGGCCTCATTGGTTGGCGCAAAAACCGTAAAAGGGCCTTTACTTGATAATACATCAACCAAATCGGCTGCTTTTACTGCTGCAACCAAAGTCGTATGATCTTTAGAATTTACAGCATTTTCAATAATGTTTTTAGTGGAATACATGGCTGCTCCACCAACCATTTTGGTGTCTTCTTTCATCATTTTGTCTTTCTTCATCATTTTGCCTTCTTTCATCATTTTGTTTTGAGCAAAAAAGCTGTGTCCAACAAGCAATGTTCCTACTAAAAGTACACTGCTAACTAATTTTGATAATTTCATAGTTTTTAAATTTTAAGTGAGTGTTTTAATTTTTTAATTACAGCAACACATACGAGAAATTGATATTTAGGGTTTTATAACCCTTTTATTTTAACATACAATTAACGAACAGCAAAAACCAAACACATTGTATTTTTTTGTATCTTATAGCTTATTATTTAAGCAACGGATTTATGACAGACAGTAACTACATTAAGGTATTTTCGGGAAGTTTTATTATTGTACAATTAGTAATGGACCGATTGGATAGTGCAGGAATTACAGGCATTATCAAAGATGAATCAGAATCAGGACGATTGGCAGGTTTTGGTTCTGCCATACAAGGATATCAAGAACTCTACGTAAGTAAAGACGAGTTAGATCATGCTATTCCTATTATTGAAGCCGTAAAAGAAGAATTGGAAGTATAAAAAAGTCCTGAATTTCTTCAGGACTTTTACAAATTTAAGCTGTAACTGCGTACATTTTGTCGCGCAGTTCTTTAATTTTTTTGTCATCCATATATTCATCAAATGTCATGTATCTATCAATGATTCCGTTTGGTGTCAATTCAATCACTCGGTTAGCAACTGTTTGTGCAAACTCATGGTCATGGGTTGTAAATAAAACTGTGCCTTTAAAATTGGATAACGAGTTGTTAAAGGCTGTAATACTTTCTAAATCTAAATGATTAGTTGGTTCGTCTAACATTAATACGTTGGCTCTCATCATCATCATTCTACTTAGCATACAACGCACTTTTTCGCCACCAGATAATACGTCTGCGGTTTTTAAAGCTTCTTCACCACTAAAAATCATTTTTCCTAAAAAGCCTCTAATATATACCTCTTCACGTTCTTCTTCAGTGGTAGCCCATTGACGTAACCAGTCTACCAAGGTTAGTTTATTATTAAAAAATGAACTATTGTCTAAAGGCAAGTAGGATTGTGTTGTAGTAATGCCCCAAGCATATTTACCAGCATCCGCTTTTTCGTTGCCATTGATGATTTGATAAAAAGCTGTGGTTGCTCTTGAATCTCTTGAATAAAGGACTACTTTATCACCTTTTGCCAAATTGATATCGACATTTTGAAACAACACCTCACCATCAGTTGAAGCTGCCAAACCATCAATATTTAAAATTTGATCACCAGCTTCTCTATCACGTTCAAAAATAATAGCAGGATACCGTCTGCTGGATGGTTTAATATCTGAAATGTTCAATTTTTCAATCATTTTCTTTCTGCTGGTTGCTTGTTTTGATTTGGCAACGTTGGCAGAAAAACGACGGATAAATTCTTCCAACTCTTTTTTCTTTTCTTCTGCTTTTTTGTTTTGTTGTGCACGTTGTCTTGCAGCTAATTGTGACGATTCGTACCAAAAGGTGTAGTTACCAGAATAATGATTGATTTTACCAAAATCGATATCTGAAATATGTGTACAAACTGCATCTAAAAAGTGTCTATCATGCGAAACAACAATCACGCAGTTATCATAATTAGCCAAGAAATTTTCTAACCACGAAATAGTTTCATAATCCAAATCGTTGGTAGGCTCATCCATAATCAATACATCTGGATTGCCAAATAGTGCTTGGGCTAATAGCACACGTACTTTTTGTTTTCCGTCCAAATCTTTCATTAAGGTATAATGAAATTCTTCTTTGATACCTAAGTTAGAAAGCATTGCAGCCGCATCACTATCAGCATTCCAACCATTCATTTCTTCAAATTGTACTTGCAACTCTCCTATTTTGTCAGCATTTTCATCAGAATAATCGGCATATAAAGCATCTATTTGCGTTTTTAGTGCAAATAATGGTTTGTTTCCCATAATGATGGTTTCTAAAACCGTATGCTCATCATAAAGGTTGTGGTCTTGTTCTAAAACCGACATACGCTTGCCTGCTTCTAAATGCACATGTCCTGAAGTAGGCTCTAATTTTTGTGCAAGAATCTTTAAAAATGTCGATTTTCCTGCGCCATTGGCACCAATAATACCATAGCAATTGCCTTGGTTAAACGTGGTATTCACTTCATCAAAAAGGATACGTTTACCAAACTGAACAGAAAGGTTAGAAACTGATAACATATTATTGTTTTTAAATTTTGTGCAAAAGTAGAGAAATCAAACCACAAGACGAAACATACAGCTTGTATTTTAAGAAAATGGTTGAACAAGATTTAACAGCGCATTAACAGCAGTTTTTGCTTGCAAGGGCTATTTTTGTTGTTATATTTGAGCATCTCTCAAAATACATGATACATTGATATGAAACTTTACATTATTACATTATTAGCTTTATTGTCTGTTATTGCTTGTAAAAATAATTCTGATGATGCTTTGGACTCAGCTTATTTTGGCGGTGAAATCATAAATCCAAATAATGATTATGTATTGCTTTATAGTCCTAAAGAAGAACTGGATACGCTTTATTTAAATAATCAAAACCGTTTTTTTATCAAAGTAAAGCATGTTGAGCCTGGTCTTTACACGTTTACACATGGTGGCGAGTATCAAATGGTGCTTTTGGAGCCTAAGGACAGTATTATGTTGCGTTTAAATACCATTGATTTTGATGAATCGCTTGTATTTACAGGAAATGGAGCCAAGAAAAATAATTTTTTGATTAAGAATTTTTTAGAAAATGAAACTGAACAGCAAAATTTTATTAATTTATCACAATTAAACCCAGAGCAGTTTGATAGGTATTCGGACTCATCAAGAGTTGAAAAATTAAATGAACTCAGCACATTTTCTGAAAACAAAGAATTATCAGATTTATTTGAGACCATTGCCAAAACAAGTATTAACTATAATTATTATGCCAATAAAGAGCGGTATCCTTTTGGATATTTTGGTTATAAAAATTTGAGAGACTACAAAAATTTGCCTGAAAATTTTTACGCTTATAGAAAAGACATTAATTACAATATAGGTTGTTTAAGCGATTTTTACATTTACAATCGGTTTTTATACTCTCATTTTAACAATATTGCTTTAGATGCGTTTTATAAAAATGCTCCTGAAAATGCTATGTTTAACAGAGAATCTTTGGTTTATAATTTAGAAAAATTAAACTTGATGGATAGCCTAATTACAAATGAAACCATCAAAAACAATCTGTTAAAAAATACAACTCAAGACTTTATATCAATGGGTGATGACTCTATCGCAAATGAAAAAATAATCAATTCATTCCTTGAAAAAAGCAGCAATACTTCAGATAAAGATTATATAAAAGGCTTGGTCATTGCTATAAAAAACTTAAAACCTGGGAAACCATTACCTAATATAAAACTAATTAATTATAACGAGGTAGAATTTAATTTAAACACACTTATCACAAAACCAACTGTTATTTATTTTTGGTCATCTAACCTAAAAACACACTATAGAAACAGCCATTATAAGGTTAAAGAATTGAAAGCAAAATATCCGAACATCAATTTTATTGCCATCAACATCAATGATAATGACAAAAAATACTGGAAAAAGACTTTAGACGATTTTAAGTTTCCTACCACCAATGAGTATCAGTTTAAATATCCAGAAGAAGGCAAACAAACTTTTGTAATTAATACTGTTAGCAAGGTTATTTTGGTTAATAAAGATTTAAAAATAGTAGATTCAAACTACAACATTTTTCATTCCGATTTTGAAGAACAACTCAAAAAGTTAAATCAATAAAAAAAGCTCCAAATTTGGAGCTTTTCATTTTTTATGTCAAAAAAGAAATTTAATTTCCTTTTTTGTAATCGGCTAAAAATTGAGCCAAACCAATATCCGTTAAAGGATGTTTTAACAATCCAACAATAGAACTTAATGGTCCAGTCATTACATCTGCACCAAGTTTTGCGCAATCAATTACGTGCATGGTGTGACGTACAGAAGCTGCTAAAATTTCGGTTTCAAAACCATAGTTATCATAAATTAAACGAATTTCAGAAATAAGGTTTAAACCATCGGTTGAAATATCGTCCAAACGGCCAATAAAAGGCGACACATAGGTTGCACCAGCTTTGGCCGCTAATAAGGCTTGTCCTGGTGAGAACACCAACGTCATATTAGTTTTTACGCCTTTATCACTAAAATATTTGCAGGCTTTGATACCCTCTTTAATCATTGGTAACTTGACTACAATTTGTTCATGCAAATCAGCTAATGCTTCACCTTCTCTAACCATGCCTTCAAAATCGGTTGCAATAACCTCTGCACTTACATCGCCATCAACTAAGTTACAAATGTCAACATAATGCTTTAAAATGTTGTTAGTTCCGGTAATGCCTTCTTTTGCCATTAATGAAGGGTTGGTAGTCACACCATCCAAAACGCCTAAGTCTTGAGCCTCTTTAATTTGCTCTAAATTAGCTGTGTCAATAAAAAATTTCATGTGATATAATTTGTTTGAGTTGTGTTTTTTAATTCGTTGCAAATTTACAACTTATAATGCTTTTGAAGCATTTTTTCATAAACTTTATCTGGCAAAATTCGTTTTAATACAATAGAAAATTTCTGCATAAATTCGCCCACTTTATAGTGAATTTTAGGCGATTTTGTAGTGATAATTTTATAAATAGCATTAGCCATTAGTTGCGGATCCTTACCACTATCAACGTGAGTATTCATTAAATTGAGCGTGTTTCCATATGGTTTTTTATAAGGTGACTGTTCTAAAACTGGCGCATGATAGCGTCCTGCAGCTATATTGGTTGCAAAATCTCCAGGTGCTACATTAGTCATTTGAATATTAAAGTCTTTGATTTCCATTCTAAAGGCTTCGGTTATCAACTCTAAAGCTCCTTTACTGGCACTATAAACACCTCTATAAGGCAAACCCATATAACCAGCAATTGAGGTAATATTGATAATTAATCCTGAGTTTTGTTGTCGCATTTGTGGCAAAACGGCTTTAATCACTCGAATGGGTCCAAAAAAATTGGTGTCAAAATTTCGTTGAATTTCAGCGTCAGGAATTTCTTCAATAGGTCCTGTAATACCTGCGCCTGCATTATTGATTAAAATATCTAAACGTCCTTCTTTTTCTATAAGTGTTTGAATTGCATTGTTAATAGATTCTGAATTGGAAACATCCAATTGAACTAAAGGAAATTTGCTGTCTGTATAATTTTCAGGACGTCTGCTGGTGCCATAAACAATAAATCCTTTTTGGATTAAAAATTCGCCAACAGATTTACCAATTCCAGAAGAACCTCCTGTTATTAAAACAATTTTTGACATGTTCTAAAAAATTAATGCTTAAAAATACAATAAAAAAGGAAAGTATTGGGTACAAAAAAAGGCAAGCTACCTACATCACACCGCTACGACCATTTACCTTTGCTTCGTTCCCGACCTGGAGGATTCAACAGGAGCTGGTTGTGTAGGACTTGCCGAGTGCAAAGATACAATCTTTTAATACTTTCACAATGATTTTTTAAACTGAATTTTATTAAATAACTTGCTAAAAAAAATATCACATCCATGTCGTTAATTAAGTTTTTTAGTATCACCATGTTAAGTTTGCTATTATGGACTTGTGGTGGCAAATCTGAACATCAAAAAAGCAGTTTTTTAATCACAACTAATGCCAAAAACAATACAATTGCTTTAGGAGAGACCTTAAAACTGTCCCTCAAAAACCCAAAAAACGAAACTATTTCTTCAGTAACTTATAAAATTGACCAGCAAACTATTCCTGAAAACTTTGTGGTTGAGAATGTAAAATTGGGTATTCAAACCCTAACTGCAACTGTAAATTATGATGATACATCAGAAGTGGTAACTACAAATATTACCATTGTTAATAACCAGCCTCCAAAAATTTACAATTTCAAAATTATCAATACATATCCGCATGACATCACTTCATATACACAAGGTTTAGAGTTTCATAACGATACCTTATACGAAAGTACAGGGCAATATGGCCAGTCAAAACTTAGAAAAGTAGATTATAAAACAGGAAAAGTTTTTGATAATATCGCGCTTTCAAGCCAATATTTTGGTGAAGGCTTAACGGTTTTGAATGACCACATCTATCAATTAACTTGGAGAGAGCATGTTGGTTTTGTGTACGACACTAAAACCTTTAAAAAAATAAGTAGCTTTAACTACGGAAAAAGTAAAGAAGGTTGGGGATTGTGCAATGATGGTACTATGCTTTACAAAACCGATGGAACTGATAAAATTTGGACGCTCAATGCTGATACTTTGGCTGAAGAAAACTACATTCAAGCTTATACAAATACTGGAAAAGTCCCAAGCTTAAATGAACTGGAATGGATTGACGGAAAAATTTATGCCAATATTTACCAACATAATGGCGTGGCAATTATCAACCCAAAAAATGGCGCTATGGAAGGTGTGATTGATTTTACACCACTTCACAAATTAGTAACGCAGCACCCAAAGTTAGATGTGTTAAATGGGATTGCCTACAACCCAAAAACCAAAACCATTTTTGTTACAGGTAAAGATTGGGATAAACTGTTTGAGGTTGCCATTTTTGAGCAGTAGCATTCACGCATCCAAAAGACCTTTTTACTCATTGTATCTTTTATAAATTACAATTTTTATAGTTATTTGAACTATGAGAAAAGTAATCAACATCAACATTCCAAAACCTTGTCATGAAGACTGGAACACAATGACACCTAAAGATAAAGGACGACATTGTGCTGTTTGCAGTAAAACTGTAATCGATTTTACCAAAGCTACAGACGAAGATATTGTCACAAGCCTTGAAAGTCATGGTAACCTTTGCGGTCGTTTTAAAAGCAGTCAACTTAATAGAGCTATTGTTTTGAGCCGAAAAGACAAAAACAATTATTTGAGTTGGGTCGCTTCTTCCCTATTTGCAATGTTAACTGTTGGAACACATACTGCCAAAGCACAAGACACTCCTCTAATTGTTCAGACAGATACAACACAACTCAATGCAATAAAAGGAAAAGTAGCCACTTCAATTTTAAACGAAAAAGTGATTAGAGGAACCGTTACAAGTGTAGAAGATGGCTTGCCACTACCTGGAGTTAATGTAATTATTAAAGGCACTACCAAAGGTGTACAAACCGATTTTGATGGCAATTTTACAATTAAAACAAATATAGATGATATTCTAATGCTAAGTTATGTTGGAATGAAAAGTAAAGAAGTGAAAATTTCAAGTTTAAACACTTATAATATTAGCTTAACCTTGGATGAGGATGTATCTGGTGAAGTGATTGTTGTTGGTGGAGCAATAGGCTATGCTGAACCACAATTTGTTTGCTCAGCCGAAGCATTAAAACAAAAACGCCAAAGACAAGAACGCCGTCAAAACCAACTTGCATTTTATAAAGCGAAGCTTCAACAAGAAAAAAAAGAACAAAAACTACGCAGAAAAGCAATAAGAAATGGCGATATAGAACGCACAAAAACAGGAAAATTATTATATAAACTTTCAAATATTTTTAGAAAGAAAGAATAAACTTTACTTTTAAGCATTAATCATTTTTAATGCAAACCTTCGAAAAAAACCTCATCGTCACACAAGACGATTTAGACCAACTCAACCACGTTAATAATGTACGTTATGTGCAATGGGTTCAAGATATTGCTTCAGACCATTGGGCTTCAAAGGTTACAAAAAACATTAGCGACACGTACTTTTGGGTGTTACTAAAGCATACCATTGACTATAAAGGTGAAGCTGTTTTAGGTGATGTCATTAAACTTAAAACTTATGTCAAAAAAGCAGAAGGCGTCACCTCAATCCGTATGGTCGAAATGTATAACAAAAACACCAATAAACTTTTGGTTACTTCTGAAACCATTTGGTGCTTAATCTCTAACAAAACCAAAAAACCTGCACGCATCACACCAGAAATTGCCAATTTATTTAATTAAATAATCAAGATCCATACTAATTCATAATTTCAAAAGTTATATTTTTGGACATCCTATATTTTTTATATGAAACGTATTTTATCATTTGCAATCACAATTTCAATATTAATTCTTTGGAGCTCCTGCCGAAAAGATTTTGACTTTGCTCCAAGTACAGGACATCTCGAATTTTCTAAAGACACTGTTTATCTCGATACGGTTTTTACCAATATTGGCTCTAGCACTTATAATTTAAAAGTCTATAACCGAAGTAACAATGATATTGTCATTCCAACAGTTCGGTTAAGCCAAGGTGAAGCTTCTAATTATCGCTTAAATGTAGATGGTATTGCTGGAAAAGAATTTGATAATGTCGAAATTTTAGCCAAAGACAGTATGTATATTTTTGTAGAAACCACTTTTGATATTCAAAATGTTGTGACAGCAGATAATCAATTTTTATATACCGATGCCATTGAGTTTGACAGTGGCTCCAACCTTCAAAAAGTAACATTAGTCACTTTAGTTAAAGATGCTATTTTTATCTATCCAAACAAAGATACTGATGGTGTTGTGGAAACGCTTTCGTTTGATGTCGATGGTGATGGTGTTGATGATGAAACGGCTATTCAAGGTCGTTTTTTATCAGATGATGAACTCACCTTTACCAACCAAAAACCTTATGTTATTTATGGGTATGCAGCGGTTGATGAAGGCAAAACACTTACAATTGAAGCCGGAGCACGTGTGCATTTTCATGCCAATTCTGGATTAATTGTGACCAATAATGCATCTTTAAAAGTCAATGGTCAATTAAGTGCTGACCAAGAGCTTTTAGAAAATGAAGTCGTTTTTGAAGGCGATCGTTTAGAACCTTTTTTTGAAGATATTCCAGGTCAATGGGGAACCATTTGGCTGTTTAACGGAAGTGTTGAGAATACTATTAATTTTGCAACCATCAAAAATGCAAGCGTTGGTATTTTGTCTGAAGGCAATCAAGATGCTGCAACGCCTAAATTGACTATTCGCAATTCAAAAATTTACAATTCGAGCAATTTTGGAATTTTAGGAAGAGCAACGTCTATAAAAGCTGAAAATGTGGTCTTTAACAACGCTGGACAATCTTCTTTTGCTGGTACTTATGGCGGAAAATACAACTTTACACATTGTACTATTGCCAATTATTGGAGCAATAGTTTTAGACAATTTCCTGCACTTTTATTGAATAATTATATTACGGATGAAAACGAAACGGTTTTTACTAATAACTTAAGTGAAGCAAATTTTAACAATTGCATTATTTATGGAAATGACAATCCTGAGTTTTTCTTAGATGAAAAAGAAGGCAGCGATTTCAATTTTAAATTCACTAACTGCCTGATGCGTTTTCAAAACACAAGTAATGTACCAACTGGTGATAATTATGATTTTACCAATACTTCGTTATATGAAAATGCTATTTTTAATGAAAATCCAGACTTTTTAGATTCTTCTAATAATAAGATGATGATTGGTGATCATTCGGCAGGAAACAATAAAGGCAACAACACTTTTGCAAATCAGGTACCAAATGATATTTTGAATGTAGATAGAACAGCTTCTCCAGATTTAGGTGCTTATCAGCATATTATTTTTGAGGATAATTAATACAACACCATTTTTTTAGTGATGGTTGCCTCTTCTGTTTTTATTAAAAGTAAGTAAACGCCTTTAGTATTGCTGCTTATATCAATACTATTTGTGGATTGATTTATAATTTTTGAAGTCATTCTTCTTCCCATAAAATCAAAAATATCCACAGTGAAATCAGAATCAAAACCTGAAAAATACACTTGTCCATTTGTAGGATTTGGATAAATCTTAATTTGAGTATTTTCAAAATTGGAATTTGATAAAGTGCTACCTTCTACAACTGTTAAAGTTTGGTTAGGTGCTACATCTGTCAAAATATCTTCAATGCCACTTAACCATTTCACTTTAATATAATCTATGGTTGTAGCTGTATTAACTCCAAAGATTTCAGTTGCAGAATTCTGACCCAAAAAGGCTTCGCCACATAGTGTATATCGATACATGGTTTTATTATTGGCATAAACCTCAATCCATGAACCTATACCATTTTTGTTGCTAATAGTACCTTCTAAATTTATTTTTAACCAATTATTGGTGCCTCCAGCATTTTTCCAAAGAGAATGGTTGGCTGGAGCTCTATTACATACAAAAAAATCGGTGTAACCATCATTATCCACATCACCAATAGCATTAGAAAAACTTGCAAAGGTATCATTAACAAATCCAGCATCAGAAGGAATCACATAATTATAATTTGTTTGGCATTCATAAAACGCAGTCGTCAAAAGCCCTATATTAGGATTTTCGACCATGCTACTTACATACAAGTCCATATCAGCATCATTATCAGCATCAAAAAAGTTAGCTCCCCAACCCATACTATTAAAACTGGTTCCTGAGGTTAGTGCAACGTCGGTAAATGTTCCGTTACCATTATTTTTGAGTAAATAGTTGCCTTCCGAAGTATTTGTGATATAAATATCTAACCAACCATCGTCATTAAAATCATCGATGGTAGTTGACATCGCATTGGCAGCAATATTGGTTCCTGAAGCGATACTTGTGTCAGTAAAAGTTCCATCACCATTATTGTGATACAAAATATTGGTATTTACAAAACGGTCATTCGAGATATAAATATCTTGAAAACCATCCTTGTCATAATCAAAAAAGACAGCACAAAATGATAAATGTCCAACAGGGCTTATTCCAGCAGCTACTGTTACATCTGTAAAAGTTCCGTCGCCATTGTTATGATATAATTGGTTTGGAATAAGTAGGTCATCATCTTTATTGCTCAAAAACACATCTAAATAACCATCATTATCATAATCACCAAAAGCGGCACCATAGGTTTTTAAAACGGTTAATAATGGAAAACCTGCGGCTGAAGTAACATCAGTAAACACAAAATTTCCATCGTTTTGATATAGTTTATTTGCAGCATCAACTCTGGTTACAAACAAATCGTTATCGCCATCATTATCATAATCTACCCAAAGTACTTGCTTTGAATGACCTGTAATGGTCATGTTAAATGTTTGCTCGATAAAAGTGCCAGAATTGTTTTTAAAAAATCTTACAGGAAAATTACTTTTAGATGCCAGAGTAATATCATCCCAACCATCTTGGTCATAATCATAAAAACTGATACCGCCTAAAACAGAACTTGAATTACCTGTAACATTGATACCTAATTGAAATGCCTTGTTTTCAAAAAAAACTTGAGAAAATAGCGGTTGAAAGACAAAACATATTGCTATGGTTATTAGGATATTACATTTCAAATTCATTCTTGTAAAATTTAAGAAAACAAAGGCCTATGCTGCATCATGTTATTTACTTTATCTGCAATAGCCTCTAATTTAGTTTCATTATCAAAGTTAACAATAACTTCATCAATCAGTGCTACAATACTTTCCATATCACTTTCTTTAAGACCTCTTGTGGTAATGGCTGGTGTTCCTATTCTAATTCCGGAAGTTACAAAAGGTGATTTATCATCAAAAGGAACCATATTTTTATTAACAGTAATATCTGCTTTTACCAATGCTTTTTCAGCATCTTTGCCTGTAATATTTTTATTTCTAAGGTCAATCAACATCATGTGGTTATCAGTTCCATCAGAAATAATATGATAACCTCTACTCACAAATGCTTTAGCCATAGCTGCGGCATTATTTTTAACTTGAAGCATGTAATGCAAAAACTCATCTGTTAAAGCTTCGCCAAAAGCAACTGCTTTTGCAGCAATAATATGCTCTAATGGTCCACCTTGATTGCCAGGAAACACACCAGAATCTAAAAGAGAAGACATCATTTTTAGCTCGCCTTTTGGAGTTCTTAAACCGTAAGGATTTTCAAAATCTTCACTCATCATAATCATACCACCTCTTGGACCACGCAAAGTTTTATGAGTGGTGGTGGTTACAATATGGCAATGTGGAATAGGATCGTTCAAAATTCCTTTGGAAATTAATCCAGCAGGATGTGATATATCTGCCATTAAAATAGCACCAACACTATCTGCAACTTCTCGGAAGGCTTTAAAATCCATATCACGAGAATATGCTGAAGCTCCTGCAATAATTAATTTTGGTTGTTCTTTTTTTGCAGTATCGGCCAATTTATTGTAATCAATCAAACCTGTAGCTTTATCAACCCCATAAAATGACGGTTGATACAGTTTTCCTGAAAAATTTACTGGAGAACCATGAGTTAAATGTCCTCCATGAGACAAATCAAAACCTAAAATTTTGTCTCCAGGCTTTAAACACATAGAATACACTGCTGTGTTAGCTTGACTTCCAGAGTGTGGCTGTACGTTTACATAAGTAGCACCAAATAAGGTTTTGGCTCTATCAATAGCAATTTGTTCTACTTCATCCACTACTTCGCAACCACCATAATAACGTTTTCCAGGATAGCCTTCAGCGTATTTATTGGTCAACACAGAACCTGCTGCTTCCATCACTTGGTTACTTACAAAGTTTTCAGAGGCAATAAGCTCTAATCCATTAAGTTGTCGTTCTTTTTCGGCCTCAATTAATTCAAAAATTTGGTTGTCGGGTTGCATATCTATGTATTACGTTAAAAATTTCTCAAAAATAATAAATACATTAGTTAAATACACCAAAAAACATATATTTACTCTGATAGTTTACAATTTTATGAAATTATCAAAACGAACCTATTTTTTAATCATTTTATTCAATCAGAATAAAAATTTTGTGTAGGTTTGAAAAGAATTATAGTAACAACCATTAATAGCAACATTATGCCTTTAGCAGCAAATAATCCTGACAGAACTTCGTGGTTACACGTTGGAAAGAATTCAGATTTCCCAATACAAAATATTCCCTTCGGTGTTTTTTTAACACGTGATGACATTATTACCATTGGCACCAGAATTGGTGATACTGCCATTGATTTAGGAGCCTTACACCAATTAGGTTATTTTGATGGCATTCCATTAACTGACGATATTTTTTTACAAGATACTCTAAACGATTTTATTGCTGATGGACGCAAAACCTGGAGAGCCGTTCGCGACAGAATTGCTCATATTTTTGACAGTACCAACACCACTCTAAAAAACAACACCAAACATAAAGAAATTGTATGCTTTAGATTGGATGAGATTGAAATGCAATTACCTGTTCAAATTGGTGATTATACTGACTTTTACTCAAGTTTAGAACATGCTACCAATGTAGGCACCATGTTTAGAGACCCTGACAATGCTTTGCTACCCAATTGGTTACATATTCCTGTTGGGTATCATGGACGCAGTTCTTCCATTATTCCTTCAGGTATTCCTGTACACAGACCACAAGGGCAAACACTTCCAAATGGTGCCACTGAACCTGTATTTGGACCTTCTAAATTGGTAGATTTTGAATTGGAAATGGCTTTTATTACTACTGATGCCAATGACCTTGGTGAGCCCATTCCTGTTAATGAAGCAGAAGAATATATTTTTGGTTTGGTATTATTTAACGACTGGTCTGCACGTGATATTCAGAAATGGGAATACGTGCCATTAGGCCCTTTCTTAGCCAAAAACTTTGCTTCCTCAATTTCACCTTGGATTGTAACGCTTGATGCCTTAGAACCATTTAAAGTTGATAGCCCAAAACCAATAAAACCTGTATTGCCTTATTTGCAATCTAAAGGAAAAAAGAGCTACGATATTAGCTTAGAAGTTGCCATCAGACCAGAAAATGCTAAAGAATCTATTGTGAGTAAATCCAATTTTAAGTATATGTATTGGAATATGTCTCAACAGTTAGCACATCATACCATTAATGGATGTCCTGTAAATTCTGGCGATATGATGGGAAGTGGTACTATTTCAGGTCCAACTCCAGATTCGTATGGGTCGATGTTAGAATTGACTTGGAGAGGTGAAAAACCTATCAAACTCAAAGATGGTTCTGAACGTAAATTTATTAATGATAATGATACCGTTATCATGCGTGGTCATTGCGAAAAAGATGGAACTCGTATTGGATTTGGCGAAGTTTCAACACAATTACTTCCTGTTTATAATCCGAAGAAAAAGAAATAAATTATTCAATTATAAAAAAACAGCCTTCAAAAATATAAAATTTGAAGGCTGTTTTAATTTGGCATCAAAATTGAAAACCACCTTACACAACCCCTAAATTACAGTCTTATGAAACAATTACTACGCTTAACAGTACTCCTTTCATTGTTGTTATCCTGTAATGGAAGGAAACAAATTGAAAAAGCATTGCACTCTGGTAATTATAACCAAGCCATAACCAATGCTTTAAAAAAATTGGAAACCAACAAGGACAAAAAACGAAAAGAAGATTATATCCTTCTTTTAAGAGATGCTTATTACAAAGCCAATGAGCGCGATTTAACATCAATAAATCATCTTAAAAACGATGGCAATCCAGAAAATTATCAAAGCATTTATGACATTTACAGCAATTTAGATGCTCGACAAGAAGCTATAAAACCTTTTTTGCCATTGCAAGTAAATGGTAAAACCATCCATTTTAAGTTGAATGATTATGCTTCGGATATTGCACAATCAAAAGCTAATTTATCTGACTATTTATACATCAAAAGCAAACGCAATCTGCAAAGTTTTGATAAGCAAATCATACGAAACACGTATAATACATTAGAATATATAGACAAGATAAATCCTAATTATAAAGATGTGCGAAACTTAATGAACGAAGCTTACCAAAAAGGAACTGATTATGTGATTGTAACCATTGAAAACCAAACCAATCAAGTAATTCCGAGACGTTTGGAAGATGATTTGCTCAACTTTGACACTTATGGATTGGATCAATTTTGGACGGTGTATCATGCTGCAAAGGATGCAAATATTGCTTATGATTACGCCATGGAACTGCAACTAAAACGCATTAATATTTCGCCAGAGCGTATGACTGAACGTGAACTGCTGAGACAAAAACAAGTAAAAGATGGTTGGAAATATCAATTGGATAGCAATGGTAATGTGATGAAAGATAGTTTAGGCAACGACATTAAAATTGATAAAATTATTACTGCAAAAGCGCGTTTTAATGAAATAAGCCAAAGCAAATCAACACAAATTATTGCCAATGTAGTGTATAGTAATTTAAAAACACACCAAACATTGAAGGCTTTTCCTATAACCAGCGAATTTGTTTTTGAAAACATCTTTGCTACGTATAGAGGTGATAAACGCGCTTTAGATTATGACGATTTTAAACTTTTAGATAACCGTCGTGTGATATTTCCAAGTAATGAGCAAATGATTTTTGATACAGGTGAAGATTTAAAACAAAAGCTAAAACAAATTATCAGTTCTTATAAATTATGACAATAAAACACCCAAAACATTGTGAGTTTATTTTATAAAACTTACTTTTATTGATAATGAACTTAAAAAATAAAAAATGGAAGCATATTGTGTAAAATGTAAGTCAAAAAAAGAAATGAAAGATGCAGCAGAAACTACCATGAAAAATGGCAGAAAAGCTATGAAAGGTAAGTGTCCAACCTGTGGCACTGGCATGTTTAGAATTATGGGCAAATAGCCTTTATCTTTTTTAAAAACAAAAAACGTCCAAAATTAATTTGGACGTTTTTTTTGCTTTAACTGAAACACATTACCTTCTGGATCTTCACCATCACAAAGTAAATAATCATAATTATCAAAAGTTTTTAACTCTCTCATCAACACCTTTTGATTTAATAATTGCTGTCTAACTTTATCAATATTCTCATCAATTTCAAAAACAATTTTACAATTACTATCAAATCTGAATGTGCCTTTGCTCCTATCTATATATTGGTTGCCAATTTGATGCAATCCAATTTTAGCATTTCCAGCATTTAAAAGCACCCAAAGTGATTCATATTCTTCAATAACTTCAAGTTTAAAAATGTTGATATAAAAAGATTTTAATTTTTCAACATTTTGAACGTAAAGAATTATAGTATCTAAACTGAATTGCACGGATTTCTAACTGGTCTTTAATGATAAATACTGTTAAATAATTAAGGCTTATTTCCAACCACCACCAAGTGCCTCGTACAAATCAACAATCGATAATAATTGCTGCAATTTGCTATCAATGACGTTCAACTCAGCATTTAAAGCACTTTGTCTGGCCGTTAATAAATCCAAATAATTGGCATATCCATTTTTCAAGAGCTCGTTAGAGTTTCTTTCGGCACTACGCAAAGCTTCCACTTCAAGCTCTCGGTATTCAATTTTTTCGGTTTCCTGATGATATGAAAACAAAGCATTGGACACCTCATTTCCGGCTACCAATAACGAGCGTTTAAATTCTAACAGTGCTTGTTCTTGCTGTGCAACAGCAACTTCTTTTTGAGTTCTTAGTTTTCGTTGGTTGAAAATAGGTTGTGTTAAACCACCTACAAGGTTGGCAAATAATGAATTGGTATTCAGTAATTGGTTTAATTGCAAACTTTGGAAACCTCCAGTTGCTGTCAAAGTCAACGATGGATAAAAATTACTTCGCGCTACATTGGTCAATTCAAAAGCTCTTACCAAATTGTATTCTGCAGCCATCACATCAGGTCGATTGCTCAACAAGGTTGATGGTACTCCCAATTTTAAATCAGACTGTAATTGTTGGTCATCCAATACGCTTCTTTGGTAGTCTTGTGGTTGTTTTCCCAACAAAATGCTCAAGGTGTTTTCTGTTCTGAAAATTGCAGTTTCCAAATCCACTTGTAAGGCTCTGGCATTGTTGTACTGTGCAATATTTTGGTCTACAGCTACTTGAGTTACCTGTCCTGCATCTTTTAAAGCTTGAATGGTACTTACACTACTGTCTCTTACGCTGACGCTTCGTTTGGTAATTTTCAATTGAGCATCTAAAGACAATAATTGGTAATAGGTTGAGGCAATATCAGCCACCAATCGTGATTTTACAGCTTGATGTACTGCCATCGATTGTAAATAGCCAGCTTCATAAGCGCGTTTGTTGCTTCTTATTTTTCCCCAAATGTCTGCTTCCCAAGATAAGGCTCCAGAAAGTTCAAATTGATCGACATGGTCGGTTCCAAGGTTGTTTAGTATAGCGCCTTGTTGTCCATTTCCAGACAAATAAGAACGTGTTGCTGATGCCTTAGCACTAATGCTTGGTAAATAGCCCGTTTTTCCTTGTTTTACATATGCTTCGGCTGCTAATACTTGTTGAATAGCAATTCTGACATCAATATTATTTTGAAGACCTTCTTCTATATATTGTGTCAAATAAGGGTCTGTAAACATGGTTTTCCATGACACATCTGCCATCGATAAACTATCGGTTGGCAGAGCATCCGTTCTATATAGATTTTGAGTTTCTTCTATTTGTGGTCGCTTATAATCTTTCGCTACAAAACAACTCTGAAGCGTAAATGCCGAAACTACCAGCACTACAGAATATTTGAACAAACGATTTTTAAGTATTGCTATCATAATGTGGTTTCTTCTTTAAGTTTTTGTTGTGGTGCTGCTGATATTTTTTCTTGTAACCATTGGAAAAAGATGAACAATATAGGAATGACAAATACACCAAGAATAGTTCCTATCAATAAACCTCCAACGGCTCCAGTACCAATGGAACGGTTACCAGCGGCACCAACACCGTTTGCTAACACCAAAGGCATCAAACCGAGAATAAAGGCGAACGAGGTCATCAAAATTGGTCGTAAACGCGCTTCGGCACCATTGATGGCTGCTTCAATAAGCGATTCGCCCTTTCGTCTTCGCTGTAAGGCAAACTCCACAATCAAAATAGCGTTTTTAGCCAATAACCCAAGAAGCATAATCAAGGCAATCTGAAAATAAATGTTATTCTGAAGTCCTGTCATTTGCGTGACAAAATAGGCTCCAAAAACTCCTAATGGCAAAGACAATATCACCGAAAACGGAATTAAGTAACTTTCGTATTGCGCCGCCAATAAGAAATATACGAATACTAAGGATAACAAGAAAATAGTCGTCGTTTGGTTTCCTGCATTGACCTCTTCACGCGTCAACCCAGAATAAGCTGTGGTATAATTGGCAGGTAGTGTTTTTGAAACTTCTTCCACTGCTTTGATGGCATCACCAGTACTATACCCTGGATTAGTTGCGGCTGACAACTTGGTAGAGTTGAATAGATTAAAACGCGTTACCGATTGTGGTCCATAAACTCTTTTAAGAGATACAAAGGTTGTGATTGGTGTCATGTTACCAGTTCCTGTTCGGACGTATAACTTATTCAAATCACTCAATTTGGCACGATCTTCTGGCAATGCTTGCACATACACACGATATTGTTTTCCAAATCTTGAGAAATCGGATGCAAATACACTTCCAATATAACCTTGCAATGTTGAAAAGATACTACTGATTGGCACACCCAATTCTTTAGCCAAAGGAGCATTGAGTTCTATTTCATATTGCGGATATTTGGTGTTGAAAGAGGATTGTGCATATTTTATTTCTGGGCGCTTTGATAATTTTCCGATAAATTCTTGAGTCACATTATCTAAATCGGTAAAGCTTCCGCCAGAGCGATCCAATAAATTGACCTCAACACCAGCAGAACTTCCAAAACCAGGAATGCTTGGAGGCGCAAAAAAGAGAATATTTGCTTCAGGAAATTGTGCTGCAACACCAAACATTTTGGCTGTAATACTCTCTATGGACAATGAATCTGCATTTCGTTTATTCCAGTCTTCCAATTTGATAAACCCAAGCCCATTGTTACTACCAGCACCACCTAAAAAACTTCTGCCTTCAATAACCGAGCCTCCTTCGACACCAGGTATCTTACTAATTTTATCATATAATTCGGCATTTACCTGATGGGTTCTATCAATGGAAGAACCAGCCGGAAGCTCTACGTTTAAAAAGACAATCCCTCTATCCTCATCAGGAACAAAGCCTGTTTTTAATACTGAAGACGACCAGAAAATGCCACCAACTGCAAGTATAAAAATAATACCAGTGATCCATTTATTGCGATAAAGAAAGTGGACAGACTTTCCATATTTTTTAACCGTCGCATTGAAGCCTTTATTGAACCCATTAAAGAAACGACCAAGAAAACCTTTCTTTTTACTGTTTTGTTTATCATCATGTCCTTTTAAAAATAGTGCACACAAAGCAGGACTCAAGGTCAAGGCATTTACCGCTGAAATTATAATTGCGACAATTAGTGTAATCCCAAATTGTTCATAAAATACACCTGTTGGTCCTTTTATAAAGGTAACAGGAATAAATACAGCTGCCATGACCAAGGTAATGGAAATAATCGCTCCAGAAATTTCATGCATGGCATCCAAAGTTGCTTTTTTAGGATTGTGTTCACCTTCGTCAATCTTGGCATGAACGGCTTCTACAACGACAATGGCATCATCCACCACAATTCCAATGGCTAAAACCAAAGCAAAAAGTGTTAATAAATTGATGGAATAACCGAAAAGATTCAGAAAGAAAAACGTTCCAATAATAGACACAGGAACTGCAATAGCAGGAATTAATGTCGATCTAAAATCCTGAAGAAATATAAATACTACTAAAAACACTAATAAAAAAGCTTCAGCTAAAGTGCTTACTACTTTTTTAATGGATGCGTTCAAGAAATTATTGGTATTATAAGGAACAAAAATTTCGATGCCTTTTGGCAAGTCATTTCTAACCTCGTCCAATCGTTTTTCAATTTCTAAAATGATATCACGAGCATTGGATCCTTTGGTCTGAAAAATTCCGAGATTCACCGCAGGATTTCCTTTTGTAGTTCCTCCTCCAGCATAAGATTGTGCGCCAAGTTCAATATCGGCCACATCATTCAATCGTAAAAACTGACCATTACCCAATGCTTTGACTATGATATTGCTGTATTGCTCTTCTGTCTTTAACCGACCTCCATATTTGATAACATAACTAAAGGCTTCACCATTATTTTCACCCAAAGAACCTGCTGCTGCTTCCAAACTTTGTTCGCGTAAAGCTGCAGTGATATCCGTTGGAATTAACCCATAAGCTGCTAATTTTTCAGGCTTTAGCCAAATGCGCATGGCATAATCTTTTGCACCAAATACGTTGACATCTCCAACGCCATTCACTCTTTGTAATTCGGGAATGACATTGATTTTAAGATAATTTTGTATATAGGTGTCGTCGTAATCGGGATTGGTACTGTAAAAAGACATATACATCAAGGCACTGGTTTGCTGTTTTTGTGTAGTCACACCTGTTTGCAAAACTTCAGACGGCAATAACGGATTGGCACGCGCTACACGATTCTGTACGTTTACGGCAGCAATATCTGGATCGACATCTTGGTCAAAAAATACAGTAATGGAGGCCGAACCTGTGTTGGAAGCCGATGAGGTAATGTAAGTCATCCCTTCTACACCATTAATCTGTTCCTCCAGAGGCACAATAACGCTTTCTAAAATGGTTTCGGCATTGGCACCTGGATAACTGGCATTTACTGAAACGGTTGGTGGTGCAATATCAGGATATTGGGTAATTGGCAATGCGGAGAGTCCCAAAACACCCAAAATCACGATGATGATGGAAATAACTGTTGAAAGGACTGGTCTTTCTATAAATGTTTTTAACATAATGCTTTGGTCTTCAAAGGTTATCTGAATACTTTTTCAATTGGTTTTGCAATGCTATCAAATGAAATTTGTATAGGTTTTATTTTGGTATCACCACGCAATTTGGCAACCCCTTTGGCAACGATTTTGTCACCAGCTTTAAGGCCTTCAGAAACTACAAACATATTGCCTACTTCGGCGGTAATATTGATTCGTGTTGCAACAGCGGTACTGTCTGCAGCTATTTTATAAACATAAGTGCTTCCTTGTTGTTCGTAAGTTGACTCTTGTGGCACCACAATGGCGTTCTCATAAGTTTTAGGTACTCTGATTTTTCCGCTGTTTCCATTGGTTAATAAGCGTGATGGATTGTCAAAAACTGCACGAAATGAGATAGAGCCTGTATTGACATTGACTTGTGAATTAATAGTCTCAATCTTACCTTCTTGACCATAGGTGCTTCCGTTAGCCAAAATCAAGGTCACTTTAGGTAAGTTTTTAATTTTTGCTGCGATATCATTACCTTCTGCATTTTGAATAAAATCGAGATATTCCTTTTCATTCATAGAAAAATAAGCATACACATTACTGATATCTGACACTGTGGTTAATGGCTCTGTACTTGAAGGACTGACCAAAGAACCCTTTCGGAGCGGAATAGAACCTACATAACCATCTACAGGACTTTTTATGGAACCATAATCAATATTTGCAACAATACTGTTATAATTGCTTTTTGCTTGTTGCAATTTGGTTTTGGCCGTTTCCAATTGTACATTGCTGATGATGTTTTTTTCAACCAAAGGTTTTAATTTATCAACCTCAACTTGAGCTGCATCCACATTGGCTTTTGCTGCTGATGCATCTTGGTTTAAGGATTGTGTTTCTAATTTAAAAAGCACTTGCCCTTTGCGAACTTTTTGACCTTCATCAACCAAAACATCTGTGATGTAGCCCGATATTTTTGCACGAACTTCACTATTAACCCTTCCTTCTATACTGGTTGGATATGAGGTGTAACCCGTAAGAGTTTTTGTAGGTATTTCAACTACTGGAAAAGATAAAGCTCCATGAGCTATCGCTCCATTTTTACTTGTTTCATTATTTCTGCAAGAGGTCACTATTAAAGGAAGCGCCAAAGAAACTATGATTTTTATAATTAATTTCATTTTAATTTATGTTTAAGCTTGTTTTTGAAAGTCGTTAATCTCTTTTAATTTTATGTTTATTTTATGGCGATGCTCTTCGAGATATTCCTGAAATAAAATGCCTAATGATTTTTCATTTTTAAATTTTTCAGGGTTGTGATCCTTATTAAAGGCATTTATTTTTTTTACAATTTCCAATTCTTTATCAATTGAATGACGTTGTTGTTCCATCGTATTTTTGATATAGAATTGCGAAGTACGGAAATAGCGTTTTCTGTCGCCTGGTTTTGTATAATACTCTACGTAATGTAACTGTACTAACACGTTAAGGTTGCATGAAACTGAACTTTTGCTTGCTTGAGTAATTTGTATGATTTTTCCAAAACTCAATCCATCATGCGACGACAAAATAAGGGTTGCATAAATTCTTGCTGCAAGAGGTGAAAGACCCGAACGTTCTTCGAGCATGATACCAACCTCTTCTATTAGTTGCTTTTTGTCTTGTGGTATTTCTTGCATATTAGTATCCTTAAAATGCAAAATTACAATTAGTTCGTAATGTATCGAACCAACTTATACTAAATATTTGTTAAAATATTAACATTATGAAAATATGATATTTATGTAAAGTTAAATGAGACTCTAATAAAAGTATAAAGAATTTACCTTAATTGAGATTCTTTTTTAATTGGATTCAACCTCAAAATGACATACCCTATTACTGCAGATATAAAAGAACCTATAAGAATCCCTATTTTAGCAGAATCAATATATTTTGGTGTGGATGCAAATGCCAAACTTGCAATAAAAATGGCCATTGTAAATCCAATTCCAGCTAAAAAAGAAACTCCTAAAATTTGCCTAAAACTTATATCGCTTGGCACCTCAATTAGTTTCATTTTTTTAACCAACAAAACCACTGAAGCTATTCCAATACCTTTACCTAAGACTAAACAAACAACAATATTAATTACTAAAGCCACATCCATTTCTACGCCATTATTTAAAAGTACTCCAGCATTAGCAAGTGCAAAAACAGGAATGATAAAATAAGCAACCCAACCGTGTAAACTATGTTCTAAATGTTGCAATGGCGATTGAAATTTGGTGGTCCAATCTTCTAAATCGTCAATATGCTCAATTTGTTCATTAGATAAAATAGGCTTTTTAGAAATTGTAGCAGCTTTTATATTGTTATAAACATTCTCTAACTGATATAAAAATGTTGACGTGTCTATTTTTTGTCTAATTGGCACAGAAAATGCCAACAAGATTCCAGCAATGGTTGGATGAATACCCGATTTTAGAAATAAAAACCATACAATAACGCCAACAAAAACCAATATAAATTTTGAATAATATCCTTTATAGGATAAAAAATAAAGCACAGCCAATAATGCTAAGGCTATTAATACCAACATTGTGTTGATGGTTCCGCTGTAAAAAATAGCAATCACCAAAACAGCTCCTATATCATCTACAATAGCAAATGCTGTTAAAAATATTTTAAGACTTAATGGGATTTTATTTCCTAAGATATTGAGTATAGCCAAAGAAAATGCAATGTCAGTCGCCATAGGAATTCCCCATCCTTTAAACGTTTCAGGGTTTTGGTTTAAAAACAGAAAAAAGGCAACAGGAACTATCATACCTCCTAATGCGCCAAATAGTGGAAATGCCATTTTTTTAACGGAATTCAATTCACCTATAAGCAATTCTCTTTTAATTTCTAATCCGATAAGGAAAAAGAAAATAGCCATTAAACCATCATTTATCCATAAAATTAATGGTTTTTTAAACTCAAATCCTTTAGCAACTATCCCAATATCATATTGCCATAAGTCTCTATAACTATCTCCAAAGGATGAGTTTGACCAAATCAATGCAATAAGTGTCGTTATTAATAATAAAATACCACTAAAGCTTTCTATTTTTACAAATTTTTGAAATGGTGTAAGAAATATTTTTTGTATCATATAGATTGAGACCTTGAAACAATAATTGCTTCAAATATAATAGTTTTAAATATTTAGATGTGTAAAAGATAGTAATACCTTAAAAAAACTAATATTCTTACACATCAATCAGAAAAAGTCTTAAACTTTAATACTGCCACGAAACCCTCTTGCTGCGTAATAAGAAGATGCTCCATTATGGTAAACAAAAACGTTATTATAGCGAAAATCGGCAAAAAGCGCACCACCAAGTTTTCTAATTTCAGAAGGCGTTTTTATCCAACTTGATGTTTTTGCATCAAAATTTCCAAGCTGTTGTAATTCTTTATATTGCTTTTCTGTTAAAAGTTCAATTCCCATGGTCTCTGCCATATCCATGGCACTATTTAGAGGTTTATGTGTCTTTCTTGCATCCAATGCTTCGCGATCATAACAAATACTTCTGCGCCCTTTAGGGCTTTCATTTGAACAATCATAAAAAATATATTCGTCAGTTTTTTTATCGTAAGCAACAACATCAGGTTCACCTCCAGTAGCTTCCATCTTTTGGAGTGTCCAAAGTTTCTGCATATTATTTTCCAGTTTTGTTTGTATAGGATGCCATTCAATATCTTGATGTCGCATCATATTTTTATCAAAACGGAGTTTTAATATTTTGAGAAGTGCTTTTTGTTGATCTTTTGATAAAATTTTACTATCACTCATAACTTCTATTTTTATTTCAAACCAATCTATCCAATTCCAACGCATTAATAGCACTATGGCTGGCTTGCGCAACTACGATACCATTTTTTATAAGTATGAGTTGGGGCGACTCATGTACTATATCAAAACGGTTGGCTATCTCATTTGAGATGGCTCTATAGCTGAGCAAATCTAAATAATAGAGGTCTAAATTATTGGTCAAATTATAATCGCTTTCAAATTGTTTTATCACCATACGACTGATACCACAGCGTGTAGAATGCTTAAAAATAGCCTGTGTTTTAGTTTTAGATGTCACCTCTATCTCGTCAAGTTGTGACAGTGTAGTTAAAGCAATCCAAGGCACTTGCTTTTCTTCTTTCAGTTCCGACGAACTACTAAATAATTTAGTGAATATTCCCATTTATTCTATTTTTTTTTATTTCTATTTAGACAAAAATTACATTCTATTTTATCATTCCTTTAACGCACTATTGGTTGCAATTTAAGTATCTTTAAGTTACCAATCAAATGACTTCAAAAACTTAAACACCTGACGAAACGTCATAATTTTATTTGATTTTACTGACTTTTTGTCTTGCTTCATAAGTTGGTAAGATAATTGACAATTTATTAAAAATTAAACACTAAAAACAGATACTCAGACAATATGAATTTTAATAATTATACCATAAAATCACAAGAAGCCATACAACAAGCACAACAACTTGCACAACGTTATGGCCATCAACAAATTGAAAATGAACATTTGTTCAAAGCTATTTTTGAAGTAGATGAAAATGTAATGCCTTTCCTTTTAAAAAAATTGAATGTCAATATAAGCATCTTACAACAAGCTTTAGACAAACAATTGGAAAGTTTTGCTAAAGTTTCTGGAGGCGACATCATGTTGTCGCGTGAAGCCAGTAAAACACTTAACGAAGCGTCAATCATTGCTAAAAAAATGAATGATGATTATGTCTCAATTGAACACTTAATTCTCGCCATTTTTAAATCGAACAGCAAAATAGCGCAAATGCTCAAGGACCAAGGCGTAACAGAAAAAACGCTAAATGCCAGCATCAATGAATTGCGAAAAGGTGATCGTGTAACCTCTCAAAGTCAGGAAGACACATACAATTCATTAAACAAATACGCAAAAAACCTCAATCAATTAGCCAAAGACGGAAAATTAGATCCTGTTATTGGTCGTGATGAGGAAATTCGTAGAATTTTGCAAATTTTATCACGACGCACCAAAAACAACCCAATTTTAGTTGGCGAACCTGGTACAGGTAAAACAGCTATTGCAGAAGGGTTGGCTCACCGAATTGTTGATGGTGACATCCCTGAAAACTTAATCGATAAGCAAATTTTTGCTTTAGATATGGGTGCTTTAATTGCTGGTGCCAAATTTAAAGGTGAATTTGAAGAACGCCTAAAAGCAGTTATTAAAGAAGTGACTGAAAGTGAAGGTGACATCGTCTTGTTTATTGACGAAATCCACACGCTTGTTGGCGCTGGTGGTGGTCAAGGTGCTATGGATGCTGCTAATATTTTAAAACCAGCCTTAGCAAGAGGCGAATTGCGCGCTATTGGAGCAACCACTTTGGATGAATATCAAAAATATTTTGAAAAAGATAAAGCTTTAGAACGTCGTTTTCAAAAAGTCATGGTTGATGAACCCGATACCGAAAGCGCTATTTCCATCTTAAGAGGGATTAAAGAAAAGTATGAAACGCATCACAAAGTCCGCATTAAAGACGAAGCCATTATTGGTGCTGTAGAATTATCTGAACGCTACATTACCAATCGGTTTTTACCAGATAAAGCAATTGACTTAATGGATGAAGCAGCTTCAAAATTGCGTATGGAAATCAACTCAAAACCTGAAGAATTAGACGTTTTGGACAGAAAAATTATGCAGTTAGAGATTGAAATTGAAGCCATTAAACGCGAAAAAGACGAATCTAAATTAAAAACTCTTCGTTCTGATTTAGCAAATTTAAAAGAAGAGCGCACCACCATTAATGCTAAATGGAAAAGTGAAAAAGAAGTGGTAGACAATATTCAAGCTGCAAAATCGGATATTGAAGAATTTAAATTGGAAGCAGAACGTGCAGAACGTGATGGCGATTATGGTAAAGTAGCAGAAATTCGTTACGGAAAAATTAAAGACACCCAAGAACGTTTAGAAAAACTCCAAAAAGAGTTGCAGCAAAACCAAAGTGAAAGTTCTTTGATTAAAGAAGAAGTTACCTATGATGATATTGCTGAAGTAGTTGCCAAATGGACAGGAATTCCTGTTACCAAAATGCTACAAACTGAGCGCGAAAAACTGTTGAAATTAGAAGACCAACTCCACAAACGTGTGGTTGGGCAAGACGAAGCCATTACAGCCGTTAGTGATGCTGTACGTCGCTCAAGAGCTGGATTACAAAACCCACAAAAACCTATTGGAACCTTCTTGTTTCTTGGAACCACAGGCGTTGGAAAAACCGAATTAGCTAAAGCTTTAGCAGAATATTTGTTTGACGACGAAAGTGCTATGACACGAATTGACATGAGCGAATACCAAGAGCGTCACGCTGTGAGCAGATTGGTTGGAGCACCTCCAGGCTATGTTGGTTATGATGAAGGTGGTCAATTAACAGAAGCGGTTAGACGTAAACCTTACTCTGTAGTATTATTGGACGAAATTGAAAAGGCACATCCTGATACGTTTAACATCTTGTTACAGGTTTTGGATGAAGGGCATTTAACAGACAACAAAGGTCGATTGGCTGACTTTAAAAACACCATTATCATTATGACCTCCAATATGGGAAGTCAAATCATACAAGAACGTTTTGAAGCAACAAAAGATATTGATTCTGCAATTGAATCGGCAAAAATTGATGTATTAGGATTATTAAAACAATCCATTAGACCTGAATTTTTAAACCGCATTGATGAAACCATCATGTTTACACCATTAAGCAAAGATAATATTGTAGAAATTGTCGGTTTACAGCTAAAAAGTGTCACCAAAATGTTAGCACAACAACATATTACGTTTGATGCAACCAATGAAGCTATTGCCTATTTAGCAGAAAAAGGCTATCATCCGGAATATGGTGCACGACCTGTAAAACGAGTGATTCAAAAAGAAGTATTGAATGAACTGAGTAAAGAAATACTCTCAGGCAAAGTAACATCAGATAGTGTTATTTTATTAGATGAGTTTGACAACAAATTGGTTTTTAGAAACCAAGACCATTTAGTTACAGAAAAATTATAAACTTATTATGAAGTGAATTCATAATAATTTGGTTGGTTAGTGAAAAAGCGATAGGCGTCTTAATTAAGACAAGTATCGCTTTTTTTTACAATTGCAAGGTCTCTTTAGATTGCTTTAGACATTTGCTAAATAAGGCTTCATCTACAGTTGTTTTCCAAGATGGCACTATTTGTTTTAAAAGTGCTTGTCCGTTTTCTGAATAAATTAACTCTGGGAATGCTTTTTCTAAAACCTCTAACATAATGTAAACTGCTGTCGAAGCTCCTGGTGAGGCTCCTAACAAACAAGTAACACTTCCATCTTTACTACTTACCACTTCAGTACCAAATTGAAGTTTTCCGCCTTCATAATGATCGCGTTTAATAATTTGAACACGCTGTCCAGCCACCAACAATTCCCAATCGTCCTCTTTTGCATCTTTTACAAATTTTCTCAATTCATCCACTCTGTCTTTATGCGACATCGCTACTTGCTCCACAAGGTATTTTGTTAATGGTAAATTATGCCAAAAAGCTCCAAACATTGGAGAGATATTGTCTAACGTAACCGATTTGAGCAAGTCCAAATTAGAGCCTTCTTTTAAAAATTTAGGACTAAATCCTGCAAAAGGCCCAAAAAGCAACTCACGTTTTCCATTGATATAACGTGTATCTAAATGAGGTGTTGACATTGGTGGATCATTGGGTCCTGCTTTGCTATAAACTTTTGCATGGTGCTTGTTAATAATTTCTTCGTTTTTACAGACCAACCATTCACCACTTACTGGAAAACCACCATAACCTTCTTTTTCTTTAATTTCTACTTTTTGCAGCAACAACAAACTTCCGCCTCCTGCTCCAATAAACACATGTTTGGCATCAAAATGTTGAATGTTTTTAGTTTTAGTGTGTTTCACTTTTACTGACCATTCCACATTTTTATCAGGATCAACATCTAAAACCTCTTCATTACAATGCACTTTAGTATCATATTTTGTTTCCAAAATATTAAACAATGTTTTGGTAAGTTCGCCATAGTTAACTTCAGTACCTCTATCAATTCTACTGGCAGCCATAATGTCGTCTGATGTTCTGTCAGTCATTATCAACGGAAACCATTCTTTCATTTTTTCAATATCTTTTGAGAATTGGATAGTGTTAAACATAAAATGCTGTTTCATGGCTTGGTATCTTTTTTCCAGATAATCGACATTGTCTTGACCAGTTACCCAACTATGATGTGGCACAGTGTTGATAAATGTTTTCGGATTTTTAATCAAATTTTGTTGCACTAAATACGACCAAAACTGTTTAGAGACTTCAAATTGTGTACAGATATCAATGGCTTTATCAATAGAGACATTTCCATTTTCCATTTGCGGACAATAATTGAGCTCACACAATGCCGAATGTCCTGTTCCTGCATTATTCCACGCAGCAGAACTCTCTAAAGCCACATTATCCAAACGCTCCAAAATGAGTATTTTTAAATTAGGCTGTAACAATTTTGAAAAGAGCGCTAAAGTTGCACTCATTATACCGCCTCCAATACAAATTAAATCGTAATCTTTATTTACCTGCTTTTTACTTGTTGCCATGTTATTTATTTTTAACTAAGATATTAAGATATAAACTTATTAAAATTTAGGTAATGTTAAACATTCCTTAAAAAGTTTCGTTTTTAGAGATTCATCTCATCTTTTTTTTAATCACACACGTATATATTATTAGTGAAAAATTATAAATCACTCAAATAAAAGGCTTTAAAAATTTGCAAATTTTAAGTTTAATTAATTGATTGACCGTTTGTCTAAAAAATGTGAAATTACTTTTTAGTAATAACCGTTTATCGTATTTTTATAACCACTTAACCTACATATTACCCATGAAAATTAACCAATATATAGACCACACCCTTTTAAAGTCCTCAACGACAGAGCGTGACATTATTGACCTTTGTAATGAGGCAAAAAAATATCAATTTTATGCCGTTTGTGTTCACAGCTGCTATGTTGCTTTAGCTAAACAGCTACTCTCAAAATCATCAGTTAAAATTTGTACGGTTGTTGGTTTTCCACTTGGAGCAAACGCTACAGAAGCCAAAGTATTTGAAGCACAAAAAGCGATTGAAGATGGTGCTGATGAAATTGATATGGTTATTAATATTGGGCTTTTAAAAAGCAAAAATTATGTTGCTGTTTTTAAAGACATTTCTGATGTAAAATTGGCTATTGGAAGAATTCCTTTAAAAGTGATTTTAGAAATTAGCGAACTTTCTAAAAACGAAATCATCAAAGCTTGCGAAATTTGTTTAGATGCCAAAGCTGATTTTATAAAAACCTCTACTGGGTTTTCTAAAGGAGGTGCTACATTGACTGCTGTAAAAATTATCAGAAAAACAGTTAAAGACCAAGCAAAAATAAAAGCATCTGGTGGTATTAGAGATTTAGAAACGGTTAAAAAATATATTGATGCTGGTGCAGACCGTATTGGAACTTCCTCTGGTGTTGCTATCCTTACTGACAAAACTTCTACGGCTCAATATTAATTTATATCTTTATGCTGATTAAATTCATCATATGAGTGTACATATTGAAGCCAAAAAAGGTGACATTGCCGAAACTATTTTATTACCTGGAGACCCATTAAGAGCCAAATGGATTGCCGAAACTTTTTTTGAAAACCCTGTTTGCTTTAACAAAGTAAGAGGTATGCTTGGTTATACAGGCACTTATAAAGGTAAACGCATCTCTGCTATGGGAACAGGAATGGGAGTTCCGAGTATTTCTATTTATTCACATGAATTGATTACCGAATATGGCGTCAAAAACCTTATTAGAGTTGGTAGTGCAGGCTCTTATCAAAAGCATATTAATGTTAGAGATATTGTATTGGCTATGGCTGCATCTTCTACTTCTGGTATTAACGAACTGCGTTTTAGTGGTGCTGACTTTGCTCCTACTGCCGATTTCGGACTCTTTATGAAAGCGGTTGAAACTGCTAAATCAAAAAACATTCCGCTTAAAGCTGGCAATATTTTAACCAGCGATGAATTTTATGCCGACGATTTTGAATCGTATAAAAAGTGGTCTAAATTTGGTGTGCTTTGTGTAGAAATGGAAAGCGCAGGCCTTTATACTATGGCTGCAAAACACAAAGTGAATGCTTTGAGCATTTTAACCATTTCAGACTCTTTGGTAACTGGTGAACGCACCACAAGCAAAGAACGCGAAACCACCTTTAAAGACATGATTACTATTGCATTAGAATTAGCTTAACCTTCAGCTTATGAAACATCTTTTTACACTCACTTTTATTTTTTTAATGGCGTTTACTTCCTTTTCGCAAGAGACGAAGACTCCCGAAATTACAAGCTATTATTTTATCAGACATGCCGAAAAAGATAGAAGTAATCCGTCAGAAAAAAATCCTCATTTGATGGATAAAGGCTTGCAAAGAGCCGATAATTGGAGCACTATTTTAGGCAACATTCACTTTGATGCCGTCTATTCAACCAATTATAATAGAACCAAAGAAACTGCACAACCCACAGCAAACAAAAATGACTTAGAGATTACTATCTATAACCCAAGAATGACAGATATCGATTCGTTTTTAAATGCTACTAAAGGAAAAACGGTTTTGGTTGTTGGTCATAGCAATACCATTCCGGAGTTTGTAAATAAAGTGATTGGCAAAGATAAATACGAAAACATTGATGATGATAACAATGGAAATCTTTATATTGTTACTATCATAAATGGTACTATTGCTGACCAAGTGTTGACCATCAATTAAAACTCTTAAAACCCATTCATTTCAACTAATCACAAAATTTGTGTAGTTTTGTGCTCCATGCAAAAAAACATCAACATCCTTAACAAAAAAGCGCGTTTTGCCTATGAAATATTAGACAAATATACCGCTGGAATTGTTTTGACTGGTACCGAAATAAAATCGATACGAAGCAGTAAAGCTTCTATTGCTGAAAGTTTTTGTGAGTTTAATGACAAAGGTGAATTGTTTGCCATTAATATGACTATTGAAGAGTATGCTTTTGGAAATTATTACAATCATAAACCCAAGGCAGAGCGCAAATTGTTACTTAACAAACGAGAACTCAAATCACTTTATAAAGATGTGCAAACAAAAGGGTTGGCTATCATTCCGCTACGTTTATTTATTAACGAAAAAGGCTATGCTAAGTTAGAAATTGCCCTTGCCAAAGGAAAAAAACTGTACGATAAACGCGACACCATTAAAGACCGAGACAATAAACGCAATTTAGATCGTGTTAAGAAAATTTATCGTTAAATTTAAGATTGCTATAACAAGTAAGTGTTATTTTTATAGGTATGTTTGGTCAAACTTAGGCAAGCTTGTGTCAACAATTGCTATTTATATTATTAAACCCTTACTTTATGACTAAATATTTATGCTTTCTTTTTTTAGGTTTTTTAAGCTTTAGCAGTTTTGCACAAATAAAAGGCACTATTACTGACAACAAAAACCAACCGCTTGCTTTTGTAAACGTTTATTTAGAAAACACTTTTATTGGCACCACAAGTAATAGCGATGGTAAATATGAATTGAATGTTACCAAACCCGACACTTACACGGTTATTTTTCAATTTTTGGGTTATAAGACTGTAAAAAAGACGATTACTATCAAAGATTTTCCTTTCACTTTAGATGCTTCGATGCTTGAAGAAGAAATTTCGCTAAATGAGGTTGTTATTAATTCTAATGAAAATCCTGCAGATAAGATTATACGAGAAGCAATTGCACATCGGAAGGAACATCTGGAAAAGATTAATGCCTATTCAGCTAATTTTTATTCGAGAGGGCTTATTAAAATAAAAGATGCTCCAGAAAAAATATTAGGTCAAGAGGTTGGCGACCTTGGTGGTGGTTTGGATTCGACCCGAAGTGGGATTATTTATTTGTCTGAAACTATATCAAAAATTGATTATTTGCGTCCTGATAAGCTGAAAGAAAAAATTATTGCCTCAAAAGTAAGTGGTAACGATAATGGCTTTAGTTTTAACAGTGCGAGTGATGTTGATTTCAACTTTTATAATAATACGATTGAATTGGGTAATCAAATTATATCGCCTATAGCTGATTATGCTTTTAATTATTATCGCTATCAACTAAAAGGTGTGTTTTATGATGACCGAGGAAATTTAATCAACAAAATAGCAGTCATTCCGAAGCGGAAGAATGATCGTATTTTTGCAGGAACCCTTTATATTGTAGAAGATCAATGGACTATTTATGCTTTAGAATTAGATATTACAGGAGCACAAGCTCAAATTCCGCCAGCAGACATTATTACTATAAAACAAAACTTTTCTTATTCTGATACAGACCAACTTTGGGTACTCTTATCACAAAGTATTGATTTTAGTTATGGCATTTTTGGAATTAAAGGCGATGGTCGGTTTACAGCAGTTTACAGTGATTATGTCTTTAATCCAAATTTTACAAAAAAAACCTTTGGTAGCGAAATTTTATCCTTTGCTGATGAAGCCAACAAAAAGGATTCTTTGTATTGGAATACCGTTAGACCAGTGCCTTTAACGAGTGAAGAAGTCAATGATTATCTTAAAAAAGACAGTATTCAGGTGGTAAGAAAATCTAAACCGTATTTAGACTCAATTGATGCTAAAAACAACCATTTTAAGATTACAGACCTTCTTTTTGGATACAATTATAGAAACTCTTATAAAGATTGGAGTACAGGTTATAGCGCTCCTCTATCGAGTTTTCAGTTTAATACAGTACAAGGTTACAATGCCAATTTGGGCTTGTATTACCGCAAAAACATGGATGAGTTTAAGCGTTATTTTTCGGTTAATACGAACTTTAATTATGGGTTTGCAGATGAGCGTTTGCGTGGAACGGCTTCGTTTGTGTACAAGTTCAACAATGTGAAACGTCCTTTTTTATCGGTTTCAGGTGGTGTGGTTACGCAACAGTTTAATGAAGCAGCACCTATTTCGCCATTGATTAACTCGGTAAGTTCGTTGTTTTTTGAAGATAATTATATGAAGTTATACGATAAGAGTTATGCACAAATTGGGTATTCGCAAGAGGTATTGAATGGATTAAACATGTATGCGAATTTGAGTTATGAACGTCGGAAAGCCTTGGTGAATACTACGAATCATACGTTTATCAATGAGAAAGATGATGTATATACCAGTAATAATCCTTTGAATGAAACGGCTTATGGTGTGCCTTTTTTTGATACGCATCATCTTTTGAAGTTTAACTTCAATGCACGTATTAACTTTGGCCAAGAGTTTATGAGTTATCCTGATAGTAAGATTAATATTCCTAACAGCGACTATCCTACCCTATTTTTAGGTTATGAAAAAGGATTGGCAGCCACGACTTCTGATTATAATTTTGACCAATTAAAAGCAAGAGTTACCCAAAGTTTTAACATAGGCAATAAAGGTGATTTTGCTTATAATATTAAGGCTGGAACGTTTATAAATGCGGATAAGATTGCGTTTATGGATTATTATCATCCTAATGGAAACCAAACGCATGTTGGGACTTCGGGACGTTATTTGAATGTGTTTAATAATATGCCTTATTATGCTTTTAGTACGAACACTTCCTATTTAGAGCTGCATGCGGAACACGATTTTAAAGGCTATTTGTTGAGTAAAGTGCCTTTATTGAGCCAATTGAACTTTAATTTAGTGATTGGTGCACATGCATTTGCTACTGAGCATATAGCGCCTTACCAAGAGTATTCGGTAGGGATTGATAATATAGGTTGGGGGAAATTTAGGCTTTTGAGAGTGGATTATGTGCGGTCTTATCAAGGTGGTTACCAAGGTGATGCTGTTATTTTTGGGTTGAAATTTTTGAATATTATAAATTAAGTTTGCTGTATGAAACATCGTGTTATTGTCTTTATACTTATTGTTTTTTATTCTTATTGTGGGTTTTCGCAACAAAATACTGATAGCGATATTATGACACATGTTGCCAGCATTGACCAAACAATAGATACTTATTACGATGTGCTTTCAGAAGATAAAGCGGTGGAACGCAATTGGAAGTTGTTTAAGTTTTTGTTTACTAAAGATGCGCAATTAATTCCTAGTACTAAAAACAAGGATGGTGTGTATGTATGGCGTTATATGAGCCCTGAGACTTATATTAAAAGCTCAGGACTTTGGATGTATGAGCATGGATTTATTGAAAAGGAAATCAACCGAAAGGTTGAGGTTTTTGGTCCAATTGCTCATGTTTTTAGTACTTATGAAGCTTACCATAGCAAAGCGGATACTGAGCCTTTTATGCGTGGTATTAACAGTATTCAGCTTTTAAATGATGGGGAACGTTGGTGGATTGTGAATGTGTATTGGACGTTAGAGACAGAGCATAATCGTATTCCTGCCGAGTATTTACCTAAGCATTAATTTTTTGCTTTTTAAAAGCGCTGTGTTGTTGTTTTTGATTTTTGAGGAAGTTATTTTTCTTTTTAACTAAAGCGGGCAACTTTGTGGGGTTTTTGGTGTGTATTTGGTCGATGTTTTTAGGTTTTATAGG
>JAWKMZ010000007.1:0-96480 GCA_041391965.1 Gelidibacter sp. | reverse complement strand
TCCCATTTTGGCATGAAAACGCGAGGCAACATCACGTGTCATTTCAATATGTTGCAATTGGTCTTTTCCAACAGGAATAATCTCTGCATCATACAGTAAAATATCTGCAGCCATCAGCATTGGATAGTTAAATAATCCAGCATTGACATCTTCTAATCGTTCCGCTTTGTCTTTAAAACTATGTGCTAAAGTCAATCGTTGGTACGGAAAAAAGCAACTTAAGTACCAAGTCAATTCGGTTGTTTGTGGCACATCACTTTGACGATAAAACACCACATTTTCAATATCCAAACCAAAAGCCAACCAAGTTGCAGCAACGCTATATGTGTTGTTGCGTAAAGTGTCTGCGTTTTTAATTTGCGTAAGTGAATGCATATCTGCAATAAACAGAAAAGAGTCATTTTTGGTGACGTTAGACATTTCAATAGCTGGTAAAATAGCGCCTAAAATATTTCCTAAATGTGGAGTTCCTGTACTTTGTATGCCTGTTAGTATTCTTGCCATAATATTTCCTGCAAAGCCAGGAATTTTTAATTAGTAATGATATTATTCTTTAGTCACAAAGGTAATTTTTTTAGTATAATAGCTCAATAAATTTAAGTAGTTTTGGTGGTTATGAGGATTTTTAAATACCCTTTTTGGCTTTTGTACCGCATTTGGTTTTATTTATTGGTAGCCTTACCAATTATTATTTTGTTTCCGTTGCTTCTAATTTCTATTTTAAAAGAGGCTTGGTATCCTTTCTTTTTTAAGTTGGCACGTTTATGGGCAAAATTTATCTTGATTGGTATGGGATTTAGAGTTCTTATTAAACGCGAACAAACACCAGAAAAAAATAAAAGTTATATGTTTATTGCCAACCACACCTCTATGGCAGATATTATGTTGATGTTGGTAAGTGTTAAAAATCCGTTTGTGTTTGTTGGTAAAAAGGAATTGGCTAAAATTCCGTTATTTGGATTTTTCTATAAACGCACTTGTATTTTGGTGGATAGAACTTCCGAAAGAAGTAGAAAAGGAGTATTTTTAAGAGCACAACGTCGTTTACAATCGGGTTTAAGCATTTGCATTTTTCCTGAAGGTGGTGTGCCAGAAGAACATATTATTTTAGACGATTTTAAAGATGGTGCTTTTAGGTTGGCTATTAATCATCATATTCCTGTGGTGCCTATTACCTTTGCCGATAATAAAAAACGTTTTTCCTATACCTTTTTTAGTGGTGGACCAGGAAACATGCGTGTTAAAATCCATTCGTTTTTAAACACCGAAGGATTGACTATTAAAGATACTACATCATTAAATGACCAAGCTAAAGCCATTATTTTAAATCAGCTTTTAAATTATAAAAAAAACTAATTACGGTTTTTCCGTACTATTGAGGTGTGACGATACTTACAAAAGCACTATTTTAAAATGGTAAAATTTTAATAAAAAAATTAAGCCAAAAAATTTTGGTGTATTACTATATATATATATATATATATTAGCGATGTAATGCATTAATAATCTTAGTTTTAGAAGATCTAAAATAGTTAGTGTATTGCCATTGTTGCAACCTAGCTGGCGTCAGTTTTTTTATAAAATCTTCTACACAAAACTTCTAAAATTTAAAACTTCTAAAGAAAAATGTTTAACAGGTTAACACTATTAAATAAATGTGTTGATCTTAAAATTTTAGAAATTATGAAAAAAATTGTTTTTTTATTTGTTTTAGCATTGGGTTTAATGTCCTTCACTAGTTCAAACAATCTTGCAAAGGAAAATGTATTACAAGGTCAGACTTGTTGCTATGTAGCTATTACATATAATGGAGAGCCCGCTGGATCTGTTTCAGCATGTATACCAGGCTCTGGACCAACAGCAACTACTTTAGCTTGTTTAGCCGCAAATAAGAAGGCTAAGTTGAAAGTTCAAGAATTGAATGCTGGTTGATAATAATTTGAATATTAATATTAAGGTGTGTATTTTCTGTTAAATCAGAAAGTGATTCCTGTTATATTTTTTAATTATATATTATATTACTATGAATTATAAGTTTTTATTTTTGCTTTTCTTTGTATGCTCTTCTTTTGCCCAAGATAATATAGACAAAAGTACTTTAGTTATTAATTATACCCACTCAATACATATTGAAGGTATTCCATCTAGGACTACAATTAATTCATTTCTTTTGGCTAATAACTCTTTTTCAATATATGAAATGGACTTTGCAGGAAATGATGATTTTATAGATGAAGAAGATAATGGTCAAGTTACTTTTTTAAATGTCAGATCAACTAAAAACCCTAAAATTTATAAAGAAATAAACTCCAAATCCATATATAGTATTGAAAGGATTTTCACTACTCCTTTCTGTGTTAAAGATAATTTTAATGTTTTCAATTGGAAGTTATCTAACGAGTTTAAAAATATTTTAGGTTATAAATGTCAAAAAGCAACCATAAATTATAGAGGAAGGGATTACATCGCCTATTTTACTACTAAAATTCCGTTTAATAATGGTCCTTGGAAGTTTAGTGGCTTACCTGGAGTAATATTGGAAATAAAGTCAACTGACAATGTTTTTATTATTACAGCTTTTAAAGTCAAAATTAATAACAGTAAGACAAAAATAGATAATCCGTTTGAAACTGAAATAGGAAAAGCAATATCTTGGGATGAGTTTATCTCAAAATACAAAAAAAAGTATATTGAACTTTTATCTTATACTGATGAAGACGGAGGCTCAATGTCAATACCAAAACGAAAAATAGAAATTTTAATTGAGGATTAATTATTCAAATAAAAATAAAGCCATAATACTATTTATGGCTTTATTTTTAATATCTATTGCTCATTGTTTATCACAACAAATGGTAGAAGGTATCGTTGTAGAGGATTTAAGTGGCGAACCCATTCCTTTTGTTAATATTCTCATAAAAAACGGAGAGGGTAATTTAATAAATTTCTCTACGACCGATGACAATGGTAATTATAGTATTAGGATTTCTAAAGATTTAGATAGTTTATTTATAGAGACTTCAATTATTAGCCATTTGGCAAAATCAAAAATTTTATTAGTTGATAAGATTCAAAAAAATAAAGTTTACACTGTAAATTTTAAATTGTCACAAAGGCTTACAGAATTGGACGAAATTTATATAGAAAGTGATAAAAGACCTATCACTGTTAAAAAAGATACTACAGTATATAATATTAATCAATTTAAAGATGGTAGTGAAAGTGTTGTAGAAGATTTACTAAAAAAATTACCTGGTATAAGCGTAGGAGATAATGGAATCATAAAATTTAAAGGCAAACAGGTTGTTAGAGTCCTCTTAGACAACGATAATATTTTTGATTCTAATTATACAATTGGCACCAAAAACATAGATTCTGAAATTATAGAAGGCGTTCAGGCTATTGAAGATTACAACGTTAACCCTTTACTTAAAGACATTAAAACTTCTGAGGATGTCGCCATTAACTTAATATTAAAAAAAGGAAAAACGGATTTGTCAGGAAATACACAAATAGGTTTCGGTTTAAAAGACAAAGCACTATTAAAAGTAAACACAATTTCAGTTTCCAAAAAATTAAAAGGGTTTTCTACTTTAAGTTATAATAATATTGGTGAAAATTATAGTCCATATAATTTTACTTCTAACGCTTTTGAAATGTCTAAAATCAATGAACTTGAACAAAGAACAACCAACTTGGTCAATAGCTCTGGGTTTAATTCAAATTTGCCAAATAATAGAATAAGTGTAAATAATAATTTTTTTGGTAGTATTAATGCCTTATATAAAATTAATAGAAAAGTGTCCTTTAAACTTAATTATAACCTGTTTAAAGATAAACTAACAAGAAATGAATTATACAATACAATCTACACTTTTAACAATGAGGCCTTATCTATTTCAAATAAAGAGGATATTTCTAAAAAGCCATTAATCAATACTTTTGGTTACGATTTAATATATAATATAAATAAAAACTCATTGCTTACGTCTACTGGTAAATGGGATTCTCAGACAATTAATAAAACTTCAACAGGGTTCAATAATTCAAATTTTGAAAATATTACTAAAAGCAAGGATGTCTTTGTAAAGAATAATATAGAATATACATATCGCATAAATGACAAGAAAGTGTTACAGTTTTTCGGAGGCTTTTCAACAAATAATATTCCTCAAAATGTTGATATATTATTTGAATCGAATGAACTTAAACAGGCTATTGATTTCAAGAAAAATTATTTCAAACTACAATCAAAAATACTTTCCAAAACTAATAAAAGTGAATATGAGATTGCATTAGGTTATAACTTTAATGAAAATTTCATAGATTCAGAATTAATTGGAATAAACAACAGTAATCAATATTTGACAAATAACATGTATTATAAGTCAGCAAATCTGTTTACAAATTTCATATTCCAATACAAAATAAAAAAGTGGCAATTTATAGCAAAGTTTAATAACTCTACACTAAATATTAAATTGAATGATTTAAATACGTTAGCAAATTATAATGAGAATTTTTTTACCATACAACCAACATTTTCTATTAATTATTATTTAAACAAAACATCACACTTTTATTCAACTTATAGTTTGACAAATCAATTGCCAGAAGTTCATAAAATATACTCAGGTTTAATACTAACAAATAATAGAACCTTTTTTAATAATAACTTTAAGTTCAATTTGTTTAATAAAAACAGTGTTTCATTAGGCTATAGAATAAATGACTTTTATAACCTTTTTCAATTTAACACATCTGCTACTTATAGTTTTAGAAAGTATGGATATATCAATCAATTTAATGTTACTGAAAACACAGATTTTTACACATCAATTGTTAGCTCTACTAATAATAAAAATTTAAGTTTTAATGTGGATTTTGAAAAATATATTCATTTTTTAAAATCTACAATTAATATTAATAGTTCATATACAATATTAAATTATCAAAATATTATTAATAATTCTCAATTAAGGGATAACACTAATAAAAATTTACTCGGACAGGTTTATATTAGAACAGGTTTTCAAAGCCATTTAAATTTTGAAAACAAAATAATGTTTAGTAATAATAATTACTCAAATAACTATAATTCATCAAGTTCATTTTCTTCATTTCAAAATGATTTTAAAATAAAATATTTGAAGGATGATTTTCAATTTACGATAAACAGCCAGTTTTTTAAACCAGATTTAAATCAAAATATTTCAGGAGATTTATTTTTAGATGTTAATTTGTCTTATAGCCCTAAAAACAGCAAAATCGAATACTTGTTAAAAGCTAATAATTTATTGAATAAAAAGATTTATAGAAATATCAATATTTCAGATTTTTCAACTTCTATTTTTCAGCATAATTTACAGAAACGTTTTATACTCTTTTCAATTCAGTTTAAATATTAAAATATCCATCTTATGAAAAGAATTTTAATTTTATTAGCTATTGGTGTTGTTTTGATATCAATTTCAATTTTATGGTTTGGTACTATTACTATTCAACCTCAACCCATCCCTTTTAAGCAGTCCGAATTTTATAAAACCGATTACCAGTCAACTAATTATTTACTAATTAATGTTTGGTCTGTTGGCACTAAAACCCTTTTAGAAGAAAACCCAGAATTAAAAACCACGATAGAAAGTAAAAACATCCATTACATCACATTTTCGACCTACAAAGATTCAACAAAATTAGCCACCAAACTTAAAAACAATCTTGTTTTAAAAACCTATGATAAGACCCTAAAAAACTTTGCTTCAAGAGATGCTATTTTACAGAAAATTGGTTTAGACGGCATCAATAATTCTGATGACCTCATTAAGTTGAACGTTGTCAAAACACCTTATACCGCCTTGATAAAAAACAAAAAAATATTAAAATTCGTTTACGGATATGATTTTAATACTATAAAAACTTGGATGGATTCTATAAATTAGATAAACTCTTTTTTTGAATTACTGTTTTGATTTTTATTTAATGATGACAATTTTTGATTTATACGATGTATTATGGTATTAATCTTAATTTAATTAAAATTATGAAAACAAAACTTCTTTTAATCGTCTTCACATTTTTTTGGTTTCTTAATATAAATGCACAGGATGTTATTGATGTTGTTACTGGATTAAACCAGCCAAACCGTTTACTTCTCAATGGTAATGATTTGTATTTTTCTACCCAAAACGAAATCTTAAAAATTGATATTACACAAAATTCGCCAACTCCAGTTTCGGTCATCGGTGGGCTTAATGATGCCGTAGGGATGGCAATGAGCGGTAATATACTTTATATTGCCGAATTTGGCGCAGGAAGAATTTCTAAAATCGATGTAACCGACACCGCACCAACTTTAGAAACTGTTATTTCAGGAATTGGTTCGCCAAATGGTTTGCTTATTTCCGGAAATACCTTGTATTACTCCGATAACAATAACGACATTGTTGCAAAATTTGATGTAACCGACCCAAATCCTACTACAGAAGTAGTGGCTACAAGCAACTTTAATTTTGCACCAGTCGGATTAGTCCTTCAAGGCAATATCCTTTATATGGCACAAGGCATAGCCAACAGAGTTTCAAAAATTGATGTGACAAATGGTATTACAACTCCTGTCAACGTAGTAACAAGTGTTAACAGACCACTCGGAATTCGTATGAGTGGAAATATTATTTATGTCACAGAATATTTAGATAATAAAATATCGTTTAAAGACATAACCAATACCAGCAACAACCTTCCAACAGATCTTGTAACTGGAGTTAATCATCCTTCTGATATTGAGCTCGCCGGAAGTACATTGTATATTTTAGAAAAAGGTGCCAGCAAAATTTCTAAAGTAGAAGGAATTTTAGGAGTAGAAAACCCTATTTATCAAAACAAACTTCAACTATTTCCAAATCCAGTAAAAGATTATATCCAAATTTCTAATTTAAAAGAAAAAACTGCTTATCAGATATATAATATTTTAGGGGTTAATATTTATGAAGGAATTATCCAACCAAACGAAAAAATAAAAACATCAACTCTTTCTCAAGGTACTTACATCCTGTCTCTTTCTAATGGTATAAATTTTCGGTTTGTTAAAAATTAGCCTTACAACCCATTTAAACTTTTTGAGTTGTATAGCACGATAGGGTAAAAAAAACGGACGAGAAACTGAAGCATTCTTACTATTTAACTTTAGTTTGTTATTTGATTAGTGCTAAAAAAGCCACTCTTGGCACAGAGTGGCTTTTCCGTCATTATTACACAATTGCAATAACGCATCTAACCAACTAAAAACTAAAACTTAAAACTAAACCCAGTATATAAACCAATAAAATATGGCTGAAAATCACCAGAACTATTCGTAAATGTATTTATTTGATACTTAAACATAGGTTCAAGGTTTAATTTCAATTTACTCGAAAAGTTATAGTTAATGCCCAAACCAAAGTTGGCACTATAACTCATATTATTAATGTTATTTGCTTCGCCAATACGTGTGCTATTGCCATCAATTACAGAGTAGATGTCATTCTTATCAACAAAAAAGGTGCTAAAACCACCTATGACATTAATGCCAATTTTTTTGTTAATGACAGCGTATTCTATTTCTAAAGGCACTTCAATAAAACCAAATTGTTGGTCTATTGCTCCTTTAGATTTAGCATTGATAATTTCTGGTGTGTTATTTCTACTTAAGGTTTCTGTACTCAAAAATGTCATGTTTTGATTGCTCGCATTAAAGGCAACATTTTTTAAGGTAGTATTGCTTGTAGCCGTAAATGCCTGAGCACTTCTGTAAGAAATAATATGGTCTGTACTATAACCTAAATTAACTTTGTTGATTCCTGCTCTAATTTTTAATTTATGGTTTAAAGCATAACTTCCATTAATACCATAACTCATGTTAACATCGCCATTTTTTGGATTGTCAACAAATTGTGCATCAATTGAAGAACCTTTTCCAAGCGTATTGAAATAAACAGGCGCAGCATTTGGTGAAACACTCCACCTGTTCAATTTCTCTTCTTCCTCTTCTTCAATTGTTTTGTCAGCTTCAGCAATAGCGTCTTCTATGGTGTTATCTTCTTTTAAATTGGTTATGCTATCTTGGTCTGTAGTTGCATCTAATTTTTCGGTTAAAGACGCATCTGCCTGAGCCAATTTGGCGGCATTTTTAGAGGTGTTTACAATAGCATTCTCTTCTACTTTTGATGGATTTTGAAGTTCAAATACATTTGGGTTAGGTTCAGGTAGATTTGAGGAGCTTTGTACAACAGCATCTTTGGTATCAGTACCAAAATTGTTATCTTTTTGTGATGCGTTTATCGGCTTGTTTGCATTTAATGTCGCATTTTGGGGTTGCGTATTTGTAGCTACTTTAGTTGACGATGCTTTTTGATTCATCAATCCTTTGGTGCTGCTTTTAATTGGTGCTTCTGAGGTCTTTTCTACTGAATTTGTAGTATTGTTATCGACTTTCGTTACAATGCTATTATTGTTAGCTTCTGTATTTATTTTACTATGCTGATCCATTTCAGGATTGGTATTTAATTTTTCTTCAGATACGTTTTTGGTATCTACCACTTTAGTGTTGGTTATTTTATTAGACGCATCAGTAAAAATAGCATTGCCAGCGGTAAACAATAATGCTAAAAGTGCTGCAACACCAGCAACTCTCCACCAAATAGGAAGGACGCGTCGCTTGCGTTTATCTTTATGCAAACGATTGTGTATGTTTTCCCAAGCAGATTCGTCAGGTATCACTTCAAAATTTTTGAACTTTTCCTGAAAAAGTCGGTCTATTTGTTTTTTATCACTCATTATAAACTTTGCGAGTTTAAACGCGCTTTGTATTGTTCAATTTTTTCTTTTAAAATCAATCGTGCTCTGGCAAGATTTGATTTTGAGGTTCCGGTTGAAATATTGAGCATTTCTGCTATTTCTTTATGCGAATAATCATCTAATACATATAAGTTAAACACTAAGCGATATCTGTCTGGCAATTCTTGAATAATGCTTAATAAAAAATCCATACGTATTGTTTCTTCATCCACATCAATAGTGACATCTTCTATTTGATCTTCATTTATAATGTCAAATACACCAACACTTCTGTAGCGTTGCAACGCTGTGTTAATGGCTATTCGTTTCATCCAACCTTCCAAAGAACCTTTATGGTTATACTGTGACATTTTGTTAAAAATGGTCACAAATGCATCTTGCAGATTATCTTGTGCTTCTGCATAATTTTTTGAATACTTTAAACACAGCGAAAATAGCTTGCTTGCGTAGAGCTTATATAGTTGGCCTTGTGCTTTAGCATCATTTTTTTTACAATCTATGATGAGTTGTTCTAAACTCACATGTTATAAGTATTAGTTATTTAAAATTTATTCTACAACTGGTACTTCTACAATATAATACAAATCGTTACCATTTTCATCTTCACCTTGCCAAAATCTAAACACATAAGTTCCATTACTATTGACCATAAAATTAAAGGTGGCTTCGGTTAAAACGGGTTCTTGAGTACAGGTTTGATTAGGATAAACCGTATTTATAACGGCAACGGTTCGTTGGTTAAGTTCACTTGCATAATAAAAATCATTAAACACATAACAACCTGATGGTTTATAATAACTAACCGTTATTTGATAGGTTTGTCCAAGTGTAAATTCTGACGGAATATCCACACTATCTATAGGTAGGATTTCATAATAAAAATCATTTGTATCATCATTATTAACTGAACATGATATAAATGAAAGTGCTAATACACATACTAAAATTAATCGTTTCATAAAGTCATTCGATTTAGGATATACTATTCCTTTATGTGTTGTAGATGCAATTAATTGACAAAGGTTGCGTAGTAAAGTAAAAAAAATCCCGAAACATATCGGGATTTTAATTTTTAATCGTTTGAAGATGCAGCCTTAGCTATCACTCTAACTTTGGCCTCAAGCTCATCCATAAGTTCTGGATTGTCTTTTATTAATGCTTTAACGGCATCTCTACCTTGTCCTAATTTAGTGTCTTCATAACTAAACCACGAACCGCTTTTTTTAATAATTTCGTTTTCTACGGCAATATCTAAAATTTCTCCAACCTTAGAGATGCCTTCACCATACATAATATCAAACTCTGCTGTTTTAAATGGTGGTGCTACCTTATTTTTAACCACTTTTACTCTGGTTTTGTTACCAGATACATTACCATCTGTTTCTTTGATTTGTGTTGAACGACGTATATCTAAACGTACCGAAGCATAAAACTTTAAAGCATTACCTCCTGTTGTCGTTTCTGGGTTGCCAAACATGACACCTATTTTTTCACGCAATTGGTTAATAAAAATGACTGTACAGTTGGTTTTGCTAATAGAAGCTGTCAATTTTCTTAAGGCTTGAGACATTAAACGTGCATGAAGTCCCATTTTTGAGTCTCCCATTTCGCCTTCAATTTCACTTTTTGGTGTTAATGCTGCAACAGAGTCAACAACTACAATATCAATAGCACCAGAGCGTATTAAGTTATCTGCAATTTCTAAGGCTTGTTCACCATTGTCGGGTTGAGAAATAATTAAATTTTCTAAATCAACGCCTAATTTTTCAGCATAATGTCTATCAAAAGCATGTTCTGCATCAATAAAAGCGGCAATACCACCTGCTTTTTGAGCCTCAGCAATGGCGTGCAAAGTCAATGTGGTTTTTCCTGAAGATTCTGGGCCATAAATTTCTATAACTCGCCCTCTTGGGTAACCACCAACGCCTAATGCAATATCTAACCCTAATGATCCAGAAGAAATAGCATCTACTTCAACAACCGCTTGGTCGCTCATTTTCATTACTGTTCCCTTTCCATAGGCTTTATCCAACTTATCTAAGGTAAGTTTTAAGGCTTTTAATTTTGCGTCTTTTTCACTACTCATTTTAATCGTTCTTTTCTAAGTTATTTTAAGCTAAAATACGACTTCTTTTTATCTTAACAATTTTATGACGCAACCTTTTTACACTTTTTGCATCTACTAAATAAGATTGGGAAATCTTGCTATGAAATCTGTCGTTTGAAAAGCGACGCGTTTCATCTGAATCATTAACCTTAACCTTTTTGACAGATGAAATTTTTTAAAAAAATTATTTTTAACAACGCATTGGGTGTTTCAATTGCTATTAGTATTAATGGCAATTGCAAAGCCGATGGAGGTTAACTCGTAACGTATTTTGTAAATGAAAATTTAAAAAATATTAATAACGAGTTAGTCCTCAAAAAAGCACTTTGGAAAGCCCAAAGTGCTTTTTTTTGTGCTAAGGTTTGCAAACAATGTAAAATATGTACCTTTGCACTTTATACTTTGCCGCCTTGGCAAAGATGTAAAAAGTAATCTTTAACCTTATAAAATTAGTATAGCATGCAACTGTACAATAACTTAAGTGCTAAAGAAAGAGTTGAACTTATTGAGCAAGCGGGAAAAGAACGCTTAACCATCTCTTTCTACACATATGCCAAAATTGGTAATCCTGAACTTTTTAGAAATCACCTTTTTTTAGCTTGGAATGACCTTGATGTCTTGGGCAGAATTTACGTTGCTCATGAAGGTATCAATGCTCAATTATCAGTTCCTGCTGAAAATTTTAACGCTTTTAAAACTCATTTAGACAGCATCAGCTTTTTAGAAAATGTCCGATTAAACATTGCTGTTGAACATGATAATTTTTCTTTTTTAAAATTAAAAGTGAAAGTACGCGATAAAATTGTAGCTGATGGTTTAAACGATGACACCTTTGATGTTACTAACAAAGGTGTGCATGTAGATGCTGAAACGTTTAATCAACTTATAGAAGATAAAAATACGGTTTTGGTAGATATGCGTAACCATTACGAAAGTGAAATTGGTCATTTTAAAAATGCCATTACGCCAGATGTAGATACTTTTAGAGAATCATTAGACATTATTGAAAACGATTTAAAAGACCATAAAGAAGACAAAAACTTAGTGATGTATTGTACTGGTGGCATCCGTTGTGAAAAAGCAAGTGCTTACTACAAACACAAAGGTTTTAAAAATGTGTATCAATTAGATGGAGGCATCATTAATTATGTACGCCAAGTCAATGAAAAAGGTTTGGAAAATAAATTTATAGGCAAAAATTTTGTGTTTGACGAACGACGTTCAGAGCGTATTTCTGATGATGTGATTGCACATTGCCATCAATGTGGAAATCCAGCCGATTTGCATACCAATTGTGCCAATGAAGCTTGTCATTTATTGTTTATACAATGTGATGACTGTAAAGAGAAAATGGATAATTGCTGCTCTACCAATTGTATGGAAATCCATCATTTACCATATGAAGAACAAAAAGCCTTACGTAAAGGACAAGGCAACAGCAACGACATTTTTAAAAAAGGACGTACAGACCATTTGCCTTACAAAAAAGATTTAAGAAATATTTTTGAAATTCTAAAGAAGTAATACAAAGCCATGTTAGCTCTATAAATTAATAGATTTTGTTTCCTTAGTTTTTAAAACCAACTTACCTTTGCTGCATATTTTAAAACACAAATGATGCAAGCCAAAACGCCTTTTGAATCAAAAACTATTATGACCGATTTGGTCTTACCAAGTGAAACCAATCCGCTTAATAATTTGTTTGGAGGCGAATTATTGGCACGTATGGACAGAGCTGCAAGTATTGCTGCGCGACGTCATTCGCGCCGAATTGTGGTAACTGCTTCTGTCAACCATGTGGCATTCAATAGATCTGTTCCTTTAGGTAGCGTTGTAACCATTGAAGCCAAAGTATCACGTGCATTTAAAACCTCTATGGAAGTATTTTTAGACGTTTGGATTGAAGATAGAGAATCGGGTTTTAAAGATATAGCCAATGAAGCAATTTACACTTTTGTTGCAGTTGATGAAACAGGAAGACCTACTAAAGTGCCAGAATTACACCCAGAAACACCCTTAGAAAAAGAGCGTTTTGCTGCTGCTTTACGTCGTAAACAATTGAGTTTAGTATTAGCAGGAAAAATGAAACCAAATGACGCTACTGAATTGAAGGCTTTATTTGATTAAGCTTTATTTCGCAATCCAAACAGAAGGATCTTGTGTATCGCTATTTTTAAAAATTGCAAAACTCAATACGGTTTCTCCTGTGGTTTGGTCTGTAAACACTTCGCCTATATCTTGATTCATCGTTATTTTATCACCTTTAACCACATACACTTTTGCTAAATTTTTATAGACTGTAATGTAATTTCCGTGCTTTATTAATACAGATGGATTACCATGTTTGGCACTTTGAACCGCTAACACTTCTCCATTAAAAACAGCGCGCACTTTTGAACCTTTGTCTGTAGCAATCCGAATACCATTACTTTTTATGAAGACCGTTTTATCAATTGGAGATGGTTGGGTACCATAACGCACTTTAATAATTCCTGTTCTAACAGGCCAAGGTAATTTGCCTTTATTGGCTTCAAAATTTGCAGCCAAAGCTTTGCCTGCAGGTGTTAAATCGAATCCGTTGGAGTTGGATGATTTACCCGCTTTTTTGTTGGATTCTGCAATGGCTTCTCTAATTAACCGTTCAATTTCTTTGTCTATTTTATCTACTTGTTGCTGTTTGGTTTTGATTTGTGACGCATAGGTGCTTAGATTTTTTCTAACCGAAGCCATGAGTGTTTCATGTTCTTTCAAATCGTCTTCCAAACGTTTTTTTGCAAGTCGGTTTTCTTCAATAAGCTTGTCTTTATCTGCTTTTTGTTTTAATAACGACTTGTTTAACTCTTGAAGTTTTTGGGTTTTTTGTTTAATTTCTTCTCCTTGTTCTTTTTGATATGCTTGGTATTGTCTAATGTATTGTAACCGTTTGTAGGCTTGTTGAAAATTATCTGAAGACAATAAAAACATAATTCTGCTTTGTTCTGATTTGCTTTTGTATGATTTTACAACCATAGCTGCATAATCTTCTTTTAAATATTTTAATTGGTCACGCAAACTGGTAATTTCTTTTTGGTTTGATGTGATTTCTCTGGTCAATAAATTGGCTTGGTCATTGGTAATTTTAATCAGGTTTTTTCGTACACTAACTTTGTAATTCAAATCTTCAACCACTGAAATAATAGACTTCTCTTTCTTTTTATCAGAAAATAACAAATTGTTGATTTGCTGAATTTCTTTCAGATATTCTTGTCGTTTTGCTTCTAATTCTTGCTGCTTTTTACTTTGTGCTTGTGTACAAAAACAACTGAACATTATTAAAAAAAAGAGGAGATATGTTGTTGGTTTGGTTTGCATTATTTAATTACAATTTCTTTATATCCTGATGGCATATTAAATGGAAAACGGACTTTATCATTTAAACTAATTGATTTATAATCGAGTTCAATATTGACTTCGTTGTTGTCTTCAACTGCAATAATACGCATGTTTTCTGGAAAAATTTGCTTTCTAACTTCTTGATATTTTTTATAATCTATTTGAAGGATTCGTCGTTCTTTAGTTTGATATAATTGCTGCGAATCTAATTTAAAATAGCTCGGATTTATCAGAAAAAATAATTCAAACAACGTGCGTTGGTCTTTAGGCTGTAATACATACGAATGGTCTTGTGAGGATACTATGTATGTGTCGTTTTTTAGATTAAAAATAGGTTCGCCCAACAAAACGTTTTGAACTTTATAAAAATCTAAATCAGTTCCTAAAAAATCACTTAACAATGAAAAATCACCATCAAAATATTGGTTATTAATCTTATCGTAAAATTGTACTTTGGTTGGCGTAATCAACACTCTTGCAGCACCTAAAGGTGCACTCATCCAAATGGTTTTGTCTTTTTCAATTCTTAGCGTTACAGTAACACCTGTGCTTTTTTGACCTTCGGTATAATCAACCCTCACTTTTGCTTGTAAGGTTTTAAAACGTGCTTCTTGTTTTTGGGTTTCTCTTATAATTTGTTTTGCTGTAAGCGTGTTATCAATTTCAGCAGTTGACGTTAAACTTTTTGTAGACCTACAACTAAAGTTTAAAGCGATTAAAAGGATGAGAATGCTAAGTTTATAACCTTTCATTAATGTTGTGGTGTTAAAGCAGCGGCTTTTTTAGCAAACGCTTGAGATTTAGGAATATTATTGTCCAGTTTATAGGCAAGACTTAATTGGGTATAAAAATCGGTTTCCATTTTTGGGTCATCTACCACATAATCTAAACCTGTTTCTAAATTTTGAATGGCCTTTTTAGCTTGTTTCATTTTGTTGTAGGCAACACCATTGATGAGGTATAAAATAGGTTGCGCAGGAAACAACTCTAAGGTTTCATTACTTTTTTGAATGGCTTTTTGGTTCATTTCTAAATCTATTTGAAGCAACAATACGTCTTTTATAACCGCAAAATTAGTGGGTTCTTGTTTTAGAGCTTCTTCATAATAGGTTAAGGCTTTAGATTTGTCGCCAATTTTAAGTTGATATTGTGCCAATTCTACAAGTGTTGCAAAACTTTTATCATCATCAACCAAAGCGGTAATTTCTACCAAATCTTTTTCGTATTCTGGGTTTTTGGCTACAAAATTCACAAAATCACTCAGCACTTTGGCTTTAGCATCTGGATTTATTTCTGGTGCTGTCAATACCATTTTCATGGAAGCAATTGCATTTTGGATTTGCTTGTCATCTAAATAAAATTTATAAAGTGCCAAATGTACCAACTTTGAATTGGGTTGCTTTTTTAATAATTCTTTTGCTGTTTCAAAGGCTTTTTTGGTGTCTCCTGTTTCACTATAACGATAGATAAGCCTTAGGTAGTTGGTTTCGTTGTCAGGATTGTTTTTAACCCGTTCTTCAAGGTTTTCAATGCGGTCGTCATCGCGTCCTGTCATGTTATAGATTTGATTTCTGAGATAGTCTCTTTCTATATCTAAACCAAACTGTTTGTCTAAATCGTCCAGAATTTTTAGCGCTTCTTTATAATCTTTATTCTTAATATACAACTCTGCTAAATCTTGTCTGTAATCTGGATGAAATTTGACAAGTTGCTTCACTGTTTTTATAGCTTTGTCTGTATCGCCTTGTTGGTTATAGACATCGTACAATTCATCTAAAAACCATTCGTTTTCGGGTTCTTTAGAAATGGCTTTTTTTAGGGCATCTTCTGCAGCGCCAAAGTTTTTGAGTTTGTTATAATTTTTACCTAATTCAAAATAAATGACTGGTTTGGAATCATCTAATTTTTGACATTTTAAAAGCGCATCCACAGCACGTTGGTAGTTTTCAATACCATATTGCTTAAGTGCCTCAAAAAAGTGTTCTTGAAATAAGTCTTCAACATTTCCTAAATCGTCATCAGGTCGTTTATTAAAATCGACTTGTGCATAGTTTTGCTGCGGAAACATGAGCATTCCGAAGAGAAAAAGTACTATGTAGGTTTTATTTTTCATAACTAAATGTGATGTCTCACCTTGTGCAACACAACATCTGCAATTGTTATTCCAATATTGAATAATCTCCAATGCTTATGGTTTTAAAATGACCATCATAAACCACGTGATTGCCAATCATGGCTTGGTCTAAATTGGCATTTTTAATGGTGTTATCACTTTGTATCAAACTATTTTTAATAATAGAATTTGAAATCATACAATCATTGCCAATAGATACATTTGGACCAACGGTTGTGTTGTTTAATTGTACATTTTTGCCAATATAACAAGGCTCAATTATGGTTGAATTGTTAAGCGTTACAGAATCAGCAATCATTTGCTCATCGCCATCTTGCTTTAAAAAACCTAACATACGTGAGTTGGTTTCAACGGTTACCGCTTTATTACCACAATCCATCCATTGGTCAACTTCGCCTGTTTTAAAAATCTTGCCTTTAGCCATCATTGCTTTAATACCATCGTTAATTTGGTATTCGCCTCCATTTACAATATTAGTGTCTAACACATGTTGCAGCTCTTGTTTTAAAACGCTCACATCTTTAAAGTAGTATATGCCAATAACTGCCAAATCTGAAACAAAGGTTTTTGGTTTTTCTACCAATTCAATAATTTCATGGTTTTGGTTCAATTTAACCACACCATAAGCTTCTGGTTGCTCTACTTGTTTTACCCAAATAACAGCATCTGCTTCAGGATTGAGGTTAAAATTGGCACGAATCAAGGTGTCAGCATAAGCTATAACTGCAGGTCCAGACAAGGACTCTTTAGCACACATAATAGCATGACCTGTACCAAGTGGTTGGTCTTGTCTGTAAATAGATGCTTTGGCACCAAGGTTTTGTGCTAATCTTGTTAAACTCTCAACAACATCATCTCCAAAAAAAGCAGGATCACCAAGTATAAAAGCAATTTCTTCAATAGGTTGGTTGAGCACTTTGACAATATCTTTTACCAAACGATGCACGATGGGTTGTCCGGCCACTGGAATTAAGGGTTTTGGTACTGTTAAGGTATGTGGTCTAAGGCGAGAACCACGTCCTGCCATTGGTACTATTATTTTCATATAAATGCCTGCTAAAGCAGGTATCTTTTAAAGGTTAAACTTTTTTTAATAGCTGCAAGGTTTTAAAAATCTTGCAGGATTAAAATTATCTATTCTTTGATTTGTAAATTATACTTTTTAGCAATGTCTCGGAATTTATCTAAAGTTCCATTTTCTTTCATGTTGTTATAAATCGTCACAATATGTTTTTGAGCATCAATATTATAAGGCGAGTTCATATCTAAATAAAGCTGATAGGCTTTAATCATGTTTTCGAGGGCTGGTTCATAATCTTTTTCAAGAAAATACATACGTCCTAAACCGTAAAACACTTCGGGATCATCTTGATAGAATTTACCATAGTTTTCATAAGCTTTTTTAGCATTTTCAATATCATTATCTAATTGATAGGCTACTGCAATATTCATTAAAGGCATTTTCCCTTCGGGATCCAGTGCTAAAGATTTTTTGTAACATTCAATGGCTTGTTTGTAATTACCTAATTGTCTGTAGCTATAGCCTAAATTATCCCAAGCAAAGGCAAAATTTTTATCCTTTTTTACAGCTTTATTAAACAGTGTGATTGCTTTGGCATATTCTTCTTTTGCGAAAGCGGTTTGTCCTTCATCATAAAATTTCATAGCTTTTTTATGGTCAGAAAAGGAATTATCATGTTCACTATTATCCGTAAAATAGATGATTTTCATCACTGGACAATTTTTGTAAAGGTCACTTTCAATCGCTTCATAATTCTCTTTATCGTTGATAACAATCTTGGTTGTATCGTCTATTTTTAAAGAATCTACTTTTGTGATGTCTTCTACTTTGTTAAGAGTATCTTTTGTTTTTTCAACCAATGTCGATAATTTATCTTTAAGTTGATATGCCATCGTAACAGAAGTGATACAGTTGGATATGGCTTCACTTTTTTCTTCTTTAGTGGCATTCAAATCAATTTTATAAATACACTCACAGGCTTCTTTTGAAATAGATTCAATCTTTTTAGTGTCTTCTTGAGCAAATGTTATTGTATAAATAAAAACGAAAACTATTGTTAGATACGATTTCATAAATGTGTGCTTAATTATGTTATCTCTATTTTGTTCCTGTACTTCCAAAACCACCTTTACCTCTTGAGGTTTCTGAAAGTTCTTGTACTTCAACCCATTCGGCACGCTCGTGTTTTGCAATAACTAATTGTGCTATGCGTTCGCCATTATTGATGGTAAAGTCTTCATTGGATAAATTGACTAAAATAACCCCTATTTCACCTCTATAATCAGCATCAATAGTTCCTGGAGTGTTTAAAACTGTGATTCCTTTTTTTGCAGCCAAACCACTTCTTGGTCTTACTTGTGCTTCATAGCCTATTGGTAATTCTATAAACAACCCTGTACCTACAATACTGCGTTCTAAAGGTTTTAAAACTCTCGATTCTGATAAATTAGCGCGCAAATCCATTCCTGCTGAAGCAATGGTTTCGTAGTTTGGTAAAGCATGCGTCGATTTATTGATAATTTTAATAGTCATTTTTATTTTTTAAATAATTGTTTTAATTCCCTTTTTTCTATTAGGGCAATAATTCCCAAAAATACTAAAACTAAAATGGTACTTACATAGTAATTTTCACTAAACCTATAAAATGAGAGTGCTGAAAAGGCAATGGCCAATAACAAATAACCGCCTATTTTAGTCAAATCATAAGGTACAGGATAGTATTTTTTTCCTAACAAATATGAAATAATCATCATACTTACGTAGGCAATTAATGTTGCCCAAGCTGCTGCCATAAATCCTATTTTTGGAATCATCACATAGTTGAAAACAATAGTAATTACAGCACCAGCTAATGAAATATACATACCATAACGTGTCTTATCTGTTAATTTATACCAAATAGCTAAATTGAAATAAATACCAAGACATAAGTTGGCCAACAGTACAATTGGCACAATTTGTATTGCAATCCAATAGGATTCGTCACGGACAATTAAAGCTTTAAAAATATGCAGATAGGCAACTATAAACACCAACATCAAACTACCAAAAATGACAAAATACTTTAATATTCTCGCATAGGTTTCTTTAGCATTAGCTTCTTTTGCATGATTGAAAAAGAAAGGTTCTGCTCCAAGCCTGAATGCCTGAATAAAGATAGTCATAAACACTGCAATTTTATAGCAACCTGCGTATGCACCATTAATGTTTTTATCTAAAAGTTCTGGCAAAACCCATTTGTCAAAATTTTCATTAATAACATATGCCAAACCTGCAACCATAATTGGCCAACCATAATTAATTAATTGCTTAAATATGGATGCACTGAATTGCAACTTAGTTTTAAAAAAATAAGGCATTAACAATAAAAGCGTAATAATACTTGCAATTAAATTGGCAATAAAAATGTACTTAACCAAATCATTGGTGTCATAATTAGGGAAATTGATGTGAAATTCAGGAATAGCCCAAAGGAAGAAAAAATTAAACAGCACAACAGCCATTATATTAATAATCTTAATGGCTGCAAACTTTATAGGTCTTCCTGTTGCTCTCAAATAAGCAAAAGGAGCTACAACCAAAGTGTCTAATACCAAAACTCCAACTAAAAGATTAAAGTAGGTTTGGTTAAGATTAAATACAGCTGCTAATTGCTCATTAAAACTCATAACCACAATAAAAAAAAGAACGGTTGAAACCACTAAACTTATAAAGGTGGTGGAAAACACTTTATCTTTTTCGTCACTTTTACTAAAAAACCTAAAAAAGGAGGTTTCCATACCATAAGTCAGCAATACATTAAAAAAAGCAGCGTACACATAAAACGTCGTGTTGTCTGAATAGCTTTCAGTTCCTAAATAATCCGTATGAAGTGGCACTAAAACAAAATTCATTAGTCTTGGCAAAACTGTTGCCATACCATAAATAATTGTGTCCTTAAAGAACGTTTTTATTGTGCCCAAGAGATAGTTTTTGTTCCGATAAATATACAGTTTTAAAAAACGATGTGCAATGTCAATATGAGTGCTTATTTGTTGCTGCACTCGGATAATTTAACACACGTTTTTCAACAATATTTTCAACTTTATAATACTTTGTGTTTTTACCTTCTTTATAACTGATGATTCCTTCGTTTTCTTTTAAATTGAAAGGCAATTTTTTTATGTTTACTGACATTTCATTTCCATATTCATTCAAAGAATCATTACTCATAATAAGATCTTTAGATGGATTGAATTCTGTTTTAAATCTGCCAATATATAATAACTTGTTTTGAGGTTTTGTTTCAAATTTTGCCGCTTTTCCTCTAAAATAAACCGAATCTAATTGGATGTTTTTTGGCAATTCTGATGCAAGCTCTATATATAAATTAATTCCTGAACCTCCGCCTTCAACACCTGCTGTCCAACGCTGAAAATAAACTTCAGAAAAGGCAATCGGCACGCTTTTTTGAAGTTTTTGTGTGCTGGTACATTGCGAAAAACTTGCCAAAATAGTAAGCATAACCAACGAAAATGATGTGATTTTTAGAAATTTCATTTTAAACTAATGTATTTGTTATAAAGATACAATTTCAAAATTGATGCCATAAAAAAGCCTCACTAAAAGTAAGGCTTTTGAAATTTGTCTTTTCTATTTGTTTAATCTACAGTTGCAAGAATTGAAGGCGGTCCATCTTCATAATAAATGCCTTCACGCTCACTAATGTTTCCTATTTTAAAATATTTGGTTTCACCATTTTCTGTATAACTTACTACACACTCATTACCAGATAATTTAAACGGAAATTTAACAACTTGGGTTGTTGTATCGTAAGGCGATTTGCTTTTTAAAATTGCAGAGTACATAGCTCTGCCTTCAATTAACTTTCCTTTTAGATGTCTAAAATAAACACTGTCCATGACCACATTTTTATTGGCATTAAGGTTAGGAAAATAAATATTGATGCCTTTGCCACCAACTTTAATTCCTGCAAACCATTCTTGAAAATAAACGCGATCTTTTTGGAATTCGGCTTTGTCTTGTAGCTTATATTTTGAGCTGGAACACTGAAAAGTACTCAAAATTATAAAGCTCAAAAAAACGACGTAGGTTGCCTTTTTAATTGTTTTCATTGTAATGTAGGTTAAGATTTGGATGCTAAATATATGAAAATAAATTTATTACAAACAAAAAAGCCTTACTTTTCAAAAAGTAAGGCTTTGGTTTTATCATTTAGTTTCTAAAGATGAAACAAAATTTACTAATTATTTAATGCTTCAGCGCCACCAACAATCTCTAAGATTTCATTGGTAATCGCTGCTTGACGCGCTTTGTTATAAGTCAATTTTAATTGGTCTCTCAACTCAGTGGCATTATCAGTTGCTTTGTGCATTGCTGTCATACGTGCACCATGTTCTGAAGCAAAAGAGTCTCTAATCCCTTTGTATAACTGGGTTTTTAATGATTTAGGAATTAATTGCTCAACAATTTCAACTTTTGATGGTTCAAAAATATAATCTAAATTAACATTTGCATCTTGCTGAACGGGAACAATAGGTAAAAACTGTTCAACCATCACTTCTTGAGTGGCTGCGTTTTTAAATTTGTTGTAAACAATTTCGATTTTATCAAACTCGCCAGTCACAAACTTATCCATTAACAATTGTGCTATTTCAGCAACATTATCAAAAGTTAAGTCATCATAAATATCACTTTTATTAGCAATAACTTTAGTTGATTTCTTAAAAGCATCATTGGCTTTTTTACCAATAGCTACATAGGAAACTTCTTTATTAGCATAGTTTTCAGAAGCTAATTTGTTAACTGCTTTAATAATATTAGAGTTAAAAGCACCACACAAACCTCTATTAGAGGTAATTGCAACAAGAAGTACTTTTTTAACTTCGCGTTGGTCAGCAAATTTACTTCCAGAATCGGCATCTAAAGTTGCGCTTAAACTTTGTAAAAGTTCAGTCAATTTATCAGCATAAGGACGCATTGCTGTAATAGCATCTTGAGCTTTCTTTAACTTTGCAGCCGATACCATTTTCATGGCACTGGTAATTTGCATCGTTGAAGATACTGATGATATTCTGTTACGTATTTCTTTTAAATTCGCCATTTGATTTAGTATTAAGTGTTTAGCACAAAGTATTAAGTTTTAAAAATTTACTCAATACTTTATACTTACTCCTTTGTACTTATTACTATTTTCTATATTTTCCTGATAAGTCTTTAGCAACAGCTGTTAATGTGTCTGTAACTTCATCAGTTAATTTACCTGCTTTTAAAGTAGCTAATACATTACTGTGTTTTGCTTTTAAGAACTCAATAAAATCACGTTCAAATTCTTTTACTTTTTCTACAGGAACATCTCTTAATAAGTTTTTAGATCCAGCATAAATAATTGCAACCTGATCTTCTACTGTAAACGGATCGTTTTGCGCTTGTTTTAAAATTTCAACGTTACGTTTCCCTTTTTCAATTACATTTAAAGTAACGGCATCCAAGTCTGAACCAAATTTAGCAAATGCTTCTAACTCACGGAATTGTGCTTGGTCTAATTTTAAAGTTCCTGCTACTTTTTTCATTGATTTGATTTGTGCATTTCCACCAACACGAGATACCGAAATACCTACGTTAATTGCAGGACGTACACCAGAGTTGAATAAATCGCCATCCAAGAAAATCTGACCATCTGTAATAGAGATAACGTTGGTTGGGATATATGCCGATACGTCTCCAGCTTGTGTTTCAATGATTGGCAATGCTGTTAATGAACCACCTCCTTTTACAATTGGTTTTAGTGCATCAGGCAAATCATTCATGTTTTTAGCAATTTCATCATTAGCGATTACTTTTGCAGCGCGCTCTAATAAACGAGAGTGAAGGTAGAAAACGTCTCCAGGATACGCCTCACGTCCTGGTGGACGACGTAACAATAATGATACTTCACGATAAGCGACCGCTTGTTTTGACAAATCATCAAAAACAATTAAAGCTGGACGACCAGTATCTCTAAAATACTCACCAATTGCAGCACCTGCCATTGGAGCATACACTTGCATTGGAGCTGGGTCTGATGCGTTAGCTGCAACAATGGTTGTATATGCTAAAGCGCCTTTTTCTTCTAACACTTTTGCAATGTTTGCAACAGTAGATGCTTTTTGACCTACAGCTACATAAATACAATACACAGGCTCACCTGCATCATAAAATTCTTTTTGATTTAAAATGGTATCAATACAAACCGTTGTTTTACCTGTTTGACGGTCTCCAATAACCAACTCACGTTGTCCACGTCCAACAGGAATCATGGCATCAATAGATTTGATACCTGTTTGTAATGGTTCAGTTACTGGTTGACGGTAAATAACTCCTGGAGCTTTACGCTCTAATGGCATTTCAAAAGTGGTTCCATCAATTGCGCCTTTACCATCAATAGGGTTTCCTAAAGTATCTACAACACGCCCAACAATACCTTCACCTACTTTAATAGATGCGATACGACCAGTGCGTTTTACTGTAGAGCCTTCTTTGATTTCTTTTGAAGGTCCTAATAGTACAACACCAACATTGTCTTCCTCAAGGTTAAGTACAATACCTTCTAAACCTCCTTCAAATTCTACTAACTCGCCATATTGTGCATTCGATAGTCCGTAAGCACGAACAATACCATCACCAACAGTTAATACGGTTCCTACTTCGTCTAATGAAGCGCTTGCTTCAAAACCTGAAAGTTGTTGCTTTAAGATTGCTGATATTTCAGCTGGTTTAACTTCTGCCATTTTTATTAATTTTAAATTCAGAGCTTCAAATTCTGAATTATTTTAGTTTAATGTAAATTCTCTTTTTAACTTATTTAATTTGCTTGCTATGCTTGCATTGTATTGAATATCTCCAACACGCAATATAAAACCTCCAAGGATATTTTCATCTACAACGTTTTTTACCTCGACGGCTTTATTGGTAAGCTCTTTTATTTTAGACAACACTTTTAGTTCTAATTCACTTGTCATAGGAACTGCAGTGGTAACGGTTGCATGCTCTTTTCCATTTTGGATATCAAACAAAGCAGTATATTTTTTTGAAACTTCTCCAATAATATCAATACGTTTATTTTCTAAAAGTATATGGATAAGCTCTTTGCTTAATACATTTATTTCAGGAAATACTTGTAACAAAACTGTTTTCTTAACTTCAGGTTTAACTATCGCATTTTTTAACATTGCGCTTAGCTCTTGGTTGTTGGCAATAGTTGTTGCTATTAATTGCATATCACCATTAATAATGTCTGAAATCTTTTTATCGGTTGCTAAGCTTAGTACTGCTTTTGCGTAACGTATAGCTGCTCTTGACATGGCTCTTTAGTTTAAAGTTGCTTCACTTAACATAGACTCCACCAATTTTATTTGTTTGTCTTTGTTAGATAGTTCTTCGCGCATTACTTTTTCTGCAATATTAATTGATAAGTCGGCCACTTGTGCTTTAAGTTCTGCAATAGCTGCTTTCTTTTCAGTTTCAATGGTTACTTGTGCTTGAGCAACTATTTTATTGGCTTCTTCTTTAGCTTGATCTTTAGCATCTTCAATCATTTTGTTTTTGATATCACGTGCTTCTTTAAGCATTGCTTCACGCTCTGCTCTTGCTTCTTTCAATAACTTTTGATTGTCAGCTTGAAGATTTTGCATTTCCAATTTTGCTTTTTCAGCAGAGTCAAGTGCATTTTTAATGCCTTCTTCTCTATCATTAACTGCATTTAAAATTGGTTTCCATGCAAATTTTCGAAGCAATAAAAGCAACAAAATAAACACAACTGCTTGCCAAAAAAACAATCCTACTGAAAATTCACTTACTAATTTATCCATCTTTAAAACCCTTTAATGGTTGATTTTATAGTCTTTTAATTTAAATTATAATAACACACTACTGCAACCAACCGTTACAATAGTGTGTTTTGTTTTTTTGATTATCCAGCAAAAATTGCCGCAAAACCAATACCTTCAATAAGCGCTGCTGCAATCAACATTGCTGTTTGAATTTTTCCGTAAGCTTCAGGCTGACGCGCAATTGCTTCCATAGCTTTACCACCGATCATACCGATACCAATACCAGCTCCGATAACTGCTAATCCTGCTCCTACTACACTTGGAATTTCCATAATATATATAATTAAAAATTAAACATTCTATTTTGATTATTCTTACAGATGCTGTACTTCGCCTTCATGTTCTTCTGCGTGCTTATGGGTTTCTGATGCGAAACCAAAATAAAGTGCTGATAACATTGTAAAAATATAAGCTTGTAGCAATGCTACTAAAATTTCAATTAAAGAGATTGCAAAAGCAAGTCCAAATGACATGGTGCCTCCAACCCAGTTTTGGAAAATATAAATTAATCCAAGTAAACTACCTAATACAACGTGGCCAGCAGTCATGTTGGCATATAAACGTATTAAAAGTGCAAATGGCTTAATAAACAGACCTAAGACTTCTATTGGAACCAATATAATGTAGATAAGAATTTTTCCTATCCAAGGCATTCCGTCACCTAATGGGTCAAAAACGTGTTTCCAATAGTCTTTAGTTCCTGTAAATGTTGTAATCAAGAATACAATAACTGCTAATGATGCTGTAATTGCAATGTTTCCGGTAACATTAACGCCAAAAGGTGTCAAGCCAAACATATTCAAAAACCAAACAAAGAAAAATACAGTCAATAAAAACGGCATGTATTTTTTATACTTGCTTTCATCAATATTAGCTCTTGCAATGTCATCTCGTATGTAAATAACAATTGGCTCAAAGAAACGTCCAATGCCTTTTGCGATACCACCATTTTTACCATAGCTTTTGGCTAAACTACTGAAAAGGAAATACATCAAAATAGCTGTTAAAAGCATCATAAATACACCTTTGGTAATTGATATATCCAATGGCTTTATGTTAGTTGCATGTCCTTTATCATCATAGCTTATGGTACCAGAAGCATCTGTTTTGTATATTTTAGCGTGGTCAATTTTATAATAGTTTCCATCAACCTCAGCAACGGCTTCACCATGGTGAAATTTAGCACTCGAAAACACTTTTAAGCCACCATCCCAAAGAATGATAGGTAATGGAAAACCAACATGGTGCAACTCACCAGCATCGTCTGTATAAGAAAAAAGCCCAAAGTCATGGGAATCTAATAAGTGATGTGCGATGTATTCTTTAACTTCTTGTTTCCTTTCTGCTCTGGCATCACCAGCTTTTGCTGAATCATTTTCTGGTTCATTGGCAAAACTTGTTAGGCTTGTTGCCATGAAGAAAATTAAAAGTAATTTAGTCAATGTTTTTCTTTGCATTTTGAGACCGATTAATGGTGTCTATAAAATCGCTGCAAAGGTATGATTTTATCTCAAAAACAAAAACAATTTAAAACTTTATTTTGAAGGGTAAATTTACAGATGAATGAGCTGTGTTTTATTCTGTTTTATTAAGCCATTTTGCAAGGCTATAGGTTTCAATAATCAAACACAAGCCATAAGGCACAAAAAAGGAGGCAAATTCAGGTTTAGACATGAGGCCATCGGCTTTAAATATTGGGTAAAAAACAATAAAAAAAACAGCAAACTTTAAGGCGCTTCCTATAAGAAACAGAAAGCCTAATTGTGTTTTATATTTGTTTCTCAACATAAAAATAATTCCGAAGATGCTAATAGCCAACACAAAATTAATACCATAAGACAGTATAATTTTATTATCAAACAGCCCTAAAGAAAGTTGCTTTAAAATAAAAAGGTGTACACAAAATACAATTGACAAAATGAGTAATAGTTTTATGCTAAACTTGGTAACTGTCTTATCCATTTTAATATTTAATTTGGTTGAGCTGCTTAATAACTACATATAAGGAAATAGCTACACCTAAAAGTGTACAAATAACAATGTAGAGCTTACCTCCATTATTATAAGTGGCATCTAACCATTTGCCCAACAATACAAACCCGTAAATAATGACACCCATTTGGATGCCAATACCTGAAAGAATCGCTATGTTTTTAAGCGGTTTATTGTTTTTATGGTTTGGGTTGCTTTCAGACATTCATCAGGTATTATTTATTTTTTCTGAAGAAATTTGGTCAATCCATAGACTTCAAAAAACAAATAGAGAAAGTAAGGAACAAAAAAGTTGAACACATCTGGTTGTTTGTTTTTAAAATCTGACAGCAATATTGGTAATAAAAACAAAATAGCTAACAGCATTTTTGAAATGGTAGTTACCATAAATGTGTTGAAAATATCCGTTTTTCCTTTTGAAAATTTATAGTTAATAATGCTATACATTATAACCGTTACTACAAAATGGAAGCTGTAAATTTGCCAAATTGGAAAAAAAAACAGTCCATCTTCTGCTACATAAGAGAGTACCCAACTGTGTATTCCAAAAAGCACCAATGTAAATGCGGTACATTGAACCAAAAATAAAATTTGACGCGATTTAAAGTCTGAGTCCATATTATTTGGCGTCTTTTAAAGTTAAAGTTATGGTATAAAACGCAAAAACTTCACTTAAAACGGTTATTGACATTAGGCTGAGTGTTCTTTTTCTGATTTTGTTGATTGTGGTTGTTGCCCTTGACCATTTCCGTTCGCCAATTCTTTTATTGTGCCTTTCATAACGCAAGTAGCGTTAAAGGTTGCTCCTGGTTCAACTGCCAGTTTTGCAACCTCAACTTCGCCTTCAACATGTGCTGAGGCTTTTAAAGCCAAGGTATCTGTTAGTATCAATTTACCCGAAAATTTACCTTCAATATCTGCATTTGAACTTTTAAGAGTGCCATTAACAATTCCTGTACGTCCAATAACCACTTTCCCTGGCGTTTTTATATTGCCTTGGATAGTACCTTCAATTCTAAAATCGCCATCACTAATAATATCACCTGTAATGGTAGTGCCTTTAGCAATTGCATTTTGTTGAGTTACTGCTTCTGTTGCCATTCTTTCTCGTTTATTATCTGAAAACATTATTTTGAATAGTTTATTGAGATTCTATGTATTCATTAAGGTTTTTGTGTCGTTGTACAATTTCATAGTTAGGTGATGAAATTGCAAAGTAAGGTTTTACTATTTTTGATTTTCGTTCTTTTAAAAGCTCTCCAAAACCTTCGGCTCCTTCTATACTTTTTAAGCCATGAACCACTACAAAAGTAGTGTTTATATCATAAATATCTTTTGAAACAGTTAAATTAAAATACTTTATTTGTGCTACTTCCAATTGCAATTTTGCAACAAACTCATCTATTTCCTTTTCCGATTTGCTATCAAATTGATAAATAACATTGAAGTTTTTTGCAATACTATCTTCTACAAATGTTTTGTTAGCGAGTACAGGAATAACAGTTTGCAAAATATTTTGGGCTGTTTTGCCTTCTGGTGAATTTGGATAGGTTAAAGCAATAAAATTAACGCCTTTTTTATAGGCTTCAAAGCCATTTAATCTTCCATTGGCTGAGGCTTTTAAAATCTCAAACTTAGGCACAATCGGTTCACCTTCAAATTCAGTAGCATACCTTTCGCTATCATCAATAACTTGCTGAAATTTCTGATTTTCATACAATTGAAAGGTCTTTTCGTACAAACTTTCTGGACTGTTTTCATCTTTTGCTAAACCTGATTGTGGATTTCTTAAAATTTCAGCATACCTCGAATCTGGATAATTGGTTATAATATCATTTTTGGCAATTTCAGCTTCGGCATCTTCATTTAACAAGGCATAAATTTTGTATAAGTTGTACTTTGCAGGCAAAATCAAACGTTCTTCTGGGTTGTTTGCCAAAAGTTGTTTCAGCTTGTTTTTAGCTAATTTATACTCTTTAAATTTTTCTTTGTAGATGATTCCTAATTGATAATAAGCATAGTTTCGGTCTTTAGCAATACTATCAATCACTTTTTGTTCTGTTGGAATTTTTGAAATGTAAAACTCTGGATCAAACAATTCATCTTCCGTCGCATCTGCAAAAGCTGCATCCGTTTTTTGGTTTGTAGTATTGGTTTTACTGTCTGAAAGTCTCCAATTATCTTTTAATGAACGGTCTCCCCAAATTTTTAAAAATTCGTTTTTACCAAAAGAAACGGTTGTGGTATTGTAAAAATAAAAAGGTTGTTTGCCATTAGGTACTTTTGAGTTAGCTCCTAAAGGCTTACTACCAATTGTACTGTTTTTTGCCAGTTCTAAACCTGCATTGTTACGTTTTGCGGCTTCTTCTTTTTCTTTTTGAGCTTCAGCTTCAGCTTTTAGCTTATCAACATAAGTTGAAAATAGAGTTAAACGGTCTGCGTCAGAAAGGTTGACTAAATTCAAAATACTGTCGTTAACACGTGCAACATCTTCATAATAAATAACATCTGCCAAATTTTCTCTTTTGCGCTTTACAACCCGATAAGGCTTGGAGTTGAGTGTTAAATTAGTCATAGTACTGTCATAATACGCTCCTGCAATTTTATATTCAGACTTATCAAAACTCATATCGCCCAAAGTAGAATAATCAATCGCTTTGAGTTGCTTGTCTGTTGTTGGTGAGCGTAACGATTTGTTGTAATAGACTATTGCCAACGAATCGGATTGGTTTTGTTTGTGAAATTCTGCAATGCGATAATAGATTTTGCCCAAAAATGGACGGTTTTCTCGGTCTTCTTCTAAATTGGTTAAATACTCTAAAAATTCTAACTTATTACCATGTTGTATGTCAAAATTAGCCGCTTTGGCCAAGTGTGCATTGATATAATAAGCTCTTGGGATTTTTCTGTGCATTTCAATCACTTGGTCAAACGCTAAATTGGCACTGTCTTTTTTTCCAAATTCATTATACAGCTGACCTCTTATATAATTGTAACGTGCTTTTTCGTTGTTCTTTTTGGTATAAGCTGCAGCAATTTTTAGTTGGGTTAATGCGCTATCTTTTGATTTTACATTGATGTAAGCTTGTGCTAAACTTGCAGTAGCATCGGCCAGTTCCTGATCTTTTAGTGTTTCTTGTTTTAAAAGGCGTTTTAAGTTTTTGATTGCCAAATCATTGTTTTCTAAACGAATATTCGATTTTTCACGCCATATTTTTGCTTCGTTAATTTTGTCGCTTGCGGCATATTTATACAAAATATAATTGAAGGCTTCTAAAGCTGGTACAAAACGTTGGTCAAAATATCTGGCTTTTCCTAATAACAAGTAGGCTTCATCAATTTGAGGATTGTGTTCTTTCCCTTTGATGTTCATACCATGTTTTTGGACAGCTTTTACGGCTTTTTCTTCAGCACGTTCAAAATCGGAGTTTTTAGATTGTCCAGGAAGCATTACCTCTTCACTAAGTTGCATGCGTTCAACTGGTAACAAATCCCAATAATTATCTGTAAAAGCGTTGTCAACACTTGCGCGTCCTTTTTCTAAAGCAATATTGCCATTGTACAAAATGTTATATTTTGTGCCTAAAGCATGGAAATTACGATTGACAAAAGTGTCTTTTTTTCGTGAGCAACTTGTAATAATAAGGGCTGCACTTAAAAGAGGTATTATGGTTCTAAAAGATGTATTCAACGTTGGTTGTATTTGGTTTATAGATAACTAAAAACAAGCGCAAATAGTATGCACTGCTGTAAAAATAAGCATCTTTTTGAATTATTAAGAAAAAAACGAAAGAGTTTTAAATGGTCTCTGTACCTGCAAAATGTGCTTCTAATTCTTTTAAAGTTGCTTCACTGGTTGCCAAATCTTTAACGATTTTACCTTTTTCGAGTACTACAATACGTTCACAAACGTCTGTGACATGCAACAAATCGTGGCTTGAAATAAGCACTGTAACGCCTTTTTTCTCAGCCAAATCTTTAATAATCCCTTTTAAACGAATTTGAGTTGTTGGGTCTAAATTTGCAAAAGGTTCATCTAAAATAATCACTTCGGGATTGCCAATAAGCGTTGCTACAATACCTGCTTTCTTTTGGTTTCCTTTGCTTAAATCGCGTAGGTATTTTTTTTGATTCAGAATTTCGCCATGGAAAAAATCTTCAAATTGCGCCATCAACGCATCTACATCTGCCTTATTTTGACCTCTGAGTTCGCCAATAAAGTAAAAATATTCTTCTGGTGTTAAATAGCCAATTAAAAAACTTTCATCAATAAAAGCAGACGTAAATGGTTTCCAGGCTTCACTTTCATGGACCAATACCTCATTGTTTTTAATAAAACCTGTTGTTGGTTGAATTAAATCGAGAAGTAAACTAAAATAGGTGGTTTTTCCTGCGCCATTATTGCCTACCAAACCAAAACTTTGACCTTTTGGAATGTCTAAACTTTCGATGTTTAAAACTAAATTATCGTTATATTTTTTTGAAAGGTTGGATGTCATTATCATAATTAAAATATGTTTAAGTTTAGATTAGTTTTTTTCGCCAAAAGCAGCAACAGTTTTATATTTTCCTTTTTGATAGATGGCTACAATTTTATTAAAAATGTAGTTTTTAAAGATAATTCCTAAAACACCACTTAAGGCCAAAACAATAAGTCCAGCTTCAAAATTGATGAGCTTGTAAGGAATATAAAATAAAATCATAGGAAGCAATAATTTTGGCAAAGCAATCAGCATTTGGGTAGGATTAAAGCCATTGGTGTTACTAAAGGCTTTTGCTTTGACATTTAACTCAATTGGTACCCGATTGAGTGCTCCACCAAATAAGGTTATAAATGAATTTAAGCCAATATTAAACAAGGCTCCTGCGGCAATCATCCCAAAAATATGCCATCCAAAATATAAATAAGGTATGCTTAATACAAACGAAATGGTAACTGCAACGACCATTAAATACCATTTAGACTCTAAATATTGTTTGTATGGAATGTTTTGGCTCATCAACATTTTATAATATTCACTATCCCAAGATGGTACTAATTGTCCAAAACTTAGCAAAAACCCTCCAGTTACAAACATTGATGCAAAGGCCAAAATTGCTGGTGTATCTTTATAAATAGGTTGCGTATAAAAAATTAAACCGTAAAATAAAAAGAAGAACGACATCATTAAAACTTGTTTGGGTCTTGCATTGCGCCAAATTAATTTAATGTCATTTTTTAAAAATGGTGCTACAGTTCCAAATCGATTAATCCAAGATAAATCTGTCGCATTGACTTCTTTTATTTTTTTAGAAATAGTATCGTCTAAATAAAAACTGTTTTTGATGTATTTAAAATTTAAATAATACAATCCAACCATCAGCAGCAAAGGCACAACAGCCAAATATGGATGATTGTAAAGCGCATTAAACGCTACACCAATTGGTTTTGAAATGGCAAAAACACCATAAAACTCCAAAGCAATTAAGGCAATCAACGTTGGTGCAATGATGTAAAAAGCAGTGTTACTTTTATTGATTAAAAAATTCAGATAATTGACACACAAAGTCAAAAACATAATAGACAAAAACCAGCAAACCACATTTAAAACCGCATAACCATTAAATAATAAAACGACTGAAAATGGCAAAAACAGAAAAAGTGATAAAAAATTAAAAAATGATAAGGTGGTTTTTCCTAATAAAAAATGAATCATAGTGTCCTTTTTTATAGGAATGGTCATTAACGGTTTTACGTTCATAACTGGCAATTGTTGGATAAAATACCTGATGACCATTTGAAATAAAAACCAGTAGATAACAAAATTATTTACAGACACAATTGGGTCTACATTTGGAAGTGCTTTTTTTAGAATGAAAAATAAGCCTATTCCAGCAAAAATTGCAATACCTCCAAAATATAAAGCGGCAAAAATGAGTAAAATTTTAATTGCCAATCCTTTTTGAAAATAAGAGGCTCTAATAAACTGTTTCCATTCTAAATTTAAAAAGTGTTTTATCATAACTTTTTGGTTGTCGTTTAACAATTAGTAAAAATAAAATGGTTTTTGTTACAATCAAAACTAATTAAACATGCAATTTGTTACTTTTGTAAAAAAATAATACATGTCTCAATTTCACAAACTCTCCATAAAAGAAATCCATAGAGAAACCGATAAAGCTGTAACAATTAGTTTTGAAGTACCACAACATTTAAAAGATACTTTTAGATTTAAAGCAGGTCAATATATAACTCTAAAAACTACTATTGATAATGTCGAATTACGACGCGATTATTCTTTGTGTTCTTCACCAAAAAGTGGCGAGCTAAAAGTTGCAATTAAGGCCGTTAAAGATGGTACGTTTTCGGCATATGCCAATCAACAACTCAAAGTTGGTGATGTTATAGAAGTTGCATCACCCAAAGGTCATTTTGTTTTTGAACCTAACGATTCTAAAACTAAAAATATTGCTGCTTTTGCTGCTGGAAGCGGAATTACACCTGTTTTAAGCATCCTAAAATGTGCTTTAGAAGAAGAAATATACAGCAAAGTCATTTTAGTTTATGGTAATAAAAACACAAATGACACGATGTTTTTGGAAGAACTTTTAAAACTGCAGCATCAATACAACAAACGTTTTGCCATTCAATTTGTGTTTAGTCAAGAAGATGGTGATGATTCTATATTTGGACGTATTGAAAAAAGTACAGTCAACTATGTGATGAAAAACAAATACAAACATATTGAAGTTGATGCTTTTTTTCTTTGTGGACCAGAAGCAATGATTCACGTTATCAAAGATGTATTGATAGAGCACAAAATACCAAAAGAACACATTCATTTTGAGCTTTTTAAAACCGCTAAAACCGCAGAGATTAAAGATGAATCTGCACCAAACGGAAACACAAAAATTACCATTGTTTTAGATGAAGAAACCACCTCATTTGAAATGTCTCAAAAACAAACCATTCTTGAAGCAGCTTTAGATGAAGATTTAGATGCGCCTTACTCTTGTCAAGGTGGTATTTGCAGCAGTTGTTTGGCACGCGTTACTGAAGGTGAAGTCAAAATGCGTCAAAATAATATTTTAACAGATAGCGAAGTGGCCGAAGGACTCATTTTAACCTGTCAAGCACATCCAATAACACCAAATGTGAGCATTGATTATGACGATATATAAAAAGGCCAATACTACAGATGGTCTAACTTTTTAGTGTTTAATCGTTAAAAATTAACTTTTCGTCGAAAAACAAAAAGTTATTCTTACATCTGGTTGGTGCTCTATTTTAAACCTAATACTTTAGTAGAGATTACGACGTTATTTATTGGGATTATCTATTGAGCGTTAAAATCACGCCCTACTTTTTTAAGTAGGGCTTTTTTTATAATAACTGCTCTATTTTTTTAACAACGGTCTTAGGTTCAATTGTTTTCATCACATCTTTATAGGTTTCTGGACATTTGTTACCATAAACAGAGGTTGGAATTAATGGAAACTTATTTTTATCGGAAAGCAAAGCAAAATCATCAGGTTGGTTAAATGGTGCAAAACCAGCAAAAGGATGCGTAACACCCCAAAGTGTCACCACTTTTTTTCCTAACATGGCTGCAATATGTGCATTGCCAGAATCCATGGACAACATGACATCCAAATTTGAAATTACATCTAATTCTTCATCAAGTGTTAGTTTTCCAGCTAAATTAATAACATTATCGTACTTGTTTTCTAAGGCATTTAGTTGTTCTATTTCTTTTTTTCCGCCTCCAAAAAGTAAAATTTTATGAGTGTTTGAAAGTGTTTTAATAACTTCTATCATTAAATTTAAAGGATACATTTTACCTTCAAAAGCCGCAAAAGGTGCAATGCCTATTAAGGTTTTTGTGTCATTTCCAATAATAGTAATTAGCTTATCATTTAATTTAACTGGTTCAGGAAATTTGGGTTGTGACAAATTTATCGGAAAACCTAATTTATCAAAAACATCTATATAACGTTGGTGTGTAGTTTTGAGTTGATGAAATGTTTTACCAGTAGTCAAAGCTTTTTTTTCGGCTCTTCCTTTGTCAATTTGAATAATTTTTATTCCTGATAAAAAAAATTTTAAAATAGAACTTCGCAAGACATTATGCACATCGGCAATGGCATCCATATGGAGGTTTTTGAGTTCTTTTGAAAGTTTATAAAGCCCAGAAATGCTTTTGTGTTTTCCATTAACCTCTGCAGCAAAAACGGTAACATTTGGTAAATTTCGGAAAAAAGGCGCAAAAAAAGCTCGCGTTAAAACCGTTAGCTTTACGTTAGGATATTGCTCAGTAAATGCTCTTAACACAGGAACAGTCATAGCCACGTCACCCATAGCAGACAATCGGATAACCAATATATGTTTGATAGGTTTTGGCATTTTTTTGGTTTTGGAGTTCTATTTTTGAGAACGCAGTACGGGATTTAGCTCATCGTCATTGTACATTTTCATTTGTTTGTACACTTTCATGTATTTATCGCCATTTTTAATGTCGTCAAGTAAGGTGTCAATTGCTGTTGATAAATCGACACGTTGTTCTAATAAAACATCCAGCTTTTTTTGACAAGCTGCTTTATGAGCATCCGAAGCGTCTTTACGTGTTGCTTCTTCATTCATATGATAGACTTTTAAAGCTAAAATAGATAATCGGTCAATACCCCAAGCAGGACTCTCGGTATTGATGGTTGCATCTGCTTTAGGAGTTACTGCTTTATATTTTTCAAGAAAATAACTATCTATATATTCAACCATGTCAGTTCTGTCTTGATTTGAAGCATCAATCTGACGTTTTAATTTTAAAGCTGCCACAGGGTCTATTTGTGGATCGCGAATAATATCTTCATAATGCCATTGAACTGTATCAATCCAACATTTTCTATACAGTAAATGTTCTATTAAATTTGTTTTTTCATCATACCTATTGACAAAAGGTTGATTTACTGAGTTTTTAATGTGGTATTTTTCAATGACGTCCTGAAAAATTTTATTGGCAATACTGGTAAACATAGGATAATAGTTTTTAAAACTGTAAATATAGGTCTAATTAATTAACTTTACCACTTAAAAACATAGTTACAACCTTATGCACATTCATAATTTATCAGAAAAAAATTCTATTCTAAACACTTTTATTTCAGAACTCAGAGATGTCAACATTCAAAAAGACAGTATGCGTTTTAGAAGGAATATAGAACGGATTGGTGAAGTTTTGGGTTATGAAATGAGCAAAGTGCTATCTTATAAAACGTCAACCATTACCACACCTTTAGGAACTTGTGAGATGAATTTGCTCGAAAACGACATTGTATTATGTTCTATTTTAAGAGCTGGTGTACCATTGCATAATGGATTACTAACTTATTTTGACAATGCACAAAATGCTTTCATTTCGGCTTATAGACAACATCAAAAGCAACCAGATAGTTTTGAAATTGTGGTCGAGTATTTGGCTTGTCCAAGTTTGGAAAACAAAACTCTCATATTGGCAGATCCAATGTTGGCAACAGGACAATCATTGGTAGCAACTTTTGAAGCACTAAAACCTTTTGGAATTCCTAAAGAGGTTCATTTGGTTTGCGTTATTGGAGCGCAAGATGGTATTGATTATATCAGCAATCATTTTAAAAAAGACACCCATTTGTGGATTGCTGCTGTAGATCAAAAACTGAATGATAAAGGTTATATTATTCCTGGACTTGGCGACGCTGGCGATTTGGCTTTTGGCGAAAAGCTACAACATTAACATTATGATTGGCACTAAAATTAGGACTATAATGAGTCCTTCTTTAAACCATTTTTCTGAAACAACTTCTAAATAATTAGAAAAGATAATCGCCAATGGTGCAAATAAGAAAATAAACTCACTTCCATTTTTATTTGGTGAAATGGTGATAATTAAAAGCGCAAGTAATAACGAAATGATAATAAGCACATACGAAGGTCTGTAACTTTTTGATTTGTTTTTGATGTTTTTTACGTAATAAAACAATGCCCAAACTCCGTAAGAAAACAATAAGGTCGCTGCAATAATGATACGTTTGGAGTTTAATGGGCTAAAATCAAAACTAAAAGTAACAAGCCCATTTAGATATGTTTCAAAATCTATTTGCATCACAATCATGTAAGAAGCACCAATAATCAAGACACAAATGATAGCAACAAAAGGGATAATCCAGTTTTTTATATCAGATATAGAATATAAAAAAAGAGCTGCAAAAATCAGAATATAAAACAACGATGCCCAAAAATAAAAAAGCGTTGCAATGGTTACCCAAAAGGCAGCATCAAACAGTTTTTTCTTAATTTCTTTTTGAGAACGCAAACTAATGACACGTCTTAAAGCTAACAATACAAACAAATTCGCTATGAGTATTTTTGAATTAAGTATGGTTTCTGGAAGTAAGGCAATAAACAATCCAAACATTAATATTTTATAACTGTTTTTTTTAGTAAGGTTGTTTTTGCTTACAAAAAAATCCAACACAAAAAGTGATAACATACAAACACCAAAAAGCAGGACTTGCTTTATAAAAAGTTCTATTGTAAAAGGCTGGTGAATGGTATAAAGTTTAGCAACACAAAACACCAATAAGAGTAATGAACTTATAACCACCAAATGAATGGGTTTTGCCTTGCCAAAAAAACTTGAAATCATTTAAATCTGTTTTTATAAAAGTATGGTTATTAAAATTATAAAGTTAATTAAGGCTAAATTGGTAATATTCTTTTTAATTTTTACTAATTCTAAAATGAAAAAAATGTAATTTTGCAGTGTAAATATAATATTTATTACAATGATAGACTTTTTTCACGCGATACAAGATTTATTTGTAAACCACTTATTTGCGCCTTATGATGCTTTAAGAACTTTGGAGCTTGACAGTTGGTTTGGTTCAAACTTTATGTCATGGATTTTTCTTCTAATTGGTATTGTTGCTTTTACCTATTGGATGAAACAGTTGAAAGATTTTAATGAAGACACCACGTCTCATTACGAAGCGTAATTCGTTACAAATCAAAACCAATATCGTTACGATAATACATCTTATCAAAATGTAGTTTTTCTATATTTTGATAGGATTTTTTTATGGCTTCTTGATAGGTGTTTCCATAAGAGGTCATTGCCATAACACGTCCTCCAGAAGTTACAATTTTTCCATCTTTTACAATAGCTCCAGCATGAAAAGGAATAGAGCCTTCCACAAGGTTCAATCCTGTAATCTCTTTTCCTTTTTCATAAGCTTCAGGATAACCACCAGACACCATCATCACTGTCGTTGCAGCACGTTGGTCAATTTCAACCGTAATTTTGTCTAAGGTTTGATTGGCAATTGCTTGGAAAATTTCAACCAAATCATTTTTTAAACGCGGTAACACAACTTCGGTTTCAGGGTCTCCCATGCGCACATTATACTCAATTACTTTTGGGTTGTCACCAACTTTTATCAAGCCAATAAATACAAACCCTTTATAAGGCAACTTGTCTTTTTGGAGTCCAGAAATGGTTGGTTTTACAATGCGTTCTTCAATTTTGCTCAAAAAATCGTCTGTTGCAAAAGGTACTGGAGACACGGCTCCCATACCACCTGTGTTCAAACCTGTATCACCTTCGCCAATGCGTTTGTAATCTTTAGCTGTTGGCAAAATTTTGTAATTTTTCCCATCAGTCAACACAAAACAACTGAGTTCAATACCATCCAAAAATTCCTCAATAACCACTTTAGAGCTTGCATTCCCAAATTTGGCATCTACCAACATGCTTTTTAATTCAGCTTTTGCTTCGTCCAAATCATTTAAAATTAACACGCCTTTTCCGGCTGCCAATCCATCGGCTTTCAAAACATAAGGCGGATTTAAGGTATCTAAAAACGCATAGCCTTCTTCAACAGTATCAGCATTAAAACTTTGGTATGCAGCCGTCGGAATGCTGTGACGCATCATAAATTCTTTGGCAAATTCTTTACTGCCTTCCAATTCAGCAGCAGCTTTTTCGGGTCCAATAACTGATACGTGTTTCAATGTGTCATCATTCAAAAAGAAATCGTGAATGCCTTGCACCAATGGATCTTCTGGTCCAACAACGACCATATCAATCTGCTTTTCCAAAACCAATGCTTTTATAGCAGGAAAGTCGGTAACGCTTAGGTTTACATTTTCGGCAATTTGTGCAGTCCCTGAATTTCCAGGTGCTACAAAAAGGTGATCGCATAAAGGACTTTGAACAATTTTCCAAGCAAATGTGTGTTCTCTTCCGCCTGAACCAAGAATTAAAATAGTCATGTTTGTGTTGTTTGGGCAAAAATAAAATTAATGCCACTAATTCACGACAATTTTTTATTTACTTTACAAAAAATTCTGTTTTTATTTTGAATGTATTTGATATTTCGTTGCAATTAAATGGGTTTCCAATTAAGAAAGCCAAGCGTGCATTAGAATCTGTTCTTCAAAAAAATGAAACGGAGTTTAACACCTACATTGAGGAAAAAAAGCAAGCCATTGTTGCTTATCATTTAAAACACAATCCGTTTTATAACTCATTGGCAAAAAACACCTCTGCTTTAGACTGGAACTCTATTCCTGTGATGACCAAACGTCATTTGCAACAACCCTTAAACGAACGGCTTTCTGAGGGTTTTAATACTAAAAATGTGTATGTCAATAAAACCTCTGGTTCGTCTGGTGATCCCTTTATTTTTGCCAAAGACAAATTTTGCCATGCCATGACTTGGGCCGAAATACAAAACCGTTTTGCTTGGTTTGGGCTGGATTTCAACACCTCAACTCAAGCGCGATTTTATGGGATTCCGTTAGATGCAAAAGGGTATTATAAAGAACGTTTTAAAGATAGGTTGAGCAATCGTTTTCGGTTTTCGGTGTTTGATTTGAGTGATGTTGCTTTTGAAAAACACCTTAAAAAATTTAATACAACCGCTTTTGATTATATAAATGGTTATACAAGCTGCATTGTTCAGTTTGCTAAGTTTTTAGAGCGAAACCAATTGGTTTTGACTACTATATGCCCAACATTGAAAGCTTGTGTTGTCACTTCAGAAATGCTTTTTGAAACTGATAAAAAACTCATGGAAACGCAGTTTGGCGTTCCTGTGATTAATGAATATGGTGCTTCTGAATTGGATTTGATTGCCTTTCAAAATCCAAAGAGTGAATGGCAAGTCAATAGCGAAACTTTATATGTTGAAATATTGGATGAGCAGGATGCTGTTTTGCCATTTGGTGAAGAAGGTCGTGTGGTCATCACATCACTTTACAACAAAGCGCATCCTTTTATTCGTTATGATATTGGAGATATTGGAATACTTTCAAAGCAAAGCACTCCAAAAAAGCCAATTTTCGAAACATTGGTTGGTAGAACCAACGATATCGCCATTTTACCAAGCGGCAAAAAAGCAGCTGGATTGACGTTTTACTATATCACAAAAAGCATTATTGAAAATGATGGCAATGTCAAAGAATTTGTGATTGAGCAACTAACATTACATACTTTTAAAATTATTTATGTGAGTGTCGAAGCGCTGACCGAAGAAAAAACGAGAACTATTAAAACAGAAATGGAAACTTACTTAGAAAAAGGCTTGACCATTTTATTTGAACGGAAAGATTTATTAGAACGTTCAAAAAGTGGTAAATTGAAGCAGTTTAAATCAAATATTTAATGTTAATTGTGTTTCATCCTTTGTTTTGGTTTTATAAACACATACTCAAATAAGAAAAGGCATAAATAAAATAATGATTTAAGTGTAGAAAATTTAAGTCCTTCTTTATAGACCAAAAAATTATATTTTATCAATTGGCTTTTATTTGATGAGATTCCGTCTGTTCTAACACGATAAAAAGCTAAAGATTCTTGCACACTTAAGGCAGGAGTTTTAGAACGTTGCAAAGCGTACAACCAAAGAAGCCAATCTTGTCGTTTCCTTAACTTTGAGGTGTAGATTTTACCTAAAGTTTTGACGTTATAGATACCTGTCAAATTGCCTATATAATTACACTTTAACAGTTTATCATAAGTAAGTTTTGGTAAAGCTTTGATGGTAGTAAACAAATTATTGCCTTTTTCATCCATAAGGTCATAGCTACTAAAGCAGACCTCAATGTTTTGAGTTTTCATAAAAGCTATTTGCTTTTCCAATTTGGATGGTTGCCAAATATCATCAGCATCCAAAAAGGCGATATAATTTCCATTAGCTGCTTTTGTTGCCACATTTCTACAAACAGCAGTACCAGAATTCCTTTCTTGTTTTATTAAAGTGATGTTTGAATGTTTTTTTAGGTAAATTTCGACAATTGAAATACTGTTGTCTGTAGAAGCGTCATCGACTAATATTAATTCCCAGTTTTTAAATGATTGACTAAGAACACTGTCTAAAGTGGCTTTAATAAAGGCTTCAGAGTTAAAAATGGGCGTTATAATTGAAACTTCTGGTTTCAAAATCAGTAGGCTTTTTCTTCACCTTTAACGGCATTTATAAAGGTTTTAAGAATGATTTTTAAATCTAATAAAAGTGACCAATTTTCAATATAGAAGATGTCATACTTTACACGTCCAATAATATCTTTATCCGTTTCTACTTCACCTCTAAATCCGCTTATTTGAGCTAATCCTGTAATGCCTGGTTTTACTAAATGGCGTACCATAAATTTATCTATTCGTTTAGCATACATATTGGTATGGCTTACCATATGTGGTCTTGGTCCGACAACAGACATATCTCCAAATAGCACATTAAAAAACTGAGGCAACTCATCAATACTCGTTTTTCTTATAAATTTACCCATTTTGGTAACGCGTTGGTCGCCTCTTGTAGCTTGATATAAATTAGCATCTTTATTAGGTGTCATAGACCTAAACTTATAACAATCGAATTCTTTATAATTGAAGCCATTTCTTGATTGTTTAAAAAACACAGGGCCTTTTGATTCGAGTTTAATTAAAATAGCGATCAAAGGTGTTAACCAAGACAGAATAAAAATAATAACTAAACTTGAAAAAAGGATATCAAAACTTCGTTTGATTATGGTATTTATTGAATCTTCTAAAGGAATGATACGAAGCGAGAGTATTGGAATATAGTCATAATACTCATATTTCAGCTTTTTAGAATAAATATCCTTGTTGTCTGGTAAAAACTTTAATATTTTCAGATTGTTATCAGCAAAATCAATAACTTCGCTAATCTGACTATTAGTGAGTTCCGAAATTGAACAATATATCTCATCTATAAATTCTTTTTTTATATAGTCAAAACACGCTTTAAGGTCAGCCTCACTCTTGCCCTTAAAGTTAAAAGTGCGTTTATGTATGTAGCCATACTCTGGGTTTTTGTTAAAGAAATTTTCAAGTGCCAATGTTTTTTTATTGGCACCAAGTATGACAGTATTTCTGTAATTTCCTCCAAATGAGACTCTGTATTTTTGAAGTAGGTAATAAATAGCAAATTTTAAAAGTGCTATGAAGACAAAGATTACTGCAACATATTTAAATATTGTAATGGGATATATATTTAAATTATGATTATAGCCAGAGAATGCAAATATCACTAATGTAAACAACAACATTTGACGTAACACTAAGGCTAAAATAGACACTTCGCGTGTGTATCTATAAACTTCGTAAAAACTTGAAGCTATTGATATAATTATCCAAGCAATTGACATTATTAGGACAAATGCAACACCGTCTATATTTTTAAAAAAATAAAATACAGCAAACCCATTTATAATACTTAAATCTATGAAGTACGAAATTGGTCTTAAGTATCCTGAATATCTTCCTTGCTTAAAAGTGCTCAATTTATTTTTTTATATGGTTCGTAAAATCTTTATGTTCACTTTTGTATAGTTCTTCTTTTGTAAGACTTTTAAAATAAGTATAGGTTTTTTTCATTCCTTTACTTCTGTCTATTTTAGGTTCCCATTCTAACATTTTTTTTGCTAAGCTAATATCTGGCTGCCTTTGTAAAGGATCATCAACTGGTAATGGTTTATAAATTACTTTTTGTTTGGTTTCGGTTAGTTTGATAATTTCTTCAGCAAATTCTTTAATCGTAATTTCGTGTGGATTACCAATGTTAACAGGATAAGCATAGTCACTAAACAACAGCTTAAAAATGCCTTCAACTTGGTCATCTACATAACAAAATGAACGGGTTTGTGAGCCATCTCCAAAAATAGTTAAATCTTCGCCTCGCAATGCTTGTCCCATAAATGCAGGAATTACCCTTCCATCGTTTAAACGCATTCTTGGACCATAGGTGTTAAATATACGAACAATTCTTGTTTCCAATCCATGAAATCTATGGTATGCCATAGTAATAGATTCTTGAAAACGTTTAGCCTCATCATAGACACCTCTTGGACCAATAGTATTCACATTTCCGTAATAATTTTCGGTTTGTGGATGCACTAATGGATCACCATAAACTTCTGAGGTTGATGCAATAAGTATTCTTGCTTTTTTTGCTTTAGCTAAGCCTAACAGATTATGCGTTCCTAAAGAGCCAACTTTTAAGGTTTGGATTGGAATTTTTAGATAGTCTATTGGGCTTGCGGGCGATGCAAAATGTAAGATATAATCTAATGCTCCATCTATTTGAACAAATTTTGTAACATCATGTTCTATCAATTGAAAATTTGGATGGTTTAATAAGTGTGTAATATTTTTTAAATCGCCTGTTATAAAATTGTCCATTCCAATAACATAAAAACCCTCTTTAATAAAGCGGTCGCACAAATGAGAGCCCAAAAACCCAGCGGCTCCTGTTATCAAAACTTTTTTTAACATTAGTTTATAGCTTTTCTTCCTATGGAGTTGTAATAAAATCCTTCATTAATCATATCTTCTACATCATATAAGTTTCTACCATCAAAAATAACAGGTTGATTTAAATTCTGCTTCAATTTAGCAAAATTTGGCGTTCTAAATATACTCCATTCTGTACAAATAATTAAGGCATCTACTGCTTTTACGGCGTCATACATATTTGATGCGTATGTGAGTTGGTTATTGTATTTACGCTGAACATTGTCCATGGCTTCTGGATCAAATACTTTAACAATAGCACCTTTATTGAGTAATTCGTCAATAATGTATAAGGCTGGTGCTTCTCTAATATCATCGGTTTCTGGTTTAAAAGCCAAACCCCAAACTCCAAATGTTTTATCTTTTAAATTCCCTTTAAAAAAGGCTTCTATTCTTGGAATTAAAATTTTCTTTTGAATATCATTTACTTTAATTACAGCGTCTAAAATTGAAAAATTATAGTTTAAATCTTTACCAGACTTATGAAGTGCTTTAACATCTTTAGGAAAACAAGAGCCTCCATAACCAATCCCAGGAAACAGAAAGCGTTTACCAATTCGAGAATCTGAACCCATACCTGCTCTTACATCATCAACATTTGCACCTACTTTTTCGCAAAAATTGGCAATTTCGTTCATAAAGGTAATTTTGGTTGCTAAAAATGAATTGGCTGCATATTTGGTAAGTTCGGCAGACTTTTCGTCCATAACAATAATTGGGTTTCCAGATCTGACAAACGGCTTATAAAGCTTTTGCATCATCTTGGTTGCACGCTCAGAACTTGAGCCTATAATTATACGCTCTGGTTTTAAAAAATCATCAACAGCAAAACCTTCTCTTAAAAATTCTGGATTTGAAACGACGTCAAAACTCACATCAGTTTTGGCAGAAATTACGGCTTTAACTTTATCCGCTGTCCCAACAGGTACCGTGCTTTTATCAACAATAACTTTATAGGATTTTATGAGTTTTCCAATGTCTTTTGCAACACCTAAAACGTAAGATAAATCGGCAGATCCATCACTTTCTTCAGGAGTTGGTAATGCTAAGAAAATAATGTCTCCAAAATTGATACCTTCTTTTAATGAGGTTGAAAATGAAAGTCTTTTGGCTTCGATATTTCGTTCAAACAACACATCAAGATAGGGTTCATATATGGGAACTTTGCCTTGTTGCATTTGTTTGACTTTATCTTCGTTTATATCAATACAAAGTACTTCGTTTCCAGTTTCTGCCAAACATGTTCCTGTGACCAAGCCAACATAACCGGTTCCAATTACTGCTATTTTCATTTAAATATTTAGTTTAAGTACCATTTTTTAATTGTTTTATCGATACTGCTTGAATAAAAAACGTTGTCTTTATAATTCAAAATCTTCAAGACCGTCGAATTATGATATTTCAATTCTTTAGTGATTTTAAATTTATTTATATCGATAACAAAAATATCTCCTTTCCAACTTCCACAGATTAATTTATTATTGCTGTATAATACATTAACAATAAAGTTTCTATTAATATTTAAAGTTTGTAGTTTATTGTTTTTTAAATTTATTTTAGAAATTTTCCCACTTATTGTTGTGTATATTATTGTTTGTTCATCCACATAAAAATCGGTCAAGATCTCATTGGCTTTATATAATAACTCTTTTTTATTATTGCTCAAATCATATTTATATATGTCTCCTAAATCAGTTATAAAGTATAGGTTATTATTTTTAAAAATCAGTTTTCTACTATATGAATTTAAATTAATTTCTACTTCCTTTTTAAATATTGGTCTATTATCAAAATTTATAAACGTAATTTTTTTATCTGTTGAACTAAAGGCAAATATATTTTTATCTGGTATTTTTAAAAAATCAATTGTTCTTCCCTTTTTGTAATAATAAACTTCTTTTACTTCGTTAGCATTCTTTTGATAGAATCGAAAAGAAGACACGTTTTGCACCAATTCATTTGATGTTGTAATTATTTCATTTGAATTTAAGTTAAACATTTCTAACCCATAACCGCCTATAAAAAATGAAGATTCAACTTTGGTATCAGTGTTTTCAACATGAATATCTCTATGCTCTATGTAGTAAATAGTGTCCTTACTAACACAAAAATCTCTAACAGCATATTCTGTTTTTTTTATAGTTTCCTGAGATTTTGCGGTTATTGTAATAAATAATAAAATAAATAAAATTTTAAATTTCAGCATTTTCAATAGCAACTAAATAATAATTATAAAATACGGTAAGAAAAACAATCCCATGATGCCTATCCATAATATTTTCAATATAAAAAACCAATGCTATAATTACCAAAAACCCAATAGCTTCCCTCATGGTTTTTTTTTCTGTTTTAGGATTTGTTTTTCTGAACATATTTATTGCGAACAAAAAAAGAATTATAATACCAAAAACCCCATGTTTTAAAAAAATAGACAAATATTGATTATGGCTATTCAAATCTCTATCTAAAAAATAGTATTTTCCTGATAAATAGTGCTGATAGTTTAGTAATTCTTTTTCTGGAGCTCTTAAATTTCCAAAGAATGGGTGCTCTTCAATAACTTTAATCGAAGCTTCCCAAATTTGGGACCTAAAATCTAAGGCACTTATATAACTTACCTTTAATTTGTTATTAAAGGCAAAAAAGAGTACTATAATTAGTGAAAAGATTAAAAAATATCGAGGCGCATTGTTTCTTGAAAATTCTGGAAATAAATGAATTACAAATAATGCTATAAATATTACAATTGAAACTTTACTGTCTAATATGTAAATAACAAAAAAACATATTATAATTATTATAGAACTAATTGAAAGGGTTTTTAATGATAATTGACTTCTATTGGATGTTATTTTTATTAAAAAAAAATTAACTACAAATAATAAAAACATTGATATATAGGTGTGATGTATATCAACTATATTTAAAAAAGCATATTGATTAAAAACAATTCCTTTTATCAATGAAATAGTAAAAACATAAATTAATGTAACAAAAACCCCTAAAAGTAAACTATATATTAAAAGAATATTAGCTTTTCTATCTATAAGAAGCATAGGTACTAAAAATAATAAGGCCCATGGTTGATAAAATTTTTCAAATATATTAAACGTATAAATTATGTCTGTTTGAACAATTGAGCATATTAGGATATATATAAAAAAAATAAAGCCAATAATACTAGAGTTTTTTAATGCTTTTGTTCTAAAGACAGATTGTTTTAAAATAAATACTTGAACTAATTTAAACACCAATGAAAGTATAATTGCAAAAGAGCTTAAATTTATAGAGAGTGGTAATAAAAAGATAGACAAAACTAATGCCAAAAAAGAAATATCTTTTTGCTTTAATATTTGTTGTAATATATCGTTTTTATAAAAAATCATCTTATTTTTTTGAAGTGTATTTCATTTTATATAATTCAAGCAAAAATAAAGGTGTCGAATAAAGGTATCGCTTTGTTAATCGCCATGCGGTAAAACTCCTATATAACCACTCCAATTTAGTTTTTATAATCCATTGTGGAGCCCTCTTTTTGGTTTCAGCTACAAAGTCAAAAACAGCACCTATTGAGCAAATAATATTGGCATTTAATTCTTTATAATTTTGTAATACCCACTTTTCTTGCTTAGGTGCAGTCATCCCTATAAAAACGATATTAGGGCTAAAGTTATTGACACTTTCAATCATTTTCTGATTATCTTCTTCTGAGAAAACTTGTTTGAATGGTGGTGAATAAAAGCCAAATTTAATTTTAGAATAAGACGCTAATTTTTTTTCTATTAACTTTAAAGTAGAGTCACTAGCTCCTAAGTAAAAACACTTCAACCCCTTTTGCTGAGCAATATCTAATAAATGATTATGTATATCTGCTCCAGCAATTTTTTTTATTTTTTTATTTTTTATTTTTTTCACCATTAATACAATACCCTCTCCGTCTGGGAGCAAAATATCACATTTTACTAAAGCGTCTCTAAATTCCTTATCCTTTTTAGCAATTATATAAGAATGCGCATTTATTGTATTAATAATTATCTTGCCTTTTTTATGAACCTCAATTTCATTTATATTCGAGGCATAAATATTATAATCTTTGATTTTAATTGATTCCAAAACTAGGCTGATTTTAATATCTCTATTATTTCTTTTTCAAAAATATCTATAGAATAATTATCTAAAAATTCATTTCTACAGGATTCATAGATATCTGCTGTTTGATAATTATTTATAATTTTATTTAGGTCTTCAAAAATAGATTCTTTATTGGTTATAAGTCCAATTTTATCATTAATAATTTCTGAAATAGCTCCTATGTCATAAGCCAATATAGGGAGTCCAAAAGATAATGATTCTAAAACAGATAATGGAAAAACTTCTTTTTTATATGAGGATGGAAAAATAAATAATGTAGCATTAGAAAATAAAAATTTTTTCTTTTCTCCTTGGACTAATCCATGGTATGTAATAAAATTACTTAAGCCCTTTTTTTCAACAAAATCATTAAAAAATTCCTCTTCACTCATCGATTTCCAAGCACCTGCAAAATTTATTTCAATATTATTTATGTTATTCTTTTTTAATTTTTCAGCAAGCTCTAAAACCACATCAAAGCCTTTTTCTCTCATCATGTTTGACAAATACAAAATATTAACTTTTTTTTTAATAATTCTATTGGCTATAATATTCTGAAATTCATTGTCTGTTATTTTACTCTCAACACCATTACTTAAGTAAAATACTTTATCATAACCTATCAATAATTTTATTTCATCTTTCATAATCTTTGAAATAAAAATCAGGTTAGCCTTTCTTAAAAAAAAATTAGTGAGTTTTTTGTTTAATCGTGAGTGCTCTGTAAATGATAATATGCCTTTTGCATGATAATGATAAAAAATTTTAGGCTTTAATAGCAGGCTATATATTTTTATAGGGATTGAAATAATTAAATCTCTATAAAATGCAAATCCAGAAGGTGAAGCTGTGTAATAAATTATTTTAGGTCTAAATAGGCATAATTTATAACTAACTTTAACTAATAGGCTTAAAAGAAAAATCATTTTAGTTAAATTAAATTTTCCTATCTCATCTAACTTTATAGATGATTTTATTTTGATATATTGTGCGTTAAAGGCTTTATTTATGCCCTCGCTTTTCAAAATAGAATCACCCACTTTAGACGCACCATGTACTGGTGGAGAATAATGCAAAATAAATAATGCCTTTTCTATAGTTGTTTTGTTCATTTAATCCCTTATTTCTGAAACCTATTTTTATAACTCAATTACTCTATTTTTTTTATTAGTCTTGCTGGATTGCCAGCTATAATAGAATTAGGCTCAACATTTTTTACAACAACTGAACCAGCCCCGATAATTGAATTTTTACCAACCCTTATTGGACCTATGATAATTGTATGAGGCCCAATAATAACATTATCTTCTATAACTGGAGACCCTAAATCTTCTCCGAGAAGATTTTCTTTGTTACCAAGCGTGGAATTGTGTTTTAATGTTACATTGCTTCCAATAACTACATTTTTATTTAAAACAATGGCTCTTCCATGGTGAATAACAAAACCGCGACCTATCTTTGTAGATGCTGGAATCTCACACCCCAATACTATATCAGTTATAAACTTGTATAGTATAATAATTGGTAAACATAAAATTAGAGTGAATTTGTTATGAACTCTTTTTCTAAAGAAACTCATTATCGTATAACTAACTACTATTATTCTTCCTTTTAAATTAGCATTGTTGCTAATATCTTGCTTTATATTGTTAAGTAGATTCATTGGAAGTTTAATTTAATTAGGTTATTGTATGTTTTAAAAGCAAAATTGGCTTAAGTATAACTTTAATAATCATTGCTAACACATTTTCAAAAATATTCATTCCCGCCATTTTTCTGGCAATAAATGCTTCTTTAAGCTCCTCTTTAAATTTTAATTGACCACTAACCCCTCCTAATCTAAAGTTAACTATTGGTTTTGGCATATAAATGATGTTATTTCTATTATCCAAAAAAGCTTCAAGTATAAACTGATAATCAGAGTAAGATTTTAAAGATGTATTATAACTATGTTTTTGATACTCTTGTTTAGTTACAAACATTGATGGATGTGAATAGGTCATACTGAAATACTTAAACTTAAATACCGATGAATTAAACTTATATTCTCTTTTAACTCCATTTGTGTATACATCATATCTAGAGCCATGAATTATTGTTTTTGTAGGGTTCTTTTTAAATGTATTTACAATTAATTCAACTGCATCAAGTTCATACCAATCGTCACTATTAATCATACCAATTAATTTTCCATTAGCCTTTATGATTCCTTTATTCATTGCATCATAAAGACCTTTATCTGGCTCGCTTACCCAATAATTTATATGTTTTTCATACTTCTTTATTATATTAACAGTTCCATCTTTAGAGTTGCCATCAATAATAATATATTCTATATTTTTATAGGTTTGGTTAATAACACTTTGGATAGTCTGCTCTAAGTGTTTTTCCCCATTAAAAACAACGGTAATAATACTCACTAAAGGATTTTCAATCATTTGAATTTAATTAGGTTTTCTATTTCTTCGTTTCCCATCTGTCTGTTTTTCTTACTTAAAACAGTCCCAATCGCAATCCAAAGGATAATAAATGTTGGTATAAAAGCTGGCCTAAATGAAATTAGACTTAAAATTATTAGTATTAATATATAAAACCCTAATCTTTTAACAAATCTATTATTGGATTTAAAAAGTGCTAAGTAGGTGGCATACGTCATTAAAAAGAGATTCAAAATTAACATAATTAAACCTCCTTTTAAAATCATTTGTAGATAGCCGACTTCTGTAGTTATTCTTGTTGATGAATCTCCCCACCAAGGTCTATGTAAAATTTCAACAATATACCATTTTGTGTGTTCAAAATAATGGCTGTAATAAGTGCCTAAAGATCCTCTTCCAAAAATCTTTTCTATAGGGCTTAACTCTTGAAACAATTCTTGAAACAAAAATGTTCTTGAGTCTTGAAAATCTATTATTTGTGCTACAAAATTTGATAAAGTTTCATATCCAACAGTAAAAACTATACATAATAAAATGATAAATGAAAAAAGAATATATTTTAAAAAACTCCTTTTTATTTTAATTTGCTTTATTGAATCTATCAAAATAAAACTAAAAACTAAAAATAAGTACATAAAATCTACTCTAATATCAACTTTAATGGCAGTGATTAAATATATGGTAAGAATTAGAAAAATAATAATTTTATTAATCAACTTATATCTATATAGCCCAATAAGTATTAAAAAACAGACTGGTCTTAGGAGCCAAGAATACTCAACTGATAAATTCATTGAAAAATAAACTATCAAGAATGAAACTATTAATAGCTTAAAAATTGTAAAAATAACTTTAATTATAATATTCCAATATTCAATTTTGTGTCCTAATAAGATTAATATAGGCATAAGCCAAGCTAATCCCATATAAACATTACCAAGGTTTGTAACCCAATCTTGAATACTTAATGAAAATCCTCTAGAAACAGTTACTATACCCCAAAACATTAAGAGATAAAACGCATATTTTGCCAAATATGGAATGTCATTAAGACTTTTCTTGTTTCTAAGGCTCAAAAAAACGAATACAACAAATGAGAATAGAAGGAAGCTCGTTATTAATATTTTTGAAACACTAATCCCTTGAGGGCTGAATAAAAAAAATAAAAATATATAAATTGAATTAAAGAATAATGCAATTTTAAATAAATTCTTTTCTGTTATATACATTTTTTTTTCTTTTAATAGAAAGTGCCTTTATGGTAAAACGACTTATATATAATATGCAATTTAATAATCTGTAAGTTCTATTCTTTTTGTAATTCTCCCAAATATTCACTTTTTAAATAAATTATTGGATTGTGTTTTCCGTCAATTTGTTGTGTATGTAGAACATAGGTGTCTGAATCTTGGAATATATATTCATTAAAATTAAAATATTGTGTCAAATCCTCTGGGTCTATAAATATTTTATTAGGTCCAAAAGATATTTCTATTGATTTAATTTGGATATCTTTTACTTCATTGTTGCCAAAATTAATTCTAAAATTTCTAGAAATATTTTCTCCAAAATTCGCCGTTATATTTTCCATTTCTGACGTTGGAATTGTTTTTTCACTAATAACAATATATTTACTTTGATACTCATCCTTTATAATGTTGTATAGATATAAATCAAATGTATCCGACTTATTGGATTTAAAATTGATTGTTACTACAAACTCTTTTTTAAGTAACTCCTTTTCTTGATTTTTAGATTTTGAATTATTTTTTTCTTGATTTTGGCATCCAAAAATTGAAATTAACAATAATATGAAACACCCTTTTTTTATATTTTTCATCTAATTTTTTTTATGTAAAGTATCTTGTATAAATTAATTTTCTTTTCTTAAATTATCAAGTGTTTTATTTAATAAAGTTGAAGAAATATTTTTAGTATAAGGAAAATAAATTATTTTAACTCCTACTTCTTTAAATTTTTTATCAAGTGCTTCCCATTTGGGGGTTTCAAACCAATCATCACCTACAAACATTATATCAAATTTAAGTCTTTCCCACATTTTAAATTTATCCATGTCATTTTGAGGAACAACTGCATCTACATGTTTAATATTTCTAACAATTTCCATCCTCTCCTGATGTCCTATTACGGCTTTTTTATTTTTATACGCTACTAATTCGTCGCTTGTAACACCAACTATCAACTTATCACACAATCCCTTGGCATTCTTTAATAAATTTAAATGTCCGATATGAAATAAATCATATACTCCTGAAGTATATCCTATTATCACTTTTTCGTCACCTCTTTTATACATAATTATCTTTTTTAATTTACCACTTCCATTCTTTATTAAAATATATGTTTTTAAATAATTCAATATTTATAAACATCCATAAAATTTGTCCCGCTCTATCCTCATTTTTACTTCTCATTATTAAATCATCAACTACCCCTTCTTTCAACCATGTTGCTTCTGGAAGCAAGGTTCTAGCAAACTCTTCAAGGTTTTCAAACCATTCGGTTAATGGTACTGGAAAACCAATTTTTTTCCTTTCAATAATTTCTTTTGGTAGAAATTTGTATGAAAGTTCTTTTAGTAAATATTTAGGTGTATCTAAAACTTCGCTGTATTTACTTGCTTTTAAAAGTTTCGCCTCTTCAATGGCATGTGAATTTTTCCATTTTAATTTTAATGAAAGAGGTATTTTATTATATGAAAACTCAATTAAGTTGTGATCTAAAAAAGGTACTCTTGCTTCAACTGATGCCTGCATCGTTGTAGCATCTACTCTTTGTAAAAGTCCTTTGACGTGGTATTCATGGAAAAAATTAAAAATATTTTCTTCATTTTCTCTTTTAATAAAATCTTGTTTTAAAATACTGTCAAACTCACTCCTATAAGTCAACGGGGTATTAATTAATGCGTCTCTCATTTTTCGAGGCACATATTCATATTCGTCAATAAATGTATTATAAAAATCTTTTTCTTTGTTGCTGTTTTCATAATCAAAAGGGAGTCTAAATATTTTTCCATAGCCTCCTAACAATTCATCGGCGCCTTCACCTGATAATACAACTGTTATTTTTTCTTTTAATTTTGAGGACATCACGGCTAATGGAATTTCGTTTGGAACTCCTAAAGGGGCATCTTTATAACTAATTAATTTTTCCCAATTATCAATATATTCATGGTTTTCCATTAAAATTTCATGATGACTAGTTTTGTATTTTAATTGTACAAGTCGTGCATAATCAAATTCATTCAAACTTTTAAATCCAATTGTATAGGTGTTTATTGGATTACCACTTTCAATTGATGTTATTGCTGTAATTAGACTGGAGTCAACACCACCACTGAGGTAAGTTCCTAAAGGAACATCTGACAACAATCTATATTTAATAGCCTTTGTTAATTCTTCTTCAAATTGATTTAAAATCAATTTTTCATTATAATCATATGATGTATTAAATTGTTTAGGGATTGACCAATATACGTTTTGTTTAAAAGTCATATCCTCATTAATTTGTATATAATTACCTGGATTTACTTGAAATATGTTTTTAAAAAAGGTGTAGGGCGATCTTACGTATCTGTTGCCTAAATATTCATCAACAGCTAATTCATTAAATTCTGCTTTAACTAAACCACTAGATAAAATAGCTTTTATCTCTGAAGCAAACACAAAATCTTCTCCGTTAGTATAGTAATATAAGGGTTTGATACCTAATCTATCTCTAATTAAAAATAAATCTTTTGTATTAGAATTATAGAGTGCTATTGCAAACATTCCATTAGATTGTTGAATAAACCAATCTATCCCTTTTGTAGTAACTGCTGCAAGTATTACTTCTGTATCAGAATTACTAATAAAATTATATTCTAGTTGTCGCTTTATTTCTTTAAAATTATAAATTTCTCCATTAAAAACGATGTGCCACATATTATTTGAAGAATGCATTGGTTGGTTTGCAATCTCTCTTGTGTCAATTATACTCAATCTTCTGTGTCCTAAGGCAATTTTTTGGTTTAAATAAATACCTTCGGCATCTGGACCACGATGAATAATAGATTCATTCATTTTATTCACCCGCTTCTTAAGATTCTTTATTTTTCTTGTTGAATAAATTCCTGTAATTCCACACATAATTTAATTATTTAAAAGCTTTTTTGTTTTACTGATAATTTTAAATAAAAAGGGAGCGTGCTTCTTTATCCTTTCTCTAATAATAATGTATCGATTATGATTCATTGAAGGATCATTTTTTATTGGAATTCGCCAATTTTTACCATATAAATCAATTAAGAATTTTTCTGTCTCTATTGGCACTTGAAAAAGCTCTCCTAAAAATAAATAGTCTTTTGTTTTTTCTAAGTACTTTGCCTTTGCTACTAGTCCAACTTCACATTTTCTGTAAAAAAAGTTGGTTTTTCTAAAAAAATAGAAATCAATATACTCATCATGCCTAATTATACTTAATAATTTTCCATCATATCGAACAACTTCAAACCCTAAGTCTATAATTTCTTTAAGTATAGAAAGTAGGTCTTCTTTATCTTCTTCAAGTACAAATAAATCAATGTCTTCATCATGTTCAATAAAATTATTCTCTCTAATTGCCCCTAGCAATGTTCCATATATCAACCCAAACTTAATTTGATGAGAATCAATAATTTTTTTAACATCAAGTAAATTTTTTTTTGCTGTTTTTATATTTAATTGCTTATTATTTACTGTAAACACTTTTTCCTTATAGGTAATAATACCATTTTTTGTATTTATTTGTTTCATTATATGCTATCTTAAAATAATATTTTGGTTTTCCTTACATAGTAAACACGAAATAGAAACCCTAAAGCCATATATATAGATATTGCTGAGGATACTAAGTAAATGTTTTGAGTAAAAATAACAACAAGTGATGTGTATCCAACATAAATAAAGGATGCGTAAATAAGGCTATTATTAGCGTATTTAATGTGCCCTAGTGCTGCTAATAATGGATATCCTAATAAGGCGCTTGCAATTGAGAAAATAGCTGCACTAAAAACTATTATAAAAATTTTAGATAATATTGCATCTCGAACCCCAAATACAAGAAATAATATTTCTTCATTAAAGCAAATAATTGGGAGCAGTAATAAAATAGAAAGCCCTACTATGAATATAAAAATTTTTTTAAAAAATTGTATATTTCTAGTTCTACTCATATAAGGGTAAATGGTTTGCGATATTATACTTCCTATACTCATGAACGCGTAAAATAATTTTTCTACCATGGAATAGTATCCTACTAATAAATTTCCAAAATACAATCCAATAATTGTAGTTGCGAAATATCTACTGCCATTGTTTGCAATCCTTGATAAAAAGAAACGAAAACTATCCTTAAGTTGAGTGTATATTATTTCTTTGCTTGGTATGACAAATTGTATAGGAAATAATTTAAAAACCAACCATAACGCATAAACCCCTCCAATTATCGAGCCTGCAGAGTTCAATAGGGGAACATATATATAGTCTGTTTTTTCTTTAATAAAAACAAAAATTAAAACTGCAAAAAGAGACTTCGAAAATACATTAATATAAGTTATGTACTTCATTCTTTCCATTCCTTGAAAAAACCATGAAGGAAAAATCGAATCTCCTATTACTATTCCAAAAGTTGCATAATATAATAATGCGTGTGCTTTAAACGAATCTATAAATAAAACTAACATAGATAATGTAACTAAGGAGAATAATAACATAATAGTTTTAATTATCATCACTGCTGAAAATATTTCTGAAATCTTTTTGTTATCTTCCCTATGTATTGATATCTCCCTAGTTGCAGACAATTCAAACCCAAAACTAATAAGAATATTAAAATACATGATTATTGAAACCACAAAATTTATTAGTCCATAATTTTCAACGCCTAAAACTCTAACCAAATACTGAAGGGTTATAAGTGGTAATACTAAATTAATCCCTTGTAAAGCAGATAAAGAAAAAAAATTTGATACAAGTCTTTTTTTATCTTCAGATATTTTTAAAAATCCATCTCTTTTTTTAAACATATAATTTATTATAAGTCATCTTCAGAAAGATTTACAAAACATTTAAAATTTCTTTACTAATTAAAGTGAAATTAAGACTCATTTACTTTATTGTTGATATAAAAACATTGAAAAGATAATACTTTATGTCCAATATCTAATCTCTTTGTTTATTAATATACCAATCATAAATTCTTTTAATACCATCTTCTAACTCAACTTTATGTTTCCAGCCTAACCCATTTAATTTTGATACATTGGTTAATTTTCTCATAGTGCCATCTGGTTTATTAGTATTAAATATTAATAAACCTTCAAAACCAACAACTTTTTTAATATATTCTGCTAATTCTTTGATAGAAACTTCTTTTCCTGTTCCAATATTTATATGTGTATTCCTAATCTCTTTCTCAGTTGATAAAAATGTATCATTAAAATCGCGATTTTCCATTATAAAAACACAAGCATCAGCCATATCTTTAGACCATAAAAATTCACGTTTTGGTGTGCCTGTTCCCCAAATTTCTACACTGTTTTCTGATACTCCAAAAGATGACAAATACGCTTTAGCCTCGTCAATTGTGCCACATTTTGTGTCTTTTAAAACGGCTTCAAAACAACCTTCATGAAGTAATTTTGCTAAGTGTATTTTTCTGATAAGCGCAGGAAGCACATGTGATTTTTCTAAATCAAAATTATCGTTTGGACCATATAAATTAGTTGGCATAACACTAATAAAATTAGTACCATATTGCAAATTATAACTTTCGCACATTTTTATCCCTGCAATTTTTGCAATGGCATAGGGTTCATTAGTATATTCTAAAGTGTCTGTTAGTAAATACTCCTCTTTCATGGGCTGAGGTGCATTTTTTGGATAAATGCACGTGCTTCCTAAAAAGAGTAATTTTTTAACTTTATGAAGATAACTTTGATGAAGCACATTGTTTTGAATCATCATATTATGATAAATAAAGTCGGCTCTATAAACGTTATTAGCCACAATCCCTCCAACTTTTGCTGCCGCCAAAAACACATATTCTGGTTGCTCTTTAGAAAAAAAATCGGCTACTTGTACTTGATTAGTTAAATCTAAATTTGAATGCGTTCGAGTAATAATATTAGTGTATCCTTTTGATTGGAGGTTTTCTAATATAGCGCTACCAACAAGACCTCTGTGTCCTGCAACATATATTTTAGAATCCTTGTTCATATGGCTATTATTCAAAATAATTTTTGATTCTATAGCCACCCTCTTGGAGGTATTGTTGCTTTTTCATTAAAGCAACATCGCTTTTCATCATGTCTTCAACTAAGGCCGCAAGGTCATACTTTGGAATCCAACCTAATTTTTCCTTGGCTTTTGTAGCATCGCCAATTAATAAGTCAACTTCTGTAGGTCTATAATATTTTTCATCAACTGCTATTACTTCTTTTCCAATTTCAACTTGAAATTCTTTATTGCTGCAAGTTTTTATATAGCCTTTTTCGTTGGATCCTTTCCCTTTAAACTCTAACTCTATTCCAACATACGCAAAACACATTTTGATAAAATCGCGTACGGTTGTGGTCTTGCCTGTTGCAATTACCCAGTCTTCTGGTTCATCTGCTTGAAGAATCATCCACATCATCCGAATGTAATCTTTTGCGTGTCCCCAATCTCTTTGTGCATCAAGGTTGCCTAAATAAACTTTATCTTGTAGGCCTAAAGCAATTTTGGATGTTGCTCTGGTTATTTTTCGAGTCACAAAAGTTTCTCCTCTTATTGGTGATTCATGGTTAAATAAAATACCATTGCAAGCATATAACCCATAAGCTTCTCGATAATTGACTGTTATCCAATAAGCATACATTTTTGCAACCGCATAAGGGCTTCTTGGATAAAATGGTGTGGTTTCTGTTTGAGGTACTTCTTGCACTTTACCGTAAAGTTCTGAGGTTGAGGCTTGGTAAATTCTTGTTTTCTTCTCTAAACCCAAAATTTTTACCGCTTCAAGAATTCTTAACGTTCCTATCCCGTCTGCATTTGCAGTATATTCGGGCATTTCGAAAGAAACATGTACGTGGCTCATGGCTGCCAAATTGTAAATTTCATCTGGTTGTACTTCTTGTATAAGTCTTATCAGATTTGTACTGTCTGTCAAATCGCCATAGTGAAGAAAAAAATTGCGGTTTTCTATATGAGGATCTTGATACAAGTGATCAATTCTATCTGTATTAAATAATGATGACCTTCTTTTTACACCGTGAACTTCATAATTCTTTTTTAAAAGAAATTCACTTAAATAAGCGCCATCTTGACCTGTAACGCCTGTAATTAATGCTACTTTTTTTTGCATTTTTTTAATTTAAATAACCTATTATTTGACCTTATTTATAAAGTTCTCTCTTTATTATAATCTGCAAAGGTAAGGGTTTTGTGTTTTATTTCAATGGAATATGTGCCTAATATGGTAAGACAGTATTTAAGCTGATTTTCCATTCTTGTATTATAGCATATTGTTTTGCTTTGTTATTGTTTAAAACACTGTATTTTGGTCTTTTAGCTTTTGATTGAAATGTTTTTATTGGTAATAATAAATTGGAATCAAAATGATTAAAATGCGAAGCTATTTGAATGGCAAAATCATACCAAGTTGTTTCTCCAACAGCACTAAAATGATAAAGCCCAAAGTTTTTATTTTTTCTTTCTATTAAATGGATTATAAATTTTGACAAATCAACACAACTTGTCGGTGTTCCTGTTTGAGATGTCGTAATTTGCAACGGTTTATTATCCTGGAGTTTATTGATAATGGTTGTAACAAAATTATGCCCATATTTAGAATACAACCATGAGGTTCTTATTATAAAATATTCAGATAAAATCTCTTTAATATACCTTTCGCCCTGAAGTTTTGAAGCGCCATAAACATTGATTGGGTTAGTTTTATCTTCTTCATTATAAGGTTCTTGTTTTTTGCCATCAAACACATAATCTGTAGAGATGTGGATTAAAACAACATGTCTCAAATTGCATTGATGTGCTAAATTTTTAACCGCTTGAGCATTAATTTTGAACGCTATGTCAGGTTTATCTTCTGCAAGCTCCACATTTGTAAAGGCTGCACAATTAATACAATAGTCAAAACGATGAGTTTCAAAAAAAATATTTAGCTTTTCTGTTTCTGTTATATCTAATTCTGATTTTGAAACGAAGGTAAAATTAAGATTGTCATCCTTTTTATAAAACAACTCTTTAATAGTTTGTCCTAATTGCCCATTGGCACCTGTAACTAAAATATTTGTTTTCATTTGAAATGTGTGTCAAATGTTGGAAGGCTTTTATCTTTTTCTGAAATGATTAAATCATCAACAGGAAATTGCCAATCAATATTTAAAGTAGCATCATTGTAAATAATACCGCTTTCTGATGACTTATTGTAGTAATTATCACATTTATAAGCAAAAATCGTATCGTCTTCCAAAACTAAAAACCCATGTGCAAACCCTTTTGGTATAAACAATTGTTTATGATTTGTTTCGCTCAAAACCATTGAAAAATGGTGTCCAAATGTACTCGACTTTGGTCGTATATCTACAGCAACGTCTAACACGCTTCCTTTTATAACACGCACTAATTTAGCTTGTTTAAATAGACCTGTTTGAAAATGCAAACCTCTAAGCACGCCTTTTTTTGATGTGGATTGATTATCTTGAACAAAATTGACCGAATGACCTGATATTGCTTGAAATTGTTTCTTATTAAAACTTTCAAAAAATACACCACGCTCATCATAAAACACGTTTGGTGTAATGATAAAACAATCATTTAAATATGTTTGTTCAATATTCAAAACCGTTTATTTTAGATCTAATAAATGATGTCCATAACCACTTTTTAAAAGCGGTTGTGCTAATTTATGAAGCTGCGCTTTTGTAATAAACTTCATTTTATAAGCCGCTTCTTCAATAGAGCCAACTTTTAATCCTTGACGTTCTTCAATAACTTGTACAAATTGTGACGCTTGCATTAACGAATTAAAAGTGCCTGTATCTAACCAAGCGGTACCTCTGTCTAATATACTGACACTAAGTTTTCCTTGCTTTAAATAGGCTTTATTAATATCTGTAATTTCCAACTCGCCTCTATGGCTTGGCTGTATGCTTTTAGCTATATCAATCACACTATTATCATAAAAATAAATCCCTGGAACGGCAAAATTTGATTTTGGTATTTTAGGCTTTTCTTCAATAGAAATAGCATGCCCATTTTCATCAAACTCAACGACACCATAACGCTCTGGATCATGAACATGATATGCGTAAATAACACCGCCTTCTGGATTATTATTAGCTTGTAACAACTCCGATAATCCTGAACCATAAAAAATATTATCGCCCAATATTAAAGCTACTTTGTCTTTGCCTATAAATGTTTCGCCAATTAAAAATGCTTGTGCTAAGCCTTTTGGTTCTTCTTGAACTTCATAGTAAAACTCACAACCAAATTGTTTACCATCACCTAATAATAACTTAAAAAGTGGTAAATCTTGTGGTGTCGAAATTATTAAAATCTCCCGAATACCTGCGGTTATTAGTGTGGTAATAGGATAGTATATCATTGGCTTATCATAAACAGGCATTAATTGCTTACTTATAGCTAATGTAAGTGGATGCAATCGTGTGCCTGAACCTCCTGCTAAAACGATACCTTTCATTTTTATAAACTGTATTTATTAAGATACCAATTTACGGTTTTTTTAATTCCTGATTCAAAATTTTCGGTAGCTTTCCATCCTAATTCACTTTCAATTTTTGTGGCATCTATAGCATAACGCAAGTCGTGACCTGGTCTGTCATTTACAAAAGTAATTTGATTTTTATAGGACGTTGATTTTGGTTTTAATTCGTCTAAAATATTACAAATTGTTTGTGCTATGTATAAATTAGTTCGTTCGTTTTTTCCTCCAATATTGTAGGTTTCTCCTGCTTTTCCATTTTGAAATACTAAATCAATCCCTTTACAATGGTCATATACATAAAGCCAATCTCTAACATTTTTGCCAGTACCATAAATAGGAATGTTTTTACCTTGAATGGCGTTTCTAATGATGGTTGGAATGAGTTTCTCATCGTGTTGTTTTGGCCCATAATTGTTAGAGCAATTGGTGGTTACAACATTCATTCCGTATGTGTGAAAATAGCTTCTTACCACAAAATCTGAGGATGCTTTTGAAGCGCTGTATGGACTATTGGGAGCGTATGGTGTTTGCTCAGTAAAAAGTCCTGATTCTCCTAATGTTCCATACACCTCATCAGTAGAAATATGATGAAATCGATGGTGTTCACAACCTTGTTTTATTTGATGTGGCGCGTCCATCCAGTAATTTTTTGCGACGTCAAGTACATTAAAGGTTCCAAAAATATTGGTTTTAATAAACGCATCTGGATTTTTTATAGAATTATCGACGTGAGATTCTGCCGCAAAATGAATAATGCCATCAAACTGATGTTCTTTAAATAGTTTTTCAACTAAAGCTCTATCACAAATATCACCTTTAACAAAGGTGTATCTTTTATTATTATAAACGTCTGATAAATTAGAAAGCTCACCTGCATAAGTGAGCTTGTCTATGTTTATGATGTTGTTGTTAGGATATTGCTCTAAAAAATATGGAATAAAATTAGAGCCAATAAAGCCAGCGCCTCCAGTGATTAAAAAGGTTTTAGGCTTCATAGTTTTTAACATATTTTATGACTCTTTTTGTTGAGTATCCTAATGCCAATAATAAAAAGGTTAAGATTGGAAAAATAATAGAATAGCGTTTCCAAAAACTTACATACTTAGCACCTACATCTTGAAATCCTGAAATTGTATCAAAAAACACATCCTCTTCTACTTTTTGTGATTCTAATGCACTTAAATCTTGTCTTAATTTAATTTGCTTTTCCAACAAATCAAACTCTCGAGTATTGGTGCGTTCTTTTATTAAAGACACACCGTCTTTTGTAGCTATGGTTGTGCCTTTGTCTGATTTAGACTCCTGTTCCATAACTGCTATATAGACTTTTTTTAAAGAATCAACTTCTTTTAAAGAGTTATTTATTCTTGCTTTGTCAATTGATATCAAAGAATCTCTTTTTAACATTTTTTTCCTAGAGTAGGTATTCGTAAACGTGGTATTTAATCCTTTTTCTAACGATCTAAAAATATCTTTTTTAGTAGACATGACATTAATTTCAAAAATATCGCCTGTATAAATACTTCTGTTTTCAACAAAATCATCAAAACTTATATTTTGTGCTCTAATACTATCAATTGATTTAATAAATTCATCATACTGCACAATTCTATCATTTTCTGTTTCAGGACCAGAGTTAATCTCAAAATTTAAAATTTGTTCTGCATCATCTTTACTAATTTCAAACAACTCTTTAAGTTGATTAAAGTCTCGTTCTCTAATTAGAGCATTATAATAATTAATATTGGTAACTAATTGGTACTTTGAATCAAAATAGGGTTTTACTACCATTTGAGAACTATAAACATCTGGCTGTAAATGCTCTAAACCAAAGCCAATTATTACAGCAACAAACATTGATATGCCAATAAGTTTAAAGTTATTTACAATAGCTTTTAAAGCATAAATAAATACAGAAAAAATCGCTTTAAATATAGAGCCAATAAAATTAAAAAACCTATTAAATGCCTTTCCAATTAAGTTAAATAACATCACCAAATCCAACTCTTCCGAGGGATTGTTATTTTTATTTTGATTTTGTAAATCGTTACTCATAGCACTAATTAAATATTTGTTGTAAAATTTTTCTTGTTATTAAATAGGTTGGTTTTACACCCGAAGTCCCTAAACCTCCTGATGCTAACGTGCTTCCTGTTTCTAATGGGTTATCGCTTGCATAATAGGCATATCTTACTTTTACATCGCTTCTGATACTGCCTCTTACTTTTGATGCTGCTTGTATTGCTTTTTGGTAATGTGCGCCTTCCATTTCTAGTCCAATCACGTTCCAAGTAGAGCTAAAAAAGAATTTTAAAATTTCTTTATTTTGAAGTGATGTTCCTAAAACCGTAATCATAGAACCTTCATAAACATTGATACCTTGGTTTTCGAAATCAGATTTTGACAGTTCATTTTCTAATGGATAATTATCTGCTGTTCCTTCAAAAATATGAGCTGAAGGTATCATAATATCTCCTTTTCCTCCTTCTAAAATTCCTGCTTTTCCCATAATGGAAATTGATTCTACATTTAAATGAACCTTCTTACCATTAACTTTTACTGGTTTCAGTAATTCATCAATGGTTTCATAAGCTTGCTCACCAAAAGCGTAATCCATGACAAACAGTACAGGTTGTTCTGCGGTTTTAAATTGTTTTGTGTGTTCTATATCGGTTTTTGTGAAATCAATTTTTGCCGTGTCAAAAATTTGCACGTCTATATTAGTTCCTGAAGTGTCTGGTATATAAATCATTCCTCTTTGCAACGCTTCTTTGGTCACTTTATTGCGTAAAGTTTCATTATCTTTTTGGCTCAATGCTTCGTAAACCTCAAAAATGTTCTTTTTTGCAGCAAATACTTTTAATGCTTGCGGCGCAAATAAAGAGTTCATTACACTGTGCATATTAGCACTTATCACATGTATTGGACGCTCTAATAAGTTGTTTTTTTCTAAGGTTTCTTTAATGGTGTCGGCCCAAATCTCTCCGTGAATATGATGCCCCAAACGTTCTCGCAATACTGGGCTAAATGTTACTGTTCTTTTATTGTTGTTGATGACTTCTTCTATGGCCAACTTACCTAACCAATACACCAAATGTAACAAACGTTCGGGTTGGTTTGGCAAAGCAAAAGCATTATAAACTTCAGTAATTTCATTAAAGGTTCTGCCTAAAATATTAGCCGTATGTGTAATGGCAATTTCGCGCTCTGGTTGTGTTAACTTGTTTTTGGAAAAAACTGCTTTTTCAAGTTTAATCCAATCTCTTGTTGTGGAACCTTGCTCATCAATTAATACGCGTTTACTTATTTTGTGTGATTCCACGAACATAAAGGTTAAATGCGTTAAAATATCATATATTTCCGAACGTCCTCTGGTTATTTCAATATTCATTTGTTCGTTGTCAATACGATAGCAATTACGTCGTCTTTTGGGTGGAATAATTGGTTTAAAATGAGAGTTTCCATAACCTTCATCACTTGTAAGGTTAATAAATGTACATTCTTCTATACCATAAGGCAATCTATCAACCACATATAGTAAACCGTCTAATTCTGCTTTTTCTTCGCCTATAGAGCCGTAAATTTCTGGTCTTAATTGTAATAAGGCTTCACGTAGTGTTTCACCAGAAATACCCATTGGTTTGTAAAATCCGCGATTAAACAAATGGCGCATGGTAATATACATTCTTTCAATGGCATTTGAGCTTTCTTGAGCTCTCGTTCGTGCATGATGTTTTTTATTCATAGTTCATATTTAGCCAGCAAATATAGCATTATTTAGTTAATTTTAAATCTATTAAGGCGTCGGCTATTTTTCGATCATTTGATAAACGAGGAATTTTGTTCTGACCTCCAAGCTTACCAATAGATTTCATATAGTCTTGAAACCCATTTTTTTTAACCTGAGTTATTTTAAGAGGCTGTAGCACATTGCCTTTTATTAAATCGAAATAATAGGTGTTTTGGTGTTGTAATGATTTTTCGATGTTTTGAATAAGAAAGTCTACGCTTTGAGGTTGATTTTCAAATTCGATAAACCACTCGTGATATGGTAATCCTTGTGCTGGATTAATTTGTGGTGCCACTGTAAATTCAGAAATTTGTATATTGGTAGCTGCAATAGCTTCTTGAAGCGCTTGTTCTACTTCTTTACCAATAACATGCTCTCCAAAAGCTGAAATAAAATGTTTGATACGACCAGTAACAATAACTCTGTAAGGTTTTGTTGAAGTAAATGCAACTGTATCACCAATATTGTATGCCCAAAGCCCTGCATTGGTAGAAATAATCATCACGTAATTAATGCCAATTTCTACCTCTTTGATGGTTATGCGCTTTGGATGTTCATTAAAAAATTCATCCGCCTTGATAAATTCATAAAAAATTCCTGAATTAAGTTGTAACAGCATGCCTTTTTCGTTTTGTTTGTCTTGAAATGCAAAAAAACCCTCGCTTGCTGGATATAATTCAATGCTATCTACTTTTCGTCCAATTAAATTTTCAAATTTAGCTCTGTAAGGCTCATAATTAACACCTCCAAAAATAAAAAGGTTGAAATTTTTAAAAACCTCGCCCACTTTTTTTCCTGTTTTATGCTGAATTTTCTCAAAATACATCTGAACCCAAGATGGAATACCAGAAATGATGGTCATATTTTCTGATAAAGTCTCATCAACAATAGCGTTTACCTTAGTTTCCCAATCATCTATACAATTGGTCTCCCAAGATGGCATTCTATTTTTTTGAAGATATTTTGGAACATAATGTGCTACAATTCCTGATAAACGTCCTAATTGAATTCCGTTTTTTTGCTCTAAAATGGGACTTCCTTGAAGAAAAATCATCTTGCCATCTACAAATTGGCTGTTTCCAGTTTCAGCAATGTACATTAAAATGGCATTTCGAGCGGCTTCCACATGTGTTGGCATACTTTCTTTAGTGATAGGAATGTATTTTGCACCAGAAGTCGTCCCAGAGGTTTTAGCAAAATAAATGGGTTTGCCTTTCCATAAAATATTTTTTTCACCTGCAACCACTCGTTCTACATACGGTTTTAGCGCTTCATAATCTCTTATTGGAACACGCTTTACAAAATCTGAATACGAATTGATGCTTTTAAAATCGTGGTCTTTGCCAAATTGTGTAGAAGTGGCTTTTTTGATTAAATTTTGAAATACTTTATTTTGAGTTTTAAATGGCTGATTTGCCCATTTTAAAATAGATTTTTTTACGCCTAATGCAAAAGGTTGGGCTAAAACAGATTTTATAGAGCGCATCATTTAAAATCGATAAAATTAGTCGGATTTATTGGGTAGCCTTTGCTCCACAACTCAAAATGCAAATGTGGTCCTGTAGTATATTCACCAGTATTTCCAGCCATTGCAATAACTTCTCCAGCTTTTACCAAATCACCTTGTTGTTTGGTCAAAGAGGCGTTGTGTTTGTAAACAGAAATCAATTCATAACTGTGTTCTATAATAATCACATAACCTGTTTCGGCAGTCCATTCTGCAAAGATAACTGTTCCATCGGCTGTGGCTTTTACAGGAGTGTCTTTTGCAACTACAATATCTACAGCGTAGTGCTTTTCTTTAACGTTGTACGGTTCAGAAATGGTTCCATTTACAGGTGGATATAGCACAAAGTTAGATGCTGAAATTGCTGATTCAAACAAATTGTATTTATCTTCTTTATCTACTTTTTCTCTCAGTATAGAATCGGCTTTAATGGGTTTTAAATTTGCTACAGTAGTGTCTTTATTGGCTGCATCTATGATAGAATCTTTATTAAATTCAACCATTTTGACGTCACCTGTTAAAACACGCTTTATTGATGCAAAATATTTTTCGTTTTGGGTAATGATTTGCTGCAAAGAGTCTGTTCTATAATTAAGTTCTGTAGCCTGCTTTTTTAATTTTGCAGAAGAATAACCAGGAATGAACTCTCTTAAAGAGGTAAACGCAATCAAAAATGTTGTTGCAGCCACTAAAAAGATGGTGGACAATGATACAATTACAAAAACATTAAGCCGTGTTAACTTTATAGCAAAACGCTCTTCAAACGTGTCTTCGTTTAGAATTACCAAACGGTATTTGTGCAACAGCTTTTTTGCGAATCTTTTTTCTTTTTTTTTCTCTGTCATTGTAAAACAAAATTAAATAAAAATAGGTCAAATATGTTTGGTATCTTTCTAAAGTTTGTTTAAAAACGTATTAATTGAAGTTTAATTATTAAATTTGCAACTCAAATCTAAATGTTATGATAGCATCAAGTATATTTTTAGGCGCCATTGGACCTGGATCATGGGTTTTAATAGCAGTTGTGGTTTTACTATTATTTGGAGGAAAAAAAATTCCGGAACTTATGAAAGGTCTTGGAAGTGGTATCAAAGAGTTTAAAGATGCCAGTAAAGATGATAGTACTACAAAAACGTCTGGAGATAAAAAGGAATAAAAGTATTTTATCTTAAGAAAAACAAAAGCCAACAAATTCGTTGGCTTTTTTGTTATTTGATATGAATCGATTTTATGATGGCTTCGAGCTCAAAAATATGGTCGCGTTTTTCAACCGAAGGTGCAAACACATAACCTTCAATAACTAAATATCGATTATGTGCTTTGTCTTCAATAGCATAATTGATAAATGGTCCTGACATAAACGCATTTTTAACATCCCAAATGCCTTTGGTTTCAAAGGTTGGTTTATTATCTAAGGTGGTTTCAAATAAATAAGGCGAATACGCTTCTTCTGTAATCATATAAGAGCCTTCAACGGGTCCTGGAATATGAACTTTACCAATAGAATCTCGCATTCTGATAATATCAACAATAGTGCTGTCGCCTTTTTTTATTGTATTTAAAGGCACTGAATAGATCATTAAATCCATAGTTCCTGTATTGATGTCTTTTCTAATCCAGAAAAAATTGTTGTCCTCTTTTGCAATTCTATAAGCCGTTGGAAATTGGAGTGTAATACCTAATTTTTTCTCTAAAGCAGAATCATCATGTAATGACAGTTTAATTTGGCGTTGACGTTCTGCAATTTCTTCTTTTTTGAAGGCTGCAATAATTTTATCGCCATTTGCTTTGAGCTGTTCAATAATTTCTTCATTGGTTTCACCAGAAACTACAGCCACTTTTTGAGGTTTAGCATACACGTCTTCTTTGATAGTGGTTGCCTTTGGAGCTCCTTTTTCTATTTTTAAAATGATTCTGTTTTTGGTTGCAAAATCCGTAAATACCTGAGGCGGCATTTGACTAATCGAAAATAAGGGTTCTTCTTGGTTGAGCGCTTGTACTGGTGCAGCAAAGACATCTCTTATAGCTTCACCTACAGAGTCGTCCCAAAGCAAATTATCAACTACAACTTGAAGATTATTAATGCGTCCCGAAGAGGAAGGTACTATACGTTGGTTTTTAGAACCATCATTACAAGAGACCAATAACAAAAAAGACAAGGTGAGCGATAATAAAGTTTTCATGGATTAAAGTTTAAAATTATAACACTTAACCAGAAATTTTAAGTGTTGTTCCTACTTTTAAATTAGTACCGCTAATATCGTTCCATTCTTTGATATTTTCCACAGAAACTCCAGGAAATTTTTTAGAAATACTCCAAAGGGAGTCTCCAGACCTAACTTTGTAGGTTTTACTTGAGCTTGAAGGCGTTGCTTTTGGCTGGTCATTTGAAGCCATCGTTGTAGAGGTTACTGCACGTCTTTTATAAACTGTTAAATGTTGACCAATTCTAATATTATTACTTCGTAATCCATTCCATTGTTTTAATTGTGAAACTCTTACGCCATAACGTCTTGCTATTTTGCCCAAATTATCACCAGACCTTACTCTATACCTCGTTTTAGATTCTGATTCAAAAAATTGTGGCAACGGTTTTTCGCGTTTATTCAGTTCATTTTCTACATAAGCGTAAATTTGTGTTTCGTTGCTTACAAATTTACCAATAGCTTGCCTTGGTAATCTTAAGGTGTAATTTTCGCCTTTAATAAATGGAATAATGTCTAATTTATAGGATGGATTTAAAAACTGAAGTTCTTCCATTGGCACATCTAACAACTCCGAAACCTGATCCAAACTAATCATTTGTTTTACGTGGATGGTATCGGTTTCTACATATCTAAAATCGGGTTTTATTTTCTTAAATCCGCTTTCTTCAGCATATTCAAAAATATACATGGTTGCTAAAAATGCTGGCAGATAACCTGCGGTTTCACGTGGCAAAAAAGGTCTAATGTTCCAATAATTTTCATAACCGCCAGAACGTCGAATGGCTTTGCTCACATTTCCTGGTCCTGAATTATAGGCTGCCAAAACCAAATCCCAATCACCAAAAATTTCATAGAGTTTCGCTAAATATTTACTTGCTGCTTCTGTAGATTTTATAGGATCACTCCGCTCATCAACATAGCTGCTCACGTTAAGTCCGTACATTTTACCTGTTTGGAACATAAATTGCCAAAGTCCTGTAGCACCAACTCTTGATTTTGCTCTTGGCTTTAAAGCCGACTCTACAATAGCTAAATATTTTACTTCTAAAGGAATATCGTAATTATCTAATTCTTTCTCAAACATCGGAAAATAATACTCGCTTAAAGCCATCAAACGTTGCAAAGTATTGCGTCTGTTTTTTAAATACGATTTTATAACACTTTCTAAAGCTGGATTATATGCAATGTTAAAAGGTGTTTTTGAATTGAGAGCTTTTAAACGTGCTTTTAAAGTATCGGTTGGCAATTCTGGATAGTCAACTGTGTCGTATTTTAAATCTGTAACTGAGTCATAAATAGTATCAAACAATGAATTGCTGTACAATTCGTCTAACCATTTTTGGTCAAAATCTGAAGCTATTTGCAAATCACTCAATGAGTTCACATTAAGTGAATCCGTTGCAGAAGGAATGGTTTTAGAATCATATATCTTACCATCAATAATAGAGTCAATTTTCGACTCATTTATTTTGACTTGGTCGTCTTTTTGGGTCTTAACTTTAGTACTGTCTTGTGAAAACACACAGACACTATAAAATAAGGCAGCAAAAATTAGGGTTAGAGTTTTTTGGTTCATTTTGTAACTTAGTTTAGGGTATCAACGATTATTATTGATAAAACGTACAATAATATTCAAAAAGACAACCAAAAACAACATTTTAACATAAAAATTTGCATTTCGTCGATGAATAATACCTTTTAAACCAGATTTTTAATGCTTAAAATGAATCATAAGTAGCGTTAAAAAGTTTAGTCATTAAGAATTGCAGCAATTCCTGGTAAGGTTTTGCCTTCTAAACTTTCTAACATGGCGCCTCCTCCTGTACTCACATAACTTACTTTGTTTTCAAAGCCAAATTGTTTTACAGCAGCAACAGAATCGCCTCCACCAACTAAAGAAAATGCACCTTTTTTGGTGGCTTCTGCAATTGAATTACCCAATTCAATAGTTCCTTTTGCAAAATTCTCCATTTCAAAAACACCTAAAGGACCATTCCATAAAATCGTTTTGCATTGCATAACCACGTTGTGGAAATTTTTAATTGATGTTGGTCCAGCATCCAAACCTTGCCATCCTTCTGGAATATTATAAACATCCACAATTTGTGTTTGGGCATTATTATCAAAAGCATCTGCGGCAACCACATCAACTGGCAAATGCACTTGCACATTTTTAGCTTTTGCTTGTTTTAAAATATCAAGAGCTAAGTCCATTTTATCATCTTCGCATATAGAATTCCCGATGTTTCCGCCTTGTGCTTTAACAAAAGTAAAAGTCATTCCGCCTCCAATAATCAGATGGTCAACCGCATCCAATATATTTTCAATAATGGTAATTTTTGAAGATACTTTAGCGCCTCCAAGAACTGCCAAAACAGGCTTTTCTCCTGTTTTCATAACTTTATCAATACTTTCAATTTCTTGAGCTAATAAACTACCAAAACATTTATTATTAGGGAAAAATTGCGCAATTACTGTGGTTGAAGCGTGTGCTCTATGTGCTGTTCCGAAAGCATCATTCACATAAATATCTCCAAGTTTTGAGAGCTGTTCTGCAAAAACTTTATCACCAGCTTCTTCTTCTTTGTGAAAACGCAAATTTTCGAGCAATAAAATTTCACCTGGTTTCAACTGATTAGCTGCAGCTTGAGCTTCTTCACCAACACAATCTGGAACAAAAATAGTTTCAACGCCAATAATATCTTCTACCTTATCAGCAATATGGCGCAATGAAAACTCATCCTGAACACCCTTTGGACGTCCTAAATGCGACATCAAAATACAACTACCACCATCTTCTAAAACTTTAATAATGGTTGGTTTTGCAGCTTCAATTCGTGTGGCGTCTGTCACTTCAAAATTGTCGTTTAAAGGCACATTAAAATCAACACGTATTAAGGCTTTTTTATCTTTAAAGTTGAAGTCATTTAGGGTTTTCATTGTCTGCTGTTTTTAAAAAGTAATAGCAAATGTAACCATTTATACAACGATAAAAAATGCCTTTTTTAGAGTTATTGAGAATTATATTATTATTAATACGTATAGCGCATTATATATAGAAAATGGAGTATCATAATTTTGTTATAAGCATTAAAAAACAAAATGTTACTTATAGTCTTTGATTTATAGTCCACAATTGGTCAATTTTGTAACTATGGATATTAAAAATAAAATAGGTAAAAGAATAAGGGAATTGAGAAATGATAAAGGTGTTTCACAAAAAGATCTTGCCTATAATTCTGATTTAGATCGCAGTTATATTGCAAGTGTAGAAAATGGACAAAGGAATATATCTATTGTTAATTTAGAAAAAATAGCAAAAGCCCTAAATGTTAGTTTAAGTAATTTATTTAACGGATTATAATGAAATTAAGAATCCCAAATGCCGAAATACAAGAATTATTAGCAGGCAAAACGTATGATTTTCCTAAATATACAACACAAATAATGAATCTGGCAAACCAAAATGCACAAGGTACAAGACAAAAAGTAGTAGGACAAATGAGTGATTTAATACAAGAATTTGAGGGTAAATCTTTGTCTGAATGGAAAAAATGGTATTTAAAAGGGCATCCAGAAGCTATTGATAATGCTACTGAAAAGGTTTACGAAATGGTAAACCTTTTTAAAACTGCAATTTTAGAAATAGATAAAAAAACCGTTCGTGATTGGATTGAAGAGTTAGTTATTATAAAAACTTTTTCTGGTTTAAAATTCCAAGAGGCAATTTTAAAGAAAATTGCAACCTATTATAAGAAACCATATCGTCTTGCAAATCCAAATGAAGAAAGTATAGGTATTGATGGATTTATAGGCGAAGAACCCGTAAGTATAAAACCTACAACTTATAAAGTTAAATTAGGTTTAAATGAAAATATAGAAATACCTATCATTTTTTATGACAAGAAAAAAAATCAGATAGTAATTGAATTTGATGATTCTAAATTTTAAATAGATTGAATTTGTTTGTGTGGCAAACAAAAGCATTCACTCAAATAATTGTTTTTTTTATTCTGAAAAGATTCAATCAAATAATGTAAACTCTTTTTTGGTATTATTCATTTTAGGCAAAACCATTTCAGTAGGTCTATAGTCAGAATACGAAGCAATAAAGGTGTTATCTTTTTTAACTACCTTTTGTAAATAATCAAATTTTATGTTTTTTTCTTGACTGGTAATTACTGGCAATTTTAAGTTATCATTAAAATATTTGATGTTTTTCTTTTTTGGGTCATTTATTCTATCAATTATAAAGTTATAATGATTATTAATTCTACTATCTATAATCGAATTTAAAACGTCTAAAGAGGTTGATTGAATATTTTCATTGATAATATCTAAAAATTCTTGGTCAATTTCATAACCAATGCTATTACGTTGTGATGCCATTGCGGCTAAAGTTGTTGTTCCAGTACCTAAAAAAGGGTCTAAAACAACATCGTTTTTTACAGAATACATATTAATAAGACGGTATGGCAACTCAAAAGGGTATGCCGCACTCCTTTTTCTTGACTTTGAGTTATCAATATTTTGCTTTGTCCCTTTTAAATCCCATAAGTCTGAAAACCAAATGTTTCGTTCTTCCCAAAAATATGAGCTTTCTTGTCTGTTTAATTTTTCATTATCATTTTTAAACTCACGTTTACCACCTTTTCTGAAAATTAAAATCCATTCATGTTCTAATGTCACATAAGCACCTGAAGGCAACATACCTGAACCCATAAACTTGTTAGGAGCATTGGTTTGTTTACGCCAAATGATATTGGGCAAATTTGGAATTTGAAGCTTTTGGAATGCAGATATAATTCTTGAATGATTTGGATATAATGCAAATTGATTGTTTATGGTACGTGTAGCATCACCAATATTTATACAAGCAAATCCTCCATTTTTTAAAACACGTGCAACTTCTGACCAAATTTTATCCAACTCAAAATGCATAAGCTCAAAAGCTAATTGAGCTTTGTTATTAGATAAAGCAAATGATATCTCTGTATTTTGTAAAGCCATAATATCATCCCACATTTCAATCATTGGATAAGGAGGTGACGTTACAACTAAATCAACAGAATCATTTTCAATCTGTGTCATTTTTTGAGCAGCACCAATAATTGTGTTATGTGTCGTTTGCTTAATATTCATTTGACAAATATATAAAAGGGTTACTTATAGTCAACACTGTTTTTGTAAAATTTTCAATGTAAAAATAATTCAATTATTTTTATTTAGATGCTTATTTTATTTAAGTTGCCAACTAACAACTTATAAAAAAAAATATATAGTTTTGCCTCATGCTATTTTCTGATATTTTAGGACAAGATCACCTCAAAACCCATTTAACCCAAAGTGTTGACAACGGTCGCATTCCACATGCGCAATTGTTTGTTGGACCCGAAGGTTGTGGAACTTTGCCTATGGCAATTGCTTATGCTCAGTATATTTTGTGTTCTAATGTGAATGCCGAAAATACTGGAGGAAATGAGGCTTGTAATTTAAAATTCAAAAATAATTCACATCCCGATTTGCATTTTGCCTTTCCAGTGGCTGCCAATGATAAAATTAAAAGCCATCCTGTTTCTAACCATTTTATGGCAGAGTGGCGTCAACTTCTTAACGAACAACCTTATGGTAATTTGTTTGATTTGTATCAATTACTTGGCATTGAAAATAAACAAGGGCAAATTGGCGTTGATGAAGCTCAAGATATTGTAAAAGCCTTATCCTTAAAACCTTACGAAGGTGGTTACAAGATTATGGTAATTTGGATGGCAGAAAAAATGAATGCGTCTGCAGCAAATAAATTATTAAAACTCATTGAAGAACCACCAAACAAAACAATTTTTATATTGATTGCTGAAGACGAAGGGAAAATTATCAACACCATCAAATCGCGCTGTCAAATAATTCATTTTCCTCCTTTGGCTGAAGTTGTTATTAAAGACGCATTAATTAAAAAATATCAAATTGATGAAGTTTCAGCTACTAAAATTGCGCATCAAGCTAATGGAAATTATAATAAAGCTTGCGATTTAATTTATCAAGACTCTGAAGATTTACAATTTGAAGAATGGTTTGTGTTTTGGATTAGAAGTGCATTTAAAGCCAAAGGAAATAAAAGCGCCATCCATGATTTGATGGGTTGGAGCGAAGAAATTGCCAAAACAGGTCGCGAAACCCAAAAGCAATTTTTATTGTTTTGTGTTGACTTTTTTAGACAGGCATTGCTTTTAAATTACAATGCAAATACGCTTGTATATATGGAACCAAAATCTAAAAATTTTAAACTCGAAAATTTTGCGCCATTTGTAAACGAAGCCAACATTTTAGAAATTAACGATGAGCTTCAAAATGCTATTTATCATATAGAACGCAATGGCAACTCTAAAATTATCTTAACAGATTTATCTATAAAACTGACGCGTTTATTACATAAAAAAGCCGGTTAAACCGGCTTAAATTTTATGCTATTTGTTTTAAAACTATTGTTTTTTGTAAGATTTGTTTAATTCATCTAAAAGAAGTTGTGTTAAATCATTCTCTTCCTTTCCGTACATCACACTTCCTGCATCATTACTTCCTAAAATATAGGTGTAACCGTTTTTTTGACCATAGTCTTTAACAAAAGCTCTAACTTCTTTAATCAAGGTGTCTATTTTTGCTTGACCTTCATTTTGAATTTGTTGTTCTTGAGCCTTTAATTGGTAATCTTGTATTTGTTTTTTCTGACTTAGCACTTGATATTTATCTTGAGCCGCCTTTTGACCCATAGAATTTGCTTTAGATTGAAACTCTTGAACCTCTAATTGAAATGCCTTCCCAATACTATCTGCCTTTTGATTAAAAGCATCAATTTTGGTTTTGAATTTACTTTCAATATCTTTTTTCTTTTGATATTCATTAATTAATTTACCATTATCTACAAATCCTGTTTTCATTTGTTGTTGACACGATGATAAAACTATAAGTGACATTACAACTAAAATACTTTTTTTCATTTTGAATTATTATTAAAAAATTTTTGCAAATGTATAAAACTAAATCAGACGTATTAAAAAAATCGTATTATTTAGATTATCGATGCTATTTTAAATCAGCATAGCTTCGGTCTATATAAAGTTGATTTATTGGAGCAGATTTAAGCAAGTTTTAGAAAACGAAAAGGCATTTGTGCATTTTGACTAAAAACGATTAAAAATACAGCCTTAAATTAGGTTTTGCTGTTGTTGATGATATAAATTAATGATGAATACTCTCCTGTTCGCCTTGCTTTAAGATTTGAACGACATCCAACAAAAAATGCTTTCATAAAATTCATACGTCCTGATTTATATTTTTCAGAAAGCAAACTCACATAAAAAGCATCAAACGGCATTGGGTAAATTTTTACAACCCTCATCTGTTCTTTTGCAACTAATTTTGAAATGGCAATTTTAGAAAAATGCCAAAGATGTCTTGGTACATCAAAAGCAGCCCAAAAGTTTTTATAGTAAGTTGCATCATAACTTTTATAATTGGGAACTGCAATTATTAACACACCATCAGGTTTAAGAATTTTCTTAAATAATGCCATCTGCTCTTCTAATTTTGGCAAATGTTCCAACACGTGCCAAAGCGTAATAACATCAAAACTGTGTGCTTCCATCTTTAAAAGTTGATTGACCTCAAAAGCAGAACCACCAGTTTTTTGGTTAGCAAGATGTCTTGCGTCATCATTGGGCTCAATTCCAGAAACGGTCCAATTATTTTCTTTTGCGATTTTTAAAAAATCTCCTGTACCACAACCAACATCTAAAAGTTTTTTAGAATTGTTGGAAAATGAATTAATGAGTTTTAATTTTCGTTTTAATGCAATTTCTTTTACAAAATGATAGGCTTTTTCAAACAAGTTGCGTTTAGCATCTGTATGCGAAATGTAATCTTCACTTTTATAATATTGAGGTAAGTTTTCTAAAGAAGGTTGCGGAAATGTTTCGAGCATTTCCAAAGTTTCGTTATATAACAATTGAAATTCTTCTTTAGAAACAGCGTAATCTTTAACCTTTAAAAAGGGTTGTTTTTTTGAATTGTTAACCACGAATACACAAATTTTTTATTCTGTTCCACGTGGAACATTTTTTAAATGTTACTTAGCAACTATCGTCCCATATACACCAAAAGAACCGAAACGTCACTCGGAGAAACACCGCTAATTCTTGAGGCTTGAGAAATGGTTCTTGGTTGTATTTTTTCAAGTTTTTGACGTGCTTCTGTACTCATAGATTTGAGTTTTGAGTAATCAAAATTAGCTGGAATTTTGACGTCTTCTAATCTATTTAATTTATCAGCATTATTCTTCTCTTTGTCAATATATCCCGAATATTTAACCTGAATTTCTGCTTGTTCAATAATTTCTTTATCTAATTGATGCTCCTGAATATAGTTTTCTACACTCTCTATTTTACGCACATCTTCCATGGATATATTTGGTCGTGCAAAAATTTTAAACAATTTACCAGACTGATTTACTAAAGCGGAATTATTGTTTTCTAAGATAGGATTTATTACATCCTGTGAGACACTCGTTTCTCTAAAAAATGAGACAAAGGCTTTGGCTTTTGAGTGTTTTTCTTCCATTCTACGCAAACGTTTTTCGCTTGCCAATCCTAATTTATAACCTTTGGGAGTCAGCCTAAAATCTGCATTATCTTGTCTTAAAAGCGTTCTATATTCAGCACGCGAGGTAAACATTCTATATGGTTCTTCGGTTCCTTTGGTAATCAAATCATCCACTAAAACACCAATATATGCTTCGTTGCGTTTTAAAATAAATTCTTCTTTTTCCTGAACTTTTAAAGCTGCATTAATACCTGCCATCAACCCTTGCGACGCAGCTTCTTCATACCCTGTTGTACCATTAATTTGTCCAGCAAAAAATAAGCCATCTACTAATTTGGTTTCTAAGGTATGTTTTAATTGTGTTGGTGGAAAATAATCGTATTCAATAGCATAACCTGGTCTAAAAAACTTGACCTTTTCAAAACCAACCACAGAGCGCAAGGCTTTAAATTGAACATCTTCAGGAAGTGATGTAGAGAACCCATTAACATAAACTTCAACTGTATTCCAACCTTCTGGTTCAACAAATAATTGGTGTCTATCTTTATCTGCAAAACGATTAATTTTATCTTCGATAGAAGGACAATAACGTGGTCCAGTGCTTTGAATTCGTCCATTAAACATTGGTGAGCGATCAAACCCTTCGCGTAGCAAATCATGCACTTCAGGACTTGTATAACTCATGTGGCAATCGCGTTGGATGGTTAAAGGTTTGGTGACATCAGAATACGAAAATTTTTCAGGAACTTCGTCTCCAGGTTGCACAATCATTTTAGAATAATCCAACGATCGTCCATCGACTCTTGGTGGTGTTCCAGTTTTCATCCTACCAGAATCAAAACCTAATTGAACCAATTGTTCAGTGATTCCTGTTGCAGCGCGTTCTCCTGCTCTACCTCCACCAAAATTTTTATCTCCAATATGTATTAATCCGTTTAAAAAAGTACCATTGGTTAAAACCACCGTTTTGGCCTTAATCTCAATGCCTAATGAAGTTTTTACTCCAACAACTTTGTGGTTTTCAATAAGTAGTCCAGCAACCATCTCTTGGTAAAAGTCAAGATTAGGAGTGTTTTCTAACATCAAACGCCAATCTTCAGCAAAACGCATTCGATCGCTTTGCACTCTTGGACTCCACATAGCAGGTCCTTTAGATTTGTTGAGCATTTTAAATTGGATCGCTGATGTGTCACTCACAATACCACTATAACCACCAAGCGCATCAATTTCTCGTATGATTTGACCTTTAGCAATTCCACCCATAGCAGGATTGCAAGACATTTGTGCAATGTTTTGAAGGTTCATCGTAATAAGCAAGGTCTTACTTCCCATATTGGCTGCGGCTGCGGCTGCTTCGCTTCCAGCATGACCTGCGCCTACCACTATTACATCATATACTTTATCGAACATATTTATTTATAGTGTTCCACGTGGAACAATTTTTTGAATTTGCAAATATACGTTGATTCTCTGGATTTTAAACAATCTTAGAAATGTAGTAATTTTCTTTCGTTCTCATCATGGTCTTATCGTCTTTATTCTTGTCTTTGTAACCACAATAATGCAAAATACCATGTACCATTACGCGATGGAGTTCGGATTTAAAATCAACTTCAAAATCCTTTGCATTGTCTAAAACGCGTTCAACAGAAATATAAATATCACCATTAATCAACTTTCCTAACGTGTAATCAAAACTAATAATATCGGTTAAGGTATCATGTTTTAAAAACTCCACATTGAGCTTATGAAGATAGTCATCATCACAAAAAATATAGTTGATTTCTCCTTCACTAAAGTCTTCTTCTATAATAACTGAAGTCAACCAAGTAGCTAAACGCTCTTCATTCTCCAGTTCAAAATTAGTTTCATAATTAAAGCTAATCATGGTCTTTTTTAAAATAGTCTTGTACTTTCTTTTTGTAAACTTGTTGCAAAGGTAAGGCTTGTCGGTTTAAAATCTCTGTTGTATTGAAATATTCTTTTGCAGTAGGAATTTGATCAATAACATCATTTTGATACTGTTTGGTGTTGGTTTTGGATTGTCGTTTGGTGTCTTCGCCTTGTAAAAAAGTAGCGTTTTCCATTTTTAAAAGTTGATGTTGCAAATCCATCATTTTTTGAAGCGTTTGATTGGTAAACCCTTTGTTGATTAAATCCAGCTCAATGTCTTCCATATCCTTTAACAGCTGTTTACCTTCTCCTTTGGTTCCTGCTTCTCCTAACCTATCTTGCAATGCTTGACGTAGTTGTGCTTGTTGCTGATAAATTTGATAGAGTTCTCCATTCATCTTTTCACTATTTCCTTCACCTTCACCTTGTTCATTTCCGTTTGGGCTGCCTTTGCCTATACCATCCTTACCTTCTTTACCTTCTCCACTCTTATTTCCGTTTTCGTCTTCATCAGGTTTTCCTTCGTCACCCTTTTTCATGGCATCTTCCATCTGCTTTTTAAGATCTTCCTGACTCATAATAATATCTGGCAACTGCATTCCTCCTTGTCCACCTTGTCCCATACCTTGTCCTTTTCCGCTACCTTGTCCTTGACCAGAATTCATTTGAGCTTCCATATTATCTAAAACATCACTTAAAAAACTGGCCAAATCATTAGTGGCTGTCATGGTATATTGTTGTGCTGCAACTCCTTTATACACTTGATTTTCTGATAATTGACTTAAAGATTTATCAATATTAAAAAACACATCTGTGATTTTTGAATTGACTTGTTCAGACAACATAGGTTGCCGCAATGACAAAGCAAAAAGACTATCGTCCACAAGTTCAAAGTTTTCTCTTAAGCTGCTTTGTTTGCGTAGATATTTACCATAATTATTACTGTTTATTTGAATGCTTTTAAAGGTATTCATCAAATCTTCCTGCTCAAAAGAAAACAACACCAAGTTGTCTAAAATTTGTCTTAACATACTTGCGTCTTCTTGCAATTGTTGTTGACCGCCAGACATCATAGATTGTGACATTTTAGCACTCATTTGCTTCATTTTTTTAGAGGCATTCTTTTGCTTTTGCTGCGCATTTTGTTGATTTTGTTGCGCATTTTTCTCATCCTTCTGTTGTTCGTTTTGCTCTTTTTTTTCTAAATCGTCTGTAGCTTCTTGTTGGTCTTTTTGTATATCTTTTTCTGTCTCCTTATCTTGTGGTATCTTTAAAGGTTGTTTTAGTGCTTCATTATCCTTTTGCAAGTCGTCCATTTGTTTTTGGAAGTCTTCAAACTTTTTGTTTAAATCTTCTTGTTTTTCTTTAGTGTTGTCTTCTTTTGATTTCTTAGAAAGATCATCTTGCTCATCAGCCAATTGTTCTAAGTCTTTCTGAAGTTTTTCAGCCTTTTTGGCTACATAATAGCGTTTGGTCAATTCCAAAAGTTGCTGTAAACTTTTTTGCTTGTTTTTGTTTTGTTTGGCTAATTGCTCCAATTTTTCACTCAACTCTTCTTTTTGGATTTTCTCCTGAAGTTTTTCAAGTTCTTTTAATAATTCTTCATCTTTTTTAAGTTGCTCTTCGTTGTCTTGAAGACGTTGTTTTAGGTCTTCTTTAAATTCATCTGTTTGATTATTCTCTGGTTGAAATTGCTCAAGATTTTCTTTAAGTTTTTTATTGAAGTTTTGCATTAACTCTTCTTGCTGCTTTTGTCGTTTCAAGAAGTTTTCGAGTTTCTTTTTGTCATTAAAATTGAGCTGGTCTTTTTCTTTTTGAGTTTTAGAAAGTTCATCCAATTGTTTTTCCTGATCTTTTAATTTATCGTATGAATTTCCTAAATCTTTAATCGTTTCATTTTGTTCTTCAAGTTGTTTTTCTTCTTCTTCATCTTTGGTTAACTTCCTGTAAGTAAACACGTTGCTTTTTGTGCTTTTATACTTGTGAATAGCATCATTATCAAACACCTGAAAATACAGTTCATAATTAACACCCTCTTCTAAAGATAAATTATTAGGAAAAGCGGTCACAAATTCATCAAAATTAGATGTCGAAATCGGTATTTTTTGAATAGCCGTTTTCGCTTCATCATTGCTTGGATAATAAACCAATTGCAACTTACTTAAGCCATAATCATCACTCACCTGACCATAAAAATAAAGGGTTTGATTGTCAATAGAATCTTTTTCGACTTTAAGGTTAAGCTCAGGATAATCATCTCTAATCACATTGATAGAAAAAGCAAGATTTTCGTAATCTTTTAAATTCTGATTACTTGTAGAAATTGTATAATCTAAATTGCTATAAACACGTTTAGAGGCTTCAAAATTACCATGAGTTGACGCCTTAAAATTGAGTGTGTCTTTTGCATAAAGCGTAACATTATCTGTAGCTCGTGTGTTAATTTTCCAAGTTACATTAGTGCCTTCTGGAATGGTGGCACTTCCTGTGCTTTTAAGAGTTTCATCGCTTCTATTGGTGTATGAAGGATAGTCCAACAGCATTTCAAAACTGACCAAAGTTGGCACTTTTACCACTTCTAAATTATAGGTTTTTGAAGTGACCGAATTTGCCGAAAGCGTGAAATTAACAGCATCTTTGGGTTGCTCAAACACATATTCAAACTGTCCTGGAGCCGTTTGTTGCAAAAAATACGTTTGATTATTGTAATGAATTTGTGCATTCTCAGGAATAACGGTTCCTGCGGTTTTAATCACTAATGTATAATCTTTGTTTTCAATGGCTTTTAAATCGGTATTCGTCACAAAAAACTGAAAAGGCGCAGGTGGTTCATACGCTGTTTTATAATTGACCACACGCTCATAACTGTCGCTAAACCAATTAAAATGACCAGTAATATAAGTTAATAACAAGACCACCACTGGAATGGCTGCGTATTTTAGATATTTTAAACTTTGTTTAAAGTTAACAGCTAATTTGAATGGAACAGGTTGCAATTCTGACGATTTTTGCTCAATACTTGCTAAAAGTAATTCTGAGTCGGAAGAATTTTGCTTTAGCTGAAGGACATTGAGCAATTTATCATTAACTTCTGGAAAATGCTGTCCAATAAGTCTTGAAGCGTCTTGGTAGTCAATTCCTTTTTGGAGTTTAAACAATTTAGCTAAAGGAATAGCAATAAATTTAATAAACAAGCTAATTTCCACCAAAACAAACAACCAAAACAAAATAGTTCTGGCAGTTGGATTGAGCCACAACAGATACTCCACCACCAAAGTGAACAAAAAATACAACAAGCCAATGGCAAAAAACAAAATAGCACCTTTAAGCAATTCATTGGTGTAGTAACGCCTAATGAATTGCTCTAACTTGCTTTGAATGGTTTTAAAATTGCTCATAAATATAACTGTCGGACCTCCAAAAAATTCAGCCTCTTCACTTACAACACGTAGGTGCAAAATTGACTCGACATCTTTAACCTACTAAACTACAATTTTATTTTATAGTTTAATTGTCTAAATTTGATAAGCTTGTGTTAATTTCGAGGAATTGATATTTGCTATAGACCAAAAACAAAGAGATTTCCAACTTTATAAAAATGAAAAACCAATTTTTAATGAAAGATTTAAAATATTTAGCAGCTTTTACAATTCCTTTGATGGCATTTATTGGTCTTTATTTTAAAGGTGCTTTTACCTTCTTAACACCAATTTATAGTTTTGTTTTAATTCCTATTTTAGAACTTATTTTCCCCATAGATAACTCCAATATTTCTGAAGAAAACTCAAACCATAAATCAAAACAAAAATTATTTGATTGGCTATTGTATTTTAATTTACCCTTGGTTTATACCTTAGTCATTTTAGCTTTACTTTTGATAAGCTCAACACCTTTAAAAACTTATGAGTTTATAGGATTAATTTTATCTGTTGGCATCGTTTTAGGTGTTAATGGTATAAATGTGGCTCACGAATTAGGACACAGACAAACCACTAATGAGCGTTTTATCGGAAAAGCATTGCTTCTACCTGCTTTGTATATGCACTTTTATATTGAGCATAATTTTGGACATCATTTACATGCAGCAACTAAAGAAGATCCTGCAACAGCACGTTATAATCAAAACGTTTATGAATTTTGGATTACCTCTATTTTAAGACAATATGTGAATGCGTGGATTATTCAGAAGAAATTACTAAAAAACTACCATCAGCATTTTTTTTCTTTTAAAAATGATATGCTCTGGTTTGCCATTTTGCAAATTACTTACTTAGGAGCCGTTTTTATCTTCTTTGGAATGATAGGTTTTCTATTTGCTCTTTTTGCAGGAATAATTGGCTTTATTTTACTTGAAACCGTTAATTATATTGAACATTATGGCTTGTTGCGCTCAAAAACAGATTCTGGTCGTTATGAACGTGTCAAAGCAGTACACTCATGGAATTCTAATCATGTTATTGGCAGAATTATTCTTTACGAATTAACACGCCATAGCGATCATCATTATAAAACCTCAAAAAAATATCAGATTTTAGATTGCCACGACGAAAGCCCACAAATGCCATATGGTTATCCAACATCAATGGTTTTAGCACTGCTTCCTCCTGTTTGGTTTGCCATTATGAATAAACGTATTCCGCCACAAATGGTTCCAATTTAGAAATGAGAAAAATAGTTGATAAAAGCAATTTCGTTTAACCATTTTTTTCGCTTTACTCTGTTTTCTTTGCTCTTTCGTTTGCGCTATTCTATCTTTGCAAACTCAAACAACAACAAATGACCAAAAATGTTCGTGTGCGTTTTGCACCAAGCCCAACAGGACCACTTCATATTGGAGGTGTTCGTACTGCTCTATTTAACTATTTATTTGCTAAAAAACACAAGGGCACTTTTATCTTAAGGATAGAAGATACTGACCAAAATCGTTATGTAGAAGGTGCTGAACAATACATTGTTGATGCCTTAAATTGGTGCAATATTCCTTTTGATGAAGGCCCAAATAAAAACGAAACATTTGGCCCTTACAGACAAAGTGAACGCAAGCATTTGTATAAACAATATGCTGATGAATTAATTGCCTCTGGTAACGCTTATTACGCTTTTGATACGGCTGAAGCTTTAGATTTCCACAGAAAAGACCACGAAGCCAAAGGTAAAACGTTCATCTACAATTGGCATAATCGTTTAAAATTGAGTAATTCCTTATCACTTTCAGAAGAAGAAACCCAAGCAAAACTAAATGCTGGCGACGATTATGTGATTCGTTTTAAAAGTCCGCAAGATAAAATGCTTCATCTCAAAGACATTATTCGTGGTGATATTCAAATAGACACCAACATTTTAGATGATAAGGTTTTGTTTAAAAGTGATGGCATGCCAACCTATCATTTGGCAAATATTGTAGACGACCATTTAATGGAAATAACTCATGTCATTCGTGGCGAAGAATGGTTACCAAGTTTAGCCTTACATTATCAATTATACGAGGCTTTTGGTTGGGAAACTCCAGAATTTGCACATTTACCATTAATTTTAAAACCAACAGGAAAAGGAAAATTAAGCAAACGTGATGGCGATAAATTAGGATTTCCTGTATTTCCGCTGCAATGGAATTCACCAGATGGAGACGTTTCTATAGGTTATAAAGAAGAAGGATATTTCCCTGAAGCCATGGTCAATTTCTTAGCATTTTTAGGCTGGAACCCAGGAACTGAACAAGAAATTTTTTCTTTAGACGAATTAACCTCTACTTTTGAATTAGAGCGTGTTCATAAATCAGGAGCACGTTTTGATCCTGATAAAATCAAATGGTTTAACCATCATTATATGCAAGAGCAAACCAATGATGAATTAGCGATTAGTTTTAAAAAAATAGTAGATAAACACGTAAAAGATGTTGATGTCAATTACATTTCGATGGTTATTGGAATGGTCAAAGAACGTGCTACTTTTTTAACTGATTTTTGGGATTTAAGCTATTTCTTTTTTGAGGCTCCAAAAAGTTACGATGAAAAAACATTTAATAAAGCCATCAACACAGAGTCTCGTGAATTGATGAGTGAATTGGCTCTTTTTATCAATACCATTGAAGATGGTTCTTTAGAGCAACTTCAAACACAAATAAAAAACTGGATTACCCAAAAAGGGATTGGTTTTGGCAAAGTGATGCAACCTTTGCGTTTGGCCTTAGTTGGTGCAATGCAAGGTCCTGATGTGTTTGAAATTATCTTTATGATTGGAAAAAAAGAAACCGTCAATCGAATAAAAAATATAATAGAAACCTTATAAACTATAAAACGCACGATTTTAAAATGGTGCGTTTTTTTTTAAAACAAAATCATTGCTGTAAAAGCCAGCATTGATTGATTGCCCTTAAACTTTTGTGTATTGGTACCAACTGATAAATCTTGGTCGTTAAGCTTGTTTAAAATATTGGTAAACCCATAAATATATTGCGCTCTTAGCTTAAACCCTGGGAAACCAGCCGTTGCGCCAATAGCACCATCCACATTAAAATGCGAAATTTTAGAAATGTCTTTAGCCAATACACTATCGTAATTATTGATAATGTAATTATCTTTAGCATTGTTTTTAAGCTCTAAATCGCCATTATATTGCAACATAGGACCAACATCAATTGTGACGTAGTTTTTAATCACTTTGGCATGAAATAAAAATGAGACTTGAGCTGTCATCATTTTGTAATCTACTTCTTCTGTTAAAGGGCTCACCACAGTAGGTCTTGCATAAATACCAATGGTGTTTTCAGAAAACTGGATGTTATAACTCACGGTGTACCATTTGTGAGGCAAATCGACGGTTGCCGACAAACCACCTATCCAACCTTCGCCTTTAGCGGTTTGAAAATTATCCGTAATAATATCAAACTGTGTCAAACCTGCACCAATACCAAATCCGTTTTGGATTCTATAATTTCCGTGTTGTGCTAAAGATGTTGTAACAAATCCTATGCAAATGGCTACTAATACTATAAATTGTTTATACGTCATAATTATGTGATTGTAACAAATATAACTTAAATTAGTATCTTATTATTTTAACCATTTAAAAAAACTGTTATGGACTACGTTTTAATTCCTATCATTTTCCTTGGATTCATTGTTTTATTATCCTCATTTTTTACAGTAAAACAGCAATCTGCTGCTATTATTGAACGCTTCGGAAAATTTCTTAGCATTCGTCATTCTGGATTACAAATGAAAGTACCACTGATTGATCGTGTTGCTGGACGCATGAGTTTAAAAATTCAGCAATTAGATGTTTTAGTTGAAACCAAAACCTTAGACGATGTGTTTGTACGCTTAAAAGTTTCTGTTCAGTTTAAGGTTATTTCAAATAAAGTTTATGACGCCTTTTATAAATTAGATTATGCACACGACCAAATAACAAGCTATGTGTTTGATGTGGTAAGAGCTGAAGTGCCTAAAATGAAATTGGATGATGTGTTTGTTAAAAAAGATGATATAGCCATTGCTGTAAAAACAGAACTTAACGAAGCCATGTCTGATTATGGTTACGACATCATTAAAACCTTGGTCACAGATATTGATCCTGATGCACAAGTAAAAGCAGCTATGAACCGTATTAATGCTGCTGAGCGTGAAAAAGTAGCAGCACAATATGAAGGTGATGCACAACGTATTTTAATTGTTGAAAAAGCAAAAGCCGAAGCCGAAAGCAAGCGTTTACAAGGGCAAGGTATTGCAGACCAACGTCGTGAAATTGCACGTGGACTTGAAGAATCGGTTGATGTATTGAATCGCGTTGGTATTAACTCGCAAGAAGCTTCTGCATTAATTGTAGTGACGCAACATTATGATACTTTACAATCAATTGGTGAACATGTCAATAGTAATTTGATTTTACTACCAAACTCACCTCAAGCAGGAAGTGATATGCTCAACAATATGGTAGCAAGTTTTACGGCAAGTAACCAAATTGGCGAGGCCATGAAAGAAGCTAAAAACAAAAAGAAAAATAACGAAAAATAATCGTTTATAAAATAATTTAAAAGCCTTTAAAAAACTGATTTTTAAAGGCTTTTTATATGTGTTTTTCTATATAGTTATCTAACACACTTTTTAAAGTTTCCAGATAGATTCTTAATGATTTCTCGTCAACTTCTGGATGAATTGCAGTTGGAATAGTCATTGGGTTTTCATCCAAATAAATATATAATTCAGGATAATTGGTTTCAATATGAAGCGTCAAATCTGTTATTTCAATCAGTAATTGCTGTTTAGTTTCCATCGCTTTTATTGAAGATTTATGAAGCCTTAAGTTAGTGAATTCAAAACACAAATAAAAGTAAATTGTTATTTAAAAGGATGGCGTTCTTCCCAATTTTGTGTTGGATTCATTAAGCCAAAAATGGTATTTAAAACAACATTCATCAACCAATTGGTATGTTTTAAATAGACTGTCATTTGTTTAGGCTTTGCTCCTACTGAACTTTTAATTTCCATGGCTGTACGAGCGTACACAATCAATTTGAAGTGGTTTTCAATTCCAAATTGAGCCATGTCGTAAAGCATGTTCAGATATAATTGGTTGGCATATTGATGAGTTTCATCATAACCCAAAAAATAAGTTTCGAGGGTTTTATGGTTCAAAATCAAAGTGTAAAATCCAATTAATTGGTCATTAAAATAATAGCCAAAAATCTTAAAACGGTCTTTTAAATTGCTTTTTAAGGTGTAAAAATGCTGTTCTGGTAAAATGAACGTATTGATTTTGGCATTGTCAGAAACGGTTTTATAAAGTTGATGAATTGGGTTTGATTGTGCTTGTATATCGTCTAAAAAAAGTTCTTTTTTGACACAATTAAATGCTTTCTTTTTAGCAATTTTATAACGCTTTTTGTACTTTTTGTTTAAATCTGAAACATAATCATCAAATTGTAACCAACTGTTTTTAACTTCCATAACCATGTTTGGTTGCACTGTAATTTGATGAAGTTTTTGGGCTTTAAAAATTGATTTTTCACGATGAATTGTGTCTTCATCAAAATAATCCTTTAGCATGACAATCCTGATGTGTTTATGGCTCTTTTTTTTGATGCTACTTTTGAGTTTATCTAAGGCATCAAAAACAGTTTCTAAAAAATCGGTTTGAGAAATTTGATTGTTATCAAAAAAGAAACCGTGTTGTCCTGTGTGCATTAAATTACCAACCACCAGCATATTCCCTTTTAAAAACGTAGAGATAAAATGCTTGAATTTTTGTTGATAACAAGAGTCTTTATAGTTTCTGAAAATGTCTTTTAAATATAATTCGACACGCTGAATAATAGCTATACCAACTAATACATTAGTATTAAAAACACCAATATAAAACCATGAGATATTGGTAGGAGATGCTTGTTCTAAAGCTTTTAAATAGGAAGATTTTAAAAATATATCGCTACGTGCTAATGTATCCCATTTGTTTGGAAGCAATGCAACCGATGTATATATTTTAAAATGTAATGCCATAAAAAGAAAAGACTGATTATTTAGTTATCAGTCTTTTATAAAATTTTTAATTGTTCCTATTTATTTCCAAACGCAAATAATGCCTCCCATTAACATCATACAAACAGTCCAAAAGCCAGTGTTAATCAAAATATATTTAGTGCTTTTACGCTCAAATAAGGCATTGGTTCCTATAATTGGCAAGGCAATAAAAACACCAGATAACAAGCCGTGAAACACACCGTGTTTAAAGGTTCTATACGCATTTCCATAATCGTCCATAAAGGCAAAAAATGATGGTAAAGTGTCATCTGTAACTTGGCCACCAATCATGCTTAAAGCACCTGTTTGATGAATGACTAAAAAACGTAATGAAACTGCTAAAAAAACTGCAAATAAAAAAGCGAGACCAAATATTTTGCCCATGTTAGCGCCTTTCATTTTGTCTTCAGTCATGTCTGCGGCTTGCATCCATGCGGTTCCAAAAACTTTTGGATGGTACCAAATAAATCCAACCACTAAGGTGGAAGCTGCGGCAACTAAAACTGCCCAAATGTTAAATTCCATAGTTAGTTAATTAAAAGTTAGTGAACTAAATATACGATTTATTCTCAAAGTAGTTTAATTAACATGCACATTGAAATTTGCTCTTAAGAAATATTTTTTGCTTCATTTACTAAAAGTACTTCTTTATCTTCTAACGCATTTGAAATAAAAGTGTCTGTGTCTGTATTGGATTGTAAACCCTTTTTAAACAAAACACCAAGCGTTATCATTACAGCAATGCGTGTTCCTGTTTTTTTAGTAGCTGTATTGAATAAGGGTTGTAATTCGTCATAAGACACGTTTTTAGCAAGTTCTTGAATCTCCGATTTTACCTTTTGTTGTTTAGCATCAGGAAGGTTGGTGTATTTTTTTCCCAATTGTTGAATTACATCAATTGCTTTGCGTTGTGGCTGATTTTGTTGTGGTTTTGATGAACTCTGATTAGTATTTTGAGCTGGTTTTTGTTTTTCCCAAGAATCACGTAAACCTACTGTTTTATTGAAAATTAATTGATTCGGTGTGGCATCTTTATCTACATTAAAATAACCAATGCGCTGAAATTGAAACCTGTCACCATTTTTAGCTTCTTTTAAACTTGGTTCTACAAAAGCGGTAACCAATTTTAAAGATTCTGGATTGATAAACTCCATAAAATCTTTATCTTCATGACTATCTGGTGCTTCATCCATAAACAATCGGTCATAATCTCTTACTTCCGCTTTTACAGCATGTTTGATAGAAACCCAATGCAAGGTTCCTTTTACTTTTTTAGAGGTATCTTTTGAATAAGTGCAATGGATTTCTGTAATGTTTCCATCAGCATCTTTAACAACCTTTTCAGCTTTAATGATATAGGCATTTTTTAAACGAACTTCAGCTCCCAATTTTAGTCTAAAAAACTTACTGTTAGCTTGTTCTCTAAAATCTTCTTTTTCTATGTAGATGTTGCGAGAAAAAGGGACTTTTCTAAAACCAGCACTTTCATCTTCCTGATTATTTTCAGCTTCTAACCATTCCTCTTTTCCTTCTGGATAATTAGTAATCACCAATTTTACAGGGTCTAAAACAGCCATCACACGAGGTGCCGTTTTGTTTAAATCTTCTCTAATACAAAATTCTAATAAAGCAACGTCAATAACGTTATCGCGTTTAGCAACGCCAACGGTTTCCACAAATTTTCGGATGGCAGTTGGTGTATAACCTCTGCGACGAAGCCCTGAAATAGTTGGCATACGAGGATCATCCCAACCAGAAACCACTTGGTCTTCAACCAATTTCAGTAGTTTTCGCTTACTCATTATGGTATAACTTAGGTTGAGTCGTGCAAATTCACGTTGCTTTGGAAGCTTTGGATACTCTTTTTTGCTATAACTATAAACTTGTTCCTTAAACCAGTCGTAAAGCTCTCTATGCGGCTTAAATTCGAGCGAGCAAAGGGAATGGGATATTTGTTCTATATAATCACTTTCACCATGAGTCCAATCGTACATTGGGTAAATACACCAAAGGTTTCCTGTTCTGTGATGCGATTTTTTAAGAATCCGGTACATAATTGGGTCGCGCATCAACATATTAGGATGTTGCATATCAATTTTAGCGCGTAAAATATGATCGCCTTCATCAAACTCTCCAGCTTTCATACGTTCAAATAGATTCAAATTTTCTTCTACGGAACGGTTTCGATAAGGACCATCAACACCTGGTTGAGTTGGTGTTCCTTTTTGTTCGGCCATAGCTTCAGATGATTGTGAGTCTACATAGGCTTTTCCATCTTTAATAAGTAAAACTGCCCAATTGTATAATTGTTGAAAATAATCAGAAGAATAGAGTTCATTTGCCCATTGGTAGCCTAACCAAGAAATGTCTTCTTTAATTGCATCAACATATTCTTGTTCTTCTTTTGCTGGGTTTGTATCATCAAAACGAAGGTTTACAGGTGCTTGATATTTTTCGCCCAAACCAAAACTAATCCCTATGGCTTTGGTGTGACCAATATGCAAATAGCCATTAGGTTCTGGTGGAAATCGGAAACGTAAATCGTTTTTAGACATCCCTTTAGCTAAATCTTCTTCTATAATATGCTCAATAAAATTAAGCGGTTTTGTTTGTTCTGACATATATTGATTACTTACTTCTTATTATTCATTTTTATGAAATGTCTAATAAGAATTCAAATGCAAAATTAGACATTTTTTTAGTTCTATAAATGCCTTATTTTTGTGATTATAAAAGATACTATGGGAATCATAAAAGTAGAAAATATAAGGGTTTTTGCACATCATGGCTGCCTAAAGGAAGAAACTAAAATTGGCAGTGATTATCGTGTAGATATAGAAGTAAAAGCCAATTTACAAACCTCAGCAAACTCTGATTTATTGAGTGATACTGTGGATTATGTGTTTTTAAATCGTGTTATTAGAGAAGAAATGTACCAACCAACCCATTTGTTAGAAACGGTTGCAAAACGCATTATAACACGTATTTTAAATGAAGACCAAATGGTCAAAAAAGTAACTGTTTGTGTCAGCAAACTCAACCCACCAATTGGTGGTGATGTAGAGATGGTAACGATTAAAATGACCAAAAAGCGAAAAAAACAGAAGTAAATAGTGTAAAACTTTTATTTTTTTTACATTTGCGCTTTGATATTGGCATCATGGCCGAGTGGCTAGGCAGAGGTCTGCAAAACCTTCTACAGCGGTTCGAATCCGCTTGATGCCTCTTAAAAACCCTTAAGGAAACTTGAGGGTTTTTTTATTGTTAGTACTTAATAAAGATGAGATAAACCAATTACTTAATTTGTTTTTAATGGATTTATTTTTTCAATTTTATCTTTAAGTAGTTCTTTTTCTTTAGGGAAAAATGCCTGAACTAATAACAAAACACCAAAACCCAAAATAACCAAAGCAATAATTTTTTTTGTTTTAAAAATACGACGTGGTGTAAGCTTGCTTTTAAGTTTTTTTGCAATTAAAATTTTGAATAAATCAACTACAAAATAAGTAATTAAAATTGTAGCTAAAAAAGCAATGACACCATCTTTACTTTTGGTAAACGAATTAGCTATGACAATAAATCCAAGCCAACCCACTAAAACGCCTATATTGATAAAGTTTAATAAAAATCCTTTTAAAAAAAGTTTTCCATAGTTTTTTTGAATTTCAACTTTATGGTACTCTTTAACAATTGAGCGAAAAGATTTTGAGGTTTTTATAAACGAAATAAGCCCATAAACTACTAATAAAACACCTCCAAAAATTAAAAAGTTAGGGTCGTCTTTTATCTTATCTAAAAGTTTGTTGGTACTAAAAAAAGCGACAATGATAAAGAAAATATCAGCTAACATCACACCTAAATCAAAAATTAAGGCGCTTTTAAATCCTTTGGTAGCACTGGTTTCTAAGAGCACAAAAAAAACTGGACCTATAGTAAATGCTAAAATGATACCAAATGGAATGGCTGATAAAATGTCGTCAAACATAGAAAACGTGGGTTTTCTACAAATTTAGAAAAAAGAACTGACTAATTCATGCGTTTAATGCGTCCACCTAAAGCGGTGTCTTCATTAACCGTTTGCGGATTGCCATAAATAGAAATGTCTCCTCCTGCTCTTACTTTAGCATTTACTGTGTCTGAAGCATTAACGTCTGCTTCACCAGCAACTTTGATGGTAACATTGGTGATTTTGGTTTCAAAGGTTTTACCTTCGTAAATTCCACCTGTATTAAGGTTAATATTTTGTGTATTTGCTTTACCTCTGGTTTCTACAATACCACCAGAAACGGCTTTGACATCTAAGTTATTGACATCTAAACCAATTTTTAGACGTGCACCTTCTTGTGCTTTTAGCTCTATATCATTTTGTTCTATCAATTCGTTAGATGAGATATAAGCACCTTCATTACCATCAATTGTTTTTAGATTGGTGTAGTGTACAGCGACAAATGTTTTGGAACCATTGAAAATTTTATTGAGTTTCATTCGTATTTTTAGCTTTCCATCTTTGTTGATAATGTCAACATCATCAACATCATCTCCTGTTATCACTACTTTATTTTCTTTAGATTTTATAAGATTAACTTCAATTAAATCATAAACTTTGACTTCGTCAAAATTGCCTACTTTTTTATCTAAAGGATTTTGAGCAAAAAGCGATAAAGAAATTAATAACATAAAAACTGTTGCAACGGATTTCATACTTATGGTTTTAAAATTAATAGAACACAAAAAATGTTCCATTAGTATAGATTAGAAATATTTTATTTTGTTACAATTTAGGCTACGTTAACAGCGGTTCCTGTTACAGAAACGGTTACATAATTGGTAGTTGTCAGCTCAATATCAACCTTGATGCCTACAACAGCGTTGGCATTAAGGTTATGCGCACTCTCTTTTAATTGTTGAAACGCTTGTTCTTTAACTTCTGAAATACTATCACTAATGGATTTGTAATATTTTTGAATATTGAAAGTCATTTTCATTTTTTGAACATTGACTGCAACACCAGAAACAATGCCTTTGTATTCAATAATTTTGAAACCTTCTATAGAATTTGTGGTGGTTAATATCATAATTATAAGTTTAGTTATAAAGTGCTATTTTTAGATATAATATTACAACTTATTCTGGTTTTCCTATTAAATTAAAATCGAGGTGTTTTTTAACTAAATCGGTATTTTTAACACGTACAACAACTTCATCTCCAAGTTGATACATTATTTTGTTGTTTTTACCAATTAAAGCATATTGCGCTTCATCAAATTGATAATGGTCATCTTTCATGTCTCTAACACTTACCATGCCTTCGCATTTATTAGAAATAATTTCGACATAAATTCCCCAATCTGTTACACCAGAAATAACACCAACAAACTCTTCATTTTTATGGTCTTCCATAAATTTGATTTGCATGTATTTGATGGAGTCGCGTTCAGCTTTTGTAGCTAAATTTTCCATGTTGCTTGAATGCACACATTTGTCTTCGTAAATAGCTTCATTAACTGATTTTCCACCATCCAAATAATGTTGCAGTAAACGATGCGCCATTACATCTGGATAACGTCTAATTGGCGAAGTAAAGTGGCTGTAATAATCAAAAGCTAACCCATAATGTCCAATATTGTGTGTGGTATATTCAGCTTTACTCATGGTACGAATAGTGAGTGTATCGACCAAATTTTGCTCTTTTTTTCCAGCAACACTTTCTAATAATTTATTTAAAGAGTTGGTGGTTGTTTTTCTATCTCTAAAATCTAATTTATATCCAAATTTAGAAACAACACCTTGTAAAGCGGCTAATTTACTAACATCTGGTTCGTCATGTACTCTATAAATAAAGGTTTTTTTAGGGGATTGTTTTCCAACAAATTCAGATACTTTTTTATTAGCTAACAACATAAATTCTTCAATCAATTTATTAGCGTCTTTACTGGTTTTAAAGTAAACACCTTCAGGAACGTTATTTTCGTCTAAAGAAAATTTAACTTCTACTTTATCAAACGAAATGGCACCATTTTTCATACGTTGACGACGCATAATTTTAGCCAAATCGTTCATTTTTAAAACTGCATCTGCAATTTTTTGATCTGTTTGATAGGTTGTTCCTGTGAGTGAAACCTCTGCAGGAATTGTATTGGTTTTTGTTTCTATAATAGCTTGTGCTTCTTCATAGGCAAAACGTGCATCAGAATAGGTAACTGTACGACCAAACCATTGATGTTTTACTTCGCCTTTATCATTGAGTTGAAACACTGCAGAAAAGGTATATTTTTCTTCATGTGGACGTAAGGAACACGCATTATTTGACAACACTTCTGGAAGCATTGGAACGACACGATCTACCAAATACACTGAAGTTGCACGATTGTAAGCTTCATCATCTAAAATGGTTCCTTCTTGCAAATAATGTGACACGTCTGCAATATGTATTCCTATTTCATAAAGTCCATTGTTGAGCTCTTCAAAAGATAAGGCATCATCAAAGTCTTTAGCATCTTTTGGATCGATGGTAAAAGTTAAGGTTTTTCGCATGTCGCGACGTTTTGCAATTTCATCTTTAGTGATTGAAGTATCTATTTTATTGGCAAAATCTTCAACTTCATAAGGAAATTCGTAAGGCAAACCATATTCTGCAAGAATTGCGTGAATTTCGGTATTATGCTCTCCTGGTTTTCCTAATACTTTTACAATACTACCTGTTGGAGAATCTTCTTTTTCAGTCCATTCTTTAAGTGATACTAACACTTTATCACCATCTTCTGCTTTGTTAATTTTATTGATTGGTACAAAAATATCTTTATACATTTTATTGCCATCAACTACTACAAAGGCATAGTTTTTATGAATTTGAATAACACCAACGTACTCGCTTTTTGCACGTTTGATAATGTTGGTAATTTCGCCTTCAACTTTTCCTTTTTTACGACGTTTGTAAGCATAAAATTCAACTTCGTCACCATTTAAAGCTCTATTTATATTATTAGATGCTATAAAAACATCTTCATCAAAATCGGTTGAAGTAATATACCCTGTACCTTTTGCCGATATTTCAATAATTCCTGTATGGTATTCTGTATTGTTTATAACTTTAAACTTGCCTCGTTCTACTTGTTCTATTTCCTTTTTAGCTAAAAGCTCGTGAAGTTTTTTTATAATTTGGTTTCTGCTGCTGGCATCATTAACATTAAGTATTGCAGCTATTTGTTTGTAATTGAATGTTTTGCCTTTTTCTTTTTTTAAAATACTAAGAATTGTATTGGTAAGGTTGGAAATCCCTTTTTTGGATTTTCCTTTTTTCTTTCTTGTCATCTATTATGTAATCCTATTAATTTCCTAAAGATACATAGGAATTTATTATTTTAAACTTAATTAAAGGAGAAGATTGGTAATTAAGTTGTTGCAAAGTTAGGGTTTTAAAATTTAATGACTGTTTAGTTAAGGTTAAATTAATGAAAAGATGTTATAAACATTTAATATTAGTAA
>JAWKMZ010000006.1:0-105812 GCA_041391965.1 Gelidibacter sp. | reverse complement strand
AACAAGTCCTGTGGCTGGCACTTGACCATCGTTTTTATTGACAGAAATAGCAACTAATGGTTGCATTGCGTAGGTATGATTTGGATTGATGTCATTAGGACCAAAGGTTGGAGAATCGTATATGGTAACAGAAGCTTGTGATTTTCCAGTAGTGGTATCGCCAATTTGGATGACAGTAATATATTCTTTTAAGCTATTAATTATCATTTCACTTGCAGATGCTGTTCTGCTACTTGTTAATACATACAGTCTATTAAGATGTAAGCTGTTGATGGAACTTCCTCCATTGCCTAAGGTTGTTGTAAAATTGTAATTCTTGTTGTTGGCTTGTTGTTGTTCATTATAAATAAGTTTCGAAAAAATTTCGCCTGTAAAATCTCCAGTAATCATACTACCTAACAAAGAAGCTGTATTGACAGAGCCACCTCCATTATAGCGTAAATCTAACACCAAATCTTGAACGTTATTCGATTGAAAGGTTGCAAAAGCATCATTTAATTGGCTGTCATAATTTGCTGTAAAACTATTGTACATTAAATAGCCTACTTTTTCGCCAGCAACATCAAGCACTTTTGTTAAATACACTGGGTTTTCGGTGTAAGGTTGTTTGGTTAAAGAAACGGATTCTGAAGAAGAAACAATCGTATCATCATCTAAATTATCTGGTGTTCCATTGTCATCATAAGTCGCCAAATTGAGCGTATAACTATCAGTTCCTAACAAAGAATTTAAATTATCAGCAGTTAAAGGCGTACCATCAACAGCATCAAAAACTTGACCTCGTTCTAAACCCAAACCACTTGCAACACTATTGTTTAAAACCAATTTGATGATTCCAAAAACAGAAGTTGTACTTCCTGGTTTGTAATAGAAGTTGTATTCTAAACCATTGCTTTTGTAAACACCACTTAATTGCTGTTCTAAAGCGATATAATCATTAGTTATCCAACTAAAACGATCGACAGTTTCACGTTGATAAATAACACTTTCAAACAAATCTTCAGGAAGTGTAAAGCTGTTTAAATAATCAGCATATTGCTGGTTGGAAGTAAATCGGTCATTCGCCAAATCTGGCACATCTGCTTTGTACAAGTACACTGCATTCATGCCTTTCCATACAAAATCATTGATAGAGCTGGCTAAAATAAGGTTGTCGTCGTTGTCCTTAAAACAACTGGTATTTAAGCTCAGCAACAGGGTTGCCAAAAGGCTAATTTTTAAAAATCGCATCATTTTTCTTTTTCTTTATAACAAGTAAGTCGTCTTATAAACTATAAATTTACTTACAATATTGTAAATTAAAAATTATTTGTAACAAAAACGAAACTGTTTCGTCGTAATAGCAAACAAGGATAACAAAGCTGTTTTAAACTAAACCACCAATGACACAGACTGATTTTGTAAAATTAGTGATGCCTTTTAAGGATAAAGTCTTTAGACTCGCAAAACGACTTTTGGTTTCTAATGAAGAAGCTGAAGATGCGACGCAAGAGATTTTAATGAAATTGTGGACTAATAAAAAACAGATTGAAGCCTATAAAAATGTAGAAGCCTTTTCAATGACGATGACCAAGAATTTTTGCTTGGACAGACTAAAATCAAAACAAGCACAAAATTTAAAAATTGTTCATAGTAATTATCAAGACAACAACGCATCATTACAAAAACAATTAGAACTGAATGACAGTGTTGATTGGGTTTCAAAAATTATTGAACAGTTACCAGAACAACAAAAAATAATATTACAGCTTAGAGATATTGAGCAATACGATTTTGAAGAAATAGCAGAAATGTTGGATATGAACCAAACTGCCATTCGAGTTGCTTTATCAAGAGCCAGAAAAACCATAAGAGAACAATTAACTAATACACACAGTTATGGTATTAAATAAGATAGAACACCTTTTAGAAAAGTATGACAATGGCGAAACCACGCTCAAAGAAGAGCAACAATTAAGAGCTTATTTTGCTCAAAATGATGTTGCGCCTCATTTGGAATCTTACAGAGTGATGTTTCAATACTTTGCTAACACCAAACAAGAACAGTTTACCAAAGACGTTCCATTACAAACTAAAAAATACACCTTGTACAAATGGATTTCTGTCGCAGCAGTAGCAGTTTTAATGATGACAGCCTATTTTCAAATGAATCAAAAAACCACGTTAGCCGATTTGAATCATGATGAATTGATGGCTTACAACGAAACAGTAAGAGCATTAAACTTGGTTTCTTCAAAATTAAACCAAGGAGCCACAAGCTTGAGTGTTTTAGATTTTGCTTCTAATCAATTTGAAAAAGGAGAGGAGCAATTCAATCAAATGAGTGAATTTTCAAAAACAGCCAATAAAATTTTTAAAAACAAGTAATAATTAAAAAACAAGAAATCATGAAAAATTTAAAAAAATTTCACGAACACAAAAGCAAAATAAGTTCTGTGAGTAAAAAAATAATAGTACTAATTGCAATAGTAATAGCTCCAATAATGAGTTTCGGGCAAGGGGTTTTTGATAAGTTTGAAGACTTAGATAACGTATCTTCTGTCGTTGTAAATCAGAAAATGTTTAAAATGTTAGCCGATTTACAAATCAATTTAGATGATCCAGATTCGCAAGAAGTGATGGATATGGTTAAAAAAATAACCAGTCTTAAAGTGTTAACTACAGGAGACGAAAAAGTATCTAATGACATGAATGTAGCAGTTACTAAATATCTTAAAAGTGATAATTTAGAAGAATTGATGCGTATGAAAGATGGCGACAAAACCGTTAATTTTTATGTAAGAGAAGGCAAAGATGATAACCATGTTAAAGAATTGTTGATGTTTGTAAATGGTTTAAAAGAAGTTACTAAAGATGCCAACATCACCATTAACGGTAAAAAACGAGAAATAGAAACCGTTTTGCTATCCCTTACAGGAGACATAGATTTAAGACAAATTTCTAAGCTTACCAGCAAAATGAACATTCCTGGAGGAGACCAATTAGAAAAAGCTGGAAAAGCAAAAAAACAATAAGACAATGACATCATTAATCAAAAATGTAGTAGTTATGATTATCTTGGTTGCAACACTAAGCAGTTGCAACCAAGGTACTTCATTGCAAACTTACTTTGTAAACAATCAAGAACAGCCTAATTTTCTTTCAGTTGATTTGCCAACAAGCATGCTCAATATAGACCAAACATCATTGACTGATGCGCAAAAAGAAGCATATAAATCTATTCAAAAACTAAATGTGTTAGCTTATAAAATAGATACTACCAACGCAACAGCTTATAAAACGGAGTTAGCAAAAGTTAAAACCATTTTAAATGATCCTAAATATGAAGAGTTAATGCGAGGCGGAAACACTGCAGATGGAAAATTTATGATCAAGTTTTTAGGTAAGGATGATGATATTGACGAGTTGATTCTTTTTGGAAATGCTAATGACAAAGGCTTTGCTATTGTAAGAGTTTTAGGTAACCATATGAATGCTAATAAAATAATGACACTAACATCAGCACTGGATTCTGCTGATTTAGACAGTTCGCAGCTCAACCAGTTTGCGGAGTTTTTTAAATAAAACGAATTTATTTAAATGTTAATAGAAAATCACTTGGAAGTTTATTTCAAGTGATTTTTGTTTTCGGCAGATTGTTTTTGTAACAATATGATAATATAAACAACAATAACGCCAAATCCAACAAACAAAAGAGCCTTTACAATAAAATAATCGAGTACATCAAAAAGACCTGCAAAAAAGAAGCTAAAGGTCAAAATAGCGGTATATATTAAAGCAAGAGTATTTTTGCTCATAATTAAATTCCTGTGTAATTACTTGGTGTAATGCGTTTTAATTCGTCTTTAATGGTGTTTGAAACCTCTAAAGTATCAATAAAATCTGAAATGGATTTTTGGTTGATTTTTTCATTGGTTCTGGTCAAACCCTTTAAAGCTTCATACGGATTTGGATATGCTTCACGCCTCAAAATAGTTTGTATCGCTTCAGCCACAACAGCCCAATTGTGTTCTAAATCTTCAGCAAATTTAGGCTCATTAAGCAATAATTTATTCAATCCTTTTAACGTGCTTTTAAAACCAATTATTGTATGTGCAAAAGGCACACCAACATTGCGTAACACAGTGCTGTCTGTCAAATCGCGTTGCAAGCGTGAAATAGGTAATTTGGCTGATAAATGTTCAAAAAGAGCATTGGCAATTCCTAAATTACCTTCACTATTTTCAAAATCTATCGGATTTACTTTATGAGGCATAGCACTACTACCAACTTCACCTGCTTTAATTTTTTGTTTAAAATAATCCATAGATACATACGTCCAAATATCTCTATCTAAATCAATAAGGATGGTGTTGATACGTTTCAAAGTATCAAACAATGCAGCCATATGGTCATAATGTTCAATTTGTGTGGTTGGAAACGAGTGTTGCAGTCCTAATTTTTCTTGCACAAAAGCACTTCCAAAAGCTTTCCAATCAATAGTTGGATAAGCTACTTTATGAGCGTTGAAATTTCCTGTAGCACCACCAAATTTCGCAGCACTTGGAATATCATTCAATAAATTAAATTGTTCTTCAAGCCGAACCACAAAAACTTCAATTTCTTTGCCCAAACGCGTTGGCGAAGCAGGTTGTCCATGCGTTCGCGCTAACATAGGAATTGCTTTCCAATCAGTAGCTAATTCTTTTAAACGCTTAAGAATTGCAAAATATTCAGGAACATAAACCTCATTCATAGCTTCCTTAATACTTAATGGAATTGCTGTGTTGTTGATGTCTTGTGATGTCAATCCAAAATGGATAAACTCTTTATATTTTTGAAGATTTAAAGCATCAAATTGCTCTTTTATAAAATACTCAACCGCTTTTACGTCGTGGTTGGTAATGTTTTCAATGTCTTTTATTTTTAAAGCATCATCAGTAGAAAAATCTTTATAAATTGTTCTTAATCTATCAAAATTAGCGATTTCAAAATCAGCAAGTTGTGGCAATGGCAATTCGCACAAAGCAATAAAATATTCAATTTCTACGTGTACACGATATTTTATAAGGGCTTCTTCTGAAAAAAAAGGAGCTAATTTGTTGACTTTGTTCCTGTAGCGACCATCAATAGGAGAAATGGCGTTTAATGATGTGATTGACATGTGTTGTGCTGTTTTTAAGAAGTTGCAAAGATAAACATTTGATTAACGATATGCGATTTATGGCGATTGAAATTGAAGTAGAAATTCAAATTGAAAATAGAATTACTTCAATATTTTAAGTTTAGGTTTTTTGTAATTTTTTTAAAATAGTTCGTGCTCTGGCTTTGTAGCCAGCGCTTTGTGTAAAAAAATCGCGTTCAAGAATACTGACTAATTCAGGATGAATCCAATCAAAATCGGTACTAAATAAGTACAAAGTATGCATAGAATAAGCTTTTGGCGCAATTTTATGGTCGTTAATTAACCAATCAAAGCAGGTTTCTACAATTTTTTCTTGGTGCTTTTTGGTCAATGCTTTTTGGAGCTTGTTTTTGTTTTTTGAATAATAGGCTTTTGCCAAATATTCGCAAATTTTAGCAACTGGTCTGACAGCAGCATCTAAATGAACTTTATAAATATGTTCTGTAAAATAATCTAAGTGTGGAATAATAGCCTCTATTTTTTTATCGCACAAAAACTCAAAAATCCAAGCAGCTCTACACGATATTTTATCATCTACTAAAAAAATAATCTCTAATAATTTAGGAATCAAATTTGGGTTTGCTATCACTAAATTAGAGTATTTCAAGCGGTTGGCTCTTGAGTGGTCAACGTAATTTAATTCAGTATATAATTGGTCTTTAGTCAACAGATTTTATTATTTTTAAACTCTAAAATTAATCAAAAATGAAAGTTATAAAAAAGATACTATTGATTTTGCTTGTGTTGTTTGTGATTGCTCAGTTTTTTGGGCCCAAGAAAAACTTAGGCGAAATGGCTTCTATGGATGCATTTTATGCAGAAACCAAAGCACCAGAAAATATTAAAGTGATTCTTAAAGAAAGTTGTAATGATTGTCATAGTGACGTCACACGTTATCCTTGGTACAACAACATTACACCTGTAAATTATTGGTTGTCTGACCACGTAAACGATGGAAAAAAGCACTTTAATATTTCTAAATGGCATACCTATTCCACCAAACGAAAAGACCATAAACTTGAAGAATTGGTAGAAATGGTTGAGAAAAAGGAAATGCCAATAGACTCTTATACTTGGACGCATACCGAAGCAAAATTATCTGACGCTCAAATAAAAGAAGTGGTGGATTGGGTAAAACGCGTTCGTTATAAATATAGTATAGAACTGCAAATGGAATAAGATTTTCAATTTTAAAAAAGTAAATTCCAAATTCCAATGTTATTTAAAGTTGTTGGAATTTGGAATTTTTTTATTGAAATTTTAGTGAATAAATAGGTTTATGAATAAAAAAATAGTCATCATCGGTTTTGTTTGGCCAGAACCCAAAAGTTCGGCAGCAGGAAGCCGAATGATGCAATTAATTGAAATTTTTCTAAACAAAAAGTATGACATCATTTTTGCAAGTCCTTGTGCTAAAAGTGATAACGCATTTGATTTGTCAACCATTGGGATTACTCAAGTTGCTATTCAATTAAACCATTCGAGTTTTGATGATTTTATCAAGGAAATAAATCCAGACGTGGTGTTGTTTGACCGTTTTATGATGGAAGAGCAATTTGGTTGGCGTGTTTCTGAAAATTGCCCCAATGCACTTAAAATTTTAGACACAGAAGATTTGCATTGTTTACGAAAAGGTAGAGAGCAAGCCCTTAAAAATGATAAACTATTTGATAAAACCTATTTGTTCAATGAGGTTGCAAAACGCGAAATAGCCAGTATTTATAGATGCGATTTGAGTTTGATTATTTCAGAAGAAGAACTTACTATTTTAGAACATCAATTTAAAGTTGATGAGCATTTACTCTATTATTTGCCTTTTTTGACCCAAGAAATTGCTTTGGAAACTAAGAAACAATTGCCCAAATTTAAAGAAAGAACCAACTTTGTAACCATCGGAAATTTTTTACATGCTCCAAATTATGACGCCATTTTGTATTTAAAAGAAAAAATTTGGCCACTTATTCATAAAAAACTACCCAAAGCCGAAATGCACATTTATGGCGCATATGCTTCAGAAAAAATAAATCAACTTCACAATCCGAAAGACAATTTTTTAATTAAAGGATTTGCTGATGATGTAAATGAAGTGATGCAAAAAGCAAAAGTATGTTTGGTTGGTTTGCGTTTTGGAGCAGGTTTAAAAGGCAAGCTCATTGATGCCATGCAAAATGGAACGCCTTGTGTTATGACTTCTATTGCTGCCGAAGGAATGTTTGGTTATTTTGAACCCAATGGATTTGTAGAAGATGACCCAAAAACTTTTGCTGAAAAAGCCATAGAATTATATACTGATAAAATATTTTGGAATGGCATGCAAAAAAATGGATTTAATGTCATTAATGCACGCTTTGATAAGCAATTATTTGTTTCCGATTTTATGATTAAAATAGAAGCATTACGCAACAATCTATCAGCACATCGTACACAAAATTTTATTGGTCAAATGCTACAACATCATTCACTACAAAGCACAAAATTTATGAGTAAGTGGATAGAAACAAAACATTCTAAAAAATAATCAAAACTAAAAGCGAAAAAATTAAAGTAATATAAGCATCATAACTTTAAAAACATTCGCAAATTAGTGGCTTATTTTCATAATTTTGCACGTTCAAAAAATTTAAGTATGATTTCAGTTGATAATTTAGCAGTAGAATTTGGCGGAAGTACCTTATTTAAAGATGTTTCTTTTACCATAAATGAAACTGATAAAATTGCCTTAATGGGCAAAAATGGTGCAGGAAAATCGACCATGATGAAAATTATTGCTGGTGAGCAAAAAGCAACACGTGGCAATGTGCGTTTTCCAAAAGATGCTATTATTGCTTACTTGCCTCAACATTTATTAACCGAAGATAAGTGTACTGTTTTTGAAGAAGCTTCTAAAGCTTTTGCGCATGTTTTTGAAATGCGAGATGAAATGGACGCTTTAAACAAAGCATTAGAAACCAGAACCGATTACGATTCTGATGAATACATGCAAATCATTCAAAAAGTATCCGATTTAGGCGAAAAATACTACGCTTTAGAAGATGTTAATTACGATGCTGAAGTTGAAAAAGCTTTGACAGGTTTAGGATTTAAACGCGATGATTTTACACGATTAACCAGCGAGTTTAGTGGTGGCTACCGAATGCGAATAGAATTAGCTAAAATTTTACTCCAAAAACCAGATTTAATTTTATTAGATGAGCCAACCAACCATATTGATATTGAATCAGTTATTTGGTTAGAAGATTTTTTAATTAACAAGGCAAATGCTGTCTTGGTTATTTCGCATGATAAAGCTTTTATTGACAACATTACAAACCGAACAATTGAAGTTACCATGGGTCGTATTTACGATTATAAAGCCAACTATTCGCACTACTTGCAATTGCGTGAAGACCGACGTTTGCATCAAATAAAAGCTTATAACGAACAGCAAAAATTTATTGCAGAAACCCAATTATTTATTGAGCGGTTTAAAGGCACTTATTCAAAAACCAACCAAGTCAATTCTCGAGAACGAATGTTAGAAAAATTGGAAATTATTGAAGTTGATGAGATTGATACATCAGCTTTAAAACTCCGATTTCCACCAGCACAACGTTCAGGTGATTATCCTGTAACCGTTAAAGACTTATCAAAATCGTATGGCAACCATGTGGTGTTTAAAAATGCCAATATGTCCATTTCTCGTGGTGAAAAAGTGGCATTTGTTGGACGAAATGGCGAAGGGAAATCAACCATGATTAAAGCCATTTTAGGTGAAATTGACGTCGAAGGCCATTGTGCTTTGGGTCATAACGTCAAAGTTGGTTATTTTGCACAAAACCAAGCCTCGTTATTAGATGAAGGCTTAACCATATTTCAAACGGTTGATGAGGTTGCTGAAGGTGATATCAGAACGCAAATTAAAAATATTTTAGGTCGTTTTATGTTTAAAGGCGATGATATTGATAAAAAAGTAAGCGTGCTTTCTGGAGGCGAAAAAACACGTTTGGCTATGGTGAAACTACTTTTAGAACCTGTGAATTTATTAATTCTTGATGAGCCAACCAACCACTTAGATTTAAAATCAAAAGACGTTTTAAAAGAAGCCCTTTTAGAGTTTGATGGCACTTTGATTTTAGTATCACACGATAGAGATTTTCTTCAAGGTTTGTCTCAAAAAGTATTTGAGTTTAAAGACCAACGTGTCATTGAGCATTTTGAAACTATTGATGATTTTTTGGTAAGAAATAGAATAGAGAATTTGAAACAAATTGATTTGAGGAAATAAAAATTTTTTATCAGATTTAAAAAAATAATCAACTTCTTTTTTTTTATTCAAAAATGTAAAGTATATTTGTCATTATGGAAAAATAATTTTCCTTAATAGAAAATATGTTTGTCAATTAAATGTTAAAGATTATGAATAAAGAGAATTTTTTAGAATGTGAACGTCAGCGTTTTGCTAAACTTATCAAATTTAGATTACCACATAAATTTATGAAGATTGGTATTGTCATTGTTGTAATGTCTATTTTGCTGATGTTTGTGAAAGCTTTTGGTTTTAAAGAACATGCAGAATGGTTAAAACTATTGGCAGAAAAAACACTTTTGATTGGAATGTTAATGATGTCTATTTCAAAAGATAAAGTGGAAGATGAAATGACCATTCAATTGAGATCTCAATCATATATGTTCGCTTTTATTCTTGGTGTTGTTTATGCTTTGGTAATGCCTTATGTTGAGTTTGGTGTGTCTAATGTGGTACACGATGGAGGTGAAGCTTATAAAGATTTAGGCGATTTTCAAATCTTGTTGTTTATGCTCATGATACAACTTATGTTTTATCATAACTTAAAACGTTACAGATAATGGAAAATACCATAAAAGTAGAACGCGCTATTTTAAATCTAACTCAAGACGAATTGGCACAAAAAATTGGCGTATCGCGTCAAACCATCAATTCCATTGAAGCTAATAGGTATGTGCCTTCCACAGTTTTGGCTTTAAAATTATCAGCATTGTTTAAAAAACCTATAAACGCTTTTTTTAAACTGACTGATGATGATTAAGCTGATTATTATTTTAGTTCAGATTATTTTTGCGTTTATGTTACAAGTTTTATAAACTGTTTCATGCCAACAGTTGCAGTTTTGGCAATGACTTTTAAATTTCCGTTGCTGTCCATAACTGGTTTTGGATCGATAAAATAAGTTGGTGTAGGTTTTGGTACATAATGTATTAAACTTGCAGCAGGATAGACTTGCATTGAGGTGCCAATAATTAATAGCATATCTGCAGTTTTACAAACAGCGATGGCTTTATCAATCATAGGAACTGCTTCACCAAACCAAACAATATGTGGACGTAATTGATGTCCTTTTGGGCACTTATCACCTAATTTGATGTCAGTTTTCCAATCCATTACAAAAGTGTCATCCACAACATTTCTGGCTTTTAATAATTCGCCATGTAAATGAATCACATTGGTACTTCCTGCACGTTCGTGTAAATCGTCTACATTTTGTGTAATGATGCTTATTTTATAGGTTTTTTCCAATGTAGCCAAATCAAAATGAGCTTCATTTGGTTTCACATCTAACAATTGTTGACGGCGTTGGTTGTAAAATTCCAAAACCAGTTCAGGGTTTTTTGTAAAACCTTCAGGAGTTGCCACTTCCATCACATCATGACCTTCCCATAAACCATCAGCATCTCTAAAGGTTTTAAGTCCACTTTCGGCACTCATGCCTGCTCCAGTCAATACAACAAGGTGTTTCATAAGACTAAATTAAGATTTTAAATTTATATTTGAAGTTATGATAGATTTGAAACTCTTACAACATTTAGAGACCTATTTGACTGACAATCGAAAAGCGCGCTTTGATAGCGTCTTATCACAGCGTACCAAACATTTTACAGTGGCTACGGAAGATGTGTACCAATTACATAACACAAGTGCCGTTATTAGAACCTGTGATGTGTTTGGTATTCAGGAAGTTAATATTGTTGAAGAACGCAATACGAAACGCATTGACAGGGAAATTGCCATGGGAGCGCAAAAATGGGTAGATTTAAACCGATACCGTTCAGTAAAGGATTGTATCAACGATTTAAAGCAAAAAGGGTATCAAATTGTGGCAACAACACCACATGAAAATGATAGTGTATTAAATGAATTTGATGTAACTAAAAAGTCGTGTTTTTTCTTCGGAAGAGAAGCAGAAGGTTTGTCTCAAGAAGTTTTGGATGCAGCAAATTGCTTTTTAAAAATCCCGATGGTTGGTTTTACTGAAAGTTTGAATATTTCAGTATCTGCTGCCATTATTTTACAACATGTGACCACAAAACTGAAACAAACAGATATTAACTGGCAATTATCAGAACTTGAAGTTTTAGAAAAACGTATGGATTGGATAAAAAAATCTATTAAAAGTTATGATGATATTGTGAATAGATTTTATGAGTCGCTAAAAAAGCACTAAATTTAATGCTAACTAAAATGAATTATTATGGTCATAGCAGTTTACATCCTTGTTTCAATAATTGCACTAATCTTGTTTTTAGCATTAATTGCTCCAAAGACCTATCATGTAAAACGTACTATCAATATTCAAAAACCGCTTCCAGAAGTATTTCAATATTTAAAATTGGTAAAAAATCAAGACCATTGGTCGCCATGGAAGCGTAAAGATCCAGACATGAAACAAGAGTCTTTTGGAATTGATGGTGACATAGGGTTTATTAATAAATGGAAAGGAAACAAGGCGGTTGGCGAAGGTGAACAAGAAATAACAGCACTTATTGAAAATGAGGTTATTAATACAGAATTGCGCTTTTTTAAACCATGGAAATCAGAATCAGATGGTTATATAAAAGTAGATGAAATGGATGCCAATACTACTAAAGTTACTTGGGGATTTTCGGGTATCAATAAATTTCCATCCAACATTTTTATGCTCTTTTTTAATATGGATAAAGTTGTTGGAAAAGATTTTGAGGAAGGTTTAGCTGCTTTGAAAGTAATTCTTGAAAAATAATGACCAACAACGTTTTGACTTAATAGCTCAAAACCAAAAATTTAATGATTCTTACTTCTACTTAGCACTTTGTATTCTTCATAGCACTCACTAATGGCATCTAAAATTTGAAGGTCGTTCGCAGTTTTTATAAAATCTTTAGAATAGTTACACTGACTCACAATTTCATCCAAATCTAAACGGTCTATTTGTAATAAAGCGGTAAGCATTTCTCGGTCAAATCGATTGGCAAGAATATTCCTAATTTCATCATCTTGCTTCATTTTCTTTAATTTCCTCAGTTCATTTGGTTTTTTCCCAAACATGCTATATAAAAAATCAGCAGGATTAAAAATAGCACCTAAAACTTTATTAACTGCACCTGTGTTGTTTCCTGCTTCATAACCAGTGGTCGATAACCCAGAGATGCTATATCTGTAATTGGTTTTAATAGGTACTTGGTTAATATCTACTTTTAAGTAACCAGTTAATTTTAACTGATTAACGACCACTTCTTCCAACGCTAAAGCGACTTCAGTCATTTCAATTTTGGTTGTTCCAAACTTAATCCAGTCGTTAGTTACTCTAACCTTAATCGATTTATATCCTAAGTACGATAAATGCAAGGTGTCATTAACTTGTGCCTTGATTTCAAAAGCCCCTTCACTATCTGTTGAAGTTCCAATTACTTGATTTAAATTGACAATATTAACGCTTTCCAATGGTGCATTGGTGCTTGTACTCATTACAATACCTTTAACGGTTGTATCATTTTGCGATATGCAGAGCGTGGTAAAACATAAAAAGGTAACAAGTAAGTGTAGGTGTTTCATCTGTTAAATTATGAGATAAAAATACTAAACAAAACGTAAATACATATGGAATGCCGATAAATTTGACTAAATATTAACAACAGTGCTTTATTTAAAAGAAAATTCCTCAGATTTTTGGTCTGAGGAATAGTTTTATAGTTAGGAATCTTTACGTCTGGAACGTCTTGGTCTATTTAAACTAAAGTCATTTAAGCCAGAGCGTTTAGATTTTGAAGTATTTGAATGTGTGGTTTTAAATTCTGATTTATCGCGTCTTGGTCTCGACTCTCCTGAATTAGAACTCCGTCGGTCTCTACGGTTTCCAGAACCTTCAGAGTTGGAACGTTTGTCTCCTTTTGGTTTAAAATCACTTCCAGAACGTCTATTGCTTCCATTGCCAGAACGTCTTTTGTTTCGGCTGGTACCTCGACCTTTATCTTCACTAATTTCAACATTGACAAAACGACCTTCGTGTTTGTAATCGGTAAAAAATTCTAAGATTTTTGGTGTCAATTCAGATTCTGTGTTAAAAAACGAAAAACTGTCTTTGACATCAACTTTAAAGACATCATCTCTACCTAAATTGAGAATGTCTTTTAAGAAATCTTTTAGTTTCATCCAATCAAATCCATCTCTACTACCAACGTTAATAAAATAACGCGTGTCGTTAGAATTGCCTCTATAAGCACGTCCACTGCTTTCTTCACGATCACTTCCTTTGGAATCTGAAACGTTGAGGTTTTTAGATTTTTGGTAGTAATTAAAAAAGCGTGTAAACTCCACTGAGAAGAATTTTTTAATCAATTCATCTTTGGTAGTGTTTTCAAACAACTCGTTAATACTGGTTAAATACTTGTCAATCTCATGGTTAATTTCTGTATTGTTTATTTTGTTAGCAAGCGACATCAGCTGAACTTCACAAATTTCCATCCCATCAGGAATATCTTTTTTGATAAATTCTTTTTTAATGATGCGCTCAATACTTTTTATTTTGCGGATTTCACTTTTTGAGACAATTACCATAGAAACGCCTGTTTTTCCTGCACGACCTGTACGTCCAGAACGATGCGTATAAGTTTCAATTTCATCTGGTAACTGGTAATTGATAACATGAGTAACATCATCAACATCTATCCCTCTTGCCGCTACATCAGTTGCTACTAACATTTGAATTTGGTTTTTTCTGAAAGCATTCATTACCAAATCACGTTGGTTCTGGCTCAAATCGCCATGTAAAGCACCAGCACTATAACCATCTTCAATCAATTGTTCGGCTACTTTTTGAGTATCGCGTTTAGTACGACAAAAAATCACAGAAAAAATATCAGGATTCGCATCAGCCAAACGTTTTAAAGCTTGGTAACGATCTCTGGAGTTAACCAAATAATATTCATGTGTTACCTGATTGGTACTTTCATTTTTATTTCCTACAGTAATTTCTATAGGATGGTGCATAAATTTTTTAGCAATGGTTGCGACTTCTTTTGGCATTGTTGCAGAAAACAACCAAGTATTTTTGTCTTTGGGTGTATGCGACAAAATATCAGTAATATCCTCTTTAAAACCCATGTTAAGCATCTCATCTGCTTCATCTAAAACGGAATACTCAATTTTAGAAATATCAACCATATTACGACTTATCATATCTTTCATACGACCAGGAGTGGCAACAATTATTTGAGCACCACGTTTAACCTCTCTGGCTTGTTCAGAAATGCTTGAGCCACCATAAATAGCAACTACATTAAGGCCTTTAAGATACTTTCCGTAAAGTTTCAATTCGTTGGTAATTTGCAAACAAAGTTCGCGTGTTGGTGATAGAATCAACCCTTGAGTCGTTCTGCTCTCCACATTAATTTTTTGAAGCATTGGAAACCCAAAAGCAGCAGTTTTACCTGTTCCTGTTTGTGCTAAAGCCACTAAATCAGTGTCTTTTTCTAATAAAATTGGGATGGCTTTTTGTTGTACATCACTAGGTGTTTCAAAACCTAAATCAGTAATAGCATGCAATAGGCCTTCATTAAGACCTAAATCTTGGAATGTGTTCATTCGTGTATAAGTATTCGATTATGTTATGTAGTGTTACCTAAGAAGCGAATCGACATACTTAAACCTAAACTTCTTGCAACACCTCCTCACGCTGAGGAATTTCAAGTTGCAAAGATACGTTTTTATTTGTGAGATATGCTAATTGTTAAATAATTGGTTTTTAGTGTTTTAAAATCATTCAAAACAATTAATATATTGTTTTTGGGCGTTTTAACACGCTTTCCACTATATCTTTTTTGTTGAAAGCAACAAAAAAGGATGCCGCTTCAATCGTTAACGCAAGCAAACCTTGTCTATAATTTTGGAGTTGTTGAGTTAGAATTTAAAAATTGTACAAGCAATTGTATAGCTTTTCCACGATGTCCAATCTTATTTTTTTCATCTAAAGGTATTTGGGCAAACGTTTTATCATAACCTTTAGCTTTAAAAATAGGGTCGTAGCCAAAGCCTTTGTTTCCATGTTTGGAGGTTGTAATTTTACCTTCACAAATACCTGTAAAAGTTTGAAGTTTTCCGTTTAAACAAAGCGCTATCACAGTTTTAAACTGCGCTTCTCTATTTAGATGGTTTTTTAGAGCATTCAACAGTTTATCCATATTAGCGTCTGCATTGCGTTGTTGGCCAGCATAACGTGCCGAATAAACTCCTGGTTCGCCATTAAGTGCGGCAACTTCTAAACCTGTATCATCGGCAAAACAATCATAACCATAATGGGTTTTGATGTATTCTGCTTTTTGTATGGCATTACCTTCAATAGTGGTTTGCGTTTCTGGCACGTCTTCAAAACAACCAATGTCTGCAAGACTCAACAAGTGAATATTTTCAGGAATTAGACTTTGGACTTCTTTCAGTTTGTTGAGATTATTGGTAGCGAAAACGAGTTGCATAGTTGAAAATTAAGGATTGTAAAAATAATAGTATATTGCTTAAAATCTTCTTTTATGAAAAAAATATTAGCAATTCTTTTTTTGATTTTGTGTCAATTTGGATTTGGCCAATCATATGAATTTGATTATATAATTGAATATAAATCTATGCTAAATGATTCAATAGGAACATCAGTTTTTTACTTAACAAATTCAAAAGATAATCAATACAGAGCTTCTTTTCAAAGTATTGATAAGAATAGATTCGCTTTAAGTTTTTATAAACATGGAAGAATAAATTTTCACACAACCATTAAAAAATCTGATTTTTATAAAGCGGAAACCATAGTGTATAAAGGCAAAAATTATAAAATAAAAACAATAGGGAAAGCTCTTGCTAAAAAGGTGTCTTTTCAAAATTTAAAAGATACTATTATAGATGAAAAACCTTATAAACGCTATGTTTTTAATTCAAATCCTGATATAATTAACTTAAGAACTTTTTATATAGTAGAACCAAAGACTGAGTTTCATCTTCCAATATTATCTAATGTTGATTCTTTTGTAGAATGGACTGTTGAAAAAAATATTCCAGATGGAATTTACAAAGAAATCTATTACTTAAATCCTAAAGGAGAAATGGTAGAAGCCTATTATAAATTGGTTGCTTATCAAAAATATAAGAAGTTTATAAGCATAAAAAATTAAAATACTTTAACGCTCCACAATTTTTATACTAAACAACTAAACGTCTTACAACAAACAATCTTACCGATGATGATAAGGTTCATTTTTCAAAATGGTAAAACCTCTATATAATTGTTCAATCACAAACAAACGAATCATTTGATGTGAAAATGTCATTTTTGATAAGGATAATTTACCTTGTGCTTTACTGTAAACAGCTTCCGAAAAGCCGTAAGGACCACCAATGACAAACACCAATTGTTTGATGCCAGAATTCATATGTTTTTGCAAATATTCTGAAAATCCAACCGAATCTAATTGTTTGCCATTTTCATCTAATAAAATCAAAACATCGGTTGCTGATAATTTATCCAGAATAAGTTCGCCTTCCTTTTGTTTTTGTTGGTCTTCACTTAAGTTTTTTACTTTTTTTAAATCGGGAATGATCTCAAATTCAAACTTAATATAAAAGCCAAGGCGCTTTTGGTAGTCTTCAATAAGTGTTTGAAGTGCTTTATTGTCTGTTTTGCCAATGGCGAGAAGTTTGATTTGCATAGTACAAAATTACAACTTTATTAGAATTTGGTTTTTGTAATTTGAATATTTCAATTTCCAATTGTTATTTTTACATCAAATACGTTATAATGATTTCACAAGAACAATTCAATAAAGAAATAGAATTAATAATTGCCAATGCCATAAGAGAAGATGTTGGTGATGGCGATCATAGCTCCTTAGCCTGTATTCCTGCATCAGCACAAGGAAAAGCAAAATTATTGGTAAAGGACGAAGGCATTATTGCTGGTGTTGAATTTGCCAAACAAGTGTTTCAGTATATCGATAAAAATTTAAAAGTTGACACCTTAATTACCGATGGCTCTAAAGTAAGTTATGGTGATATTGTGTTTTATGTTGAAGGTGCCTCGCAATCTATTTTAAAAGCAGAGCGTTTGGTATTAAACGCTATGCAGCGCATGAGTGCTATTGCTACCAAAACAAAAGTATTTGTCAATTTGTTAGAAGGTACTCAAACTAAAATTTTAGACACACGCAAAACCACTCCAGGTATTAGAGCGTTAGAAAAATGGGCTGTAAAAATTGGAGGAGGCGAAAATCACAGATTTGCCTTGTATGATATGATAATGCTAAAAGATAACCATATTGATTTTGCAGGCGGTATCACAAAAGCCATTACCAAAACCAAGCAATATCTTAAAGATACCAACAGAGATTTAAAAATTATTGTTGAAGCTCGAAGTTTGAAAGAAATTGAAGAAATTCTTCAAAACGAAGGCGTTTACCGAATATTAATTGACAACTTTGATTATGAAACTACTAAAAAAGCAGTCCAAATGATTGGCAATACCTGCTTGACAGAATCGTCAGGTGGTATTAATGAAGAAACAGCTCGCAAATATGCCGACTGTGGTGTCAATTTTATTTCATCTGGTGCTTTGACACATTCGGTTTATAATATGGATTTAAGTTTAAAAGCGGTTTAAGAATGACCAAACCCATAGAAGATAAACTCGATAAAATTCCTATAATCTGTCTGATAGTGCGATTATTAAAAAAAATCAAACTACCAGCTTTAGAAGGTTTGTCGCTTTATGATTTGATGGAACTTTACATTACTGGTATTGCTAAAGGCGCTTTAACAGCAAGAGCAAGCGCTATAGCATTTAGCTTTTTTACAGCTATTTTCCCTTTTTTGTTGTTTGTATTGATACTCATTCCGTACATTCCAATTGATGGATTTAAAATAGAATTTTTAGATTTTTTAAAATCGTTTTTACCACCACAAACCTCCGATTTTTTCTTTTCCAACATCTTTGAAAATATCGAAAATAGTCAACGTGGTGGTTTGTTGTCTTCCGTTTTTGTATTGTCTATTTTATTGATGGCAAATGGCGTTAATGCGGTGTTTTCAGGTTTTGAAAATTCGTATCACGAGCAACTAACCCGAAATGTTTTTAAACAATATTTATACGCACTTGGCGTGGCACTAATCTTAGCATTTTTATTGATTTTAACCGTTGCTGTGTTTGGGTATTTTGAAATTTACATCATCCAACCGTTATTTGCAAGTTTAAGTGAAAAAGGTTTTGCAGATGTTGGAGCCAACGTATTTTGGGTAGTTTTGGCCAAATATATGTTTTTTGTATTGATGGTGTATTTGGCAACAGCCACCTTGTATTATTTTGGTACTAAAGAAGGAAAAGCCTCTAAATTCTTTTCTATTGGTGCGTTGTTTACCACCTTGTTGATTATTTTAACATCCTACCTTTTCGGAATTTATATTGAAAACTTTTCACAATATAATAAACTGTATGGTTCTATTGGTGCTTTGTTGATTTTGCTGTTTTATTTATGGCTTAATTCTAATATTTTGTTGTTGGGTTATGAGCTAAATGCTTCTTTAAACCGATTAAAAAAGAGCTTCTAAGACATGCAAAATTTTATAGACGTCATATTGCCAATTCCTCTGGAAAAGTCCTTTACGTATCGTATAACACCTGCTGAAGCTGCTTTTTTAAAAGTTGGTATGCGTGTATCTGTGCCTTTTGGAAAGTCTAAAATTTATACAGCCTTGGTTTATAACCTTCACACCAATAAACCTTTGGCTTATGAAGCAAAAGATATTCATCAAATATTAGATGATGTGCCTTTGATAACCCAAACACAACTAAAACATTGGGAATGGATTTCAAGCTATTATATGTGTACGCTTGGCGAAGTGATGCGTGCAGCTTTACCAAGTGCTTTTGTCTTGGAAAGTGAAACAATTATCAGCAAAAATAACAATTGTGTTATTAATGATGAAGATTTAAAAGATGATGAGTTTTTGGTCTATGAGGCCTTACATCATCAGTCGTCATTAAAAATTCAAGATATTTCTAATATTCTCGATAAAACGAATGTGCTTCCTGTTATTAAACGACTTTTAGATAAAGATGCTATTTTGATAGAAGAGGAAGTGTATGAAAAGTATAAACCCAAATTAGTGCGTTACGTTAAGTTGCATTCTGCGTATGCTTCTGAAGAAAAATTGCAGGAATTACTCAAAAATTTGAGTAGAGCTCCAAAACAACGTGATGTGATAATGACGCTGTTTTCAATTTCGGCACAAACTAAAAAAGCAGTCAAAATATCTGAGGTATCCGAAAAAAGCGATGCTTCAGCAAGCATTATCAAAGCCTTAATTGATAAAGGAATTCTGGAAGAATATTACATTCAAAAAGATCGAATTGAATATTCTGGAGATGAAAATGAAGCGTCCAAACAACTCAATGAACATCAAAAAAATGCTTTAGATAAAATAGTGCAATCTTTTGAAAATAAAAATATTACATTGCTTCATGGTGTGACGTCATCTGGTAAAACGGAAGTTTATGTTAAACTTATTGAAGCGGTTATTGCAAGTGGAAAACAAGTGCTGTATTTACTTCCTGAAATTGCATTAACTACTCAATTAGTAACACGGCTTCAAAATTATTTTGGTGAAAAAGTAGCCGTATTTCATTCTAAATATTCGTCGCATGAACGAGTGGAAGTTTGGTATAACGTCCTTAATAATGAAAACAAAGCACAAATTGTCTTAGGAGCACGCTCGTCCATCTTTTTACCCTTTCACAACTTAGGATTAATTATTGTAGATGAAGAGCACGAATCGTCATACAAACAATTTGATCCATCACCACGTTATCATGCTCGCGATGCAGCTATTGTGTTAGCAAGTTTGTTCAATTGCAAAACACTTTTGGGTTCGGCAACACCAAGTTTGGAGAGTTATTACAACGTACAGCAAGAAAAATATGGGTTGGTACAAATTACCAAACGCTATAATGAGGTATTGATGCCAGAAATGGAGTTGGTTGATATTAAAGACAAGCACAAACGCAAGCGTATGCAAGGACATTTTAGCGACCGATTGATTGAAGAAATGACCGAAGCGTTGCAAGATGGACATCAAATTATATTGTTTCAAAACAGACGTGGTTTTTCGCCAATTGTAGAATGTAACACGTGTGGACATTCACCTCAATGCCCAAATTGTGATGTGAGTTTAACGTATCATCAATACAAAAATGAGTTGCGTTGTCATTATTGTGGTTATTATACAGCTATGTTAAAAACCTGTATGGCTTGTGGTAGTGTAGAATTGGATAACAAAGGTTTTGGAACCGAACAAGTAGAGCAGGAGGCTACAGCACTTTTTCCAGATTTTAAAGTAGCCAGAATGGATTTAGATACCACACGAGGCAAGTATGGTTATGATAAAATTATCAATGCGTTTGAACAGCAAGAAGTAGATATTTTGGTTGGTACACAAATGCTTACCAAAGGACTCGATTTTAGAAATGTAAAATTGGTTGGGATTATGAATGCAGATAACATGCTCAATTTTCCAGATTTTAGAGCGCACGAACGCAGTTTTCAGTTGATGTTGCAGGTGTCTGGTAGAGCAGGTCGAACCGATAAACGCGGAAAGGTTTTGATTCAAACTTATAATCCACACCATCGTATTTTGCAACAAGTGTCCACTAATAATTATGCAGACATGTATAAAGAGCAAATGGATGACAGATTTAATTACAAATATCCACCAATTTATAGGCTGATAAAAATCACCTTAAAACACAAAGATTATAATAAAGTAACTATTGGAGCCGATTGGTATGCAAAATCTTTAAAACAAATTTTTAAAACCAATGTTTTAGGGCCTGAATTTCCGCCTGTATCACGTATTAGAAATCAGTTTCATAAAAATATCTTAGTAAAAATACCTTCGCAGCAATCCTTATCAAAAACAAAAGAAGCTATCATAAAAGTGAATAATAGCTTCTTGAGTATTAAAGATTTTAGGGCGGTTAGAGTAATTTTAAATGTCGATACCTATTAAATGTTATTTAAAGCCTCTACTAAATCTGATTTTTTGTTTCGGCTCAACGGAATTTCGTAAGCACCTACTTCAACATTTTTACTATTAAATCGGTCAACTTTGTCAAGATTGACAATGTACGATTTATGGATTCTCAAGAACTTCCCTTCAGGGAGTTCATTTTCAAAAGCTTTCATTGTAGATAGCACTACTAAGCTGTTTTCTTCTGTTACCAATTTTACATAGTCACCAAGGGCTTCAATCCATTTAATGTCTTTAATGTAAACTTTACGTTTTTTAAGATTGCTTTTAACAAAGATGTGTTCGCCATCAGTTTCATTAAAATCGAGTTTTAATTTATGCTGTTCTAAGGCTTTTTCTACAGCAGTATTAAACCGTTCTCTAGTGATTGGTTTTTGTAAATAATCTGTAGCATCATAGTTAAAGGCTTTAAATGCGTATTCCGTTTTACCAGTAACAAAAATAATTTGGGGTTTGTTGTTGAGTACGTCCAATAGTTCAAAACCATTTAAAACAGGCATTTCAATATCCAAAAAGATAAGATCTACTTTATGGGTATTTAAACCATTTTTGGTTTCTAAAGCACTACTGTACTCTGCAATAAGGTTAAGTGAAGAGTGATTTTCAATTAACTTTACGATAGACAAGCGTTGTATTGCAGAATCGTCAACTACTACACAGTTTAAAGTCATAACATTATTCTATTTGAGGTTAAGTATCGACAATAGTACAAAAAATTCGGATAAAAACCAAAAAACATCGGTAAACTGTTTTTTTTAACATTTTTTTGTAGTCTAAAATATCGATTAAATTTACAAACAAATATGTTGCCAAAACAATAAATAATGATTATTTTTGCAGCCATTTTTAATTATTAAAACATATTTTATATGAATCATTATGAAACTGTTTTCATCTTAAATCCCGTTTTATCTGAAACTCAGATAAAGGAAACAGTAGAGAAATTTGAAGATTTTCTTGTTTCTAGAGGAGCGAAGATGATAGCCAAAGAAGATTGGGGCTTAAAAAAATTGGCTTACCCAATCCAAAACAAAAAAAGTGGGTTTTACCACTTATTTGAATTTACTGTTGATGGAGACGTTATCAATCCATTAGAAGTTGAATTTAGACGTGACGAGCGTTTTATGCGTTATTTAACTGTAAAGTTAGACAAACATGCAATTGCTTGGGCTGAAAAAAGAAGAACTAGAAACAAACAAAAAGCGTAATTATGTCATCAATAGAACAACAAGCCAAAGGAAAAAAAGATGGTGAAATCAGATATCTGACACCTCTTAATATTGACACAAGCAAAACGAAAAAATACTGTCGTTTTAAAAAGTCTGGTATCAAGTATATTGATTATAAAGATGCCGATTTCTTATTGAGTTTTGTAAACGAGCAAGGTAAATTATTACCAAGACGTTTAACAGGAACCTCATTAAAATATCAAAGAAAAGTATCTGTTGCAGTAAAAAGAGCGCGTCACCTTGCGTTGATGCCTTATGTAGCCGATTTATTAAAATAATAAAAGCATAACTATGGAACTTATATTAAAACAAGACGTTGAAAATTTAGGATTTAAAGACGATATTGTAACAGTTAAGAACGGTTATGGTAGAAATTTCTTAATTCCTCAAAAATTAGCAGTAATGGCTACTGTTTCAGCTAAAAAAGTATTGGCTGAAACCTTAAAGCAACGTGCTTATAAAGAGAAAAAGATTGTTGATGAAGCTAATAAAACAGCTGAAGCTTTACAAGCTTTAGAAATTAAAATTGCTTCTAAAGTAGGATCAGGTGATAAATTATTTGGTTCAGTAAACAATATCGATTTAGCCGACGCTTTACAAAAAGAAGGACACACAATCGAAAAAAAATACATCAATGTCATTGGTGGTACTGTAAAACGTACAGGAAAATACAATGCTGTAATTCGTTTACACAGAAGTGTAACAGTCGATTTGCCTTTTGAGGTCATTGCTGAAGCATAATTTTTAGTACAGAATTTATAAAAGCCTCAACTTGTTTGGGGCTTTTTTATGAGTCAAATTTAAGTTGACATGAATGAGATTTCCGCCTTCGCGGAAATAAATAAAGGAAAATTTTCAATGAAATACACAAGACTTACAAAAGAGCAGTTTGAAGAGTTACACCAAGAGTTTATCAATTTTTTGGCAACACAATCCATTACAGCTGACGAGTGGAAGGACATAAAAACCAACCAACCACAAGTGGCAGAGCAAGAATTGGATGTGTTTAGCGATTTGGTTTGGGAAGGTGTACTTGGCAAGGTTTCTTATTTAGAGCATATTTCGCCACAGCAAATGCACTTGTTTCATACCAAAGCAGATAACATACAACTCATTGCCATTAAATTAACTATTGATACGGTTGATTTAACAACCTCTGAGGGATTTAATTGGTTTAGAGACAACCTATTGTCAGATAATGTTGAGTTTTTAACCGCTAACAAAGCTTATTCAGATGATAAAGCGATGGACATATTTAAACTCATTCAACAAGGTGCTATCATAACAAAAGGTGAATTATACAGATATTTTGAAAAGTTAGTAATGAAAAAATAAAGCTCAAAATTTCAACTTCAGCAATCGTTATTCATAACGCAAGGACTCAACAGGGTCTAATTTAGCGGCTTTAATAGCTGGTATTAATCCAGCCACAATAGCCACAATAAAAGCGGTTAAAAAAGCACTAAACATAGCCAACCACGGAATGGTAAAATGGAATTTGGCAATTGCCGAAAAGCCATAACCTACCAAAATACCTAAAATAATACCCAAAATACCACCTAACTGACCAATAATAATGGCTTCCATAAAGAATTGAAAGGCTATGACTTTCTTTTTGGCACCAAGAGCTTTTCGTACACCTATTTCGCGTGTACGTTCAGTAACAGACACAAACAAAATATTCATAAGCGCAATAGAAGAGCCTAAAATAGTCACCATACTAATAATCCATGCAGCATAATAAAGATATTTGGTAATAGAACCAATTCGATTAATCAAATCGTCGCTTCGCTCTATTCCAAAATTGTTTTCTTCAATAGGATTAAGTCCTCTAATGTTTCTAAAAGTCAAAATAGCATCATCTTGAGCACCTTCAAGCATATCTTTTTTATCAGTCATGATGCTCAAACTGTAATTGATATTTGGACTTGTAAACAAGGTTCTTGCTTTTTGTATAGGAATTAAAACACGCAAATCTTGATTATTTCCAAAGGTTGCACCTTTTGATTTTAAAACGCCAATGACCTTAAATTTTGCACCTCTAACGCTTATGGTTTGTCCAATTGGATTGACATCAGCTAAAAGTGCTTTTACAAGGTCGCTACCAATGACACACACAGAACTGTTGTTTTGTATGTCAAAATAATTGAGTTCTCTACCATCACTTATGTCTAACCCTGAATTTTGAATATAATGTTCATTTACACCCAAAACAGACACTTCAGGATCGGTTTTTTTATTTTCGTATTTCACTTCAGCACTTTGTGTTCCGTAAAAAGAAACTGACACTTTGGTAAACGGAAACTTATAAGCATCTTCAAACGCCTTAACATCTCTGTAACTAATAACAGGATTTACTTTTTGAACCTCTTTACCACTTTGGCGCTGTGTTGTAAATTCATAACGCTGTATGTTAAAGGTGTTAGCTCCCATAGATGAAAAATCACTCGAAATGGTGTTTTCTAAGTTCTTTACAGCACTCAAAATAGCAACCAAAGCGGTTATACCAATGGCAATGATTAAAACCGTTAAAATAGTACGCAATAATTGAGTTCGTATGGAATTGAGAGCAATTCGGATATTTTCTTTAACTAATGAAAACATGAAGTTGTAGAGTTCTTGTTAAGATTGATTTACTATAAGACTATTAAATGCCAATAAAGTTACTATAAAATTGAAATAACTTGGGACTCACTCTAAAAATTATGATATTTTTGCCATACAAGTATAAATTTAAACAAGATTTCTGCTTTTTCAGAAAATAAATATGGCACAAAAACCAAGCATTCCAAAAGGTACAAGAGATTTTAATCCAGAAGAAGTTGCAAAACGCAGCTATATTTTTAATACAATACGTCAGCAGTTTGAACGCTTCGGGTTTCAGCCTATTGAAACACCAAGTTTTGAAAACTCTGAGACCTTAATGGGAAAATATGGGGATGAAGGCGACCGATTGATTTTTAAAATTTTGAATTCTGGAGATTACTTGTCTAAAGTTAACCCATCAATATACGCTGAAAAAAACGCAAGTGCACTAACACCATTTATATCTGAAAAAGCCCTTCGTTATGATCTTACAGTCCCTTTTGCAAGATACGTTGTACAACACCAAAACGAAATAGAATTTCCTTTTAAACGCTACCAAATACAACCGGTTTGGAGAGCTGACAGACCTCAAAAAGGACGCTTTAGAGAATTTTATCAATGTGATGCGGATGTGGTAGGAAGTCAATCATTGTGGCAAGAAGTAGAGTTTGTGCAACTATATGATGCCGTTTTTACAGCTTTAAAATTAAAAGGCGTTACCATTAAGATCAATAACCGTAAAATTTTATCAGGAATTGCCGAAGTAATTGGCGCTCAAGATAAATTGATAGATTTTACAGTGGCACTTGATAAACTCGATAAAATAGGCGAGGAGAAGGTGAAAGAAGAAATGTTGAACAAAGGGATTTTGCAATCTGGTATTGACAAATTGCAACCATTATTTAGTTTATCTGGTACTTTTGAATTGCAAATAGCCCAATTAAAAGCCATCTTATCAACTTCAGAAGAAGGTAAAAAGGGCATTGACGAATTAGAGTTTATTAACAGAGCCATTTCAGAATTACAACTGCAAACAGCAAACTTGCAATTAGATGTCACCTTGGCGCGTGGCCTCAATTATTATACAGGAGCTATTTTTGAAGTAGCAGCACCAAAAAACGTCGAAATGGGTTCTATTGGTGGTGGTGGACGATATGATGACCTCACAGGAATTTTTGGACTTCCTAATGTAAGTGGTGTTGGGATTAGTTTTGGTTTGGATCGTATTTATTTGGTGCTCGAAGCTTTGGGTTTATTTCCAAAAACCATTTGCAATACTGTAAAAGCCTTGTTTATTAATTTTGGAGAAGCTGAGGCTATGGCAAGTATGAAGGCCATCAAACAACTGAGAGTAGAAGGTGTAAGTGCTGAATTATTTCCTGATAATAAAAAAACCATAAAGCAATTTAATTATGCCAACAAACGCAACATTCCCTATGTGGTTTTGGTTGGTGAAGCTGAGTTGCAATCGAACACCTTTACACTTAAAAATATGACGTCTGGTGAGCAGCAACAACTCAATTTGTCAGACTTGGTAAAAGCGTTAAAAGAATAGAGAAGTGAGCTCTTAAAATCAAAAAATCCCAATCCAAACTTAATTGGATAGGGATTTTTTCTTTGGAGCACATACGAAAAGGGATTTTATTTAACCAGTACCTTTTTAGAGAAACTACCAGTTTCTGTATAAATTTTAATAATGTAAGTTCCTGTACTTAAGTTTCTAACTTGGTATTCAGAATGATTGCTATTTTCAATAGTGTCAAAGCGTTGAATACGTTGACCTAACATATTAAATAACTCAATCGTTTTAATTTGTTGTAAGGCAGGATTTATTAAAACAATACTTTCATTGGCATTTTTATAATATACTTGTACGTTGTTTAGCTCATGGTCTGCAGTACTTAAGGCATCGTCTGAGTTAGCAAATGTAATTTCATAACGGTCTAAATAGGTACCAGCGTCTAAGTTAAAGGTATAGTCACTTGCTCTTAAATCGTGATAGGTGTTTAATAATATATCGTGAACATAGATGTTAATGGATTCTGGTACATTTTCTAAAGCCTCAATTTTAATGGTATTTTCACCAGTAACGACGGTGTGTAAACCTAATGGAACTGTGCTAGAGGCATCTATAGGGTTTCGACCTTGAATAACATATTTTTCGCCATCAATCATCCAATACATGTCTTCTACAAAAGCATCATTGTCTTTTCCGTCATAAGCCCAATCATATCCAGTAGTTGTATTTTCATCTATGGTCAACAATAACTGTCTATGATAATTTTTAGCGGAGTTAAATACAAATCTAAACTTCATTCTATTATCAACATCATCAACACTATTTGTGGTGTAGTTATTGGCAGTTGCGTTTCTCATAAATAATGAGTTACCACTACTTTCTTTTTGATATTTACGCTGACCATTATTGAATTTAATTTTCCCACCATCTTGAGCTACCACAAAAAAGCCTTGCCCAACAGGAATATAACGTCCTGGTATTTTGCTACCTGTAGTGACAGCAGGCCCTGGATTGTTTAAATCTGGATTGATAGTAGCTGCAACCAACGGTCCTGATTTATTGTACATAGCATAACCACCTTCATATTCTTTTAGCACGTGTGAGCCACCTCCCCAATGTTCCCAGAAATATAAGGTACCATCAATGGTTGTCCCATTATCATCAATAAACTGGTTGGCATCTAAAGCAGAAGGATAAGGGTTTCCTACTAAATAATCGTTTCCAGCGGCCAAATTAAGGTCGTTAACACTTGAGGTGTCACCAATGTCACCATTATTAGGTTTCCCAGTAAACACATAGTTTTGGAAATCGGAAACAGTTCCTGTAGCGGTTCCTTTCATGGTATAACCTTCACCAGGTTTGATGCTTCCTGTACTGCGTACATGTTGCCATGCAGAATATTGGTTGTCTGTTTGATTGGCGAATTTCCATATCCAATAATCTGCTATTTTTAAAGGAGGGCCGGCAGCACCATTATAACCTGAGGTTGCAAAGGTAATGGTTGCAGGTGATGCAGGGTTTGTTCCATCTCTTAATATGGTTGGCAAAGTATAGGTGTTATTGTTGGTTGAATTATTTGACGTTCCTACTGGCGAAGCCCAATAGTTGTACGTAAACGTATCTGCCGTACCTTGTTGGTCTTTATCCAATTTACCTGACGAAGTTGGATTTAAATCACTTCCTATGGTTTGTATTAATTGTGATTCACCATTAAGATCTATATTTCCGTCAAGGTTTAAGTAATGAGTTACGGTTAATCCATATCCAGTTCCAGTACCTGTTGCAATATTTGTAGTACCATCAACGGTTAGTTTATTGGAATCTACAAATAAGCCTAAAACATTTCTGTTTCCTGCATTTGTAGATGGTAATGATGAATTATCCATACTGATATTATGGTTGGTTTCTACAATATTCCAATCAACCGTTTTTGTTGCATCCACAATTGATGTTGTTCCTGGGATAGTTTGCAATGTACCATTAGTCCAAGTCGATTTTGTGTCCCAAGTACCTGCTTGCGTTGAAACGTATGGTAATGGAGCGGTTTGCCTATCTACGGTTCTTAAGGCTCTTAAAGCACCTTGGTGTCCATTACCTGATTCGTCTTTAGTATTGGTATAGGTATAAGTTGACATTGGGTAATAACCGTCTAAGTCACTCCAAGGAATAGATGCAACTTCATTTTTAGTAGGTGTAATGCCTCGGCTTATAAAATAGGAAGCACCTACAAAATTTGAATTATTTTTAATTTCTTGATTCATGATATAATGGAGTTGGTCAACAGTTAAGGCAGTTTTCCATACACGGACTTCGTCTATATTTCCATGAAAAAAGGCTTGAGGTGTATTTTTTGCCGCTGCTCCAATATAAAAAGATTCTGATGTGTTTGGAGGGTTACTCATAGTAGCTGTTTTATCCAAAACACCATCGATGTATAATTTTGATTGTCCACCACTGTAAATGACAGCTACTTGATGCCATTCGTCTTCTGGGATAACAGTAGTAGATGTGATTGTTTGTGTACCACCATTTTTCCAAGACATTTCTACTTGTCCTGAAGCATTAATTTTTAAATCATACCCCTGAGTGTAAGCAGCATCTCGTTTTGATAATATAGACTTGTTATAAGAACTTGATTTTCTGTTAACCCATGCAGATACTGTAAACGCCGTTGGATTAAGGTCTAAAGCATCTTCCATGTCTATATAATTATTGTTTGCCGGATTAAAATAGATAGATCTTACAAATCTGCGTTCTGGTGCCCATCCAAAAGTGATGTATTTAGTGCCATCAAAGTCATAATTAGTTTTTACAATGGCTTCACCTAATTCATTGACATCTTCAGTCATAACTCTATAATCAGCAGTTGGATCAAAGTTAGGTGTATCAGAAATAAACATTAAATAACGACCATCTGGAGGTGAAGCTGTTCTGATGGCGCTTTTTAAAACAGCCACTTGTACAGATGGGATATCACCACCATTTTCAACTACTTTCCATGTTCTGGCAATACCATTAAACTGTACATGGGTGCCTCCTGAAATGGCTGGTGAAATAGATGTACTCATATCAACATCTACCACAACCGCAGGATTATTTAAATTAACACCATCATTACCCCAAACTAAAAATTGTTTGTTGCCTAAGGTGTTTGGATTTAATTTATTGGTGTTATAAATGCTATTAATACCCATAGTCAGAACACCTTGGGTACGTCCTGTACCATCACTTGCGTTATTAACACTTCTGGATTGTTTTTGGTACAAATCTGAAGCATCATCTCTACCAATACCAGCAATATCATAATTAAAAACATCATTGGCAGGTACTCCAGTATTGGTATCCCAAATGACAGTGCCATCACTGTTGACATAGTCTTGAGAGGTACCATTAACACCCAATGTAATACCATATTTAATGGCTAAGTACGATTGAATTCTGTTGCGTTCTTGGGTAAGGTTAGCATCGGTTTTTTTTGCAGAGTATGTAATGACTTCACAAACTCTTCCATCATAACTTCCTTTGTAAGCTTCACTTCTTCCTAAGAAAAAACGAGAGTTATTTACATTTGCAAATTGTGGCAAACCAACTTCTGTATTTCCAATATCATTGGCGTTGTACAACAAAATATTTGCAGTAGGTGAAGATGTAGAATTATTTTTTGAGTTTACAATACCTACATTGTTATAATTTGCACTGGTACTTGTATGCCCAACGCCATAACCTCTGCTGGCAATCGGAGTTGATGAGCTTGTTGGTGTAGTTTTTACACAATAAGAGAGTACCTCATTATCAAAGCGTATAGAGTATTTTCCGAAACCAATACCAGTTCCATCTCTTTCATCTGTTGATTCATCTGCATCACCACAAAAAACGTCCATACTTGATAATGAAGAGGTAACGTTAACATCAGGTATAATTACAGCAAATAAATCTTGAGTATAAAACCCTGAAGGCCCTACTAATGTAGTTCTATTCGTATCAGAATAGGTATAATCTTCACTGGCTGTATCATAGTCATTATCAAAATCAACTACAGGATTAAAGTTGACATTTTTTGTTGCAGTATCATAATAGGTTGGTTCTAAACCAGCAGCTGGAGCAGTAGCGTTTGAACCACGTGCTTGATCTGTCCAAGTACTAACAGGCTGACCAGTTGTATAAGTTAATCCATCATTAGCTTTAAGCCATAATTTTAAATCTGAAGTCACACCACCTGGTCCTTCAGTTAAAGGTGTAAGAGCTGTACCTTTAATATCAAAGTTGTAAGGGTTTTCATTACTATCATTATTGTCAATAGAAACGGTTGCTGTTTTTGTGCCAGCAGTTAAAGGATTAAACCTCACACTAAAAGTTACACTATTGCCAGACGCAATTGGTGATGTTGGTTGTACTGTAACCGAAAAGTTAAGAATATCACTAATAGTTACTTTTTGTAAGATTCCAGTAAGATTGAGGTTTGTAGATCCTGTATTTTTGATTGTAAATGTATGAGTTAGGTTGGTACCAGTATCTATAATACCATAATCGGTATCATCACTTGCACTTGGGGTGGTGTCATTATCAGCAATTGCCAAACCATTTCCAAAAACATCCATTTCAGGACCAGAACAACCACCACCAGTATTATTAAAATATTTTTTTCTACCTGATGCATTAGTCCATGAACCAGTATTTGTCAAAACTGTCGTTCCTCCAGATTTCACGGTTACGTTTGAACCACTTCCGTTCCATCCGTCTCCATATAAATCATACATTTTTATGTAGTAATTGTTACCATTAGCTACACAACCTAAGTCAAGTGTTGTTGAATAGCTATTATTACAACAACCAGTATAACCATTGGTTATGGTGCCTAATAGTACATTTGCTGGTGTATAAATCTCTACTTTGTTTTCAGACGACCAATTTGGCCAAGTTACAGAAACAGTAATTTTTGAGGTTTGTGAAAACAATCCAAGAGAAAACAATAACACGATGGCAAGTGTTATGTACCTGAAATAACAAGTAAAATTTTTCATAAGCGGTTAAATTTTAGTTTGGGACTAATTAATTTGATGTCAAATATAAGATAACATTCCATGAAATGCAAATAAAATCGATAAAATGCAATAACAATTTTTAAGTCATTGATAATAAAGTTTTTATGTTTTAATTTTTTACCCGTTTTTAGGATAAGCACAAATTTTTATAATTGATAATCAGCTAAATAAAAAGTGGTCTCTTGCTCATTTACGTATTTTTTTGACTTCTGGTTTTGTATAAAACAAAAAGGCTGAAAATTAATTTTCAGCCTTTAAAAAAAAAATGGGTTGTTATAAATTATTGTTTAACCAAACGCTTGGTAACAAAGTTTTGTGTGTCAGTATCCATTATTTTCATAAAGTAGATACCATTAGATAGAGTGTTTAAATTAGAAAGGGTTATGGTATTATTTATTGGTGTTATGTTGTCATAGTTTATAATAGAACGACCACTAACATCATATAATTCTATACTGTATTCTGAATTTTGATTAGATGGTACTTTAATCATGACAGAGGTATTAAATGGATTAGGGTAAACAGCGATAGTGTTTAGAGTATTGTCTGCTAATCCTAAAGTTGTTACTGTAACGCTCACTTGTATAGTAATGGTATCATCACCACAATTTGGATTGGTCGATGTTAATTGAACATCATAATCGCCAGTCGCTGCAAAAGTATAAACTGGATTAGTTGATGTTGAAGAGCCAATAGAATCACCAAAATCCCAAGCATAAGTAGTGGCGTCAGTAGAGGTATTGGTAAAGGTAACTTCGCCATTGTTTGCTGGGTTTACAACATAGGTAAAGTTGGCCGCCGCTTTTGGATTTACAGTAACAGCAACTTCTTTTCTTGCACTTTTTAAAGCACCAATTTTCCAATCATAGAAAGAATAATAGTAGGAGTTATTACTACTACCTGTAATAGTTACACTACCATTGGTATAAGGGTAAGTTGGTGAAGAATATCTGTACATATTGGTATTGCTTGATAAATTCTTTTGAACTAATTTTAATCCATTAGCTACAGGAAGTATAAAGTTTAAATCTAAGGTATGCACACCATTTCCTGATAAAGAAAATACTTTGGCATCTAACATTTGGCCTGAGCTGTTTTGTAATTCGACCTCAATATCATAAGCACCAGAAGAACTTGAAATATTGGTGGTAACTTGTTGCAATATCACAGATTCTGTACAGTTAAAAACTAAGTATCTTTGTGGGCTATTTCCAGTAAAACTGCCACCACTGTTATAATGGGTATCTCCAACATTTGCTTTTGATATAACATCTTCAACATAATAAGAGGTATTAGTTGTTAAAGCAGGTGTTATAAAATTTGCTCCAGAAAAAAGAGGAGTAGTATCATTTTCATTAGCATACCAATTTAAAGTACCAGATCCTGTTGCGGTTAATGATGCTGTTTCGTTATAACAGGTTTCAGTATCATTAGCTGTTGGATTTGCAGTGGTTGCAACCATCGTCACATTTTGTACTGTTTTTGTATTATCAGTAGCGGTTACATTAATAGTTTGTGTTACATAACCAGGTGCAGAGTAGGTAACACTGTAAGTACCACCTTTAATTAATCGATAATAATCACCATGGTCTGCATTTGAAAACACATAAGAATTTAAAGCATCATGTCCAGCAATTGCAACTTGTGCAACCACAGGATTTCCAGATTCATCAGTGATGATACCCTGAAAACCATAGTTGGCTTGTTTCATGTAATCTAAAAAAGCTTGCTTATTATAATTCCAATGTGCTGGTAGTTGACTTCCACTAATCCATTTAGTATTAGATAGCTCAATAGTAACTTCTTTTCCGTGTTGATAATAATTGGTATAATCTTGACGACCTCCATAAACTTGATACCAACGAGCACCTTGCGTAACACCAGGACTTGGATGTACAGAAGAATCATAATCTATGTCCATGTAGGTACTTGGTGATACATTATGAACATTGTCTGCATATTCTACAGAAATATATTCATAATAATCAGCATCAGCATGGTCTGTAAAAGTGTTATCATAAGGATAGTTTACAACTTCAGTACCACCATGAAAATTAGCAACAAGTACAAAGTCTCTAGAGTCAGCAAATGCCATAAAAGCTTTGGTTTCTGGTTGATAGGTAGTACCATTATCATGAAGTCCTGCAACATTATCAGGGTAATTTCTATTCAAATCCTGACCATTTGCATTGGCTCTAATTGGGTTAGAAATAGTATTGTTTCCAGTACTTCTATAGCTACCATCTGGATTTGCTAATGGATTAATGTAAATTTCAGTAGAATTTACAAGATTAGTAACTTCAGAATCACTTCCGTAATTGCTCAATAAATAATCAATTAAACGAATCATTAATGGATAGCCAGTAAGCTCATCACCATGCATGGTGGAACTGTACAAAAATTCTGGTTCTGCTTCATCTTGAGCTACATTATCAGATATTTTCAAAACCAATAGTGCTCTTCCGTTAGGTGTGGTGCCAATGGTTTGTAGCGAACATAAATTAGGGTAGGTTGTAGCATAATAATTCATTTTAGCAACATATTGAGAATAAGTTGGATAAGCATCCCAAGTGGTGTCCCAAGCATTTACATTGTTGGTTGAATTTTCAGGTGTAAACTCATTGTCACTTTTGTTTACTGTATAAGGAAGCCCATAAGATAAAAATTGAGGAAATGTTTCTGCATTAGCATAGGCTTCAATTTCTAAAGTTTCTTTATTGACTTTGTGACCTATAGGTAAAAATTCAGAAATCTCATTAAATTGAGCTTCACTATTAGCTTTAAAGACCAAACAAACTTCGCCTTTAGAAGCGATATAGTTTTGGGCTTTTTGTAGATTTGTTTGAGAAAAAAGCGAGACTGAGAATAACAGAAACACTAAATTCAATAATGTAATTTTTTTCATGAGGTTAAGGATTTAATTTTTAAATTTGTGGCTAATATATGCTTTTTTTTATAAAAACATCTATAAAACGTAAAAAAAGTCCGATTAAGTGTAATTGCTATTAGTTTTAAAAGAAAACTCTTATGGCTAATTTATTATATAGCCTTACTGTAGTACCAGTTTTTTGTTAAGTATTTGTCCATCATCAGATTGTACTTGCAATATAACAGCCGAAGCTTTAGCATAATCCATAGCAATTTCAACGCGGTTTTGAGTGATTTTACCCATGTCTAACAAGCGTTGCCCTTGCAAATTGTATAGTGAAATCTGTTTTAAGTTAACAATGTCTTTAGAATCAATACAAAGCGTTTTGCTATGTTTTAGGTAACTGATACTGATATCTTGCAAGGTATGGTCAGCAATAGATAAGGCCGAATTTTCTCCAATATTAGCTGGTGGAATGTTGGTAAATGCAATATAGTAACGATTTAAATGAGTACCACTTTCCATCGTATTATTATAATTACTATCATTAATACTTGTATAGGTATTAAGTTGTGCATCATAAATATAGACATTGATAGGGTTTTCAAAATTTTCAAGTGAGTTTAATGCAATTGAAATGTTACCAGAGTTTGTTAAAAACAAACCTAAAGGATAGTATTTGGTTGTATTAAATGCACCAACACCTTGTATAACACAGCGTTTGTCGCCAACCATCCAATTCATATCGTCTGGCAAATTTTCAATATTTAGGGCATCGTAGCCATAATCATAGCCATCAGTGGCTGCGTTGTTTGGCGTAAAGGCTAAAAGTAAATGCCTAACATAACCAAGAGGTGTTGTAACATCTAAACGCACACGTTGTATCTCGGCGTTTTGAGCAGTCATACTTTGTGTAGCACACAATATAATGACAAAATATAAGTAGGTAATTTTGTTCATCGATTTAATTTATTAGGATTTGGGAAGGGCAATATAGAAAAATAATTCAAAAAACTCTATAAAATGCAAAAATAATCGTTGAAATGCAGTATTAAATCAATTTTAAGCATTATAAACCATATCTGTTTTTAGAAATTGTTTATTATTTTAAACATAAAATTACTTATAATAGGATAGGAGCATAAAAAAAACGCCTGCCAAAGAATAGGCAGACGCTTTTTGTTGTATTGCAATGTGATTTAATAGCTTCAAATTTAATTATCCGATGTTTGCATCGTATTTTCCCTTTTCTTGGAATTTGGAATTTTCTCTTTTTGGAATTTGACACTTCGTATCCTTGCCATCAAGGGAGTTCATTGGTCACAGCCGTTAGTTGAAACTATGCACTTTCAGTGCAAGACTTTCAGTTTCTACAAATATTTTTACACCACGAACACACGAATTTCTGTGCATAATTTCGAAAAAAATATTCGTGTATTCGTGGCTAAAATTCACACGAATAATCGGGCTTTCAGTCCATAGTGGCTTAGTTTAATACTTTACAATCACTTTTTTGTTATACGTTTGTGTATTGGTTTGAACCGACAAAATATAATTACCTTCTGAAATCTGTTTCACAGGAATTTTAAATTCACTGCCAAAATTCATATTAGTCACATTCCACGATTTAACCGTTTGACCAGCCGTATTGATTAAATACACTTGTTTTACATAAATACTTTCAGGCATTTTTACATAAATTTCATCAGTTCTTTGCAGATAATTAACAGTAATATCTTTAAAGGTTTCATCAATGGTCGATAGGGTGTCGTCCGTTTCAAAAACAATAGAGAAACGGTTAACATAATCGCCAGCCTCTAACTGCATTTGGAAACTCAAATCGTTTATTTGTGTGTAAGTGCCTAATAAAGCATCATAAACATAGACGTCAATAGGTGAGTCAAAGTTTTCTAAATCGGTCAATTCAATGTTTACCGTTCCTGCGGTTGACAAGAAGATACCAATAGGATATTGTTTGCTAACATCAAAAGCACCAACACCTTCAATAATGTATTTATCGTTGGCAATCATTAAAGACATATCGTTAGGTAAATCATCCGTATTTTTAGCATCATACCCATAATCAAAACCATCTGTAGCAGCATTGTCTGGTGTAAAGGCTAATAACAATGGACGTTTGGCACCTTCAGGTGTGGTAAATGCCAAACGGACACGTTGGATAGAGTCTACAATGCTATCGCCTTCACCATCTGTACTGTTATTGTACTGATTGGCATTTCTAAAGAATTGAGAATTTCCAGAGGTTTCTTTAACAAATGCACGTTGGCTGTTTTTAAATTGAATATTAGGTGTTACCTGATCTCCAACGGCAGCCGCAGTCACAAAAAAGCCTTGAGCTACAGGAATAAACTGCTTTGGTGTTTTTGCTGAGCTTCCTTGATTACTTATTTCTGGAGGCGTAACAGATCCTAATGAACCAGATAAATTATAGGCCGCATATGAACCTTGATAATCTGTTAATAGATGAGTGTTGTTTGTAGTGTACTGTTCCCAATAATAAAGCGTACCATCAATACTTGCTGTAGTACCAGGATTACCACCAAGAATATTATCTTTAATAAATTCTTTGGCATCTATTGCTGACGGATACGGGTTACCAACAAGGGTTTGGTTTAAGCCCGAAACTGAAGCTGTTACAGTATTGCTGTTAATGGTGCCGTTATTTGGACGACCAACAAAGGTATAGTTTTGTGTTGTACTTGCTGCACCACTACCTTTCATTGTAAAACCTAAACCAACATTAAAAGAACCAACATTTCCTTTAAAGAACCAATCGGAGTAGTTTGCTTCAGCTCCTTCTGAAAAGGCGTAAATCCATCGGCTACTCATAGTTATTGGATTGGTGCTAAAATTAGCATCCGTACCATTAGTCCATTGGATAGGTTGTATATTGTTTGCATTAGTACCATTGCGGAGAATACCTCCAACAGTATAGCTATTAGCACCTGTATTTACAGGGCTTCCCCAGTAATTATAGCTATATAGGTTGCTGGTACCTTGTTGGTCGCGCTCTAAATTTCCTATTCCATTATTATCTACAAAACTTCCCATAGGTTGTAGTAATTGCGACTCACCAACTAAGTCTAAAGTCCCATTTATTTTTAGGTATTTGTTGACATATAGTGGCTGGTCGTTAATGACAGACAATCTGTTGCTATCAACTACCAACCCTAAAACGGTGGTTGGTCGGTTGGTAGAGATATCGTTTTGGGTTTTGACAATGTTCCAATCAACGCCATTGGTGTTTGGTGTCATTTGAACAGCACCATTTAACCAAGTAGAAGCGGTGTCCCAATTACCATTTTGTGTACTTACATAAGGTAAAGGGGCTGTTTCGTCTTGTTGATTTGTCATGTTGTTTAGATTGCCATCAATACCTCCAACATTAGCTAATAAATGACCATTGGCAATATCACCATTAGCAAGGTTCATTTGGTAATATCCAGTTAAGTTAGTCCAATTCAAACTTGTAGATACCAAAGCACCAGTCACACTTCCAACAACAGCACCTCCATTATTTTCTATCTCTTGATTCATCATCAAACGTATTTGCTCTGTGGTAAGCGTTGTACTCCAAATACGAAGTTCATCTATAAACCCTTCATAATAATTAATAGGTGTGTTATTAGGTCGTGCTGTTGCACCCATTAAAAAGTTATCTGTATTGTTATTTGGTATAGTAGCATTAGTGGTTACTGTATTTGAAAGGACACCATCTACATATAATTTATAGGTAGTGTTACTGTAAGTTACTGCTATATGATACCATCGTGAGGCGTTCAAGGTTTGTGAAGAAGTTATAGAGTTTCCATTCCAACGGAATGCCACACGGTTATTAATGATACTTAAATCGTAGCCTGTAGCTGTACTATTGCCATTGCGCTTAGACAAGATACTTTGTTGTGTAGCACTATTATTATTACGTTTTACCCAAGTTTCTATACTAAAGTTGGCACCTAAATTATAGGTATTATTAAAGTTAACATGATCATCTATGCCATCAAAGTAGAGCTTAGTACCACAGTCTGTAAATGTTACTGTAATCGTATCTGAACTGGTGCTACAACCTCCTGGATTTGTAATAGTCCAGGTTAGGGTATAGGTTGTACCGCTTTCACCAGTAAATGTAGCATTGGCTTGTGTGGCATCATCAAAAAAGCCACTTGTTGTTGGGCTTGCAGTCCATATTCCTGTAGCTCCAGATACGCTTGGTGCGTTGGCCGAAACAGGAACAGCAACAACACCACAATTTGGTGTTACAATATTACCTCCTGCTATAATAGCGGCAGGATTCATACCATAAATGGTTACAGTTGTATTGTCAGTTGCAATAGCACAACCTCCAGTAGCAGCAACCGTATAAGTAACTGTATAAGTGCCAGCAGCACTACTGCTTGGTGTTATGGTGCCTGTATTAGTATTTATAGCTAAACCTGCAGGTGTGCTTGCATAGGTGCCTCCAGCGGTATTGCTACCAGTTAAAATGACTGTTTGTGCAGAATCTGATGGACAATAAGCCGCTTGCGTATAGTTAATAGTAACTATAGGTTGTTCGGTAACGGTTAATACAGCTGTAGTAGAGCTAACGGCACTACAATAATCGCCAGAAACCACCACGTTATAATTACCTGCATTGGTAACACTTACGTTAGTTAAGTTTAAGGTCTCATTAATTTCACCACTCATTGGATTTCCATTATAATACCATTGATAACTCAAACCTGTACCAGTGGCATTTACACTAAAAGTAGCATTGCTACCTGCACAAACACTTGCATCAATTGGGTTGTTAGTGATTTCTATTTTATTAACACTTAATGTTACCACATTGGAAGTTGCTGGAGTAGCACAGTTGCTATTGCCACTCACAACTACATAATACGTGCCAGCATTAGCAGCAGTTACTCCTGTAAGTGTTAGGTTAGGATTGTTTGTTCCTACAGCAGTTGTACCATGATACCATTGATAGCTTAAATCATCACCAGTAGCACCAACGCTAAAACTGACCGTTTCGCCCTCACAAGCCGTTAGGTTTTGCGGTTGTGTGCCAATAGCTGGTTTTTCTTTGATGGTAATAACCATACTGTCACTTGCTGCCCCACAAACACCATCGGTTGGGTTGTTGGTAAAAGTTAAGGTGGCAGTACCATTAAAAATATCATTAGGACCTGGTGTATAAACACTGTTTTTAGAATTTGCAGGTGCAAAACTACCATCACCAGTGGTGCTCCAAGTTCCTGAAGCATTGGTACCTCCAAAGGTATTGTTTCCAGTACCAGAGTCAGTAAGTGTTACTGTGCCATCCGAACAAATAGTTTGGTTTGGATAATTAAACACGGTTGGTGGTTGGTTTAAATAAACAGTTACAGACTGATTAGTTTGATTACTTACGCATTTAGGAGGTGAGTTGTATCTATTCTTTTTTATGGTGTATGTAATTTGTGACGAGCTCAAAGGAGCTGAAACAGTAATTGTAGCAACACCTGTTGCACCTAAATCAAGCCAAGTATTACTAATGTCATCAACATTATTATTTCCATTAGCTGAATACAAAACTTCAGTATTTGGAGTTCCAGTTATCGTTATTGTAGCTGAATTTCCTGCAAGATTACAAATTACATCACTTCCAGAAATACCTATTGTAGAAGCTGGTAAATCAGGTCTTACAGTTAATATCATTTGATCGGATACATCATTTCCTCCACATAGAAAAGATGGAAAATGAGCAATTAATGATATATTTATGTTTGTTATAGTTGAAACGGTTGGTGGAGTATAGGTTACATTTAAGTTATTATTACTATAGTTGGAAAATGTTCCGCCAGCTCCATTATCACTCCAAGAAAATGTTAAGTTGTTATCAAGTATAATTTGTTGATCAAAAACAGTTCCTGATAAATCTATTGAATCGTCTTGACATATAATTTCATCTGAACCAGCATTTAAACCAATAGATTGAAAGGGATTTTTAAATACATATTTGCTTTTCCAATTACTTGTTCCACATGGATTTGTCGCTCTTACTCTGATTGTACCTATATTCCATGGAGGGTCAAAATTATTATCAATTTGAACTGTTATAGAATTTGTCCCATTTCCACTGAGTATAGTAAATCCAGTTGGTAAATCCCACTCATAAAACTGAACATTTAAATCATTATTAACAGTATATGTTGTTGTCGTAACTGGGCAAATAACGGTTATTCCTTGAATTGAACTTGGTGTGGATGGAGGGCCATTATAAACCTTAATACTACCAGTTGCAGTTACCCCAGGAGTTCCACAAACACTGTTTGTAGCTGTTACTGTGTAGTTGTATGTGTTAAGGGTATTTGATGTTGGATTACCACTAATAGTTAATACGCCTCCTGTAAAGTTATATGTTACACCTGCTGGTAAACCACTAACAGTAACGGTATTTGCATTGGTAATATTATATTTTATATTGGCAATAGATTGATTAGGGTTTGGACCACAAATTTCTTGATTGTTATTATTAGTAGTTAAAGTAATTGTCGGATTTGGTGTTACCGTAACTATAATGCTATCTGTATTCTTACAGCCATTGGCATTGGTACCTGTAACAGTATAGGTGTGTGTCCCTACAGTTGGTGTAAAAGCAACACCGTTAGTAACACCATTATCCCAAGTGTAAGTAGAAGCCCCATTGCCTGTAAGGGTAAGAGGCAGTCCTTGGCAAATGGAGAATGTATTGACATTATTGCCATTTGCAAGTGCTGCAACAGTTGGTAAAGCATTGACAGTCATTACAATACTTTGAGTTTGTGGTACAGGAGTTGCACAAGTAGCGTTTGAAGTTACTTCAACCGAAACAGTTTGCCCATTGGTTAGTATTGTTGTTGAATAGGATGAAGCAGTTACACCTGTTGAAGCTCCATTAACTTTCCATACATAACTTGGGTTAGTGCCAAAATTCTGCGCATTGGTAATATAGAAATTTGCAGTATCGCCAGCACATATTGTATTAGGACCATTCAATGTAAAGCTTACTGGTAAATTAGGATTTACAACCATCACTATGCTGTTACTAAATTTAACAGTATTACAAGGACCAGAAGTTAATCGTAATCTTACAGTATTGGATCCAACGGCTAAAGCTGTGGTTGTAAAAGTGGCATTGGTTTCGCCAGGAACAGCAGTTGCTCCAATAAACCATTGGTATTGTGGGTTGCTTCCTGCATTGGTGGTTGTTCCAGTAAACGTTACTGAAGTGCCAAGACATATAGGAGATGTTAGAGAAGCACTAATGCTTGCAGAACTTGCAGCAGCAGGATCAGTAACCGTAACGGTCTGGTTACAGGTTGCAGTATTGCCATGTATATCAGTAACGGTCCATATTACAGTAGTGTTTCCTATTGAATAAGATGTAGAAGGATGGTTGTTGGTTACAGATGCGATACCACAATTATCTGCAGTAGCTGGTGTCGTTAAATTTACAATTGCGGTACAACCTGCAGCTGTAGCAGGAACGTTTATGGTAGCAGGACAGGTAATGGTTGGTACTTGTGTGTCATTGACAACCACATCAAAATCACAAGTGGCTGTTTGACCGTTACCAGCAGTAGCTGTTACCAAAACGGTTGTACTGCCTACAGAAAAATTATATGGAAAAGTAATGGGTGTACCACCAATGCTATAACTTAGCGTTGGATTGCCACAATTATCTGATGCAGTCGCATTAAATGATAATATTTTGCCACAAGTACCTGCATCAGCATTATAAGAAGCAGCAGGAGTAGGACACGTTATTGTTGGTATAGAATGGTCTTCAACTGTTACTTGTTGGATGCAAGTTGCTGTATGACCACTCGTATCGGTTACAGTCCAAGTCACATCAAATGTGCCTGTAGGTAAAGGGAGAAGTGCTCCTAAATTATTAGTAACGCTGGCAACACCACAATTATCACTTACGGTTGGTGATCCTAAAGCAACGGAAGTGGCTTCACAATTAGCATCGGCATTTACAATCACATCAGTAGGACAAATAATCGTTGGGTTTTCTGTGTCGTTTACAGTAATCGTTTGGGTACACGGATTACTTATATTACCGTTTTCATCGGTGGCAGTCCATGTGATAGTGGTAACTCCTGTTGGGTAATTAGCGGTTAAGGCTAAACTATCATCACGCGTACCAGTGTAAGTAAGATTTGTAGAGCAATTATCTGTAGCTGTAGGGGCTCCAATTACTACAGATGAAGCAAAACACTGACCAGCATCATTAGTTGTAATAACATCGGCAGGACAGGTAATGACAGGTGCAGAGGTATCTTGAATGGTGATAATTTGATTGCAAGTAGCACTGTTGCCATTGACGTCTGTAGCAGTCCAAGTTCTGGTAATGGTTCTATTGTTGCCATTGATACCAGAAACAGCATCCGCATAAGTTATAGTTGGTGTTGCATCACAAGCATCTACAGCCGAAGCTGTTCCAGTATTAGCAGGAAGCGTGTTTGCATCACAAGCAATAGTAATATCGGCAGGACAGGTAATGACAGGTGCAGAGGTATCAACTACAGTGACACTGGTAACGCAAGTATCTGTTTGTCCAAGTGAGTCCTCAGCGGTTAAAGTTACAGTAACAGGAGTTCCTACATCAGAGCAATCAAAAGTAGTAATATCTATACTTAATGTTGGTGTATCAAAATCGTCTGTTGACCCATTATCTATATCAGCAGCAGTAATGTTGGCATTACCAGACGCATCTAATACTACGTTTAGAGTACCAAGACAATTTGCAGTTGGTGGGTTATCTATTCTAAAACTGGATTTATAGTTTGCGCCACTATTATTAGCATAAATAGTTCCATCAAGGTTATTATCGTTATTTATATCATAATCAGCGTGAGTAAATACTTCTAAATAATAATTTCCTGAAGACAAGCCATTTAAAATATCAATGTTAGAGCCATTAGACTCCCAAAGCTGATTTTGACAACCAGGACCAGCACCTCCTATATCACTATTAAAAGAAATTTGAGTTGAAGAAAATGAAGGAGGAGTGTCACCTTGTTTATAGATACGATAATCTAGCCATCCATTGAGAATATTATCACTACCACATTTATAGGTTTTGTTTTGAGCACCATTTAAAATTAAGGTCTGTGAAGAATTTGATGAAGCAAAAGTTCCTAAATTTCCATTAAAATCTGGATTTCCCGTAACTGCTTGTAAATCATAATAAGCGTTGCCACTATTATTAGTGTTTATAATTAAGTAACTTTCAAAAATGCCAGATTGTCCAAAAGAAACTCCAGTAATAAAAAGAGTCAATATAAATTTTAGATAGTAGGTGTAATATTTTTTCATATCATTAATAAATAATGTTAACAATTGAAGGTTGTTTGTGTATAATAAAAACAACGCTTTAAAATGTGATATGCTATTAATTGTTCAGTGAGGGAGTAGCAAAGGTATTCTCGTGTTATTCTAAGAAGAAATAAACTCGTTGAAATACGATTTTAAACTGTGAATGTATAAATTGCATCATTCTATTTTAAAAAACACAAATTTTATTGATGTAAATAATTGAAAATAAGTCAAATGGATAGTGCTTAATTATTGTCAATCCTATTCATTATCATTTTCAAAAAATATAAATGCAAAACAAAGTCTTAACACTATAGTTCATTTTGTTGTTTTAAACAAAGAGAAGCCAGAAATTTTGTGTATGTATTTAAAGACGAAAACGTCCAAACCAAAAAAGGTTTAGGTTTTACCATTAAGTCTATTCGGATAGATTATAAAAAGGAATAGTTTTAGATATTGGTAATAAATTTTAGAATCTCCCATTTTTATTTGGTTCAATAAAAAATTGACCATCAGCAAATGATATAATTTATTCTAAAAAAAAACCGCCAATTCTTCATTATTACTTGAATTGACGGAATATAGTAGCGAGAGGGGGGCACGATCCCCCGACCTCCGGGTTATGAATCCGACGCTCTAACCAACTGAGCTACCTCGCCTAATTTTAAGGCTGCAAATATAAAAACAAAATTTAGCTCTGCAAACATAAAAATCATTAAAATAAGAATAAGCAATTATGATTGGAAATCTAAAATTTTATAGAAGCCTTGAAATAGCAAATAGTTAATGAATTAATGACATATTTAGTTGTACCTCCAAAACAATATATCAACCAAATAGTTTGCAACATTAAATACTCAAATTTTATAATCACTAAAACATTAGTAAAGATTCATAAACGTTAAGAGCAAAAATTAATCATTAGATAGAAATTAAATTATTTTGTTCAATTTGTTTTTAAACTAAACAATTAATTATATATTGAGCGTGTTAATAAAACACACTTATGGAAGAAAAAATTAAGTTCGAAATTGAATTTCCCATTCACGCATCACCACAACTTTTATTTCAATACATATCAACACCTTCTGGGCTTTCAGAATGGTTTGCAGACAATGTCAATTCAAGAGGCGAACTTTTTACCTTTATTTGGAATGACACTGAAGAAAAAGCCAAATTATTAAGCAAAAAAAGCGGCGAACGCATTAAGTTTAGATGGATAAACGATGAAGAAAATGGAGAGTCATACTATTTTGAAATTAGAATTCAGGTAGATGAAATTACCAAAGATGTGTCTATTATCATTACCGATTTTATTGATGAAGATGAAATGGACGAAGCCAAAATGCTATGGGAAAACCAAATTTCCGATTTAAAACAGGTTTTAGGCTCTGTATAGTCAGACTCTAATTTATATCTTATATTTGTCTTTATATCTTATATTTGTCCCGATTTTTAACGTCGGGACTTTTTTATGATAAATTTCAACGGAACACTCACAAATTCTGAAACAATTCAACAACTAACCTCTAATCGTGGTTATAAGTATGGCGATGCACTTTTTGAAACCCTCAAAGTGGTTCATGGCAAAATCCTCTTTTTAGAAGACCATTATTTTAGACTGATGGCATCTATGCGAATTTTGCGTATGGAAATCCCTATGAATTTTACCATGGAATTTTTAGAAAGTGAAATCCTAAAAACCATAGAAGCTAATAACCTTTCTAAAACTTCAGCACGCATACGCATCAACATCAATAGAGCAGAAGGTGGTAAATATGCACCAACCACTAATACAATAGACTATACGATGAATGTCGAAAAATTGAGTGCTGATTTTTATGCGCTTCATTATGACACCAATTATACCATTGATTTATATAAAGATTTTTTTGTAGCTCCAGGCTTGTTATCAACCCTAAAAACAAATAATAGGATAGTGAATGTTTTGGGAAGTATTTATGCCAAAGAGAATAATTTGGAAAATTGCTTGGTTTTAAACACCGATAAAAATATTTTAGAAGCTCTAAATGGCAATCTCTTTTTAGTAAAAGATAACATCATTAAAACGCCTCCATTAACCGATGGTTGCCTAAAAGGAATCATGCGCAAACAACTCATCGCACTTATAGAAACACTTGAGGAGTATCAAATAGAAGAAACCTCAATAGCACCTTTTGAGCTCCAAAAGGCTGACGAATTATTTATTACAAATGTGATTGTGGGAATTCAACCAGTTTTAAACTACCGCAAAAAACAGTTTAGCACAAAAGTAGCGGCATTATTAATACAAAAACTGAATACTAAAATAAGGTTAACTTAACTAATTGTAACTCGGATTTTCAGGCGCGTTGGACCAAATACTATAATCGCCACCAAGCTCTAACATTTTCTCTTTCCAAAAGCTGGTATCAATTTTCTCAATAATGGATTTTTTGTACACATTTTCAGTCACAATCCATGAGTTTGACTCTAACTCTTTTTCTAACTGTTTGGGCTCCCATCCCGAATATCCTAAGAAAAATCGAATATCCAAAGCACTAATTTTATCCATATTAATCATGGATAAGGCCGTATCAAAATCGCCTCCCCAAAAGATACCTTCAGAAATTTCAATACTATCAGGTATCAAATCAGGAACCTTATGTATGAAGTAAAGGTTATCCTGCTCTACAGGACCACCATTGTAAACTTTGAAATCAGCCATAGTGTTCGGAACCAAATCTTTTAAGGTGTACTCTAAGGTTTTGTTTAAAATAAAGCCGATGGAGCCTTCATCTGTATGATCAGCCAATAAAATGACAGATCGGTTAAATGAAGTGTCTCCAATTATAGAAGGTTCTGCAATAAGCAAATGGCCTTTTTTGGGTTTAATTGTAATCATAAGCAATGATTTTGAATTAAATCTAACATATATTTTCTGAAAATCCAACAAATTTGTTACGAAACTGACCAAAATAAAAAGCCCACTTTTTCAAGTGGGCTTTTGCTTTGTACTAAAATGGTAATTAGTTTACCGCTTTTCCTAAATCAGAACCAGCTTTAAACTTTACAACGTTTTTAGCTTTGATTTTTATAGTTTTACCTGTTTGTGGGTTTCTTCCTTCTCTTGCAGATCTTTTAGAAACTGACCAAGAACCAAATCCTACTAAAGAAACTCTGTTTCCTTTTTGAAGTGCACCTTCAATATCAATTAATAATGAATCTAATGCTTTTTTTGCAGCAGCTTTTGTGATTCCAGCGTTTTCTGCCATTCCATTGATTAAATCTGTTTTGTTCATAAATTTAAATTTTTAATTATTAAATAATAGTTGGGTTAAACGTTATTGTTAAATCCTTCTACAAATTTATACGGATTATTCAATCACGCAAGTAATAGCAAGGGAAATACAGATTTTTGTTAATAACTTCATACATTTGTTAATAAAGCCTGTGCATTTTATCGGATTTTATCAAATATCACTGATAATAAGGGTTTAGAGCATTTTAGCTTCTTCAGAAAAATGAAATCCATTTAAAAGTGATTTCACAGCCATTTTTCGTTTTCCTGGAAGCTGAATTTCCTTAATAATAAGGTAACCATCTTTAACTGCGACTTTTAGCTCAGTTTTACTACTTTTTAATAAACCTATCGGGTCAGAATGCTTGTTAAACTCTTTTTCTACATCAAAAATTTTAACGTTGAGCATTTCATTATTGGTTTTTAAATAACTCCAAGCTGTTGGAAACGGATTTAAGCCTCTAATTTTATTGTAGATAGTGTCTAAAGAAGCATTCCAATCAATTTTGCAATTGTCTTTATGAAGCTTATAAGCAGTTTTGTTGATTGCTGTTTTTGGTTGAAGACTTGTAGTGGCTTTATCGGTTTCTATAAGTTTTACAGTGTCTATCACTAATTGGCTTCCAATAGTCATTAATCGGTCGTGTAAGCTTCCAACGGTTTCATTGGCTGCAATATCTGTTTCTTTTTGAAGGATGATGGCTCCTGTATCTATTTTTTCATCAATAAAAAACGTGGTCACACCTGTTTTGGTTTCGCCATTAATGATGACCCAATGAATAGGAGCAGCACCTCTATAGTTGGGTAAAAGTGATGCGTGTAAATTAAAAGTGCCATATTTTGGCATATTCCAAACCACTTCTGGCAGCATTCTAAAAGCAACTACAATTTGCAAATTGGCATTTAAGGATTTTAATTCTTCTATAAATGGCTCACTTTTTAAATTGGTAGGTTGTAAAATCTTCAAATTTTGAGATTGAGCATATTTTTTAACGTCTGATTCGTGTAGTTTTTGACCTCTGCCTGCAGGTTTGTCTGGTGCTGTAATGACACCAACAATGTTATAATCATGCTCTATTAATGTTTTTAAAGTGGCAACTGCAAATTCTGGCGTGCCCATAAACAAGATTCTTAAATTGCGTTTCATGTATGTTTTAGTTTATAGGTGTTGTTGGTTGTAAGTTCAATAATATGGTGTTCTAAGAGGACTTTTAAAGTGTCTAAAACTTGCTTTTCTGTATAGTTAGAGTGCTCAATTAAAGCTCTGGAGCTTAAAGGTTGGTTTTCCAACTGGACGATGATATGATGTGAAATGGTTTTAAAATTGGTAGCTTTTGGAGGACTCTTTTTTGATATACAAACCGAACAAGTACCACAAGGTTTGGTGTTAGGTTCTCCAAAATAGGTTGATAATTGTACACTTTTGCAAGTAGTGTCATCATTGATATAAGCAATGACAGCTTCTATTTGCGTTGCTTTTAGGGTTTGTTGTTGTTCTACAGTTTTTGCAATACGATTGATGGTTTTATCGTCTTCTCGAGGTTGTAAAAAGGTAAGTTCAGAATCGGTATTAGAATGTTGAAACTCTACAATGCCATCTGTTTTAAGTTGATACAAAGTTTTTATGATGACATCAGCACTTACGGAAGCTTTATCTGAAAGCGTTTGAATGTTTATTTTGAGTAAGTTATCAAAAACACCTCCATAGGTTCGCAAGATAGATTTGATTATGATTTCATGTTGTTTATGAGTATGCAAATAACTAAATAATGCTTCACTGCTAAGTAAAAACTGCAATTTAGTTTGGTAATTGAACTGTTGTGTCAAACTGATGATACTGTTTCTATCTAAAATTTGAAGCGTATTGTAGGTTTTTGCCGAATTAAAATCATAGGTTTTACAAAAGTGGTTAAAATTAAATTGATGCTGTGTCAGTTCGCCTTCGCCATAAGACACCTGAAAATAATTACACAATTTACGATACACTTGTTTTATATCATCTACAGAGGGTAAAGTATCCAAAAACTGAGTTTTTAATTGCTTCTCATCGGTATTGTTTTTTAAAATTACAGCAAAAGCTTGCTTGCCATTACGTCCTGCACGTCCAGCTTCTTGATAATAACTTTCTAAACTTTCGGGTAAATTAATATGAATAATGGTTTTAACATCAGGTTTATCTATACCCATGCCAAATGCTGTGGTAGCGACCATAATTGGTTTTTGATTGTTAGTCCATTGCTGCAAATGGTCTTGTTTTTCTTTACTACTGATACCACCATGATAAAAAGTGCTCAAAAACCCTTTCGATTCTAAAAAAGAATGAATTTCATGGGCTAATCGTCGGGTTCTGACATAAATGATAGAAGCTCCTGAATGTTTCTTTAAAATCTGCTCAATTTTATAATGCTTGTCATCGGTATCTATAACCATGTAGGCAATGTTAGGCCTTTCAAAAGATGCTTGAAACACTTTTGGAGCCATAAAATCTAATTGTTGCATAATGTCTTTAACCACTTTTGGTTTTGCAGTTGCGGTTAAAGCAATCAGATTGACTGAAGGATGCAATTGTCGTAACACAGATATTTGATGATATGCAGGTCTAAAATCATTTCCCCATTGGCTAATGCAATGCGCTTCATCAACCACAATTAAATTGACATTCATTTGTTGAATGCGCTCTTGCACAATGGCTTGCTGCAAACGCTCTGGTGATAAATACAAAAACTTATAAGAACCATAAATACAGTTGTCCAAAAGAGTATCTAAAGTGGCATACGAAATGCCGCTGGTAATTGCCATGGCTTTAATGCCTTTATTGTTTAAATGGGCAACTTGGTCTTTCATCAAAGCAATCAAAGGCGATACCACAATGCAAATGCCTTCTTTAATAAGTGCAGGAATTTGAAAACAAATAGATTTTCCGCCTCCTGTTGGTAATAGAGCAAAGGTGTCTTCATTATTCAAAACTGCAGTAATGATGTCTTCCTGCAAGGGTTTGAATGATCTGTAATTCCAGTAACGCTCTAAAACTTCAATAGGATGTTGCATCACTATAAATTTACAACATCTAAAATGAAATCAGCACGTTTTTCAATCGTATCAAAAGGAACATCAAGCAAGTTGTAATTAAATTTTTTATAAGTGTTTAATAAATGCTGATGGATGCGTTCGGCTTGCTCAAACGATTCGTAGCGCACACTATCACTTTGATAAATGGCTTGCCAAGGTGCTAAAATAAAAACAGCATCATATCTGTTATTTTGGCAGGCATCTATGAAATTTTGTGGAAAGGATGTATTAAAATAGTCCATATATGCCAAAACATCAGGTAAGCCTCGGTCTAAAAAAACGGTCTTATTATCATAAGTTGCGGCTTCATTAAACTGTTTTAACCTACCTTCTAAAAGCAATTCGCTAAACAATAAAGGCTGTGTTAAAAAGAGTTGTTCAATCCCATTTTCACGTGCTTTTAGTGTGACCTGACGAGAAATTTCGTCAAAACATAGATGGCCTCTTTTTTTTAATTCATTAATGATAGAGGACTTTCCGGTTCCTGGTCCACCAGTAATGACAATTTTTTTTGTACTCAATTTGGCAAGATTTTGGTTGTAAAAATCGGAATTATTATAACAATTAAAAAATTGTAAAGTAAAATGTATCTTTACAACTGAATAAAACACCATGGAAAAAGAACAAAACCCAGAAGAATTTTACAAAAAGCTAAAAGACCAATTGTACGAAACAGCAAGCTGGCCTTCAGAATATCTTTATAAATTTATCATCACAACCGATGCAGAGAAGATTGCTAAAATAGAATCGCTATTTGACAATCTTGGTGCAGTTATTAATACAACACCTTCTAAAAATGGCAAATACACAAGTGTGTCTGTTAATGTGCCAATGGAAAATCCTGAAGCTGTTATTGAAAAATACAAAGAAGTGGCTGATAATATTGAAGGCGTTATTTCGCTATAAAAAAGCTTAGGACTTTTTAATGACAAATAAGTATGTCGTAAAAAAGTCGTAAAAAAACCGTTATCAAACGTTGTGTGATTTTATAGTTTTGGATAAAAATAATTTTATGAATTCAATCGGAAATAAAATTCAAGAAATACGAAAATTAAAAGGGCTTACTCAAGAGGAACTAGCTGAATTATCAAAAGTTAATCTGAGAACTATTCAAAGAATTGAAAATAATGAGAATGAGCCTCGCGGAAAAACCATAAATTTGATTTGTGATGTTCTTGAGATTAATAGCTACGATTTTTTTGAAAATGAAAAACACATTCAAAATGGAAAGAAGATAAGTTCTTTGCTTATCAATGGTTTTTTCTTAATCCTATTGAATTTACTTTTAATGTCTATAATAGGTTATTTAACTCTAGATTCTAATGCGAATACCAATAGCGTAGTTGGAGCTTTGCTTTTGAGTTTTTTCATTCCGTTTTTCATTGTCTATTTAACCCCAAAAATGAAAGCATTAGAACGAATGCTCAAATTTGGAATAGGCTACATAAGTTATATTTTTATGCTTATAATAGCACATGGTATCCAATCTGGATTCCGAACAGGAATTAAAACAGGATTATTCCTTTGTTTAATTATCTGTATTGGCGTTTTATATTATGGGAACGTTTTTTTGAAACACGAAAAATAATCTATTACAACCACACAAAAACAATTATTTTTAAGGAGTTGAATAACTCTATTATTTTTTTTGTATTTTGCACACGTACACAAAAAACTGCGTGTACTAACATAATTACCACACATTTTATATTTTGATAAACGATTTAGAATACAACACAGAACGCGAACATTTAATCATTCCAGAATATGGACGCCATTTACAAAAAATGATTAACTACGCTAAAGAGCAACCAACTAAGGAAGAGCGCAACAAAGTATCAAAAGCCATTATTTCGGTAATGGGTAATTTGCAACCTCATTTGCGTGACGTTCCTGATTTTCAACACAAACTTTGGGACCAACTCTACATCATGTCCAATTTTGACTTAGATGCTGATTCGCCATATCCAATTCCGTCAAAAGATGAATTGAACTCCAAACCAGAACCTTTAAAATACCCACAAAACTTTCCAAAATACCGTTTTTATGGAAACAACATAAAAACCATGATTGATGTGGCAAATACTTGGGAAGAAAGTGACTTAAAAGAAGCCTTAATTTACACCATTGCCAACCACATGAAAAAGTGTTTTTTAAATTGGAATAAAGACACGGTTGAAGATGATGTAATATATAAACATTTGTTTGAGCTATCTGGTGGAAAAATAAACCTAAAAGAAACAGATGAAGATTTATCTGATGCTACAAGTTTAATGCGTAGCAAGAAAAAATTTACTTCCAACAATAAAAAATCGCATAGCAAAAAAAACAATTCTAACCGCAACAGAAAACGCTACTAATACTACATGGCAACATTTATAATTGAAGGAGGTCATCAATTAAAAGGAAGTATCCAACCTCAAGGCGCTAAAAACGAAGCTTTACAAATACTTTGTGCTGTTTTGCTTACACCAGAATTGGTCACTATTCATAACATACCAGACATTGTGGATGTTAATAAACTCATCACTTTACTTGGTAAATTAGGAGTGAAAATCAATAAAATAGGTACAGGCTCTTATACTTTTAAGGCAGATGAGGTGCATATGAAATACCTTGAATCGGTTGAATTTAAAGAAGATGGCAAAGGCTTAAGAGGTTCAATTATGATTGTAGGCCCACTTTTGGCACGTTTTGGCAAAGGGTACATTCCAAAACCTGGAGGTGATAAAATTGGTCGTCGTCGGTTAGATACACACTTTGAAGGGTTTATCAACCTTGGAGCAAAATTCCGTTACAATCGCGAAGACCATTTTTATGGTGTAGAAGCGGATAAGCTAAAAGGAACTTACATGCTTTTAGATGAAGCCTCTGTTACAGGAACAGCCAATATTGTCATGGCAGCCGTTTTAGCAGAAGGCACAACTACAATTTACAATGCAGCTTGTGAACCATATTTGCAACAATTATGTAAAATGTTGAATAGAATGGGAGCAAAGATTAGTGGAGTGGGTTCTAACATGTTGATTATTGAAGGTGTTGACAATTTAGGAGGAACTCAGCATACCATGCTTCCAGATATGATTGAAATAGGTAGTTGGATTGGTTTAGCTGCGATGACTAAGAGTGACCTAACCATTAAAAATGTAAGTTGGGACGATTTGGGACAAATACCAAATGTTTTCAGAAAATTAGGCATTACTGTTGAAAAACATGGTGATGACATCCATATTCCTGCGCACAAAAATGGGTATGAAATACAAAATTATATAGATGGTTCTATTCTTACTGTTGCTGATGCACCTTGGCCAGGGTTTACACCAGATTTATTGAGTATTGTTTTGGTAGTGGCTACACAAGCCAGAGGCAGTGTTTTAGTACATCAAAAAATGTTTGAAAGCCGATTGTTTTTTGTAGATAAATTGATAGATATGGGAGCAAAAATTATCCTTTGCGATCCGCATAGAGCAACTGTTATTGGACACGATTTTAAATCGACATTAAAAGCAACAACAATGACGTCTCCAGATATTAGAGCTGGTATTTCCTTATTAATAGCAGCCTTATCTGCTAAAGGAACTTCTACGATTCATAATATCGAACAAATTGATAGAGGATATGAACATATTGACACACGTTTACGAGCCATTGGCGCAAAGATAACTCGTGTTGATTAAATAAAAAAGCCTTCCAAATTTGGAAGGCTTTTTTATGAATGATAAGTTATTATTCTTTTACTATTTTATGAACATAGCGTTGGTTATCTGAATATAAATTTAAGAAATACACACCACTTTTTAACCTATTCAAGTCTATTTGAGTTGTCGTGTTTGAAAGAGATGCTTTAGGAATGATAATTTTGCCAGTAAGGTCATAAACCTCATAGTATGCGTTGCTTGTATTTTGCAAACCATCAATTTGGAGTTTGTTTTTTACTGGATTTGGATATATTTTGAAAATTGAATTTTCAGATACATTTGTACCTAATGTAGCACCTTCAATAAGGGTTAAATGTTCATTGATGTTTGGAGCAAGAAGTTGATCAACAGTTCCAGATGGCCATTTTACCACAATTTTAGTTATTTCAGTTGCTGTTCCTAATCCAAAATGGGTCATTAAAGAGTTCATGGTTCCATAACTCTCACCTGAGCGCACTTCTCTTATTTGCTTTCCCCATTCTCCGTAAATTTCTATTCGTGCACCAATGCCATTTCTATTACTTGGTCCGCCTTGTAAGGTAATTTCACTCCATTTATTTGCGTTGCCATTATTTAAGAACAAAATATCAGGATTGCTTGAATAATTATTGTAGCCTGTTGCAAAACCAGCCATAATGTCTATAAAGCCGTCATTATTTAAATCACCTACTGCTGCACTTTGAATACTTTTTGCGCCTGCATTTAATGGATTGTTAGGCATAACAGAAAATGTTTTGTCGCCATTGTTTTTAAACAGGATGTGTTTGTGGCTTGTGTAACGAGATGTAATAAACAAATCTATAAACCCATCATTATCAAAATCTTCCATGATTACTTGAATGCCACCTTCAGCTAAATCGTTCAATTCATTTGCAATACCTGAACCTGCAGTAATATCTGTAAAGGTGCCGTTGCCATTATTTTCATAAATTTTACTACTGATGTCGTGGTTAACAACAACGCAATCTAAATCACCATCATTATCAATATCTTCAAAAGCTGCAGCCCAAGATTGTGCATAAGGCACTAAACCTGCTGCTACACCAACTTCTGTAAAGCTGCCATTGGCATTTTTTCTGAATAATAAATTGATGCGTCGTCCATCATTTGGATTGTTTATGCCTAATCGGCATTTAGAAATGTATAAATCTTGGTCGCCATCATTGTCATAATCCATCCAAATACTTCCATAATTACCAGAATTGTCTGATGGTACTGTGGAAACGGCATTAATAAGTCCAGCATTGTTTAAAGTCATTACACCATTACCATCATTGCTATATGCTGATGAAACACTTTCATCACTGCATCCAAAAATATCAATGCTACCATTATTATCTATATCAATAAAATTTGCGTTTTGAAGAAAAATGCTGTGATCATCATAGTAAGATGATGTTTCTGGAAATACAGTGACAGAATAATTTGTTCCATTACTATTAGCAGTTAATAATTTGAGACCATTGTATGAGCCACCAACAAAAATGTCGTTGTAGCCATTTTTGTCAACATCGGCAATAGCCATTCCCCATTCACTACCAGAACCTGGAATACTTCCATAATTCAATAATGTAAAATTACCAGAAGCAGTTTGATGTTCAATTTGTAAATTTCTGGCATCGTCCAACCTTACAATATCATCTAAACCATCGTTATTCATATCGCAAACGCCAATGGCGCATCCACTGGTTACATTTGGATTGGCTAAATGTGTATTAGCATTTGTAAATGTTACCTGAGCTGATGTAGCTAAAGGAAGTACAAGAGTAAAACTTAAGAGTAATTTTTTTATCATATTTGATTTTTTTATGGAGTAATATATCAAAGATAGCGTAAATTTATAAAGCATGAATGATAATTATGTATATAATCGTCTTACAAACAGAATAATGGATGAATGGCTAAGTTGTTCAAATAGTAATTAAGTGTTTTGCTCGAATAAAAAATACGAGTATCTTTAAAACTAATTTGTACGCTAATGAAAACATTTGTAAGTGCCATATCTGGTTTAGAATTTCCTGAAAACGAAAGAGTAAATGCCAAAACAATTAGGAAGTCTATTTTTGAGCTGATTCAAAAATCACATCCAAATTTTAATAATCGTAGTCATATTTCTATTTCAGAATTAAATCAATACAGACAAAAATATATAGCTGATTATTTGATGGCTGAGGTAGGTGAACTTTCTGATTTAGAGAAGGAAGTTTTAAAAAGTATAAATAACCAAGATGCTTTGTCGTTAAAGACAATGACTGAAAATGATGATAGCTCTTTCACATTTGGGCAACGTTTAGCCGATAAAATAGCCTCTTTTGGTGGGAGTTGGAAGTTTATCATCATTTTTGCGGTTTTCATTTTTATTTGGATGAGCATCAACATTGTTTTTTTGGTTTCTAAACCCTTTGATCCTTATCCTTTTATTTTATTAAATTTAATTTTATCATGTTTGGCAGCATTGCAAGCACCTGTTATTATGATGAGTCAAAACAGACAGGAAGAAAAAGACAGAGAGCGTTCTAAACAAGATTACATGGTCAACCTTAAGTCAGAATTAGAGATTAGAATGTTGCACGAAAAAATAGACCATCTGATTATCCATCAACAAAATGAGTTGCTAAACATTCAACAAATACAAGTAGAAATGATTGAAGACATTAGGAAGCAAATTCAACAAGGCACAAAATAAAAATTGCAATATTTTGATTTTTAATTACTTGCGTAGTGCCTTTTGATATGTGTTTAAGCAGCGTTCACGAGCCATTTTATGATTAACGATGGGTTTTGGATACGTTAATTCTTGAAATTCTGGAACCCATTTATTGATGTATTTTAAATCTTTGTCAAACTTTTGAATTTGCGTTGATGGATTAAAAATTCTGAAATAAGGAGCAGCATCCACACCACAACCAGCAACCCATTGCCAATTTCCAACATTGCTTGCCATTTCGTAATCGTGCAATTTTTCTGCAAAATAGGCTTCGCCCCAACGCCAATCAATAAGTAAATGTTTACACAGAAAACTACCTACTAACATTCGCACTCGGTTGTGCATAAAACCAGTTTGGTTTAGTTGCCGCATGCCAGCATCAACTAAAGGGTATCCTGTGTTGCCTTGGCACCACAATTTAAAATCTTTTTCATCATTGCGCCATTCAATTTGGTCATATTTAGGTTTAAAACTCTTGGTAACCGTATGTGGAAAGTGCCAAAGTATCTGCATAAAAAATTCTCTCCAAATAAGTTCTTGCCAAAATATTTCATTCTTTTCTGCAACTGCTTTTTTAATCATTTTGCGAATGCTAACCGTTCCAAAGCGTAAATGTGGTCCAAGTTTGGATGTTGTCTCTTTAGCAGGAAAGTTTCTTGTTTTTTCATAGTTCTGAATTAAGGATGGAGTTACTTGGTAATCTGCTATTTTTTGTGACGATTTTTTAAAGCCAATGTCCGACAGCCTTAAATTTGGAAGTTCTGTGTTTTTAACCAGGTTATGAAGATGCAAATTGGTATGGTAGAAGGTTAAATGGATAGTTTTAAATTTTTCCTTCCAAGTTTTCATGTAAGGTGTGTAAACCACATAAGGATCGCCATCACTTTTGATAACTTCACCTTTTTCAAAAATGACTTGGTCTTTAAAAGTCTTGAATTTTATGCCTTTTTTTGAAATTAGTTCTTCTATTTTAGTATCTCGTTCTTTGGCATAGGGTTCATAATCATGATTGGTATAAACTGTGTCAATATCAAAATCGTCAATTAGTTTTTTGTAAATTTCAAATGGCTTTCCATAATACATGGCTATGCTGCTATCATATTGTTTTTGCAATGTATCTCGCAATTTTTGAAGCGTTTCAAAAATGAAAGTGACGCGTGCATCATCTTCAGGAAGATTTTCCAAAATTTCCTTATCAAAAATAAAGATAGGAAGTACGGGTTTATCACTTTTTAAGGCTTCATAAAACCCTACGTTATCATCGAGCCTTAAATCGCGTCGAAACCAAAATATGTTGATGGATTGTTTCATTTAATAAATTCCGAAAAGTTCTTCAAGTTTGTTGCTTCTGTAATTAAAAATCTCATCCAATTTTGGTTTCACTAAAATCGGATGAACGAGTTGTCCTAAAATTCCAAAAGGGAGTTTATAGTCAATAATATCTTCCATCTCAACACCACCATCAATCGTCTTGATAAAATGTTTGTGATGCCAAAAGGCATAGGGTCCAAAACGCTGTTCATCTACAAAATACTGTTGATTGATGCTATGAGTGATTTCAGTAACCCATTTGGTTTTAATACCAAAAGCAGGAGTGACAATGTATTGAATGATTTGTCCTGCAAACATAGGTTTGTCAGCACCTGAAAGGATATGAAATCCCATATAATTGGGCGTAATTATTTTTAAATTATGAGGATTAGATAAAAAATGCCATGCTTGTTCTATGGAGATAGGTAAATTTTGTTTTTTGTGAAGCCTATATAGTTTCATCAATTAGTTATTTAATAATATGTAGGTATTGAGCGATGTTGCTATGCAAAGCCACATAAAGTATGGGATAATGAGCAAAGTTTTAGTCTTTAAATCATTCCTGAATTTAAATGTAAAGATTGCAACTACAACAGTCAGGGCGATAATGGTGGCAAGTCCTAATGCGATAAGATGTTGATTAAAAAATATATAATTCCAACTCACATTTAGAAGGAATTGAATGACAAATAATATTCCAAATTTAGAAGCGGATTTTTTTAAATATAAAAATGTCATATAAATGGAAAAACACAACATGATAAAAGTCCATGCCGCTCCAAAAACCCATCCAGCAGGAGTCCAAGGTGCTTGGTTGAGTGATGTGTACCATTCACTTTGAGGACCATTGTTCATAAGCCAAGTTCCAATGCCTAAAGCACTAAAGTTGATAATTAGAAAAAAAACAAAAGATTTTGTAAATTTCATGGATAAGAAATTAGAAGTCTTTAAAAGTGTTTAATATTTTTGTAAATATATTAAACAAAAAACAAACGTAATTATATTTTAGTATTAATTAACAATTAACATTTATTGAATGTGTATTTTTATAAATTATGAATATTAACTAAATTAAAAAACTAATTATTATGAAAAAACTAATACTATGTTTGGCTATTGCCATAGCACCTTTTTTTGCAACAGCACAAATACAAACACCAGCACCAAGTCCTTTTTGTAAAATAGAGCAAAAAGTTGGTTTAACTGATATAACCTTGGAATATTCTAGACCGAGTATGAGAGGTCGAATTATTTTTGGCGATTTAGTACCTTATGGAACACTCTGGCGTTTAGGAGCTAATGCCAACACAAAAATTACGTTTAGTACAGATGCTACTGTTGGAGGCACTACTATAAAAGCGGGTTCTTATGCTATTTATGCCACGCCTAATAAAGAAACCTGGGATATAATATTTTATGCTGATGCTACCAATTGGGGAACACCTCAACAATGGGACAATTCTAAAGTTGCTGCAAAAGTGAGTGCAAAAGTATCTTCCTTACCAATGCCAATAGAGTCACTTAATATGACTTTTGGAAATTTGTCGAGCAATTCAGCAGTTTTAGGGATTCTTTGGGAACATACTTATGTGGAAGTGAAAATTGAGGTGCCAACAGATGCTTTAGTGTCTGCAGCTATTGATAAAACCATGAAAGGACCAGGAGCGAATGATTATTATGCTGCTGCAGTATATTATTTGCAAGAAGGGAAAGATATAAAGCAAGCTAAAACGTGGATTGATAAAGCTATTACTATGGCTGGTGATAAAGCTGCATTTTATCAATTAAGACAACAATCATTGATTTATGCTAAAGCGGGAGACATTAAAGGAGCGATTGAAATTGCCAAAAAATCGTTAGCGGCTTCTGAAGCAGCAGGAAATATGGATTATGTAAAAATGAATAAAGACTCCCTTAAAGAATGGGGAGAAATGTAAAATTAGCCTTAGCTAAGTATTGATAAAACCTCAAAGATATGTAGTCTTTGAGGTTTTTTATTCTCAATCGTTATCAAAATGAAATTTGACATTTTTGTATTTTAGTTATCATTAGCTATTTAAAAATCTATTTTTCTTAAAAGGAATATGATTCCGAATCAAATACGCATGATAAGCACTTGGAATATCATGTGTCCAATTTTTAAGAATCAATAAAATTAAAACAACATCCAATTGAGATATGATTCCGAGGATAATTGATACTTTAAACGCAATTCCTGCATGACCAAATCCTATGATGGAAGTAAACGCTATGAGCAGCGAAATTCCCCATAATTTAGACAAAAAAGCATGAGTACATGTTTCTTTTTTGAACTTAATGAAGCTAATAGTATAGCACAAAGCTTCCAAAACAATAATGCTAATTATGGCAAAACGATGGGTTTTTATTAATTCAGGAGAAAGTATCCATGTAGCAATTCCGATAGAAAGCCAAAAAACTAAATCGACTTGACTGTCCAAACGACGCAATTTTTCAGTAGAAAGTCCTTGTTTTCTGGCAATAATACCATCAAAAATATCTGATAATAGGCCTAAATACATTAAAACAACAATTATTATATTTGATTGATATTTAAAATAATATGCTAAAATTAAAATGATAGGAGCTAACAGCAATCGGAATATAATAAGTGCTATTGGAACCGTCATTCGTTAAGAAATTGAGATGTTTTTTTCAGTATTAAAAAGTTGGAGGATACATGCCATTCCAATAACCAATCCACATCCAAATAAATTTAGCCATAAATAAGGCATCCAATCATACCACCAACCTATAATTACAATGGCTTGAGTAATCAATGCAGCAATAAATACCGCATTGCCTTTGACATATTTAAAAAAGAAAGCCAGCAAGAAAATACCCAAAACATTCCCATAAAAAATTGAGCCAATAATATTAACAAGTTGAATTAAATTATCTGCTAAATAAGCTATACAAGCAATGATAATGGCTAAAATTCCCCAAGCTAAGGTCATCCATTTTGAAACATTTAGATAATGTTTTTCACTTTTGTCTTGAGCAAAATTGCGTTTGTACAAATCCATTGTGGTGGTTGAAGAGAGTGCATTCAACTCACTTGCAGTGCTTGACATGGCTGCACTCAAAATAACCGCTAAAAGCAAACCAATAAGTCCACGAGGTAAATTATTCAATATAAAATGGATAAACACATAATCTTTATCATTAGACTCTATAGCTAATGATTTTTCGGTATTGGCTTTTTTTATAATTGCTTTAGCTTTATTTCTATTTTCTCTATCGGCTTTATTGATTTGTTGTATTTGCGTAGTGAGCGATTCATCTTTGGTTGTAATATAAGAGTTGATTAGCGCTTGTTTTTTTTCAAAAATTGTGTGCTGCTCCTGCTCAATAGCTTTGTATTCATTGGCATAAGAAGAATTGGAAACCAGTTCAGTGGTTTCTGGATTGAAGTTTACAGGTGATGGATTAAATTGATAAAACACAAACACCATCACGCCAACTAACAGAATAAAAAACTGCATTGGTACTTTCAGCAAGCCATTAAAAAGCAAGCCTAATTGCATTTCTTTAACCGATTTACCTGACAAGTAACGTTGCACCTGACTTTGGTCTGTCCCAAAATAAGAGAGTGCCAAAAACGATCCACCAATGATACCACTCCAAAAGGTATAACGATTATCAAAATCAAAAGAAAAGTTGAGAATATTCATTTTGCCACTTGCGCCAGCAATATCTAAAGCTTTTGTAAAAGTAATCCCTTCTGGAAGCTTGCTAACTATAATAAAAAAGGCAATAAACATGCCTGTAAAAATAACTGCCATTTGCTGTTTTTGAGTAATGCTTACCGCTTTTGTACCACCAGAAACTGTATAAACAATAACTAAAACGCCAATAAGGATGATAAGCAAATTCAAGTTCCAATCCAAAACAACTGATAAAATAATAGCAGGAGCATAAATGGTAATTCCTGCAGCCAAACCACGTTGAATCAAAAACAAAATAGCTGTAAGACTTCGGGTTTTTAGATTAAAACGGTTTTCCAAAAACTCATAAGCAGTATAAACTTTTAACCGATGGTATAACGGAATAAAAACCATACAAATAATAATCATGGCAATTGGAACACCAAAATAAAATTGTACAAAACCCATCCCATCATGAAAGGCTTGTCCAGGCGTTGATAAAAACGTGATGGCACTGGCTTGCGTTGCCATAACTGATAACCCAATAGTCCACCATTTGGCTTCGTTTCCACCTTTTATGTAATCTTGCACATTTTTACTACCACGAGTTTTCCAAGTGCCATAAATGACAATGGTTAAAAGAGTGCTTACAAGTATAATCCAGTCTAATGCTTGCATATTAAAAGAGTTTCATGATAAAATAGAACAAAACAATATATATAGCATTAGCAACTAAGACTATTGTGTAAATAGGTTTCCAACGTTCTTTTGGTTGATTTTGCATAGTGTTATTTATGTTTGAGTCGCAAACCTGTCTGCCAACAGGTAGGTATTCAAATGGTTTAATGAAACTATTTATTTTGCTTAATTTTCAAATTTAGGCTTTGTTTTGATGGTTTCTTTTCCAATAGAAAGCATGTTGGCAAACAAACGATAAGCACCTGATACTCCTGCTGGAAATTCTCTAAAAAAACTTAAGCCTGTATATATATAATGCCCTTTTCCGTATTTGGCAACCAAAAGGCTACCGTTTTTAGGCGTTTCATTGTTGTCGTGCATAGATAATATTGGTGTAAATTCTTTTCCCCATTTGTCTGGAAAATACAAACCGCGTTCTTGTGTCCAACCTTCAAAATCGTCTTGTGTGATTTTGTTTGGAAAATTGAGAAGCTCATTGTCAGCATCTAAAAATGTGACTTTGGCATTTTCATCAGTAACTCTATCTCGTGATAATTCTAAATCAAAAGGCGATAATTCGTCCACCTTTAAGCGTGAGTTGGTATTGTATTGCACAATCAAATTGCCTCCTTGTTTGACATAATCAAATAGTAATTGTTGTTTGTATTTTAGCGCATCAACTGTGTTATAAGCTCTAATACCCAACACAATAGCATCAAAACGGTTTAAAGTTTCAGCATTAATATCTTCTGGTTTTATGATGACAACGTTGTAACCAATTTGCTGTAAGCTTTCTGGTACCACATCACCAGCACCTTCAATATAACCAATATTTTCACCTTTCTTTTGAATGTTTAAACGCACCATTTTGCTTTCACTTGGCAGTAAAATGGTTTGATATGGAATGTAGTCATAATCAATAGTTACCAATTGCTTGGTGTACGTTTTCCCATCAATTGTGATTTTTGGATTAAAAACGGCCTCACTCTGATGTTTTGGTGGAATAACCGTAAATGTGAGTGTTTGTTCTTCTCCTTTATGAGCTATGGCTACTTTTTGTTGTGCAGGAAACACATTCCAATCTTCAGGATGATTAACACTAACAACACCTTCTAAATTGTCATTACTGGCTTTTACAATTACATGAATATCTTTTTGGCCATCAGTATCAAAAATGATGACTGGTTGTTCAATTTTAACAGAAGCTTCAGGAATGATTTCAAAAGGTTTATAAATTTCGCCTTTAACAGGATCATTGGTTTTGTAAACAATGGGTTTTTTAAACTTAATCATTTCGCCATCAATTACCAAATTAAAAGTTGCAGTCACTTGCCGAGGTGTTTCAGGCAAACCAATCAATTTTTGGTCATCCACCTTATACATGCCAAGTGTTCCTTTTTCTTCTAACCAATAAGGTGTTGAATACGGTTGATTGGCAGAAATTGCTATTTGAGCATCAAAAAGATGTGAGTCATTTTGTTTTAAATCGAAATTTTTATCGATAGATGTTCCGTCAGAAAGCTGAACTGATGAAAAATAAATAGATTGAGGACTTCGGTTGATGGCTTCCAGTTTTAAACCAACCTTGCTGTTTGGTGTTGCAGAATTAGAATTGGCAACGGCTTCCAAATATAATCCAGCACAAGCAGCGATAACGTTTTTAATGTCTTCAGATTTGATGGCTTTCCAATGATTGTCATCTAAATTTTGAATAAGTTTATAGGCTTCTACCAATTGCGGAATGGATGCTGAAGGGTTTTTAAAATCGTAAGTATCTTGAACGTTTTTAAGAATGTTGCCAATATCGTTTCCACCTTTAACACGATTCCAAGTGGTATCAATACCCTCAAAAATGCTATTTTTTGGCATGGTGCCTCTTAGTAGCTCCAAATATTCGGTTTCTTTACCACGTGTTCCTGTGTTTCCAAAGCCTTGCGATTTGTGTGAACTTCGGCTCAAAGCCGCAATTTCAGAATTTGACAAACCACTTGAAGGATAATAGCTGCCAATATTTAAAGTCAATAGCTTGCTTTTATCAGCAGCATCAAATTTTTCTTGACTGCCATAAAACCACCAAGACGTATTGAAAAATTGACGTTTGGTTTGCCATGTGTTGGTGTATTTTAATTGTTCAGGATAGGCTGTTTTATCATTTGCCAAATCAAAGGCTTCTATACTTAGCATCGCTGAACTTGTGTGATGACCATGTGTCGTCCCTGGAGTTCTATGGTCAAAACGGTTGATAATAACATCGGGTTGGAAGGTTCTGATTGCCCAAACTACATCACTCAAAACATCGTCTTTACTCCAAATTTTTAGAGTTTCTTCAGGGTTTTTTGAGTAGCCAAAATCGTTGGCTCTTGTAAAACGTTGTACACCACCATCAATACGTCTTGCTGCTAATAATTCTTGTGTTCTGATAACTCCTAAAAGTTCTCTGATTTCTGGACCGACTAAATTTTGACCACCATCGCCTCGCGTCATAGATAAATACTCGGTTCTTGCTTTTACATCATTAGCCATATACGAAATGAGACGAGTGTTTTCATCATCAGGATGAGCAGCGATATATAATACCGAACCTAAAAAATTGAGCTTTTTTATGGATTCAAAAATTTCTGAACTATTTGGTTTTTTTGGTTGTTGTGCTTGTATGGTAAAGCTTAAAAAACAAATAAATAGGAGAGAAGCGTATCGGTTTAGCATCATGAGATAAATTTTGCGTTGTATTCAAATATAAAAAAGAAACCAGCGCAAAGGCTGGTTTTAATGTTTATTTAACGTTGGTTAAATTAAATCGGTACCATCATCATAAAATTCTTCAATGGCATCTTTTTGTACTAAAGTTACTGCTTTTTGAAGCATTAAATTATTTGGATAGGTAACAATGTTGCCATTATCTAACCTTAAAATCAACTGAAAAGCACGAATATCTTCAATAATAGCTTCTATTGGAAAATCTTTATCAAGAATCTGTATTTTATCGCCAACTTTATAAGGAAAAGAGAAAAACATGATAACACCTGAGGTAATATTGCTTAAAATAGACCAAATAGCAAACAAAGCAATACCAATAACAGCAAAAACGGAAGAAAAAATTACTACCAAATCATGTGCTTGAACTCCAAAAATAAAAGGAATTATTACCAATGCTAATAAAAACAACATAAACGTTACATAACGATGCATAAGATGAATGCGAGCCATGTTAATTCCATTTTTTTGCGATACTTTGGTTATGAGCATATTTAAGGCAAAACGGATAGCTAATAAAAAGAGTAAAACACCTCCTGTGATGATGAGTTCGGTTTGGTACGTTTTAAAAAACATGGTATATGGATTTAAATACATTACAAATGATACGTTAGTTTATATTTTTTCTTTTTTTTATTGCTTAATAAGTTCTGATAAGGTTTTATAAACCAAATCTGTTGGCAAACCCATAACGTTAAAATATGAGCCTTCAATTTTGGTAACTGCAATTTGTCCAATCCAGTCTTGTATGCCATAAGCACCAGCTTTATCAAAGGGTTTGCAGGTGTTGATGTAGTAGTTAATTTCGTCTTCTGTTAGTGCTCTAAATGTCACTTTTGTAACCGAATTAATGGTTTTTTCAGAAGTTTTGGTTTTAAAACACACAGATGTTATCACTTCATGCGTTGCATTGCTCAATCCTTTTAGTATCTGTAACGCTTCTTCAGCATGTTTAGGTTTTCCGAGAGCTTTGTTATTGTGCCAAACAATCGTGTCGCTTGTTATCAAGATATCATTGTCTTTGAGTTCATTTTCAAAAGGCAATGTTTTTAATTGTGCTAAATAATCACTGATTTCAAAATGGGTTAAACGGTTTGGATATTCTTCTTTAACTGGTTTTAAACGAATTTCAAATTCAAGCCCTAAATCTTTAAAAAATTGCTGACGTCTGGGAGACCCAGAAGCTAAGATAAGGTGGTATTGCTTTAGTTTTTCGTTTAACATTAGGATTCATTATTTTAAAACAAGTGGATATAATAAAAGTGATAACATGCCAAAAAGCATCACTAATTTAAGCATATTACTAAGATGATGGTAGTCTTTTTTTGTTTTTGCGCTAAAGGATTTTATAGTGCTATAAATAAGAGGAGCAATTACAAAAAGCAAAAAATAACCAGCAACGACAGGTTGTTTATAAAAATAAGTTATGACGTAGTAAACCACGCCAAAAAGTGGTAAAAGTGTCATGGCAAAAATGACTTTTGAAGCTCTATTTCGGCCAATAGCAATAGGAAGCGTGTTCATACCAGCTTTATAATCGCCATCAATATCTTCCATATCTTTAACCATTTCTCTCACAAAATTGATGATAAAAGCAAAGAGTGCATAATCCCATAAAATCTTGAAAAAGGTCACTTGTGTTTCTTGGTTTTGTGTTGTTATGACAGGCAAAAGTTCAAACAAGCCAACAATTAAAATGCTTAAAGCTACTAAAATGGCAATGACAATATTACCAATAAGTAAGGTTTGTTTTAAATAAGACGCATACACATAAAGCAATGCAGAAATGATGACAAACAATGCAAAAAAGCTACTTTTGCCTACTAAATTTGATAAGTAAAACCCAATAAGAACACCAATTACATTGAACGTAATGAACAAAGTATAAGCTGTTTTTTCTGAAACACGTTTACCTATAATGACTTTTTCGGGTTTGTTGACCAAATCGGTTTCTGTATCATAAATGTCGTTGATAATGTTTCCGGCAGCTGCAATGCAAATAGTAGATAGTATTAAAAGCGAAAACCCAAACCAGTTAAGCGTTATAGTGAGATTAGTTAACGCTAAAAAAGGTTGGAAAAGTGCATATTTGATAAGCAATTGCACTAATACAATCATCAGCAAATTTTTCCAGCGGATAAGGTTTAAAATGTTCAATTTTTGTTGTTTAGTTATTAAAAATTAGTCAAAACGTGATTATTTCAACTTTAATTTTAGTCATATTTTGCATCAAAATTGCCATTCCATTTGCCCTGAACTTTTAAAACTTGTTCAATCACATCACGCACACAACCTTTACCACCAAGTTTATGTGATATATATTTAGAAATTTCTTTTATTTCTGGAACAGCATCTTGCGGGCAACAAGGCAAACCAACCAATTTCATCACAGGAATATCAGGAATGTCATCACCCATATAAAGCACATTTTTGTGTTGAATAGTGTTTGTTTTTAAATAATCATCCAATTGTTCAACTTTATTGTGAGCACCCAAATACACATCGGTAATGCCTAAACCATTTAAGCGTAGTCTAACACCTTCATTCGTGCCTCCAGAAATAATACAAACTTTAAAGCCAGCATTTAAAGCTGTTTTCATAGCAAAACCATCTTTGGTGTGCATAGTTCTTAGCATGTCGCCTGTGGTTGTTAATATAATAGTGCCATCTGTTAGGACACCATCAACATCAAAAATGAAGGTGGTAATATGTTCTAAATATTCTTTATAGCTTTTATCTTCCATGTGTGTTTTTGATTGATTCAGTTAAAAGTTGATAAATGGCTTTGTGTTGCTCATTTTCTAACAGTTGTAAATGGTTTTTTATGGTTTTTTTGTCATTGCGTTTTGCAGGACCTGTTTGCGCCATATATGGTGATAGTTCTTGAACTTTTTGTGCAGTTTCTAAAATTAAAGGTTTCAAAATATTAAAATCAACTCCTTCAGATTCTGTAATTTCATGAGCAATTCGATATAATTGATTGGTAAAATTATTAACAAATACAGCTGCCAAATGTAAGGCTTTACGCTGATTGCTATTAACTTTATGGCTTGTACTTCCTAAACTTTCGGCCAACGATTTTAAGATTGCTAAATCCGTCTTCTTCAAAACCTCAATGCAAATAGGTACTTTGGTAAAATCAACTTTTACATTTTTTGAAAATGTTTGCAACGGATAAAATACACCACGTCTGTTTTTTTTGTCTAAATCGTGAATGTTTACACTTCCAGAGGTATGTACAACCAATCGGTCTTCAAAAGGCAATTTAGTGGAAAGTTCTGCAATAGCATCATCACTAACAGCAAGAATGTACACATCAGCAAGTGCAAGTTGTGTCATATCATCGGTTATTGCGACCTTGTTTTTATAGGACTCAATGCTTGAAATACTTTTGTTAAACCATTGATTAATAACTACTTTGTCAGAGTTACTGAAAGTTTTAAATAAATGTGTTGCAAGGTTGCCTGCACCAAGTAAAACAATTGAAATCATAAGGCTAAAATAATGATATTTATAGATAAACCTTTCGTTCTTTAATAGATAATTTTTTAGATTTTTCTAATTTTTTAATGGCTCTAATGACAGTTTCAACACGCAATCCTGTAAGTTCTGAAATTTGTTGACGTGTCAAATTAACTTCAAATTTTTGATCTTTTGGCATATTGCCTTTAAGATGATTGAGTAAGGTAAGGATGCGATGTTCAGGTGGATAGATAGAAACTTCTTTTACTATTTTTGCTTTGTAAATCATACGTTTACAAATTAACTGAGTAAATTTTAAATGTACTTCTGGATAGGCTTTTAGCAATTCAAAAAAGGTGTCTTTTGGCAGCATATAAATGTTACAATCACTAAGGCAAAGCGCATTGGCAGGATATTTATAATCACCAAAAAGAGGAGGTTCGCCAAATGAATGGCCATCACTAAAATAGCCTTGTACAAACTCTTTTCCTTCTTCGGTAAGATTGTACATTTTTACATCGCCTTCTTTTATTTGGTAGTAAAATTGTGCTGTTTCACCTTCATGTATAACAACTCTATCTTTAGAAAATGGCTTTAAAGTAGCCTGATATTTTTCAAGAATATCTAATGGAATCATCGTGTTATGATTTGAATCATAAAAATACAAAGATAGGTTATAGAACTTTGCATTGTAAAATAAAAACTAAACATTATGAACCTTTACAGTAAATACCTAAACGATTTTAAAGACCATTACACACTTTACATTCCATTAAGCATCATATTACAGAGTTGTATAGGCTCAATTGCAGCCATGTACATTTTAATGAATAGCAAACCATCTTTTCACTTTTTTGAACTTACCTTATGTGTTGTAGTGTCTATGGCGTATAATGCTGTGATTTATGCACAACTAAGTCGAAAAGTGGTTTTTAATTTCTTAATTTTGACCTTTGTGGTAAATGTTCCTTTAATTATTATTAATGTGATGCGTTTGCAATAAACTACACTATGGAAAAAAACGATATTCAAAATAGAGACGATGTTTTTTTATTGGTATCTTCGTTTTATAATAAAGTAAGGGCTGATAATGTTTTAGGCCCTTTTTTTAATAAAGTGATTAAAGATTGGGATGCTCATATTGAGCGTTTGACGACCTTTTGGGAAACGAGTTTGTTTATGACCAAAAAATTAGAACATCGTTATTATGGAAATCCGTTGCAAGTGCATATAAATGTCGATCAAGAAAACAATCATGCCATTACAGAATTGCATTTTGGCTTATGGCTTAATTTATGGTTTCAAACTATTGACGAGCTTTTTGCAGGCGAGTATGCTGATAACGCCAAAAACAGGGCACGAAAAATGGGAACATTCATGTACTTAAATATTTTTCAGGCGCGACAAGTCTAATTGTAAATTTAACACCTTTTATTCTTTTAAGTTGCAGGCTTAATCATTAAAAAGCCTTAAATTTGCACGTCATAAATTTTGAGTTCTATATTATGCAAAAAAAACTTGCCAAAATTCTATTCTCAACCAGATTAACCTCTATTCTTTTTCTTGTTTTTGCAGCGGCAATGATTACAGGAACCTTTTTAGACAAAGGACAAGAAACCTCACCAACTGCTTTAACCAGAACCTTGATTTACAACTCATGGTGGTTTGAAGCCATTATGGTCTTTTTTGTTATCAATTTTATTGGTAATATTTCAAGGTATCGTTTATTGCGAAAAGAAAAATGGGCAACTTTAATATTACACATTGCCTTTATTTTAATTCTTTTAGGCGCTTTTGTAACACGTCATTTTGGCTTTGAAGGAATGATGGCAATTAGAGAAGGAGCTACTGAACATCAATTTTTATCACAAAAAACCTACATAACAACCTATATTGATGGTGATTACATGGTCAATGGACAAGCCCAAAGACGTGTGCTTGAAAATGAAGTCGATTTTTCACCACGTTTAGATAACGATTTTTCAATACACACAAATTACAATAAGCAACCAGTAACAATTACTTTAGCAAAATTTGTTAAAGGTGCAGAAAAAGACATCGTTCCTGATGAAAAAGGAGAAGCGTACCTTAAAATGGTAGAAGCAGGTGATGGACAATCACATAATCACTTTTTAAAAGAAGGACAAGTTCAAAACATTCACAATATTCTTGTCAGCTTAAACAAGCATGTAGATGGTGCCATCAACATCACAAATACAGAAAATGGTTTAACCATCCAGTCACCATATGAAGGCGAATACATGACTATGGCAACTGGTGCTAAAGGTATTTTGGTTAAAGACAGTATTCAGCCTTTGGTATTGCGTTCGCGCTATATTGTTGGCGACATAGCCATGGTGTTTCCAAAGCCTGTAGTCAAAGGGTTTTTTGATATTGTACCAAAACCAAAAATTCTTAAAGGAGATGAAGATGGAGTTGTTTTAAATGTAACTTCTAATGGCGAAACCAAACAAATTCAATTGCTTGGTGGTAAAGGCAGTAATAATGCCTTTGAACAAATTAAAGTAGGTGGCTTAGATATTGCCATGAAATACGGTTCTAAAGTAATAGAACTTCCATTTTCTATTAAGTTGAATGATTTTATAGCACAACGCTATCCAGGAACAGAAAATAGCTACTCATCTTATGAAAGCAAAGTGACCGTTATTGATAAAGATAACGCACCTTTTGATTATCATATTTATATGAATCACATTTTAGAACATGGAGGTTATCGTTTTTTTCAATCCAGTTTTGATCCTGATGAAAAAGGGACTATTTTATCAGTTAACCACGATTTTTGGGGTACATGGATTACTTACATTGGCTACTTCTTATTGTATATAGGTTTATTAGCCATCATGTTTGATAAACATACACGTTTTGCCGATTTAGAACGTATGTTGACCAAGGTAAAAGCAAAAAAGAAACAAGTGTTGACGGTTTTGGTATTAAGTTTATCACTTACGTCGTTTTCGCAAACACATGCAACTGATGAAGGGCATCCACTTTCAAAACCTACAAAGGCACAAATTGATTCAGTTTTAAGAGTCAATATTTCACCAAAAGCACATGCTGATAAATTTGGACATTTAGTAGTACAGGATTACAGTGGACGTATGATGCCAATGGATACCTATGCATCTGAAATGTTGCGTAAGTTGAGTAAGCATGAAACCTATGAAGATTTTGATGCCAACCAAGTATTTTTGTCCATTCAAGAAAGCCCATTGCTTTGGTACAATGTGCCAATTATTTATTTAACACCTAAAAAAGCGGATAGTATTCGTCATATTATTGGTGTTGACAATTCGGAGAAATATGTAAGTTTAGTTGATTTTTTTAATGAAAATGGAACATATAAATTAGCTCCATATCTTGAAGATGCCTATAAAACACAAACACCAAATGGTTACCAAAAAGAGTTTAAAGAAGCTGACCAACGTGTTAATTTACTTTACAGTGCCATTGAAGGGCGTTCACTAAAAATATTTCCAGTTCCAGGAGATGACAACCACAAATGGATTTCGCCAATTGAATTTAGGGAAGAAGGTTATAGAGATAAAATTAAAGATTCCTTGTATGGTAATTTTATTAACAATGGTTTTAGTGCTTATTTGATGCAACTCAATGAAGCAAAGCATATAGGCGATTTTTCAGCTCCTGAAAAACTGTTGGAAGCTTTCAAAAAAACACAACAACAACAAGGGAGTAATGTAATGCTGTCTGATAAAAAAATCAATACCGAAATACTTTATAATAAATATGATGTTTTAAAAAACCTGTTTAGTTGGTATATGTATGCAGGAACACTCATGTTTATTTTGTTGATTATTCAAATATTTAAATACAAAAGCAAGCCTGTTAATATTGGAATTAAACTATTCAGGTTTGTTATTATCGGGTTGTTTTTATTGCACACAGCAGCACTTATAACACGTTGGTATATTTCTGGTCATGCTCCTTGGAGTGATGCCTATGAGTCTATGATTTACGTTGCTTGGGCAACCATGTTCTTTGGTTTAGGATTTGGACGCAAAAGCGATTTGACTATTGCAGCAACTGCTTTTGTGACCTCTATGATTTTGATGGTAGCCCATTGGAATTGGATGGATCCTGCTATTGCCAACCTTCAACCTGTACTGAACAGTTATTGGTTAATGATACATGTGGCTGTTATTGTGATGAGTTATGGGCCTTTTACATTGGGATTAATTTTAGGACTTACAAGTTTATTTTTGATGATTTTTACGACTCAAAAAAATAAAGAAAAAATGCTTCTTAGTATTAAAGAATTAACCATTATTAATGAAATGGCTCTAACAGTTGGCTTAATTTTATTAACTATCGGTAATTTTCTTGGTGGTATGTGGGCAAATGAAAGTTGGGGACGATATTGGGGATGGGACCCAAAAGAAACTTGGGCTTTAATTAGTATTATGATTTATGCTTTTGTAATACATATGCGTTTAGTACCAGGACTGCGTGGACGCTATGGATTTAACTTAATGTCTATTTTAGCATATGCCAGTATTTTATTTACCTATTTAGGTGTTAACTTTTACTTGTCAGGGCTACATTCATACCAATCTGGGCAGCAAATAGCAAGTTTAAATATTATAGCCATTACCTTAAGTATTGTAGCTATAATTGCTATATTGGCCTACAGGAAGTATGTTAAATATTATAAAAAGTAAGCGCTTTTACTTAAGTTGTTTCATATTTTTATACTGCTATTTTTAACGAATAGCAGTATAAAAATAAAATAGATTTAAAGGGCGTATTCAATTATTTTTTTGAAATAATTTTTAGGTACAGCAACATTTTTAAAGATATTTGAAATAATTCTCTAACAAGACCATAAATTAATGGCGCAAAATAGGTAATAGCTAAAATCCCCAGAAAACTTGCAAATCCACCTGTGTATTTATTGAGTCCTGCAATAAGTGCCATAATAATCCCAACAGGATAAATAATAGCGATAATGGCATCAAATATGCTGATGAACCAAGTATAAAGAGGAAAGTCTGACGATAATACTTTCTCCTCAGAATCAGAAGCATCAGCATTTGATAAGTTGGTCAACGCATTTTTATAAATTTTTAATGGCAATGTAAAAGGTTTTACAATGATGAGCTCTAAAATTTTTAGTAGAGCTTTTCCGAAATCAATGTGTTTTAAGTCCATAAAATTAGATGTTTATTGAAGTTTTATTTTAAATTTTCCATTAGTTATCTCATGAGTGATTACAGAATAATCACCATCACTTTTTACCAAAGTGCCACTAAACGTACCAGAAATATAAGTGTTTGTAATTTCTGTTATAGTGACATTAGCTTTTGCTACATCACTTAAAAGTGGATACACAGACGAATAAGCTTGAGCTCCTTTAATATAACTTATAAAGGCTCTGGATGAATATGTGTTTGGAATATAATCTTGATTGTACGATCCTTCTGTGATAGGTGCATCATCCATGAGTATAATGCCAAAATCTTCGTCGGTATTTGGACCATCAAAATTGGCACCAGCTATTGTAAGGCCATATAAATTTTGATTTGGTAAATCAGTATATTGTGCGGTTAATATATCTTTATAGATGATTTCTGTTCCGTTAGCTTTAAACGACATAAAATAATCACTGTCTGTATTTAAGGCACTATCCTCTTTTTTTGAACAAGATATAAGCAGCGTAATGCTAATAATTGATATAAATAATTTTCTTAATAGTGTCATGATGTATTTATTTTGCGATTAATGTAATAGTTCCATTTTCTAATGATTGTATACTAAATTTGCTACCTAATTTAGAGTCTATAAAATCGGCAATAGCATCGGTTTTTGATGTGTGTTCTAAAAAAAATGTACCAATACCATTTGCAATTTCTTTATTAGAAATAGTTCCTTTTGATGCTAATAGTTCAGTAAGAGTTTTTACCTTTCCATAATCTGCATTTTTAACGGTTATATAAGTTCCTGCTTTAGAATTTACATTGTTTGCCATAGGAAGCGGCATCTTGTCTTTAGAGGCTGTGATGTATTCAACAGCTTCAATAATTCCTTTTTCACAGGCATCAGACAAGGCTTTATTGTTTTGAGTGGAACCCACTGCCTTAACACCCATTATTTTAAGCCCTTTAAACCCATTGGCTCTGCCATCAACATTAAATGATTTTGAATCAATCAATTCTCTGGTTTCAGCATTTATTAATTGAATAATAAACCCAATATGCGCTTTGTTGCTACCAAATTTGATTCCTAAAGCACCACCACTGGATTCTCCTGCAGCGTATTCGGTTATTTTTCCCATAACAATGACTTGTGAGCCTTTCATGTTGCCTCTTTTTGGAGAGGTACCTGCTTTGGTATTTCCTGTTTCGCCAAAATTTATTTCATCCATAATTTCTTGGCTATCCTTTAAACTCAATAACACGTTAAAACAATTTACATTTTGAAGTGCATTAGTGAGCATTTGCGAAAGTTCATCACCAAATTTTGCATAAGCTGTAGGTGTGGCCACATTAAAACTGGACACACTTAATGTTACTCTTTCTGATAGAGGCACATTGGCACATTGGCTTTCAATTTCCTCTACAGTAGTTTTGGGGTCTTTACTTTGTGCGTAACTCGCAATAGAAAAAATTAAAAATAGTGCTGTTACTACTATTGATTTTGATTTCATAACGTATCATTTTAAGGGTTATTTATTGTTATTCTTTGCAATATTTACCTACAATACCACCACCATCTAAACAGCCATCATCGGTTATGGTCAATATTTGGTTTTGACCTGCGTTGGTAATTTTTACTTTATTTCCATCTAACTCATATTCAATTTCTGAAGTGGTTCCCATAAATACTATGTCTACTTTGTGTCCAGATTTAAAAGTGAGCTTCTCAAAAAAAGCATTGTTTTGACCTACATAAGTTCCTTTAAGTCCAGAACCAAGACAACTAAAAAGGAGTAATGAAAAAATAATAGCAATGGATAGTATTTTAAATAGTTTCATAATTAAGGTTTATTGATTAATGATATAAAGCTATACTTGCAATTATAGAAAAGCAATGCCCAATTATTTTTTGTATGACTTCACTTATTTTATGCAATTAAAAAGGGGTTTTATGTTAAAAAATGCTAATTTTATGTATTCACTTTTAATTTTTGATTGATAGCATTATTAAAACTTAAAGGATGAAATTTTTTTATACTATTGGTTTTAGTATGTTTTTTTTGATGCCAACACTTGCGCAACAAACAAAGGTGGACTCTCTTAAAGCGATGCTTAATAGGCATACTAATAATGATACTTTAAAGGTGGCTACGCTTTTAAACCTTTCTTTTGCTATTAATATGATAGATAGCGATAGCGCTTTGGTTTATGCAAACTCGGCATTAGACTTGTCAAATACACTTAATTGGGCAAAAGGAATGGCATTGTCTTACAGGCAAAAAGGCTTGGTGCTTTATTATAAATCAGATTATTTGAATGCCTTACAATTTAGCCAAAATGCACTCATACAAGCAGAGCCTTTAGGTAATAAACTTTTGGATGCTTCTATTTATAATAATATTGGAAATATTTATGCTGATATTGGCGATTTAGAAAAGGCATTGACAAATTATCAACGTTTTTTAGAGATAGCCAAAATCCAAAAATCTGTTAGTGATGAATTGACAGCACTAACAAACATTGCAACCATACATGTTGAGCAACAAAATTATACAAATGCTGTAACTGAATTTCTTCAGTGTTTGGATTTGGCTAACAAAAATGGTATATCAGCTTATGTCTCTATAATATGTAATAATCTTTCAAAAACATATCAATACTTGCAGGATGACAAAAAAGCCATTTATTATTTAAATTTAGGAATTGAAAAAGCAAAAGCTACAGATAACCAATATAATTTGAGTGTGCTTTTAAGAAACTTAGGAGGAATTTATCTTAAAAAAGGAGAAACTACAGCAGCAGAAAAAGCCTTATTAGAAAGCATTTCTGCTGCCAAATCTTCAAATACTATTGATTGGGAAGCCGAGTCATTAAAATTGTTGAGCAGTGTCTATGAAAAGCAAAATAAAAATGACCAAGCACTAAGTACTTATAAAAACTATATTGTTTTAAGAGATAGTATTCTTAACGAAGAAAAAAAATCAGAGCTCATCAAAAAAGACCTCACTTTTGAAAACCAAAAAAATCAAGCCTTAGCACAAGCCGAAATTAAACGCCAAAAATTAATTAAAAATGGCTCTATAGCTGGTGGTAGTGTGTTGTTGCTCATGTCTATCTTTGCATTAGTGATTTACAAACGCAAGCGCGATGCAGTAGCTCAAAAGCAAGAAGCAGAATTTAAAACCACAGTTGCTGATACTGAATTGAAAGCATTGAGAGCACAAATGAATCCTCATTTTATATTTAATTCACTCAATTCTATCAATGATTATATCCAAAAAAACGATGTTGCTGCAGCAAGCGATTATCTTACCAAGTTTGCAAAAATAATTAGACAAGCTTTGGAAAGCTCATCGCAAAAACAAATTACTTTGAGTGAAGATTTAAAATTAATTGAGCTGTATCTTCAAATAGAGTGTATGCGCTTAAAACAAAAATTTAGCTATGCAATTTCTATTGATGATGCAATTGATGCAGACAATATATTAGTGCCACCTTTAATCTTACAACCTTTTATAGAAAACAGCATTTGGCATGGAATTTCTAAAAAAGAAGGCAAAGGACACATTCAAATTGACATCAAACAAAAGGATGGGATGCTTTTATGCAGCATTGACGATGATGGCGTTGGCAGAATTAAAACCGATTTAATTAATGAAAATAAATCCTTAGGAATGACAATCACAAAAAACCGTATTGATATCATCAACAGAAACAAAGACACTAATGACAGTATTACTTTAACAGATAAAGCTCAAGGGCTGCGCGTAGAAGTGAAGTTACCAATACACTATCTATTTTAAAAATGATAAAAGCCGTTATTATTGATGATGAACAACACTGTATTGACAGAGTTAAGCAGCTAATACATAAGCGTAATGACATGTCATTGATTGGCAAATTTACTACTGTTGACACAGGAATTGTTGGGTTAAAAACCTTACAACCTGATGTGTTGTTTTTAGATGTACAAATACACGAAAAAACGGGTTTTGATGTATTAAAAGCAATAAAAACACATCCTTTTGAAGTCATTTTTACCACAGCTTTTGATGCGTATGCTGTAAAAGCATTTAAATTTAGTGCTATTGATTATTTGCTAAAACCTGTTGATACCGACGATTTTAATTTAGCAATTGATAAAGTAAAAGAAAAATTAGACACTAAAGACTTCTCAAAAAAAGTCAATCATTTATTGACCAATATCAACAAACCTGATACACATAAAAAAATAAGTATTCCTACACTTGAAGGACTTGAATTTTTGGAAGTTGCTGACATTGTTCGTTGCCAATCAGATGTTAATTACACTACAATTTTTACAAAAAACGGACAAAAACTACTGGTTTCAAAAACATTAAAATCATTTGAAGAGCTTTTAGCAGATTGCAACTTTTTTAGAGTGCACAATTCGCATCTTATCAATTTGGAGTATATCAAAAAATACACCAAAGGCAAAGGTGGCTATGTAACCTTGGTAGACAATACGGTTATTGAGGTGTCTATGCGTCGTAAAGACGATTTTTTAAAATACATTAACTAAAAACCACCTCATAATTATTAGAAATTATGAGATGGTTAAAAAAAATTTCATATTAAAAACAGGTTAGTTTTTTAGTAAGGTTGTATTAAACAATTTTAAAATACGCTTATACTCATCAGTCCAACTGCTTGGTTCTACAAAGCCATGGTTTTCAGCAGGAAAAACTGCCAATTCCCAATTGTTTTTGCCTAACTCAATTAAGCGTTGTGTTAAACGCACCACATCTTGAAAATGTACATTGGTATCTACCATACCATGTTCAATCAATAAATTTCCTTTTAAACCTTCAGCAAAATAGATTGGTGAGGATTGTTTATAAGCAATCGGATCATTAAAAGGCTCATTTAAAATATTAGAAGTGTAGCCATGGTTATAATTTGCCCAATCTGTTACAGAGCGTAAGGCAGCACCAGATGTAAAAGTGTCCGATTCATTAAACATAGCCATTAAGGTGATAAAACCACCATAACTACCGCCATAAATACCTACTTTGTTTTTGTCAATACCATAAGTATCAATCAAAAAGTGTGCACCATCCACTTGGTCAGATAAATCTTTTCCACCCATATGTCTATAAATAGCAGTTCTCCAATCTCTTCCATATCCAGCACTTCCTCTGTAATCTATATCAATAACAGTATAGCCCAAATCGGTCAACAAGTTATGAAACATGTATTCTCTAAAATAATCAGACCACCATTTGTGTACATTTTGTAAATAACCAGCTCCATGCACAAAAATAACAGCAGCATTGTTTTTTACAGAAGCTTCAGGTAAATAGAGGCGAGCAGGTACTTGAGCGCCATCAGAAGCTGTGAATTTTACCATTTTTGGATCTCGCCATTGGTAAGATGAAAATTCTTTAGATTGTCCAGAAGTCAACTTAACCTCTTTATCATTTACATTATTCTTTTTGTAATAAAGTTCCCAAGGTTGGTTACTGTATGAGTGGCGAATTGCCAAATAGTTTTCATCGGGAGAGAGTGTTACTTCATTATTTCCTGTCAGTGTGGTCAATTTTTCCATTTTGCCACCCATTAATGGCATTTTATAAAAATGACGTTCCCCAGGACCAACTTCAGAGGTGGTCAAATACCAAGATTTTTTATCTTTAGAAATAAATGGGCTAAATACCTCGTAGTTTCCTGAGGTTAAGGCTTTCTTTTTGCCATTAGTAATATCTAAAAGATATAAATGCGAATAACCTGTGGCTTCCGATTGAAAGTAAATATGCTTGTTGTCTGGCAACCAACCCAAAGTACCTCCACCCATGGTCCAACCAATTTCAGGACCAGCTATCCAAGCGTTGTCATGTTGTCTGTCTAAGGTTTTTAAATGGCCTGTTGGTAAATCTAACTCGGTAATCCATCGGTCTTTATTGTCTTTAGAGCGTACGTTGACCATAGCGTATTGACCATTATCAGAAAAATAAGCTCTGGAGAGTATGACTTCACGTGCATTGGCTTCCCATTTTTTATCTGGATAGTCTTTGGTATAATCTGGCAAATCAGTAATACCAGGAAGTTTATCGGTTTTAGCCATATAAACTGTGTCTTTTTCTAAATTGTAAATTGCTAACTCCATTTGGGTTTTGTCATCTCCAACTTTTGCACGTGTATTAATATCTACTGTATAGCCAGATGCATCTATGTAGTTTGGTACAATAGTGCTCCCACTTTCGCCACCTGAATATAAATTAAAGGTAACGTATTTAGCATCTGGAGACACCTGAAGATTCAGCAAATATTTGTCACCAATATAGTAGGTAAAAGGTGCTTTTTCTTTAATCATTGCTTTGTAATGCTTGGTTGCTGCTTTTTGGTCTTCTCGTTCTTTAACAACGTTAAGCAACTGCAAGGTTTCTTGTTCTAACCATTGATCTTTTTCTGAAACACTTTTATCGGAATGTTTGCTTTCATCACCAGATTTAATATTGGTGAGTTTTTTTAGATGTCCTGTTGATTGCGAAATGATATAAGCATTGTTGTCAAACTGAAAGGCTATCCAATCTTCATTTGCTAAAAACGATGGATTGCTTATATTAGGCAGTTGCACGAGTGCTGTTTCAGTATTTTTTTTAAGGTCATAAACCATCAAAGTATTGTCTTTGGAATATACTTTTTTGGTTTTGTCAGTATTGTAGTTGCCACCTGCAAATTGAATATTTTTTTCTTCAGACCAATGCACTTTTTCAATGCTGTTTTTAGCATTCATTTTAATGCGATATAACGAATCTGAAGGGTCATTGTCTTTATTGTAATTAAAATAAATGGCTTTGCTGTTATCATCCCATTTAATTTCTGAAGGAAAAGTACCCATCCACTTTGGGTCTTGCATTATTTTTTCTACTGAAAGTTGACTTTGTTGAGCAGATAGCGTGGAAGCAATTGAAAAAATTGCAATAAAAAGAAATTTTTTAATCATGGCTTAATTTTGTTGTAAGGCCACTAAACTACATAAATTTTATAAAACGGAGTCTAATTTTAAGTGCATTAACATTAAAAAAAAGTCTTGGTTTGTACATTAGTGGGTTTTAGTACCAACGCCTTCTAAATAAGCCTAATAAAACTTCGGGATCTACAGTAAATTTGAAACGTATTTTTCGGCTGTAATTTGGGTCGCCAACTTCCCATCCTAAGTTAGAATACACAGGAAAGTAAATTTCAAAATAGTCGGTTACTAAATTGAGTCTAAACCCAGAATCGTACATAAATTTTGGATCAAAATGTCTGTTTTTAACCAAGCCAAGGTCGCCATAAACTTCAATATATTTCCAAAGTGTGGTACTTGAATTTATGGTGGTCATCCACTGGTTAGCAAATGGTGTGTCTAACTTCGATTTAAAACCACCTTCGGCAATGATAATTTGCTGGCTAAAAATACCTGTCGATTCTGAGCGTCCCAAATAATTGTAATCAAATAAATAATCGGTTGGTCTATCTAAAGCAAAACTAAAATAGTTGGAGTTGGCATTAGTCTTGTTGTATAAAAAAGTGCCTGCAAAAAACCTGAAATTGAATTGTCTGTTGGTTTCTGACAGTTTTCTATATTCATAATTTACAGCGAGTTTGCCAAAATCTTTTGATGTTTGAAAATCATAGTACCACTTTGAATAATTAATCAAGCCTGCATTTGAAGTGATGTATCTAATATTGAAGATGCTGTAATCTGGCTCATTAACAGTTACAATGGCATTGCTTTTTAAAGTTCTATTAATGTCTAAATATCTAAAATTTAACTGACTCGATTTGTTAGACCTATAATTATCATTATCTCTAAAATTAAAAGACACACTTGGGCTTATCACTGTAACAAAAGCATTTTGAGCAAACGATTCATAACTTCCTCTAATGCCATAATTAATGGCGTACAAGTCTAAATTTTCAATATATTGTGTAAAATAGCTTACTGCTGAACCTGTTAAGGTTTTCGATTTTGTTGAATATTTTGGCGATATTTGATAGTAAAAATGCTTGTGTAACAGTGTTTTATTGTACATTTTAGCTCCAAAAGTGACACCATCATAAATGTTGTTAAACTCCAACAAAGGCATAAAAAATACTTGGTTGTAATAAGGGTCTTCAATGTCTTTAAAAAGGCGGAATTGTAAAGGTTTGTTATTAAAAAAGAACCCTTTTAATGATTTCCAATCGTCTCTAAGATTGTATTCAGGAATGACATTGTCATAGTTTAGCACTAATTTATTGGCATCATTTCTTGGAATAGTCAGAGTTTTACTTCCGTTGATGTGTTCAACCCAAGTCTTTGAGAGAATAGAATCATCACTCATCGTAAAGAGCGAGATTGGTGCTTTGCTATGACGTTTGTTTTTAATGGTTAAGGTAATGGAGTCCTTGGTTTTGACCACATCTTTAATTTTAAAATCTATTTTCTTTATAGTTTTTACATAGTCATCAAAAAACCAATCTACATCTTTAGTTGTATGTTGTTTTAAGAGTGTTTCAAAATTGGTGGATGTGGTTTGTTTTATCTTGTTGGCATCTAAATACTCATGGATGGTTGTTTCCAAAATATCTGAGTTTATAAACGCGTCCAGATACTTTAAGCCAATTCCAGCTTTGTATTTATTAGCAATGTTTGCATTGAACTTAATAAGCGAATCTTTAGGCATACTCAACGGTTGGTCTCTGTGTGTACGTGCCATTTGCATATAAAACAAGTTGTATTGTTCATTAAAATAAACATCGGCTGCATGAAATGACCGAATGCCCCAAACATTAGCCAAAGTTCCTAAAAGCTTAAGGTTTGGATAGTTTTCTTCAACGTATTTCATCAAAAAGTAGATTTGAAGGCCATCTCTTAACCAATAATCTTCGCGTGGATTGGTCAACAAGGTATCATCCAAATAATTTTTTAAAGCAGTTTTTAAGAGTTTTAATTCATATTGCAAATTACCAGGAAAAGGGCGTATAAAATTGGGCAATTGATTCAAACCGTACAAAGGGTCTTTTTTGTATTCAATTTCTGAAACCATCAAATACTTATGTGGATAAGCACCAAGATTTTTGGTGATAAAACTGGTTACTTTGTCTGTAATGAGTGCTTTGTCAGCATAGGCTAATCCTTCGTCTTCTATATTGCTTATGACAGTGAAATTATCGGTTTGGATGTATTTAAACTTTGGAAATTTGTTTAAAAATAACTTAGTATCTACACGATCTTTACCATAAAAAGTGAAGATTTGTGTACTGTCTTTTTGTTTGATGTTTTTGATATCCAACTCAGAATAAATACCATAATTTAACGGAAACTCTACCATTAAATCAATGTCTGCCTTTGGAATAAATAAATCGTCTAAATTTTTATTGCTGTAATATTCCCATTTGCCATCATAAATAGCTGGTGTAATGTACCAATATTTTAAATTGACTTCATCCTTATCGGTTATGCCATAACTGGTAAATGTATCGTCAGGAATAAAAAGGTTATAAATTAACTCTAATTGATAGCTTTGATTTGGCAAAAGCACATTTTGTAATTCAACCTTTATTACATCAGGATGGTCTTTTAGACGTTCGTAACTCAAGTCGGTTGCAGCGCTGTTTTTTATAGATATAATGTTGGTAAAACCGCGTTCTTCGCTTTTAGCAAAATGGAATTTGGTATTGTACTCTTCGGCAAACCGTTGTGCCAAAGGTGTTTTTTTTGTAGAATAGCTATTGTTCCAATCGTTTAAAAAAATAGTCTTTAACGTATCTTGTGAAGTGTTTTGATACGTTATAGTTTGTACCATCTTTATCGTTTTGTTTGGTATATCAAATTTAGCATTGATGTCAATGGTGTTTTGGCCAAATAACACAGTGTTAAAACAAATACATAAAGCGGTAAAACAAATTAATTTCAATGGTTTACAATGAATTTTAAAGGTTGCGTATTGGCATTTTGTAAAACAATGTAATAAAGTCCATTTGCCAACATGGATACATCTTCTTTTAGATATATCGAATTATGAAGGTTTATGGTTTTTATTAATTTTCCTAAACTGTCATAAATTGATAATTGTTGATGTGCAGACAGCTCAGGACTTATTTTTAAACTCAAAACTGCATCTACCAAATTACTTCCAATAATTTCAAATGCGTTGGTAAGCGCAAGGTCTGTAACGCTTAAAGATTCATTGGTTTGCAATTGCAATGTAACGGGAAGGTGGTCACTAAAATTGTACAAAGCCTCTCTTATTGTTGAAGAAAATTTGCTCCCAGAGCAATCAATACTATTAATTTCTTGATTAAAACAATTGGAGTTACCATTGTTGCCATACACTTGATACGAGTTGTCAACATAAAACAAATCTGTATTAGTCAGCATATTTTCTGATGCAAGGATAAAGTCAAAACGATCATCAAAACCTCCTGTGGCACCACCTAAACCTGTTTGAGTTCTGGTGGCTTGACTAAATACATTCAAATAATTGATATTGTTATGCCAACTACCAACACGGTTTGCTGGGTCAACAAATGTAATGTGGTTGTTTGGGTTAGTTAGTTCTACAAAACCAGTTTCCGAGCTGGTGTAAAAGTTAAAATCGCCACCAAAAATAACATGACTGTCAGCTGGTAAGGTCTGTAAATAATTTTCTAAATCACTAACCATTTGTAAACGATAGGCTTCATTATCACTTCCGCTTGAGGCTTTTAAATGTGCTACAAAAGCATCCAGATAAATAGGGTTGGTTGCTTGATTGATGGTGTTAACTTTTAATTTGTAATGATTGATGTCTCTATAAACAGTTGAAATTTCATTTTGACTTATCAAAGTAAATTTTGTACTGTTATAAAACAATAGATTTTGCAAATCGTTTTGATTGCCAATACCATCATCAGAGCTGTTTTCAACAAAATTAGCCATGGCGTAATTTGGATTGATGTTTTGCTGCATTAGATTTAAAATACTTACACCAGCTGCTTCATTGTTGAGTTCGCAAACCATAAAAATATCTGGTTGATAATCAGTTAAAATGATTTCTAAATACTGTATTCGGTTTGCTGGATAGTCTTGCGACGGAAAATTTAGTAAGTTATAGGACATCGCCTTAAAGGTTGCTTGTGCAGAAAGCTGTGTTATTGTTAGTGCACAAGCAACTATAAAGGTTAAAGAGCGCTTTTTTAAAATCATTAATAAATTAAATTTTATAGTTTTAAAAGTTTGGACTTAGCTCAAACTCTTTATAGAAATTATCTAAGATAGTAATTACCTCATCTGGTGTGTCTACTAAATGGATTAGGTCTAAGTCTTTGGCACTAATATTATTAAAACTGTCTAAAAGAGTTGCTTTTACCCAATCTAACAATCCTGACCAAAATTCAGTACCTACTAAAATAATAGGGAATTCTTCAATTTTATGGGTTTGAATAAGTGTGATGGCTTCAAACAATTCGTCCAAAGTACCAAAACCTCCAGGCATCACTACAAAACCTTGAGAGTATTTAACAAACATGACTTTGCGAACAAAAAAGTAATCAAAGTCTAAACTTTTATCAGAATCTATATACGGATTATCGTGTTGTTCAAAAGGCAATTCAATGTTTAAACCTACTGAAGTTCCGCCAGCTATATGAGCTCCTTTGTTACCAGCTTCCATAATACCAGGTCCGCCACCAGTAATCACACCATAACCATGTTCTACAATTTTTGTTGCTATGTCTTCTGCAAGTTTGTAATATTTATTGTCTGGTTTGGTGCGCGCTGAACCAAATATGGATACGCAAGGGCCAATTTTGCTTAGTTTTTCATAACCATTTACAAATTCGCCCATAATTTTAAAAATAGCCCAAGAGTCGTTTGTTTTTATCTCATTCCAAGCTTTGCTGTGTTTTTCTAATCGCATGTGTTTACTGTTTATTATTCGTCATATTCTTGCTTTCATCTTAAAAATTCAATAAGTATAGTGGTGAATTTTCAAAACCGTGCAAGTTAAGGAAAACAAATTTAATAGAAATTAAAAGATTTTTGCCGAATTCAATTTAAAAAAGCCATTAGAACAAAAAAGAAGGCAAACACTAAGGCTTGCCTTCTTTTTTAAATATAAATTATATGTTATTTTAAAATAAAAAAGTATAGATTGTTGTTAAGACAGCGGTTTGCGTCCTGAAATAATATTATACAAAATAGCTATAATGGCAATTGCTAACAACACATGTATTAATTTGCTAGTGCCTATGCCTTGTACGATGCCAAAAAAGCCTAAAATCCAGACAATAATACAAATAACTGCTACTAACCAAAGAAGACTTCTCATGATAATTAATTTTAAAGTTATAAGACTAAGATACTAAATAAATATCAATAATTTAATTGCTTTATTGCTAAATTGTTAATAAAGGTTTATGTATTATAGTATTTTTTTAATTAAGCTCTCTTTTTAAAAAGTTAGCAGTATAGCTGGTTTTATGTTTTGCGACAACTTCTGGAGTGCCTTCAATGATGATGTTGCCACCACCTTTTCCGCCTTCATAACCAATATCAATAATATGGTCAACGGTTTTAATAACGTCCATGTTATGCTCAATAATGACAATGGTATTGCCTTTATCTACCAATTTGTTTAGTACAGTCATTAACACTCTTATGTCTTCAAAATGAAGCCCTGTTGTAGGCTCATCTAAAATATAAAATGTATTGCCAGTATCACGTTTGCTTAGTTCAGTAGCCAATTTGATACGCTGCGCTTCACCACCTGAAAGCGTAGTACTTTGTTGTCCAAGCGTGATGTAACCTAAACCTACATCTTTGATGGTTTTTAGTTTTTTATAAATTTTTGGAATGTGTTCAAAAAAATCAACGGCTTCATTAATGGTCATGTCTAAGGTGTCACTAATTGATTTTCCTTTGTAACGAATTTCTAAGGTTTCTCTATTAAAGCGTTTTCCTTGGCAGGTTTCACACTCTACATAGACGTCTGGTAAAAAATTCATTTCAATCACTCGCAAACCACCACCTTGACAAGTTTCACATCGACCACCAGCAACATTAAAACTAAAACGTCCTGGTTTGTAACCACGTATCATGGCTTCTGGTACTTTTGCAAACAAATTGCGTATTTCGCTAAAGGTTCCTGTATAAGTGGCAGGATTACTGCGTGGTGTTCTGCCAATAGGTGATTGGTTAATATCAATGACCTTATCAATATATTCCAAACCTTTAATGCTTTTGTAAGGCATTGGCACTTTGACACCATTAAAATAATGTGCATTGAGTATTGGGTACAAAGTTTCATTAATTAAGGTCGATTTTCCACTTCCTGAAACTCCTGTCACTCCAATCATTTTGCCTAAAGGAAACTTTACTGACACGTTTTTTAGATTGTTGCCTGTGCAGCCTTTAAGCTCTAAAAATTTGCCATTACCATCACGACGTTTCTTTGGAACTTCAATCTGTTTGGTGCCATTCAAATAATCAGCAGTTAAGGTATGATGGGTCAATAGCTCTTTTGGTGTGCCAATACTGATGATTTCGCCACCATATTTTCCTGCTTTTGGACCAATATCAATCACGTAATCGGCCATTTCTATCATGTCTTTATCATGTTCAACTACAATAACCGAGTTGCCAATATCGCGCAAAGCAATAAGCGATTTTATCAATTTTTCATTATCACGTTGATGCAGTCCAATACTCGGCTCGTCTAAAATATAAAGAACACCAACCAATTGCGAGCCAATTTGTGTAGCCAAACGAATACGTTGTGCTTCGCCACCAGAAAGTGATTTAGAGCTTCGGTTAAGGGATAAGTAGTCTAAACCTACATCCAATAAAAACTGCAAACGTGTTTTGATTTCTTTAATGATTTCTTCTGAAATTTGTACTTGCTTGTCGGACAAGTGTGAATGTAGATTTTTGAACCAATGTGCCAAATCTACAACATCCATATTGGCTAAATCAGCAATGTTTTGTTCGTTAATTTTGAAATACAGTGATTCTTGCTTTAACCGTGTGCCATGACACTCATTACATGCTACTTTATCCATATAGGCTTTTGCCCATCGTTTTAAGGAAGTAGAGTCGGCAGTGTTATACTGGTTTTCAATAAAGTTGGCAACTCCTTCAAACTCAATTTTATAATCACGAGTGACACCAAGGGTTTTGCTTTCTACCGAAAATTTTTCATGACCACCATACATAATCATCTGTTTAGCATTGTCAGGGATGTTTTTGTAAGGGGTTGTCAATTCAAAGTCAAAACGTTGAGCAATGGTTTCTAACTGTTTAAAAATCCAGCTATTTTTTTGAGGACCATGAGGTGCCAAAGCACCTGCTTTGATAGACAACGAATCATCTGGAACAATTTTAGTTTCATTTATCTGATACAAACGCCCAATTCCATTACACTTAGGGCAAGCACCTTTGGGCGAATTGAAGGAGAAATTGTTAGGTTCAGGATTAGGATAGGAAATGCCTGTAGATGGACACATCAAATTCCGACTAAAATAGCGTACTTCATTCGTGTCTTGGTCTAATACCATCAATACGTCTTCGCCATGGTACATGGCGGTGTTTATGGTTTCGGTAAGGCGTTTATCGTTATCAGCCGTTTCGTCAATTTTTAATCGGTCAATAACAATTTCAATATCGTGGGTTTTGTAACGGTCCAGTTTCATTCCTTTTACCAAGTCTTTCACTTCGCCATCAGTTCTTACCTTTACAAAGCCTTGTTTGGCAATTTGTTCAAACAATTCGCGGTAATGCCCTTTACGAGAACGAATGACTGGAGATAAAATGCTAATGCGTTTGCCAAGAAAACTTTCTTTAATCAGTTCTTTAATTTGGGCATCGTTATAACTTACCATTTTTTCGTTGGTGTTGTAACTATAAGCGTCACTGGCACGTGCAAAAAGCAAGCGTAAGAAATCGTAAATTTCGGTAATGGTTCCAACGGTAGAACGTGGCGATTTGCTTGTTGTTTTTTGTTCAATAGCAATAACAGGTGAGAGGCCATCAATTTTATCAACATCAGGACGCTCCAAACCGCCCAAAAACTGACGCGCATAAGCTGAAAAAGTTTCAATATAGCGTCGTTGCCCTTCGGCATAAATAGTATCAAACGCCAAAGACGATTTTCCACTACCTGACAAGCCTGTAATAACTACAAGTTGCTCTCTTGGGATGGATACATCTATATTTTTAAGGTTATGGACGCGTGCACCTTTTACTTCAATAAAATCTTCAAATGGGCTCATAAATTAACAAATCTTCCTACGTACAAAAACGTTTTTATGTACTTGTAATAACAAATGTGCAAAGGTACAGATTTAGCAATCAATAATAAAGTGATGTTAATTTAGCTCTGTGTTAAAAGTTTAAAATTCTGCGTTTTTATGAGATTGTTCTGAGTCATTTGTAAGAAGTTTTAGGTTAAATTGTTGTTTTTTGTAGTAAAACCTCGGGTTTATTCGGGTTTTCTTCGGTGTTTGTTCGATAATTGCTAAGAAAAGTAGGGTATTTACCGAAGAAATGGTAAGTAAAAGTAGAAGTAAATAGGATTAAAAGTGCTAAAATTGCTCTCAAGCTGTCAGAAAAGTAATATATTTTGTAGGTATTATATACGTGATGTTACGTATATGAAATGATATAAAAATGAATTACTTTAGTTGTTTGTATGTTTCCTATATCAAAAAGACTAAATTTTAAACTAAACCAAAATGAAATTAGAAAAGATATTAGACAAGCTTGGATCTTTAGAAAAAAACTCATTTATTAAGATTATTGATAATATTATTTCGAAAAGTCCAAAAAATATTAAAGAGATTGATAAGATTTTAAGTTCTTCAGATAAAGGATTAAAATCAGTTGATAGTCAAAATATTTCTAATGTTTTTGAGTTGACATCAGCTGAATTTACTGAGTATGTAAAATGTGAATTTCAAGAAGCCAACTCACAATTGGATATCTTAATTGATATTATAATTCGTGATGGAAATTGTATAATGAAGCAAGATTGGTTTTCACGTTTGTATGAGAATGAAATAAAAAAGCTTAAAGGCAAAATTAAAGCCTTAAATGTTGAGTTTGAAAATGAAAAATCAGAATTAAGTGAATCAAAAAAAAGAGATTACAGAATATACAAATCATGTTTGTCAACAGCATATAATAATGATATAGAAAACAATAGAGAAGCTAAAGTGACTTCAGATGAGTTGTCAATAATTTTAACCCTTTCAAAACAATTGAGTTTATCACAAGAGGAAGTGAAATTGATTAATTATTCAATTTTGCCAATTAAAATAGTAGATATACAAGAGGTTATTAATAATCTAAAAAACATTGGTGTTATTTTCTTTTCTAAAAAGGAAAACACCATATATGTTGCTGATGAAATGGTAAGACTTTTGAGAAAAGTTAGAGAAAAGGAAGTAGCAGAAAAGTTTTATAGACGTACTTTAAAGTTACTGCGAGAACCAATAATTAATCAAATAGCAAAGAATCATAACATTGATAGAAAATTGAGCTATTCTCAAAAAATTGAAGAAATAATAAAAGAAGGAATTTCATTTACAAATTTACTTTTAACACACATATACAAAGATGGTACAACTTTAACAGAAAGGAAGAAGACCCTTAATGAACTTTGTGAAAAAGGTTTAAATATTTCTAATCTTAAAGGAAGTACGCTGGAGGATAAGATAAATAGTCTTATAGACCATTTTGATAATGTTGAAAAAGATGAGAAAGTAGGTATATCTTTAGACGGGTTTGAAAAAATGTTGACTGAGCTTAATCAGTCATTGCCAAAGTTAAATAAGGAAATGAAAGAGCAGTTTGAACTGCAAGATGAATATGTTTTGAATGCGATTTTTTTGCTTGATTATAATATTAAACCAAGAGATATTTTAGATTTAATTACCAAATCTGATTTAACAAAATTCATTAAAGATAATGGGATTAAGCAGCGAGGTGAAGATATTCTAAATATTCTTGAGCATTATAAGGATGTTGAAAATTTATATTTAGAGAACTTTGTAAACGTAGCCTATCGCAATTTGAACTTGTTAAAAGAAAATGGAATTTCAATTAAAGAAAGTGAATTAGGTTTGAAGTTTGAGGAACTGACTAAAGTGATTTTTAAGGGACTAGGTTTTAATGTTGATGAAAAATTTAAAAATCAGTTAAATACTCAAAAGGATATTATGGATATTCTTCTGAATTTAGATAATAAAGAAATAATAATTATTGAGTGCAAAACTATAAAAGAAAGAGGTTATAATAAATTTAGTACAGTTTCAAGGCAGTTAAAATCTTATCAAAATTTAGCTTTGAAAAATGATTTAAGAATAGTAAAAATATTACTTGTGGCTCCAGAGTTTAGTGATGATTTTATTCATGATTGCGAAATGGATACAGAAATGAATTTATCATTAATTACTGCTTCTACCTTATCAAATATATTTGATGCATTCAAAACTTCAAAATATAATGAGTTTCCTCATGTTTTATTCAGAGATGTAGTAATAAACGAAGAAAGGATTATTAAAGCATTGACTAAATAAAATAGCTTCGTAAATTATTAAAAATCATTGTGTCTAACCTAAAACAACTCATATGTCCTCTACCTTTCGTACTATTTTTATTACTATCTTTTTTACATTATGTTTTATTTGTTCAACAAAAGCACAGCCAAGAGTAGGCGAGTTTATTAATGTTTCTGTAGGTTATGGCATTAGTGCTGCTACTGATGACACCAGTATAGATGGCTCAGGATTTTATGCACAAGGCGAATATGTATTAGCGCTAACCAAATGGATTGGTATTAGACCTTATGCAGGTGTTATTTTTACCTCTGCAACTGAAAAAGACAGTCAACCCAATCAACCCGAATATAAGGTAACTTCTAACGCTTTTTTGTTTGGTGGCAAGGTTAGGGTAGCCGCACCAATTCCTTGGGTAGCTCCTTACATTGAGCTTGGTATTGGCGCCACCATAGGGTCTTTAGAAACCTTTACACCAAAAACAAATAGTAAAGGTAATGGACTCTCAATGCACATTCCTTTTAGTATTGGGTTGGTATTAGGACCAAAGCATAATTTTGATGTGGCGTTTATGTATTATATACACCCTTCTGTCAACCAGTTTTCGGGTGCAGCGGCTGTTGGGTTTTCTTTTCCTTTAGATGCTGATTAACAATAGACAAAGTAAAACCAAATAAAAAAAAGAGGATTTATTAAACGGATTTGAGACGAAGTTTTTGCATATTTACCATATCCACATTAAATTAGATTGCTTTATCAAATAACAAATAAATGAACATGAAATTATTAGGCATAGGCTCACGTATTAATCATAACAATTATGGAAAAGGTGTGGTTACCAACGTTACTTCCAAACATTATTGGGTTACTTTTATTGACAGCGGGTTAGAAACCATTGATTTAGACAGCAATTTTGAAGTAATTGAAGCAGCTGATGGCGATGTAGATGCCGTTAGTTTTTTTGATGTAGAAAGTAGCTTGGTAGAAATTTTAAAGAAGTTTAGTGATGTTAGCGAGGTGGTTACCATTGCTGATAAATGGAAAGGTGGTACATTGATAATGCAGCCTGCAGATAGTAGCTTAAAAGCTAATGAAGTGCCTATTGATACTTTTTTTCATAAGATTACTATGGTGCGTGACCGTTTGCGTGTTATGGAACAAAAAATAAACAGTAGCAATCTGGATGAACAAGAAAAGATAGATTTGCAACAATACATTACACGTTGCTATGGTAGCTTAACAACGTTTAACGTTTTGTTTAAGCATAAAGACCATCATTTTGTAGGGCAAAAAAGTTAGTAAACAGTCTTTTAGTAGTTAGTTAGTTGTAAGTAGTAGGCTGTATGCTAACTACCTTTTTTTGCTGAAGACTACACACTTAATCGGTTCCTTTGACATCTCTAAGCTCTAAACCAAAAATCAAAAACTTATGAAAGGTTGGAAGGATGGCACCACTTTCGGTCACTGTCCAATCATTCCATGTGGCTTCTAAACCATCAATAGGCAAGATAGACACCCACATTTGAAAACTGGTTGGTTGTCCGTTGGTATCTAAATGCCATAAGTAAGAATCGCCAGGTGTTGAACCTCCAGAAGTATAAGTAACCAAAAGGGCTTGTTCGCCATTTTTTAAAGTGACAAGGCTACGCTCAGTACCAGCATCTAATACTTTGTAAGGTGCTACCAACCAAAAGGAATCGTTGTTAAAATAAGCAATTGCTTTATTTATGAGCTCTTGGGCTTGTTCACCAACAACTTCAAAATTGTGAATATAGGCTTTGCTTTTAGAGCTGTCATCAAAATTGAGATGAACTTTATAGTCTTCCCAGTACACCATACATTGATGATTGGTTTTTTCCCATTTGTAATGGTGACGGTTTTTAAAAGTCCACTCTATATAATTGGTGTTTTGATACGCTTTATAATCTAAAGCATCCAACATTTTAGAGGTTAAGGCTTCGGCTTGTGCTCCTTTAATACCAACAGGTAAGTCTTCATTGTATTTAAAATACACAAAACAGTAAAGTAATAGACTTGGTAAGGTTAAAAAGATGACAATTCCACCAATTATTTTAAGGACTCTTTTAAGGTTCATCAGTTGCAAATAAAGTATTAAAAGTATTGATTTATTTTTGATTTTTAGAAATTTACTTTTTTACTGAAGCTTTAAAAGTTGTTAATTTTTGTGCTGAAAACATCCTGAGTTCTTCAAAAAATGCTGTAAACTCAGTTTCAAATTCGGAGTAGTACTGCAGTAATTCAGTAGTTGCGTTATTCATTCCTGACACCTCTTTGGTACGTCGGTTCATCCCATTTAAAACCCGTTGAATGCCTTCTACTTTGGCATAACTCAGTAGCCAATTATCAGCCATCATATAAGGCATCATTTTTTGGATGCGTGTTGGCAAAAGGTCAAAATGGGTTTCTAAATTATCATAAAAAGCATCAACATAAGTTGCTAATGGAACGTTTGAATACTTTAGCCAATTTTTAGCTAAAAAATGGTCGTATAAAATATCGACAATCACACCACTGTAGTGACTGTAATTTTGGTGTAAACGTTTGGTGCTTTGTTTTACAATAGGATGTGCATCGGTAAACGTATCAATTTCGCGATGCAAAAGAATGCCAATTTGGATATTCTTTGGAAAGTTTTTGTAGTCTTTCCCTTTAATACCATCTGCTATAAAATTGCCAATGGTAATATACTCGTCGTTTCCAGAAAGATAAATGTGTGCTAAATAATTCATTCAACTAAATTACAAATTAGGAGTTACCAATTACAATTTTGAAATATTATATTTGTCTAAAATAATAATAGTTTATGACACTTATAAAATCTATATCAGGAATACGAGGCACTATTGGAGGACAAGTTGGTGATAATTTGACACCAATTGATGCTGTTAAATTTGCAGCAGCTTATGGCGTTTGGATAAAGCAACAACGTCAAAAAGACAATTATAGAGTAGTGGTTGGGCGTGATGCACGTATTTCGGGAGAAATGATACAAAATTTAGTCATGAATACCTTGGTAGGTTTAGGCATCCATGTGATTGATTTAGGCTTGTCAACCACACCAACCGTTGAAATGGCTGTTCCTATGGAACATGCTGATGGTGGGATTATTTTAACAGCAAGCCATAATCCGAAGCAATGGAATGCACTCAAACTTTTAAATGCCAAAGGAGAGTTTTTAAATGGAGATGAAGGCGCAAAGATTTTAGAAATAGCAGAAAAAGACTCAATGAGTTTTGCAGAGGTTGACAATTTAGGAAAGATTACAAAAAACCAAGCTTATATTGATTTGCATATTGATGAGGTTTTGAATTTAGAATTGGTTAATGCTAAAGCCATTAAAGCGGCTAATTTTAAAGTGGTGGTAGATGGTGTCAACTCAACAGGAGGTATTGCCATTCCGCTGTTGTTAGACAGATTAGGCGTTCATCCTGTAAAATTGTATTGTGAGCCTAATGGACAGTTTCCGCACAATCCAGAGCCATTAAAAGAACATTTAACTGATTTATCTAAAGCTGTTGTAAAAGAACATGCCGATTTGGGTATTGTGGTCGATCCTGATGTGGACCGTTTGGCTTTTATGGATGAAAAAGGAGCAATGTTTGGTGAAGAATATACTTTGGTAGCTTGCGCAGATTATGTATTGAGCAAAACACCAGGCAATACGGTTAGTAATATGAGTTCTACACGCGCTTTAAGAGATGTTACCGAAAAGCATAGAGGTACTTATGAAGCAAGTGCTGTTGGTGAGGTAAACGTTGTAGAATTGATGAAAAAAAACAAGGCTGTCATTGGAGGCGAAGGGAATGGAGGTATTATTTATCCAGAACTACATTATGGACGTGATGCCTTGGTTGGTGTTGCTTTATTTTTGAGTTTATTGGCAGAAAAGAAAATGACTACCAGCGAATTGCGTGCTACCTATCCGAATTATTTTATGAGTAAAAAGAAGATAGAATTAACACCAAATTTGGATGTAGATGCTATTTTAAAAGCCATGGAAACCCGTTATCAAAACGAAAAACTAACCACCATTGATGGCGTAAAAATAGATTTTAGCAACAGTTGGGTTCATTTGCGTAAAAGCAATACAGAACCTATTATCAGAATTTATACCGAAGCACCTACTCAAAACGAAGCAGACGCGCTTGCGGATAAAATCATTCAAGAAATCAAAAACCTAATTATAGCCCCTATTTAGTCTTATATTTTCATCATCAAAAAATAAAATATCTACACTTTATAGTTTATGAAGCCTTGTTTAAAAGGTGCTCAGAAATTAAAAAACGTTAAGTAAGTCCGTATTATATTTAGTACCTTTGCATAATAATTTGATGCGAATGATTACTACAGAAACACCAAAACGATTGCATACAGAATTAGAAATCTATTTTAAGCAATTTAGAAAACACATTATTGGCATTGACCAAGTGTTTGAATCGCCTTTTGGAACACAAAAAATTGTTTATACCGATTGGACAGCTTCAGGACGTTTATATAGACCCATTGAGGAAAAATTATGCAATGAGTTTGGACCATTTGTGGCTAATACACATACTGAAACCACAGTTTCTGGAACAGCAATGACCAAAGCTTACCACAAAGCAAAACATATTATAAAAGACCATGTCCATTCTAATGATGATGATGTATTGATTATGACAGGAACAGGAATGACAGGCGTTATCAATAAATTTCAGCGTATTTTAGGATTGAAAATCCCTGAAAATCTTCAAAAGTTTACCAATATATCTGATGAAATTCGTCCAGTCGTGTTTATCACACATATGGAACACCATTCTAACCAAACGTCTTGGTTAGAAACCATTGCAAAGGTAGAAGTCATTCCACCAGGAGACGATGGGTTGTTTAGTATGGCAAACCTTGAAGCATTATTAGAAAAACACAAAGATTGTACACTAAAAATTGCTTCTGTTGTAGGTGGTTCTAACGTGACAGGAATTCAAACACCATACCATGATATTGCAAAATTAATGCACCAACATGGTGGTGTATGCTTTGTAGATTTTGCATGTTCGGCACCTTATGTTGATATTGATATGCATCCAGAAGACGAAACGAAAGCTTTAGACGCAATTTTCTTTTCGCCACATAAGTTTTTAGGAGGTCCAGGAACTTCAGGAGTGTTGATTTTTAATAAAAAACTCTATAAAAATATGATTCCTGATTGTCCTGGTGGAGGCACTGTAAGTTGGACAAACCCTTGGGGCGAACATAAATATATAGACAATATTGAAGATAGAGAAGATGGTGGCACTCCAGGTTTTTTGCAAACCATCAAAACAGCCTTATCTATTAAGTTAAAAGAGCAAATGGGTGTTGCCAACATTTTGAAACGTGAGCATGAGTTGATTGAATTTATTTTTGACGACTTAAAAACCGTTGAAAATCTTCATATTTTGGCAGGACAACACAAAGATAGGTTAGGTGTGATTTCTTTTTATATTGACGATTTGCATTTTAATTTGGGTGTAAAGTTGCTCAATGATAAATTTGGAATTCAAACACGAGGTGGTTGTAGTTGTGCAGGAACTTATGGTCATTATTTACTGCATGTAGATTATGAAACTTCTCATAAACTCACTAATGAAATTTCTTTAGGCGAATTGACTCGTAAACCAGGTTGGATACGTATGTCCATCCATCCAACAACTACTAATGAAGAGATACATTATGTGTGCAAAAGTTTGAAAGCCTTAGCAAAAGAGCACAAAACTTGGAAAAAGGATTATGATTATATCAAATCTACTAACGAGTTTGTTCATAAACTGCAGTCTGCTAATTTAGCAACAGAGACTCCAATCAATGCGTGGTTTGAGCTGTAATTACTGAAACTCTACAGGAACTTTATTTTTGTGTTTCCAACGTTTATGTGTCCATAAGTAATATTCTGGTGCTTCATAAATTTGTTGCTCAACAAGTTTTGTAAATATATCTGTTATTTCAAAATTTTTAAACTCATTTGGGTTAATAGCAATTGTTTTAAAAGACGCTTCATAAAAGCCACGTTTTACTCGTTTGACCTTTAAAAAAACAACAGACATGTCTAATTTTTTGGCTAACATTTCGGCACCAGTATGAATAGGAACTTTAACTCCTAAAAAATGGTTCCAATAAAAGGCTCTACTAAAACGAGGTGTTTGGTCTGATGCAAATCCATTAATAGTTAATTCTCCTTCTTTTTTGGCTTTTATTAATGTAGGAATAGTATCTTTAGTTGTAATTAAATATGTTTTATATTTTGCTCTAATACGTTTTACAAGTCTGTCAAAATATTTATTTTCTAACTGTTTATATATGGCATAACCTTTATACTTAATATGCTTTTGAAGGATAAAAATCCATTCCCAACTGGCATAATGTGCACACATTAGCACAATACTTTTGTTCAATTTTTCAAGCTTGTGAATTTCTTCAATATTGGTAAACTTAAAACGTTTATTTATTTGAGATTCTGTAATGCTAAGTGATTTAAAAGACTCTACAATCATGTCGCAAAAATGATGGTAAAATTTATGTGTTATTGTAGTAATTTCCTTTTTAGATTTTTCAGGAAACACCATATTTAAGTGCTCTTTTACAACCTTTCTTCTATATTGAAACACATGGTAAATAAAAAAATAAAGCACATCCGAAAATGCGTATAAAAGTCGAAAAGGTAAAATAGAAATAAGCCAAATAAAAGGATAAACTAAGATGTAAACAAGAAATTGCATTATTTAATATTAGATTTGCAAGCACAAAGATAGCGTAAATTATAGTTTATGGGAGATTTAAGTTTAGTTACTATTGTAATTATTGTGGCCAATATCATTATTTCATACAAAGGATTTAATGATTATGATTTTTTTGAACGCTACAAATTTAATGTTGGCAGTATTAGACGTGGAGAGCAGATACGTATGTTTAGTTCAGGGTTTTTGCATGCAGATACGACACATCTGTTTTTTAATATGTTTACGCTTTATTTTTTTGCGCCTGTAGTTATTGCTTATTTAGGGGCTATTGACTTTATTATTGTTTATGTTGCGAGTTTAATTTTAGGAAGCTTATTATCACTCTATTTTCATAAAGACGAGTACCATTACAGTGCTATTGGCGCAAGTGGAGCTGTTACTGGTGTATTGTATGCAGCTATTTTGTTAAGACCAGATTTGCCTTTAAATATAATGTTTATACCCATTGATATTCCTGGTTATATCTTCGGAATAGGATATTTACTGTATTCAATTTATGGGATGAAAAATAAAGTAGGCAATATTGGCCATGATGCCCATTTTGGAGGTGCCATAGGTGGTTATGTGGTCACTTTAATGCTGATGCCAACTCTTTTTGAAACCGATTTGTTGATGGTTGGCCTATTAGCGTTGCCAATCATTATTTTGTTTGTAATGCACAAAATGGGAACATTATAAAAAAAACTGTCCTAAATCATAAGACAGTTTTTTTGTTGGAATTTAGAATTTAACTAATTCAGCATTTCAGCAATTTTATCTTCAAGCATTTGACCTCTTAAACTTTTGGCTACAATTTTGCCATCAGCATCTAAGATATATGTTGATGGAATAGATTTAATATCGTATAATTTAGCTATAGGATCATTAAAGTAATTTAGATTAGAAATATGATTCCATGTTAAATGGTCATCATCAATGGCTTTTAACCATTTGTCTTTTTGCCCTGGTTTATCAAGTGATACACTAACAATTTCTAAGCCTTTGTCGTGGTATTTATTATAGACTTTTACCACATTTGGGTTTTCCATTCGGCAAGGTCTGCACCAAGATGCCCAAAAATCAATAATAGTAACTTTTCCTTTGATGTCATTTAAAGAAATAGTTTTGCCATCAGGATTTGGACCAGAAAAGTCTGGAGCAACTTTGCCTATATCCAAATTACCTTTGCGTTCAATCTCTTGTTTTTTCATAGCTATTTTGCCGCCAACCATTTTTCCATAATTGGTTGAAAGCAAATCACTATCTAATGATTTGTAGCTGCTTTCCAGCCTATTTAGGTCTGTAACCTTGCTATCAATCAAGGATTCAATCAAAGTTAGTGAAAAGTAATTGTCTTTATGTGTGTTAATAAAATTATAAGGCAAATCAAGCATCTCTTTGTTAATCTTTTCACTTTCTGCAGAGAATTTAGCTTTAGCATCACTATCGTCAGAGCGTACAATATCTCTATTTTTGCTATTGAAAGCGTTGCGTTTTTCTGTTAATTTAGCCGTCAATTTGTCATATTCAGCAAGTGCATCATTTGCTTTAGTGCCAGACACTTTAGAGTCATAGATGTTACTTTTATTGACCTCAATGGTAATATTGTCATTTTCAACAATAATAGGAAACTTACCAGGAACGCTATTGATGGCTAAATACCACATTTCTGGAACGTCTATTGTACCTTTAAAAGTAAATTTTTCATTAAAAACAATTGCGGTGTCTTGATATACATCTCTGCCTCGTTCGTCAGAGGTTTTTAAATAGGCTCTAACGCCATCATAGACGCCTTTTGCAGTTCCACTTATAACATAGCCATTTTTTTTTGGTTCAGGTTGTTTACAAGCTACAGCAACCACAGCAATCATCAAAATAGTCACAATTTTTTTCATAGGTATTTTATTTAATTGTACAAATATAATAAGTTGCATCTAATCCGTTTGGTTAATAGCTCTTAATAAAATCTTAAAGAATGGCTTATTGTTAAGGCTAAGTTGCTATTTTGTGATACTTTTGTTTAAATTTTAATTGATGATAAACAACGACACCATCATTGCATTGGCAACACCATCAGGTAGTGGCGCCATTGCTGTTATACGACTTTCAGGAAAAGATGCTATTGCTATTGCGTCTCGATTTTTTAGATCAGTTTCAGGAAAAATGTTGGCTCATCAAAAATCGCATAGTATCCATTTAGGTCACATTGTCGAACAAACACGTGTTATTGATGAGGTTTTGGTCTCAGTTTTTAAAAATCCAAATTCATATACAGGCGAAAATGTCATTGAAATATCTTGTCATGGAAGTTTATATATTCAACAAGAAATTATACAATTATTCCTTAGAAATGGATGTCGAATAGCTAATGCAGGTGAGTTTACCTTACGTGCCTTTTTAAATGGAAAACTCGATTTGAGTCAAGCAGAAGCTGTAGCCGATTTGATAGCAAGTGATAATGAAGCGTCCCATCAAATTGCGATGCAACAAATGCGAGGAGGGTTTTCATCTGAGATTGCAAAACTACGTGAAGAGCTTTTAAACTTTGCATCACTTATAGAGTTGGAACTTGATTTTGCAGAAGAAGATGTAGAATTTGCAGATAGAACTCAATTTAAAGCACTTGTAGATAGAATTACATTTGTGTTAAAGCGTTTGATAGATAGTTTTGCGGTTGGTAATGTCATTAAAAATGGGATTCCTGTTGCTATTGTTGGCGAGCCCAATGTTGGAAAATCAACACTTTTGAATGTCTTATTGAATGAAGACCGCGCTATTGTTAGTGAAATAGCAGGTACCACCAGAGATACTATAGAAGACGAAATTTCAATTGGTGGTATAGGCTTTCGGTTTATTGATACCGCAGGAATTAGAGACACTAAAGACGTGGTTGAAAGCATAGGCATAAAAAAAACCTTTGAAAAAATTGAACAATCACAAGTGGTAATCTATCTGTTTGATAGTACCATGTTTAAGTCGCAAAGTGAAAAGCTTAAGGTTGAATTGGAAAAGATTAAAAATAAATACCCTCAAAAACCTCTAATTGTACTTGCTAATAAAGTAGATAAAATTGATGATTCTCAAATAGCCGAAATGCAGTCTAAGATTTCTGATTTACAATTTTTGTCGGCAAAAACAGGTTTTGGTGTGGAGCAGTTAACTAATTCGCTTCTCAACCTCATCAACACAGGAGCATTGCGAAATAATGAAACTATTGTTACCAATTCACGGCATTATGACGCACTATTAAAAGCTTTTGAAGAAATCCAAAAAGTGAACTATGGTTTAGACTCTGGATTGTCAGGAGATTTATTAGCTATAGATATTAGGCAAGCGTTATATCATTTTGGTGAAATTACAGGTGAAGTAACCAATGATGATTTATTGGGAAATATTTTTGCTAATTTCTGTATCGGGAAGTAACTTATTTTCTTTTTTTTGTTAATGTATTGATTTTACTGACTTTACGTGTTTTTATCTTCTCTTTTTTGTTGCTTTTTTGCTCTTTTTTAACTAAATTTGTTGTATATCTGTTGCCTTAAATACGGATTTGTTGCCCAAATCTGTTGGCTAAAAGATTGGCGAAATGATGCACCATATTGCCCCACGTTGCACCATAACGCTACATAAAGCACCATTTATGAGCAGTAATTTATACATCCCAAAAACCTGTAAACATTGCGGTAATGCTTTTACAGCACGAACAACAGTAACTAAATACTGTGGTGATACTTGCGCTAAAAAAGCCTATAAGGCACGTAAGCGTAAAGAAAAAGTACAAGCTACTCTCACAAAGGATATGCAGCAGCAAAAGGAAGCTGTCCAAATTCCAAACCTCAACACGGTAAATAACAAAGATTTTTTAAGCGTGACAGAAGCTTCACAATTGATTGGTGTAAGTAGATGGACCATTCAAAGAATGATTCAACAAGGACGCTTAAAAGCAGTCCCTTTTGGAAGAAAACGTATTGTAGCCAGATGGCAAATAGAAAACCTCTTTAATTAACATCCTATGAAAGTAACATTAAGACAACGCAAAAAGAATGATAAGATAAGTCTGTATTTAGATTACTATCATAAAGGAAAACGCAAAACCGAGTATTTGCGATTATACCTTACACCTAATCCTAAAACTAAAACTGAAAGAGAGGTTAACAAGAAAACCAAGCAATTAGCAGAAACCATTTGCGCACAACGTCAAATAGAAATACAAAATGGTATTTATGGCTTTCAGGATATTGAGAAATTAAAAGGAAGCTTTATTACTTATGTTACGGCTTTAGCTGAAAAGAAAAACACAAGCTCTGGCAACTACGGGAATTGGAACAGTATGCTAAAACATTTGAAAATCTTTTGTCCTACGGATGTAAGTTTCCAAGATTTGGATAAATCATTTGTTGAGCGTTTCAAAGAGTATTTAGACAAAGATGCTATGGCAAGAGCAGGTAAAAAATTGTCTCAAAACTCTAAATATTCATACTATGGTAAATTTTGCGCAGCTTTAAAGCAAGCGGTAAAGGATGGTATTTTAAAAGTCAATCCAGCTAATGGTGTAGATTATTTCAAACAAGGAGAACTCAACGAGAATTTTTAACGCTTGATGAATTACAAAAGCAGTTAACACAGAATGTGAATTACCACTATTAAAAAATGTTTATATTTTCAGCCCTTACCGGATTACGTTGGTCAGATATTGAAAAATTGTTGTGGTCAGAAATCCAACACTCTAAAGAAATGGGTTATTACATACGTTTCAGACAAAAGAAAACCAAAGGAGCAGAAACTTTGCCAATATCAGAACAAGCAAGAGAATTATTAGGTGAAGCAGGAAAACCCGAAGCAAAAGTTTTTGAAGGCTTACATTATAGTGCTTGGTCAAATCTAAAATTGCAACAATGGATGTTAAAAGCAGGTATTACTAAAAATATTACTTTTCATTGTGCGCGTCATACCTATGCCACTTTACAATTAACTTTGGGTACAGATATTTACACAGTATCAAAATTATTAGGACATAAAGAATTAAGAACAACACAGATTTATGCCAAAGTAATTGATGATAAAAAGAAAGAAGCTGCTAACCGTATTCAATTGGATTTATAATGAAAGGAAATGTATTTGCAAGTTTGGTATCGATTACCAACGGATTACATAGAGACAATAGATCAGAACGAGAATTTAATTTTTGAACTCTGAATTAAAGGAACTACCAAAAGCTGATAATGCGGTTTTTAAAGTAAACTTTAAAAGACCTTTAAACAGTAAAAAAGAATATTACTTTAAGCTGATTTCAAATGATACTGAAACTGAATTAGCAGCATTAAAATCCCAATTCCCAAAAGATGCTACGGAACCCGAAAACAAGTATAACTATACCGTACAATTTAATAAGTTCAATAAGTATTTAAAGGATATTGCCACCTACATTAAAAAGCAGTCTATAAGTAGCGATTTAGGCAACGATACCGATTACATCATCAATTACTTAAAAGCATCAGCAATTCACCTATACATCGAATTACAAGAGCAATACGGACAATTTTCAGATACTGGGTTATTCTCAATTCAAGAAATAGCAGAAAAGTATTTTAACGATACTGATTTTGATACTTCAGTATTTGTGAAATTAGAAACTGATAAAAAAGAGGTAGTTAAAAAGCCATCTAAAACGAAAAGTAAGTCTAAAACCTCATTTGGTTATAAAAATAAAGACACCTCTGGTTTATTGAAAGTTCTGAATGATTTTCAATTAAGGATTGACCTATTAGATAATAGAACTACGGTGCAACAATTATGTAATCTTTTGATAGCAAAAGATTTTACAGAAGGTAACACAGAAATTTATCTTCAATGCGAAACCACACAGTTTAGTTATATAGTTGATGTTTTAAAACCTTTTTTTACAGGATTTAATCCAACTTCAATTGAGCGTTCTGGAAAATTTATTACTAAAACAGGAACACCTCTAAAGGCAAATAATCTTCATAAAAACAAAGTCCACAACCCAAAAGAAAAAGAAGAAATAGACAATATTATCCAACAACTGCAATAAAAAACAGTAAGATTAGTAAGAAATCTTACTGTTCTCTTACCTTCATTTTACACTCTTACTAAAATCCGATAGCCAATTTTAAACCTTTGTCCTGTTCTTGAAAACCAAGAATGACATTTGGCCAGATGTCCATTTCTATTTTAAAAATTAATTAGTTATGGACGAAATATTAGAACGTCTTAAAATTATCGAAGCACATGTTTTAGACAGAAACATTATTGTAAAAAACGTATTGAGCTTTAACGAAGCCTGTAAATTTTTGGAATTGTCACAATCACATTTATACAAGCTTACGAGTACTGGAGCCATTCCACATTACAAACCGAATGGTAAGAAAATTTATTTCAACAGAGCAGAATTAGAACAATGGTTATTGACTAACCGTGTCGATTCTCAAGACGAAATCGAACAGCGAGCTGCCGATTACTTAATTAAGAAAGGAGCGGTGAAGTTATGACTGAAATAATCGATTTACTCTTGGCACTCTCACAAGAAATAAAGGACTTAAAAGCACGTATCGAGTTGTTACGACATTCGAGAGCAGAAGTATTAAAAGATACGTGGATAGACAACCAAGACGTATTGCAGACCTTACACATCAGTAAGCGAACCTTACAGACCTTTAGAGATAACGGAACACTACCTTATAGCAAGGTAAAGGGTAAGTTTTATTACAAGGTTTCCGATGTGGAGCAATTGCTTCAAGATAACTACTACAACCATAATTTCAAACGAGATGGAAGTAAGTAGAGAGGCAATTTTAGACAAAACACATTACGGCTTAAAAATTTATGCCTACGTGTTAAGACAGTATTATCCTGAAACAACAGTCCTTTCTGTAAAAGGAAGGGACTGCGGGATAACCCGAAACCCTTTTAATGGTGGTAACGAAACCTTACGGATTCATATTGATGGTGTAATAGCAACACATCGAGACACAGAGCTAAAGACCTTTAACGGTGATGTATTTGATTTTGCACAATACCATTTTAGAATTACCGATGAAGAAGAATTGTTGCTCAAGATTAACCAAGAATTACATCTCAATTTAGAAGTCAAGGAAAAAAGCGAATTAGATTGGTTGAATGGTCCAGACGATACCTGGTATGCTTACTGTAGCTTTTTCAAAGCCCCAGTTCGCAATGTGTTTCCTGCGGAAACTATGCGGTTACATCAAGTATTTGCATTAATCACAAGTGATAAATACAAAAGAATTACTGAAGATTTAAGAGCAATAACCGATGTAAAAGAAGCACGTAAATTCAAAGCGAATCGCTTTGATTACGTCACCTTTTCAGGAACGTTTGAAAAGCGAAATGATAGTAATTTGTTACAGCATTCCAATCTATTAACTATTGATTTTGACCATTTAGATAATCTTCAAGAGTTAAAAAAGCAATTACTAAACGATGAATACTTTGAAACCGAAATGCTATTTACATCACCATCTGGAGATGGACTAAAATGGATTATCAGAATTGATGTTTCAGAAGTAACACATTCAGAGTATTTCACCGCAGTAGCCAATTACATTAAGCATACCTATAATATTGAGGTTGACCAGTCAGGTAAAGACGTTTCCAGAGCGTGTTTTTTA
>JAWKMZ010000005.1:0-213920 GCA_041391965.1 Gelidibacter sp. | reverse complement strand
TGCAAGGCTAAATTATAAACCGATACTTCAGAAATTGTTTCAGAAAAGTGTACCAAATCACTTGTTGGGTTTGGATGGAATTTTAGGGTGGTACTGTCTAAGTTATGAATCCCTAATGTTGAGTTGTCATAATGTAATCTTGCCACATTGGAAGTCAAAGTTTCATTATAAAAATGAAACGAACCACCTATCACTATTTTTCCATCAGGTTGTATGTCCAGCGCATAAATGTTAGGTGCAATTGTAGAGGTGTAAATACTGCCATCTGGTATAGAAATTCCGGTGCCATTTTCGTTAAATTCATTGACTCTTGTACCGTCAGTAGAAAACAGTTCAACAATTTTTTCACTGTCGGAAAAATAAATGCCAGAGATCAAGATATTACCATCTGAAAGCACTTTCACTTTACTCAGAGATTGAGCTATATTGGTCTCGTTCATTTCAAAACTGTTGTCCAAACCGCCATCAGGATGAATTCTAATCAACGATTTGTTTGCAACACCATTATAAGAGTTAAAATTTCCATACATTACTAGTTTTCCATCTGTTTGAATATCTGCATCGTGTATTTCAAAAAAAGTAGAAGTGCCGTCTATTCCTGTTCCCATTGCATTAAATGTAGTGTCTGGTGAACCATCAGGGTTTAGGCGCATCACACGGTTGTAAGCCACTTCATTGTAAAACCTAAACTTGCCAAATAACATGATTTTGCCATCAGGTAGCACTATAATTTTGTTGATGTCATCATAAGCACCTGTATGTCCTATGTTGAATGTACCATCATTGCTCCCATCAGTATTAAGTCTTGCAATACAATAACGTTGCAATCCGTTATATTCAGTAAACAAACCGCCAATAAGAATTTTTCCATCACTTTGTATGGCAAGGGCATCAACCTTGCCGTTAGAACCAGTACCTACATTGAAACTTGAATCTAAACTGCCATCTGCGTTCAATCTCGCAATACGGTTAATGTTTGTGCCGTTATAATTGGTGAAAGTTCCAGCAATTATAATTTTTCCATCGGGCTGAATTTTAGTTGCCAATATTGCGTTGTTGGCTCCTGTTCCCGGTTGAAAAGTGCCATCTATACTCCCATTTTCAGTGGTGCGTACAATTTTGCTATAAGGTAAACAGTTGTAATGCGAAAAGTTTCCACCCAGTAAAATGCGCCCATCGGCATAAGTCGAAATACTGTAAACTTCACTGCTGTTTGTTGCACTTAGTTTTGCGGTGCCTTTACCATCGTTAAAACTCGTGTCCAAACTTCCGTTTTCATTCAATTGTAACACATGAACACGCATAACGTTGTTGTAAGTTTCAAACACACCACCAATTATATATTTACCATTATTAAGTTGGTAGATGGCAGTTGCAACATCGTTAAGACCAAGGTCTTGGTTAAATGAGGTATCCAAACTTCCATCAGCATTTAGTCTTGCAAGATATTTTGAAGTAACGCCTTGGTAAGTTGCAAACCCACCACTGATAAGAATTTTACCATTGGTTAAAGGCTGGATCTTATTCACATAAGTATCTGGTCCACTTGAAGGAATGAAAGTATTGTCCAAACTTCCGTCAGCATGTAATCGTGTCACGTAATTTCTGTTGAAGCCATTAACTTGGTCAAACCATCCACCAAGCAGCAGTTTCCCATCAGGTTGTTTGGCAATGCACAATACATTTGAAACGGCATCGGGAACAAAAGAGGTGTCTAAGCTGCCATCTGAATGTAAACGAACAGCTCCAGAATGTGGATGGCCATTAAATTGAGTGAAATCGCCAACGACAATTATTTTGCCATCATCTTGAATTAACATATCGTTTACGTTGCTATTAAAACCAGTGCCAACTACGAATGTATTATCAAAACTTCCGTCAGCGTTGAGCCGTGCAATTTTGTTGATGGCATTTCCATTGTATGAGGTAAACGTGCCACCAATGATAAACTTTCCGTCACTTTGCATCACTACTTTTTTAATGGTAAAATTGGCACTCGTGCCTGGGTTGAAGCTCGTGTCCAGACGTCCATCAGCATGGAGTCGCATGATGCGTATTCTTGAAGTAGATTCGTAAAGCGTAAACGTACCTACCATCACAATTTTTCCATCAGGTTGTAATACCATTGCGTAAATTTCGGGAGTGATTGAGTTGGATGTATTGATCTTGTCTGAAACTTCAAAGGTACCATCATAACTTCCGTTAGGGTTGATTCTGGCTATACTGTAGGTTTTGTGCCAATGCGTCTCCGTCATGCTTCCTGCAACTAAGATTTTGCCATCGGGTTGTTCAATAAATTGATGGGGCCATCCGCCATTAAAACCAGTGTCGCCAGCAAATTCTATTCCCAAGGTGTTGAAGGTGGTATCCAGTTGGCCCATATTTTGGGCAAAAACATGCGCTGAAATCACTGAGGCCAGCAGATAGTTTAGGCAAGATTTTAAAAGTAAAGTTTGTTTCATGGCAAAAAAATTTAATTATATCGGTTAGACATTGCTAAAGTATTGACATAAAAATGTTTACGTATAAGGGTAATTCATAGAAATAAAAACTTAGGGTTTTCCCTAAAGTCAAGTTTGTTTGAATAAATTTTTCTGTTAAAACTGATTTTTTTGAAGCCAAATAATCACCTCTACGAGATTTTGAGTTTTTTGCTATTTTTTGAAGATGTTAAAATTTATTAAAATCAAATTTAAGCCACTTTTTAATCGATTTAAGCCACTTTTAAGTAATTAACAACTGTTGATAATTTTAAACTATAATCGATAAAAAACTTTCAAAAAGGCTAATCGTTTCGTATCTTTGTTTGTATTCAAAAGGATGCTAAACGCATCTTTTTTTATGTAGTAAATAATAGCAATAAATAATTTTAAATTATACTATGAGCAATCAAAAAGAAGAATTTAACAAGCACAATTATTCGGCAGATAGTATTCAGGCCTTAGAAGGTATGGAACACGTACGTATGCGTCCATCCATGTATATTGGTGACGTTGGTACAAGAGGTCTTCATCACTTGGTTTATGAAGTTGTTGACAACTCCATTGATGAAGCACTTGCTGGACATTGTAACAATATAACCGTTATTATTAATGAAGATAACTCCATAACGACTGAAGATGATGGACGTGGTATTCCTGTCGATATTCACAAAAAAGAAGGTGTATCAGCCTTAGAAGTGGTGATGACCAAAATTGGAGCTGGTGGTAAATTTGATAAAGATTCCTATAAAGTATCTGGTGGATTACACGGTGTTGGTGTGAGTTGTGTGAATGCCTTATCTGAACATTTAAAAGCCACTGTTTTTAGAGAAGGAAAAATTTATGAGCAAGAGTATGAGCGTGGTAAAGCCATGTATCCTGTAAAACAAGTGGGTGAAACTGATAAAAGAGGAACCACTGTAACGTTTAAACCTGATACGACCATTTTTACTCAAACTACGGAATACAGTTACGATACCTTAGCGAGTAGATTGCGCGAGTTAGCTTATTTAAACAAAGGCATCACTATTCATTTAATTGACAAACGTCATAAAAAAGACGATGGCCAGTTTGAAGGCGAAACCTTTTATTCAGAAGATGGCCTTAAAGAATTTATCAAATTTTTAGATGGTAATAGAGAACCTTTAATGAAAGACGTCATAGCTTTTGAAGGTGAAAAAAATGGTGTTCCAGTTGAGGTAGCCATGATTTATAATACCTCTTATGCCGAAAATTTGCATTCCTATGTCAATAATATCAATACACACGAAGGTGGAACACATTTAGCAGGTTTCCGTCGTGGATTGACACACACGCTTAAAAAGTATGCAGACGAATCTGGTTTGCTCAAAAATGTAAAATTTGAAATTGCAGGTGACGATTTCCGTGAAGGATTAACTGCCATTATTTCGGTAAAAGTACAAGAGCCTCAATTTGAAGGTCAAACCAAAACCAAACTTGGAAATAGAGAAGTATCAGCCTCTGTTAGTCAAGCGGTTTCAGAAATGCTTACCGATTATTTAGAAGAACATCCAGAAGATGCAAAAACCATTGTTCAAAAAGTGATGTTGGCAGCACAAGCGCGTCATGCAGCCCAAAAAGCACGTGAATTGGTACAACGTAAAACCGTCATGAGCATTGGTGGTTTGCCTGGGAAATTGAGTGACTGCTCCGAACAAGATCCTACAAAATGCGAAGTCTTTTTAGTAGAGGGAGATTCGGCAGGTGGAACTGCAAAAGCAGGAAGAGATAGAAATTTTCAAGCAATCCTTCCTTTGAGAGGAAAGATTTTGAATGTTGAAAAAGCGATGACTCATAAGGTCTTTGAAAATGAAGAAATCAAGAATATTTTCACGGCTTTAGGCGTCACTATTGGGACTGAAGATGATAGCAAAGCGTTGAATCTTTCAAAATTGCGTTACCACAAAGTGGTTATTATGTGTGATGCTGATATTGATGGGAGCCACATTGCTACTTTGATCTTGACCTTCTTTTTCAGATACATGAAAGAATTGATTGAAAATGGCCATATTTACATTGCAACACCTCCATTATATTTGGTTAAAAAAGGAAACAAGAAACAATATGCTTGGTCAGATAAAGAGCGAGATGCCATTGCTGAAGAATATGGTGGAAGCGTTAGTATCCAACGATACAAAGGTCTTGGAGAGATGAATGCAGAGCAATTATGGGACACCACTATGGATCCAGAATTTAGGACTTTGAGACAAGTTCAAATTGATAATGGTGGTGAAGCAGATCGCATCTTTTCAATGTTAATGGGAGACGAAGTGCCACCACGTAGAGAATTTATTGAGAAAAATGCAGTTTACGCCAATATAGATGCATAATTGACTATAAACAAGAAGAAAAAAGAGCGCTTATGGCGCTCTTTTTTTATCAAGTAAATCCGATTAAATACAATTTTTATCGATTAAATGTGTTTGTTAAATATATTTTGTTATTTTTGAACAAAATCAAATCTAAATAAACCTAATGAAAAAATATCTTGTTTTAGCCTTAATGTTGCTGCCATCCATCATGATGAATGCACAAGAAAATATTGACGATCTATTAGCTGCTGGTATCAATGATGCCAAAAAATTTACAACCGACTATATCCAACCAGCTTCTGAAGGGCTTGCATACGGAATCAATAATGGTTGGTTCAATAATGCTAAAGCTCCAAAAAAATATGGGTTTGAAATTTCAATCATTGGAAATGCCTCTTTTATTAAAGCTGAAAAAAAATCATTTGTAATGAATGTTGCCGACTATGAAAACATCCGTTTTCAGGATAACAGTCCATCTAAAACTGTCGCAACAGCTTTAGGACAAAACAGTCCAGATGTGACCGTTATTATTACCTATGACGACCCAATTTTTGGAAATCAAGAAACCGAATTAACCTTACCTACAGGGATTGCCTCAGAAAATATCAACTTAATTCCAACCGCTTTTTTACAAGCCAGTTTTTCGCCTTTTAAAGGCACTCAAATTAAAGGACGTTTTTTTCCTAAAGTAAATACAGATGATGTTAAAGTTGGCTTTTATGGTTTGGGTTTACAGCAAGAATTTACCTCTTGGTTGCCTGCAGATAAAATAATTCCTGTAGCTATTTCTGGATTAATTGCTTATACACATTTAGATGGAAGCTATGATTTTACTGACGATGGTTTGGTAGATGGAAACAATCAGCAAGTGCAAACCAAAATCAATACACTTTTATTTGAATTGTTGGTTGGTACAAAATTAAAAATCATTAATTTTTATGGAGGTTTGGGCTACATTAATGGAAAATCGACAACCGATTTAACAGGAACTTACAGAGTGTCTGATGGTGTATTTACATCACAAGATATTGTAGATCCTTTTTCGGTTAAACAAGATGTTAATGGTGTAAGAGGAACAGTTGGTGCTAATTTAAAATTGGGCTTTTTTAGCTTTAATGCTGATTATACGTTTGCTGAATTTGATAGTGCATCTGTTGGGTTCAACTTTTCTTTCTAAGCATACTACAAATAAATAAACTCAAAAAAAAAGCGCAAGATTTAGTCCTGCGCTTTTTTTATTTACAGCATAATAATTCGTAATTTTGCAGTCTTAAAAATCAACACAATTTTAAATAAAATAAATACAATCTTATGAAAGTTACAGTAGTTGGAGCAGGAGCAGTAGGCGCAAGTTGTGCAGAGTATATTGCTATCAAAAATTTTGCAAGCGAAGTGGTTTTGTTAGACATTAAAGAAGGCTTTGCCGAAGGGAAAGCGATGGATTTAATGCAGACAGCCTCATTAAATGGGTTTGATACCAAAATAACAGGAATTACTAATGATTATTCTAAAACAGCCAATAGTGATATTTGTGTCATTACCTCTGGTATTCCGCGTAAGCCAGGAATGACTCGTGAAGAATTGATTGGCATCAACGCTGGCATTGTAAAAACGGTTGCATCAAGTTTAATTCAGCATTCTCCAAACACCATCATTATTGTGGTGAGTAACCCAATGGATACCATGGCATATTTGGTACATAAATCGACCAGTCTTCCAAAAAATAGAATTATCGGAATGGGTGGTGCTTTAGATTCAGCACGTTTTAAATACAGATTAGCGGAAGCCTTAGAAGCTCCAATTAGTGATGTGGACGGCATGGTTATAGGTGGCCATAGTGATACAGGAATGATTCCTTTAACACGTTTGGCAACACGCAATAGTGTGTTGGCATCTTCATTTTTATCAAAAGACAGACTCAATCAAGTTATGGAAGACACCAAAGTTGGTGGTGCTACCTTAACAAAATTATTAGGCACCTCGGCTTGGTATGCACCAGGAGCAGCTGTGAGTGCTTTGGTTCAGGCCATTGCTTGCGACCAGAAAAAAATGTTCCCATGTTCAGTTTTATTAGAAGGTGAGTATGGTATGAATGATATTTGTATTGGAGTTCCTGTAATTTTAGGTCGCAACGGTATTGAAAAAATAGTTGAAATAGAATTGACAGATGCCGAAAAAGCCAATATGAAAGAAAGTGCAGATGCTGTTAGAAACGTCAACAATTTGCTATAAATAAAGTTATAAATATCTAAAGTTATAAGTGCCTAAAGTTGAAGCTCTATTTTGAAAACTTTAGGCACTTCAAGTACTTTTAACTTATAACTAAAAAAAAGCCTATATTTGGCGCATGAAAACAAAATGGTACCTAAGTGCTTTAATTCTTGTTCTTACTTTTTTAGGTATTTGCCACAATCAAATCTCTTTACCAAATCAAGAGGTTTTAGTGCAATTCAATACCAAAGAAGTAACTGCTGAACAATCTCAAAATGCAATTGCTGCTATAAAACAACAGTTGCAGGCTTTTGGAGTTGATAACATTCAGGTACGAGAAGAAAGTAACGGAAGTTTAAAAATTTCGTATCATAGTGCCATTGCTGTTGAAAATATCAAAAAAACACTTTCTGATGATGAAGCACTTGCGTTAGATTTTACAGCTTTAAATCATCATAAAAAAAACAGCAAATATCCTTCAAAAAAACAGTCTAAAAACTATAATTTAGATGTGTATGAACTACATAAACCTACTGATAATTCTAATTCAGCAGGCACTTATGTGATTAATCAAAAACAAGATTACGACCGATTTTTCAACCCAAATATTGGACTACATACTACTGAAATTGACTTTAGTAAAACGAATAACGTTGTAACATCATCTCATAAGCTAAATAAAAACAGTGTCTTTTTAATAGACAATACTTCATACATCATTCCAGAGGTTAGAGCAGGCCCTTCTACAATTTTAAACTCATAAGTTGATGTTTTACAGTTGAAAAAGCTGATTAAAATGTTGACATTCCTCAAAAAAACCAAATAAAATTTAATAAAAATAATAATTGTCAAATTATGCGGTAAATTCTATATTTGCGCGTTAAAAAAAATTTGACCATAAACTATAATAGAATGCAAAACAAAGGATTAGTAAAACTGTTTGCAGTGTTGTTTGGATTGGTAAGTATTTATCAACTTTCATTTACATTCAAAGCCAACCAAATTGAAGACGAAGCAAAACAAATTGCTGCAAGCAAAACAGAAGACCCAATACAAAGAGCTGCAGATGAAGCTCATTATTTAGACTCATTATCTAACGTTGATGTGTATAATATTGGTATTGCCAAATATACATATGATGATGTTAAGAGTAAAGCCATGAATCTTGGTTTGGACCTTAAAGGTGGTATTAACGTGATTCTTGAAATCTCTGTTAAAGACATTTTGAAAGGGCTCTCTAACTATAGTAAAGATCCCGTTTTTAATAAAGCCTTAGAAGATGCTTCTGAACTCCAAAAAAACAGTCAAAATACCTATGTTGAAGATTTCTTTACCTCATTTGAAGCTATCAAAGGCAATCAAAAATTAGCATCACCAGAAATTTTTGCGAATAGAACTTTAAGTGAAGAAGTAACATTTGATATGACTGATGAGCAGGTAATGCCAATCATCAAGAAAAAAGTAGATGAGTCTATTGTATCTGCTTTTGAAGTATTGCGTAAACGTATCGATAAGTTTGGTGTGACCTCACCAAATATTCAACGTTTAGGAAACTCAGGACGTATTCTTGTTGAATTGCCTGGAGCTAAAGATATTGAACGTGTTAAAAAATTATTACAAAGTACAGCACAATTAGAATTTTGGGATGTTTATAAAGGCGAAGAAATGAGTTCGTTTTTGTTTAAAGCCAATGAAACCTTAAAAGGGTTAGTTGCAACAAAAACAGATGCAAAATCTGACGCTAAAGTCGTTAAAGACTCAACAACTCAAGCAGAAGACAAAATTAAAGAACTAACAGGAGAGGTTGCAACAGATTCTACAGATGTGGCAACGGTAAATCCGCTTGGTAATTTAATGGTTGGTGGAGCAAGAGGTCCTGTGGTTGCTTCTTTTAAAGCAGAAGATAAAGACTTAGTCATGTCATACCTAAACAAACCACAAGTTAGAGCGTTGTTACCAGTAGACCAACGTTATGTGAAGTTTGCTTGGGGAATTCAACCAAAAGATAGTGATTTTGTAGATCTGTATGCTTTAAAAGGAAACAGAGATAATGTACCAGAATTAAGTGGTGCTGTTATTACAGATGCGCGTCAAGCCTACAACCAAAGAAGTTTGCCATCAGTAAGCATGCAAATGAATAGCAAAGGAGCTAAAATTTGGGAGGAAATGACAGGTAGAGCTTACAATCAACAAAGTCAAATAGCCATTGTTCTTGATAATATTGTGTATTCTGCACCAGGTGTGACTACAGGAGCTATTTCTGGAGGTAATTCTGAAATTTCTGGGTCGTTTACTTTAAATGAAGCAATTGACTTAGCTAACGTATTAAGAGCAGGAAAACTGCCAGCTTCTGCCGATATTGTTCAAGCAGATGAGGTTGGACCTTCATTAGGTCAAGAAGCAATTGATAGCGGAATGATGTCATTTTTAATTGCTTTAGCAGTTGTATTGTTATGGATGATTGTTTACTATGGCAAAGGTGGTCTTTTTGCAGATTTTGCCTTACTATTAAATATCTTGTTAATATTTGGTGTCCTGTCAGGTTTAGGAGCAGTCTTGACCCTTCCTGGTTTAGCAGGTATTGTATTAACCATTGGTATGTCAGTAGATGCTAACGTACTTATTTATGAAAGGATTAAAGAAGAGTTAGAAAAAGGTAAAGGCTTACGCGAATCGGTAAAAGATGGGTTTGGCAACGCCTTGTCATCAATTTTAGATGCCAACATTACCACCTTATTAACAGCTATTATTTTATTTGTGTTTGGTACAGGTCCAATTAAAGGCTTTGCTACTACTTTAATTATAGGTATTGCCACATCGTTATTTACAGCAATTTTTATTACCAGATTATTGGTAGATTGGTATATGAATAGAGGTAAAAATTTAACGTTTACAACATCAATTACCAGAGGCTTATTAAAGAAAGTGAATTTTGATTTCTTAGGAAAAAGAAAAATAGCTTACCTACTGTCAGGAACCTTAGTTGTTTTGAGTTTAATTTCATTATTTACTAAAGGATTAGACCAAGGAATTGATTTTGTTGGTGGACGAACCTATCAAGTACGTTTTGCTCAAGATGTAAGCCCAGAAGAAGTAAAAGGCGATTTATTAAAAGTCTTTGGAAGTGCTGAGGTTAAAACTATTGGTAGCTCACACCAATTAAAAATTTCTACCAAATATAAAGTAGATGAAAACTCAGCAGAGGCAGATGAAGATGTACAAGCTAAATTGTTTCAAGCCTTAACACCATTTTTACCAAAAGGAATGACCTACGAAGCATTTAAATCTGGTTCTGGAGACAAAAAAATAGGAAAAATGCTTTCAAGTAAAGTGAGTCCTACCATAGCTGATGATATTAAGAAAGAATCGCTTTGGGCAGTTTTAGGATCTTTAGTAGTAGTATTTTTATATATCTTATTGCGTTTTAAGAAATGGCAATTCTCTCTTGGAGCTGTTACTGCAGTATTCCATGATGTGATTATCGTGTTAGGAGTCTTCTCATTCACTTATAGTTTTATGCCATTTACCATGGAAATTGACCAAGCGTTTATTGCGGCAATTCTGACAGTAATTGGATATTCCTTAAATGATACCGTTATTATCTTTGACAGAATTAGGGAAACCATCAATGAACGTGGAGGCTTTAAAGGAGGTAAAAATATCAACTATGCTATTAATAGTACATTGAGTAGAACGTTAAATACCTCAATGACTACCTTAGTGGTATTATTGGCGATGTTTATTTTTGGTACCGATTCTTTAAGAGGCTTGTTATATGCCATTATTGTTGGTATTGTTGTAGGTACTTACTCTTCTATATTTGTTGCAACACCTTTAATGTACGATTCATTAAAAGATAAAGGAGAAGATACTCCAGAAGCTAAAAAATAATAGAACATAGTTTATAAAAAACAAAAGCCACTCAATTGAGTGGCTTTTGTTTTTTTTATTAAATAAAAGTTTAATCTTGAGTATAATCTATTCTATCACCAGCTTTAAGTTGCCATTGGTCAGACAAGCCAGCATTAATTTCTAATACATATTGTGCAGGAGCTTCAGATGGTAACGAGGTTTCATCAAAAGGTTTTGCATGTTTTTGAATGTTGATGATACTTTTATTTGAGTCAATAAAGATAATGTCTAAAGGAATCTGTGTGTTTTTCATGTAAAATGAATGGTAAGTAGCTTTAGGAAATACAAACAACATGCCTTGATGTTCTTCCATGGATGTTCTGTACATCAAACCTGTTTGCGTTTGATAGTCGTCATCAGCAATTTCAATGTCTAATGTAGTAATGATGGCATTGTTAGTGGCTTTACGTAAGGTCAATTCGCCTTCTTTTTTAAACGCAATTACCAAAGGTTTGATAGTTTTGTTTTTATCTGTTTTACAAGAGGTTGAGCAAAAGCAAAAAGCACCAAGCGTCATAAAAGCAATGATTTTTAAAGACTTATGTGTCATTAACTCAACTTAGTTTTCGGCTTATAAACAAACATAAAGTAAAGTCCTAAGATAATGAATGGAATACTTAACAATTGTCCAGTATTTAAAATCCAATTAGCGCGTTCAGGATTTTGAGGTTCTTTTACAAACTCTACAACAAAGCGAACAGTCCATAACAACACTAAAAACAAGCCAAACAAAAAGCCTTGTTGTTCACTCTTTTTGGTTTTCCAATAAAAATACCATAAAGTGATAAATACAAAAATATAGCAAAACGCTTCATACAATTGCGCTGGATGTCTTGGAAAAATGTCGCCATTTTGTTTGAAAATAACACCATAATTGCTACCTGTTGGTTTGCCGACAATTTCAGAGTTGATAAAATTTCCAAGTCTTACAAACACTGCGCCTGAAGCCACAGGAAGTACCACACGATCTAAAATCCAAAGGACCGATTTGTGCAACACTTTTTTGTTGTATAAATACATAGAAATAATCATGGCAATAGCAGCACCATGACTTGCCAACCCTTGAAAACCTGTAAACTCAAAACCACCTTTAAATCTAAAAGGAAGGAAGATACTAAAGAAATCGTCTTTAAAAAGTTCTGGTTGATAAAAAATAACATGACCTAAACGTGCACCAAGCATAATGCCTATAACAGAATAAATAAACAAAGAATCTAAAGATTCGTCCGTTTGATTTTCATTTTTATAGATGCGTTTCATTATGTAGAAACCCAAGATAAAAGCTACAATCCACATCATACTGTAATAATGTAGCATAAAAAAACCTAAGTCAATTCCTTTTGATGGATTCCAAACAATTTGTAAAGCGTGCATTTAGTATTATTTTTTAGGTGCTGTAAATATAAGGTTTTGAAAAAAACTAAATGTTATGGTTTTTATAAATTAATCTTCCTTTTCAGGAACTGGATCATAACCCGATTTTCCCCACGGATGACAACTAAAAATCCTCTTAATAGCCAACCATCCACCTTTAAGCAAACCATGTTTTTCCAAAGCTTCTTTAGCGTAGTGCGAACAGGTAGGTTGAAATCTGCAAGTTGCAGGTGTTAATGGCGAAATTAAAGTTTGATACACTTTAATCAGTAGCAAAAATGGATATATGAGTATTTTTTTCAATATAATTAAATGTTTAGTAGAGCAAGGCAACTACAGCTCCACAACTCACAACTTCAAAACTTCAAAAGCAACTAATTAGTGGTAAACGTTGTACCTTCCTTACCATCATTTAACTGAATACCAGCTGCAGCCAATTCATCACGTATTTTATCAGACATGGCAAAGTCTTTATTGGCTCTGGCTTCTTGTCGTAATTGAATGAGCAATTCTACAGCACCAGAAAGTTTATCAGTTCCTGTGTCAGCTTTGGTAACATTGACCAAACCTAAGATATCAAAAACAAAAGCGTTGATGGTTGCTTTTAGTGTTGTTAAATCGTCTTTGGTAATGGTTGCAATTCCTTCTTTGATTTGATTGATGTATTTTACAGCATCAAATAAATTGGCAATGACGATTGGCGAATTAAAATCATCATTCATGGCATCATAACATTTTTGTTTCCATTCTGAAACATTGAATGTTGAGGTTGAAGATGTCTTTAAATCGTCTAACAAATTAACGGCATCCATCAATCTGTAAAAGCCTTTTTCACTGGCTAAAAGGCCATTGTTGGTAAAATCCAATATGCTTCGGTAATGTGCTTGAAGCATAAAAAAGCGAGCGACACTTGGTGCGAAAGCTTTGGTAATATGTGGATTGTCGCCAGAAAATATCTCATTTGGTAAAATGAAATTACCTGTTGATTTGGCCATTTTTTTACCATTCATAATTAACATATTGGCGTGCATCCAATAGTTGACAGGTGTTTGGTTGTTACAAGCTTCAGCTTGAGCAATTTCGCACTCGTGATGTGGAAATTTTAAATCCATACCACCTCCATGTATGTCAAAATGTTCGCCTAAATATTTGGTGCTCATTGCTGTACATTCTAAATGCCAACCTGGGAAACCATCACTCCAAGGTGAAGGCCAACGCATGATATGTTGGGGTTCGGCTTTTTTCCAAAGGGCAAAATCTTGCGGGTTTTTCTTATCGCTTTGTCCATCAAGCTCGCGCGAATTGTGCATTAAATCTTCCACATTACGTTTACTCAAAATACCATAAGGTTTGGTTTGGTTATATTTTAAAACATCAAAATACACTGAGCCGTTTATTTCATACGCTAATCCTTTATCGAGAATGTTTTTGATGATTTCAATTTGTTCAATAATATGGCCTGTGGCAGTTGGTTCAATGCTTGGTGGTAAAAAATTGAATTTGTTTAAAATATTATGAAAATCAACTGTGTAGCGTTGCACCACTTCCATAGGTTCAATAGACTCTAAACGTGCTTTTTTAGCGATGCGGTCTTCGCCAGCGTCAGCATCATTTTCTAAATGACCAGCATCTGTAATGTTACGCACAAACCGTACTTTATAGCCTAAATGTTTTAAATAGCGAAATATCATATCAAAAGACATAAAAGTTCGCACATTGCCTAAATGCACATTGCTATACACTGTTGGACCGCAAACATACATGCCAACATAGCCTTCTGTTATAGGGTTGAACGTTTCTTTTTCGCCAGAGAGCGAATTGTATAGTTTTATAGGGTTGTTTTTGTAAAGCTGCATTGATGTTAAAACAATTATAGGTTAGGTTACTTAAAATGTTGTGTCCAATTTAATATAATCCAAAAACTCTCTTCTGGTTTCCAAATTTTTAAATTTACCTCCAAACTCCGAAGTAACAGTACTGCTTTCTATGTCTCTGATGCCTCTTGAGTTGACACATAAATGTTTAGCATCAATAACACAAGCTACATCTTCGGTATTTAAAACTTGTTGTAACTCTTTTACAATTTGAATGGTTAAACGCTCTTGTACTTGTGGACGTTTAGCATAATAATCGACAATGCGATTCATTTTTGAAAGCCCAACAACGGTTCCGTTAGAAATGTAAGCTACATGCGCTTTTCCAACAATAGGTAATAAATGGTGTTCGCAAGTAGAGTATAAGGTGATATTCTTTTCAACCAACATTTCGCCATACTTATATTTGTTTTTAAAAGTAGAAGCATTTGGTTTTTTATCTGGACTTAAGCCTCCAAAAATCTCTTTTACAAACATTTTGGCAACACGCATAGGTGTGCCTTTAAGGCTGTCGTCAGTTAAATCTAAACCTAAGGTTTCCATAATATGGCGAACATCATCTTTAATGATATCAATCTTTTCTTCTGATGAAAGCTTAAAAGCATCACTTCGTAAAGGAGTTTCTGTTGAAGTGCCAATATGGTCGTTGCCTAAATCGTCAAAATCGTCTATATGTTTTTCTATTTTCATGCTTTTTTATAAAAAGTGTAAATTTCAAATGAAATAAGTTACAAAGATAAGGAATTAAAAAAATCATACAGCAGGTAGGAATTTTTTAATTTAAAATGTTATATATAAAAATAAAAGGAATGCTTAATTTCAATGTGCAATTAACAGTTCAATCATTAAAATTTTCTTAAATTTCGTGCCTTATAATAAAATGTCATTGATAGATTTTGATGATAATATTGTGTTTCAATCTATTAAGATGAAGATAAGAAAGTTTCAGTTCAACCATTGCATTTAAAATAAAACCAAATGAAAATAAAGTTACAATCGCTCATCGTGTTGTTTTTTACTATGTTATTATGTACAACCGCTTTTTCGCAACGAAAAATTAAGCCACAACCATTACCATTAGTAAAGTATAACAGTAATGTGAATGCGCCTTTAACTGCTAAGGAGTTGGCACAAATTAAAGAAGTTTATGGGGCTGAAGCCGAAAAAGAAGTCTTAAACAGACCGCAACGTGTGAAGGATATTAAAAATATTTTGCGTAATAGAGTGGTTGTTAAACAAATGCCTGGAGCGGAATTAAAACCATACCCTTTGCTTTCAGAAGTAACCTTGTTTGATGCCTATGTGCCAACCTTAAAAAGAGATACAGAATTCAACCCAAAGGACTTCAATCCTTTAAAATATAATTTCAATTTTTATTCAATAGGTGCTTATATGTATCGTGTTGATCATACCAATTACTATATCATCATCAAATCGCAACATCAATAATATACGCTCAATAACGATGAAAAAAATTACACTTTTACTACTACTTTTTACAAGCTATATAAGTTTTTCTCAAGATGTATCCATGCAAAATGGAACCGTAAGCCAATGTTCAGGTACTTTTTATGATTCTGGAGGTGCTGCTGGCAACTATGGTAGCAATGAAAGTTATGTGTTTACCATTTGTCCTGGTGGTCCTGGACAACGTGTGCAGGTTGACTTTACGCAATTTAGTACACAATTAAATTTAGATGTGTTAACCATATATGATGGTGATTCTACCGCAGCGAATGCTTTCGGAACGTATTCTGGTGCCACAAGTCCTGGATTTGTAAGTGCATCACCTGATAATCCTACAGGATGTTTAACTTTTGAGTTTACCTCAAACGGTTCTGGGACTACTACAGGTTGGGCAGCCACCATATCTTGTATTACACCTTGCCAAACGATTAATTCGCAATTAGATAGTGCAACACCTGCACCTAATGCCTTGGGGTATATTCGTGTATGTCCTAACGACCCAATTACTTTAGTTGGAAGTGCAACCTTCTCAGTGGATGGTACAGGTGCTACTTATGAGTGGGATTTGGGTGATGGTAATACTATGGCAGGTCAGACTGCTACCTTTTCGTATGCAACTCCTGGTGTGTACATTGTTAATTTAAGTGTAAGAGATGCCAATACTTCTATTGACCCCTTGGGCTGTACCAATAACAATTTGATTAACCAAGTAGTGCAAGTAGCGACAGAACCTGATTTTACTGGGACCGAAGCGGCCCAATCCGTACTTTGCTTTGGCGAATCGACCACCATTGATGGTGTGGTTGCTCCTGTGGAGTTTATCAATGACTGTACACCACCTGTTAGTGATACCACTTTTTTACCAGATGGTAATGGAGTGGCTTATGAAACCTCAGTAACAGTAGATTGTTATGATTCTGCACAGACTCTTACAGACATCAACCAAATTGTGAGCATTTGTTTAACGATGGAGCATTCTTATTTGGGTGATTTGGATATTTCCATCATCAGTCCTAATGGGCAACAAATTACTTTAAAAAATTACCCTGGAGGAGGTTCTGCTAACTTAGGAACACCTTGGGCAACAGGAGCAGTTGATGGTAATAGTGCTAATACAACACCAGGTATTGGAGCACAGTATTGTTTTGTGCCTGGTAATACCAATCCTACTATGGTTGGAGGTATTGTAACGGGTGGTACCTTTCCAAATGGGAATGGTCCTGGTACTTATACAGACTCCTATGTGCCAGCAGGTAATTATAGAGCTGAAGAATCTTTTACTGGGCTTTTGGGGTCTCCATTAAATGGCGATTGGACGATTAGAGTTGTAGACAACCTTGGCTTGGATAATGGTTATATTTTTCAATGGAGTATTGAGTTTGACCCTAATTTACAACCACCAGAATTGTCATTTACACCTGTCATAACCTCTGAAGCTTGGGATGCCGATGCTACTATAACAAATACTTCAGGAAATACCATTACAGTACAACCACCAACTGCAGGAACTTTTTGCTATACCTATAGAGTAACTGACGATTTTGGCTGTGAATACACCCAAGATGTTTGCATAGACGTACTACCAGAAATTGTAACCTTGCCTCCTAATAATTTGTTTTTGTGCAATCCAGGAGCAGCACCTTATATTTTTGATTTAACTCAAAATACCTCAGTTATTTTAGCAAATGCACCAAATCCAACTGATTTGGTCGTCACTTATTATGAAACGCAAGCCGATGCCGATGCCGCAACCAATCCAATAGCAACACCTGGAACATATTCAGGAACTAATGGTCAAGTGATTTATGTTAGAGTAGAATATCAAACGTCTGGGTGTTACGAAGTTGAAACCTTCACTTTAAATATTACAGCACAACCAACCATTAATCCAGTTCCAGATTTGGAACAATGTGATGATGCTTCAAATGATGGTTTTGAACAGTTTGATTTAGAATCTCAAACCTTAGGAATTTTAGGAGCGCAACCAGCGTCTGATTTTCAGGTAACTTATTATACCTCTTTTGCAAATGCTGATACCAGTACAGGTGCTTTAGTGAGTCCATATACCAATGTTTCAAATCCTCAGCCTATTTATGTCAGAATTGAAAGAATATCTGATGCATCTTGCAACAATGTAAGTCCACTACCACTTTTTAATTTAGTAATAAATCCATCGGATGATGCGTCGTTTTCAATGACACCAACGTGTGATGGTGCTACTGCAACATTAATGGGCACTGTAGGCGGAACTTATACATTCAATCCCGCACCAGTAGATGCCGCTGTTATCGACCCAAACACTGGAACGGTTACAGGTGGAACTTCAGGAACATCTTATACAGTACAATATACAACATCAGGAATTTGTCCTTTATCAAGTACAGTAAGTTTTACAGTAATTACAACAGATGATGCGTCGTTTTCAATGACACCAACATGTGATGGTGCTACCGCAACAATTACAGGAACGACAGGAGGGACATTTGCTTTTAATCCAGCACCAGTTGACGCAGCGGTAATTGACCCAAATACAGGCACAGTAACTGGTGGAACTTCAGGAACCTCTTATACGGTTGAATATACTACTTTAGGGGCATGCCCTTCAAGCAGTACACAAACATTTGCGGTCATTACCACAGATGATCCTTCATTTACGATGACGCCTACCTGCGATGGTGGAACTGCCACAATAACAGGAACTACTGGAGGTACATTCGCTTTAAATCCTGTACCAACAGATGGCGCAACAATTGATGGAACCACAGGAACAGTAACTGGTGGAACTTCTGGTACATCCTACACTATTGAATATACCACTTTAGGAACGTGTCCAGCAAGTAGCACTCAAAACGTAACTGTTTTGACTACAGATGATGCGTCGTTTACAGTGACACCAAATTGTACAGGAGGAACCGCAACCATTACTGGTAATTTAGGAGGAACGTTTAGCTTTAATCCAGCACCAGCAGATGCAGCAGTTATAGATTCAAACACAGGAACGGTGACAGGAGGGACTCCTTCTGCAAGTTATACCATTCAATATACAACTTCAGGAGTCTGTTCGGCAACAAGTACACAGGTCTTAAATGTATTACCAGTAGATGACTCCTCATTTACAATGACACCCACTTGTGATGGAGGAACAGCAACTATTTCAGGTTTAGTTGGAGGTGCTTTTGTCTTCAACCCAGTGCCAACTGATGGTGCTGTCATTGATGATGTCACAGGAAATGTTACAGGGGCGACTCCAGGCGTATCTTACACTGTTGAATATACTACAAATGGCTCATGTCCATCTACAAGTATCGTTACATTTACAGTAAACCCCTTACCTACGGTAATAGCACCTACAAACTTAGCAGTATGTGATGACAACGTACCAGATGGATTAACGAGTATCGATTTAAGCATAAAGAACGTAGAGATCAGTGGTGGTAATCCATCCTATAATGTGAGCTACTATGTAACGCAAGGCGATGCCGATTCAGGCAGCAATGCCTTAGCAATTCCGTACACCAATACAAGCAACCCACAACAAGTTTATGTTCGGGTAGAGAACAGCACTACAGGCTGCTACGACACCACAGTATTGACTTTGGAGGTAGAGCAAGCACCCGTAGCGAACGTACCGACACCATTAGCGTACTGTGATCCAGACAGTGACGGTTTTGGAGTATTTACCCTAACTGATGTAGATACAGAGATTACAGGCGGTGTAGCCGGTTTGACGGTCAGCTACCATGAGACCATGGCTGATGCGGAGAACGACGTCAACGCCTTGATAAGTCCCTACAACAACATCGTAGCCAACACCCAAACCGTTTATGCACGCGTAGAGAGTGCCACCATAGCAACGGACTGTGCCACGATAGTGCCCTTAGTGCTCATCGTTAACCCGACACCCCAATTAGGCGTAGCCCCAACAGCCTTAGAAGTCTGTGATGATATTTCAGCAGATGGGATAGCCCAATTTGATTTAACCAGCAAAGAATCAGAGATATTGCAAAACCTATCAAACCCGAGCCAATATACAGTAAGCTATTACGCGACCCAAGCCGGTGCAGCGATGGCCTCCAATGCTATAGCAACCCAAACAACTACACCAATACGGTACCTTTAACTTAAACCCTATGGGTACGTGTAGACGATAATGGCAACAGCTTACCTATGACTCACAACCTTAGATTTAATAGTAAACGCCCTACCAGTATTGGTACAACCACCCCATTAGAACTATGTGATGATCACAACCCAGGCGACGAGATGGAAGCCTTTACCTTAGAAAAGCCAATGCCGAGATTCTCAATGGACAAACAGGCATCACATTAACCTATTACGAGACCCAGGCTGATGCCGATGCGGGAGCAATTCCATAAGCAGCCCATACACCAATACGGTCAATCCACAGACTGTTTTTGTACGTGCGAAAACAGCAGCACAGGCTGTATGAGCACCATTACCTTACTGTTGAGAGTCAACCCAGTACCATCCCCAGCCACACCGACAACAGAAGTCTGCGATGAAGACAACGATGGATATGCAAGCTGACTTAGAGACCAGAACCCAAGAGATCATCAATGGAGAGTTAGATATTGCCATGTCGCCTACCTGTGAAACCATGGATGATGCCAATACAGGACAAAACCCATTAGTGAGTCCTTACAATAACATCGTTCCAAACACCCAAACCGTTTATGCACGCGCAGAAAACACAGTAACAGGCTGCTATAGTATAGTGGCATTAGAGCTGAACGTCACTCATCCAGTAGTTCCGTTAGCTATGGCTGACTATGTTGTTTGTGACACCGACAACAATGGCATTGCTCAGTTTGATTTGACCACACAAAATGCCATAATCTTAGGGACACAGAACCCAAGCAATTTTACATTGACCTACCATTTGAGTCAAGCCAATGCCGATGCAGGGACCAACCCGATAGTAAACGTAGGCAACTACACCAACATTATGTAACCCACAGACCATCTATATACGCTTAGAAGCGTAGCCAATGGCAATGTCGTAACGCATTTGACCTCGTGTAGAATTGCCACCAGTAGCCATACAACCAACCCCATTACAAGTATGCGATGATGATGTAGCCGATGAGATAACAATGTTCGATTTGACCATAAAAGACAATGAGATTACAGGAGGCGAAGCCAGTTGGAGCACAGCTATTATACCACAAATGCAGACGCCCAAACGGAACACCAATGCCATAGACCCAGCAACAATACCAATATGTCCGTAAACGGCAACCCTGCCAATCCCCAAGTGTAACCGATACCGATACAGGCTGTACCGATTTTACGACGTTGACCATCCGTGTATTACCCAACCCAACCCCAAGTTTAGATCCGAGTGATTTGGAGTTATGCGATGACATCAATACAGGCGATGGGCAGTTTTTGATTTGACCCTCAATGAAGCCTATATCATCAATGGCAGATCAGGTGTAACAACAGTATTACGAAACACCATCAGATGCAGAAGAAGGCACCAATGCCTGGCAGATCCAACGCAGTACACCAATACGAACGCACCGATTATAGTGCACAAACCATTTATGTACGAGTGACCAATGACATTACAGGTTGTTACACCATCGTCAATAACATTAGCGTTCATCCGTTACCAGAAGTTGTAGCTGTGACCGATTATATCATCTGTGAACTCAATACCGATGGAACAGCAGGCTTTGCCCTCACCGAATGCAGAAGTATTAAATGGTCAAGACCCAACAATGTTCAACGTGAGCTATCATGCAACGCAGGCCGATGCCGATGACCTGATGAATGCTTTGGTAAGTCCTTATACAATACCAGCAATCCACAACAAATCTTTGTAGCCATCGCCCAATGTAAACTGCAGGCTGTTCCATCGGCACACACAGAGTTTTTATATAGAAGTACAAGCCGCGAGTGGCTAATGCCCCAGTAGCTCCTTATGAGATATGTGATACGACAGGCGATAACGACGGTTTTGCACAGTTTGATCTCGACGCAGAACGCAGAAGTCTTAGGCGGTCGAGGACCATCCAATTATATAGTAACATACTATGCATCGGCATCCGATGCGATGTTAAGAGTGAACCCCATACCAACCCTATGTAAACATAGAAAACCCCCAAGTTATTTGTATTCGTGTTGACAACAAATACCCCCAATGGTTTAGGTCAAGACAGTTCCATCTGCTTTGATGTAGCAGCATTGACCCTACAAGTAGATTTATTACCAATATTTGATTTGGAAGACAGATTTACGTATTATGTTTAGATACCAACAGCTTCCGAAGTGGTAAATCCACCGGTATTAGATACAGGACTTTCAGCATCAGACTACAACTTTGAATGGAGTTTAGACGGGAGTAGTATTACCAACAGAAACGAGCTCAAGTTTAGCAGCCACCCAAGCAGGAACCTATAGTGTCGAAATTACTTCAATATAGCGACGAGCTGTGGCAATACCGACAGTGCGGAAGTGATAGCGAGTACCACCCAACAGTAGTTGCAACAGTAAGCACACAAGCTTTTTCAGAAATCCACGTTATAGAAGCAGTAGCGACAGGAACAGGCGATTACGAATACAGTTTAGATAATGGCGCTTGGCAGAGCAATGGCACATTTAGTGATGTGACCTTTGGTGAGCACACTATAAGAGCACGAGACATAAAAGGCTGTGGCGAGGCAAGCACGACAGTGACTGTAATGGATTACCCACATTACTTCACACCCAATGGCGATGGTTACCATGATACGTGGAACATTGTTGGTTTGTCAGGCCAACCTAGCGCAAAAATTTATATATTTGACAGATTTGGAAAGTTACTCAAGCAGATAAGTCCATCAGGCCAAGGATGGAATGGAACCTATAATGGAGAACTAATGCCATCGAGTGATTATTGGTTTACTGTAGAATATGTAGAACCAGACAACCAATCAACAAAAAGAGTTTAAAGCCCATTTTACTTTGAAAAGATAGAATAAGATTTTACATAAATAAAAAAGCAGACCACAATAAAAGGTCTGCTTTTTTATTTGTATAAGGGAAAATTATAGAGTGTATTAACTTTTAATATTCCGTAGTCAATCTGAGTATATAATATATGGATTGTCTGGAAGAAGATATAAGTTAGTCTTTTTTATTATAAATACTAATCTTAAGAAATTATTTAACAAAAAAATCACCTGCAAAATCTGTTGCAGGTGATTTTTATATATAATAGAAGTACTTTATAAATTAAATGCTAATGATAAAGTGACGTTTGAATTTTTTGAATCAATTTTCGCGGCATCTGTAAGTCCAACATTGTATAGCTGATAACCATAATCTCTTTTTGATTGGTCAAAAGCTAAATCGAGTTTTATATTGCCAAAATTATATCCAAGACCTAAGGAATAGCCATTTAAATCGCCATAAAATTTATCATCCTTGTAAGGGCTTTCTTCTAAGCGATAACCACCTCTAAAACTGAATTGTTTGTAGCGATATTCACCACCAATTCTATAAGTGGATGCAGCTTTTAAGATGTTATTTATATTAGCGTTTTGAGAAGCAAAATAAGGATCAGATGTTGGTTTAAATTTAGTATTGCTATAATCTTTTCTTGAGTAGTCAAAACTAATTAAACCTCTATCGCCAAAGACATAGGCAAGACTTCCAGTCAATTTTCCTGGTGTTTGCAGTTTGTAATCGGGGAATACATTTACAACAAACGGGTCAATTACTTGAGAGATATTTGAACCACCTTCATTTCTAACAGTCGCTAAATATTGTGTGGTTTCATCACTTATAGTGTACCAAATTGGAGAGTTATAAGTTAAACCTACTCTAAACGCTTCACTTAGTTTGGCAATGGCACCTAATTGAAATGAAAATCCTGTTCCAATAGTAGAAAGGGTGTTTTGAAATCGCACTTCATTAACTATTGAGCCATCATTATTATTAGTTTCATTCAAATTAGTAAACCTGTCATAATTAATAAAATGAGAATTTAAATTGATTCCTAAATATAGATTTTTACCATATTGAGTGGCAGCATTAAAGCTAAATTTCCCATTGTAACCTGTGGCTGCATAACTGTAATTTTGATTAAAAGTACCATCAGCCATATTTGAAAAATAAGACGTATTATCATCGGCATCAGTTTCTGGCTCTAAAATATAAGATTCGTAGCCCAAAAACGCTTGCTGATTTGCATAACCATAATAATAACCAATATCTGAATAGTTTTCGCCAGAAATTTCATCCAATCTTAAACCTTGTGCATAGTTGTAAAAATAACTATCAATAGAATTGGTGTTAACGCCTGTGGCATGCCAATTATCATCAAAATTAGCAACTTTATCATAAGCGATACTTAGTACAAATTTTTTCCAGTCTGAATTTGGGTTGGTATTGTTAAATACGAAAGCCGCACCTGTTTGGCTCAAATCAAATTTTGAATCGGTTGATGAACTCAAACCATTAAAATAGTTGACTTTATTTTTTGTGTTTAAACTTGACAACGAAATTGAGGCGTGACTTGTGGTAAAAATCGCTGAACCAGCAGGATTGAGGCTTACAGCCGACATATCGCCACCAAGTGCTCCAAAAGCACCACTCATAGCTCTAAAACGTGCTGTACCTTGAATTTCATCTGACGAATATCTAACAGCATCTGTAATATCTTGTGCTATAACGTTACCCATAGATAAGACACCTATGAATAGTAAACTTAACTTTTTCATATTTTTTTTATTTATTATAAAGAGATAGCAATCTTTAATTCAAAATTAATTTCCTCTTCTTGAAGAGCCACCAGAACTTCTGCCACTTCCTCCAGAGGATCTTGTTACACCACTACTACTTCTTCTTGTAGGAGTATTTATAGTTGTTGATGATCGTCTTGGGATAGAGTTATTATTTATAGTGCTTGAACTTCGTGTTCTTGGTGTGTTAGTGTTAACTCGCGTGTTTCTAGTTCTCGGCGTATTAGCGTTAACACGACGAGGAGTTGTAATCCTTGTATTACTTGTGTTTCTGGTTCTTGAAATGCTGTTATTAATAGAACTGCTACGTCTGTTTACAGAGGTGTTCCGGTTAGTGTTATTAGCATAAAGGCTACCGCGTCTGCTATTTACATGAGTCACATTTCTATTGTAGTAACCATTATAGTAGCCATGGTAATGTCCATAACCATAGTAAGGATAGTAGCCTCCATAATAGCCATAATAAGGATAGTAACCTCCATAATAACCATAATATGGATAATAACTTCCATAATAACCATAATAAGGGTAGTAGCCGTCATAATATCCAGCATAACCCCATCCATAATTCCAAGCTAAAGGACTATACCAACCCCATCGGTAATAAGGTCTAAAGGAGTTGTAATAGCCACCAAATCCGTAATTTACATTTATAGTCACATTATCATTGTTTTGTCCCCAACCTGCATAACCGTTATAATCGGCAGATGAATCCTCAGTTTCATCTGTATAATTACCTTCATAATCATCAATATTTGTAAAAATCACATTATCGTCTTGCGATATGTTTTCAAACTGTTTAGATTTTTCAGCAAAATAATCTTTATAATAGCTTTTATTATCTGCAGGAGTTGCTTCTACATAAGGAGTTTCCTCGCTTGTATTAGGTTCTGAAGTGTTGTAAATACCATCATTATCATAACCAGCATATTGGTATGATCCACAAGAAGCTAAAACAAAAGCAAAGCTTAGTGCAACAAAAAATGGCAATTTTGATTGTAAATAAGTTTTAAATTGCATATCTCTTTAATTTTATTGTTGAACATTACAAAAATAGTTAGTTTTGTCGAACTATTTTTTTATTTAACATATGCACAATTTTTGTGCCAAATGACGATATATGAGCAAAAACCTCACAAGTAGAGCGGAAGATTATTCAAAATGGTACAACGAATTGGTTGTAAAGGCTGATTTGGCGGAGAATTCGGCGGTTAGAGGTTGCATGGTTATTAAGCCCTATGGATACGCAATTTGGGAAAAAATGCAAGCTGAATTGGACAGAATGTTTAAAGAAACAGGGCATCAGAATGCGTATTTTCCACTTTTTGTGCCAAAAAGCTTATTTGAAGCCGAAGAAAAAAATGCCGAAGGGTTTGCAAAAGAATGTGCTGTGGTGACTCATTACAGACTTCAAAATGATCCAGATAATCCTGGAAAATTACGTGTAGATCCAGAAGCCAAACTCGAAGAAGAGCTCGTTGTAAGACCAACAAGTGAAGCTATTATTTGGAGTACCTATAAAGGATGGATTCAAAGTTATAGAGATTTACCAATTTTAATTAATCAGTGGGCAAATGTGGTGCGTTGGGAAATGCGTACACGTTTATTTTTGCGTACTGCAGAATTTTTATGGCAAGAAGGGCATACAGCACACGAAACAAAAGCTGAAGCCATAACCGAAGCCGAACAAATGAATACAGTGTATGCAACATTTGTAGAAAATTTTATGGCAATTCCTGTCATACAAGGTGTTAAAACCGAAAGCGAACGTTTTGCAGGTGCTGTAGAAACCTATTGTATTGAAGCTTTAATGCAAGATGGTAAAGCCTTACAAGCAGGAACATCTCATTTTTTAGGACAAAATTTTGCAAAAGCATTTGATGTGAAATTTACCAATAACGAAGGCAAATTAGATTATGTTTGGGCAACGTCTTGGGGTGTTTCTACTCGGTTAATGGGCGCCTTAATAATGACTCATAGTGATGATAAAGGTTTGGTGTTGCCACCTAATTTAGCACCCATTCAGGTGGTTATTGTGCCTATTCACAAAACGGATGAGCAGTTAGAGGAAATTTCTGAACTGTCTCAAACTATTGTGAAAGAATTAAAAGCTTTAGGTGTAAGTTGTAAGTTTGATAACAGAACCACACAGCGTCCTGGAGCAAAATTTGCACAATATGAATTGCAAGGAGTACCATTAAGAATTGCTATTGGTCCAAAAGATTTAGAAAATAAAACTGTCGAATTAGCTCGTAGAGACACATTGACAAAAGAAATTGTAAAAATTGACGATTTAGTTTCGACGGTCACTCATTTAATGACCGAAATTCAAGATGCTTTATTTAAAAAAGCGCTTGACTTTAGGAATTCGCATATTACTAAGGTGGATACATTTGAAGAATTTAAAGATGTTTTAGAACATAAAACAGGCTTTGTGTCAGCACATTGGGACGGAACTTCTGAAACGGAACAACAAATTAAAGAATTGACCAAAGCAACCATTCGTTGTGTGCCTTTAGATAGTGTAGAAGAGCTGGGAGTATGTGTGTTTACTGGAAAACCATCAAACAGAAGAGTCCTGTTTGCAAAAGCCTATTAAATTTTTTTTAAAAAACTTTAGTAAGGTGTTGCAACATTTAAAAATAGTTGTATTTTTGCATCCGCAATGAAACATTGTGCGTTCATTTGAAAGTAGTGTGAGTTGAGTGTTTATAACTCAAATTTGCATTCTGATAAAAAATCAAATGGCCCGTTCGTCTATCGGCTAGGACGCCAGGTTTTCATCCTGGTAAGAGGGGTTCGATTCCCCTACGGGCTACAATTATATAATAAGAAAAAAGACAAATGGCAAATCATAAGTCAGCATTAAAAAGAATTAGAAGTAACGAAGCAAAACGTTTAACTAACAGATATCAGCATAAAACAACACGTAATGCTATCAAAAGATTACGTGAAATGGAAAATGCTAAAGAGGCTCAAGAATTATTTCCAACCGTTGTTGGGATGATTGATAAATTGGCGAAAAAGAATATCATTCACGCTAATAAAGCTGCCAATTTAAAATCTGGATTAACTAAGTTTGTAGCTTCATTATAAGAAACAGTTTCTTTAAATAAGATATACTTAAAGTCTATTCTTTGAATAGGCTTTTTTGTTTTCAAAACTCAAATCTATACCAATAAAAAAACCTTGAAAATTCATTTTCAAGGTTTTTTATTTTAAAATTTAAGCCATTTTTAGCCATTCATAGACACTAAAAACTCTTCATTGTTTCTTGTCTTTTTAAATCGGTCGTTGATAAATTCCATGGCTTCCACAGGGTTCATGTCTGCAAGATATTTACGCATTACCCACATTCTTTGTATAGTATTATCATCTAATAATAAATCGTCTCTACGTGTGCTTGAAGAGGTTAAATCAATCGCAGGGAAAATACGACGGTTCGATATTTTTCTATCCAACTGAAGTTCCATGTTACCTGTTCCTTTAAATTCTTCAAAAATGACTTCATCCATTTTAGAGCCTGTTTCAGTTAATGCTGTAGCAATGATGGTTAACGAACCACCATTTTCAATGTTACGTGCAGCACCAAAGAAACGTTTTGGTTTGTGTAAAGCGTTAGCATCAACACCACCACTTAATATTTTACCAGAGGCTGGTTGAACGGTATTGTATGCACGTGCCAAACGTGTAATGGAATCTAATAAAATCACAACATCATGTCCACATTCTACCAAACGTTTTGCTTTTTCTAAAACAATATCAGCAATTTTAACGTGTTCATGTGCTTCTTTATCAAAGGTTGATGAAATAACTTCGCCTCTCACATTGCGTTGCATGTCTGTTACCTCTTCAGGACGTTCATCAATAAGTAAAATCATTAAATAAACTTCTGGATGGTTGGCAGCAATAGCGTTGGCAACATCCTTTAATAACATAGTTTTACCTGTTTTAGGTTGTGATACAATCATACCACGTTGTCCTTTTCCGATAGGAGAGAACAAATCCATGATACGTGTTGATATGGTGCTTTGTTTTTCTGCAATGTTGAATTTTTCTTGCGGAAATAAAGGGGTTAAATGCTCAAATGAAACCCGATCTCTAACCACTTCTGGTTTTTGACCATTGATTTTGATGACTTTAATTAACGGAAAATATTTTTCACCTTCTTTTGGAGGTCTTACATGTCCAAGTACTGTATCTCCTTTTTTTAATCCAAATAATCTGATTTGTGATTGTGATACATATATATCATCTGGTGATGATAAATAATTGTAATCTGATGAGCGCAAAAAGCCATAACCATCTTGCATAATGTCTAAAACTCCTTCACTTTCAATAATAGCGTCAAATTCAAAATCGGGTTCTCTGTAACGATTCCTGTTGTCTTTGTTACCATTATTACCTTTAGGAGCAGATGGGTTGTTATGGTCATTTTTGTTACCATTGGATTCATTGCTACGCTGCGGATTGTTTTTATGGTCTTTAGGGTGTTGTGATTTGTTAGACGTGTCTCTGTTTTGCGGTGTTTTATTGTCTCTATTATCAGAACGTTTGTTTACTGGATTTTCTCTTTTTTGAGGTTTATTTTCAGTAGGTTTGGCAACAGATTCTTGAGGTTTATTTTCAGATTTGGCGTCAGGTAACTCCATTTTTTGTTGTGCTTTATTTTGCACTGGTTTCTTTTGAATGCGTTCCCTTTTTGGTCGAGACACTGGTTTTGAAACGGCTGTGTCTTGAGTTTCTGGTTTTGGGATTTCTTTTTTTACAGCATCTGGGTTTGCTGCTTGTAAATCTAATATTTGATATACTAAATCTAATTTTTTAAGTGTACGATATTTAGGTACATTTAACTTTTGAGCTATTTCTTGTAAGTCAGAAAGCTTTTTTTCTTTTAATTGCGAAATTTCAAACATGTATGTTTATGAATATAATTTTAAAATTGAAATTGATTTGATCCAAACTTTTTAAAACTATTAGAAGGGGAAAAAATCGAATATAATTTTGAAGATTTAATAAGCTAAAACTCTGAGAGTAACAGATTACTATTGCAATAATACAATTTTATTTTAAAAATAACAGCATGTTTTAAAAAGAAACTATTAATTTTACGCTTTAATTTTTAAAAAAGTAAATGTTACAACGCATACAAACGGTTTATTTATTGATTGCTGCAGCTATTTCTGCTGGGTTGATTTTTGTGTTCAACTTATGGACTACAAATGCTGATTTGCCATTTTATGCCAAAGATAATGTTGTTTATTTAAGTTTATTTTTGTTATCTGCGGTTTTATCTTTAGTTTCGATTTTTAATTATAAAAACAGGAAGTTTCAATTTGTTTTGGGACGACTTAATATCATATTAAACTTTATTTTATTAGGATTATTTGTATATCAATCTCTAAATGTATCTGGAGAAGCTGACGTTTCTGAGAAAGGTATTGGGATTACTTTACCTATTTTATCTATCGTATTTTTGGTGTTAGCCAATAAGGCCATAAAAAAGGATGAAGATCTTGTAAAATCTGTAGATAGATTGCGATAAACCCTATTAACTTAATTTTATTAGTGCGTAAACCCAAGGTGAAGATCTTGGGTTTTTTTATTTGCTAATATGAAGGGTTATAGGTATTCTTTTTTGTCAAAGTCATTTCTTAAACTCAATCACTTCTAAATTCTCAATTTTTTTGCCATCAATCGTAAAACGTAACATCGTTCTAACTTGTTGAAATCCGTGTGTACCAATAGCACCAGGATTCATATGTAATAAATTTAATGTTTTGTCTGGCATCACTTTTAAAATGTGTGAGTGTCCACAAATAAACAATTTTGGAGGATTTTGATACATCATTTCTCTAACTCTTACATTGTATTTTCCTGGATAACCACCAATATGTGTCATCAACACCTCTACCTCTTCGCACATAAAACGGTTGTGTTCAGGAAATTCAATTCTGGCTTTGGCATCATCAATATTGCCATAAACAGCTTTTAGCGGTTTTAGTTTTTTGATAGCATCGGTTACGCTCAAATCGCCAATATCGCCAGCATGCCATACTTCATCTGCTTGTTTTACATATTTTAAAATATAAGCATCAATATAACTATGTGTGTCCGATAAAAGTAAAATTTTCTTCAATGATCTTGGTTTTTTAATTTAAAGTTCAAAAATAGTTAATCGTTAATCGTCATTCGTTAATCATGTATTATCTTTGTAAACTTCAAACAAAAGTAAGAGTTTAGCTTGAGATATTTTATCGAATTATCATATAACGGAAAGGCGTATCATGGTTGGCAAAATCAGCCTAATGCTATTTCTGTACAGCAAGTTTTAGAAAAAGCCTTATCAACTTTACTTAATGTAGAAGCTACCATTGTTGGTGCAGGACGTACAGATGCTGGTGTACACGCATCTCAAATGTTTGCGCATTTTGATACCGAATGCGAATTTAAAACGGATGATTTAACCTATAAATTAAATTCATTTTTGCCTAATGATGTGGCAATTCATCAAATTTTTAGAGTAGAAGCAAATGCACATGCACGATTTCATGCTTTAAGTAGAACCTATCATTATAAAATTTCAACCAAAAAAAATGTGTTTGCACAAGACTTTGCCTATGCAATGCAATTGCCTTTAGATGTTGATAAAATGAATGAAGCCTGTCATATTTTATTGCAGTATAAAGATTTTCAATGCTTTTCTAAAAGTAATACAGATGTAAAAACGTATTATTGTGATATCAAACACGCTTATTGGAAAAGTGCTGATGACCAATTGACTTTTACCATTACTGCAGATCGGTTTTTGCGCAATATGGTTAGAGCTATTGTAGGCACCATGGTCAACATTGGTTTGAATAAAATGGAAGTTGAAGAATTGCATACTATCATAAAATCAAAAAACAGGAGTGAAGCCGGATTTTCTGTTCCTGCTCATGGCTTGTATTTGTCGCAAATACTATATCCAGAATCTATAAAATTATAAGTGTCAATGGCAAAAACTAAAAAGAACAGCTTAGATATGAGTCTTGTCAAAAGCTTGATGCAGTTTATAAAACCTTATAAATTGGTGTTTTCTTTAACACTTATTTTTGTAGTTGGGCTTGCTATTTTTGGTGCTTGGAGACCTTATATTTTGCAACAAGCCATAGACACCCAAATTGAACTCAAAAAGTATGATGGATTTCTGTTCTACATTATAGCTATGGTAGTGCTCTTGGTTTTGGAAGTGGTTTTTCAACTGCTTTTTATCTATTATTCAAGTTGGTTAGGACAAACCGTTGTTAAAGATATTAGGATTCAACTGTTTAAGCACATTTTGAGTTTTAAAATGAAATATTTTGATAACTCGTCGGTTGGTGTGCTGATTACCAGAACGGTTGCTGATATGGAGCGGATTTCGGATATTTTTAAAGAAGGTCTGTTTATGATTTTTAGCGACCTTTTAAAGATGATTGTGGTTGCTGCTGTTATGTTGTATATGAATTGGAAATTGAGCTTGTTGGTATTTACAACACTTCCAATTATAGTATTTGCGACAAGTATTTTTCAGCGTTATATGAAAAAGGCTTTTGAAGATGTACGTACTGAAGTGTCCAATCTCAACTCGTTTGTACAAGAGCGTGTTACAGGTATGAAAATTTTGCAACTGTTTACCAGAGAACAAACCGAATACAAAAAGTTTAAAGAAATTAACGATCGTCATAAAAAAGGTTGGTTAAAGACGGTTTGGTACAATTCTATTTTCTTTCCAATTGCCGAACTTTTATCGTCATTAACCTTAGGGTTAGTGGTTTGGTATGGTGGATTAAACATTTTAGCAGATGGTATAGCATCTCAAGGGGATTTGTTTGCCTTTATCATGATGATACCTATGCTGTTTAGACCTTTAAACCAAATAGCCAATCGTTTTAATACTTTTCAAATGGGAATTGTAGCAGCAACCAGAGTGTTTGACGTGTTGCATACCACATCGCAAATTGATGATGCTGGCACCATTGAAGCTTCACAATTTAAAGGAAATATAAGGTTTGATAAGGTTCATTTTTCATACATCAAAGATGAAGAAGTGCTAAAAGGCATTTCGTTTGAAGTCAAATCGGGTCAAACTATTGCTATTGTTGGAGCTACAGGAGCAGGAAAATCGACCATTATCAATTTGCTCAATCGGTTTTATGACATTCAAAAAGGAGCTATTTTAATTGATGATGTCAACATTAAAGAAGTGACTTTAAAATCGTTAAGAGCCCAAATTGCTGTGGTTTTGCAAGATGTCTTTTTGTTTGCCGATACTATTTTAAACAACATCACTTTAAACAATCCTGATATTACAGAACAACAGGTTGTCAATGCAGCAAAAGCTATCGGAATCCATGAATTTATAATGAGTTTGCCAAATGGCTATCATTACAATGTTAAAGAACGAGGTGTGATGCTCTCATCTGGTCAACGTCAATTAATATCGTTTTTAAGAGCTTATGTAACCCATCCAAGTATTTTGGTGTTAGATGAGGCTACCTCGTCAGTCGATTCGTATTCTGAGCAACTTATACAAGATGCTACTGATAAAATTACAAAAGACCGAACCTCTATTGTTATTGCACACAGGTTGGCTACTATTCAAAAGGCAGATCAAATTATTGTGATGGACGAAGGGCAGATTGTAGAGCAAGGTACTCATAAAGAGTTGCTCAAAAAACAAGAGGGTTATTATAAAAATCTTTATGAAGTTCAGTTTTTGAAAACAGAAATGGTTTAGGCTGAATTTTTTACTTCAATGAATTCTTTAAAAAATTCAGGACCTTTTATCAAATAAAGCGAAATGCCACCAATAATGATTGAGATCAAATATATGACCAAGAAAACCACAACAAACAATAAGGTTCTTAAAATAATTCCTTTAAGGCTTAATTTGTATAAATGTGCTAAGCAATAGGCAGAATAGATGATTTGAAAAGGGAAAATAATATATGTCAATTTGCCAATAGAGATGCCTACAAATGCTCCAGCAATATTTATTAAAGTTCCAAAAATGGACACTTGAGCCAAAATATACATGAATATAACAAGGTGTTCCGTGTAAATATATTTTTTGATATTGAGAAACACAATTCGTGAAATAAGGGCGTACAATGGTACTAAAAGCATCATGGAAAGTGAAATATTGTCTTGTATGGTATTGAATACTTCTTCAGCAATTTTGTTGTTTTTCTGATAGCTGATGGCTGATAAATCAATAGTTTCAGGAAAATATTTTCTTAAAATAAACCATTCTAAACCTGTTATGGTTAGTGCTATCATAAAGTAGCTAATCACATTGACGTATTTTTTTCTGACACCATCAATATAACCTCCAATAACCTGCTCAGGTTTTGTAAAAAGATGAATAAATGTTTTAAAAAAGGTATTGTCGTAATTGAGATAAGTTTCGCTAAAATCTTGAAACAGATTTTTTAGTGTCAAACGGTTTCTAATAACCTTCCCACCACAAGCATAGCAGTATTTACTTTTATCAGATAAATAGGTTTTACAATTTTTACAATCCATTAAACCAAATCTTTTTGAATCATGTCTGTAAGCTCAATGGTGTCTTTAAACATGGTAAACTCACCATTTTTGATATAAGATATTTGTCCAGTTTCTTCGCTAACAACAATTGCTAACGCATCTGTTTTTTCAGTAATACCAACAGCGGCTCTATGACGTAAGCCAAAACGTTGAGGGATATTTTTTTCATTATTGACAGGCAAAATAACACGTGTTGCCTTAACTGTATTATTTGCAATAATGATGGCACCATCATGTAATGGGCTATTTTTAAAAAAGATACTTTCTATAATGGGTTGTGTCACATTTATGTTCATTTCATCACCTGTGCTAGTCAAAAAATCGAGATTGTTATTGCGTTCTAAAACAATCAAAGCACCAGTTTTAGTAGAACCCATTTTGGTACAGGCAGAAATAATACTTTCAATATCAGTTTCGGCTTGTTCTTCATTCTTTAAAAACTTCAAATGACTCAAAAACTTGCGTTTATTTCCAAAATTTGTAGAACCAACCATCAATAAAAACTTTCTGATTTCTGGTTGAAACACCACAATTAAGGCAATAATACCTACATCCATAAAACCATTAAAAATAGTGCTTAACAATGTCATTTTTAGGAAAGTGGTCAGTTTCCAAACAAAATAAATAATGATGATACCTATAAAAATATTGATGGCAACAGTGCCTTTTATAAGTTTGTAAACGTAATACAAAAGGAAGGCTACTAAAAAAACATCAATAAAATCGATGAGCCCAAAATCCCAAAATTTAAGTTTATCCAAGGTTGAAGTGTTTGTGTAAATTTAATAAATTAAGGTTAATAAATAAATTCTCTATGATCTATTGTTAGACCCTCTGTGTTAATTGTTTCTAAAGTAGATTTAAAGGTAATATAGTCTTGAAAGGTTAAATTTTTATCAAATGCTAAAATGATGGCTTGGTTAGTTGTATCAGCATTAAAATGATTCCTTACAATGTCTATAAGCCTATTAACATTTGTGCTTGTTTCTTGAAAATCGGTACTTTGAATTTTGATAACTTGTAGGCTTTGAACTCTTAAAACGGTTGTTGCCTTTTCTAATGGAAAATCTAAATCAAGTATTCCCTTTTCTGCTTTATGATATACTATATCAGTAAAATCAATAAACCCTAAACTTTTAATTTGTGTATCGTTACAGGTATAATAATTTTTTGCATGTTCATTTTTGTGCATTTTAGCGTTACGCTTTTTATCTTGAAGCAATTTTATTTTAGGAATGACTTGTTTTAAATACAAGCGTTTATCAATATTGACTAACCAATTTGTTGTACTGATTAAATTTTTTTGGTTTAGCTCTATGCTATCAGGTTGTGTTTCATCATAAAATAAATAAGCTGGTGACACATCAAAGACTTCCGTTATTTTAGCTGTTTTAATTTCAGGCAGTTGAATGACTTTGCCTTTTCCACATGAAAAACATATAAAAAGAAGAAAAAGTGTAAAGTGTTTCATTGCTTGCTATTTAATTGTGTTACAAGTTTAATACATTCCATAGCTTCTTTTACATCATGTACACGCACTATTTTTGCATCTTTTTGAAGTGCGATGGTATTTAAAACGGTAGTTCCATTTAAGGCGTTATGAGCTGAAATTTCTAAAGTTTTATAAATCATTGATTTTCTTGAAAGTCCAACTAATAAAGGTAATCCTAACATTTTAAATACTGTTAATTGGCTTAAAAGCTCATAATTTTGGGCTACACTTTTAGCAAACCCAAAACCAGGGTCTATAATTATATCTATAATTCCAAAGGCTCTTGCAGCAGCAATTCGTTCAGAAAAATAAAATAAAATATCTTTCACTAAATGGTCATAATCTGTAAGTTGTTGCATGGTTTTTGGAGTGCCTTTCATGTGCATCATTACATAAGGAACCTGCAAATTGGCAACCGTTTGGAGCATGTTGTCATCTAATTTTCCAGCAGAAATATCATTAATCATACAAGCACCTGCTTCAATACATGTTTTGGCAATACCGCTTCTAAACGTATCTACAGAAATTAAAATTTCAGGAAAGTTTTTAATCAGCAACTCAATAATAGGAAGGATGCGTTGCAGCTCTTCAGTTTCATCAATCTCAATAGCTTTTGGTCGCGAGCTATAAGCTCCAACATCAATAAAAGTGGCACCTTCAGCAAGCATATTATCTACTTGTTTTAAAATAGCACTATCATTTTTATAGCGTCCACCATCATAAAAAGAGTCTGGTGTAATATTTAAAATACCCATTACTTTTGGAGTTGATAGGTCAATGAGTTGTCCTTTGCAGTTTATTGTCATAAAACGTTTTTTTGCCACGAGTGCACAAATAGGATGTTAAAAGTGTTACTTGTTTTAATGAGTAAAATTAAGATGATTCAAGTTAAAACCCAAGTTTTCGATTATTATACAGAAAAACATTCGTGTATTCGTGGCTTTAGGTTTTGAACTTTAAACTATTTAAGCGAAATTTACGCAAAATTAAATGTTTTCAATGCAAGCAACTTCAAAACAATACGATGCTGTTATTACCAAATGCAGAGACCTTTTTATAAAAAAAATGAGCGACTATGGCAGTGCATGGCGAATTTTGAGATTACCATCCTTAACCGATCAAATTTTCATTAAAGCCCAACGTATAAGAAGTTTGCAACAAAATAGTGTACGCAAAGTAGATGAAGGTGAGGTAAGCGAATTTATTGGCATTATAAATTATTGTACGATGGCATTGATTCAGTTAGAAAAAGGCGTTGTTGAGCAACCAGATTTGACGGTTGAACAAGCTACCAAATTATACGATGCAAAAGTAGCATTGACCAAAAAGTTAATGGAAGATAAAAACCACGATTATGGCGAAGCTTGGCGAGATATGCGAGTGAGTTCTTTAACCGATTTGATTTTGCAAAAATTATTGCGTGTTAAACAAATTGAAGATAACCAAGGAAAAACCATTGTTAGCGAAGGGATTGATGCAAATTATCAAGATATGATTAATTATGCGGTTTTTGCATTAATTTTGCTTGAGCAAAATTAATGCAATATTCAAAAGTGAAATACCAAATTCCAATATATGTCGGACGAAAGAACATATAATCTTGAAGAAAGAACTTTTGAATTTGCAAGGGATTGTAGATTGTTTTTAAAAAAATTAAGTAAATCGATTTCTAATATTGAAGATGCCAAACAATTAGTAAGATCTTCAGGTTCAATAGGAGCAAATTATATTGAAGCAAATGAAAAACTTGGAGAAAAAGATTTATTATTTAGATTAAAAATATCCAGAAAAGAAGCAAAAGAAAGTCGATATTGGTTACGTTTGATTAAATCGTCAAGCGAGGAATATTCAGTAGAAATCGAAAAATTAATAATTGAAGCAGAAGAATTAAGAAAGATATTATCTGCTATCATAAACAGAGTTCAATAGAAAATTTATTGGAATTTGGAATTTTAAAATTAGAATTTTATGAAATATATAGTTAACGTAAGCAGAATTTTAGTCGGATTATTGTTCATCATTTCCGGATTAATAAAACTGAATGATCCTATAGGATTTTCATTTAAACTCGAAGAATATTTTAGTTCAGGTGTTTTAAACTTACCATTTTTAGAGTCGTATGCCTTGGCATTCGCCATTATAGTAGTCATTTTTGAAGTGCTTTTAGGAGTCTTTTTGTTAATAGGCTACAAACCAAAATTTACCGTTTGGAGCCTTTTAGGCATGATCATTTTCTTTACCTTTCTTACCTTTTATTCAGCATACTTCAATAAAGTAACCGATTGTGGTTGTTTTGGTGATGCAATAAAATTGACTCCTTGGGAATCGTTTTCAAAAGATGTTGTCCTTTTGGTTCTCATTATAATTCTTTTTATAGGAAGAAGACACATCAAACCAATATTGAGTAAACTTGGACTGACAATAGTGTCTTTAGTAAGTTTTATTGCCTGTTTAAGCTTTGGATATTACGTGATTATGCACTTGCCAGCAATCGATTTTAGACCTTATAATATTGGCGCAAATATTGAAGCCAACATGACAGTGCCTGCAGATGCACCTAAAGGCGAAATTGATTACCATTGGAAATTTATGGTCGATGGAAAAGAGCAAATTATTACAACAACAGGACAATATCCAACAGTTGATGGCACTTATGTTGGCGTTGATTATGAAGAAATTGTACCAGCTTACGTACCACCAATTCATGATTTTACAATGGAACAAGATGGTGAAGATTACGCACCAGAATTATTGCAAGAACCAAAATTAGTTATGGTGGTAATGTATAGCTTAGCTAAAAGTGAAGCCGATGGTATGGCAAAATTGAAAGCTTTGGTAAACAAAGCAACAAGTAAAGGCTATAAAATTATTGGTGTTACAGCTTCAAATGTTGAAGACCAAAATCAAGCAATGTCACAATTTGGATTTGATTTAGACTTTTATTTCTGCGACCAAACAGCTCTAAAAACCATAGTGCGTTCCAATCCTGGTGTGTTGGTTTTAAATAAAGGAACCATCACTCAAAAAGTACATTGGAATGATATTGAAGACTTAAAATTATAAGTATCAGTAGGCAGTCTTCTGTTGTAGTTGTGAAGATTTTTACTTTTTTATATTTTTAGTTTACGATATTTTTAGAATAAACAAAGAAATTCACATTTCGCTTAGTGCCTTTGCGTCTTTGCGAGAATAAAATAATAAACTGATTAGCTATCTTCTAAATAAAATTTTCTACGCGATACTCACATTATTTGGAGTGGTAACCGTTATTTTCTTTTTGTTCAATGTGCTACCAGGAGATCCAGCACAAATGATGTTAGGTCAAAATGAAGACAGTGCACAATTAGCAATGGTCAAACAAAAATACGGATTTGATAAACCCATAAGTACGCAGTATTTTTATTATTTGAATGATTTATCACCATTGTCATTTCACTCTAAAAACTCAGAAGATTACACCTATTTGCGAAAAGGAAAATATACAGCCACAAAGCTATTTTCAATAGGAAACACTACCACTGTATTAAAATTACCATACCTAAGAGAATCCTTTACTAAACAAGGCAAAAAAGTCAGTCAAGTAATTGGTGAAACGCTACCAAATACTTTTGTTTTGGCAGTTTCGGCTATTTGTATAGCTATATTAATTGGCATTTGTTTAGGTATTGTTTCAGCATTATTTAAAGATCGATGGTTAGATAAAGCCATTCAAATTTTTAGCACCTTGGGTATGAGTGTACCCTCTTTTTTTAGTGCTATCTTATTTGCTTGGTTTTTTGGATTTGTACTCCATAAATACACACATTTAGAAATGACAGGAAGTCTTTATGAGTTGGATAATTTTGGTGAAGCCATGCACATTCAATGGAAAAATTTAATACTTCCAGCCATCGTTTTGGGCATTCGTCCTTTGGCTGTGGTCATCCAATTAATGCGAAATTCTTTATTAGAAGTTTTTAATCAAGATTATATCAGAACAGCCCGAGCAAAAGGCTTGAGTGAGTTTCAAATCATCAAAAAACACGCAGTAAAAAACGCTTTAAATCCAGTTGTAACCGCTATTTCTGGATGGTTTGCTTCGATGTTAGCAGGTGCTGTTTTTGTAGAATACATTTTTGGTTGGAATGGTCTCGGAAAAGAAATTGTCAATGCTTTAAACACCTTAGATTTGCCAGTAATTATGGGAGCTGTGTTAATTATTGCCTTGGTCTTCATAATTATCAATATTTTTGTAGATATTATTTACGTTTGGTTGGACCCAAAAGTTAAACTTCAATAAAGAAATATGAGAAAACACATCGTTGCAGGAAACTGGAAAATGAATAATGATTTAGCGCAAACCGAAGCTCTAATTTCAGATTTAAAAAAACAAACCATCACTTCAGATGCAGAGGTCATGATTGCACCAACATTTACAAATCTTTGGCCAGCATATCAGGCTTTAAAAAATCATCCCATTGAAGTCATTGCACAAAATATGCACTTTGCAGAATTTGGTGCTTACACTGGCGAAATTAGTGCAGCAATGCTCAAAAGTATTGGAGTACAAACGGTTATTTTAGGGCATAGTGAACGTCGTGCTTATTTTAATGAAACCGATGAATTATTGGCTAAAAAGGTGAGTGCAGCTTTGAAAAATGAGATGTGTGTCATTTTTTGTTTTGGCGAAGAATTGCAAGACAGAAAATCTGATAACCACAACAATGTTGTTGAAAGTCAAATAAAGAAAGCCTTATTTCATCTTTCAGCATCAAATTTTAAACATATAGTGTTGGCTTATGAGCCTGTTTGGGCCATTGGAACTGGCGAAACTGCAAGTCCAGAACAAGCACAAGATATGCACGCATTTATTAGAAAAACCTTGGCAAATACTTATGGTCATGAAGTTGCAAATAGCGTTTCAATTCTTTACGGAGGCAGTGTCAAACCAAGTAATGCTAAAGAAATTTTTGGTAAACCAGATGTTGATGGTGGTTTAATTGGAGGTGCAGCTTTAAATGCAGAAGACTTTTTTGCAATTGTAAATGCGTTTTAATGTGGGAAAATTTCCTCTTAAAAATAGAAAATCGTACATCGTAATTCAAAATTCAAAATGTCAAATACTATTTATATAGGTTATTATTTTAAAGTAGAACCTCTGCAACCAGCTGTTGAAATTTTAATAGCTGAATTGGGTTACGCAGGTTTTGAAAGTTTTGTAGAAACTGACGAAGGCGTCACCGCCTATATTCAAAAAGACGAGTGGAATGCTGCTATTTTAGATGATATTCAAATCTTAAATTCAAATGAATTTGAGATTTCGTTCACTTATGAAGAAATTGCCCCAACCAATTGGAACGAAGAATGGGAAAAGAATTTTAATCCAATAATTGTTGACAATGTATGTTCCGTTCGAGCTCCTTTTCACCCAAAACCAGATACCAAATATGACATTATTATCGAACCAAAAATGAGTTTTGGTACAGGGCATCATGAAACCACACATATGATGATTCAGCATATTATAAAAAACGATTTCAAAAATAAATCGGTTTTAGATATGGGTTGTGGTACAGGTGTTTTAGCTATTTTGGCAGAAATAAAAGGAGCAAAACCTATTGATGCCATTGATTATGACCATTGGTGTTATCTTAACAGTATAGAAAACGTTGAGCGTAATAATTGCAAGCATATTACTGTCATTGAAGGTGACGCAAGCGCACTTTCTGGAAAAAAATACGATACCATCATTGCCAATATTAACCGAAATATTTTGTTGAATGACATGGCTTCTTACGCAAAATGTCTCCATCCAAATGGCACACTTTTTTTGAGTGGTTTTTATAAAGATGATATAGCTGTGATTGAAGAAACATGCAATAAACACCTGTTAAAACACGTTGAAACTTTAGAAAAAAATAATTGGGTTGCTTTAAAATTTGTAAATTAGCAAAAGTAATCTTCAAATTTAGTTTGTTCAAATATTGTGGATTACTGCTGCAAATTGAAGCCTTAAATTATGAGTACGAGAGAAAAAACATCGGAAGAGGTGCTTCATGATGAAGACGTCTTAAAAAACAATGAAATTGTATTGTACAATGATGATGTCAATACGTTTGATTATGTTATTGATACCTTAATTTATGTATGCGACCACACACCAGAGCAAGCTGAACAATGTTCAATCATTGTACATTACAAAGGAAAATGTACTGTTAAAACAGGGTCTTATGACGATTTAGAACCACAATGCTCTAAATTGCTTCAGGCAGGTTTAAGCGCTGAGATTGTTTAAAGAGTCGAAGGACACACAAAATCTGTCAATGGCAAGTTGGTTTTTTTGATAGCTCCAAAACCTCCAGCAACATCTACCAAATGATTAAATCCTCTGGCTTTTAAAATTGATGCAGCAATAACAGAGCGATAACCACCAGCACAATGGATATGATATGTTTTGTTTTTATCCAACTGATTCATGTTATTATTGATAAAATCTAAGGCAAAATGTTGAGCATTTTCCAAATGAGATGCACTGTATTCGCCATCTTTTCTGACATCAAGAATGTTGATTTCTCCAGATATTACTCTGTTTGCAAATTCATCTGCTGAGATAGATTCTAAAGTATCTACCTCTTTTCCAGCACCTTTCCAAGCATCCATACCTCCTTGTAGATAACCTAAGGTGTTATCATAACCAACACGAGACAAACGTGTCACGGCTTCTTCACTTTTGCCTTCAGGAACCACTAAGATTATTGGTTGTTTTAAATCGGTAATCAAAGCGCCAACCCAAGGTGCAAATTGTCCGTTGAGCCCAATAAAAATAGAGTTTGGAATGAATCCTTTTACAAATTCGTCATGCGGTCTAACATCCAAAACGAGTGCTTCTTTATGGTTAGCTATGCTTTCAAAATCTGCTACACTTAAAGGGACGTTTCCTGTTTTTAAAACGGTTTCAAACGCATCATATCCTGTTTTGTTAAGCATCGCATTTTTTGCAAAATATTGTGGTGGTGGTGGCATGCCATCTAAAACTTCTTTTACAAATTCGTCTTTAGACATATCTGCACGCAAGGCATAATTGGTTTTCTTTTGGTCACCAATAGAACCAACGGTTTCTTTGCTAAGGTTTTTTCCACAAGCAGAACCTGCACCATGTGCTGGATAGACAATGACATCATCAGCTAAAGTCATTATTTTAGTGCGAAGTGAATCGTATAGCATTCCTGCTAAATCTTCTTTTGTTAAATCAGATTTTATAGCTAAATCTGGTCGTCCAACATCACCTAAAAATAGCGTATCACCTGAAAAAATAGCATGATTTTTGCCATGTTCATCAATTAAAAGATAAGTGGTTGATTCTAAGGTGTGACCAGGAGTATGCAGTGCTTTTATGGATACATTTCCTAATTTAAAAAGTTCGTTGTCTTTTGCCGAATGTATTTTATAAGATGTTTCTGCTCCAGGACCATAAACAATGGTTGCTCCTGTTTTGTTAGCTAAATCAACATGTCCAGATACAAAATCGGCATGAAAATGAGTTTCAAAGATATATTTGATTTTAGCATTTTCGGCTTTAGCCTTTTCTATATATGGTTGGATTTCGCGTAATGGATCAATAATGGCAACTTCTCCTTCTGATTCGATATAATAAGCACCTTGTGCCAAACAACCTGTATAAATTTGTTCTATTTTCATTGTAAACCACTTTTATTTTAATAAATCAAAGATACAAAACCTTTGAATGTAGTTTTGTGACATTTGTCACATTGTTAAAATAATTCTCTGTAAATAATATAAATAGCTACTAAAAAAGTAAACCATCCAAAGCCTTTTTTCAACTTGGTACCACTAATAAATTTTGATGCGTACACGCCAACTATAATTCCAACAATAGAAATGATAGTAAAAATGAGTAAAAAAAGCCAATTAATCTCACGGTTTTGTAAATCGCCTGTAAACCCTATCAAAGAGTTAATAGCAATAATAAATAATGATGTACCTATCGCTTTTTTCATTGGTAGTTTTGCTAATAAAACCAACGCTGGAATAATTAAAAATCCACCTCCAGCACCAACGATTCCTGTTAATAATCCGACACCAATTCCAATAGTAATCAAAAATGGAATGTTAAGGGTTGCATTTGCATTATCGGTTACAACATCACGCTTAGAACGTATCATAGACATTGATGCCAAAAGCATGATTACACCAAAAAATGCCATAATAAACATGTCTTTGGTGATTATAAACTCATTGAATTCAAATACCTTTTGCGGAATTGCAGGCACCAAATAACGTCGTGTTACATACACCATTATAAATGCTGGAATAGCAAAAATAATAGCCGTTTTGATATCTATTAATTGTTTTCTAAAATTTTGAATGGCTCCAATGGATGATGTGGTGCCGACTACAAATAAAGAATAGGCTGTAGCAGTGACAGGATTGACACCAATTAAATACACCATGACAGGAACGGTTATAATTGAGCCACCACCACCTGTAAGTCCTAAAACCAAACCAACCACAAAAGCACCAATATACCCTAAAATTTCAGCGATTTCCATTTAATGAGGGAGTTTATCTTTGATAACACCATAAATGTAAGTGCCTAAAATGGCTGATAAAATAACAATAAGCATGGTAAAAACGCCAGTGCCAACAAGAATGTACATTGGTCCTGGGCAAGCGCCTGATAAAGCCCAACCAAGTCCAAATAGGATGCCGCCAAAAATATAACGTGTTAAGCCTCTTTCTTTTGGTGGAACATTCATTAATGAGCCTTCCGTGTTTTTTAGTTTGAATTGTTTTGAAATCAATAATAAAATAATTCCTGTTCCAACAGCGGTTCCAATAATGCCATACATATGAAATGATTCAAAGCGAAACATTTCATAAATGCGATACCATGAAACGGCTTCTGATTTTACAAGGACAATTCCAAACACAATTCCGACGAGTAAAAATTTTAATAGTTTCATATTTTAAAATATTAAAGGAAATATTAAATGTACCATAAGTAATCCACCAATAAAAAATCCGATGACTGCAATTAATGATGGTCTCTGCAAGCTGCTTAATCCAGTAATGGCATGACCCGAAGTACAGCCACCAGCATAACGTGTGCCGAAACCAACCAAAAATCCGCCAATAATTAAAATGGCCAATCCTTTAAAGCTTAAAACCGCATCCCAACTATAAATTTCAGATGGCAACAATGATTTTCCTGCATTTTCAAATCCTAATTGTGATAATTCTTCAATCGTTTTTGGGTTTAAGTCCATGTTTATTGGATTTGATAACCAAAAATGAGCAATAAACCCACCAATAACAGCACCAAAAACGACTATTAAATTCCATTTTTGAGATTTCCAATCAAAATTAAAAAACTCAGTTTTTTTTCCTGCACCTGCAATGGTACAGAAGGTGCGTAAGTTTGAAGACATACCAAATGTTTTTCCAAAATAAATAAGGATAAACATGATAAATGCAATTAAAGGCCCTGAAATATACCAAGGCCAAGGTTGTAAAATGTATTCCATGTGTTTGTTTTGTTATGATGCAAAGGTAATTGGACTAAAATTGTTATGTGTAATAAATGTTACTTAAAAGTCCAAAACCTCAATTTTATTTCTGCTTAATAGAATTTTTTGTTCGTTTTCTAACTGTTTTAAGAGTCGAGAAATCACCACACGCGAAGTGTTTAAATCTTCAGCAATTTCTTGATGTGTTTTACTAATGATTTTTGAGGCATTAAGTTTTACGGTGTCTATAAGGTATTTAAAAAGACGTTTATCCATTTTCATAAAAGCAAGAGTATCAATAGTTTCAATCATTTCGTTAAAACGAATTTGATAGCTTTGTAAAATAAAGCTGCGCCAACTTTCATTGTTATGAAACCATTCGGACATTTTATTGTTAGGAATCATGATAACGCTCGAATCTTTATCAGCAACAGCTCTTATTTTGCTTTTGGCTTTTGATAGGCAACAGGTTAATGACATAGCACAAGTGTCGCCAGTTTCTAAGACATATAAAAGAAGTTCGTTACCATTATCATCTTCACGCAACACTTTTATATTGCCATTTAAAAGCAGTGGTATGTGTGTGAGTTCTTGGTCAATATCTAAAATAATCTCATCTTTTTTGAAATGTTTGACATTTCCGTTTTGAGATATGCTTTTAATAATATTGTCATCAAATTGATATTTGAATTGTGTTAATAAGTTTTTGTTTACCATAGCCCAAAAATAAACATTTACAATTTTGAAATAAATTGTTTGGTAGTATTTTAATAAAAGTATTATATTTGCACCCACTTTAAAAGGCCTCGTGGCGCAACTGAATAGCGCATCTGATTACGGCTCAGAAGGTTACAGGTTTGAATCCTGTCGAGGTCACAAAATAAACACCAAACAGTTATAAAACCTTGTAAAATCTATGATTTGCAAGGTTTTGTCGTTTTTGAAAGCACATAAAATTTGATATAATATGATATTATATGGTTGCTGTGCGGTCAACACTGTTGACCGCGCACCATAAAACAAAACCATAGTTGATTTGACTTTCGTCTCTCAAGTTTAATCTTAAAGACGTACAACTATGAAAACATCAAACACATTCTCAATCCTATTTTGGATTAATGCTTCACGTGCTATAAATTACGAAGCGGAAATTTATGCCAGGGTAACGGTCAATCAAAAGAGAGTCAACATAAGTCTTAAGCGTAAAGTCAATGTTGACCAATGGGATGTGGCCAAAAAACGTGTCAAAGGTCATTCAGCTAATGCAAAACAAATCAATCAGTATCTTGACCAGGTATACACACAATTATTTCAAATCTATCAAGATTTAAAATTTCAGCAAGTTTTAATTACCGCAGACTTAATCAAAGCAAATTATAATGGAGAGGGTGAACAATCCAAAACGCTTGTTAATCTGATTGAATACCATTCTCAAAAAATTAGGCATACGCATGCTAAAGGCTCTATCCGGAATTTTGGTGTAACGGAAAGTTACCTCAACAAGTTTTTGAAGCAAATCAAAAAAACGCCCGACATCTATTTAAAGGAATTGGATTATAAATTTCTATGTGATTTTGAATCTTATCTTTCATCATATTGGCCGTCCGGTCATCCCAAATCTTTGAGTCAAAATACAATTATGAAACACATACAACGACTTCGCAAAATGGTAACCTTGGCATATCACATGGAATGGATTTCAAAGGATCCTTTTGTTAGATGGAAGCCAGCCTTTGAGAAAAGAGAACGTGAGTTTCTTTCTGATAATGAACTTTCCAATTTGGAGAATTTCGAATTTCCAACAGAACGACTGGACCGGGTAAGAGATTTATTTGTCTTTAGTTGCTATACAGGTATTAGTTATGTGGATATTATGAACTTAACCGAACATAACATCCTCAAAGGAATCGACGGTAATGATTGGATAATTACAAAACGCCAAAAGACGAACTCACCTGTGAAAGTTCCATTGTTGGAGAAAGCAGAGGAGCTTATCGAAAAGTATAAAAATCATCCAATGACCCAAGTCACTGGCTCTTTACTTCCAGTTATCACGAATGAAAAATTAAACCAGTATTTAAAAGAAGTTATGTACTATGTAGGTATAAAAAAAAATCTAACATTCCATATGGCTCGCCATACCTTTGCAACAACTGTAACTCTTTCCAATGGTGTTCCTATCGAAACGGTTTCAAAATTGCTAGGTCATAGCAAAATCTCCACCACTCAAATTTATGCAAGAGTTATTGAGAGAAAAGTTAGTGACGATATGGAACAATTAAGAAATCATCTCAATTCCAAAAAAAGTCAGAATGAGATTAGAAAAGAATGTAACTAATAAAAAAAATTGAATGAGTCCATTAGGGTCTCATTCCGTTTTTAAACCAAATAATAAGAATAAAATACCTTCAGCCTTATCGCCGATTTTGTCTTTTAAAATGGAGAACGCTTTAGTGATATGTGCTTCGACTGTTTTAAGAGAGATTTTTTTGTATTCTGCAATTTCGATATTGGTAAGACCTTCCTCTTTACTTAACAAAAAAGTTTCTTTGCACTTTGGGGGAAGGTTTTGAATTTCCTTTTTAACGATGTTAATAAGGCAATCAAGTGAGGTTGCATCTTCTTCTTCAACTACTGACATCAATGCGTCTATATATTTTTTCTCTAACGGAAATACCATCTTTTGTTTTCTGTAATGATCAATGAATTCATTATACACGGATTTGTAAAGAAAACTTTGAATTGAAAATTCCGTTTTTAGCTTTTCCCTTTTCTTCCATATTTTGACAAATACATTTTGAACGATATCTTCGGCTGCATTAGGGTCATGGGTAAGTGACGTAGCATAGACACATAGTTTCTGATAATAGGTGTCCATAAGAAATCCATAAGCGTTGGCATCTCCTTTTTTCAACGCATTGACCAAATAAACAATATCCTTAAATTCTTTCATGAATATGCCAATAATTCAAAAGGCTTTCAAAATTTTATGCAAATTATAAAAAAAGTTATAATAAAGTTAGGGTATCGATAATTTCAAACGTATTATAAAAAATCAACGATGAAAATGATTGACCGAAATATAGAAACAATAATCATAAAATATATTACCAATCAAGCCAATATATCTGAATTGGAGGTTTTGGAGCAATGGATTTCTCAACCTGGCAATGAGGTCGTTTTCAACGATTATGTCAAATTGAATTTTGCCGTGGAACATTCGTATAGAACTTTTGATGTAGCAGCAGCTAAAAAGAAAGTTCTGTATAAGTTAGAAAATGACAAAAAAGTCTTTAGGATGCGTCCTTATCTTAAAATGATACCGTATGCTGCGGCCGCTATCATTATCGGTTTTTTAGTGTCAATTTATATCTTTAAAGATAGTTTGTTAGACAAACAAACAATTGAACCTACAATTGTGAATAACATACAAATCGGCTCCGACAAAGCCACTTTGACTTTAGAAGACGGTTCAACGGTTCGTTTGGAGAAAGGTGCGGCTTTTTCTACGGATGCTGCTGATAGTAATGGAGAGCAGATCATTTACAACCCTACGGCAGAGCAATCAAATGAAGTGGCATTCAATTATCTAACCATACCTCGCGGTGGGCAATTTTTTGTGCAATTGTCCGATGGCAGTAAAGTTTGGTTAAATTCAGAATCCAAATTAAAATACCCTGTAAACTTTGTTGATGGAAAGCCTCGCAGTGTTGAATTAGTCTATGGCGAGGCTTATTTTGAAGTGTCACCAAGTTCTAAACATGGAGGCAGCCGTTTTTATGTCCATTCCAGCGAACAGACCATTGAGGTGCTTGGAACAGAATTCAATGTAAAAGCCTATGAAGACGAGTCAATGACCTATACTACACTGGTTGAAGGAAAAATTACACTGGCTACGCAAGGTCATAAAAAAGTTCTTCAACCAAATCAGCAAGCTGTTGTTGCAAAAGATAACAACTCAATAGAAATAAAGGCAGTAGAGGTGTATGCTGAAATCTCTTGGAAAGATGGCATATTTATTTTTAAACAAAAAACACTTAAAGAATTGATGAAAGTGATTTCTAGGTGGTATGACGTTGAAGTGGTTTTTGAAAACAAAGCCTTGGAGTCTGTGACATTCAAAGGCGTTTTGGGCAAAGACCAATCCATTGAAGAAATTTTGACAGCCATTAAAGCGTCAAGTGTTATTAATAGCTATGAGATAAAAAATAATGTAATTACAATTAAATAAAAAAGGGAATAAAGATTAGACCGTCGAAAAGCTTAATTCTTCATTCCCATAAAATCATTACTAATCAATTAAATGTTTAATCGATAATAACTATGCTAATTTATGGAAATTAACTTAATGACCGTTTTTTTCTCTTACAGGAAAAAACTATTACTCAATATTATGAGAGTATTTGTGCTATTATGCTGTTTAACCACTTTCGGTTTTTCACCTTTACCTATTCTGTCTCAAAATGCAGAAGTTACTATAGATGTGGATAAAACCATTACCGTTGATGAGGTTTTTGATTTGATTATGTCTCAAACCGACTACAAATTTATCTATCAGGAAGGAATTTTTAACAACTATCCAAAAGTGTCTTTACAAAAAGGAACTATGAAAGCCAACCAGCTTTTACAAAAAAGTCTTTTGGGCGGCAACTTTGATTTTGAATTCACCTCCAATAACACGTTTATCATTAAAAAGAATTCTTTTAATGCATCCAAACAAACGTTTCAAGAACGTGAAATCCAAGGAACCGTGACCGACGAAAAAGGGATGCCGCTGGTGGGAGTAACCGTTATCGTGGAAGGGACACAAAGAGGTGTCGTGACTAATTTTAACGGGCAATACACCATCCAGCTGAATGCCAATGAAACAACTTTGGTATTCTCCTCCTTGGGTTATAAAACAGAACGTATAACAGTAAACGAACAGCGCGTTATTGACCTCATAATGAAAGAAGATTTTAGCCAATTGGACGAAATCGTCCTCATTGGTTATGGTGAGCAAAACCGTGAAGAAATCACAGGTGCCGTGTCTTCGGTGGATACCAAACAAATTGTTCAATCGGCTACAGGAACTGTAGGTTTGGACCGTTCACTGGGTGGTTTGGTCAAGGGGCTTCAGGTCTCGCAACCTTCTGGTCGTCCAGGCTCTCCAGTCCGTTTGAATATTAGAGGCATTACCTCACCTTTATCTGGTTTTGGAGGACTGAATCAGCCTTTGTTTGTTATTGACGGTGTGCCTTTTAATGTGGATGCATTGCAGGGTGCAAATCCATTATTGACTATTAACCCTAATGATATTGAGAGTTTTGATGTTTTAAAAGATGCCGCAGCAACCTCTATTTATGGGTCACGTGGTGCCAATGGTGTTATCATCATCCAAACCAAAAAAGGGAAACGGAATCAAAAACCGACGGTCAACCTTTCCTATACCACTTCATTGGCAAAGCCCATCAATACCGTCGATGTTTTGAACGCTTCACAATATCGTCAATTTTATGATATGTTGATTACCAACACGGTCAATGCAATGAATGCTGGTCAAGTGGATCCTTTTTTTGCTTTTGATTTGGACAATATTGGTATGGTTGATATCGATTTTAATACGTTTGAAGTTAATTATTCGGGGTTGAGGGACGAGTATTTCGGCAATGCCGACACCGATTGGAACGATGTTGTGTTTCGGGATATGGCAGTCACAAAACAGGCAGATGTCAGCTTGAATGGCGGAAGTGAAAAAAGTAATTATTCCCTGCGATTGGGTTTTATCGACCAAGAGGGATTGACGGTAAAAGACGGACTTAAGCAATACACTCTTGGCCTTTCTTTGGACAGCGATTTGAGCACTAAAATTAAAATCGGAGGCACCGTCAATGTCAGCCATGTCGAATCCAATTCGGGAGAGGATGATTTGTTTGGGCAATACACTGTAAACAGTTCCATCGCAAGGGCTAGACCGGATTTACCTGTGTATGATGAAAATGGAATGTTGTTGGGACAAACGGATTTTTCTTATGGTTTTCCAACCTTGGAGCCAAATCCTTTAATGCGACTGCAAAACAAAACCAACAATAAAAATTATAATTTTATAGGTAACACGTATGTAGAAGTGGAACCCGTAAAAGATTTGAAATTGAAAGCGGATGTCAACGCAGCAGTGTTCTACACCGATAACAGTTCTTTTATCCCAAAAATCACACAAACGGATTTTGTGGTATTTCCAAATGAATCTTTCTTGAGCGAATCCAATAGTTTGGTTTCTAATGTCACTACGAATTTGACAGCTAATTATGATTTGACTTTCAATAGTCACAAACTTGGATTTTTGGTGGGAGCTGCCTGGGACAGAACCAATTTTGATACCGATAGTCAATTCTATACAGGTTTTCCTGATGATGATGTCCTAATCAATGGGTCTTCTGCAGAATCAGTGGGAAGTTATTCAAGCGATAGAGCGGAGACAGGTCTTAATTCATTGTTCTCACGTGTCACTTACAATTTCAAAAATCGATACAATGCAACCTTCAACTTTAGAACCGATAGGTCTTCTAAATTTGGGCCGGAAAACCAACGAGCTTACTTTCCGTCACTTTCAGCAAGCTGGAATATCGCTAACGAGAGCTTCCTTGCCGATAGTGAAAAAGTCAATACATTGCGATTGAGAGCGAGTTTAGGCCGAGTTGGATCCACCAACGTGTCAAATTTTGCCTATCTGCAATTTTTCAAAACGGCCTCCGATAATATTTATAATGGGAATTCCGCAGTAGTCCCAAGTAATAATTTTCCAAATACGGATATTGGTTGGGAAGAAACCGACGAAATCAATCTCGGACTCGATTTTGCACTGTTCAATTCCCGCTTAAGAGGTGGTATCGATGTCTATAGCCGAAAAACTACAGGTGCCTTGGTAAGCACACCAGTCCCTTTAGAGCTTGGGCCTAATAGCTATTTTGCAAACTTCATTGACGTGTCCAATAGAGGAGTGGAATTGAGTATTGGTGGTGACATCATAAAAACGGAGGATTTTACATGGACGACCAACGTCAATTGGTCACTCAATAGAAATAAATTGGATAAGTTGAATGGTGCAAACATCAATCCATTCCAGTTGGATTACTTTATTGAAGGTGAGCCTGTAGGAACCATTAAAGGCTACAAGGTGGTTAAAATCTTTCAATCTCAAGAGGAGGTCGATGCCTTGAACGCAGCGTCCCCTAATGGATTTTACGACCAATTTTCAACAGGTGTCGGCGATTATATGTACGAGGATCTCAACGGAGATGGCGAGATAACAGCCGACGATCGAACCATCATTGGCGATATCGAACCTAATTTTTATGGAGGTATCTCAAATACGTTTACCTACAAAAATTTCAGTCTGTCTGCATTGATGCAATATTCTGTAGGAGGCGAACGTACATGGAGCAATATTCCATTTGGAGCCTTGAACATTTTAGGCGAAAACAAATACAGCGAATATGCCCTGAACACTTGGACGCCAGAAAATCCGGATGCCAAATATGCACGTGCACTTTATTTTGACCCTTCGGCATCTAGTAGGATGTCTGACCGATATCTTTATGATAGTTCCTATTTAAGATTAAAAAGCCTACAATTAAGATACACCTTTGACCAAAATCTTATGAAAAAAATTGGCGTTTCCAATGCCTCTTTGGTATTGACCGGAACAAATTTATGGACCTGGACCAAATGGCCAGGGATGGACCCCGAAACATTTTCAGAACGTGGAGGAATTGTGGACCAAGTGGACAACGAAGACCCGTATCCACTGGCAAAATCGTTCTCAATAGGTGTGCAGGTACAATTTTAAGATGAATCAGATGATGGAGAACAGCTTGGCAAAACGTGGCTAACGCAAAAAGAATCAAGGGCATTCTTCATCCTATAAATGATACGTAAAAACATATAAAAAGATGAAAACATATATAAAAATGATAAAAAATGTGATGTGTCTTGCACTACTCTTATTAACAACAGCGTGCAGTATAGATGACATCAAACCCATCAACCAATTAACTCAAGAAAATACCATTAGAGACGAAGCTTCGGCACAGCAAGTATTAAATGGTATCTATGATTTAGGCAGAGAGTTTGACTTGAACTCGTTTCCATTGTATCTGGCGGCCTATGGCAATGAAGGTATTATTACTGGACAGCTAAACGGAGGTCAGGGCTATAATACCAATGAAGTTCCAGTGAACAATCAAGTGTTGGCCAATCTTTATAATGCGCATTACAAAATTATCAATTCGTGTAATTTTTTAATTCAAGGATTGGAAGCTGGTGATGCCGTAGGTATTTCAGACGAACGAAAATTAGAGATGTTATCGGAAGCCAAATTTCAAAGAGCTTTCGCCTACTTTAATCTATTGCGTTATTTTGGTCAATTCTACGATTTGAACTCTACATATGGCGTAGTGTTGCGAACCGAGTTTTCAACAGAATTGGTTGCCGCACCGAGAAATTCAGTACAGGAAGTGTATAATCTCATACAATCCGATTTGCAGTTTGCTGCCGAAAACGGTCCTGTGTTTGTAGAACATTTTTATTCAGGAAGTCTTGCTGCCAAAGCACTCTTGTCGAAAGTAGAATTGTATATGGGCAACTATAGTACAGCAGCGACCTTGGCAGATGAGGTGATCAACAATACAGAAGGCTATGCTTTGGAAGGAAACTATTCGGATATTTTCCTTAACAGTTTCAACTCATCAGAAGTTATTTTTGCACCATTTTCAGGTTCTGGGCAAGAAAACGGAAGTTCGATGGATTTAATCATCAGGACTTCCTACAGCCAAAATCTTGAAAGTACAGCTGATGCCCAAGTAGGAAGTGATTCGGATGGTGATTTGTCCGGTACGGGAACCAATTTTGACCCACGGTTTAGTTTTGCATATTCAGATGCTACACAAGGGCAAAATGGACAAGGCAAATACCCTTTTGGTAATACTTCAAATTCACAAGGAAATACACTTTATCATTTAAGACTTGCAGAAATTTATTTGGTCTTTGCAGAAGCCGAGACAAGACGTCCTGATGGTGATGCACTTTTGGCTTTGGAAAGACTAAATGCTTTACGCTTACGTGTATCTGTTGACCCAAAATCCTTTAGTGATGTGCCGACTTTACTGGAAGACATTAGACAAGAGAAGCTATTGGAATTGTTTTTTGAAAACGGGGAACCTTGGTTTGATGTGGTAAGATATGACCGCTTGGGCAATCTTGATGCTTCAACCGTCAAAGCAACCATCGTTTCTGAAAATCAATTCATTTTGCCAATTCCTGCACAGGTAAGGATTGGCAATACGGCCGTCGTACAAAATCCTGGTTATTGAAAACTAATCTTTAAAAATACTTCAAAATGAAACATCTATTATTTATAACGCTGTTAATGGCAATGGTGGCATGCAAAAAAGAAGAAGCGCCCAAGGATTATGCAGTGCTTCATGGAAAAATCACCAACCCTATCGATACCCTTGATTTGAGATTATATGATGCGAAAAACAACAAAACTATTATGGTGGATGTCGATGCAGATGGAAATTTTAGAGATACTTTAAAGCTGGATTCGCCTGCAACATTCACAGCAGTATATAACAATGCTTTTTCCCTTCATCTTAAGAATGATATGGATGTCAAAGTGGAATTTGATAATGATAATTTATCCAAAACTATAAAATTTAGTGGTAAAGGGGAAGCTGAAAACAATTTTCTAAAATTTAAAAACAAAGAGACCAATGACCTGTATGGCGAAGACTATAAAGACTATTTTAGCCTCGACCAAAAAGCCTTTGACGACAAAACAAAGGCCTACATCGGTAAGATTAATAAGGAATTGGAATCAAAGCAACAACAACTCGATTCGGCATTCATGTCTGGCCAAAAAGAAGCGTTGAAAGTTTTTGAAGAACAAAATTTCGCACAATATCAGGAACAGCAAAAAATCAACAAGCTGTTAGCAAAGGGAAATCCTTCCCCAGAGTTCAATAATTATGTCAATTATGCAGGTGGCACATCGTCATTAAAGGATTATAGAGGCAGTTATGTCTATATCGATGTGTGGGCTACATGGTGTGGACCCTGTAAATACGAAATCCCTTTTCTCGAAAAAGTAGAAAAGGAATACCATGATAAAAACATCAAATTTGTAAGCGTTTCCATTGATGCGGTAAAGGATGAACAAAAGTGGAGAGACATGATAAAAGCCAAAAATATGGGAGGCATCCAATTATTGGCCGATAAAGATTATGAATCGCAATTCATTTCAGATTATTTCATCTATGGCATTCCACGTTTTATCTTATTGGACCCACAGGGCAACATCGTCACTTATGACGCTCCAAGACCTTCAGAGGAAAAATTGAAGACCTTATTCAATAGTTTGGATATATAGAAACCATCAAAACATCAGTTGTTATTGATTATTCAGGCTAAAACCAAAGAGTGCGTAACCTTTGGTTTTAGCTTTAAGCGTAGTATTGTTTCTATATTCTGTAAGATGTATCGGATTTTTTTAATTCAAAGAACCAATTTCACAAATAGTAAATCCATGAAAAATAGTATCTCGATTCTCACATTGTTTATTGGGCTTACCGCCTTCTCGCAAGTTCTCAAACCTGTACAATGGTCCACATCGATAGAAAAAATTTCAAATACAGAATATAATTTGGTGGCAAGAGCAACGATTGAATCAGGTTGGCACCTTTATTCACAAAACGTTCCAGACAATGGGCCTATACCTACGGTCTTTATATTTGAAACCAATACAGGTTATCAACTGGTTGATAAAGTAGTCGAACAGGAAGGACACACGGTCAATGACCCTGTGTTCAATATGAAAATAAAGTTTTTCGAAAACGAAGCAAAGTTTGTTCAAAAAATAAACATCACTTCAGAAAAAATCGAGACAATAAAGGCCGAAGTGGAATTTATGGTTTGTGATGATCAACGATGCCTTCCACCAACGTATGTGGATTTGGTGTTTGACTTAAAGGATGCAGTTCCATTTTCTGGCGCATCAGAACCACAACAATTGGATTCAATTAAAAGCCACAATGCATCGGAACGTGAAGCCGTGGTGTCAGAAATTAAAAAAGAAGGGAAAAAATCAGAAACCAAGGGGTTGTTTGCAATATTTTTTATCGCTTTTCTTTCAGGTTTTGCCGCCTTATTGACGCCCTGTGTGTTCCCAATGATTCCCATGACGGTAAGCTTCTTTACAAAACAGAGCAAAACCAAGGCTAAAGGCATAAAAAATGCCATTATTTATGGTGTTTGCATCATCATTATTTATGTCCTTTTAGGAACAGCCGTAACAGCTGTCTTTGGGGCAGATGCACTCAACGCATTGGCAACAAATGTGTGGTTCAACATCATTTTCTTTTTGTTGCTTGTGGTGTTTGCCGTGTCATTTTTGGGAGCTTTTGAAATCATGTTGCCAAATTCCTGGGCAAACAAAGTAGATTCGCAAGCTGACAGAGGTGGAATGATAGGCATATTTTTTATGGCCTTGGCCTTGGCCATTGTGTCATTCTCTTGTACTGGACCCATTGTAGGAACATTGTTGGTAGAAGCAGCTTCAAAGGGAGGTCTGGCACCAATCATTGGGATGTTGGGCTTTTCGTTAGCTATCGCTTTACCGTTCGCTTTGTTTGCGGCATTTCCGGGATGGCTCAATTCACTTCCAAAATCAGGTGGTTGGCTCAATACAGTCAAGGTGGTACTCGGTTTTTTGGAATTGGCACTTGCATTCAAGTTTTTGTCCCAAGCCGATTTGGTGTTGCAGACTCATTTCTTGGAACGTGAAGTTTTCATAGCCATTTGGATCGCTATTTTTGGAGCTTTGGCATTTTATCTTTTTGGCAAAATCAAACTGCCGCACGATTCACCTTTGACACATATTTCTGTAGGTAGGTTGAGTTTAGGCCTTTTGGTAATGGCGTTCACCATATATATGGTACCAGGTTTATGGGGTGCTCCTTTAAATTTAATCAGTGCCTTTCCACCACCGTTAGAGTATAGTGAATCTCCTTATGGTGTTGGTAATTCTAAAACAGGTACAGCGTCTTCTGTTTTGGATGACCATAATGGTTTACCCGAAGGAGCTCATCTATTGGCCCCTTATGATATTTTGACCTTTAATGACTACGATAAAGGACTGGCCTATGCAAAAAAGGTTGGCAAACCGGTCATGATTGACTTCACAGGATGGGCTTGTGTCAATTGCCGAAAGATGGAGCAGAACGTTTGGCCAAAACCAGAAATCCTGAATATTTTGAAAAATGAGGTGGTACTGATATCATTGTATGTAGATGATAAACGACCTTTGGAAGAACATGAGATTGAAGAATCCAAATTAAGACCGGGCAAAAAATTAAAATACATTGGTCAAAAATGGAGTGAAATGCAAACCATTAGATATAAATCCAATTCGCAACCATTTTATGTGCTGATGAACCACGATGAGGAAAATCTCATAGAACCAGTTGGCTATACGCCTGATGTTGAGGAGTATCATACATGGTTAAAAGCTGGTTTGTCGAACTTCTAAAGTATATCACAGAATAATAAATTACAATCGTTTCATTGTTTTTGGTTAATATCTATGCGTTAAATACGATTGTACTTTTGATTGATGGAAATCACTCCGGCTGATTACCGGAGTGATTGTTTTTTGTTTAATATATATGTAGTAAAATATGGATAGAAATAGAGAATTGGAAACGTATTTTGAATCCTTTAGAAAACACATTATTGGCAACAATGTGACGTTTGAATCGCTTTATGGAACTCAAAAAATGCTTTATGCGGACTGGATTGCCAGTGGCAGATTATATAAACCTATAGAGGATAAAATTTGCGAAAGCATAGCTCCAATGATGGCAAATACACATTCATTTTCAAGTGAAAGCGGTAAAGTGACGACATATCTGTATAACCATGCACGTCAGATAATAAAAAGCCATGTTAATGCCGATGATAACGACATTTTGATAACTACCGGTTCAGGAATGACAGGTGCGGTTAACAAGTTGATACGGGTTATGAAATTGAACAATCATTATACGCAAAACTCTCAAAGACTAAAGCCTGTAGTGTTCATTAGTCATATGGAACATCATTCCAACCAAGTGTGTTGGTATGAAAATAATGTGGATGTTGTCATAATCCCTCCTAATAAAAACGGATTAATAGACCCTTCAAATCTGGAAACAGAAATAAAGAAATATATAGAAAGGCCATTGTTGATTGGGTCATTTACAGCTTGTTCTAATGTTACAGGTATTATTTCACCTTATCATGAGCTTGCGAAAATAATGCATAAATACGGAGGTTTGTGTTTTATCGATTTTGCGGCTTCCGCACCTTATGTGACAATAAATATGCATCCAGATATGTCAGCCGAACAATTAGATGCAATTTTCTTTTCACCACATAAGTTTTTAGGAGGCCCTGGCAGTTGTGGTATATTGATATATAATAAAAACATACATCAAAATCCCATACCAGACCATCCTGGAGGTGGAAACGTAAAATGGACCAGCCCTTTTGGGGGATTCTCGTATTATGATGATGTAGAAATCCGGGAAGATGGAGGTACCCCTGCAATGGTCACATTTAAAAGGCGTAAACCACTTATAAAACAAGGGTTTGCGCTTTTTAGTTTTTGGATATTCCCGCTATTTTCCCGCTACAATTAGTTTTTAAAGTAAACAAAAATTAATAAAACTAAAAAAAATGCAACTCACTAAATATTAGTTTGTTGCATTTTTTTGTTTTATAATGTCTTCTAAAAAATGAAGTAATTAACAATACTATTTTATCATTTCGTAACTACGTTTAATAAAATTGGTCAGCTCTTCACCCTTTAATAAACCTTGAGATAAACGTGCTAAATCCAGGCCTTGTGTAATTAAGCGTTCTTGTTTTTTCTTGGTTTTGGTGTTTAATATTTCGGTAACCAATTCAGAATTGGTATTGACCACCAAATTGTACATTTCTGGCATATTGCCCATTCCAAACATGCCACCACCTGTAGCTTGCATCTCTTTCATACGACGCATAAACTCTGGTTGTGTAATCATAAATGGCGACGCATCACTTTCCATGGCTTCCAATTGTACCATAAACTTTTCAGATGGAATAACTTCTTTTAAGAGGGTATCCAACTCTGTTTTTTGTTCTTCAGAAAGTTTTGAAATTTTAGTGTCGTCTTTTTTGATTAAATTATCAATATGATCTGCATCTACACGAGCAAACGATATGTTTTCTTTTGTAGATTCTAACTTTTGCATTAAGTGTGATATGATAGGAGAGTCTAATAACAACACATCATAACCTTTTGCTTTGGCTGTTTCAATATAACTGTGTTGCGCATCTTTGTTAGACGCATAAAGAATGACCAGTTTGTCATCTTTATCTGTTTGTTTAGCTTTAATTTTGTTGAATAGCTCATCATAAGTATAGTATTTGCCATCAACCGTTGGATACAGTGCAAAAGCATCAGCTTTTTCAAAGAATTTGTCTTCAGAAAGCATACCGTATTCAATCACAATTTTGATGTCGTCCCATTTTTTCTCAAAATCTTCACGATTTTCATTAAACAACGATTTCAATTTATCGGCTACTTTACGTGTGATGTAAGACGAAATTTTCTTAACAGCACCATCAGCTTGCAAATACGAACGCGACACGTTTAATGGAATGTCTGGTGAATCAATGACACCGCGTAACATGGTCAAAAATTCAGGAACAATGCCTTCTACATTGTCAGTTACATATACTTGATTTTGATAGAGTTGAATTTTATCTTTTTGAATGTTGAGGTCATTCGTCATTTTTGGGAAATATAAAATTCCTGTCAGATTAAACGGATAATCTACATTCAAATGGATGTTAAATAAGGGTTCTTCAAATTGCATAGGATACAATTCTCTGTAAAAGTTTTTGTAATCTTCATCTTTTAAATCAGATGGTTGTTTGGTCCAAGCCGGATTTGGATTGTTGATGATATTATCAACAGTTACTTTGGCAGGTTTTGCATCTTTATCAGCACCTTCAGGAAGTGGTAAGGTGTCTTCTTTAGTTCCAAATTTGATTGGAATAGGCATAAACTTGTTATACTTATTAAGTAAAGCGTTGATGCGTGTGTCTTCTAAAAACTCGGTAGAGTCTTCGGCAATATGAAGGATAATTTCTGTACCACGTTCCGTTTTGTCTGACGGTTCTAAGGTAAATTCTGGGCTACCATCACAAGTCCAATGTGCCGCAGGTTCGTCTTTATAAGATTTAGTGATGATTTCTACTTTTTCTGCCACCATAAAGGCTGAGTAAAAGCCAAGTCCAAAATGCCCAATGATGCCTGAATCTTTTGCGGCATCTTTATATTTGTCTAAAAACTCTTCAGCACCTGAAAATGCTACTTGGTTGATGTATTTTTCAACCTCTTCGGCTGTCATACCCAAACCTTGGTCACTAATGTGCAGTTTTTTACCTTCTTTATCAATCTTTACTTCAATAATTGGAGTACCATATTCAACTTTTGCATCACCAATATTGGTAAGGTGTTTTAATTTTAAAGTGGCATCTGTAGCATTGCTTATCAATTCACGCAAAAATATTTCGTGATCACTGTATAGAAATTTTTTAATTAATGGAAAGATGTTTTCTACCGAAACATTAATAGTTCCTTTTGTCATAATTTATAATTTTTGTCATTTTCACAAAAGTGAAAACGTGTTTAAATTTGATTTGTAATGTCTATTCTGTAAAAGACAAAAAAAATACCAAGGTTTTAAAAGTGACAAACTGACATTATTTTATATAATAAAAACAACTTTCAAATTGCTAAATCCAAATTCTAAAAGGTTGATTTCCCTCTTAGAATTTGGATTTTTTTAAATTGGAATTTAAAAACAGTTGTTGTATTTTGCTTTACTTAAATAAACTGAGATGTATAATTCAAAAATAATAGGCCTTGGGTATTTTGTCCCTGAAAATATCGTGACAAATGATGACTTGTCACAATTGATGGATACTAATGATGCCTGGATTCAAGAACGAACAGGAATTAAAGAACGACGTTGGGTAAAAGATTCTGGAGACACTACAGCTTCAATGGGAATAAAAGCGGCTAAAATAGCCATTGAACGCTCAGGAATTGATAAAGATGACATAGATTTTATTGTTTTTGCAACCTTAAGTCCTGATATGTATTTTCCTGGTCCAGGTGTGCAAGTGCAAGAAGCCTTGAATATAAAAACGGTTGGAGCTTTAGATGTTCGCAATCAATGTTCTGGTTTTGTGTATGGAATTTCGGTAGCTGACCAGTTTATCAAAACAGGCATGTACAAAAATGTTTTGGTTATTGGAAGCGAATTGCATTCTCATGGATTGGATAAAACAACACGAGGACGCGGTGTTTCGGTTATTTTTGGAGATGGAGCAGGAGCAGCAGTGTTGACACGAGAAGAAGATACAACCAAAGGAATTTTATCAACCCACTTACATTCGCAAGGCGAACATGCTGAAGAATTAGTATTGATTGCTCCAGGAATGGGAAAACGTTGGGTTAATGATATTTTAGCCGATAATGACCCTAAAGACGAAAGTTATTTTCCATACATGAATGGGCAATTTGTGTTTAAAAATGCCGTAGTTCGTTTTAATGAAGTGATTATGGAAGGCTTGAAAAAAAATAACCTAAAGGTTAAAGATATAGATATGTTGATTCCGCATCAGGCTAATTTGAGAATTTCACAATTTATACAGCGTCAGTTTAAGTTAAATGATGACCAAGTATTTAACAATATTCAAAAATACGGAAACACAACAGCAGCTTCTATACCAATTGCCTTAACTGAAGCTTGGGAACAAGGAAAAATTAAAGAAAACGATACCGTTGTTTTGGCTGCTTTTGGAAGTGGTTTTACTTGGGGAAGTGTGATTATAAAATGGTAACAAATTCCTGTTTTTTTGCAGGAATAAAAAAATCCGAAACATTTTCTGTCTCGGATTTTCCTGCTATTAATCAACTCTAACTAACACTTTGATTAATTTATAAAACTTATCACTATTATATAGACGTAAAAATTTTAGTTTTAGTATATCTATAAACGTATTTAACTGTTAATTAACATAATTGCATAAAAAACATCGGAAATATTTGACATTTCAGATGTTTTCTTGCTATTAATCTGGTTATAAAACAATTTTAAAAGTGTGTGTGATGCTTTATTCAAATTAAAATGATTTATAGGTGTTTGGACGAAATGTTTTGATATTCATTATATTATAAATAAAAAGTCCAAAGCTGATACTTCGGACTTTTAAAATCAACTGACAATACTTCACGATTTTTTGATTAATGAAGGCTAATTCAAATTAATTCAGAAAAGAATTTAGTACTGTTAGGTATTATTATGACTACTAAAACCAAAAAATGTTGCATTTCTGAATTAAAGTTTAACATACTTTAACAAGCTAAGCGTTAAAAACAAAAACCCGAAACTGTAAAGTTTCGGGTTTTCTTATTTAATAACCAAACATTAACACTAACCATCAACTATTACGTAGGTTATTAAATTTATTATTAGATAAAGCCTCCACTTCCAGATTTTTCATCGTTATCTCTATTTTTACGTTGTAAGGCTCTGTATTTTCCACCTCCAAAACGATATGATAAACCAATGCTCCATGTGTTGCTTTCCCAATTAAATTGACCAACAGATGGATATGGTCTCTTACCATCAAATCTAAATTGCATGGTGTTAAAAATATCATTGTAGTTAAAACTAAACGTCGCCATATCATCTAAGAATGAATAACGCAGACCAGTATTTACAAAATACATTGGTTTTCTTTTAAATTGTAGGCCTTTTTGAGAGCTTCTGTACATTCCAAAAGCAGATAAGGTCAATTTTTTTGTGACTTTAAAATTGTTATTCATTCTAAAGTTCCAAGCCAAATTGTTTATTTCAATTTTTGAAACATCAATATCACTTAGTGTTGGTTCTTGACCTTCAGGTGTATTTAAGGTTTCAGTAAATCCTGTTTGTGTTTGTGAGTATAAATCAAAACTTGCGTTAAAATTCCACCATTTTGTTGGTCTGTAATTACTTGATAACTCAATGCCATAAGCGGTTGTGGTATCAAAGTTGTCATAGGTTAAAATGGTTTTGTCAAAATCTAAACGGTCTATATAAACGGCTCTGTTAATTTCGTCTTCAATAATTCTGTAAAAAACACCACCTGTAATGGAGCCATTATCTAATTTTCTAGTGTAGTTTAACTCAATAGAATTGGTGAATTGAGGCTTTAGCTCTGTGTTTCCGAATGATGAAATACGAGGTGTGCTCCATTCTCTTATTGGATTGACTTGGTCTAAACCTGGTCTGTCCACACGGCGACTTACACTTGCTTGATACGAATTTTTTTCACTTGGTGTGTAAGTAAAAAATGCCGATGGATACACTTGAAAGTAATCGTTTTTAAACGGAATCACTTCAGTGCTATTTTCTAAATAGTTGGTAGCCTTTGCTTCGTCAATAGCGTTTTCAACACGTGCACCAAATTGGTAACTCCATTTTTCAAAAGTTTTACCATAGGTAACGTAAGCCGAATAAATTGTTCTTTTGTAATTAAAATCGGTACTTGGTGTTGGAATAAACTCATCGCCATTATTTGGAGTTTCATCTTGGTCTGCATTGACTGAAATTCCGGTAGAATCATAATTAATGTCCGTATTAAATAGGCGCGCTTCCAAGCCTGCTTCTAATTTTGCTTTATCGCTAAGCGGATTGACATAATCTAAATTTAAAGTAGTTTGATTTCTGTTTGTATTTACAAAATCGGAATAATTTGGTGAAAATGGAATGTTAACAAATCTAAAATTAGCCACTTCATTTTGGTCATAAGTATTATAATCGGCTTCAAAATCTATAGTTTCACCTTCTTTTTTGAATTTGTGTTTATAGGCTAAATTGTATTGCGATGATAAGTTGTCAGATATATTATTAAACAGTTGATTTTGAGTTGGGTCATTGCTAAAAACAATATCTGTTTTACCAGAACCTTTGCCGTCATAGGTGTTTTGATTGGTAAAAACCGAAAGGGTGTTGTTGTCATTCATATAAAAATCAACTCCAAATTTGTATAAATGCGATTTGTTGTTGTTTCCAAAATTGAATATTTGTAAATAATCGTCGCTATCTGTTCTTTTAACAGTTCCATAATTGGCACTTTTGCCAATGTTGTTGCCATAATTGCCATAAAAATTAAACTTACCATTTCTGTAGTTGAGGTCGATTGAGCTGTTAAAACGTGCATGGATTTCTTTGGTCAACCCAACATTGATATTGCCATTAAAACCAATGTTGGTGTTTTTATGAAGAATGATGTTGATAATACCGCTCATACCTTCAGGATTGTATTTAGCCGATGGATTGGTAATAAGCTCAATTTGTTTAATAGAGGTAGAAGGAATTTGTTTTAATAACTGCGCAATTGGCACATTACTTAGTTTGCCATCTACCATAACACGTACGTTTTCGTTGCCTCGCAAACTAATATTTCCTGTTTGTTGATCGACATTTACAGATGGAATATTGTTCATAATATCACTCGCAGTTGCACCTGCAGTGGTTAAGTCTTTACCAACAGTAACCACTTTTCTATCTACTTTTTGTTGTATGGTTGATACTTCGGCAACAACAGTTACCTCGTTCAAACTCGCTATATTTTCTTCAAGTAAAATATTGCCTAATGCCACGTCATAAGTGTCTTTACCAATTTCGATTGTTTTGTTAACTGTTTTAAAACCAATATATTGAATACTAACTATAACTTTGCCAGCAGGAATTTTATTGATTTTAAATGTACCATCTTCTAAAGTGATTCCGCCTGTAACTGTTTTGTTTTCAGTAGTTTTAATGATAATATTTACATAAGGAAGAGGTTGGTTGAGTGATGCGTCAATGACGGTTCCAGAAACGGAACCGTCTTTAGGCTCTGAAATAGTTAACGGATTAGCATTCATAAATGCAGAAAACATAAGAATGCACAAAAACATAAATTTTTTCATTTGGTTGATTCGTTTTTTAATTGATGATTGATTATTTTTATTTGGTTGTTATTTCATAGACGCCTACTTTTTTATTGTGTTACTTTTTTTAACAGACCTTAACAAGATTTTAACAGATGATGACAGAACATAGAAAAAAGACTTTAGTTTTTGGAGCCTCTTTAAACAAAGAACGGTATTCAAATGTTGCAATTCACAGATTGGTAAATCATGGACATGAAGTGCTTGCATTTGGACTAAAAAAAGGAAAGGTTGCAGGTGTTACAATTGATACAGTGTTACAACCATATGAAGGTGTTGATACGGTCACACTTTATTTGAACCCAAAAAGACAAGAGGAATTTTATAATTACATTAGTTCTTTAAACCCAAAACGCGTTATTTTTAATCCAGGTACTGAAAATCCAGAATTTTATAAATTGCTTAAAGAAAATAATATAGATTTTGAGGTGGCTTGTACTTTGGTATTACTTTCTACGAATCAGTATTAAACCTAAAAAAGTTAGGAAACCATTCAATATTAAGATAAAGAATCCAAACTCAAACCCAAACCATTTTAAACTATTGACACTAACTAAATAGGATATTATTGGTGATAAAATAGCAATTATAGGAACTAATTTATCTTTTACGTTCCATTTGGTAAATAATCCAAACGCATACAAGCCTAATAACGGACCATAGGTATAACCAGCAAAAACAAAGAGTTTGGCAATAACGCTTTCATCTTTTATAAGATATTTAAAAGCAATAATCACCAAAATTAAAACCAAAGAAACAAGAATATGAATGCGTTTTCTAATAGCAACTTGTTTTGTTTGGTCATGTTTTTTTTCAATATCTAAAATATCAATACTAAATGAGGTTGTTAAAGCCGTTAATGCGCTGTCTGCACTACTGTATGCTGCTGCAATAAGTCCGATAAGGAAAAAAACAAAAACACCTATTCCTAAATGGTTTTTAGCCAATATTGGAAATAAATCGTCTTTATGAGCATCAATACCATGTTGCTGTGCATAAACTGTTAAAAGTAAACCTAAGCTTAAAAAGACGAAATTGACAATAGTTAATACAATTGTAAACCAAAACATGTTTTTTTGAGCTTCTTTTAAAGTTTTGCAGGTTAGGTTTTTTTGCATCATATCTTGGTCTAAACCTGTCATTACAATAGCGATAAAAGCACCTGAAATAAATTGTTTCCAAAAATAATTACTCGATTTAAAATCGTCAAAAAAGAAGGTTTTAGACAAGTCATTATCCATAACATAACTTAAAAGATGGGTTCCATTTATCCCTAAATCATTACTTACAAAATAGATGGTTACACCAACAGCAATAAGCATAAAAAGCGTTTGTAAAGTGTCAGTCCAAACAATGGTTTTGATACCAGATTTAAAAGTGTATAGCCAAATTAAAAGTACAGTAATGGTAACTGTTTGCCAAAATTCAATACCAATAGCATCAAACAAAATAACTTGCAACACGTTAGCAACTAAAAACAATCTAAAACTTGCACCAACCACTCTGGAAATTAAAAAAAAGGAAGCGCCAGTTTTGTATGAATAATTGCCAAAACGTGCTTCTAAATAAGTGTATATAGAGGTGAGGTTGAGTTTGTAATACAAAGGCAATAATACAGTTCCAATTACTAAATAACCAACAATATAACCAAAAACTACTTGCATGTAGCTAAACTGTGAAGCTTCAATCCAACCCGGAACCGAAATAAAAGTGACACCAGAAAGTGAAGCACCTATCATTCCAAACGCAACCACATACCAAGGTGCTTGTTTGTTGGCTTTAAAAAATGCGTCATTGTCTGCTTTTTTCCCTGTGAAATACGATATTAAGATGAGCAACCCAAAGTAAGCAGCTATGATTAGAATAATGGAAATTGGTGCCATGAAAAACTATTAAAATTAACAGATTGATAAAGATAGATTTACTATTTTCGCTAATTAACTGAACAATATTAAGTAAATTTCTATGAAAAATTTTTACATCACCTTAGTTTTATGCTTTTTTATGTCGAATTCTTGGGCGCAAGAATATAAACAAATGATTAATGCTGGAACTTATACTGTACAAGAAATCATTGATGCAGCCGAAGCACATTTTGCAATTGTTGGTAAAGGTAAAGGAAGAGGCTATCATCCATACAAACGATGGGAATATCATGCCTTACGAAATATGGACGAAAATGGGATGTTAAAAACACCTGAGTTTTATTTTAATGAGCTTGAAAACTATAACAATTATCTAAATCAAAATTTTGGAACCTCAAGAAATGCGCTTGACGAAGGTAGTTGGGAACCTTTAGGGCCAACGTCATGGAATCAAACCAGTGGTTGGAATCCTGGTGTTGGTAGAGTAACATCAATTGCCATAGACAAGACCAATACAAACCATATGATTGTTGGAGGAAATACAGGAGGTGTTTGGAAAACTATCAATGGAGGATCAACTTGGACCGTTTTAACTGATAATTGGTCTAATTTAAACGTATATGCACTTGCCATCGATCCAACAAACTCCAATACCTATTTTTGGGGTTCTACCAGCGGAAATATTTTTAAATCGACAGATGGTGGCGCTACTTGGAACTTTTTTGCAGATACAGGAAGTGGAATTGTTAACAAAATATTGATTGATCCAAATAACAACAACAAAATGTATTGCAGTGTTGAAGGTGGAGGTATTTTTAAATCGACCAATGGAGGCATTACTTGGACTGTTATTAATGCAAGTGCAACAAACGGTTATGATGTTGAGTTTAAACCAGGTGATACCAACACCATTTATGCTTCAGGGAATCAATTTTATGTGTCAACAGATGGAGGTGTCACGTTCAATACTGTTTCAGGGTTTAGTAATGGACCTAAAATGATAGGAGTTTCTGCAAGCAATCCTTCCAAAGTTTATGTGTTGGAGGCTTCTAATGGAATTTTTGGTGGATTTTATGTGTCAACTAATAATGGCGTTTCATTTACCATGTTAGACCATGCTGGAAAAAACTATTTTGGATATAGCTCACTTGCTGATGATGACAGAGGTCAAGCACCAAGAGATATGGATATAGCAGTTAATCCAAATGATGCTAATGATGTTCATATTGCTGGTATATTGACATGGCATTCAACCGATGGTGGTGTAACGTTTAATATTACCTCACAATGGCAACCAGGAACTGCAGCAGCACAAAATATTGGTTACTCTCACTCAGATATTGATATTTTAGAATATGTAGATGGTAAGCTTTATGTTGGGAGTGATGGAGGTATTTATGTTGCAAATAATCCTTCAGTCGTCAATGCTAATTATTTTACAGATTTAACAGCAGGTTTAGGTATTAGACAGTTTTATAAAATTGGTATAAGTCAAACAACTCCTGTTATTCTTAGTGGTGGTTCACAAGACAATGGGACATCAGTTTATGATGCAACAGGTATTTGGAAAGACTGGTTAGGAGCTGATGGTATGGAAAGTTTTGTAGATAAAAATAACAGTAACATTCTTTATGGAACCTCTCAAAATGGAACCTTATATAAATCATTTAATGGTGGAAATAGCTCATCTTATATACCATCTCCTGATGGTAAAGAAGGCAATTGGGTAACACCATTTGAACAGGACCCTTTTTTAGCTAATACCATTTATAGTGGCTATAATCAAGTTTACAAGTCGACCAATGGAGGTGCAAGTTGGACGGCAATTTCTCAAATTTTTCCAAGCAATTTAGACCATCTTAAAATTGCACCTTCATCAAGTTATACAATGTATGCGGCAAGAGGTAGTAATTTGTATAAAACTTATTTAGGTGGAGCTGGTGGCAATTGGAGCCAAGTTACAGGTTTTTCGGGTAATATTAATTGTATTGCTGTGAACCCTACAGATGATGATAAAATTGCTATAGCAACTACAGGAAACGAAAAAGTTTATGTATCAAATAATGGAGGAGCAACTTGGACATCGTACAAATTTAATTTACCAAATTTTAGTGCCTTAGCTTTGGTTTGGGAAAACAACGGAAAAGATGGTTTGTATTTAGGAATGAACTATGGTGTGTATTATATTGATAATGATTCTGGCAACCAATGGAAACCATTTAGCAACAATTTGCCTAATGTTGAAATTAGCGAACTCGAAATTAATTATGCCGATGGCAAACTGTATGCAGGAACCTATGGACGTGGTGCATGGCGAACCAATTTATACGATCCAAATTTAAGTGTTGCCGACTTACAGTTAAACAATATCAAAGTCTATCCTAATCCTGCGACAAAAGAAGTTAATCTGTCTTGGAACAAAGGCGATGAAGTTGATGTAAGAATCTATAATTCCTTAGGAAAACTCATGTATTATTCTAAAAATAAAAGTTTAATCAATCCTTTAAAAATTGATGTATCTCCATACGCTTCAGGCTTGTATTTTGTAAAAATGAATAACCAAAAAGGAGTTGTAACAAAAAAAATGATTGTAAATTAGTCAACACACATAAATTTATAAACCACGAATTCACAATAACTTTTTGATGGATTCGTGGTTTTTTTTTATAGAATGTAATTTTTAAGGATTTAAAAAAACATTCGTGTATTCGTAGCTTTCTTTTTGAGTAAAATTGTAATTTCGCAACTATGGAATTCTCATCAAAACTTCTTGAAAGTGCAGTTAATGAAATGTCACAATTGCCAGGAATTGGCAAACGCACAGCCTTACGCTTAGTGCTGCATTTGCTGCGTCAGCCAGAAAACCAAACCAACCAATTGGCAAATGCACTGCAAAAAATGCGCAGCGAAATTAAATTTTGTAAAAGTTGCCATAATATTAGTGATACAGAACTTTGCGAAATTTGTGCAAATCCACACAGAGCAGACGATGTTATTTGTGTAGTTGAAGACATTAGAGATGTTATGGCTATTGAAAATACCAGTTCTTTTAGAGGGTTGTACCATGTTTTAGGTGGTAAAATTTCGCCAATGGATGGCATAGGTCCAAATGAACTAACCATCAATAGTTTGGTTGATAAAGTAAAACAAGGCAAAATAAAAGAACTAATTTTTGCCTTAAGTTCTACCATGGAAGGTGATACGACAAATTTCTATATTTACAAACAAATACAAGATTTACAGATAATTACATCAACCATAGCGCGAGGTATTTCGGTTGGTAACGAATTAGAATATACAGATGAGGTTACTTTGGGCAGAAGCATTGTAAATAGAGTTCCATTTGAAGCTTCTTTAAAGCACTAATACTTAATACAGACTAATGATTTCAATTTGTATTCCTATATATAACTTTAATGTCATTAATCTTGTAAATGAATTATCTAACCAAGTATCCCAATTAAACGTACCATCAGAAATTATTCTTATAGACGATTGTTCTCACAACAAGTTCAAAAAAATAAATGAAACCGTCTGTAAAACCAAAGTCTATATTCAATTAGAAAAAAACATTGGACGTGCTGCCATCCGAAACCTATTTTTAGAATATACCAACTATCAAAATTTACTTTTTTTAGATTGTGATGCGATTATAAATTCACCTAATTTTCTGTCTAATTATGTGGTCGCACTTCAACAATATCCAAACCAATTAATTTGCGGTGGACGCATTTACCCTAAAACGCCTCCAAAACAAAATGAAATGTTGCGATGGAAATACGGAATACAAAAAGAAAGCAAACCAGTTGAAATTAGAAGTCAGCAGCCAAACAAATCATTTATGACCAATAATTTTGTCATAAATAAAGCAGTATTTGAAATATTAAAATTTGATGAGCGACTTATAGGTTATGGACATGAAGATACCTTGTTTGGTTTTGAATTAAAAAAACGAAACATTACCATTAAACATATTAATAATCCTATTTTAAATGGCGATTTAGAATCGAATGAAACCTATTTGGCTGAGACAGAAAAAGCAATTGATAATTTAATTCGCATCTTAAAATTTACAAACCACGATAAAAGTTTTATACAAGATGTTGAACTTTTACGTGTTTATTATAAATTTTACAGTCTTAAATCCATTGTTAAAGCTGCATTTGTAATGTCAAAACCCTTCATAAAATATAATTTAACTAAAGGCTATATTAATTTATATCTGTTCGATTTTTATAAATTAGGTACATTAGCAATTAAAATGGATGCCAAGTCCTAAAATACTTGTTGATTTTTTTTTAAGAAAATAAATGGAAGTTAAAACGCTAAATCAAGAAGATTTTTCAGTAAAATGTGCCGAATTAATTTCGAAATTAGATTTTAAACCCGATTTGATTGTTGGAATTTTAAATGGAGGCGGTTATGTAATGGACAAAATTAAAAACCAAAATCAGTTTAAAAAAGTAAGTTTTGAATTGGTGACGCTTCAACGAAAGCAAAAATTTAAAAGCACACCAATGTTTAAAAACATCCTAAAATTATTGCCTTATAGCGTTTTAAACAAACTGAGAATTTATGAGTCTGAAAAAGCTAAAAAAACTATAAAAAAAATAGATGTCCATCAAATTTCTAATTTTAAAATAGATGTAAGCTTTTTATCAGCTATAAAAAAACCTGATGCAACAATTTTAATTGTTGATGATGCCATTGATACAGGAAAAACGATGTATATCGTAAAAACTAATTTGAGGACACAATTTCCAAAAGCACAAATTAAAACAGCAGTTATTTCGTGGACTATTGAAACATCAATTATAAAACCCGATTATTTTGTGTTTAAAAATAGTTTGGTAAGATTTCCATGGTCTAAAGATTATAAAGGAAAAGATAAATTTTGAAAAAGAAAGTTTTAGTTGTCGATTTAGATGGAACCTTGTTTAAAATAAACACGTTTCATCACTTTATAAAATATCTCATCATTCATTGTATAAAGAATTTTAACATCGTTTTATTGTTAAAAATACTGTTTGCAATGGTTTTTAGGCTGCTAAAAATAACCACACATGCCCAAATGAAATACGCTATTTTAAAAGCAATTTCAAACAATAAAAATATTGATTGTCAAAAATTTGTAAACCGTATTTCTATAAAAAAACGGCACTTATCAATATTAAATGATACAAGTTTTGATATTAAAATATTAGCAACAGCAGCACCTTCTTGTTATGCAACTATTATTGCAAAAAACGAAAATTTTGATGTTTGTTTAGGCACAAATTTTACAGATTCAGCCTTTGATGAAACCTTTGAAAACAGTAAAGAAATTAAAAAGAACAACATTGTAAACTATTTAAAAAATAAAGAGATAACTCAAATAGATACGCTTGTTACAGATCATATAGACGATTTGCCTATCATGAAATTAGCTACACATAACATCATTGTTTCGCCAAATGACAATCTTACAAACAAATTGAAGCAAAACGCCATTGCTTTTGAAACAATTTTATGATTTAATACCTTTATTGAAACCTTTTTATGCTCAGAATAACTTTAAAATAATAAGAATAACTAACAAAAATCACTCTTTTTTAAGTAATTTTGCAAAAGCAAATACAAAATTTAGCATTACAATAATAATATGGCAAAGTTTGAACTCAAACTCCCTAAAATGGGAGAAAGTGTAGCAGAAGCAACCATTACCTCATGGTTAAAAAATGTTGGCGATACTATTGAAGCCGATGAAGCAGTCCTTGAAATTGCAACCGATAAAGTAGATAGCGAAGTACCAAGTGAAGTTGATGGTGTTTTGGTAGAAATGCTTTTTAATGTTGACGATGTAGTACAAGTTGGACAAACCATCGCTATTATTGAAACTGAAGCCAGTGTATCAGCAACTGCTGCAGCTCCAAAAACCGAACCTGTTAAACAAGTAGTTGCAGAAACAGCTGCTGTAGCACAAGTGGCTCAAACGGTTGAAACAGCTAAAACTTCGGTAGCTGCAGTCGTATCTTCAGAGGACAGATTTTATTCGCCACTTGTGAAAAACATAGCCAAACAAGAAGGCATTTCACAAGCTGAATTAGATACTGTTTCTGGCTCAGGAAAAGAAGGACGTGTGACTAAAAATGATATTCTTGCATATATAAAAAATAGAAGTTCAGCAAAACAAGAGGCTGCACAACCTATTGAAAATATACAAGTTAAAGAAGCTCCACAAGTTGCCACATCACAATCTAATGGTGTAGAAAAACCAAAATCAGCTCCTGTTGTTGCCAGTGGCGATGACGAAATTATCGAAATGTCCAGAATGGGCAAATTAATTGCGCATCATATGGTAGAATCGGTTCAAACATCAGCACATGTTCAAAGTTTTATTGAAGCTGATGTCACTAAAATTTGGAATTGGCGCAATAAAGTTAAAGATGAATTTTATAAGCGCGAAGGAGAAAATTTGACCTTTACACCAATATTTATGGAAGCAGTTGCTAAAGCCATTAAACAGTTTCCAATGATGAATATTTCCGTTCAAGGCGATTCAATTATCAAAAAGAAACACATCAATTTAGGAATGGCAGCAGCATTGGCAGATGGTAACTTAATTGTACCAGTTATTAAAGATGCTGACCAACTCAATTTAGTTGGTATGACCAAAAAAGTAAATGATTTGGCTAACAGAGCACGATTGAACCAATTAAAACCAGACGATATTCAAGGTGGAACCTATACAGTAACCAATGTTGGAACTTTTGGGAGCATTATGGGAACACCAATTATTAACCAACCTCAAGTTGGTATTTTAGCACTTGGAGCTATTCGTAAAGTGCCAGCAGTTGTAGAAACGCCTGAAGGCGATTTTATTGGTATTCGTTACCGAATGTTTTTATCACATTCCTATGACCACAGAGTGGTTAATGGTGCTTTAGGTGGTCAATTTGTAAAAGCAGTAAAAGATTATCTCGAAGCTTGGGATTCTAAGAGAGAAATTTAAATTACTGCGAAGGTAGAAATCTCATATATAAATGAAAAAGCACAATTTTAGGATTGTGCTTTTTTTATTCTCATTATCTTTGTCCAAAATTTATAAAATGAATCTCAATCTTACCAAACCCATTTGTTTTTTTGACCTCGAAACCACAGGAATCAATATTACAAATGATCGAATTGTAGAAATAGCTATCTTAAAAGTACATCCAAATGGTAAGGAAGAACGTTACACACGTTTGGTAAATCCTACCATTCCAATTCCTGCTGAAGTTACAAAAGTACATGGTATTACTGATGCTGATGTGGCTGACAAACCAACATTTAAGGAGTTAGCAAAAGAAATTTATAACCTAATTAAAGATTCAGATTTGGGAGGTTTTAATTCTAACCGGTTTGATATTCCGTTGTTAGCTGAAGAAATGCTGCGTGCTGAGGTCGATTTTGATATGAAAAACCGCGTATCAGTAGATGTGCAAACTATTTTTCATAAAATGGAACAGCGTACATTATCTGCAGCTTACAAGTTTTATTGTGATAAAAATTTGGACGATGCTCACAGTGCAGAAGCAGATACATATGCAACCTATGAAGTTTTAAAAGCACAATTATCAAAATATGAAACCTTAGAAAACGACACTAAATTTTTAGCTGAGTTTAGCTCACGCAAACAGTTTGCTGATTTTGCAGGATTTATTGTATTCAATAAAAACAATGAAGAATGTTTCTCTTTTGGCAAACATAAAGGCAAACGTGTTGAAGACGTGCTCAATGACGAACCTGGTTATTTTGGATGGTTGCTCGATGCCGATTTTCCGTTATACACCAAAAAAGTGTTAACAGCCATTAAGTTGAAAGCGTTTAATAATAAATTAGATTAAAAATATTTTACGCTGTACATCTCATCAATTTCTCTGAGAATCTCTTTAAAAAAACTAATAAATAAATAAGACGTGAAACTCATCTGCATAGGTCGCAACTACACAGACCATATTAAAGAACTTGCCAACGAAAAACCAACAGATCCTGTTGTGTTTTTAAAACCAGACACAGCTATTTTATTAAAAAAGCAACCTTTCTTTATTCCAGATTTTTCTGATGATGTGCATCATGAAGTAGAGGTTTTAGTTAAAATTAGTAAAGTTGGAAAATACATCGATAAAAAATTTGCACATAAATATTATAATGACATTGGTCTTGGTATTGATTTTACAGCACGCGATTTGCAAACTCAATTAAAAGAAAAGGGACTGCCTTGGGAAAAAGCAAAAGCCTTTGATGGTGCAGCCGTAATTGGTGATTGGCTTCCAAAAACAAGTTTTGAGTCTGTTGACGCCATTAATTTCACTTTAGAAAAAAACGGAAACGTTGTCCAAGCAGGCAATACAAGCCACATGCTCTGGAAAATTGACGAAATTATCGAATATGTGTCAAAATATTTCACTTTAAAGATTGGAGATATTATCTTTACCGGAACACCATCAGGTGTTGGCAAAGTTGTTGCTAATGATAAATTAATTGGTTACTTAGAGGATAAACAATTATTTTCAATAACAGTAAAATAAATGGAAACACATTACAAATTATTTAGAGTCAGAGAATTAGCAGATAACGACGAAGATTTTGTCAACGCTCTTGCTGTTGCATTTTTAGAAGAAGTACCAGAAGATGCCTCCAAACTCAAGAGTGCAGTTGCAGAAAAAGACTATTACAATGCTTATCAGGCAGCCCATAAAATGAAACCAACCATTGACTTATTTGAACTTGGTGTGTTGCAAGATTTAATTGAAGTACAAGATTGGGGAAAATTTGAAAAGAAAGGTGAAGATATTTCAAAACAATTACAACTGGTTTTAGAAGCTGTTGAAAATGCTTCTAATGAAATAAGAAAAGATTTCAATTTATAATGCAAGCCGAAATTATCACTATTGGCGATGAGATTCTCATTGGGCAAATTATTGATACCAACTCAGCATTTATAGCTCAACAACTCAATAAAATTGGTATTTCTGTTTACCAAATTGTCTCAGTTCAGGATGATAAAACACATATTCAGAAAGCGTTAAAAGAAGCTGAGCAAAATGCAGATATTATTATCATTACAGGTGGTTTAGGTCCAACAAAAGATGATATTACTAAAACAACCATTGCGGAGTATTTCAACGACACCTTAGTAAGAGACAATTCAGTAACTGACAATATTAAATTACTGTGGAAGAATTACATTGAAAAAACACCTTCGCAAGTCAATCTTGACCAAGCACTCGTTCCGTCAAAAGCACAAGTTTTAATGAATGTTAATGGAAGTGCTCCAGGCATGTGGATAGAAAATGATGGAAAAGTATTTATATCACTTCCTGGTGTTCCTTTTGAAATGAAAGCATTAATAGATGATAAAGTCATTCCAAAATTAAGAAGTCAATTCAAATGCCCATTTATTAAACACGAAACTATTTTAACACATGGTTTGGGTGAAAGTGCCTTGGCTGAACGCATTGAAGCATGGGAAGATGCTTTGCCACCATTCATCAAATTGGCTTATTTGCCTAACTTGGGGCAAGTACGTTTGCGTTTATCTGCCAAAGCAATGGACAGACAACAGGTTGAATCTGAAATGCAAAAGCAAGTGCAATTGCTGTTGCCACAAATTGACGATATTTTTGTTGGTTTTGAAACAAACGCCTCTATTGAAACCATTATCGGACAGCAATTAAGCAATTTAGGAAAAACCCTTGCCACAGCCGAAAGTTGTACAGGAGGGAAAATTGCTGAAACCTTCACAGCCAATGCAGGAGCATCCCACTATTTTAAAGGTAGCGTGGTCAGTTATGCTACCGAAGCTAAAATTGAAGTTTTAAAGATAGATAAAGCACTTATTAATCAATTTTCGGTGGTTAGTTACCAAGTAGCAGAAGCCATGGCAACATCAGCTTTGCAACTTTTTAATGCTGATTATGCCATAGCCACAACAGGAAATGCCGGACCAACAAAAGGAGATGCAGATGCTGAAGTGGGAACGGTTTTTATTGCTATTGCTACTAAAAACAAGGTATTTTCTGAAAAATTCAACTTCGGAAATCATCGCTTTAAGGTCATCAATAGAGCTGTAAATAAAGCCTTAGAAATGCTTCAAAAAGAAATTTTGAAAAAGTGACAATTTTAGTTTGTTGGTATTATAAAGTTTTACTAAATTTGCAAACTGTTTTAAATAACATAATTAAAGTTAGAAAGAATGTCAAGAGTTTGTGAACTTACTGGAAAAAAAGCGATGGTTGGAAACAACGTATCTCACGCTATGAATAAAACAAAACGTAAATTTGATGCTAATTTAATCAAAAAACGTTTTTACATTCCTGAAGAGGATAAATGGGTTACTTTAAAAGTTTCTACATCAGCGTTAAAAACCATTAATAAAATTGGAATTTCTGCTGCTATCAAAGAAGCAAAAACCAAAGGATTATTAAAATAATAGCCGCAAGCTAAAAAGTTAAGACAATGGCAAAAAAAGGAAATAGAATACAAGTCATATTAGAGTGTACTGAGCATAAAGAATCTGGACAACCAGGAACCTCTCGTTACATCACTACAAAAAATAAAAAGAATACGCCAGACAGAATGGAGATTAAAAAATTTAATCCTATCCTTAAGCGTATGACAGTTCATAAAGAAATTAAATAATAAGGAATCATGGCAAAGAAATCAGTAGCATCATTACAAACAGGATCAAAAAGATTAACGAAAGCTATCAAAATGGTGAAATCGCCAAAAACTGGTGCTTACATGTTTGTTGAATCCGTTATGGCTCCAGAGTTTGTTAATGACTTTTTAAACAAAAAATAAATTAAATTGTTCATAATGTAATTACAACTGCTTTCATTTGAAAGCAGTTTTTTTATATCTATATTTGACCATAAATATGACAAATTAGCAGAGGTGACACTTAGGCTTAATTGTTGGTTTAGTTTTATAAATTAAGGTAGCATGAGTTTTTTTAAAAAAATATTTTCTTCAGAAAAAAAAGAAACATTAGACAAAGGCTTAGAAAAATCGAAAACAACGTTTTTTAGTAAACTCAACAAAGCCATTGCAGGAAAATCTAAAGTAGATGATCAAGTTCTTGATAACCTTGAAGAAATTTTAGTATCCAGTGATGTTGGAGTCAACACCACACTTAAAATTATCAAACGTATTGAAGAGCGTGTTGCTAAAGACAAATATTTAGGAACTTCAGAACTCAACCAAATACTTCGCGAAGAAATAGCAGGCTTGTTATCAGAAATTGATAGTGGAAACGCTACCGAATTTACCATTCCAAAAACACACAAACCTCATGTTATCATGGTTGTTGGTGTTAATGGTGTTGGCAAAACAACAACTATTGGTAAGTTGGCTTCACAATTCAAAAAACAAGGACTCAAAGTAGTGCTTGGAGCTGCTGATACTTTTAGAGCGGCTGCTATTGACCAACTTCAAGTTTGGGCAGATCGTGTAGAAGTGCCAATGATTCGTCAAGACATGGGAAGTGATCCAGCTTCTGTGGCTTTTGACACTTTAAAAAGTGCTGTAACATCTAATGCAGATGTGGTTATTATTGATACAGCTGGACGTTTGCATAATAAAGTTAATTTGATGAACGAGTTGACCAAAGTCAAACGTGTCATGCAAAAAGTGGTAGATGATGCACCACATGAGGTTTTATTGGTTTTAGATGGTTCAACAGGTCAAAATGCTTTTGAACAAGCAAAACAGTTTACAGCAGCCACCGAAGTAACCTCATTGGCAGTTACCAAATTAGATGGAACCGCCAAAGGCGGTGTAGTGATTGGTATTTCGGATCAATTTCAAATTCCTGTCAAGTATATTGGTGTTGGTGAAGGGATTGATGACCTTCAGGTGTTTAATAAATTTGAGTTTGTAGATTCTTTTTTTAAATAAAACGCCTTCCCTTGAAAGAGGGAACTTTATTAATCTATCGCAATTCTACTTTAGTTTTTTATAATTTAGTATTTTTATTAAAAATACTAAGTATGAAATTATATCGTTTTTTCTTCGTTTTACTTCTTGTCTTTTCTTGTAAAAATACAGATAAAGAAAAGGTGTCAAAAACTTTAAATACTACTAAAATTCAGTCAGATACTTCAGGTATTGGTGCAATTTCAACTAAAGCATTTAGAGAGTTTAAAGTCTTAGATTCAAAATACATTCAAAATTCTGAACTTTGGAAACCTTTCAATACATCTTTGAAAGATTTTACTGAAAATCAATACAATAATTTAAAACCTCTTGTTTTAGAACAAGATATTCCAACACTTCAAAAGCATATCAGAGATGGAAAATTGACTTATGAAGCGTTGACAAAATTCTATTTATATCGCATCAGAAAGTTTGATAGAGAAAATGATTTGTCATTAAATTCAGTAATTGCATTAAACCCAAATATCATTGCTGAAGCAAAACAAAAAGATAGAGAATTTAAAAACAAAATGTTGAAGCAACCTATTTTTGGAATGCCAGTTTTGTTAAAAGATAACATTGACGCTTCATCAATGGCAACTACTGCTGGTTCAGTAGCATTGCAACACAACAATGCAAAAGATGCGTTTATTGTTAAACAGTTAAAAAGCCAAGGTGCATTAATTCTTGGAAAAGCCAATTTGAGCGAGTGGGCTTATTTCTTTTGTGGCGATTGCCCAAGCGGTTACAGTGCTATTGGAGGTCAAACCTTAAATCCGTATGGTCGAAAAATTATGGATACAGGTGGTTCTAGCTCAGGAAGTGGTGTAGCAGTGTCTGCTAATTTTTGTGCAGCAGCTGTTGGTAGTGAAACAGCAGGTTCAATTTTGTCGCCTTCCAGCCAAAATTCGGTAGTTGGACTAAAACCGACCATTGGTTTATTGAGTAGAAGTGGGATTGTGCCAATTTCATCAACATTAGATACACCTGGACCCATCACTAAAAATGTGACAGACAATGCCATAATGTTAGATGCCATGTTTGGTTATGATACTTCCGATTCAAAATCGATTGAATTTAAAAGAACAGATACTTATTTTAAAGCACTAAAAAATGCCGATTTAAAAGGCAAACGTTTTGGTGCTTTTAAACGTTTGATGAAAGATACACTTTATCAGAATGCGATTTTAGTTTTAAAACAGCAAGGTGCAGAAATTGTGGAAATTGATGAAGAAAAAGTGGAGCTTCCTAACTTTTTAAGGTTATTAAATTTAGATATGAAAAAGGATTTACCAACCTATCTTTCGTCTTTTGCTGATACCACTTTAAACATAAAATCAGTTGCAGATGTCATGGATTTTAACAAAAAAGATTCTATAAATACGATGCCTTACGGACAGGCATTATTTAAAGGTGTAGTTGCTGATAGTGCTGACAAAACAGAATTAGAAACCATTAAAAATACACTCCATACTAATGGAAAACGTTTTTTTGATGCACCAATAGTAATACATAATTTAGATGGTATTTTATCCATCAATAATGAGCATGCAGGTGAAGCTGCTGTAGCTGAATATCCTGCAATTACAGTGCCAATGGGCTATACTTTAAAAGGAGAACCTGAAGGTTTGACCTTTATAAGTAAACCACTTTCTGAAAAAGAATTATTGCAATGGGCTTTTGTTTATGAACAAGCATCCAAAATGCGAAAAGCGCCTAAAAATTATGATTAATTAATCAAAGCATCAATTTTTTCCCAAAGGTCATTGTCAAAACCAGATAAACCAAAGGTTGGGTTTTCAGGATTGGCAACCTCTCCCATTCTGACAATTACTAATTTTTTGCTGGGAACAATATAAATTTTCTGATCATTTTTACCCAAAGCAGCATACATGTCGGCTGGAGCATTTGGGATTAATGTGCCATCAAATTCAAATTGTAAACCAGGTAAATGGTATGATGATTTTCCGTTCAACCACCACAAATAGCCATAAGCTTCATTAATAGTTTGCGAGGTGTTGGTGGCTTCATTTAAATAGGTTTCAGACACTATTTGCGTATTTTCCCATTTGCCTTTGGCGTAAATAAGTAAACCAAAACGTGCCATACTTCTTGTTGTACTGTAATAAACACTCAAATCGTTTAAGGTTACCCAAGAGCCTGACATTCCAATCTTATCTCTTAATTTGCTGTTGAAATAATCAGTCCAACTTTCATTACTTGCTTGGGCTACCACATCTTGCATTTTTACATACACGTTATGATAAGCCCAACGTGTTCCTGCATCAGCAATATATTGCAGATTTTCAGGGGAGACATCATCACCTAAGCTATCATCAATACCAGAGGTCATAGATAACAGGTTTTTACAGCTAATCAAATTTTCTTTTTCTAAGGGTTCACTGGTCCAACCAGTTCCTAAATAGTCTGATACTTTGTTGTCTATTTGAAGCAAATTTTCATCTTGTGCAATTCCAGAAACAGTTGAAGTTAGCGTTTTTCCTGCACTTGCCCAATACCAAGGTGACGTTGCTGTATGTCCATTCAAATAACTTTCAACAACAATTTTGCCATTGTAAAGTATCATAAAACCTTTGGTGTGTTTTGTTTCTAAATACTCTAAAAGTGGTTGTAACTGACTTTCATTCCAACCCAATTCTGATGCCGAAACACTTTCCCAAGCATCAGAATTTATAGGTGGATAATAAATTGAAGTAGGTGTAGGTTCTGGAGCATTTGACGAGTCGTTTGAAGAACAACCAATCAAAGCAAAAAATACTAAGACGCAAAATAAAGCAGAAGATTTCATAAACATCTTTTTTCTCTTAGACCTAAAAAATGATAAATAGTTTAAAATTCCAAATTCCAAATTCCAAATTCCAAATTCGTTAATCGACAATGATTCCGTATCTTTGCAAACTAAAATTTTTGAAATGAGAACGAAATCTCTAAAAAAGAATAAAATTAATGTAGTGACTTTGGGTTGCAGCAAAAATGTGTACGATAGTGAAGTGTTGATGGGACAGCTCAAAGCCAGCGGAAAAGAGGTGGTACATGAAGAAGAAGGCAATATTGTAGTGATTAATACTTGTGGGTTTATCAATAATGCCAAAGAAGAGAGTATCAATACCATTCTTGATTTTATGCAAAAAAAAGAGGATGGTAACGTTGATAAAGTTTTTGTGACAGGTTGTTTGAGTGAACGTTACAAACCCGACTTGCAAAAAGAAATTCCGAATGTAGATCAGTATTTTGGAACCACTGAATTGCCTGCATTATTAAAAGTATTAGGAGCTGATTATAAACACGAATTGATAGGAGAACGCTTAACAACTACTCCAAAAAATTATGCGTATTTAAAAATTGCTGAAGGTTGTGATAGACCTTGCAGTTTTTGTGCAATTCCTTTGATGCGAGGTAAACATAAAAGCACACCAATTGAAGCGGTTGTAATTGAAGCTAAAAAATTGGCAGCCAAAGGTGTTAAAGAATTGATTTTAATTGCTCAAGATTTAACGTATTATGGGCTCGATTTGTACAAAAAACGCAATCTTGGGGAGCTTTTGGAAGCGTTAGTTAAAGTAGAAGGGATTGAGTGGATTCGTTTGCATTATGCCTTTCCAACAGGGTTTCCAATGGATGTGTTGGACGTGATGAACAGAGAACCAAAAATCTGCAATTATATAGATATTCCGTTGCAGCATATTTCTGACAGAATTCTAAAAAGTATGCGTCGTGGCACTACAAAAGATAAAACGACTAAATTGCTTAAAGAATTTAGAAAAACTGTTCCTAACATGACTATCAGAACAACATTAATTGTTGGTTATCCTGGTGAAACGGAAGAAGATTTTGAGACCTTAAAAGAATGGGTTAAAGAAATGCGTTTTGAACGTTTAGGTTGTTTTACTTACAGTCACGAAGAAAATACACATGCTTATCATTTGAAAGATGATGTACCAGAAGCCGTAAAACAAGAACGTGCCAATGAAATTATGGAAATTCAATCTCAAATTTCTTGGGAATTGAACCAAGCCAAAATAGGACAAGAATTTAAAGTAGTGATTGACCGAAAAGAAGGTAATTACTTTGTTGGCAGAACAGAATTTGACTCACCAGACGTAGATAATGAAGTATTAATTGATGCTTCTAAATGTTATCTTAAAACTGGCGAATTTGCTACAGTAAAAATAACAGACGCAGCAGATTTTGATTTGTATGCTGAGGTTGTGAAATAAAGGTTTTGGTTACATTATATAAATCCGTTTTTTAATGATTTAACTATGTAGAGAAGCAAAGTTTATTTAAAATAATCACAACTCATACGCAGCATCATTCACAAAAAAGAGTGCATTCACAAAAAAGAGTTTTCCATTTTGCCAAAAGTTTCTAAAAAGGGTATTGTCCACCATATAAATCATACTTCCATTTCCTAAACGTTCTTCACCAAAAACCAAAGAATTGTCTAATTTTTTCAACGCTTCTTTGCCTGCAAAACCAGCTATATTTTTTGGATTATTGCCTAAATAAGCAATATTATAACCGTTGTCTAATAAACTGTATGAGTCACTTCCTAATTTTAAAGTAAAATAAGCATTGTCATAACCAAAAGCCATTGGATGCGTGGTATCTACTGTTGTTTTAAAAATAGCACCTGTAATTAATTGGTTGGTGTCCTCACGTTCGCGTTCAGCATAAGGAATGACATTTGTTTTTGTAGAATCTTTAGGTGTCGAATTGCGTTTTAATCCGAACCCTTTTTTATCGGCAAAACTGTTTAAAGCGCCATCAATAGCAATCACTTTTCCGCCTTTTTGAACCCAATCTTGCAGTTTTTTTAAATTGGCATCATTAAAAAGACGATTGTAACGACCATCAGGAATCACTAAAATATTATAAGCATCTAAATTAATAGCATCAAAACTATCGGTATTGATGGATGTTACTGGATAATGCAACTCTTGTTCAAAAAAGTACCATAATTCGCCATAATTTAAAGAATAAGTGTAATTACCTGAAAGTAACGCAATTTTTGGAGGTGTTACTAATTTGATATCTGGTGAGCCAAAATCGGTTCCAGATTTTGAAAAGCTGGAAGTGGTTGCAATAGCGTTTCTTTTAAATTTGTTAGCGGTTTCAATAACTATATCATCAAAGTTTTTTATTTTTTTATTGTCACCTCTAATAATAACTAAAGAACCTCTATCAAAAGTGCGTTCTGGATTTTGAGTGGTAAACGGTTTTTCAGTAAAACGGACTTTAATGTGTTGTTTTAATAAATCGGCTAAAAACTCAGCATCTTCTATGGTGTTCCATTTAAAAATGTAGCCAACAGCATTCGTGTTTTTGGTGTTTAAGGTTGGTGTAATTCCTATAACTTGTTTAGCAACCAAACTGGTACTTGCCACGGCATTTAAGCCGTAAGCATAAGGCAAACTCCAAGCGGTTATATCATAAGTGATGGAATCGGTTAATTTGGTAACAGGTTCAAACAAAGCCGTTATCATTTTGCCTTTTGGTTGATTGGTGCTTACTACCAAATCATTGGGCGTTGTGGTGAGCGTTCCGTTTTTTGAAGTGTTGTAAACATATCCAGACACTTTTCCGTTTGCTGCGTTGTAATAGGTAATTTCGTGTGTGTCGAGCAAGGTTTTTAGTTCATTGATTTTATCAGTATTGCCTTGCATGACAAAGCTTTTGAATTTCAGATTGCTGTTGTTAAAGTATTTTTTGAATTCTGTATTTAACTTTTCGGCATTTTTAGAAGCCATTTCAACTGTTGATAAACCAGTGGTTGTATGATGGGCAATTCTATCTACCAAAGTCAGTACTTCGCCTTCGTCATTTAAAATTCCTAAACCCGATTGACCACCTTGTTCATAAGTCATGCCAATAGCGCCTAAATAGGTTGGATAGGTGTCGCCATAACTTGGGTAGAGCAAATCAAAGCGTTCTCTTGTAAAATACAACCAACCATTCGAATCAAAATATTTGGCATTGTTTTGGCCTATTTGGGTCTGAAAATCGCGTTGCCAATTGGTAATAATTTCGTGAAAAGGTTCAGCAGCAGGCGAAAAATAATAAGGTTCGTTAATGCCTTGTTCATGAAAATCGACATGTATTTGTGGTAACCATTTATTATAAAATTTGAGGCGTCCTTTGGTTTCTACTTGTGTAGCCCAATCCCAATCTCTATTCAAATCAAATAAATAATGGTTAGCTCTTCCTCTGGGCCAAGGTTCATCATATTCACTCGCTTGTTGATCTGTATCGTATGGTTTGCTTGCAGTTTCGTTATACCAATTGACATAGCGATCACGACCATCAGGATTAAGGCAAGGATCAATTATCACAACGGTATTTTTTAACCACTCTTGTTTATCAGTAAGTAAGGTGTAAATAGTTTTCATAGCAGCTTCGGTACTTGATGCTTCGTTGCCATGAACATTGTAGCTTAACCATACTATAGCAATGTTGTTAGAGGTTGGAGCGCCTTCAATAATTCCAGCATTTTTAAGATTGTTTTGTCTGATGGTTTCTAAATGCTTCATATTTTCTTCGGAAGAAATAAAGGCTAAATACAAAGGGCGTCTTTCATTGGTTTGGCCATAATTTTCCAATATTACTTGGTTTGGTAGTGTTGAAGCCACGTATTTAAAATAATCGACTACTTGATGATGTCTGGAAAATTCAGTACCTAATTGGTAATCCAAAAAAGTGTCTGGAGATTGGAGTTTTTGTGCATTTATTGCAAATGAACTTAAAAAAAGGACTAAGAGAATTGTTAATTTTTTCATCAAGTTTGATTTTAATCAATGTAAAAGTAAAGATAATTTACTGAATTGAATTAACTAAAAATTAGCAGATAAAAAAGTTAAGAATCTTATCTTTACAACTGAATTGAACAGTATTTATGCCAACAGACTACATTCCGTTTAGAAAAACCCATTATTTTTCATCATTAATTTGTGATTATTTAGATGAAAACCAACATCTACAACCTTTTTATAATAGGTTTCCAAAACTTGAAAACTTTAAAGCTCAAATAAACGAAAAGCAGTTGTCTTTTAACGAGCAAATGCGGAAACAAATTTCCAAATCACTGTTAAATCAATATAAAGGGTTTGATATGTCTGCAAAAACAGTGCTGCATATGGAGTCGTTGACAGATAAAAACACCTTCACAATTACCACAGGTCATCAACTTAATTTATTTACCGGACCACTTTATTTTTTCTATAAAATCATCTCTACTATTAATTTGTGCAAAGCGCTTAAAAAAGAGTTTCCACAGCAAAATTTTGTGCCAATATATTGGATGGCGACGGAAGATCATGATTTTGATGAGATTAATTTCTTCAATTTTAAAGGCAAAAAAGTACAGTGGAATAGAAACGTATCTGGTGCTGTTGGCGAATTAAATTTGGAAGATTTAGACCATGTATTTGAAGTTTTTGCATCGCAATTAGATAAAAGCAAAAATGCACAAGCACTAAAAGCCCTTTTTAAGTCGGCTTATTTAGAGCATCAAAACCTTACAGATGCTACCCGATTTTTAGTAAATCATTTATTTTCAGCATACGGACTTGTAATCCTTGACGGAAATGATAAAGACTTAAAGCGATTATTTATTCCATATATCGAAAACGAATTACTTAACCAAACCTCATTTAAAAAAGTGTCTAAAACGAATGATGATATAAACCGTTTAGGCTATAAAATTCAGGTAAATCCGAGGGAAATCAATTTATTTTATCTAAAAGAAGGTTTGCGAGAACGCATTATTTTTGAAAATGAGGTTTACAAAGTGATGAATACTCGTTTGTCTTGGAGCAAGAGTGAGATACTAAAAGAAGTCAGTGATTTCCCAGAACGATTCAGCCCAAATGTCATTATGCGTCCATTGTATCAAGAAGCTATTTTGCCAAACCTTTGCTATATAGGAGGAGGAGGTGAATTGGCATATTGGCTACAACTCAAATCTAATTTTGAGGCTCAAAATGTAGTGTTTCCAATCCTGTTACTTCGGAATTCGGTGTTGATAATCACCCAAAAACAAAAACAAAAACTTGAAAAACTAAACCTTTCTTTTGAGAATTTATTTTTAAATCAGGACGATTTGATAACCAAAATCACTAATGAAATTTCAGATATAAACATCGATTTTTCACCTCAAAAAATACATCTTAAAAAGCAATTTGAGGACTTGTATCAACTTGCCGAACAAACAGATAAATCTTTTAAAGGTGCTGTTGCAGCTCAAGAAGTAAAGCAAATAAAGGGCTTAGAAAACTTAGAAAAACGCTTACTCAAAGCCCAAAAACGCAAACTAAATGCTGTTTTAGAGCGTGTTATAGAACTTCATAATGAACTTTTTCCAAATCAAAGTTTACAAGAACGCAACATCAATTTTTCTGAGTTTTATTTAGAATATGGAAAAGATTTGATTCCGAAACTGATTGAAAATCTTCAACCTTTAAAAGACGAATTTTTAATTTTAGAAGCTTAAAGGTTATTAAAGTTGAAGTAATGAAGAGCATGCACAAAATAGATTTGGATTTAATAGAGATGACCTTAGATGTTATGAAATATGCTATTGGGCGTATTTCTGCTACAGAGCATCCTATTGGTAAACCAAAAAAATATGAAGAACTAAAAGCAATTGTAGGCGAAACCATTACTCCAAAAGGAGTTGGTGGCGAATATGCTTTTAATCTGTGGAAAGACCATTTAGCAAAAGCTAATGTACCTGTTGATCATCCACGCAATCTTGCTTTTGTACCAGCCTCGCCAACCAAAGCCGCCATTATGTTCGATTTGGTAACCTCGGCATCGAGTATCCATGGAGCTTATTGGATGGAAGGTGCTGGTGGTATTTTTTGTGAAAATGAAGCCATGAAATGGATGGTATCGCTTACAGGCTTACCAAAAGGTGCTTTTGGAGTGTTTACCAGTGGTGGTACAGCGGCTAATCTTTCGGCCATAGTGACTGCAAGAGAATATTGGAGAGAAAACCCTAACTATCAAAGAGAAAAAGGGTTGATTATTACCTCTATTGGAGCGCATTCGTCTATTAAAGCCATGGCAAAAGTGGCTGATGTTGATATCTTGTTAGTCGATTCTGAGGAGCGTTTAACAGGTAAAGATCTTCAAAAAGCAATCACATCTTTAACTGAGCATCAACGCAAATGTTTATTTGCTGTAGTTGCAACTGGAGGTACAACCAATGCTGGAATTATTGACGATTTGGAAGATATTGCTTCAATTTGCGAAAAAGAAAATTTGTGGTTTCATGTTGATGCGGCTTATGGAGGAGGTGCGTTGGTAGCCGATTCTGTTCGGCATTTATTTAACGGTATTGAGAAAGCAGATAGTATTACCATTGATCCACATAAATGGATGTTTTCACCATACGATTGTGGTGCAGTCATTTATAAACAACCAGAATTAGCAAAAAAAGCACACTCACAACAAGGCTCATATTTAGATATTTTTAAAGATGAAGGTGCACATGGTTTTAATCCGACCGATTATCAGATACAATTAACACGTCGTGTTCGTGGGTTGCCATTGTGGTTTTCGTTGGCCATGAACGGAACAGATAGTTACAAACAAGCCGTAGAACGTGGCATAGAGCTAGCTAAAATTGCTGGTAAAATGATTGAAAAAAATCCACATGTCGAATTGGTTAGAGCCCCAAGTTTATCTTGTGTACTTTATAGAAGAAAAGGTTGGAAACCTGAAGATTACACGCATTGGACTTATGAAAATCACAAAAAAGGGTTTGCTTTAGTGACACCAACCAAATGGAAAAATGGCGATACTTTTGAAACCATTTCTCGTTTTTGCTTTATCAATCCTGATACTACAGAAAACGATATTCAAATGATTTTAGAATCGATGAATTAAAACGACTTAAACGAGGCGTCGTTTTGGTGTGAAAAAATATTCAAAAAAACGCAAAATCGTAAATCGTAATTCTAAAATCCTTGCTATTTTTGCACATGCAACACAACAAAGTCCTTATTTTAGATTTCGGTTCGCAATACACACAGCTTATTGCCCGACGCGTTAGAGAACTCAACATTTACTGCGAAATTCATCCTTACAACAAAATTCCTAATGATACGGACAGTTTTAAAGCAGTCATTTTATCGGGTAGCCCATTTTCAGTAAGAGGAAATGACGCACCACATCCAGATTTGTCGTTAATTAAAGGTAAAAAGCCATTATTAGCAGTCTGTTATGGTGCGCAATATTTAGCACATTTTTCGGGTGGTGAAGTTGCAGCTTCTAACACCAGAGAGTATGGAAGAGCTAATTTGTCTCACATTAAAGACGATGCTTTTTTTAATAAAATTTCTATAGGAAGTCAAGTTTGGATGAGTCATAGTGATACCATCAAACACTTACCAACAAATGGAGTTTTATTAGCAAGTACAAATGATGTGCAAAATGCAGCGTATAAAATTGAAGGCGAAACAACCTATGCCATTCAATTTCATCCAGAAGTATATCATTCAACTGATGGAAAGCAACTATTAGAAAATTTTTTGGTGCATATTGCTCAAGTTCAGCAAGACTGGACACCACAATCGTTTGTGGAAGAAACCGTTGAAGAACTTCAAGATAAAATAGGCAATGACAAAGTGGTGCTTGGTTTATCAGGAGGTGTAGATTCCTCAGTCGCAGCAATTTTATTGCACAAAGCCATTGGCGAAAATCTCTATTGTATTTTTGTGAACAATGGATTATTGCGTAAAAATGAGTTTGAAAACGTACTCAAACAATACGAAGGGATGGGACTCAATGTAAAAGGGGTTGATGCTTCGGCACGCTTTTTGGATGCTCTTGATGGACTGAGCGATCCTGAGCTAAAGCGTAAAGCAATTGGTCGCGTGTTTATAGAGGTTTTTGATGATGAAGCCCATCGTATTGCAGATGTCAAGTGGTTGGCTCAAGGGACTATTTATCCAGATGTAATTGAAAGTGTCTCCGCAACTGGAGGACCAAGTGCAACAATTAAAAGTCATCATAATGTTGGTGGATTGCCAGATTTTATGAAGCTGAAAGTGGTAGAACCTTTGCGAATGCTGTTTAAAGACGAAGTAAGACGCGTTGGAGCTTCTATGCAAATGAGCCAAGAGCTTTTGGGTCGTCATCCATTTCCTGGACCTGGATTGGCAATTCGTATTCTTGGAAGTCTAACTCGTGAGAAAGTTCGTATATTACAAGAGGTAGATGCTATTTTTATTGACAATTTGAAATCGTGGAATTTATATGACAAAGTTTGGCAAGCAGGTGCTATTTTACTGCCTGTAAATAGTGTTGGTGTCATGGGAGACGAACGTACTTATGAAAAATGTGTCGCTTTAAGAGCTGTTGAAAGTACAGATGGAATGACTGCCGATTGGGTAAATTTACCCTATGAATTTTTGCAAAAAACCTCAAATGAAATAATAAATAAAGTTAAAGGCGTTAATAGAGTAGTGTACGACATCAGTTCAAAACCGCCAGCCACAATTGAATGGGAATAAAAAGTCAGCAGTTGTCAGTCGCAGTTGACAGTGAATTAACAACAAAAAGCAAATGAAAAAACTCTTTTTAATCATCATCATAACATTATCTTTTAGCTTAGCTGCACAAGCTCAAAAGTTTAAAAAACATACAGTTAAACAAGGCGAAACCGTTGAAAGTATTGCAAAACAATATTTAGTAACTCCTTTTGATATTTATGCCTTAAATCCGGATGCTAAAAAGAAATTAACACCCAATACAGTTTTAATCATTCCTATTTCAAAGGTTTCTGAAAATGGCGAATCATCTACCACTAAAGAATTAATTGAATATAAAACACATAAAGTTAAACGCAAAGAAACGCTCTACAGTATTGCCAAAGCATACAATATTGAGATTGAAGACATCAAAAAAAGCAACAAACAGCTCTACTCTGAAAATCTTAAAAAAGGGGATAAAATTAGAATTCCACGCTATAAAACAATCATCTCTAAAGTATCGCCAACCAATACCATCAAAACCTACAAAGTTTTACCAAAAGAAGGTAAATGGCGTGTAGCTTATAAATTTGGAATTACCGTTGACGAATTGCAAACGCTTAATCCAAACATGAATGAAGTTTTGCAACCTGGTGATGAGATTAATGTTCCAAACATTGAAACTACTGAAGAAAAACCAGTGGATGCTAATTATAACTACTACACCGTATTACCCAAAGAAGGCTTTTATCGTTTAAAAGTAAAATTAGGGTTGACACAAGAGCAGTTAGAGACTTTAAATCCGGAATTAAAAGACGAAGGTTTAAAAGAAGGTATGGTTTTAAAAGTACCATTTGATGTAAAAGTAGGAATGGCCGAAGGCGATGTTGAAACTACGAACCTTACCAAAAAATTGGAGAATTTAAAAACCAAGCGTATTGCAGTTATGTTGCCTTTTCAATTGCAAAAAATAGATACCGACTCTATTGAGGAAACTAAAGATTTGATGAGAACCAACAAAAAACTATCAGTTTCTTTAGATTTTCAATCGGGAGTGTTAATGGCTTTAGATTCTGCAAAACGTCTCGGCATATCAGTCAATCTTAAAGTATTTGATACCCAAGACCAATCTTCAGAAATCTCTAAAATATTAGATGATAATGATTTTTCTGACTATGATGCCATTATTGGACCATTAATGCCAAAACATTTTGATAGGGTAGCGTCACAGTTAAAACGGGACAATGTGCCAATGCTTTCGCCAATAACAGAGCCTGAAAATTTATATGCTAATGTATTTCAAACCATTCCTTCAGATGCACTGATGGAAACATCAATCATTCAATACGTCAAGGCAGATTCATTAAAACGCAATGTTGTTGTTATTGCAGACCTTTCCAATAAAAATGTCAGTAACCGACTAAAGTCTGAATTTCCAGCAGCGAAGCAAGTTTTTTCCAGAACCAATAAAAAAACGGGAAAAGATGCCTATTATATTTTAACAACCGATTTGCAAGATGTTTTTAGAGCAGGTAAAAACTATGTGTTTTTAGAAACAGCAAATGAAGCATTAGTTTCTAACGTTACCAGCATGCTTAATGGATTGATTGACAAAGACCACGAAATTATTTTGGTAACAACCAATAAAACCAATGCTTTTGATGGAGTTAATGTCTCCAACTATCATTTAGCAAACCTAAAATTGCATTATCCTTCGGTCAATAAGATATATAATTCAGATCAACCCGATAGTTTTGTTAAGAACTATAAAAAAATATATGGTGTAGAGCCTAATAAATTTGCAGTTAGAGGCTTTGACTTAATGTTAGACGTCTTGTTGCGTTTAGCTTCTAATGACAATTTATATGACGCATCTTCCAATGATGTAGAAACAGAATATACCGAAAATAAATTTAGATACGCTAAAAAATTGTTTGGAGGTTATTATAATGAAGCTGTGTATATTGTTAATTATAATCAAGATTTAATTATCGAAGAATCTAAACTATGACTTCAAAAGTAGAATATTTAGGCAACTTAAGAACCAAATCAACTCATTTAAAATCTGGAAACAACTTTATTACAGATGCACCTTTAGATAATAATGGCAAAGGAGAAGCCTTCTCTCCAACAGATACGGTTGCTACAGGATTGGCAAGTTGTATGATTACCGTTATGGGCATTAAAGCACGCGATATGGATGTGGATATGACAGGAACGACAGCACATATCAATAAAATTATGGCTGCCAATCCAAGACGCATTTCACGCATAGAGATTACGTTGGAATTTCCTTTTGAAGCTGATAAAAAAACAAGAGCTATATTAGAACGTGTTGCTTATACTTGTCCCGTTTTCTATAGCTTACATCCTGATATTGAAAAAGACTTCACTTTTATTTGGAAAGGCTAATGCAGCAACAACCAGATAAAAACTTTCTCATCAAATTAGCACACACCAAAATGCCTTTTGGAAAATATGAAGGGAGATACCTTATTGATTTACCTGAATATTATATTGTTTGGTACCATACCAAAGGCTTTCCAAAAGGGACATTGGGCGAAATGTTGCAAACAGTGTATGAATTAAAGCTCAATGGTTTGGAAGCATTGATACACACTATTAAAAAGCAATATCCTAATTTATAATAAGCTAACTTTTACAACTATCGGCTCTAAGTTTTGCTTCTTTTAAAGTGTTCCAAACACTGCTTTCAAATGCTTTGGGCGAAAATCTAAAAATAAGAATTAGCTTTTTTTGAAGTTGGCAGTAGTAAGTATCTACAACAACGTTAAACGTCAATGGCTTTTTGGTAAAGAAAGCATCTGTTGTTTTGATTTTACCTATAAATTTTGAGACTCCGACCGAATTAATTTTTTTTACAAATAAAGCTGTTGTACATCCTTTAGCATTCATTAAACCATCAAAATAAAGTTGTAAATTGGTTTCCAATTCATTTTCAGTCAATTCTTTATTACTATTGATGCTCCAAGCAAAAACATAAGACCAAAAATTAAGATTATTTTCTTTATTCCATCCTTCAGGAAATCGTGCATCTTCAAAGCCTTCATAAGCTATGTCCTGAGCAAAACCAATTGGGAATGTGAATAGTTCAGTTTTCCAAGTAGTTGGTGTTTCTAATACATATAATTGCGCTTCATCTTGACTGTATAAAACAGTTGAAGATATTAGAAGTACCAAAAGTGTCGTCCATTTTTTCATAAGATTTCAATTTAATTTGATTGGTAAAACTAAATGAACTAAAAAGGAATCATGTCAAAAAAATGTAAAAGAAGTGTCAATTATTGCAAAAAGATGAAGTTATTAATGTTATAAAAACAGTTTTTATTTGTTGGTTTTAAAAAGAATCTGATCCAGTTCATAATGCTTTTCTTTCATTAAACTCAAAGCAAACGCAGCAGCCGACGCACTAAAAACAGAATAGTCAAAAGCTGCTTTTATTCCTACAGAAAAGGTCATTGATAGGGCGAATAAAAGCAATAATATTCCGCTTAGTTTAGCAAAGAACTCCGTTTTAAATCCGATGATAAGAAAAACAGCAAATCCAATTTCGGCAGCCGTTGCAATAATACCTATAGTTGGGATGAGCGCATTAGGAACCCAAGGATTGATGAGTTGTGTATATTCTAAAAAATTATGCCAATTTCCCCAAACAGCTATTTCTTTGCTCCAAATTCCGAACCTATCTGCCACTGCAGATAAAAATCCAATAGCAATGGCAAATCTTAAAAAAAGTTTTATTATTTTATGATTCATTTTTAAAAAGTTTATTTATAATAAATTGCAGAATGTTTTTGAAGCTTGGTTTTAAAGTTACAAATAATTAAATTGAAAAATTGTAATAGTTTTATCTTTTTGTGCTTTGAGTATGTCTTAAAAGTGACTGATATTTTGTAATTATTTATAACTCATCGTTGGCAAGTCATTTTCAACATTATTTTAAAAACTTGAATCAAACTCTTGGTCTATAGCTTTTAAAACAGCTTCTTTGGTCTGCTTTTCAATAGCATCAATCATTTTAAAAAGCGCTTTTATTGTTTTTTCCTTATTCTAAATGTTATCCATCATGATATATCACAGTTTTAAATGTATCTCCAATGTTCTATTTAATAAAATTTGTGATGCTTATTACAGTTTTAGTTTTGTTCAAATCAAATTTCTTGGATGTGTCTAAAATATTTAAAATTTTCTATGATGTAAAATGGCCATATAAATTTAAAATGTTCAAAACATTCTAAAACGCTCAACGGTTTTTTCAGCATTCCAATTCAGTTTTCGTTTGAAAGTGAACTAAATTTTTCGGCTTAGTTAATGTTTATTTGAGTTCTTTCTATTAAACTCTGCATTTTTTTGATTTTAATATCATTGTTTTAGTTACTTAAAATTAGTGTTGTTGTGTTTGGTTTTTATTAATCTTTCTGAACAGCTTTATACACCACACTGGCCTTTGAAGGTTTTTGGGTAAAGATTTCTTCAATATATTCTCTAAATTCGGGAAAAAATAAATCTTGTCTTTGTTCCCAATAAAGATGAAACCCAGGTTGTTCAATAACGTTTAACACAATATTTGTTATTGAAGATTCAATTTGAGAGTCAAGAGCTCCTTCTTTACTCAAATAATAATTTGTTTGAAAAGCCCAAAACACTGATTGACAAAGAAAAAAAAACTGAAGTAATTGTTCTTGTGATAAACTATTAGGATTCGCCATACCATTGATCCAGATCTTAGATGATTCTGGATTATTGCCAATTGCTAAATACCACGATTGTATTCCATTCCCAGCTTCTCGAGCCATGGTGGATTTCAAAGCCTTTGTATTTTGACGTAAGTCTCTAACAAGGATAACAATCGAAAGCACAATTGCTATCGTTCCAATGATAGATGAAATATAATAAATAGTTTCTAAGCTCATGTTCTTATCATTAATTTTTAACGTAGGGTAACGGTTTTGTCTATGATTCCGTTGTTTGAAAATCCCTGACTTGCTGGCAGGCAGGCTCAAGGTTTTTCAGATTAAAAACTAAGATAATAAAAGAGTGAGGATTTTTGGCAGAAAATCAGAAACAATGAATTATAAATGGTGTTACCCACAGTATTTATTTTTTACTTTTCAGTCTTACTTCCACAATTACTTTATTCAGTTAAGCAAACAGATTGAAAAATTCCGATTTCCCAGATTCAAGTCTGTTTCAATTTTTAGGAATAGTATAAACTCCATTTTTAGTCAGAAAAATCATTCATTATTCATTATTTATTATCCATTGTTCACCCTAAACAAATAACTAAAAAAGGATGCCATATTAACTATTTAAATTTTGTAAATTTGCCTGCGTTTAACAACGCAACATGACAACAACTACAAAATACATATTTGTAACTGGAGGTGTAACATCCTCATTGGGTAAAGGAATTATTGCAGCCTCTTTAGCAAAACTCCTCCAAGCACAAGGTTACAGAACTACCATTCAAAAACTCGACCCTTATATTAATGTCGACCCAGGTACGCTCAACCCTTACGAACATGGCGAATGTTATGTCACCGATGATGGTGCCGAAACCGATTTAGACCTTGGTCATTACGAGCGGTTTCTTAACGTCCCAACCAGTCAGTCCAATAACGTGACAACAGGGCGCATCTATCAAAGTGTGATTGAAAAAGAACGTCGTGGCGAGTTTTTAGGTAAAACCGTTCAAGTTATTCCACATATCACCGACGAAATTAAACACCGCATACAAATTCTTGGTAAGTCTGGTGACTTTGACATCGTTATTACCGAAATAGGAGGGACTGTTGGTGATATTGAATCCTTGCCATACATTGAAGCTGTACGTCAACTCAAGTGGGACTTAGGTGAACACAATGCCATTGTCATTCACCTGACTTTAATTCCATACCTCTCTGCTGCTGGCGAACTCAAAACAAAACCCACCCAACATAGCGTAAAAACCTTAATGGAAAGTGGCGTGATGGCAGACGTTTTAGTATGTCGTACTGAGCACGAACTGCCTGAAGACTTACGTCGCAAACTGGCATTATTCTGCAATGTACGTGAAGAAGCTGTCATCCAATCCATCGATGCTTCTACCATTTATGACGTGCCAAATCTCATGTTACAACAAGGCTTAGATAAAGTAGTCCTCAAAAAGTTAGACCTTCAAAGTGACCTCCCAGACCTAACACAATGGAATCAGTTTTTACAACGTCATAAAAACCCAAAAGGGGAAGTCATCATTGGGCTTATTGGCAAGTATGTAGAATTACAAGACTCATACAAATCTATTTTAGAAGCCTTTATTCATGCTGGTGCCGAAAATGAAGTTAAAGTAAAAGTAGAACCTATTCATTCCGAATACCTTAAAAAAGAAAATATTGCCAAAAAGTTGGGTCATTTACACGCTGTCTTGGTAGCTCCTGGCTTTGGAGAGCGTGGTATTGAAGGCAAAATAGAAGCGGTAAAATATGTAAGAGAACACAACATTCCCTTTTTAGGCATTTGTTTGGGGATGCAAATGGCAGTTATTGAGTATGCACGGAATGTATTAGGTTTACAAGAGGCCAACTCGACAGAGATGAATGAAAACACAACAAATCCTGTCATCGATTTAATGGAGTCTCAAAAAGAAGTAACTGACAAAGGTGGCACCATGCGTCTCGGTGCTTGGATGTGTAATCTACTTGATAACAGCATTGCAAAGCAAGTGTATCAAAGCAATACCATAGCGGAGCGTCACCGCCATCGATATGAATTTAACAATGCTTATAAAAAGCAAATAGAAGCGGCAGGCATGATAGCAACGGGCTTGAACCCAGAAACGGGCTTGGTGGAAATCGTTGAGATTCCGTCACACAACTGGTTTGTTGGTGTGCAGTACCATCCTGAATATAAAAGTACAGTAGCAAATCCACATCCTTTATTTGTGGCATTTGTAAAAGCGGCTTTAAACTTTAAAAAAGATAAAAAGAGTGTCACTATGGCACAAAATGAATAGTGGATAGCTTTTTGATACACCATAAACCGCTTAGGTCATAACAAGAAGTGTCATACTGAGTTTGTCAAAGCACTATCAAAATAGATAATAAAATAAAAAGGATTCCTAAAAAAAATCCAATGACAATTGATTATTAAATAAATGGAAGAAAAAAAATTTGACCTCAATTCCATCATAGGATTCGTTCTTATCTTCGGAATATTGTTGTTTATGCTTTGGCAAAACAAAAAAACACCTGAACAAATAGCCGCAGACAAAGCAAAACAAGAACAGGTAGAAGCAGATAAAAAAGCTGAAGAAGCCTCTCAAAAAACAGAAGATACGTTTGTAACTTCTAAAGAAGATTTCTCTAATGATGTCCTAACTGACTCAGTTAAATTAGAAGGTCTAAAAAACAAATTAGGCGCCTTCGCTTACGCATCATCTTTACCCTCAGCAACAAATAAAGAAACGTTAGTAGAAACCAACTTACTCTCTTTAAAATTTAGCAACAAAGGAGGCTATCTAACTGAGGTTAAGCTAAAGAAATTTGTTAATTATGATTCCGTTCCTGTCTATATCATTAAAAACGGAAATGCGGCTTTTAACCTATCATTTAAAACAACTGATAACAGAAGTTTAAATACCCAAGACCTGTATTTTGAACCAACCATTACTAAAAATGGCGAAAATACAGTGGTTTCCATGAAACTAAAAGTTTCTGAAAGCAAGTTTTTAGAATACCGTTATGAGTTAAAACCAAACGATTATATGTTTGATTTTACCATTCGTTCTCAAGGCTTAAGTGATGTCATTAATACATCAGAAGCGGTTGATTTAGATTGGAAACTAAAAGCTTATCGCTATGCCAAAAGTGTATCGTATGAAAACCGTTACACCGAATTGATTTACGAATATGATGGCGGAAAAGATTCCTACCTCAGCCAACGTAGTGATGCTGAAGAAACTGTTAATGACGTAACGTATGTTGCCTTCAAACAACATTTCTTTACCTCCATATTACTTACAGATAAGGCCTTTAAAAATGCCAACTTAAAATCTACAAATCTGGTGCACAACCAAGATGTTGATACGGTTTTTACCAAATCCTATCAAAGTAAAATGCCTTTAGCTATTGAAGGTGGCGAGATAGCAGCCAATATGAATTGGTATTACGGTCCAACAGACTATAAAATATTAAACAATTACGACCGCAATTTAGACGAAGTCGTACCATTAGGTTGGGGTATTTTTGGATGGATTAACCGTTATGTATTCATTCCTTTATTCGGATTTTTGAGCTCCTTCCTTCCTTATGGATTAGCTATTGTAGTCATGACCATTTTGGTGCGTATCGTCATGTCGCCAGTAACCTACAAATCCTATTTGTCGCAAGCAAAGATGAAGGTTTTAAAACCAGAAATTACCGAAATCAATACAAAATATAAAGATAATGCCATCAAAAAGCAACAAGAAACCATGGCATTGTACAGTAAAGCAGGAGCAAGCCCAATGGCAGGATGTTTGCCAGCATTAATGCAATTACCTGTGTTCTATGCCTTATTCCAGTTCTTTCCTTCTGCCTTTGATTTAAGGCAAAAAAGTTTCCTTTGGGCAGACGATTTATCATCGTATGATACCATTGCAAAACTACCATTCAAAATCCCATTTTATGGAGACCACGTGAGTTTGTTCCCTATATTAGCATCCATCGCTATTTTCTTTTACATGCGAATGACCACAGGACAGCAAGTAGCCTCACAACCTACGCAAGAAGGTATGCCAGATATGGGTAAAATGATGAAATACATGATTTATTTCTCTCCATTAATGATGTTGTTTTTCTTTAACAACTACGCATCAGGATTAAGTTTGTACTATTTTGTATCCAATTTGATTACTATTGGAATTATGTTAGTCATTAAAAACTATATTATTGATGAAGATAAAATCCATGCTAAAATTCAGGAAAACAAAAAGAAACCTAAAAAGAAAAGCCGTTTTCAACAAAAAATGGCTGAAATGATGGAACAAGCTGAAAAACAAAAACAGCAAGGAAAAAAATAAAATTGAAAGCTGTCAAACTCTGGCAGCTTTTTTTAATCGATACAATTTCAAAACCATTTTAACGTTATCGAAATTATGAAGCAATTATTGACATTGGTATGCTGTTTTATAACCGCATTAAGCGTTGCACAATCTATTAATCAAATGGATGAAAATGGCCTACGACATGGGCTTTGGAAAAAGAATTTTGACAAAACCAATCAACCGCGTTATGAAGGAACGTTTGAACATGGAAAAGAAGTAGGAACGTTCAAGTTTTATACCTTAAACAAAGGAAAAAGTGTACTGAGTGCCACCAAAGAATTTGCTCCTAATAGCAATTTGATTAAGGTCAAATTCTTCGCTTCAACAGGCAAACTGATTAGCGAAGGCCAAATGAAAGGCAAGTTATTTATTGGAAAATGGACCTATTACCAAAATAAAACCAAAGGCATTTTGACCACTGAAAACTATAACGATGAAGGCCTACTTAATGGCGAAAGGTTCGTCTATTATGAAAATGGTCAAATAGCCGAACAAACCAATTATGTTAATGGTAAAATAGAAGGCGTTTCTAAATGGTTTTCTGAAAATGGCGTTGTTATAAAAGAATTCAATTATAAAAATGGTCAACTTCAAGGAGTTTCAAAATACTACGACAGTGAAGGTCAATTATTGGCAGAAGGAAACTACAATAACGATCAAAAAACAGGCGTTTGGAAATACTATGAAAAGGGTGTTTTAAAAGAAGAAAAAGATTTTACCAGAAAAAGCAAAAACCCAAAGACGCACTAATTCAGCTTTCAGTAAAGAAAAATCTGCAAAAAGCACCAATTACAACAAACAACCTAATACCAAAGACCAAACATTTTATTAATTTTGCAGTATGAAGAGAGTAATAGTCGGACTTTCAGGAGGAGTAGATTCAAGCGTTGCTGCTTATTTATTAAAAGAGCAAGGTTATGAAGTCATTGGCTTGTTTATGAAAAACTGGCATGACGATTCTGTGACTATTTCTGACGAATGTCCTTGGTTAGATGACAGCAACGATGCCATGTTAGTGGCTGATAAATTAGATATTCCTTTTCAAACGGTCGATTTGAGCGAGCAATACAAAGAACGTATCGTGGACTATATGTTCGACGAATACCAAAAAGGACGTACGCCAAATCCTGATGTGTTGTGCAATAGAGAAATTAAATTTGATGTCTTTATGAACATTGCAATGGAATTGGGAGCCGATTTTGTAGCAACAGGACATTATTGTCGTAAAGGCGTTATCGAAAAAGAAGGAAAAGAAATTTATCAATTGCTTTCAGGTGTTGATAACAACAAAGACCAATCCTACTTTTTATGCCAATTATCACAAGAGCAATTGTCAAAATCCTTATTTCCAATTGGAGAGTTGACCAAACCAGAAGTTCGTGAAATTGCTGCCAAATTAGACTTAGTAACTGCTGATAAAAAAGATTCTCAAGGCTTGTGTTTTATTGGCAAAGTAAAACTCCCTGATTTTCTACAACAACAATTAAAACCTAAAGAAGGCGTTATTGTCGAAATCCCTGCAAAACAATCACTTTACAATCAAGAGGAGCCTTCATTTGCATCAGAAGAAGAAAAATTACAATACCTCACTCGAAAAATAGCATATAGCCTAACAGATGGAACCATTGTTGGCAAACACCAAGGCGCTCACTATTTTACCAAAGGCCAACGTAAAGGATTGGCAGTTGGTGGCACTGCAGAACCACTTTTTGTAATTGATACCAATGTAGATACTAATGTCATTTATACAGGACAAGGCAAAGAACATCCAGGACTTCTCAAAAAAGCGCTCTTTGTAACCAATAACGAGTTGCATTGGATTCGTGAAGATTTAGCCTTAAAAACTGACCAAACCATGAAGGTCAAAGCACGTATCAGATATCGTCAACCGCTTCAAGAAGCCACATTGCACAAAGTAGAAAGCGGATTATATGTGGAGTTTAATAATTTTCAGTCGGCAATTACCGAAGGTCAATTTGTTGCTTGGTATTTAAACGATGAATTAGTAGGTTCGGGAGTTATTTCTTAAATTGCAGTAATAATTTACCCAAATGAATGCTGATGAAACAAAAATTACTCTTCATAGGGTTTGTGTTAAGCCAGATTATAAGTTTTGCACAACAAGATGCTTGGGTGTATTTAACTGACAAAGAAAATGTCAGCACCTCACTTCAAAACCCGTTAACAATACTCACACAACGCGCCATTGACAGAAAAAATGCTCATGGAATTGCCATAGACCAACGTGATGTGCCTGTGAATGAATCTTATATATCACAACTCAAAACCCAAACAGGAATAACTGTAATGGCAAAATCAAAATGGATGAACGCAGTTCATGTTAGAGGCACTCAAGAAGACATTAGCTTGCTTATAAATTTATCTTTTGTGAATTATATTGATTTTGCTGATAGAAATGTGACAGACCTTTCCAGACCAGCCATTCAAAATGATAAGTTTGAAGTAGAAGGAACGCTTGTCAATTACGATTATGGCACCACTCAAAATCAAGTAGAAATGATTCATGTCAACGATTTGCACATCTCAAATTATACAGGTGAAGGCATGCTGATTGCCGTTTTAGATGCTGGATTTCCCAATGTGAATACCAACGGTGTTTTTCAGCGTTTACGAGATAATAACGATTTATTAGACGGCTATGATTTTGTTGATAGAACCTCTGATGTCTATGCTTATACTGGCAATACACATGGTGCCAAAGTATTGAGTGATATGGGTGGTTTTATACAAGATGAATTTGTTGGGACAGCCCCAGATGCGTCTTACTATTTGTTTAGAACCGAAGATGGAGGTAGTGAAAACCCAGTGGAGGAAAGTTATTGGGTAGAGGCAGCTGAACGTGCTGATAGTTTAGGCGTGGATATCATCAATTCATCTTTAGGCTACAATATTTATGATAATTCCAATTACAGTTATACACAAGCAGAAATGAATGGGCAAACAGCTTTTATATCAAAAGGGGCAAACATCGCATCTGAAAAAGGTATTTTAGTAGTAAATTCAGCTGGAAATTCTGGTAATAACGCTTGGGGAATTGTAACAGCTCCTGCCGATGCTTCAGGTGTTTTTACAGTAGCAGCAGTAGATATGGATGGACTCTATGCACCATTCAGCTCTCAAGGAAGCGCAGACCAAACAAGCCAAAAACCAGATGTTGCTGCTCAAGGAGTTGCTGCAGCTGTTGTTGATGAAACTAATACGATTGTCTATAATAGTGGCACCTCGTTCAGTTCGCCCATAATGGCTGGTGCAATTGCCTGTTTATGGCAAGCATTACCCAATGCCACAGCCGAAGAAATTAAACAATATGTACGCATGTCAGCATCACAATACAATACTCCAGACTACTTTTTAGGTTATGGCATTCCTAATTTGCAATTGGCTTTGAATATAGGATTGTCTATACAAGAAGAAGAAATTTCTAAACTTGTGTTGTATCCAAATCCTGTTGACAGTATATTATATATTAAAATTCCGACACAACAAGATAATGCTACTGAGGTATTTATTTTTGATATGCTCGGAAAAACAGTCTATACAAAACAGGTATCAGAATCAAACTTAACTATTGATACTTCAGCCTTTGCTTCTGGTGTTTATATGGTTTTGTTTCAAACCAAAAAGGGCAAAAAAACCGTTAAACTCATCAAATCATAAATGGCAAATCCCATTACCTCGCTTTTTAATATTAAATATCCAATTGTTCAGGCAGGAATGATCTGGAATAGTGGCTGGAGGTTAGCTTCGGCTGCAAGCAATTCAGGAATTTTAGGCTTAATAGGAGCAGGATCTATGTATCCTGAAATCCTGCGTGAACATATACAAAAATGTAAAAAAGCAACCAATCAGCCTTTTGGTGTTAACGTGCCAATGTTATATCCTAATATAGAACAAATTATGGATATAATTGTGGAAGAAGGCGTAAAAATTGTATTTACATCAGCAGGAAACCCAAAAACATGGACCTCATGGCTAAAAGAACGCGGCATTACAGTAGTGCATGTGGTAAGTAGTGTCAAATTTGCATTGAAAGCACAAGAAGCTGGTGTTGACGCTGTGGTTGCTGAAGGTTTTGAAGCTGGAGGTCATAATGGGCGTGAAGAAACCACGACCTTGACCTTGATTCCAATGGTAAGAGAACAGTTGCAAATTCCGTTGATTGCTGCTGGTGGTATTGCCACCGGAAATGCTATGTTGGCAGCTATGATTTTAGGAGCTGATGGTGTGCAAATTGGCAGTCGTTTTGTGGCAAGTGAAGAATCGTCAGCACATCAGGCATTTAAAAATGTGGTTGTAAATGCTAAGGAAGGAGATACTCATTTAACATTGAAAGAATTGGCACCAGTCAGAATGTTGAAAAACAAATTTTACGATGACTTGCAAGCGCTTTATAAAACAGCACCAAGTATTGACGATTTAAAAACCTTATTAGGAAGAGCACGTGCTAAACGCGGGATGTTTGAAGGCGATTTGGAAGATGGCGAGCTTGAAATAGGCCAAATTGCTGGATTAATTCACGATATAAAACCAGTGTCTCAAATAGTGACTGACCTTGTTTTAGAGTTTCAAAATGCTCAAAAACTTGCAAAAAGTGTCGAATTTTAAAAAAAAGACTATATTTAGATCATAAATTAGTTAATTTTCCCCATAAGACTATGAACTCCGATTGCAATATTTTAATACCTGATGGGAGTAGTACATGGGCAATGTCTGTGGTCAATTGCCTTTCGCATATTAATAATTACAAACTCTTTATCCTTTCTGATAAACAACGAACAGCTACAAAATTTTCCCGATACACCTCATATTACCGCTACTATAAAAGAACAACTGACGAGGCTTGGATACAAATACTCAATACGGAAATAGAGGCAAATAAAATTTCGGTTATTGTACCAATTGCCGAAGAAGAGATTCGTTTTTTTATCAAATATGCTGATAAAATATCGACCTCAGCAAAACTTATTCCTTTGCCAAAAGCAAATAGTTTTGAAACAGCCATTGATAAATTAAAGCTTAGCGAATTTTTAAAACAACAACAATTACCACATCCAAAATCTGGATTTTTTGATAGTACTCAGTCTTCATTTGAAGAGCAACTTCAGGCATTTGAGCTTCCAATTTTAGTAAAACCGTTGCATGACAAAGGAGGTGATGGAATTTTGAAGTTTGCCTCTGAAAAAAAGTTTAAAAGGTATTTAAGGCACAAAACCTTATTTGTTCAAGAGTATATTTCTGGTTATGATATTGATTGTAGCGTACTGTGTTTAAATGGAGAGGTTTTAACATATACCATCCAAAAAGGGAATTTATTAGGCCATAGTCCTTATGCGCCTCAATTAGGCCTTGAGTTTTTACAAAACGAAGCGGTTATAAATGTAGTTAAACAATTGATGGCTAAATTAAATTGGTCAGGAATTGCACATATAGATTTGCGTTATGACCAACAGGCTAACAACTACAAAGTCATAGAGATTAATGCACGTTTTTGGGGAAGTGTAGAAGCATCAAAAGTGGCTGGTACTAATTTTCCGCAGTTAGTTATTGAAATGGCTTTAGGCAAGTCTGTGAGTTATCAACCTTATGCGCATATAAAATACTTGAGATTTAAAGGTTTTTTAAAATCTGTAAAACGTCAACCTTCTTTATTGATGAACATCAACTTTATCTTAAATTTTACCGAAGCCAAATCTGTTTTAAAAGATCCTTTGCCAACAATGTATAAGTTTAGAGAGTGGCTTGGGCGTGCATCTTATTTTAAGGCTTTTAATATTATATTAATGAGCCAAGAATTGTTCAATATTGGTTTTGTATAATCTGCTCAACCCATTATCATAACTGTAAAATGTTTTTAACAGAGCTTCAGTTGATAGTTGCGAATCAAATTTTGCTGAGGTCCCATTGCGTTTACTCGTAAAGTAGAGTGTTTTGCTATCAGTATCCAAAAAAGGACAATACTCCATTTTGTCAGAGTTTATCGTATTTCCCATGTTTTTAGCAGTGCTCCAACCGCCATTTTTTTGTTTATGACTTATATACAAATCACCACTTCCAAAACCGTCAGACGCATTGTATTTGGTATAAATTAGGAACGACTCATCTGGCGCAACATAAGCGTTAAACTCATAACCATCAGAATTTATAGCATTGCTTAAAGGTTCAGGTGTTGTATAAGTGCCATTGTTAAAAGTGCTAACATAAATATTATCTTTTTGTTTAAGTTCAGGCTTATCTAAAGTAAAATATAGGTTTTTGGATTGGGTAATAACAGGATAAAACTCATCTAAATCAGAATTGATTGGAGCACCTAAATTAACAGGTTTTGACCATTGTTCATGGATAGTTTTTCGGGTAACCAACCAAATATCAAAATCTTTAACAGTAGAAGACGAAGTGTTAATGGGTCTGTTGGATGCAAAATAAAGTGTAAGACCATCCGATGAAAAATAAGGTTCGATATCAAAAAACTGTCCCGAAAACGAAATGATTTGGGGAGAACTCCAGTTATTTTCCTCCTTTTTTATGTACATTAAAGCCGAAACATCACCCATAAAGCTTTGGGCTGAAAATACAACTTCATCTTTATTTGGAGACATAGCCAGGTCTCTTACATTTGGAAATTGTGTCACAATTGAATCTAAAAAAGGAACAACTTTAGATGGCTGTGCTTGTGATAATGAAAAAAAACAAAGACTAAAAAAAAATAGAAGTAGTTTCATAAGATATTGATTGATAAAGCAATTTAAGCAATCAAAAAATTGAAAAAACTAAAAATTTGTTAATTAACAATTTGTATAAAAACAAAAAGGGGAAAGATTTCCCCTTTTTAGTTTGAAACATTTTAACAACAAAATTTTTAAATCCCTCTAAAATAATAGCTAAAAGTTTCTAAAAGTATGATTTACATTTTATGATGAGATGAAACCTATATAAAACATACTTTAAAATGTAAAAGATAATTATCTGTAAAAATAACGGATTCTCTTTTTGTATTGAAATAAAAACGAAGTAACTTATTAACAATTTTAGATTATAATTTTATAAAAGTCAAGGTGTTGTAATTAAATAAACAAAATATAATTACAAATATTTTAAAACGAAGTACAATAACTTACCTTTGCATCTTTTAAAATTGACACGTGATTTTATCTCAATATACAAACGAATTTAGATACAACCTAAAACTTGCAGCTCCTGTAATGTTAGGGATGCTTGGTCACACTTTTGTAAGCTTGGTGGACAATGTCATGGTTGGTCAATTAGGTGCTGCAGAATTGGCAGCAGTGTCTTTGGGTAACAGCTTTATTTTTATAGCCATGTCACTTGGTATTGGGTTTTCTACAGCGATTACGCCTTTAGTAGCCGAAGCGGATACTGAAAACGATTTTAAAAAAGGGAAATCCTCCTTAAAACATGGTTTGTTTTTGTGCACAGTGTTAGGTGTTGTTTTGTTCTTGCTTTTGCTTATTGCCAAACCGTTAATGTACGTTATGGATCAGCCAGCAGAAGTGGTGACTTTAGCTCGACCTTATTTAGATTTGGTTGCCTTTTCATTGATTCCTCTTATTATTTTTCAGGCATTCAAGCAATTTAGTGATGGTTTGTCGTTGACCAAATATCCAATGTATGCCACTATTTTAGCCAACGTTTTAAACATCATAATCAACTATTTATTCATTTTTGGAAAATTTGGTTTTCCTCAATTGGGCGTTGTTGGTGCTGCCATCGGAACCTTGGTTTCAAGAATTGTGATGGTGTTTTTCTTATGGTGGCTATTGCGTGGAAGAGAAAAATCGAAAGCTTTTGTGACGCATATTAAGATTTTTGTATTAGAATCTACCATGCTAAAAAAGATTATTGACCTTGGCTTTCCAAGTGCAATGCAAATGTTTTTTGAAGTGGCTATTTTTACTTCCGCAATTTGGTTAAGTGGCACTTTAGGTAAAAATGCACAAGCAGCCAACCAAATAGCCCTAAATTTATCGTCTATGACCTTTATGGTAGCAACAGGTTTAAGTGTGGCTGGTATGATACGTGTTGGAAACCAAAAAGGCTTACAAAATTTTATTGAACTACGTCGTATCGCTATGTCTATCTTTATTTTAGGCGTTTGTTTTGCCTGTGTTTTTGCCATCGCATTTTTGGTATTACACAATGTATTACCAACAATTTATGTCGATTTAGACGATCCTATCAATTTTGCTGACACCTCAAACGTGGTAAGTATTGCCTCAACCTTGTTGCTGGCTGCAGCAGTTTTTCAAATTAGCGATAGCCTACAAGTAGTGGCTTTGGGTGCATTAAGAGGATTGCAAGATGTAAAAATACCTACAATTATTACGTTTATTTCTTATTGGGCCATTGGGTTTCCTATTAGTTTTTACTTAGGAAAAGCAGAGGCTTATGGAAGTTTAGGTATTTGGATTGGACTCATTGCAGGTTTAACAAGTGCTGCAATTTTATTGTATATTAGATTCCACTATTTATCAAATAAATTGATTAAAGAAAAACATTAAGCAATGGAGTTACCAAAATTTATACTTGGCGATAATACCGATTTCCCAGAGGCGATTTATATTATCCATACCGATTTTCCTCGGTTTATTCTCAATTTAGAAGACGATGAGGTTGAATGGTTAGAAGAATTTGATGATCATGATGAAAAAGAATTGGCATCAGAAACAGAGAATCTAATCCAATTGGCGACCGATTTTTACGACCGAGAAATTGAAAGATACAACACCTGATGATTGAGCAGATATTACAGTATGACACAGAGCTTTTTCAGTATCTAAATGGTTTAGGAACACCAACTTGGGATGGCTTTTGGCTTACCTATACCACAAAGATTTATTGGATTCCTTTATATGTACTCTTGCTTTATCTGATGTATAAAAAAATGGGTAAAAACCCTTTTTTAATAAGCATTTTGGTAATTGCACTTATGGTTTTGTTTACCGATCAAATTACCAATTTGGTTAAAAATGGCTTCCAAAGATTGCGACCTTGCCATACAGAAACCCTAAAAGATATGATGCGTTTGGTACGCAAAGGATGTGGCGGACAATACGGCTTCTTTTCTGGGCATGCTTCCAATTCAATGGCTGTAGCCTTTTTTGTTGGGCTTGCGCTCAAAAAGCACTATAAATACCTGCTTTATCTTTTGATAATTTGGTCTGTTGCTATGGGTTTTAGTAGAATTTATGTTGGTGTGCATTACCCTTTAGATGTACTCTGTGGCGCTCTTTTTGGAGCCTTATCAGGTTTTGGATTTTATAAATTAGACCTGTATCTTAAAGTAATGTTGACTAATAAAAGCTAAGTGATTTTAAGCAATAACATTTAAAGATTTTTCTAAGAGTGATACAGTAATTTCATTACGCTCAATATGAAAAAACTCACCATCAATTTGACTTTCATAGCCTGATGTTTGACTCTGTTGGATTTTAATATGCTTGGTTTGGTAACTTTGCGCTTCTTTCATTAAATGATGCTTTTTAAACAAAATAAGAAGCCCAAACACTAACGATTTTAACTTATTCATTTTTGATACAATAAGGACATCTAACAAGCCATCTTGTAATGAAGCATTTGGAGTTAAACTGACATTGTAACCCATTTCATTAGAATTAGAAATAAAAATCAAAAACGGATAGGTAGTAATGGTTTCATTATTTAATTGAACTGTCACTCTATTGTCATAGGCTAATCCTTTTAAAGCTTTTATGGAAGATTTTATATAACTTATCAACTTACGCTCATTGGAGTTTTCATAGTGCATTATAACTTGTGCATCAATTCCAATACCTGTGTTGCTAAAAAAATAATACTGATTTAAACGGCCTACATCAATTTTACTAATGGCATTAGTTTTTATAAGCGCTATCGCTTTTTCAATATCTTTTGGTATTTTAAGGTTTGAAGCTAAACCATTACCAGAACCCATCGGGATTATGCCTAATATGACAGATGTGTTAATTAAACAAGACGCTACTTCATTAATAGTCCCATCACCACCACAAGCTACAATTATTTGAGCACCTTCATCAATAGATGCTTTGGTCAATTGGATAGCGTGTTTTTTGTAGTCCGATTTTTTTATGGTAATGGCATAGGTGTTGGCATCAAAAAAACGACTCAAATACTTTTCGGTAATGCGTTGTTTTCCTGAACCAGCAATAGGGTTTATAATAAAATGAATATGTTTCAAATGTATTAATCTTTTAATTTTAGTCCATTATTGCGATATAAATAATCGGCAACTTGATAAAACGAGGTCGTTTCATCTAAAAACTGATCGTCCATTGGCAATTTGTTTAAACTGTTATCCTCTTTATTCCAATTGTAAAAATTAGCCTTTTTCTGGTCGCTTAAAATCATTATTTTATTGCCTTTTAAGAGTCCTAATTTTCGATAATTTCCAACAAAGGCACGCTCTTCATTAGGTGTCATTGCTAAAATATTTTCACCAAATAAATTGGTATCATAATCCCAGTTTAAAATGGCGAACAAGGTAGGAAATAGATCAATTTGAGAACATAATTTATGAATATTTTGTGATTTGATGTTGGGAGCGTTAATAATAAATGCTGGAATGTGATAATTTTGCACGTCCATTTCCCATTTTCCGGCACTTGCAGCGCAATGGTCGGACATAATGACGAAAACCGTATTACTATACCATGGTTTGGTTTTGGCCTTTTTTAGAAATTCTTTAATGGCAAAATCAGTGTATTTAATAGCACCATAACGTCCTGTTCCAGATGGAATATCTACTTTCCCTTCGGGATATGTGTAAGGTCTATGGTTGGAGGTAGTCATTACAAAATCAAAAAATGGTTGCCCATCATTGTGTGCTTTATCAGCTTCTTTTAAAACTTTGTTATAGATATCTTCATCACAAACACCCCAAGCATTTTCAAAAGTTACTTCGTCATCTTCTATATTGGTACGTGTGGTTTTAATATCAGCATCAATTAAAAAACCACGCCCTCTGTCAGTTATGTCAAATCCATTGCCACCAAAATAATTGTTCATATTGTCAAAATAACCATCGCCTCCATAAAAAAAGTTACGATGGTAGCCTTCTTTCTTAAAAACTTCACCAATGGTAAATAAATTGTGGTTGTTGTCACGTTTTACAATACTGCGTCCTGGTGTTGGCGGAATAGATAAAGTGATGGCTTCCATACCTCTGACAGTTCGTGTTCCTGTGGCAAATAAATTGGAAAAAAATACACTGTTAGTGGCTAATGAGTCTAAAGTTGGAGTAGCATTTCTGGTATTTCCAAAGGTTCCTAAATATTTAGCACTTAGGCTTTCAATACATATAAAGATAACGTTTGGTTTTAAAGGTGTGTTTAGGCTATCAGCATTTTTAATGGTTCTTAAAATTTGATTGGCGTTTGGGTTTATGAGTTGGTCGCCTTTTTCGGTTACATCTGCTTTTACAATGCTAAAAGCTTTGTTTATATCAATGGTTCTGTAAAAATCGGTATATGAAAGTTCGTTGTTTCTAAAGGCTGCAAAAAAAGAATAAATACCTGTTTTGGCAATTTCATTATTGTATCTGTTACTGAATTGTTCTGCATTTTTATTGGTAATAAAAAACCCAAAAATGAGTGCAATACTGATGAATAGCGTAGAAGGTAATAATTTTGATTTGAATTTTGTATCACTATTAAAGGTCAACTCAAACGCATTTCTTTTTTTTGTGATATAAAGCAAGATGATTAAAACGGCAACGATGATAGATAATAATAGTGGAATGGGATAGGATTCATTAATGTTTTGAATAACCTCATTGGTGTAAATCAAATAATCAACAGCAATAAAGTTGAACCTGTTTTTAAACTCATCCCAAAAGGTGATTTCAGCAAAAAAGGAGAAAATAAAAATAATAAGTCCTAAACTATACGCAAAATAGGTAATAATCCGATCGAACCAACTGCCATATAATTTTGAAGGAATAATCAAAAGGTAGATAATATATGGAATGGTAAAAAAGGAAACAGTTCCAACATCAAATAAAAAACCGATGATAAAGGTATTTGCTAAATCGAAAAATTGAGTGTCAACTTCATTAAAATTCCAGATTAAAAATACCAAACGGATTATAAAAGAAGACAATATAAAAATACCAATAAAGGTTTTGAGTAGTTTAAATCGGGATGGGAAAATTTTTAAAGACATATAGATTAGTTTTTACAAAAATAGGCTATTGTTTTAATAATGACTATTGGTTTATAATGGAATGCTATTTTGTTTTGATGCTTAACAACAACTCAGCAGCTAAAAAAGGTGTCGTCTCACCAGCTTCAATGCGTTGTAACTGCTTTTTTAGCTCTTGTTTTATCGAAGCAATGGAAAAAAAATCTGATTTTAAACGCTCTTCAATGGTTTGCAGTAACCAAAATTTATTTTGCTCCTTGCGGTTGTTGTCAAAATAGGTATTTGCCTTTGTATGGTTGATGTAGCTTTTAATTAAGTCCCAAATTTCGGCAATTCCTTCACTATTTAAAGCGCTTGCAAGTAGAACTTTAGGTTGCCAATCGGATATTTTTTTAGGATACAAATGGAGGGCTCTATTAAACTCAACCTTGGCAGTTTTCGCATTTTTAAGGTTGTCACCATCGGCTTTGTTAATCACAATAGCATCAGCCATTTCCATAATGCCACGTTTAATGCCTTGTAGTTCATCGCCAGCACCTGCAAGTTTCAATAGTAAAAAAAAATCGACCATACTGTGTACTGCAGTTTCGCTTTGACCAACACCAACGGTTTCAATAATAATGGTATCAAAACCAGCAGCTTCACAAAGGATAATTGTTTCTCGGGTTTTTCGGGCAACACCACCTAAAGAAGTCCCTGAGGCAGATGGACGAATAAAAGCATTAGGGGTTTTTACCAAGTCTTCCATTCGGGTTTTATCGCCTAAAATAGCGCCTTTGCTTAACGTACTACTTGGATCAATGGCCAAAACAGCTACTTTATTTCCTAAATTGGTTAGATGTGTCCCAAATGCTTCAATAAAGGTGCTTTTGCCAACTCCAGGAACTCCTGTAATACCTATACGAACAGATTTGTTGGCATAAGGCAAACAAGACTGGATAATGCTGTTGGCTTTTTTAAGATGCTCAGAATTGGTGCTTTCTACAAGCGTAATAGCTCTGCTTAATGCTGTGATGTCTCCTTTTAAAATTTCGGTAACCAAATGGTCTGCTGATGGTTGTTCTTGACGTTTATGTTTTATAGCTTTAATGACTTCTTGGTTCATGCTTTCATATTGGACAACACCCTTTTGTTTGTGTAAAGCAGTTGTATGTGGTGTCTTTTTTTGGCCCAAAATGCAGAGTTTTCTCTTTATTGTTTTCCTTTTATCACGTCCAATGGAACTTCAATTTTAGTAGTATCCCAAGCCATGGTTAACTTTAAACGGTCTGTAGTATTGTCAAAAGCAATAGTAAATTGCTCTACCGTTGTGTTTAAATGATGTACAGGCACTTCAAATTCCATCAAATCAAATTTTCGGTCACACATTGGTTTCATTTGTTCATCAACACCCCAAGGATATTGTTTGGTGTTAAAAATAACTTCCCAAGTCGAATCTTTAGGAACCGTCCATAAGGTATAGCTTCCCTTTGGTAACTCCATACCTTCAACCATTAAATCTTTGTTAGTGGTAAATGTGGTGGCTTCATTCGCTCCTGTGCGCCAAATTTGATTAAAGGGCACTAAAGCACCAAAAATTTCACGGCCTTTTTTATAGGGTCTGTTATAAAAAACTTCAAGTTCCAAATCATTTAATTCAAACCGAACCGTATCTTTAGGGCTGGCACGTTTTTCAAAAATATTCTCAACAAAATAAGAATATAAAAAGAGACCTAAAGCAACAATAGATAAAACAATAAGAAGGCGTTTTAAAAACGTATTCATAATAAAAAATAGCTATAAAAATTTCAGGATATAAAGATAATTTAAAAACGTTGATGTTTAAAGCTCTTAACGTAGTTTTATAAAAAAACCTATTATTTTTTTAAAATGATGATAATTTGCAACACTTCATTTTTTGCGTCGTCTTTATAAAGAACCTAACCAATTAACCAAAAGTGCAACAAAAGCATGTTTCAACCCGATATCATTGAAAAATGCAGGCAAAACAATCGTGTAGCGCAAATGCAGCTTTATCATCAGTACTGTGATGGCATGTATGCGGTGGCTATGCGATTTGTGAAGGACTCTCTGGAAGCTGAAGATATTGTACAGGAAGCCTTTATAAAAGCCTTTGCTAAACTTCATCAATATAAAGCTGAAGTAACTTTTGGTGCTTGGTTAAAACGAATTGTTATCAATAAAAGTATCGATTTACTTAAATCTAAAAAGCACACTATGTTGCAATTGGATGAGGTGCACCTTAAAGTAGTTGATGATACAGATGATGATTGGTTAGCAGACGATCAGCTTACTGTAGATGATGTAAAGGCAGCCATTGAGCAGTTGCCCGAAAAGTACAAATACGTAGTGATGTTGTTTTTGATTGAAGGCTATGACCATCAAGAAATAGCCCAAATCCTGAACATTACAGAAATTGCGTCACGTACCCAATTATCAAGAGGACGCTTAAAATTGCAAGAACTATTAATACCTATTAGCAATGGCACAAGATCTTAGAAAATTGTTTGATTCTGAAAGCAATCAGACACCTCAAACTACCGAAACTACTAAAATGGCTGAAGGCCACGAAGCACGTTTTCTTAAAAAACTGGAAGAACAACTTCCTGTAGTATTAGTCAAAAATCGATTCGGTTTATATCAAATTGCAGCAAGTGTTGTCGTGTTTTTAGGGCTGAGTTTTGGAGTTTATCAGGTGTTTAAAAACCCAAGTCAAGTGGTTGAGCCAACCCATGAAGCAGTTGCTCTAAAATCTTTAGGTGATATTTCTCCTGACTTAAAAAAAGTGGAAGATTATTACATGGCTAATATCAATCTTGAATTGTCAAATGTGAAGCTGACAGCTGACAATAAAGAAGTATTTGATGGGTATGTGGCGCAATTAGAAGAGTTGAACAAAGAATACAAACGCTTGTCTGTAGAGTTGACCGAATCGGGTCCAAACGAATTGACAGTGAGCGCTTTGATTGACAATTTAAAATTGCGATTAAACTTGCTGTATCGTTTTAAAGAACAGCTCAATGAACTCAACACTTCTGACCAACATCAGAAGGTAATGTAAAACAAATAAGACACATGAAAACAATACAAACAAAATTAATCATCCTTTTGCTTCTGGGTACTTTAAGTACGTCAGCGCAGCAAAAACTTCAAAAAATTGAACAGACTATCAATACGACAAAAGACGTCACCATCAATTTAAACACCAGTCATACCAATATTGTTATTGATACTTGGAATAAAGACAATATTGAAATTGAAGCTTATATTGAAGGCGAAAAACTCTCCAAAGAAGAACTTGAAAAAGCCCTTAATGATTGGGATATTACAGTAAGTGGTTCAGGAAGCGAAGTAACCATTCAATCTAAAGGTTCAAAAAATTCATGGGAAGGGTATGACCTCTCTTCTTTAGATGCTATGAGAGATTTGAAATTTGAAATGGCAGAATTACCTGAGCTACCAGAATTGCCAGAAATGCCAGAATTACCAGAGTTGGCACAATTTCCAAACGCACCTCAAATGCCAAAAATGCCAGAATTGCCAGAATTGCCTCAAGGTATTGGAGCAGTTAATTTTGATTACGAAGCCTATAAAAAAGATGGCGAAGCCTATCTTGAAAAATGGTCTAAAGACTATGAAACTCAATATGGCAAAGACTTTAAGGACAAAATGAAAGCTTGGGGAAAAAAGTTTGGCGAAACAGATTATGAAGCTTATTCCAAAGAAATGGAAAAATGGGGAGCAGCCTTTGGTAAAAAGTTTGGAAAAGATTACGAGAAAAAAATGGAAGAATGGGGAAAAGCTTTTGAAGAAAATTGGGGAAAAGACTACCAAAAGAAAATGGAAGTTTGGGGCGAACGGTTTGAAAAACAAATGGAAGCGCGTCAGCAAGCAATGCAAGATAGAAAAGCAGCCATGAAGAACAGAGAAACAGCGATGCGTGATAGACAAGAAGCGATGCGTGATAGAGCAGAAGCTATAAAAGAACGTCGCGAAGCCATTGAACGCAGTATTGAAAACAAAGTCAATACAAAGATTAAAAAAACAATCAAAATAAAAATGCCTAAAAAAGCAAAATTGAATATGAATGTCAGACATGGTGAGCTCAAGTTTGCCTCAGTCATTACCAATTTAAAAGCTGATATTTCACATTCAGCATTAGTAGCCAATAGCATTGATGGAAGCCAGACTTCCATCAATGTTTCGTATTCGCCAGTGCTTATTACCAATTGGATAATGGGTGAACTCAAACTCAATTATGTGGAGAAAGCACAAATTGAAACCGTCAACCGTTTGGTGTTGAGTTCCAATTCGTCTAATGTGAGCATTAATGATTTAACAGGAAATGCGGTTATTGATGGAAGTTTTGGGGAGCTGGATATCAATAAAATTGCAGAAACGTTTAGCAATCTCAATTTGGTTTTAGAAAACAGTGAAGCCTTACTTATATTGCCAAAAACAGCATTTAACTTGCAATACAAAGGCAACCGTTCCAAATTAAAACACCCAAAAAACAAAACTAGCACAACTTCTTCTTTTTCTACAGGCGATTTGATGAGTGGCAAAACCATTGTAGTCAACGCTAAATTTAGCGAGGTGATGATGCAATAAAATTCCTGTGAAGGCAGGAATCTTATGATTTTTCAGTCCTTTTCTCATTCAAAATAGTAAATTTATCTTCTATTTTGAAAAACAATGAACCCAACCGAATTTTCTTCTTTTTTAGACAGCATTAGTAAACAGCCACTTCATGTGCTTGATGCATCCATTCCTTTAAATACATATACACATTTAGACCTTTCTGTACATAATACTGAGTTAAATAGGATAGATGTCAGTGTGTCATCTGCATTAGAAGCTTACATTCAAAACTATATCAAAAATAAACAGGCTTTAGTTGGTTTTGGCGGTTATAATGAAATGCGAAACATCTACCAACGCAGTACCCATTTTAAGCATCAAAACAGTGATAATGAGCGCAATATCCATTTGGGAATTGATTTGTGGTTGGCTGCTAACTCATCTGTTTTAACACCTTTAGATGCTGAAATACACAGTTTTAAAAACAATACTAATTATGGCGATTATGGACCAACCATTATTTTAAAACATAGAATAGATACGGTTGAATTTTATACCTTATATGGGCATTTGAGTTTGGCATCTATTGAGAATTTACAAGTTGGACAAAAATTTAAACAAGGACAGCAAATAGCCACTTTGGGTGATGCTTCCGTGAATGGTGATTATCCACCTCATTTGCATTTTCAAATTATTAAAGACATAGCAGATTATAAAGGCGATTATCCAGGTGTTTGTAGCATGCAGAGTTTGGCATTTTATTTATCAAATTGTCCTGATCCAAACCTGCTTTTAAAAATAGATTAAAGTTGCAAAGCTAAAATCCGGATACCGACAATACCCAAACAAACCGCTAAGGCTTTTACAATTACCAAACCTTTGATATGCTTTGAAAGGTAAGCACCAATTTGTGCGCCAACCACTATACCAATTGATAATGAAAGCACTGTTTTTAAAACGATTGGCGCATCATATACACCATTGTAATAATGTATAATGACACTAACTGTAGCCATAATAGCTAAAATAAAATGTGAGGTTGCAGTAGCGATATGCACAGGAAACCGTAACCATTCTACCATCGCTGGTACATGAATGATGCCACCTCCAATCCCTAATAAAGGCGAAAAATAACCAACAAATACGCTTAAAATACTGCCTTTTTTTAAGTCGTAAGCATAGTCGTAGGTGATGCCTTCTTTATCCGTAAGTGTTTGATGTATCCAGCCTTTTTTACGTAGTGTTGGCAATGCAATACTGGCTTTCTTTCCGCCTTTAAAAAATAAAAATAAGGCCAATCCTAAAAGCAAAATGCCAAAAATAACGTCAAAAATGTTTCGTGAAATAAATTGCGTGGTATAGACGCCTAATATAGAACCAGGAATGGTACATATGGCAAAAACGAGACCTGCTTTATAATCGATGCGTTTAGACCTATTGTAAGCAACGCTCCCAGAAATGGCATTGCATGCCACTGCAGCAATAGAAATAGCAGTAATGGTCTCTGTACTGTCGTCTGGGTATAAAAACATTAAAATTGGCACTAAAATAAATCCACCACCAGCACCAATTAAAGTACCTAAAGTGCCAATGATGAGACCTATGCTTGCTAATAAGTATATGTTTTCCATGCTAAATTTTGGTTGCTAATACATTAATTTGTAATAGGATGACGTGCAAAATATTGTAAAAAGATAAAAAATAAAAATCCCAACATCAATGATATCAGGATTTTTTGTAAAAGATAACTTTCAATAAAATGTTATAGATTAATCTTCCGTCAATACCCAATCGCCTTTGGCTAATAAAGGTTCTGCTTGCTTATATTTTACGGTTCTATTTTCGCCACTCATCACATGCTTAATGGTCACTTTGTCATTACGTCCAATTTTTGGCTTGTCACGTACAATGGTTTCCACTACTTCTTGACGCTGTGTGTTGTTTCCTGCCGCTCTACTTTGAGCCGAACGTTCATCCATATTTGGGATTTCGTCTTTTTGGGTTTGTAATTTTTCTTGTTTACGTGCTTTTGCTTCCTGAATGGTGTTTTGAGTTTCTGTAGGTAATTCGCCTTTAAATAAGAAAGAAATCACATCTTTATTTACGGAGTCAATCATCGATTTGAACAATTCAAAAGCTTCAAATTTATAAATCAATAACGGATCTTTTTGCTCATGTACTGCTAATTGAACGGATTGTTTCAATTCGTCCATTTTGCGTAAATGCGTTTTCCAAGCATCATCTACAATTGCCAAGGTAATGTTTTTCTCAAAATCATTAATCAGTTGTTTTCCTTGGGTTTCATAAGCTTTTTCAAGGTCTGTAACCACTTGTAAATTTTTAACACCATCTGTAAATGGCACGACAATACGCTTAAATTTGTCGCGTTGCGTTTCATATACATTTTTAATGACAGGAAAAGCCATATCTGCATTGCGTTGCATTTTTTCTTTGTAATGCTTGAATGCTGCTTTATAAACTTTACCAGCAATGTCCATAGCTGATAATTTGCTGAATTCTGCTTCTGTAATTGGCGAACTCATTGAGAAGTAACGAATCAATTCAAACTCAAAATTCTTAAAGTCGTTAGCGTTTTTATTGGTTTCAGAAATGCTTTCTGAAGTGTCGTAAATCATATTCGCCAAATCTACACGCAAACGTTCACCATGTAACGCATGGCGACGACGTTTGTACACCACTTCACGTTGGGCATTCATTACATCGTCATATTCTAACAAGCGTTTACGAACGCCAAAGTTGTTTTCTTCTACTTTTTTCTGAGCGCGCTCAATAGATTTTGAAATCATGGAGTGTTGAATCACTTCTCCTTCTTTCAAGCCCATTCTGTCCATCATTTTGGCAATACGTTCACTACCAAATAAGCGCATTAAATTATCTTCTAAAGATACGTAAAACTGAGAGCTTCCTGGATCGCCTTGACGTCCAGCACGACCACGTAATTGTCTGTCCACACGACGTGAATCGTGACGTTCAGTACCTACAATAGCCAATCCACCAGCTTCTTTTACGGCATCAATAAGTTTTATGTCAGTACCACGACCAGCCATATTGGTGGCAATGGTTACTTGTCCTGGTTGACCAGCTTCGGCCACAATTTCTGCCTCTTTTTTATGCAGTTTCGCATTTAAGACATTATGTGGTACTTTTCTAATGGTTAGCATTTTGGCTAATAACTCACTAATTTCAACAGAGGTAGTTCCTATTAAAACAGGGCGCCCTTCTTGTGATAGTTTAGTTACTTCATCTATTACTGCATTGTATTTTTCGCGTTTGGTTTTGTACACCAAATCTTCTCTGTCGTCTCTTGCTATTGGTTTGTTAGTAGGGATTTCGACTACGTCTAATTTATATATTTCCCAAAATTCACCCGCTTCAGTTACTGCAGTACCTGTCATTCCTGAGAGTTTACGATACATTCTAAAGTAATTTTGAAGGGTTACAGTCGCAAATGTTTGAGTGGCATCTTCAATTTTTACATTTTCTTTGGCTTCAATTGCTTGGTGCAAACCATCGCTATAACGACGTCCATCCATGATACGACCCGTTTGCTCATCAACAATCATCACTTTATTGTCTAATACCACATACTGTATGTCTTTTTCAAACAAGGCATAGGCTTTTAGTAATTGGTTTAAGGTGTGAATACGTTCTGATTTGATACCAAAATCTCTGAAAAGTTCTTCTTTAGCTTCAGCTTCTTCAGCTTTTGGTAACTTTTGGGCTTCAATTTTAGCAATTTCAACACCAATTTCTGGCATTACAAAAAAGTTAGGGTCTTCTTTTCCTGAAAGGAATTCAACCCCTTTATCTGATAATTCAACCTGATTGTTTTTTTCGTCAATTACATAATACAGTTCCGCATCTACCTTTGGCATTTCACGGTTGTTATCCTGCATATAGAAATTTTCGGTTTTTTGTAGCAGTTGTTTAATGCCTTCTTCACTTAAAAACTTGATTAAGGCTTTGTTTTTAGGAATTCCTCTATATACTCTTAAGAGTTTAAAACCACCTTCTTTGGTATCGCCTTCGGCTATCAATTTTTTAGCTTCTGCCAAAACACCTGTCAAATACTGACGTTGTACAGATACAATAGCATCTACTTTGGGTTTGAGTTCTGTAAATTCGTGTCTATCGCCTTGCGGTATAGGTCCTGAAATAATTAAAGGTGTTCGCGCATCATCTACCAAAACAGAATCGACCTCATCCACAATTGCGTAATGGTGTGGACGTTGCACCAAATCGTCTGGTGAGTGTGCCATATTATCACGCAGGTAATCAAAACCAAACTCGTTGTTGGTACCATAAGTAATATCAGCATTATATGCCTTTTTACGAGCAGCAGAGTTGGGTTGGTGATGGTCAATACAATCTACACTCAATCCATGAAACTCAAACAATGGTGCCATCCACGCACTATCACGTTTTGCTAAGTAGTCGTTAACGGTAACCAAATGAACACCTTTTCCTGCAAGGGCATTCAAATACATAGGTAAAGAAGCTACTAAAGTTTTTCCTTCACCTGTTTGCATTTCGGCAATTTTACCTTGATGTAAGGCAACACCGCCAATTAATTGCACATCATAATGAATCATGTCCCAAGTGATGGCTTTACCAGCAGCATCCCAAGAATTTGACCAAATGGCTTTGTCACCATCTAAAGTGACATAATCTTTTGAGCCAGAAAGTTCTCTATCAAAAGTGTTGGCAGTAACAGTTAAGGTTGTATTATGAACAAAGCGTTTGGCAGTTTCTTTAACAACAGCAAAGGCTTCTGGAAGAATTTCGTTTAATACGGTTTCAGTAGTTTGATAGATGTCATCTTTGATACGATCAATTTCTTGGTACATATCTTCACGTTCGTCAATATCTTCTGTGGCTTCGGCTTCAGTTTGTAACTTTTCGATGGTATCGTTAAAAGGCTGTCGTGCTTCGGCTATTTTAGATTTGAAATAGATGGTTTTTGCCCTTAATTCGTCAAGCGTTAAGGCTTCTAAAGCACTTTCAAAGCTTTTAACTTTTTCTACAATTGGTGATATCGCTTTGACATCCTGTTTGGATTTGTCGCCAACAAATACCTTTAATACTGAATTTAAAAAACTCATGCGGTTTATATTTTATAAGTTGTGAAACTGGTGTTACAACCAGTTTTATTTTTAGTGAACGTGTTTGTTTTGCTTTTTAAGGCTCACAAAGATACGGTTTGTATGATGTTAATTAAAAAATAGGGCACAAAAAAAGTCTCCTATTGAGACTTTTTAACTATTCTTTAAGATGTATTAATATTCGTCCTCGTTCCAGAGGTAATCTTCGTCTGTTGGATAATCTGACCAGATTTCTTCGATAGAATCGTAAGAATCTCCTTCGTCTTCAATAGCTTGCAAGTTTTCAACAACTTCTAAAGGTGCTCCTGTACGGATGGCGTAATCTATTAATTCGTCTTTAGTTGCAGGCCAAGGTGCATCACTTAAATAAGATGCTAATTCTAATGTCCAATACATTTGTTATTCGGTTTAAATTTTGTGCAAAAATAAATTTTTAGTTCAAAAAGCCAAGAAAAAAATGAATTATTTAATCATAAATTAAAAGAGCGTATATAATTCATTGATTTATAAATATTTAAAAGCAATAAATTTTGACAAAAGCACTTTGATTTTTTAAGATTCTTTTTTAGGAATCCATTGTACTTCATCAGCTTGCAAGTCATATGACAACTTTCGTGCCAATACAAATAGATAATCTGAAAGACGGTTTAAATATTGGAGTGTTTCGGGCTGAAAAGGCTCTAAATCATTGAGTGCAGTCGCTAAACGCTCTGCTCTTCGGCACACACAGCGTGCTATATGACAGAATGACACAGTTTGGTGGCCACCAGGTAATACAAAGTGCGTCATTGGAGGTAAACTCTCGTTCATAGCATCAATTTCTTGTTCTAATTGATGGATGTCAGTTTCTGTAATTTTAGGAATATTGAGACGTTCTTTTCCACTTTTTAAAACCGCTTTTTCAGGATCTGTTGCCAATATAGCACCTACTGTAAACAAGCGGTCTTGGATGCGTATAAGAATGGTTTTATGGTGTTGGTCCATTTGCTGATCGCGAATTAAACCTATATGCGAATTAAGCTCATCTACAGTGCCATAACTTTCAATTCGGATGTGATGTTTTGGGACACGTGTGCCTCCAAAAAGCGCTGTTGTTCCTTTGTCGCCTGTTTTTGTGTAGATTTTCATACGGAAAATTTCAAAAGTTAAAATTTAAAGCTCAAAGGTACAGGTTTTTTGCCACGAATGGACGAATGTTTTTTAAAGACAGGCAACTGTTAACTAATTTCGTACATCGCTTTCAATGATGCCATCACGCAAACGGATAACACGTTTAGCACGTGCAGCAACATCTTCTTCGTGTGTCACCACAATGACAGTGTTTCCAGCTTGATGGATGTCATCAAACAACTGCAAAATTTCTAATGAGGTTTTAGAATCTAAATTTCCAGTAGGTTCATCGGCAAGTATGATGGATGGTTTATTGACCAATGCACGTCCCACTGCAACACGTTGCCGTTGTCCTCCAGAAAGTTCATTAGGTTTGTGGCTCATTCGGTCTGCCAAACCAACATTGGTTAACACTTCTTTGGCACGTTCAGTACGTTCTTTTTTGGTTGCACCTGCATATACCATTGGAAGTGCTACATTATCTAAAGCGGTGGTACGTGGTAATAGGTTGAAGGTTTGAAACACAAAACCAATTTCTTTGTTTCTGATGTCTGCCAATTGGTCATCACTCAATTGGCTTACGTCATGACCATTCAGCACATAAGTTCCTGCTGTTGGTGTATCTAAACAGCCTAACAAATTCATCAAGGTCGATTTTCCTGAACCTGATGGTCCCATAATGGCCACATAGTCACCACGTTCAATATCTAAATCGATGCCTTTTAACACATAGACAGTTTCAGAGCCTAATTGAAAATTTCTGATGATATTTCTGATATGGATGACGTTACTCATGTTTTTGTTTCAAATTTAAAGTTCAGATTTCTAATTTTATTAATCAGAATTTGTTTCTGCAAGATACAGGATTTTACAAATTATATGACGTTCAAATGTTCAAGATGTTACAATCTGATAATAAAATCCTCTTTAACCTGTTCCTTTCTAAAAAGAACCAATCCCCAAAAAAAAGTATCAATGCTTACAGTAACCTTAGGATGGGTTTTAATTGCTTTCCAAGCGTTGTTCATGTCTTTGCTCCAATGGATGTCATCCAATATAAAAAGGGTGTTGTTATGGGTTTTGGGTAGCAATTGTTCAAAATATGCCAAGGTGGCTGTTTTGTTGTGATGGCCATCAAAAAAGACCAAATCCCAGGTGGATGTGTCTAATTTTGGTAACACGTCATCAAACCTTCCTGTTTTAATGCTGATATGCTTAAGCGCTTGTTGGTTTAGGTTTTTGGAGGTAAATGAGGACACTTCTGGGCAGCCTTCAATGCTAACAATAGTTGCTTCTGGGTTTCCTAAGGCCATGGCTTGTGTGGCAATACCAAGTGAGGTACCTAACTCTAACACCTGTTTGGGTTTAAAATACTGAACCAGTCGATACAGTAATTTGGCACGTTTTAAGCTGGTACCAGAGGTTTTGACAATGTCTTTAACCAAGCGTGTATTTGATTTAAAGACCTTAGAGCCTGCACCAAAATCGGTGATTGATAGTTGTTGTGAGTTTGATAACAAATAACGTCTGTATGACTTTAGGTTGGTGTACTCTTTGTAATGTGTTTTGTCATAAAAACAGGTTGTTACCAAATTGTACACAAAAGGGGAATGGACACCATGTTGGTTGGTGGCTTTAAGAAGGAATTTTATATAAGAAATGATTTGGTACATTTAGAGTTTAGAGTGAAGCGTTTGGAGTTATGAATTAGGGTTTGAAATTATAAGAAAATAACATATTTAGCGTCTTTGTAAAAAAGATTTTAACTTTCTAATTTTTCTGATAATTCAAACCACCGCGTTTCTTTAATTAGTATCTGGTCTATGATGTTTTGTAAGTCTTGCGACATGGTATTGATTTGCTCTTGTGTTAATGAAGCGTCATTAAACTTAGCTTCTAAGGTTTTTTTATCGAGTTCTAAAGCTCTAATTTTGCTCTCTAAGGCTTTCAGTTCTTTTTGTTCATTAAACGACAGTTTGCTGGCTTCATTAAGATTGTTGTGAGTAGAGGTTGTTTTGTTGGTTTCTGTTGCAGGTGTTGAATTTTCATAAACGCGATAATCACTATAATTACCAGGAAAATCTTCAACGTTACCATTTCCTTTAAACACGAATAAATGATCTACAATTTTATCCATAAAATAACGATCATGTGAGACCACTACCAAACAACCTGGAAAGTCTAATAAAAATTCTTCTAAAACGTTTAAGGTGACAATATCCAAATCGTTGGTTGGCTCATCCAAAATTAAAAAGTTAGGATTTTGTATTAAAACTGTACATAAATACAGACGTTTTTGTTCGCCACCACTCAGTTTTTCTACAAAATCATATTGCTTTTTGCGGTCGAACATAAAACGTTCCAATAAGTGTCCAGCACTAATTTGTCGCCCTTTGGTTAACGGAATATAATCACCAAAAGCTTTAATCACATCAATTACTTTTTGACCTTCTTTTATGGTTATTCCATTTTGAGTATAATAGCCAAATTTTACAGTGTCACCAATAATGATTTTTCCAGCATCTGGCACTACAGACTGAGTTAACATATTTAAAAATGTCGATTTACCAGTTCCATTTTTTCCAATAATCCCAATGCGTTCCCCTTTTTTAAACACATAATCAAACCCTTTTAAAATGATTTTGTCTTTAAAAGCTTTGGATGCCTTATGGAATTCCACAATTTTACTGCCCAAACGCTCCATGTTGAGTTCTAATTGAACTGTGTGGTCATTTCGTCGCTGATGTGCTTTTTCTTTGATGCTATGAAAGTCGTCAATGCGCGATTTTGATTTGGTGGTTCGTGCTTTGGGTTGGCGACGCATCCACTCTAACTCTTTTTTAAATAGCTGTTTGGCTTTGCCAGTTTCGACCGCTTCATTAGCAATGCGCGCTTCTTTCTGTTCTAAATAATAAGAGTAATTTCCTTTGTAGGTGTAGAGTTTGCCATGGTCTAACTCCATAATTTCATTGCAAACGCGCTCTAAAAAATAACGATCGTGAGTTACCATAAACAAGGTCAACTGCGCTTTAGCAAAGTACTGCTCCAACCATTCTATCATTTCCAAATCGAGGTGGTTGGTTGGTTCATCTAAGATGAGTAAATCAGGATTGTTAACCAGAGCTTTGGCTAAGGCTAAGCGCTTTTTTTGGCCTCCAGATAAGGTGCTTACTTTTTGATTTAAATCTTCCAATTTCAGTTGAAAAAGAATCTGCTTCACTTGTAATTCAAATTCCCAAGCATTGAGTGCTTCCATTTTTTCAAAAGCCTTTTGATAAGCGTCTTCATCTTCGGGATGTTGCAAGGCTTTTTCATAGGTTTCAATGACTTTTAAGATAGGCAAATCTGAATTGAAAATAGTGTCTTCAACCGATGCGTTTGTATCAAATTCAGGCGATTGAGATAAAAACGATAAGCGCAGGCCATTTCTAATAATCACTTGTCCACTATCAGGCATATCTGCGCCAGACAAAATATTCAGAATGGAGGTTTTTCCGCTACCATTTTTAGCAACAAAGGCTATTTTATCATCTTTATGGATGCTAAAGGACAGCTCCTCAAAAAGGGTCAATTCGCCGTATGATTTAGAAATCTGTTCTACAGTAAGGTAATTCAAAATCTTTTTTTGCAAATAACGGAAATAAACCAAAAAAATAGATAATAGTTTTGATATTCATAGTGATAAGTTATATTTGTCAAACAACAAGGACGCTCCATATGAAACGCATAATAGTAGTTACAGGTCTAATTATCAGTAGTTTATTGACTTCGTGTATCCCACATAAAGATATAGTGTATATGCAAAATAAAAGCATAGCTTTAGATTCTACACAAGTCATGGTAGAGCAACAAAAGCCTTATCGCGTCCAAATAAATGATATTTTAAATATTCGAGTAAAAGCGTTAGATCAAAACAATGTGTCCATTTTGAATCCTATTGGTAATACCAATTTGAATGCTTCAGGGGCAGAGCGAGCTTATTTTGATGGGTTTACGGTAGATGATCACGGCAATATAAGAGTACCCACTTTAGGGTATATTAATGTATTGGGCTTTACAACTGAAGAAATTGAAAAACTTATTGAAACCAAATTGTTAGAGGAACAATTTAAAAAAACGGCTAATATTTTTGTAACGGTTAAGTTGGCTGGTTTGCGATATACTGCTATGGGCGAGGTTGGAAGTACAGGAACCAAAACTTTATTTCAGGAGCGAGTGAATATTTTTGAAGCTATTGCCAATGTTGGCGGTATTCCAATTACAGGTAATTTAAAGGATGTAACAATTATTAGACAATATCCACAAGGGCAACAAATACATCATTTAGATTTAACAGACGTAAACGTAATGAAATCGCCTTACTATTATATTCAGCCCAATGATATGATTTATGTAAAACCATTAAAACAAAAATCTTGGGGAACAGGTACTACTGGAAGAGAAACACTTGCCACAATAGTTTCAGTTTTAGGCTTGGTTACGACCACTATTTTATTAGTTAATCGACTTTAATATTTGAGTGTAAATGGAAGAGCAAGAAATAGATTATGCAGAGCCGAGAGGCATGACGTTCGATTTTAGAGGATTTTTGTTTAAGGCACTCAATTTATGGAAACTAGTGTTTTTATGCATAGGTGCTGCGCTAATTGTTGCATATTGGATTAATGTAAGAAAACAAAATATTTACAAATTAGAATCTTTGATTTCTGTTGAAAGTGAGCAAAATCCATTTTTTACTGCCAATACCAGTATTTCGTTTAATTGGGGCGGCGTTTCAGGAAAGGTGGGAAAAATTATGACCTCTATTAAAACAAGAAGTCATAATGAAAAGGTAGTAGATTCTTTACAGTTTTATATGAACTATTTGGTACAAGGCAAATACCGAATGGAAGATATTTATAAAAATGCGCCTTTTGTCGTCACTTTAGATAAAACTAAAGGAGAGTTGTTGGGTAAACCTATTGGTATTCGTTTTATTAGTGAGACCAAATTTGAATTGTTTACAGAATTTACAGGAACTGTTGCCAACTTACAACGACCTATAGATAAGGTAAAGTACAGTGTCAAAGTGCCACAAGGCGCTTTTACTGCTACCTATTCTTTAGGGCAAACCATTAACTTACCCTTTTTTAATGCCACCATTACTTTAAGGCCTGATAAAGTGATTGTACCACAATCTGAATATTATGTTCAGTTTCTAAATTTTGACAGCGTGGTTGGTGCCTATCAAAGCGGTATTAATATTAGTCCGTTTTCTAAAGAATCTTCTTCAGTATTAAAATTGTCATTAGCTGGAAATAATAAGGCTAAAATTGTCGATTATTTAAACGCTACTGCCTCTATTTTAAGCTTAACTGAGTTAGAACGCAAAAATTTGTATGCCACTAATACCATTAAATTTATTGACAGTAGTTTGGCGGCAGTCAATGATAATTTAAAAGATGTGACTGATGAAATGAATACGTTCCGGAAAAAAAACAAAGTTTTTGATGTGAGTGATGAAATGCAGCAAATTTCAGAAAAACTTAAAGAATTAGATGTTAGTAAAGAAGCAGAACAAACCAAACTCAATTATTTAAACGCTTTAGAAAACTATCTGCGTACCAAAACGGACTATACCAAAATTGCTGCACCAACCTCTGTTGGTATTGAAGAAGCCAATATTGTATCTGGTGTTTCTAAAATAACCGCTCTGGCCATTGAGCGTCAAAATTTGGAATATACGACTAAAGAGGGGAGTATTTTGTTTAAAGATATTGACAAACAAATTGATGCCGAAAAGAATGTACTTTTAGAAACCTTAGATGCTACTAAAAACATCACACGTATTCAAATGAATACCATCAGCAAAACTATTGCCAATTTAGAAGCTCAGTTAAGTTCTTTGCCAGAAGACCAACAAAAGTATTTAAAAATTGAACGCAAAATGAACATTAGCCAACAGGCTTATGATGTATATCTTGCCAAACGCGGTGAAGCTGCTATTGTGAAGGCTGCTAATGTGTCGGATATTTCTGTTATTGATGAAGCTAAAGATATTGGCGGTGGTTTGATTGGACCTAACAAATCACTTAATTACATGATGGCACTTATGGTTGGTTTTTTTGCCCCTATGTTTTTGATTTTTGTCATCTTTTTATTAGATAGTACCATCCATGGCTCTGATGAAGTAGAACGCTTATCATCTATTCCTATTTTAGGATTAATAGGAAAGTACAATTACAAAAACAACTTAGTAGTTTTTGAAAAACCAAAGTCAGCTGTAGCAGAATCATTTCGTGCTATCCGTTCCAGCTTGCAATTTATTTATAAAAAACAAGGAAAAGACGAAAACGGATTAGGGCGCACTATTATGCTTACATCCTCGGTTAGTGGTGAAGGGAAGACGTTTTGCTCTATTAACATTGCCACTGTTTATGCGCTGTCTGGTAAAAAGACCTTGCTTTTAGGGATGGATTTACGGAAACCTAAAATCTTCGATGATTTCGGAATTACCAATGAAAGAGGAATTGTTAACTATTTAATTGGTGAAAGCTCTTTTGAGGAAGTCAAATATGTATCGCATATAGAAAATTTAGATGTGGCACTGTCTGGACCTGTACCACCAAACCCTTCCGAGTTATTGATGAGTGATCGGATGAAAGTGTTGATGGCAGAACTGCGTCAAACCTATGATATGATTGTGCTCGACACGCCACCTTTAGGCTTAGTAACAGATGCGTTAGAGTTAGCTCAATATGCCGATGCTACTATTTTTATGGTACGTTTGGACTATACTAAAAAAGGAATGTTAGCACTTATCAATGCTAAATATAAAATGGGCGAAGTAAAGAACATCAGTTTTGTACTCAATTTTTATAAGCATAAAACCAATCATAATTATGGTTACGGCTACGGTTACGGCTACGGTTATGGTTACGGATACGGTGTTTATGGCAATGCCTACCACGAAAATGATGGGAAAGCATCAGTCATAAAACGGGTAAAGCGCTTTATAAAACGTCTCTAAATGATTTCTAAACGCCAATTGGCTTTAAAGCGAGGATTCGATATTCTTTTTGGGCTATGTCTTTTACCTTTGCTTAGCATCCCAATCGTTTTGTTGGTGTTTTTGGCAACCATTGATACGCGCCAATGGGGGCTCTTTGCACAGCGACGTGTAGGGCAGCACAAAAAACTATTCTGGATGTATAAAATCAGAACTTTAAAAAAAGAGTCACACCAATTGGGACAACTTTCTAAAAGCGCGACCCGATTTGGACGTTGGTTAAGAACCCATAAATTAGATGAATGGCCACAAGTAATTAATGTTCTTTTTGGGCAGATGAGTTTTGTTGGACCACGACCTGATGTAGAAGGTTTTGCTGATGTTTTAGAAGGCGAAGACACAATAGTTTTAAAAGTTAAACCAGGCATTACAGGACCCGCTACTTTAAAATATAAACATGAAGAGGCCTTATTAGCACAGCAGTCTGACCCAGAAACATACAATAGAACGATTATTTGGGCAGATAAGGTTGAAATTAATAAAAAGTATGTGCAGAATTGGAGTTTTTCCTTAGATTTAGCCTATATTTTTAAATCGTTACGCAACTAAAATGAATACAAATTATAAGATTACCATTGTTGGATTAGGATATGTAGGATTGCCTTTAGCCGTTGAATTTGCAAAAAAATATTTTGTTATTGGTTTTGATATCAACCCAAAACGTATTGGCGAGTTAAAGATAGGAAGTGATAAAACCCTTGAAGTAGCTGATGCCGATTTAAAGCAGGTGCTTACCACTAATCTTGATGCTAACAACGGACTTTATATCACTGATAAACCTGAAGACATCGCAAAAGCGACCATTTATATTGTTACAGTGCCAACCCCAACAGATGCCTTGAACAAACCTATTTTTACACCTTTAGTCAAAGCCAGTGAAACCGTTGGGAAAGTGCTTAAAAAAGGAGATGTTGTCATCTATGAATCAACTGTATATCCTGGTGTTACGGAAGATATTTGTGTTCCTATTTTAGAATCGCAATCTGGACTTACCTTTAATACCGATTTTTTTGCAGGCTACTCTCCAGAGCGTATCAACCCAGGAGACAAGACACATACAGTTACAAAAATATTAAAAGTAACTTCTGGCTCGACTCCCGAAATTGCCATCAAAGTTGATAATTTATATAAATCCATTATTACTGCAGGAACTCATATGGCGCCTTCAATCAAAGTGGCCGAAGCAGCAAAAGTGATTGAAAATTCACAGCGTGATATTAATATTGCTTTCGTCAATGAGTTGTCAAAAATCTTCCGACTTTTAGATATTGATACCAAAGCGGTTTTGGAAGCCGCAGGTACTAAATGGAATTTTATTAAAATGTCTCCAGGATTAGTAGGAGGGCATTGTATAGGTGTTGATCCCTATTATTTAGCTCAAAAAGCTATTGAAACAGGCTATAATCCTGAAATTATTTTGGCTGGTCGTAAGATGAACGATAGCATGGGAAGTTATGTGGCCCAAGAAACTGTAAAGTTGATGATTAAAAAAGGAGCGACCATCAAAAATTCTAATGTCTTGGTTTTAGGCATTACGTTTAAAGAAAATTGCCCAGATATTCGGAATTCAAGAGTTATTGATATTGTTAAAGAATTTCAAACCTATGATGTTCATGTGGATGTGTATGACCCTTGGGCTTCTGCAGAAGAAGTGCAGCATGAGTATAAACTTGACTTATTGTCTTCAGTACAGCATTTAAAATCTGATTATGATGCTATTGTATTGGCAGTGTCACATCAAGAGTTTTTAGACTTGGATATTAAAAACCTAAAATCGGATATGGGTGTTGTATTTGATGTTAAATCGTTGTATCCAAAGTATTTAACAGATGCTCGTTTGTGATTTAGTTCTGTTGTCTAACAACTCACTTCTCACCACTTACGATACACTTTAAATAGTATTATAAATAATCTTACCTTTACAGTTTACAACTATTTATTATGTTTGAAAACAACTACCACAGCCCAAACGACCTCTCAAAATTTTCGTTTCTGGTAACAGGAGGCGCAGGATTTATTGGTTCTAATTTAGTGCAGTATTTGCTTAAATACAAGGCTAAAAAAGTACGAGTTCTCGATAATTTTTCAAATGGCTATCGTGATAATTTAACAGAGTTTATGGCTCTTCCTAATTTTGAATTGATAGAAGGTGATATTCGGGATATAGAAACTTGCAAAAGCGCCATGATTGATATTGATTATGTGTCGCATCAAGCTGCTTTGGGCTCTGTACCGCGTTCTATCCATGATCCTGCTACTACCAATGCGGTTAACATTTCTGGGTTTCTAAATATGATGATTGCGCTAAAAGAAAGTCCAACGGTAAAACGGATGGTGTATGCTGCATCCAGCTCTACTTATGGAGATAGCAAATCGTTGCCAAAAGTGGAGGATAAAATAGGAAATCCGTTATCGCCTTACGCAGTAACTAAATATGTCAATGAGTTGTATGCTAATGTATTTGGAACTACTTATCAAACGGATGTTGTAGGATTGCGCTATTTTAATGTATTTGGCCCTAAACAAAGTCCTAATGGGGCTTATGCAGCAGTTATTCCTTTATTTATGCAGGCTCTTAAAGATAAGGAGTCACCCACTATTAATGGCGATGGTGCACAAACACGCGATTTTACCTTTGTGGACAATGCCGTACAAGCGAATGTTCGTGGATTTTTTGCTTCTAAAGAGGCATCAAACGAGGTCTTTAATGTGGCCTGTGGTGAGCGTATTGATATTAATTATTTATGGGATGCTTTAAAGCAGGCAGCACAATCAGAAGTTGAAGCTATATATGGACCAGAGCGTCAAGGCGATGTACGCGATTCGTTGGCAGATATTTCTAAGGCACAACATTTATTGAATTACCAACCGCAATATACAGTTAGAGAAGGCTTGAAAATGACTTGGGATTGGTTTGAGAAATCTACGCCTGTACAAAGTTAAGATTCATAGTTTTAACAAACTTCCATTTTTTAAACACCACCTCTTTTTAAGGAAGAAATTTATGATTTTTTGAATCAAAAATTTAATTTTAAAGATTTTTGAATAAGGAGTTCCATCAATTTTTTTATATTCGCTCTTGATTTTTGTTTGATTAATAGCACAATAGACATTCTTAACATTTTAAAGTAAAGTGAGGTGACCTTTTAGGTTGGTACTTTTCTTTATCACTTAACACTTTATATGACCAATTTTTTAATTACAGGAGGTGCTGGCAATATTGGGAGTGCTTTGGCGGCAAAATTGTCTGAAACAGACAGCTATAATATCATTATTGTTGATAATTTATTGACAGGGCATCTCGATAAAGTTCCTAAAGCGGCCAATATTACTTTTATCAATGCCAATGTGAATACCTATAATGATATTGTTCCTATTTTTGGACGTTTTGATTTTGACTATGTCTTTCATTTAGCGGCTGTTGTTGGTGTTAAACGTACTTTAGAGCATCCTGTTGCGGTATTGGAAGATATTGAAGGGATTAAGAATATCTTATCACTTTCTAAAAATTCTGGTGTTAAGCGTGTGTTTTATTCCAGTTCTTCTGAAGTGTATGGCGAACCTTTTGAAATTCCGCAGAACGAAAATACGACACCTTTAAATTCGCGTTTGCCTTATGCCATTGTTAAAAATGTAGGAGAAGCTTTTTTTAAAGCCTATCAAAAGGAATACGGATTAGATTATACCATCTTTCGTTTTTTTAATACCTATGGCCCACATCAAAGTGATGATTTTGTGATTCCTCGGTTTTTAAAAGCAGCCTTAAAAAATGAACCTATCACTATTTATGGCGATGGTCAGCAAACCCGTTCTTTTTGCTATATTAAAGATACGGTGGATACTTGTATAACAGTTTTGCGTAATAAAAATTATAACAATGCGGTACTTAATGTAGGTAATGATAAAGAAATGACAGTGTTGGAGCTTGCAAAAAAAATAATTAATATCACTAACTCCAATTCTGAAATAATACATTTACCAGCCTTAACAGAAGGCGATATGCGTCGACGCTGTCCAGATGTAACCAAAATGAAAATCTTGTTGCAGCGTGATTTAACCTCTTTAGATGAAGGTCTAAAAAGAATGTTAAAAGAGATAATTTAAAGTTTACTAAATATTAATTATTAAATAAAATGGATAGACGTATCTTGAAAAGACCTTTATATCATATTGCCGGAAGGTTGTCTAAATTGTTGAAAAATTTTCAAAAATTTCAAGATGAGAAGTTGAAAATGAAAGCCGATAATAAATGGGATACTTTATTTAATGGAAATGAATCGTTTGTGTTTACTTATAATACTATTAAAGTAAATTTATACAAAGACAGTGTGTTATCCAGAATTATTTATGAAGGATTTGAGAAAGCTGAAATAGACTATGTTTCTTCTAACTTAAAAGAGGGTGATATTTTTATCGATGTTGGAGCCAATATAGGTTTGTTTTCTTTAATAGCTTCTAAAATTGTAGGAGAAGAAGGTAAAGTTATTTGTTTTGAGCCTTCACCAATAACCTATTTTAGATTAAAAGAAAATGTTGATTTAAATGGTTTTAAAAATATAGACTGTAGAAATATTGGTTTGTCTGATGCGCCAAAAGAGCTAACATTCTATATTTCAAATAAGGGGTATGATGCGTGGAATTCATTTGCTCCAAGTCAGGATGATAAATTAAATGATAAAATCAAAGTTCCTGTCTCAACTTTAGAGATACAACTTAATACAATAAATAAAGAACTCATTCGATTGGTAAAAATAGATGTTGAAGGTTGGGAGAAATTTGTTTTAAATGGAGGAAGTCAATTTTTTGTTGATTATAAACCTATTGTTATGGTTGAGTTTACTGAAGAAAATACTTTTAATGCTGGATATTCTGTTTATGATATTTACGATATTATGCAAAACTGGGGTTATGTCTGGTATCGGATCGTAAATGGTAAAATGATTGAGGAAATTAAACAAATGCGTTATCCATATGTTAATTTGATTGCAATAAAACCTTAAAATTAGAGAATATTAAATATCTAACGTCTATTAATTTATTAGGACTCTGCTTATATTTCTGTTATATTAGCTCACTAAAAACCCTTGCTATTGTATGACACCAGACGATCAGTGGTTATTTACCATTTCTTCGCGACAAAAATTGATAAGTCTTAATTTTAAAGAAATTTGGCGCTATCGCGATTTGTTGCTTCTTTTTGTAAAACGCGATATTGTCACCGTATATAAGCAAACCATTTTAGGTCCTTTATGGTATGTAATACAACCTCTTTTTACTTCGGTTATTTTTACTCTAATTTTTAATAATTTAGGGCAAATACAAACCGGAAGTGTGCCACCATTTTTGTTTAATTTGGCAGGGATTACCGCTTGGAATTATTTTAAAGAATGCCTTACAGGTACCTCTAGCACCTTTACCACCAATCAAAGCCTTTTTGGCAAAGTCTATTTTCCAAGAGTCATTATGCCTCTATCTATCACACTTTCTAATTTATTAAAGTTTGGTATTCAGTTGGGTATTTTTATTGGATTTTATGTGTATTATTTTAGTCAAGGTTTTGAGTTTAGTATGAATAGCCATTTACTGTTATTTCCTATTTATATCGTTATGATGGCTTTGTTGGGCTTAGGCTTAGGAATGATTATTTCGTCCATGACCACCAAATATCGCGATTTAACCATTTTAGTGGGTTTTGGCGTGCAGTTGTTGATGTATGTATCGGCAGTTCCATATCCAGTAAGTGAAGCTAAAGAAAAATTTCCAGAAGCAGTGGCTTTATTTGTAGAATACAACCCATTAACACAAATTATTGAAGGCTTTCGGTATATGTTATTAGATACAGGGACGTTTAGTTGGTTTGGGTTTAGTTATACTTTAGCGATTTGTATTGTTTTATTTTTGTTAGGATTGATTATTTTTAATAAGACGGAAAAGAGTTTTATTGATACGGTGTAGAGGGGGTGTCTGTTGTGAGTTGTGAGTTGTCGGTTGTCGGTTGTCTGTTGTCTGTTGTGAGTTGTCCGATAACCGAAAATTAAGTAATAAAAGCATATTATGAAATCGTATAGAGAGTTAGATATATATAATTTAGCATTTCAATATGCTACTGAAGTGCATCATCTCTCATTAAAACTTCCTAAATTTGAAATATACGAACAAGGGAGTCAGATAAGGCGTTCATCAAAAAGTATAAAAGATAATATAGTTGAGGGCTACGGAAGAAGACGATACAAGCAGGATTTTATTAAGTTTTTAGTCTATGCGCATGCCTCTTTATTGGAATGTGTTTCACAATTAGAAATGATAGAAAAACTATATCCAGCATTAGAAGTTAATGGAATGATAAATAAATATGATATTTTAGGAGCTAAATTGTTCAAGTTTATAATTTATGTAGAAAAGGAGTGGAAATAAGCATTGTGCGTTGTCGGTTGTCCGTTGTGAGTTGTCCAACAACAGATAACCGACAACCGACAACCGACAACCGAAAACAGAAAACTGATAACTGATAACCGACAACCGACAACCGATAACCGTGGAAAACATCATCTTAAAAGCCGAAAATATCAGCAAGCAATACCGCTTAGGTACTGTAGGGACTGGCACAATCAGCCATGACCTTAACCGTTGGTGGAGTAAAGTTAGAGGCAAAGAAGACCCATTTTTAAAAATTGGCGATACTAACGATAGAAGTATCAAAGGCAATAGTGACTATGTGTGGGCTTTACAACATATTAATTTTAAAGTCAAACAAGGAGAAGTTTTAGGTATTATAGGCAGAAATGGCGCAGGCAAATCAACTTTATTAAAAATTTTATCCCGAGTGACCAGCCCTACCACAGGCGAGATTAAAACCAAAGGGCGTATTGCTTCGCTTTTAGAGGTTGGTACAGGGTTTCACCCAGAGTTGACAGGACGCGAAAATATTTATTTGAATGGTGCTATTTTAGGCATGACCAAAGCCGAAATAAAAGCCAAAGAAGACGAAATTATTGACTTTAGCGGCTGTGCACGTTATATTGACACCCCAGTCAAACGCTACAGTAGTGGGATGACCGTACGTTTGGCCTTTGCCGTAGCGGCCCATTTAGAGCCTGATATTTTGGTGGTTGATGAGGTGTTGGCGGTTGGTGATGCCGAGTTTCAAAAAAAGGCCATTGGGAAAATGCAGGATATTAGTAAAACAGCTGGACGTACCGTATTGTTTGTGAGCCATAATATGGCTGCGGTAAAGAGTTTGTGTAATCGTGCAATTATATTAGATCAAGGTAAAATAATTTATGAAGGAAATGTTGATGAATCTTTAAGAATTTATAAAGAATTGAGTAGCAATGAAAGTATTGCATTTAATTTTTCAGAGCACAAGCCTCATTATAATACAATTAAAATATCCAAATTCAGCATTTTAGATATTAATGGGGAATCTATTTCAGAATGTTTAATGGGCGATAATTTTAATTTTGAATTTAATATTGAAAGTAAAATTGAAACTTCATTTACCTTAAGGGTAGCTGTTTTTGATGATAAGGAAAATAGAATTTTGGCTTTTGATTCATCAGATATTGGAAGTGTTTTTGAAATTAGCAAAAATCAAATTAAGAAAATTAAATGTATAGTTAGTGAATCAATAAATTTAAAATCAGGAAAGTATTATTTGAATATTTCTTTAAGACGTGGAGCCATATTATATGATCACATTGTTGGAGTGACTACATTAATGATTTTAGAAAAAGATATTTTTGGATATGGAAGATTTTCTTATTCAGATATGCCAATTATACTTAAAAAGCATCAATGGGAACAATTATAGAAACACATACACTTATAATTTGGTCAAATGCTTTAAATTTTAAGGAAACTATATTGAATCAACTAAAAACTTCATTTTCTATAAAGAGAATATTTGAAGTTCAATGGAATAAAAATTCATTTTTAGACAACTTAAAAATATTTTATTCACATTCACAAAGTCATCTATCCTATAACGACTATAATGACCTTATATTAAAAAAAATTGAACATTGTGGAGATGATCCATTCTATTTAATTGTATATGAGGATGAACAGCCAAAATATGAAAATAGGATTACTTCCAGTGGTAAAAGAAGTGTCAATACTAATGTATTTGACCTAAAGCAATCTTTAAGAAGCTTAACTGGTGGCGGTCATAAAATACACGCATCTGATACCATTTTTGAAAGTAATAAAGACTTAACTTTAGTTTTAGGTCTTAATATAAATGATTTTAAAGCTAAGTATTTAGGATACACAAAAGAAGTACAAATAATCCAAAATAATTGTATTGGAGCAGATGGATATAAAGATATAGTTCAATTATTTTATGTGCTTAACAACTCTGCAAATTATTGTGTTTTAAGAAACTTTGAATGCCTACCCGACGCATATACTATTGAAGGACATGGCGATATTGATTTATTAGTAGATAACTTAAATTATATTGTTTATTTAACCAATGCAGACCCAGTTTATCCTCATTTAGAATATAGAGTTTATTATTTAATTCAAATTAATAATGAAAAAGTTCCATTTGATTTTAGGTTTTTAGGCGATAATTATTATGATATTAAATGGCAACTTTCAATTTTAGAAAGCAAAGTATTTTATAAAAATCTATTTTTTGTTCCAAATAATGTCAACTATTTTTACTCGTTATTATATCATGCTTTTGTTCAAAAGCCAAGTGTAAAGGCTGATTATCATAAAAAATTAAAACAAATAGGTACCCTTATAGACTTCAATTATTCGCAATCTTTAACTTTAGATAATATAAAATTAAAGTTAGATAATTTTTTAAATACTTATGGTTATAATTATACTATTCCAAATGATTATACTGTTTTTTATAATAAATTATTTTTAGAAAACGATACTAGTAGAACGTCTCAATACGGTGAAAACATTGCCAAATCCCAATCTAGGTATGAACATGATTTTTTCTTTTCTGAAATATATTTAAAAAATAATATAATATCAAAAGTTGCATCAAACCCTATAATCTCAAATGAAACTTTTTTTTTAACGTTATTATCTGAATATGACTATTTCCCTAAACTATTAAACAATAAAAATTTTAAAGGATTTGGTTTAGCTCAAATGGAATTTTTTGAGGGAGTTTCTTTTGTTCAAATATATTCTGAGAAACAATTTTGGAATTTAACCCATATTAATAGATTTATTTATGAAGGCATAGAAATATTAAAAATTTTAATTAGAAATGAAGTTGTACATCGAGATATTCGTCCAGATAATTTAATTTTAATAAAGGATAAAGAATCTTATTTTTTAAAATTATTTGATTTTGGTTGGGCTACAACAGTTAGTAAAAGACACAACTGTATTACACCAAGAAATTTAGGATCGCAATTCAAATTTTCAGAAGGCCAATTTTCTGATGCTTATTCTTTTGGTAAGCTTGTAAATCTCTATTTTGGTAAGATAGCGCATTGTAAAAAAATTTCAGAAAAATTATGCTTAATAAAACCTGAAGATTACAACAATGTAGATTTAATAGAAAAAAAATTAAATATCATACAAGAAGAATTTATTTCTGATAATATTCTATTAAGTCTTAGAGATCGTTTGGTTTTGTTTTTATATAAAAACCCAAGAGTCAAAAAGATAGCTGTAAAGATTTTAAAAAAAGTTAACCTTTTGAAATTAAAATAATGTTGTTAAATTCATATTATTTGTATGCTTGCACACAATTTATATATCATCATCGTCACATACAATGGCATGCCATGGCTTACAAAATGTTTAAATAGTTGTAAAGGTCATACTACTATTGTTGTTGACAATGCATCAACTGATGCTACCATTACCTTTATAAAACAAAATTATAAAGAGGTTATTATATTGCCTCAGGCTAAAAATTTAGGTTTTGGTGCTGCTAATAATATTGGTATTAGTTATGCTTTAAATAAAGGAGCGGAACAAGTATTCTTGTTAAATCAGGATGCTTATTTAGTAGATGATGCTTTAGATACCCTTGTTAAATTTCAAAAAGAAAATCCGAGCTATGGTATTTTAAGCCCTATCCATATCAATGCTAAGCAAGATAAATTGGATATTGGTTTTGCTAATTATACAAGTTTTAGTAACAATCCATTTTTTGTGTCAGATGCTATTCTAAAAAAAACATTACAACCCGTTTATGAGGTTCCCTTTGTTAATGCAGCTGCTTGGTTGCTTTCTAAAGCCTGTTTAGAAACGGTTGGAGGTTTTGACCCTTTGTTTTTTCATTATGGTGAAGATGATAATTACTGCCAACGTGTGTTGTTTCATAAATTTAAAATAGGAATTATCCCTAATGTCTATGTTATTCACGATCGTGAACACCGTGATAGACCTCCTATACACGCATTTACCGAGCCCTATTTTTTATCTAAAGAAAAGCACTTTAAAGTGGTATGGGCTAATGTTAATTTAGATAATAATTCAGAAACCTGCAAGCAACACTTCAACCGATTGCTTAAAGAAAGTATAAAGGCATTGATACAATTGAATTTTAAAGGTTTTAAAGGTAAAATTATGGAATACAAGCGTTTGAGAGCTATAAAAAAAGTAGTGATGTATAGCAAAGACATTAATAAAACCAAGGGCAAACATTATTTAGATTTTTAACACCTATTAGCGCATACTCAAAACGAGCCCCTTCTATTTATGGTAAAAAAAGAAAGTTCCTTTAAAGGGTTTCTAATGATACCGTTTTAATACGCCATACACCTAAAAACCAACGATTAAGCGCCTGCTAATAATTTTTTAAAATTGTTAATAACTATCCGTTTTTTTAACCGTTTCTTTAAAAAACACGAATGAAGTGATTATCTGTTCGATGAAAGGTTAAATACTGTAAGAAAAAATATATAAATAAGTGCTTAATTGCGATTTTATCGGACAAAAGACTCTAAACTAAGATTGTGATATAGTTTGTATATTGTTAATAAGTTTTATAAATAGGTGTACGAAATTATACTATTTTTAAATTGCAAAAGCAATAGTGCTGGCGCCACTTGTAACAGAGTGTCACAAAAACAGTTATTGATATGGTTAAATTTAAAGCCATCGGCAAAAAGAATCCTCAAGATTTACTTGCTCCCGAAAAATTCTACGCACAAGCTATCAATGCAGGGCGTGTAGATTTGAACGAGTTGGCGCATTTTGCGTCCAAACAGAGTACCGTAAGTAAAGCGGATTGTTATGCTGTATTAATCTCCTTAGTCGAGTTGGTAACCTACCACTTAGGCGAAGGTAAAATTGTCGACCTTGGAGCGTTGGGCAGTTTTAGAATGTCGTTAAGTAGCGAAGGACAAACCCTGTCTGACGATTTTACGGCAAGCGCCATAAAAAAGGCGAAAATATTATTTTCGCCTGGTGCTGATTTAAAATCAATGTTAAAATCAGTTAAATATACCAAAGTTTCCGCTTAGTATCTGATTGTACATTGCTTTAAAAGCCTTGAGTATATGCGTATTCAAGGTTTTTTTATAGGTTAAAAGTACAGTTTAAAAAGGAAGCCTACAAAAAAATTAACATTTTTAAGAAGTCTTTTATCGTACTTTGGATTGCCTGCTTTAACCGCTTGTTAGTATATAGCCTCAATACCTCTATAAAAAACCACCGCTGTGTTTTATACAAAGCACCGTTGCTTTTGTCTGTTGTTACCGTAGCTTTTTGTGATACGTGTTGTAGGTACTAAAAAGCGCTTGAATAAGTTTAAAACCCGTTATAAACTCCTATCATAATTTTAGTATCTTAGCCCTGTTGTTTTTAAAGCAAGTTATTTATATGAGTGCCACTGCTTTGGTGTCTATTATCATTCCTACTTATAATCGTGCTCATTTGATTGGGGAGACGTTAGATTCTGTTTTGGCGCAAACCTATACCAATTGGGAATGTATTGTGGTAGATGATGGGAGTGAAGACAATACAGATGACGTTGTAACTGCTTATGTAAAAAATGATGCTCGTTTTCAATACTACCATAGGCCAAAAGATAGAGCAGCTGGAGGTAACGCTGCACGTAATTATGGCTTTGAGTTAAGCAAAGGAGAAATTATTAATTGGGTAGATAGTGACGATTTGATTTTACCAGACCATTTATCAATTCATGTGGAAAAGCATAACAGTATGAATGAAAAATTAGATTGTGTTATAACCAATGCGGAGGTGTTTGAAGGTTTCAAAAATAATATAATTAGGCATTGGTCCAATATATATGTTAAAAGTGACGTAATTACAGAGATGTTAAGTGTAAAAGTGCTTTGGCCAATAGGTTGTGTTTCTTGGAAGAAAAAAAGTATTAAAGGCAAACCATTTAATGAAAATTTAGCAAGCTCACAAGAATGGACGTTTCATTTAAAACAATTAATAGCTAATATTTATTACGAAATTTTAGGTAAAACCACCTATTTAGCTAGGAGTCATCATAATAGAATAGGGAAAGTAATATCGCAAAGTAAGATAAATTCGACATATCTTTCGCGGGTTCAGATATTTGATACTTTAAATGAAGCCAAAATTCTCACTAAAGAAAGAGAGTATATTATTTTACAAAACATCGTTAAAAATTTATTTAGTGCACTACAGCTTAAATATTATAGTTCAGCTCATAGTATTGCTATGGGATTGTTGAAACGCTTTTCTTTAATCCACCATTATAAAAGAAAGATTTTGATGGTAGTGTTTTTAGCATATCCATTTTATATTTTTACAGGAAAGGGTTATCGATTTTTTAACATCTCTGTAAAAATTTAGTTGTGAACGGAATGGACGATTTTTTATTAAAAACAGGTCTAAAATTGCTTTAATTTATATGGCAAACATAAAATTCTATTTTGACCAAACATTTAAAAAAGCATATTTAATTTGAAGGAGAATTTAATATCTATAATCACCATCAATTACAACAACGCCAAAGGTCTGTTAAAGACCATAGAAAGCGTGGTGGCACAAACTTTTGTGGATTTTGAATATATCATTATTGATGGTGGGAGCTCTGATGCCAGTGTGTCGGTTATTGAACAATTTGGGTCTCAGATTAACCATTGGGTAAGTGAACCTGACCATGGCATATACAATGCCATGAACAAAGGTATTAAAGTGGCAAAAGGAGACTATATCCTGTTTATGAACAGTGGCGATTTTTTATACAATCCTCAGGTGCTTCAGGATGTTTTTGATAAAATGAGCTTAGAAAATGATTTGATTTACGGCGATGTGCTGTTGCGTCACAAAAAAAACAATTGGGAACGGCTTCAAGTGCATCCTGAAGTCTTGCCTTTTTCTTACTTTTACAAACAGACCATTTGTCAACAGGCCTGTTTTTTTAAACGGTCACTTTTTGACCGATTGTTTTATTTTAATGAAAGCTCAAAAATCAGTGCCGATTGGGAATTTTTGATCTATGCCATTTATATCGAAAAAGTGAATTATCAGAAAGTGGGCGTGCTTGTAGCTGTATATGATATGGAAGGCGTGTCAAGCACCTCAGAGTTCCGAAGTCTTGCAGCTCAAGAACGAGAAGACTTTATGGCGTTGTATTTTCCGTTGTTCAAAGACGATTATAAACGACTCAAAGGCTATGCTTCGCCTCGTTTTTCACAATTAAAACAAATTGAACAATCAGTGTTTTTAAGAAAAATAGTGTCTGTAATTTTTAAAGTAATGTTGTTTTTTATACCAAACAAAAAAAACTAATCTTATATAAACGGTCTATGTCCAAAGTCATCTTAATTTCTCAACAACCATTGCCCTACCATCATATTGGGAGTTGGACCACGATGTATAAAAATTATTTTGAGTCAGGAAACAGTGGTATTGATACTATTTTATGTGAGGCACCACTTAAGCAATTTAATGGCGTTGACTATTGTATTGTCCCTACTAATTTTATTTCAAAAGTAAAACAAAAACTCACTAAAAAACCACATCAGTTATATGTGGAGACCTTGATAAAATACCTACAGCCTAATGAGAAATACATCGTCCAAATTATTGATAATTTTGGATTGGTTAAGGCGCTAAAAGCGTATTTGACTGATCATCCCAACATCAGGAAGCAACTATACATTCAATTCTTCTATCATGGCTATCCACCATTTTTTGGAAATTTTGAAAGCCGTTGGTTTTTTGAATTTATTGATGAAATGGTACTGCTTACGCATTCTGCCTATATCGCTCATAAAAATGCTTATACTATTTTACCTTGTTTATTCTCTGTGTTGCACAATGGAATAAATACCGCGAAATTTCATCCGCCTACACCAGAAAAAAAGATTGCCTTAAAGAAAAAACACCAAGTTACTGACAAAACAGTATTTGTGTGGTGCTCGCAAGATAGACCTAAAAAGGGATTGGATTTGATTTTAAATGTATGGAAATTGCTGATTGAGAGGCATAAAAATATTGAACTTTGGGTTGTAGGCGCGACAAGGGATTTAGAACAGACGGGAGTAAAATTTTTCGGAAAAATGCCCAATGACCTTTTGCCCGAGTATTACCAAACGTCAGATTGTTATCTGTTTCCGACATTATGGCACGAGGGTTTTGGCCTCACATTAATTGAGGCTCTGCATTGTGGCAATTATTGTATTGCTTCAGCGTTAGGAGGTGTGCCAGAAGTGTTACAAGATGGGAAATTGGGCGTATTGATAGAACACCCGCATTTTATTGAAGAATGGGAACTGGCCATCACAACATTTTTAAAAAACAAAGAAATCAATAAACCGAAGGAAATTGACCGATATACCATGGAAGAATGGAATTTAGGTATGAATAAAATAATTAACAAGGCTAAAAGTTTAATGGTATAATGGGGATTAAGAAAACAATAAAAAATTTTGCGAAGTATCAAATGATGAATACAGGGTTTAGAATCCACAGCGTTTTCTATTTCAATTTTTTGGAGAGTCTTTTGCATCATTATTTAGAAACTTATAAAAGTGTCAATTTTATACAAATAGGAGCCAATGACGGCAAACGCTTTGATCCCATTTATGAGTTTGTGAAGTATAATGGAACACGGGTAAAAGGTTATGTGGTGGAACCTGTAAAAGACTATTATGAAGACCTTTGTGCTAATTATAAAAACCATCCCAACATTATGCCCTTAAATGTTGCTATCCATAATACTTTGCAAGAAACAAGTATTTATAAGGTTGGAAAAGCTTTTGAGTCCATGGTACCGGAATTTGCTTTGGGTATCGCATCTTTTGATAAAAACCATCACAAGAAAACACATATCCCATCAGAATATATTATTGAAGAAAAGGTCAAATGCATGTCGTTGGAAATCATGATAGAGACCTATCAGATCAAACAGTTGGATGTGCTGATTTTGGACGCCGAGGGTTATGATTATGAGATTCTGATGCAGATTGATTATAAAAAAGTGACACCGGCCATCATTCATTTTGAACATGGTTTAAAAACGGGGACCATGACCAAAAACCAATTTGATGAATTAAAGGTCGTTTTGCAATCAAACAATTACCAACTGTTTGTTGATACAGGAGATGTTACTGCCTATAAATTGGATATTTTTTTCAATACTGCATCTGTTGAAAATAGTTAGATGATGAATATTTCAATAACCATACTTTTTGCCTATAGAAACCGTGAAGTATCAAGGATAAGGTCATCTATGCATTCGTTACAGCAGCAAAGCAATACCAATTTTAAAGTGCTTTTTATTGATTATGGTAGTGATGCAGATTATGCAAATGCGGTAAAAAAAGTGCTAAGTCAATTTGATTTTGCAACTTACATTTACATCGGACATACAGGATTGTTATGGAATAAAAGCAAAGCTTTGAACTACGGCATCACGCAGGCACTAACTCAATATGTAGTAATTGCTGATGTAGATGTACTATTTACTGCTGATTTTATAGAAACACTTTCAAGATTAGCGACAGCAAACACGTATTCGCTTTTTAAAATAGGCTACCTCTCTGAACAGGTCACGAAACAACAACAAAAAACGCTAAATCTAAAAGCCGTCCAAACAACCCATATAGGAGATACTTTTGGAATTGGTTTGTACCCAAAAGCATTGTTAGAAACAGTAGGAGGTTTAGATGAGTTTTTTCATTTTTATGGTTCAGAAGATGAAGATTTAAACGCTCGTATAGAACAATCGGGTGCAAAACTTAACAAATGCAATGAAGTGTTGCTTTATCATCAATGGCATCCCAGATATCCACAAAAAAAAGACAATAAACTGACACAAGAACCTCGGTTAACCAATGTTTTGAGGCTTAATCAGCGCCATTTTCTTCAAAATAGTAACAGAGCAATAGTATTTTCTAATCATAAAAAAGGAGGCAGATATTATAAGAATGAAGATTTATTAAGGTTGAAAACCACTAATACAACCATCAAAATAACTAATATTGCTGCTCATGTAATTCATTTTTTAGAAGAAGAATTGCCAAAACATTACAAAGGGATAGTTGAGGTCCAATTTCAGGAAGATAATTATGTGAACACTATAAAGTATAAAGCAAAAAAAAGTCTTGGAAAACAAACACAACCTTATTTAACGATGAAAGCGGTTAATGATTTGATTTTAAGACAAATTGTCTTTCGGTATCGTCATTGTAATTATATGTATTCAATTTCAGAAAATCTAAAAACCATACATTTTGTTATTGATTTAGATTCAGAACTAATCCTATAATGCTTTAAACTTTTTTATATTTGAGTATTATAATTCAAAACATTTAAATGAATCATCTCTTTCTTATTGCTGAAATTGCTCAAGCACATAACGGTAGTTTAGAAACTGCGCATACCTATATTGATGTATTATCAAAAACGGGTGTGCATGCTATAAAGTTTCAAACACATATTGCTGACGCAGAAAGCAGTATTTATGAGCCTTTTAGAATTAAATTTTCAAAGCAAGATAAAACACGTTTTGACTATTGGAAGCGTATGGAATTTACCTTAGCACAGTGGAAAGAATTAAAAGCACATTGCAATGAAGTTGGGTTAGAGTTTATGAGCTCACCTTTTAGTAATGCTGCTGTTGAGGTGTTGGAAGAAGTAGGTGTAAATAGATATAAAATAGGCTCTGGTGAAGTCACTAATTTTTTATTATTAGAAAAAATAGCCCAAACCAATAAGCCCGTAATTTTATCTTCAGGGATGAGTTCATATGACGAATTAGATAAAGCGGTAAACTTTTTAAAATCAAAGGATGTTGAGTATTCTATTTTGCAATGCACAACCTCATATCCCACTCAACCAGAGCAATATGGACTTAATGTGATAGGTGAATTAAAAAAGCGTTACAAGGTTTCTGTCGGTTTTTCAGACCATTCTGCAAAGCCAGAAACCTGTATTGCTGCAGTTGCTTTAGGAGCTGAAATACTTGAGTTTCATGCAGTGCTTGATAGGCAGCAATTTGGACCAGATGTAACATCATCATTAACTATAGATGAAATAAGTGCATTAGTAACTTCTGTAACAACTATTGAAAAAGCAGTACAACATCCAGTTGATAAAAACAATAATTCTTCATTTAAAGATTTAAAGTCTATTTTCGAAAAATCATTAGCAGTCAATAAAGATTTAAAAAAAGGACATCAACTTACTTTTGAAGATTTAGAAGCAAAAAAACCTGCTAATAAAGGGATTGCTGCAACATATTTTAATTCTGTTATTGATAAAACAATTAACAGAGATATGCAGCAATGGGATTTTTTAACACAACAAGATTTAAATGAAAAAACGTAAAATATGCGTGGTAATCACAGCAAGACCATCTTACAGCAGGATAAAAACAGCATTAACAGCAATTAAAGCACACCCTAATTTGCATTTGCAATTAGTAGTTGCAGGATCGGCCTTATTAGAACGCTATGGTAATGCAGCAGACTATATAGAACGTGATGGTTTTCAAATTGATGAGCGTGTGTTTATGGTGCTTGAGGGTGAAAATAAAACAGCTATGGCAAAAACTGCTGGTTTAGGTGTTATGGAGTTAGCTACTGTATTTTATAATTTAAAACCAGATGCTGTTATAACCATTGCAGATCGTTTTGAAACTATCGCAACCTCTATTGCTGCAGCATATCAAAATATCCCATTAGTACATATTCAAGGAGGAGAAGTTACAGGCAATATTGATGAAAAAGTGAGACATGCCAATACAAAATTAGCAGATATTCATTTGGTAGCATCTGAAGATGCAAAAGCGCGAGTTATTAAATTAGGTGAAGATGAAACTACAGTGTTTAATACAGGTTGCCCATCAATAGATATAGCGCATCAACTGATAGAAAGCAAAACGCTTGATTTTAATCCTATTGAAAAATATGGCGGTGTTGGCGGTTTACAAAAGATGCCTAAAAAATACCTTGTAGTATTACAACATCCTGTGACTCACGAGTATGATGAGGCCAAGGCAGATGTAACCAAAACATTGCAGGTTATTAATGAACTAAAAATTCCTACGTTTTGGTTTTGGCCCAATGTTGATGCAGGAGCTGATGGCACTTCTAATGGAATACGAACTTTTAGAGAAAAATATAACCCAAAACATATTCGTTTTTTTAAGAATATGGATTCTAATGATTTTTTAAAACTTTTAAAACATAGTCAATGTTTAATTGGTAATAGTAGTGTTGGAATTAGAGAATGTTCTTTTTTAGGTGTACCCGTTGTAAATATAGGAACCAGACAGCATAGACGGCAACGTGGTGAGAATGTAATTGATGTTACTTATGATGAAGATAAAATTAAAAACGCTATTAAAATGCAAATAGAAACACCAAGAAATAAAAAAAGTACCATCTATGGCGATGGAGATAGTGGAAAAAAAATAGCCGATATTTTGGCAACAGTAGATTTACGGTTTCATAAAACTATTATGTACTAATGCGTATTTTAGGACTCATACCTGCTCGTGGAGGTTCTAAAGGAATTCCTAATAAAAACATTAAATTATTACACGGAAAACCTTTACTTGCCTATACCACAGAAGTTGCTTTAAAGTCAACATTACTTACTAAAGTTATAGTATCCAGTGATGATGCTACAATCCTCAAAGTTGCAAGCGATTTGGGTGTTGAGACTCCTTTTGTAAGACCTTTTAGCTTAGCGCAAGATGATACTGCAACATTAGATGTTATCATACACGCATTAAAATGGTATGAAACACAAGGCGTATATTTTGATGCCGTATGTTTACTACAGGTTACATATCCGTTTAGAAGCTTGAGTTTATTAGAAAATGCTATAAAAAAATTTAAAGACAGCAATTGCGATTCTTTAATTTCTGTGCAGAAAGTGCCCCATGAGTATAATCCGCATTGGACTTTTGAATTAAATAAAAGCGGTTTTTTAAACATTGCAACAGGAGAATCTGAAATAATAAAGAGAAGGCAAGAACTTCCTGAAGCCTACCATAGAGATGGAGCAATTTATATAACGTCAACTAAAGTGCTATTAGAAGCACATTCACTCTATGGTCAGCGTATGAGTTTTATAGAATCACCAAGTGAATTATACGTCAATATTGATACTTTAAAAGATTGGGAAACTGCTGAACATATGATTAAAAATATTAAATATTAATGTGCGGAATTGCCGGTATAATTGGTAAATATCAAAAGTTTGACTTTAGTACAATGCTTAAAAGTCAGCATCATAGAGGGCCAGATGCAAAACGTGTCTTTAAAGATGAAAATTATGCCATTTTTGGTCACAATAGGTTAGCTATAATAGATTTATCTTCAAATGCTAACCAACCTTTTTTAGATCCAACAGGACGTTACTTAATTGTTTTTAATGGCGAAATTTATAACTATTTAGAACTTAAATCAGAATTAATAATAGACTATGAATTTATCACCAAATCTGACACCGAAGTATTATTAGCTGTTTTTTTAAAATATGGAGCCGCTTGTTTAAATAAACTTAATGGTATGTTTTCTTTTGCAATTTGGGATATTAAAGAGAAAAAACTGTTTGCTGCTCGTGATAGGTTTGGTGTTAAACCTTTTTATTACTCCAATTTGTCAGACACTTTTATGTTTTCAAGTGAAATAAAAGCAATTCACAAAAGCGGCGTTGAAAAAAAACCAAATCGAGAAGCGTGGTTAAATTATTTTTATTCAGGAAGTTATGGAATGCCAAATGAAACTTTTTGGGAATTTATATATCAATTACCAGGAGGACATTATTTGGAGTATACTCAAAACACATTAACAATTACCAAATGGTATGATTTTGTTAACGCTGTTCATAATCAGCCAAAAATAAAGGACTATGAATGCGCTAAAACAGCTTATAAAGCCCTATTAGAAGACAGTATAAAATTACGTTTTAGAGCAGATGTACCTATAGGAATTAATGTGAGTGGAGGATTAGATAGTTCTGCTTTGATAGCGTTGGTTAATAATTATAACCACAATACAAACATAGAAACCTTTACGTTTTATACAGGAAATGCTGATTATGATGAGTTACCTTGGGTTGAACAGATGTTGCAACATTATCAAAACCCATTACACAAAATGTTATTATTATCAAAAGAAGTTCCTTTACTTTCTAAAACCATTAGTAATTATCAAGATGAACCTTATGGAGGCTTACCAACTTTGGCTTATTCAAAACTATTTAAAGAGGCATCAAAAAAAGGGATTAAAGTACTTTTAGACGGTCAAGGAATGGATGAGCAATTAGCAGGTTATGATTATTATACTTCAAGCAGTCAAGCAACAATTCAAGGTGTTACTAAAAGTCCATTTAGAACCAATATAATTAGCTCAGATTTTAATGATGTAGTTGTAAAGCATCAATACCCAAAACCATTTTCAACTGAAATTGAAAACTTGCAGTATAGAGACTTGTTTTATACTAAAATTCCTAGAGCACTACGTTTTAATGACAGAATATCTATGGCGTATTCCACAGAGCTTAGAGACCCTTTCCTTGATTTTAGACTTGTGGAATTAGGCTTTTCACTTCCTATAGAATTTAAAATTAAAAATCAACAAAATAAAATAATCTTGCGTGATGTTGTATCTGAATACTTGCCAAAATCTGTATCATATGCTCCAAAACGAGCATTGCAAACTCCGCAACGTGAATGGTTAGCAGAAGATTTAAAAGGTTTTGTTGAAGGTCAGATAAGCAAAATTAAATATAGTAATTATAAGTCGTGGTTTAATATTGTTGAAATTAATAGAGAATGGGATGCTTACTTAAAAGGCAATAATGAGTCCAGTTTTCATATTTGGCAATTATTAAATTTTTCATTAATAATGAATGATGATTAAACCTATTTTATGAAAACTAAAAAACTAAAATTGTTCATTATAATTCCCGACGGTGTAAGCTTGCGCAACTTTGCTTATTCCGATTTTTACAAAAAAGGGATAGATAAAGGTTATGATATCACATTTTGGAATAATACGCCCTTTGATTTAGAAACATTAGGTTTTAAATCCAAACCATTACTTAACCCAAAGTTACATTGGTTATCAAGTATTTTAAAGTCGGCAAGAGTGCGAATAGAACTTTCAGTTTTTGAAAAAAGAACTTCAGATTCAATATATAAAAGTTATTTATTTCCTTTATCCTTTAATGGATTAAAAAATAGCTTAAAAAGTTTATTAACTCAATTTGTTACACTTTGTTTTAATTCTGAAAAAGGGTTACAATTAATAAGAAAAGCGATTAATAGTTTAGAGCAACGTACCGTTTATTTTAAACATTGTGTTTCGGTGTTAAAAACGCATCAACCAGATGTCATATATTGTACAAGTCAACGATCGGTATTAGCTATTGCTCCAATGATGGCTGCAAAGCAACTTCAAATACCTACCATGTGTTTTATATTTTCGTGGGATAATTTGCCTAAAGCTACTTTAGATGTCACTGCAGATTACTATACCGTTTGGAGTAAGTATATGAAAAATGAACTATTACAATATTATCCTACTATAAATGAACAACAAGTAATAGTTACAGGCACACCACAATTTGAGTCGCATTATGATATTGAACAAATACTTAGTAAAACTGAGTTTTATAATAAATATGAGCTTGATATTGAAAGAACATATCTTTGTTATAGTGGAGATGATATTACCACCTCACCAAAAGATGAGTTATATTTAAGAGATGTTGCTAAGGCTATTAGAGTGTTAAACACTAAAGGGTTTAATTTGGGGTTGGTGTTTAGACGTTGCCCTGTAGATTTTTCTAATCGTTATGATTCAGTAATTGCAGAATATAATGATGTTATTGTAGTTATTGATCCTGTTTGGAAAAAAATAGGAGGTGTTTGGGATACTATTTTACCTTTACCAGAAGATTCCATTTTACTTACTAATTTGGCGCAACATACTGCAGCTGTTATTAATTTAGGTTCATCTATGGTATTTGATTTTGTGATACATCAAAAGCCTTGTTTGTACATGAATTATAATTACTTAAACGCAAATAATGCGTTTAGTGAAGGGGTTTATGTGTATGATTATGTGCATTTTAGATCAAAGCCCAATGCAAAGGTCGTTGCATGGCTTAATCATCCAGATAAAATTGCAGATATTATAGTAGATACTTTAGAAAATAGCCATCATATGGTTAATAACGCAAATGACTGGTATAAAACAATTAATGAGTTTCCACCAGAAGATGCCTCAAAACGTATTTTAGAAAGTATAAAAAAAGTGGCAAACTCAAACTAAGATAAAATATCATGCATATCGCCTTCTTAACTCCAGAATATCCACACCCAAACCTAAGTCGTTCAGGAGGTTTGGGTACTAGTATCAAAAATTTAGCGAAAGGCTTGGTTGAACAAAAGGCTAAGGTTACTGTTTTTGTTGTTGGTCAAACTGAAGATTTAGATGTTTTTGACGAAGGCACTCGAGTGATTAGCATCGCTAAAAAAAAACATCTGGCCTTTAATTGGTACTTGGAGCGTAAACGTTATCAACAAATTATTCAAACGTATATAGAGGCCGAACATATCCAATTGATAGAAGCCCCAGATTGGACAGGCTTATCTGCCTTTATGAAATTTAGTGTCCCTTTAATTATCAGACTTAATGGTAGTGATGCCTATTTTTGTCATTTAGATGGTAGAAAGCAAAAGAAAAAGAATTTTTTTTTAGAACGAAAAGCCCTTAAAGATGCTGATACCATAGTGTCCGTAAGTGACTTTACAGGTCAATTAACTAAGAAGTTGTTCAAACTTAAAAAGAGCATTACCACCATTCATAATGGCATTAATGTGGAGGATTTTAAGCCCTTAAACTTAGAAATCAATCACCATCAAATATTATATTTTGGAACTATCATCCGTAAAAAGGGAGTTTTAGAATTGGCGCAAAGTTTTAACTTTGTGGTTGAACAAATACCAAATGCCAGTTTGGTGCTTATAGGTAAAGATGCTGTAGATGTGTTTGAAAAGCAATCCACATGGACACTTTTTTACAACCTACTTTCAGAAAAAGCCCAAGCAAAAGTGCAGCATTTAGAAGAAGTCTCTTATAAGGATATAAAACGCTACATTGCCAAGGCACAAGTGGTAGTATTGCCAAGTTTTGCCGAAGCATTTCCTATGACTTGGTTAGAAACTTTGGCTATGGAAAAGCCCTTAGTTAGCTCCAATGTAGGTTGGGCCAATGAATTGATGATAAATGGTGTTACAGGATATACAGTAAATCCAAAAAACCATGCAATGTATGCTAAAAAAATAGTTGAATTAGTTAATGACGTGCCTAAATGTACTAAGTTTGGAAAGGCTGGACGACTTCATGTTATCGAGAAATTTTCAACACCAATAATCACGAAGCAAAATATGGCGTTCTATAAAAAATGTATGAACCAATGAGCATTAAAAAGAAAATAAAAAAAAGGATTAGTGGACTATTACCCAAAGGAATCTTTAAAGAACAACTTAAAGTGTTTTGGTATAATTTGATTTCCATTAAGAGTGTCCATTATAAATTGATACAAAAGCAAGGTGCAACTTTAGTTTATGAAACCACTTATAACGATGAATCCTTTATTACAAATCAACCTTTATATGCTATTACGCCCGATTTTGATAACTACCAACACTTTTACAAGGTAAAACAAGGCGATAAGGTTATTGATGGTGGTGCCAATGTTGGTATTTTGTCCTTATTATTTTCTAAAAAAGTGGGTAAAAAGGGACATGTCTATTGTTTTGAACCAGATGTTTATAATATACCAATGTTACAAGCCAATTTTGAACTTAATGACATGACTGCCAATTACAGTGTACATAAAGAATTATTATGGAGCAAAAACACACTTGTTGACTTTCAAGAGTCTGGAACTGTCGCTTCTTCTGCCTTGTGGTTTTCTGATACTAAATCAGTAGTAAAAAAGCAAGCAATGACCTTAGATAGTTGGTGTGAACAGCATGCTGTAAAGCAATTGGATTTTATTAAAATGGATATTGAAGGTGCCGAATTGGAAGCTGTTGAAGGCTGTAGAGAACTTATTAAAAAATTGAAGCCTAATTTTGCCATTGCATCCTATCATATGGTTGATGGCGAGCCAACCTATATAAAATTGGAAACCTTTTTTAAATCTATTGGATATCCTGTGAAAACTAAAAAATTTAGTGGTTATGAGGTGATTACTTTTGCTGGACCTTGCGTTGAAGACCAATGAAAAAAGAATTACAATAAACGATAGTGATAAATGATTGTTTTAACACATAAATATAATAGTGTAGTTAGTGTATTTAATGATGAAGATAACAGCGTCATAAACATAGTTGCTACCAAACCAACTGAGGCGTTATTTCAATTAGCAACAAAGTATCAAAATAACTTGATAGCATGGTGCCATGACGATTTAAAAAGTTTTATCCATTATGAAGGATTTAAAAAGATATTCAACCATAAGTTGGTTATGGCCTCTTTTGAAATACGAAATCACAATTATATTTCAAAGCGTATTGGTTATGTTGAATCTTCGCCATTTGTTAACATAAAAAAAAACGTGACCTATCCTACTTGGTTAATGAGCCCTTGTATAGGTGGCATACAAGCACAAGTGCTGTTAAAATATAATCTTAAAGATTATAAAAAGTATCCTTTTGCCTATACATTAAACGCTATAGCAAAAAAAGGGATGGCTTCTGGTTTGTTTTGTTATTCATCACCAGCACTGTTACATCCAAATACGGTTGTATTACCACCTTATAAGGCTTCTGATACAACACTATATCAATTTATTAAGCAGCATTACAAGATGCGATGGTTGTTTTTGACCTTTTTTAATACTGCTCTCTATGAAAAAAAACTACAGGTTTTTTCATTGTTGAGGTCTTTATTTATTTCAAAAAAAACAGTAGTTCTTGATTTTACTGATATAAAAGTAAGCACTAATAAATCAACACCTTCCATGAAGAGTATTGATGTGGTTATCCCAACCATGGGTAGAAAACCTTATTTATATGATGTTTTGCAAGATTTATCTCAACAAACACTTTTGCCAAAGCAAGTTATTATTGTAGAACAAAATCCTGATGTTAAAAGTAAATCAGACTTAGATTATTTAAGCACACAAACATGGCCTTTTCATATAGACCATGTGTTTATCCATCAAACAGGTGCTTGCAACGCACGTAATGTCGCTTTAAAAAGAGTAAGCTCTGATTATGTGTTTATGGCTGATGATGATATCAGGTTTCAACCAGAGTTAATAGAAAATACTTTAAAGACCCTGTTTCAATTCGGATTAGAGGCAGTCACCTTAAGTTGCCTTAAGGAAGGTGAACAAGAAAACAAAAAGCAACCGTTGCAATGGCAAACTTTTGGTTCAGGCTGTAGTATCGTTTTATCAGATGTATTAGATAAGGTGACTTATGATATGGCTTTTGAACATGGTTTTGGCGAAGATGGCGATTTTGGAATGCAACTCCGTAATTTAGGCGTTGATATAATCTATCTTCCAAATTGTAGGCTACTCCATTTAAAAGCACCTATAGGTGGATTTAGAACCCCATTTGCGCATCCTTGGGAGAATGATGACATTCAGCCCAAACCTTCACCAACCATTATGCTATATCAATTAAAACACCAGTCTAAGTTTCAGATAATGAGTTATAAAACCATGTTGTTTTTTAAATTCTATCAATTACAGCCATATAAAAATATATTCTCATATATTCCCTTAATGAAAAAGCGCTGGATAAAAAGTGTATATTGGGCAAACCAACTAAAAATTAATGACCAATAAATGGCTTTTTCACTCATCATCTGCACCTATATGCGTCCACAAGCTATACTAAACGTATTAAACTCAGTAAAAACTCAGACCTTATATCCAAATGAAATTTTAATTATAGATGGTTCTACAAATGAGGATACAAAAAAGGTTTTGAAACAAAATAGGTATCAAAATTTATTATACCATAAAGTTGATAAAACCCAAAGAGGCTTGACCAAACAACGCAATTTTGGGATTTCAAAAGTGGCATCATCTTCAGAAATTGTTTGTTTTTTAGACGATGATGTGCTATTAGACCCCAATTATTTTAAACAGTTAATTAAAACTTATACATTGCACCCAGATGCTTTAGGCGTTGGTGGTTATATTACCAATGAAGTAGCATGGTTGCCAACGGATGGATCATATAATTCCAAAAAATTCTATTACGATAATTGGATGCGTGAAGAACCGCTTCGGTTTCGCATTCGAAACTGGTTTGGTTTGGCACCTGATACACCTCCTTGTTATTTACCAAGCTTTTCACACGGACGCTCGGTGAGTTTTTTGCCACCTTCGGGTAAAATCTACCCCGTAGAACAATTTATGGGCGGAGTTGCTTCTTATAAAAAAACGATTTTTCAAAAAATGCAGTTCTCATCTTATTTTGAAGGTTACGGCTTATATGAAGATACCGATTTTTGTTTGCGTTTATCAAAATTGGGTGCTTTATATGTGAATACCAATGCGCAATTGGAGCATCACCATGAAGCCTCTGGAAGACCCAATAGGTATCATTATGGGAAAATGGTTGTAAGAAATGGCTGGTATATTTGGCGAGTAAAATACCCAACACCAAACCTAAAAATGCGATTGAAATGGCATTTGACGGCAATATTGCTTATGAAACTGACTTTTTTGGGCGTGTTTATTTCTAAGCAAAAGAAAGCCGCCTTTACTGAAGGCTTAGGACGTTTTGTAGGTTGGTGGTCAATAGTGTTTAATCCTCCAAAAGTAGAATTATGAAATTAGCCATCTTTACCATCGTACAACATAGCATCCATAACAAGCGTTATTATGGCTATGCGCCTTATGTAAACGAAATGAATTTATGGGGACGTTATGTGGATGAGATGATTGTTGTAGGACCTAAAAATGAGACCAATACGATTGATGCTATTGATACGTACTACCAACATAATCAGATACAATTTATCAGAGTGCCTAATTTTAATATTCTATCATTTTGGCAAGTGTTGAGAGCTGTTCTTGTTGTACCTATTATCTTTTTCAAATGCTGTTACGCCATGTCACAAGCCGATCATATCCACTTGCGATGTCCAGGTAATATTAGTTTGATTGCTTGTATGGCTCAAATTTTTTTTCCAAAGAAGGCAAAGTCCACTAAATATGCAGGCAATTGGGATCCCAACAGCAACCAACCTTGGAGTTACCGTTTGCAACAAGCCATTTTACGCAATACCTTTTTAACAAAAAACATGAAAGTATTGGTCTATGGCGAATGGCCTAACGAAACCAAAAATATCCATCCTTTTATTTCGGCAACCTATACCGAAGCTGAAAAAGTAGCTTTTAAAAAACGCGATTATTCTAAACCCTTGAGTTTTGTATTTGCAGGTGCTTTAGTAGTAGGCAAACGTCCTTTGTTGACCATTCAAATTATTGAAAGATTGCATCAAAAAGGGCTGCCTGTTGTGTTGCACCTATATGGTGATGGGCCTTTAATGCCAGAACTACAGACTTATGTAAAAGAGCAAAATTTGGAAACGATTGTTTTTTTATATGGCAATCAGAATAAAACAGTAGTGAAAGCGTCATTAATAGATGCTCACTTTAATATTTTGCCTTCTAAAAGTGAAGGTTGGCCCAAAGCGGTTGCCGAAGGGATGTTTTTTGGTTGTATTCCTATAGCCACCTCAGTATCTTGCGTCAGTTGGATGTTGGGAGAGGGAACCCGAGGTATTTTAATAGAACCAGATTTAGACCAAGCTGTCAATAAAATATCTAAGACATTGCAAACATCAGATTTGGATGCGATGGCAGAAGCTGCTTTGGTGTGGTCGCAACAGTACACCTTTGATCGGTTAGAAGCAGATATTAAGGCGGTTTTAGAAGGACGGTTTGAGTCGTGAGACGTGAAAGCGAATTGGTTCGGGCTTTTTGAATTAAGAGGTTGTTTCCGTCATTCCTCCTTCGCAAGGAAGGAATTGAGATTTTTGGAGTTTTGAATTTGTTTTTTGTAGTTTCAACAGCAGCCAGCTAAAAGGCTATTGTAGGTTTTATTGAGAATAGTATCTTTAGAAAAAAATTACGAATGCGTGTATTGCAATTGATAGATTCTTTAGAAGCAGGTGGAGCAGAGCGTATGGCCGTAACCTACGCCAATGCGTTGTTACCTCACATAGAACATTCATTTTTATGCACCACACGTAAAGAAGGACTTTTAAAAGCAAGTTTGGATTCTGAAGTTGGGTATTTGTTTTTAAATAGACGCTCAACCTTTGATATTAAAGCGTTTATGAGGTTGCGCCGTTTTGTTAGAAGGCATCACATTGGTATTATCCATGCGCATGCTTCTTCCTTTTTTTTGGCGAGCTTGCTTAAAGTGAGCTTTCCCAAATTGAACTTAGTATGGCATGACCATTATGGCAATAGCGCTTTTTTAGAACATCGCCCAAGTACAGTTTTGCGTTACTGTTCTTATCTATTTTCAAAAATTTTGGTGGTCAATACTGCTTTGGAAGTTTGGAACAAAACTCATTTAAAATGCCAAGATGTGGCTTATCTTTCCAATTTTGCAGCGTATCAAAGTCAAAAAACAGCAACTCTATTAGAAGGCACTTCTGGAACTCGAATTCTTTGTTTGGCTAATTTAAGGCCTCAAAAAGATCATTTAAATTTAATACAAGCCTTTGCATTTGTGCATCGTCAGCACCCTGAATGGAGTTTACATTGTGTGGGGCAGGATTTTGGAGATGCCTATGCCGTAGAGCTTAAGCAAAATGTAATAAAATTAGGGTTAACTTCTGCTGTGTTTTTTTATGGAACCCGACCAGATACCCAAGCTATTATTGAGCAATGTACCATAGGTGTGCTGTCTTCAAAATCGGAAGGCTTACCTTTAGCTCTGTTGGAATATGGATTAGGCCAGTTAGCAGTGGTAGCAACCAATGTAGGTGATTGCCATCGTATCATATCTAATACTGATGAAGGTCTATTAGTTGCTCCGAATGATGCTCAAGCTTTGGCTCAGGCGCTTTTAAGTTTTATAGCACAGCCGCAACTTCGGCAACATTGCGGAAAAGGGCTGTACCAAAAGATCCTCACCCAATTTTCGGAAACGGCTATTATACAACAACTCATCAAACATTATGAGCAGATTGTTTAAGTACCAGCGTTTTTTAGTATTTTAGACCCTTAAAGAGTACCATGCGTTTTATACACCAGCCCTATACTTATGTCAACAAAGCTTTAAAAAGTGAGCAGAACTATGTGCCTCTAGTGCTGTTGCATATTGTGTTTGGGATCTTTGTTTATATGGTACCACCTGCGCGACTTTTCTTTTTTTTAAGTTTAATTGTCTATTTTTTTATTCGTATTATTTTAGCACCCAGCCATAAAAAAACCTTAGAAGTCTTATTGGCCTGTTGTTATATTATTGGGTATGAGTCGTTTTTTAGGATGACCAGTGGCGGTTTGTTTTATGAAATCTCTAAATATTTAGTGATTTTGTTTTTGCTGTTTGGGATGTTTTATAAAGGTCTGTCGGGTAATGGTTATCCCTATTTTATCTATTTGATTTTATTAGTGCCTGCCGTATTAATGGCGTCAATTAATTTGGATTATGATTTAAGATTTAGAACCAGTGTTGCTTTTGTACTGAGTGGCCCTGTATGTTTAGGGATTTCTGCTTTGTTTTGTTATGATAAACAACTGACCCGAAATGAGATGCTGGAGTTGATTTTATATATGTGTTTGCCTGTTATTTCGATGACTACTTATTTGTTTTTATATACGCCGAGTATCAAGGAGGTGCTATCAGGAACAGATTCCAATTTTGCGGCTTCGGGTGGGTTTGGACCTAATCAGGTAGCCTCACTTTTAGGCTTGGGTATTTTTGCGATGACGGTACGCTTGTTTTTAAAGTCGCCTACCTTATTTTTGAAGCTGTTTAATGGTGCCCTTTTAGGTCTAATAACCTTTAGGGCTATTGTCACCTTTAGCCGCGGCGGCGTTTTTGCTGCTATTTTGATGATTGCCGCCTTTTTAGTGGTGCTTTATGTGAGTGTGTCTTATAGACAAAGACAAAATATTATCGTTAGTTTTGTTTTGTTTTGCATGTTAGGTGTCGTCACTTGGGTGGTGAGTGCTAACCAAACCAATGGATTGATAGAAAACCGTTATACCAATGAAAATGCCGCAGGAATTGAAAAGGAAGACGCTTCAACAGGGCGTGTGGACTTGTTTGTTGATGAGATAGAAGGCTTTTTGCAACACCCTTTTTTGGGAGTAGGTGCTTCAGGGATGAAGGAGGCCCGTTTGGAAAAAGAAGGGACTATCATTGCCTCTCATAATGAGATCAGCCGTTTATTGGCGGAGCATGGTCTTTTAGGAATTTTTATATTATTGATTTTATTGATTAAGCCTATGGCATATCGAACACGGCATAAAGGAAACTTGTTTTTTTATGCTTTTTTGGTTTTTTGGTTTGCTACCATTAACCATTCTGCTATGCGGTTGGCAGCTCCTGGCTTTGTGTATGCTTTAGCCCTTATAAATGTAACCCATGAAAAAAAACGTCCTATACATAGGCAGTCATCTACAAAGCGTCTCCAGTAATCCTACGTACAGTAGTGCTTTAGGGAGTATGTTGGAAGAAGAAGGCTATGAGGTGCTTATGGCTTCTTCACAAATTCAAAAAGGGAAACGCCTTTTGGACATGTTAAGAACCACGTTTATACGACGTAGCACCATCGACGTGGTTTTGATAGACACTTATAGTACACAAAACTTTATTTACGCTTACTTGGTCAGCCAGTTGTGTCGGGTATTAGGCTTGCCTTATATTCCGATTTTGCATGGTGGTAACTTGTTGGTACGTTTGCAGAACAATCCTTATATGTCTACTGCTATTTTTAAAAATGCTTATATCAATATTGCACCATCACAATTTATAAGAGAAGCTTTTGAACCTTATGGATTTACTAATGTAAGATACATTCCTAATGCAGTACGATTAGAAACGTATCCTTATAAAGTAGCTGTAAACCAGTTGCCAAAGCTTTTGTGGGTACGTGCATTTTCAGAGATTTACAATCCGCAATTAGCGGTTAAAGTTTTAAAATCTTTATGTGATAAAGGTTATAATGCAACCTTAACGATGGTTGGTCCTATTAAAGATGATAGCTTTAAAGCAACACAAGCATTAGCAACAGAGCTGGGGTTGTCTGTCTGTTTTACAGGGAAACTCACACAAACAGAATGGATGCGTTTGGCAACAGAACATTCTATTTTTTTAAACACGACCAATTTTGATAATCGACCATTAAGCGTTATAGAAGCTATGGCCTTAGGGTTGCCTATAGTGTCCACTAATGTAGGAGGAATGCCTTATTTAATAACCGATCAAAAAGAGGGTTTGTTGGTAAATCCGAATGATGTCGAAGCAATGTCAGAGGCTGTTGTGCAAATTCTTGAGGATACAGATTTGCAACAACGACTTAAACAACACGCAAGACTTAAAGTAACACAATTTGACTGGAAAACGGTTAAAAAGTCATGGAGCGAGGTACTGAGTTGAGATTTAAAGCTCAGATTTCAAGGGTTAAGGCATTAGCGCATTATTAAATTAGGACGATTGTTTTTGTTGTTTTTCCTTTGTAAAGACCTAAGCGGGATTTTAAGGGTTCGTTGAACGGAATTTATAAGCCGCTAAGCCATAAACTCTTTTAAATGCTTGCAAAATTATTAAGACTTAGTATATTAGCATCCAGTTTTAAATGATATAATGGCAAAGCAAGGGATTCATTTTGAAGTATCAGAACGTAAGATATTATTGCGTTTGATGGACATGCTGATGGTGCTGCTTGGACTGTATTTGTTGGGTAAGTTCTTTAAATTTGATTATCTTATTATCCATCAGGGCAATACTATTGAAATAGCGGTTCTGTTTTTTTACATCACTATATTTGGGACTGTGTTTGAAATTTATGATTTAAAACAGTCGAGTCAGTTGGATGTAACCTTTAGAAACATTGTGTTTACAGCCTCAACCACAGTATTGTTTTATTTTTTAACCCCTTTTTTAACCCCTTTTTTGCCCGAGAAACGTCTTCAGATTCTTTATTTTTATCTCTGTATCATTGTCATGATTTTTATTTGGCGTCTTGCCTACGTGACCCTCATTTCATCCCCACGCTTTTTTAAAAAAGTATTGTTGGTTGGTGAGGTCGATTATATTGAAACTATTGTAAAAGCACTAAGCCAATCGGATCCTAATTACAAGATTATTGGTTTTATTAATTGTGAAGCCCCTTCAGAGGCTCCTATAAAATTTAAGGGACTTAAGGAGTTTGAACCTGAGCAATTATTACAGGTTATTGAAGAGCAGCAGATTTCGGAGGTTTTGGTAGCGAGCTATAATTCGGAAACCATCACACCTACTATTTACCACGATTTGATAACGCTTTTAGAAAAAGGTTTTACTATACGTGAATATACTCAGGTGTATGAAGAAATAACCCATCGGGTGCCTATTCAATTTGTTGGTAAAGATTTTTATAAATACTTTCCTTTTAGCCGAAGTAACCAAAACACTTTATACTTATTTTTTCATCGCATATTTGATGTTGTTTTTGCTTTTTTAGGGCTATTTTTTGGTGTGTTCATTTTGCCTTTTGTTATTGTTGGTAATGTTCTTGCCAATAGAGGACCTTTGTTTTATACTCAAGAACGTGTGGGTAAAAATGGCAAACCATTTCATATTGTAAAACTACGCAGTATGGTTGTTAATGCAGAAACTCATGGTGCCAAATGGGCTGAAAAAAATGATGTGCGCGTCACTACCTTTGGGCGTTTTTTAAGACGCAGTCGTTTGGATGAAATTCCGCAGTTTATCAATGTGCTAAAAGGCGATATGAGTATTATTGGACCACGTCCAGAACGTCCGTTTTTTGTAAGTGAATTGTCGCGTATTATCCCTTTTTATGAAACGCGGCATATAATAAAACCTGGGCTAACAGGGTGGGCTCAAGTAAAAACCAGATATGGCTCATCTGTTGATGATAGCCTCATCAAACTACAGTATGATTTGTTTTATATCAAACGTCGAAGTTTGTTTTTGGATTTGAATATTATTGTAAAAACATTGAGCACCATTTTGTATTATAGAGGACAATAGAGAGTATTCCGTTTGTAGTCAATTCTAATTAGGGAACTACAGTTGTTTTTAGGTGTTGTTCTTTTTTCTGAAAAAGGTAATCAAAACAATTAGCAACATTATAAAAATAGCTATTCGTGCCAAATAGTCTCCTGCTTTTACATAAAACGTTTGGGTGCTATTGGTTGTTATGATGCCTGCCAAAGCACCTTGTTTGTTATAGGCTAAGGTGTTTATAATATCTCCTCTGGCATTGATGAATGCTGAAATTCCTGTATTAGCACTTCGGGCTACAGCACGACGGGTTTCGATGGCACGTAAACGCGCATAACTTAAATGTTGTTTGTGTCCTTGAGTGTCATTCCACCAAGCGTCGTTGGTAATAATTGCCAAAAAGTTTGCTCCATTACGTACATAGCCTGTTACATACTCGCCATAAACTGATTCATAACAGATGATGGGTGCTGCCTTAAATTTGTTGTTAGCACTCGTAAAAACACTTCTGTTTTTTTGAGTGGTTTTCATGGCAACCGTTCCGCCTAAATCAATCATTGCATCGCCAATGAGCGGTTTTAAGATTTCTTGATACGGAAAGTTTTCAACACCGACTACTAATTTAGATTTGTTGTAAACCTGTACACTGTCTTTGGTGTTGATTAGCATTGCCGAATTGTAATCATTATACCAAACGCCTTTTTTAAGCACATTCGATTCAGCACCAACTTTAGCAGGATCGTAAATAAAATCGATGAATGAAATACCAGATAAAATATTAACATTTGGATGTTCGCCAACAAATACATCTAATTTATGTTTGAACAAGGTGTTTTTAAACTGTCGGATTTTTACATTGTCGGCAAAAACCGTTTCGGGTGCTAAAATAAAATCGGTGGAATTATTGATTTTGGTATTGGATAAGCGGATGAGTAAATCGGCAATATCACTATTAGAGGTATTGTATTTATCACTATAAGGGTCAATATTGGGCTGTAAGACAATAACATTTACCGTTTCGCCTTCAATTTTATAGGTGTTATAGATGATAAGTGATATGGCAATAGGTATGAGGATAAGACTTATAATTTTTAGAACAGCCTTTTTTAATACGCTTTTTGAGGCTTGGTTTTTGTAATTTAAAATGGCTTTAAATACAACAATGTTTAGCACCCAAACCCAAAGCGTGCCACCAAAAGTCCCTGTGTATTCATACCACTGAATCCAGCTGACATATTCAGAAAAGCCATTGCCTAAATTGAGCCAAGGCCATGAAAATTCCCAACTTAAATGCAGTTTTTCAAAGCTCATCCATAAGCATACCAAAAAGATAAGACTGATGCGTGTTGTGGTGCGTTTCGCTATTTTGTGATAGAAAATAATGACCAAAGCCATCAATAAAGCGTTGACCAAAATGGCAAAACTGGCACCAAATATATCAGCATATTGTAGCCAATTGGTAGTTATAAAATTCCAGATAAAAAAACTGAGGTAAGCATATCCAAAGAGTTTCCATGCTTTCCATTTACCTTCAGAGGTTCTGATTTGATGTTCAATTAACAACAAAGGAACCAATCCAAAAAACAGGAGTAGCGGAACCCCATAGGTTGGCCAGCCTAAAGCGAGTAAAAGTCCAGAAGCGATGGCAAGTAAAAGGTGTTTCACTATCTAAAGATACTAAAATCGAGTTTTAAAGAAAAGATATTGGAATATAAAGCGGCACTTTGGTCGCCAATATCTGTAAACGCATAATCAATTTGAATGCCTCTGTATTTAAAACCGAGTCCAAAATTAGGCTGAAAGGTGAGGTGTTCAGAATTGTCTATTTGTAGTTCGTTTTGAAAATTGCCCACACCAGCTCTTAAAAACACCAAATCGGTATAGCCAAATTCAAAACCCAAAGCTGGATTGATGCTGGCAAATGAGGTGGAAATAATGTCGTTGTTTTGTTCAAAACGAATGTTGAGGTCTAAAGCCGTTACCAAAGAATAGTCGTAATGGAATATAAATTTTTTAGACATTCCAATTTGTAGTTTAGGGATGGTAATCTCTGTTGATTCAGGTACTTCTTGATTTTGACCTGCTACGGCATCTTGTATGGTTGCCAATTTCTTTTTGTCAAAGGACCAAGCATTAAAAGTGGTCGAAATATCTCTTGCCATAATCCCAAAACGCCAATCGGTATCTGATTGAAACTGGATTCCTAAATCGAGTCCAAAACCCCAAGATGTCGCAAAATCGCCAATAATACGTCTGATGACTTTGGCATTGACTCCATAACTAAACCCATCTAAAGGCAACCGTCGTGCATAGGAAAAGGTAAGTCCGTAATCGGCTGTTGAGAACATACGAACCCTATCATAATTGATATTGCCTTGGTCGTCAATAAGTTGTGTGGTGTCTAAAATATCGTCCACACCAAAACGTATAAGTGATATACCAATAGCGCTTCTATCATCTAAAGGCATTGCAAATGCAGCATAATTGTAGTTGGCAATATTGGCAAAATAGCTGGAGTGCATCAAGGCCATCTGATCATCTTCAAGCATAACCAATCCTGCAGGATTCCAATAGCCCGAATTGACATCGCTTGTTTGTGACACCACAGCGTTACTCATACCAAGAGCTGCAGCATCGACACCAATATTCATAAACTCATTAGAATATTTACGAGCGGTTTGTGCGGAACATAATGCCATAGACAGCATAGTGATAAGCAGGATATAGTTTTTCAATAGCAAAAATTTTTACAAAGATGCACAATATTTTTAATCTATTAAACTTCAAAATACTACAGATATTGTATTTGCATAAGATTATGCAATTTCTTATGTTAAAATTAGATTTTTTATGGTGTAAGACGCTTAAATGGCAAATAAAAATATCAAGATAAAAATAGTTTGTTATTTTTACATAAATTTAATTTGATGGCTGTTAAACATTATATTCCTAATGGCATTACCTTGCTCAATTTGTTTTGTGGTTGTATTGCCGTTTTGTTTGCAGTAGATAGCAATTTTGCCGTCGCTGCTTTTTTTGTGTTTTTGGGTGTTTTCTTCGATTTTTTTGATGGTTTTTTTGCCAGGAAATTGAACGTGCAAAGCGCTTTAGGATTACAATTGGACTCATTGGCAGATATGGTAACCAGTGGCGTGGTTCCTGGTATTGTGATGTTTAAATTGTTAGAATTGGTAACATATTCAGCTACTGACAGTGTTGTGGATGATTGGAATAGCTTGTACCATTTTAATAGTTCGTTTTCATCTTTTATCCCATTTATAGGCTTGTTTATTCCGTTAGCATCTGCCTATCGGCTTGCAAAATTCAATTTAGATGAAGAGCAGAAAACCTATTTTAAAGGCTTACCAACACCAGCAAATACCTTGCTTATTGTGTCATTACCTTTGATTATTGAGTTTCAAAATAGCAATGCAATCAATGGCATTATATTAAACTTATGGTTTTTGATTCCGTTGACGCTTTTTAGTTGTTTTTTGCTGAATGCTCCTGTCAAACTCTTTGCGCTTAAATTTAAGGACTGGAATTTTAGAGACAATGCTGTTCGTTATATCTTTTTGATTTTGAGTATTGTAATGCTTGTTACCCTTCATTTTGCAGCAATTCCTTTAATTATAGTGTTTTATGTACTGCTTTCTGTAATTTCTGAACAAATGGCTAAAAAATAAACGTTAGATGGCTTCAGGATTTTTTGCTTTATTAGATGACATTGCAGCGCTTATGGACGATGTTGCCATGATGAGCAAAATTACGACTAAAAAGACTGCTGGAATTTTAGGTGATGATTTAGCTGTTAATGCTGAAAAAGCCTCAGGCTTTGTGTCGTCAAGAGAACTTCCTGTGTTATGGGCTATTACCAAAGGCTCTATGCTTAATAAGCTAATTATTTTACCGCTTGCATTTTTGCTAAGTGCATTTTTGCCAATAGCAATTCCTATTATTTTACTGATAGGAGGCGTTTATTTGGCTTATGAAGGTGCTGAAAAAGTGTATGAATATCTTGTGCCACATCCTCATGCTTCAAAAGGAAATGATACTGAAAACCAAACGGAAGCCGAAATGTTGCTGAAAGAAAAGGCAAAGATAAAATCGGCCATCATTACTGATTTTATTTTGTCTGTAGAGATTGTCATCATCGCACTTGGAACTGTTATAGACCAATCTATGAGTATTCAAATCATTGTTGTTACCTTGGTTGCTTTTGTTGCTACTATTGGTGTGTATGGTATTGTTGCCCTTATTGTACGAATGGATGATTTTGGCTATCGTTTGATGCAGATGAATGCAGAAGACAATAGCATTTCGGACATTATAGGACGTTTTTTTGTAAAAGCCTTACCTTTGGTGATTAAAGGGTTGGCTGTAGTTGGAACCATTGCCTTGTTATTGGTAGCTGGTGGCATTTTTGTGCATCAATTAGAATTTTTGCATCATTTTCTTGAGCGTTGGCCTTCATTCATTAAAGATTTTGGGATTGGTTTGGTGATTGGTTTTGTCGCCTTGTTAGTGGTGAAAGGTCTCAAAAAAGGCATTGCTTTAATTGGGAGGAGATAGCGTTAGATTTATTATTGGTGTCGTTCACCAACGGCTTATAGACACATAAAATAACGTTATAAAGACTAAAACTCCAATTTTTTCTTACGCAACTCAAAGTTTTGCCCTAAATACACTTTACGAACCATTTCATCTTCTGCCAATTCTTCGGGTTTTCCAGCTTTCAGGATATTACCTTCAAACATCAAATAGGTTCTGTCAGTAATAGCTAATGTTTCTTGGACATTATGATCGGTTATTAAAATACCAATATTTTTTTTAGTGAGTTGTGCTACAATACGTTGAATATCTTCAACCGCTACAGGATCCACACCAGCAAAAGGTTCGTCTAATAAAATGAAATTTGGGTTGGTTGCCAAAGCACGTGCAATTTCAGTTCTACGACGTTCACCACCAGATAACAAATCGCCTCTACTTTTTCTAATGTGTCCTAAACCGAACTCTTCAATCAACGATTCCATTTTTTCATGCTGTTGCTGTTTGGATAATTTGGTCATTTGTAACACGCTCAAAATATTGTCCTCAATACTCAGTTTTCTAAACACAGAGGCTTCTTGTGCCAAATAACCAATTCCGTTTTGGGCACGTTTGTACATTGGGTATTGGGTAATTTCTTTATTATCTAAAAAGATAGTGCCACCATTGGGTTTAATGAGTCCTACAATCATGTAAAACGAGGTGGTTTTACCAGCACCATTTGGTCCTAATAAGCCTACAATTTCGCCTTGGTTAACCTCAAGCGAGACATTTTTTACAACGTGTCTTCCGCTATAAGATTTCATTAAATTATTGGCACTTAATTTCATTTGTTTAAAGTTAGTGTTGCTACTAAAACGCTAAAAATAGTAAAAACTTGCTGACTACTCCAAAGGTGCCCTTAATTTATCATAAGTTTAACCTTGTCTGTTGCCGTTGGTTTTTATCAACTTTTTTGTTTTTCTTTTCTTTTTTGATTTCTGATAACAATAGCAGAAATATAAATACTTACTTGGTATAAAATTAATATAGGAATGGCTACAATTACTTGGCTTGCTACATCAGGAGGTGTAATAACGGCAGATACAATAAGCACAATTACTAAGGCATATTTGCGCTGCTTGCGAAGAAATTGAGGAGTTACCAAACCTATTTTTGTTAAAAAATAGATAATGATAGGTAACTCAAATACCAATCCAGATGCCAAAGAAGAAGAACGCACCAAGGCAATATAAGAACTTAAATCTATTTGATTGGTAATTTCATTGCTGACAGAATAGGTGCCTAAAAAGTTTATAGACAATGGTGAAATGATGTAATACCCAAACAAAACCCCTAAAAAGAATAACAAAGAAGAAACAATGATAAACCCTTTTGAGTTTTTACGTTCATTTTCGCGTAGTCCTGGGCTGATAAATTTCCATAATTGATAAATGACATAAGGAAATGCAATAACCAACCCAACATATATTGCAGTCCAAATATCAGCAGAAAATTGACCACCCATAGTTCTGTTTTGTATAGTAAAAGGGAAGGATTCACCACAAAACGTCGACTCTACATTAAAATAAGTTGATAATTGACAAAGCCATTTATATGTGGGGAAACTCATTTTTTTTGGTCCAAAAATGATGGTGTTGAATACAAAATCAGACATTGTAAAAGCTACTGTTCCTGCAATTAAAATGGCTGCACATGATCTAATTAGATGCCAACGTAAGTCTTCAAGATGGTCTAAAAAAGACATCTCATTAATATTCTTTTTTGCCATTAGATAATTCCTTCTTTTACTAAATCGTGAATATGAACTACACCAGCGTATTTATCATTATGTTCTACCAATAATTGTGATATTTCATTCCTTTCCATTATTTCCATTGCTTCAATAGCCATGGCCTCGTCTTTAATACGTTTAGGATTGCTGCTCATAATATCTTTAGCGGTTAGATGGATAAAAGCTTCATTTTTTGTAAGCATACGTCTTAAGTCGCCATCGGTAATAATGCCTACAATTTTTTCGTTTTCAACCACTGCAGTTACGCCTAACATTTTTTCAGAAATTTCTACAATCACTTGTTTTACATTGGTATCTGGATGTACTTGTGGTTTTTCGTTGACTGAAGAGATGTCGCATACGCGTAAATACAGGCGTTTGCCTAAAGCACCACCAGGATGGTATTTTGCAAAATCTCTACTCGAAAAGCCTTTTAATTCTAATAAGCAAACAGCTAACGCATCACCTAACACTAATTGTGCTGTGGTACTTGTTGTAGGAGCTAAATTGTTTGGACAGGCTTCTTGCGCTACAAAGGCATTTAAAATATAATCTGCTTGTTGGCCTAAAAATGATTTTGGATTGCCAGTAATGGCAATCATTTTATTTTTTGCGTTTTTGATTAATGGAATGAGCACCTTTATTTCGGGAGTATTGCCACTTTTAGAAATACAAATTACCACATCGTCTTCTAAAATAAGACCTAAATCGCCGTGAATGGCATCGGCAGCGTGCATAAAAACAGCAGGTGTTCCTGTTGAATTTAGGGTCGCTACAATTTTGTTAGCAATGATAGCGCTTTTTCCAATACCTGTAATAACAACACGTCCTTTAGAATTGTAAATAAGTTCTACTGCATTTGTAAAGTCATCATCCAATAAATTGGCAAGATTTGCGATGGCTTTACTTTCTAAATCGATGGTTTTTTTTGCAGTATTGAGGACAGAATTTTTAATATTCAAAATTTATTAATTTTTGGGTTTGATGCGTTTAAAGAAATTAGTATCTTTAAACTTATGCAAATGTATATAAAATACTAATAGGGATTAATGAGTATCAAAGAAATTGAATTACATGCAGCACTGAAAAAATACTTTGGATTTTCAAAGTTTAAAGGGCTACAAGAACGTGTTATAGAGAGTATTGTAAACAACCATAATACTTTTGTTATTATGCCAACAGGTGGAGGAAAATCACTCTGTTATCAATTACCTGCTTTAATTAAAGATGGTACAGCTATTATCGTTTCGCCTTTGATAGCCTTAATGAAAAATCAAGTAGATGCCATCAGAGCTGTATCACAAAATGACGGCGTTGCCCATGTGTTAAATTCGTCATTAAACAAAACAGAAGTCAAACACGTTAAACAAGACATTAGAAATGGTGTTACAAAATTGTTGTATGTAGCTCCAGAATCGTTAACAAAAGAAGAACACGTTGAGTTTTTGAGGTCGGTAACCATTTCTTTTATGGCAGTTGATGAAGCTCATTGCATTAGTGAATGGGGTCATGATTTTAGACCAGAATACCGCAACCTTAAACATATTATTAAGCGTATTGGCGATAATATTCCTATTATAGGATTGACCGCAACCGCAACCCCAAAGGTGCAAGAAGATATTTTAAAAAGCCTCGATATTACAGATGCCAACACGTTTAAAGCCTCTTTTAATAGACCTAATCTATATTACGAAGTGCGTCCTAAAACTAAAAATGTGGATGCCGATATTATTCGGTTTATCAAACAAAACGAAGGAAAATCAGGAATAATTTATTGCCTAAGTCGTAAACGTGTTGAAGAATTAGCTCAAGTGTTACAAGTTAATGGCATTAAAGCAGTGCCATACCATGCAGGGTTAGACGCTAAAACACGTGTCAAGCATCAAGATATGTTTTTGATGGAAGATGTGGATGTGGTTGTGGCTACCATTGCTTTTGGAATGGGCATTGACAAACCCGATGTACGTTTTGTCATTCACCACGATATTCCAAAAAGTATTGAAAGTTATTATCAAGAAACTGGTCGTGCAGGACGTGATGGTGGTGAAGGTCATTGTTTAGCATTTTATGCTTATAAAGACATTGAAAAGTTAGAAAAATTTATGGCAGGAAAACCAGTTGCCGAACAAGAAATAGGACAAGCCTTACTTCAAGAAATGGTTGCTTTTGCTGAAAGTTCTGTATCCAGACGAAAATTTATACTTCATTATTTTGGTGAAGAATTTGATACAGAAACAGGAGAAGGTGGTGATATGGATGACAATGTACGCTTCCCTAAAAAAATGCATGAAGCTCAGGATGATGTTGTTATTCTTTTAGACACAGTGAATCAAACCAACGATAAATATAAAGCCAAAGATTTAATCCATGTCATTACAGGAAAATCAAACGCTTTAATCGCATCACACAAAACCGATACGCTGCCCTTTTTTGGAATTGGACAAGACAAAGACAAGCGCTATTGGATGGCCTTGATACGTCAGGTTTTGGTGGCAGGCTTGCTTAAAAAAGATATTGAAACCTATGGTGTGTTGCGTTTAACCGATGAAGGTCGAGCTTATTTAAAAGCACCAAGTTCCTTTATGATGTCTGAAGACCATGTGTTTGATGAAGAAACCGACGATAGTATTATTACAGCCTCAAAAGGCGATGGCGCTGTAGCAGATGATGTTTTGATGGGAATGCTCAAAGATTTAAGAAAACGTAATGCCAAAAAATTAGGAGTCCCACCATTTGTGATTTTTCAGGATCCTTCCTTAGAAGATATGGCACTTAAATATCCTATTACTATGGATGAGTTGAGCAACGTTCATGGGGTTGGCGATGGAAAAGCAAAAAAATACGGAAAAGACTTTTTAGAACTGATTGCGACTTATGTTGAAGAACACGCCATTGAGAGACCTGATGATTTGGTGGTTAAAAGTACAGGAAGCAATTCGGCTTTAAAACTATATATAATACAAAATATTGATAGAAAATTGCCTTTAGATGATATCGCTTCAGCCAAAGGCATGAGCATGAAAGATTTTATTAAAGAGTTAGAAGCCATTGTTTATTCTGGTACCAAATTGAATATCAATTATTGGATTGATGATATTTTAGATGAAGACCAACAAGAAGAAATCCATGATTATTTTATGGAATCGACTACTGATAAAATAGATGATGCTATTAATGAATTTGATGGCGATTATGACGATGAAGAATTGCGTTTGTACCGAATTAAATTTATCAGTGAAGTCGCAAATTAGTTGTTAACCTTAATTTTGGCTACAAAAGCACAAATGGTTTTGTATGTTTTCTGCAGATTCTGTGGAATAATTTTCGTTAATTATTCTTCTTCATCATAACGGATTTCAATTGTAGAAAATTTAACACATTCCTTTTTAGCGATTAATTCAAGAGATTGAATGTTAGCTTTAGTAAGCTTTGGAAGGTCTTCAGCCTCTATTTCAAAATCAATATGAGTAACGTAACTATTGGCTATATTAGAAGGTTCTGATTCAATTTCAACCATGTCCGAATGTAATTTCAGTTCAAAACCATCTCCTTTAATACTAAGTTGTGCGCCTTTATTGGTTTTAATCCGAAACGAGCCTACTACAATCGTTTTAAAATAATGAAAACCAGCCAATTCGCTCTCGTTTGCATACATCACATTTGTATCAGAAATACCAAATGGCACATTTTCAATACTGTTGATAATAACTTCTGTAAAGTTGGTATCTATTTGAGTTTCTTCCGTTGTTTCTTTACTAAAAGCCGATTTCATTTTATTTAAAAAGCCCATAAACCTTGAATTTTTTGTAAAACTAACCTTATCTATAGCAAATTCCAAATTCCAAAAACCAAATTCCAAATTCCAAATTCCAAAAACCAAAAACCAAAAACCAAATAGCAAATTCCAAATTCGTAAATCAATTTGTATCTTTGCACTTCAAAATAAAAAATAAAACCATGCAAGACGGATTATATGCTAAATTCAGCACCACAAAAGGAGAAATTTTAGTCGCTTTAGAATATCAAAAAACACCAGGAACTGTTGGTAATTTTGTGGCTTTAGCCGAAGGAAATATGGAAAACTCAGCAAAACCACAAGGTCAACCTTACTATAACGGATTGAAGTTTCATAGAGTTATTCCTGATTTTATGATACAAGGAGGTTGTCCACAAGGGACAGGTACTGGCAACCCTGGTTATAAATTTGATGATGAGTTTCATCCCGATTTAAAACACGATGGACCAGGTGTTTTGTCTATGGCAAATGCAGGTCCAGGTACTAATGGCAGCCAGTTTTTTATCACTCATATTGAAACTCCTTGGTTAGATAACATGCACACTGTTTTTGGTAAAGTGCAAGAAGGACAGGATGTTGTAGATGCTATTGCACAAGGTGATGCTATTGATAGTGTAGAAATTATCAGAGTTGGTACTGATGCTGAAAACTTTAATGCTATTGAAGCCTTTAGAACCTTTGAAGGCGCTCGTGAAAAACGTATTGCTGCTGAACGCGAAGCAAAACGTGCAGAGTTAGACAAAATATCTGTAGGTTTTGAAGAAACCAAAAGCGGTTTGCGCTATCAAATTATCCAAAAAGGCACAGGTAAAAAAGCCGTTGCAGGACAGCAAGTGTCTGTACATTATAAAGGCCAATTGGCTGATGGAACTGTATTTGATTCATCCTACAAACGCCATCAGCCTTTAGATTTTCAGGTTGGTGTAGGTCAGGTCATTTCAGGTTGGGATGAAGGTATTTGTTTGCTCAACGTTGGTGATAAAGCACGTTTTGTCATTCCAAGCGATTTAGGCTATGGTAGCCGAGGCGCAGGAGGTGTCATTCCACCAAACGCTACATTAATATTTGATGTAGAATTGATGGATGTGAAATAAATTGTCCATTTTTGCCCAATTTGGTAACAAAAAACTGTAAAAATCGTCTCATTGCTATAATGAGACTTTTTTTGTATCTTTTTTTGCGTCAATCAAACCCAATCAAAATGATTTTTTTTAAAACCAACTCTTCTCAACTTTTAGTTTTTTCGCTTTTAAGTAGCTTATTAGTGTTTAGTTGCTCTAAAGGCATCCACTATTCGGCAGAACACATTGCACAAACCTCTGGTCGTTATTTATACAATCAAGATGAAATTATAGATGTGTATTACGATGATAATACTTTGTTTTTAAAATGGAAAGGTGCCGATAAAATAAAGCCTGTTGCCTTAGATGCCAATACGTTTTTTGTAGCAGACATGTATAAAAAATTGCGGTTTGTTCAAAACCCTAAAACTCAACAACGTTATTTAGGTACCGTTTCTGAAACAAATGACAGTGTGGTGACATATGATTATCTAAAAGTTGCTGACACGTTTGAAACACCAAGTATGTATTTAAAAGATAAGGATTATGACAAAGCACTCGCAGGTTATTTGGAAATTCAAAAGCAAGATTCTACCAGTGTTTTTATTGAGGAAAGAGCATTTAATAGTCTTGGTTATAAACTGTTGAGAGCAAAAGAATTTGATGATGCTATTGCTGTTTTTAAGATAAATGTTGCCTTATATCCTGAAAGTGATAACGTGTATGACAGTTTAGGAGAAGCTTATTTAAAAAAAGGGGATAGTTTAAACGCTTTTGATAATTATAAAAAATCATTACAATTAAATACAGGCAACCGTCGCGCTAAAGAATTTGTTGATTACTACGCTAAAACACATAATTAAAGACACTGATTTTTATTCAAAAAACAAATAAGTAGTGTTTTCTGTTTTATGAAACACAGGTTCTAAATGGTAGGCTTTTTTAATGTATTCTTTTGTTAAAACTTTGTTTGGTGCACCACTTGCCAACACTTGTCCTCGATGTAGCAACACAATCTGGTCGGCAAATTTGGCAGCCAAATTTAGGTCATGAACAACACCAACAACTACCATATCTTTTTGTTTTAAAAGGTCTAAGAGTTTATTCATAAAGTGAAACTGGTAATGCACATCCAAAAAAGTCAGAGGTTCATCTAAAATTAAATAGCGACAATAATTGGCAACAGGAAACCATATTTGCGAGGCTACTCTCGCAAAATGAACGCGTTGTTTTTCGCCACCACTTAAGGTCATATAATTTCTATTTGCCATTTCCAATACATCAAAAAACGCCATTGCTTCGTTGCATGCTACGTCGTCTTTTTCAGTAGGTTTTGATGTAAAATGTGGATAGCGACCCATCATAACCACTTCAGACACTTTTAGAGGAAATGCCAATTCTATGTTTTGAGATAAAACGGCTCTGATTTTTGCTAATTCTGAGATTGTTAATGACTTTAATGCTTTTGTTCCATAGTGAATAGTTCCATTAGAAGCTTGAATTTGATTGGAAATCAATTTCACCAAAGTCGATTTTCCTGCACCATTAGGTCCAATAATCAGATGTAATTTTCCAGATGGAAAACTTACAGAAACGTCATCTAAAATGAGTTTATTTCCTATGGTGTACCTGAGGTTTTTTGTTTCAATCATAATTAAAAAAAGTAATTTTTCTTTTGTAATAAAATGATAAAAATTGGGACACCAACAACTGAGGTGATAATGCCAATTGGCAACTCTGCAGGTTGTAATAAAATACGTGATAGTAAATCGGCAATACAAAGCAAAATACCTCCTAAAACAGCACTATTGATAATTAAAAACCGATTATCAGAGCCTTTTAAAATACGAAGTAAGTGAGGTACAATAAGGCCTACAAAACTAATCACACCAACAAAAGCTGTTGCTACAGCTACCATGACTACATTAATCAGCAGAATGATCCATTTTAATTTTTTAAGATTAACACCAATAAATTGAGCTTCATCTTCACCAATCATCAAGGCATTTAAGTGTTTAGCATATCGCAAAGCGATTGTAATGCACATGATTGTTGAAATGCCAACAATTAAAACCGAAGGCCAATTGGCTCCAGAAAGCGTTCCTAAATTCCAAAACACAATAGAACGAGCTTGCGGATCGCGAGCGATGTAAGATAAAAAGCCGACACCACTTAAAAATAGGGCGTTAATGGCAATACCTGTCAACAAAAGAGATACAATAGAACTTTTCCCTGTGTGTCTTGATTGAGATAACACAAACACCAAAGCGGTTGCTACTATAGCACCCAAACAAGCAGCAATAGGTAAGGTCCATTGTCCTGTATTAAAATGAAACGTTGCTCCAAGCGCAAAGTACAAAGCGGCACCAAAAGCGGCACCACAAGAAGTGCCAACCAAACCAGGTTCTACAATAGGATTTCTGAATAAAGCTTGTAACAAGGTGCCACCAACCGCTAAACTTGCGCCAACAAACACACATAAAATGGCTCTTGGTAAACGTATTTCCATAAAAATACGTTCGGTAAGTGTTAAATTATTAGTAGAGGTCATCCATTTTTGAATTGCAGAGCTCATATCGTTTAGACTAATAGAAACAGCTCCAAAACGAATGGAAAGCACCAAAACGACACCAAGGAGGATGATAAGACTTAAAAATAATCCTTTGTATGGGTTAGTTTTTTGCACTATTTTGATGTATTAATTGTTGCAATTTTAAGACGTTTTTTCCAGTTCGTGGTCCAAAATAAACCATATCGTGTTCTTCAACTCTATAAATTTGATTGTTGGCAAAGGCTCGCGTTGTTGAAACACCAGGCAAACTCGCAATTTGATCTTTTGAGCCTAAACGATCGTAGCCATAATCGGTTAATAAAATAATATCAGGATCAGATTGTGCTACAATTTCAGGGGACAATTGTGTCATACTTCGCTCACCATCAACAGCCATTTCGCCTCCAGCCCATTCAATTAATTTTGCAGCATTGCTGTGTTTGGTCATCACTAAATAAATATTAGAGGCTTGCCCAAAATGAATTACCAACACTTTCGGCTTCGTTTTAAACGTGTTGGTGTTTTTTAGAGCCACTTCCATATCGGCATCCAAGGTTTTGCAAAGCGTTTCCGCTATTGAAGATTTATCAAAATAGGTTCCCATTTCACGAATTAGAGAATCAGTTCCTGCAATGGTATGTTCATACATTCCAAATTGTTTCATAGGAATGTTGAGGTCGTGTAATTGTTTGACCACATGCTCTGGACCAATATTATTGTCTTCCAAAATTAGTGTTGGTTTCATTGATAAAATAGCTTCAGCACTTAAAGCGCGATGATATCCAATAGTTGGCAATGATTTGATTTCTGGAGGATAGCTGCTTGATACATCTACAGCTACTAAATCTTTTTCGGCATGGAGTGCGTAGATGATTTCGCTGTATTGTTTGGAAATGCAAACAATCCGATTTTCATTAGCTTCCTTTTTGTCTTCGTTTTTAAAGCGTCCGCAATTATAGAGTACACTTGCAAAGCAAAAGAGGAGTATTTTGTTTTTCATAATTTGAATGTTCATTGAAACATAATTACTGAACTTGCCAAGTGATTATTGCTGACAAGTTCAGTAGTATGCCATTTGTTTAGAAGCTATAAGTTAGGTTAACACCACCAAAATAATTGGCTTTATATGGTGCTGGCAAATAAGCATCATTCAGCTGATTTAAAAACAACATATAGTAATATTGTGTGCCAGTTATGTTATTGGCACCAGCAAATACCTCTAAATTAAAATGATTAAAGGCCGTTTTGTATCCTAATTTAGCATTGAGTAAATGGTAAGCATTGGCATAATTCATTTCATCAGAAGTGAAAGGGACTGCATCTCTAAATTCATAATTTAAAGTTCCATAAAGTCCAAGGTTGGTATTAAAATCAACGCCTGCATTGACAACCCAAGGTGCTACACCAGCAACGGCATTGCCACTGTAATCTGCATTAACGACATCGCCATCGCTATTTAAAGATTGATAGCTAAAATTATCATATTTATAATTAGAATAAGTAGCATTTGCATAAGGACTGATGTTGGAGAAAAATCCTGAAGGCGACTCGTAGGCAGTGTATTTTAATAAAACTTCTACACCTTTATCATCTTGTTTACCACCATTAGCAATGTATCTATATGCTGTAGTGTTAGCATCTAAAGGGACAGCAATAGAGGTGAATTTGTCTTTAAATACGGCATCAAAAACCGCAAACTGATAGTGTAATTTGTTGTTGAATACGTTGCCTTTAGTTCCGATTTCAAATTGATTGCCTACTTCTGGACGTAATCCTGTGTTTAAAGTTCCTGAAGTTGAAAGCACAATATTGCCACTTACAGGAGCTTTGTACCCTTTGCTATAAGATGCATACACAGAAATAGCCTTATTAAATACTTTGTTGATGGCAAAATGTGGTGAAATTAAATCGGTATAATTTGCCGATACCAAACGTGCATTTGTACTATTTGAATTATAAAGTCGGTCTTCCAGTTTTATACGCATGCCACTAATACTAATGCCAGCAGTAACTGAGACATCTTTAGGCAAATGCAAGGTCCATTCGGTAAAAATAGAGCTGTTTTTTGAAACTGCAAACTGGTTGCTTTTGGTGTCGCCAATGATGTTATAACCTTCAGGATTTGAAGGGTCTTCAATCATTTTATAACCAATAATTTGAGCGCGTTGTTCTTGAAATTCAAAACCTGCAACACCCTTTAATTTGTAGTTAGTGGCTAAATCAAAATTCAAATCGAAAGCCGAACGAACACCATAATTTATTGGGTCTTTATCAGTCCATCCACCTGCCGAGCTTGAATTGCTGTTACTACTTGTTCCAAAAACAGAAGTTGCATTTGTTAGCCAATTATTGAATATGTAAGCATGACTTAAGCCAGCTCTAAAACTGATAACTTCAGAATGTGCATTGTTTTTAATGTAGCGATCATTTCCGCTATAATCAAACGAATTGTATTGGTCAATAGTGAGTTCGCCAGCACGTTGATCATAACTATTGCTAAATCCGAAATAGGTAGATATAGATTGTTTATCACTTGGTTGAAAATCGAGCACCATATTCAAAAAGTCTTTGGTCGATGTGTTGTGTGGCATAAATCCGTCAGAAATTTGATGACTGTAATTTAATAATAACGACGATTTTTCTTTTCCCATTTGAAATTGGGTGGTAAAACGTGCCAATCCGTAATCGCCTACTAACACTTTTTGTTCTAAAGAGGTGTCTCCATTTTGAGGACGAACCGTTTGCAAATTGACTACACCAGCAATAGCTAATCCGTACATAGAACCAGCAGGTCCTTTGATAACATCGACCTTACCGACAGATCCAAAATCAATATCATCCATCAAAGTAACGCCTTCAGCATCTGTAATAGGAATATTGTTTAAATACACTTTGTAGCCTTGACCATCAAAATTATTGTTTGCACCTTTAAAGCCTACGCCATTGCCATAGCCTCTGATGATGAATTGTTGACCAGAAGAAACGGCACGTCTATTCATGGTCACACCAGGAACATTGGCATTAATAGCGTCATCTAAAAACAAACCAGTACCACGTTTTAGCTCGTTGGCACTGAGTTGCACTTTGGTTCTTGGTACATCTAAATCTTGTTTGGTTTCTTTTTTTCCTGCGAGTTTAATTTCATCCAAAACACTTGCAGATGGCTGCATGTTAACCGTTAAAAATGTATTGCAATTGGTCACATTAACTGTTTGAGTTTCGTAACCAATATAACTTATTGTTAAAGTCATGTTTTCTTCGCACTTGAGTTGAAACAAACCCTCTGCGTCTGAAGAGGTCAGTTGGTTTTGGTTACTTTCAATTTTTGCTCCAAAAAGCGAGTTGTTGGTTGTTATATCTATTATTTTGCCTTCCAGTTTGGTTTGACAAAAAGATGTAATAGATAAGAGTATTCCTAATAAGGAAAGATAGCTGTTTTTCATTATTTTTTTTATCTGATTGTTTAATACGAGTAAATGAACGTCTTTGTAAAAAGAAGCTCCTTAAAAAAGTGATATGTATTAAACCAAATTGGGTGGAGGACTCTCTATATCTATTTTAACCGAGTGGTAAAAACTTAAATACTGAGATGTAATAGTTTTATTTTTAAGAGGTAAAACAGGAAGGTTAGGGTCAAATTCTTCTTTTGGAATGATTTTTATGACCACTTTTGAGGTGTTGATTTTGCTATTTTTGCTAGTTTTATTTTGGTCTGTTTGGTTTTCTAAATCGGTAAGTAATTGACGTTCTTTGCTATCTGTAATGCAGTAATAAATAGTTGTATTGGCATCTTTTTTTTCAGTTTTTACGACATCGTACATTTCGCCTTTATATTTAAACTCATGGGCTTCTTTCCAATAAAGGTCTTTTTTGTTTTTTGATGTGATTTTTATGAGCGTTAATTGAGCATCCGCAACACCTGTTTTTAAAAAGCTGATGAGTTCTCTTTTAACCTCATATTTATGAACCATTAAAAGCGCATAATTGCCCAAAATGTTGAACGTAAATATAGATGCTAAGGCAATTGCAATTGCTCTTTTCAAGAGTGGAAGGGTTTATTGAGACTAAAATTAATAAAATTTACAGAATACCAAGCCTAATATTCTTTTTTAACGTAATTATTCTGGATTATAAACCAAACCTCTATGCGGTTTTAGAGCATCTCTAACAGGAGGCATTTGGTCTTCTTCTACTACCAAAAAAGCAATAGCGTGCATTGGTGTTAGTGCTTCAAACCCAGTGATGTGTTGGTTTAATTGGTTGATTACACAATATTCTTTTAAGTGAATTTCGTGGTGTTCGGCTATTTTTAAAGCATCAGGACCTCTAAAGTCCCATATCAATTTTAGTTTACGCATTGGCTACTGAAATGCCGTTTTCGGCAAAGTTTTTAAAATCTTTCATGTATTGTAACGATTGTTTTTTAAAAGCACTTGGCATAACACCTGTCAATAATTTTGAGGTAAAGCCTAAAGGCATAAACTCACTTTTGCTTGTCCATTTGGTATGACCATTTGGAGTGCTTTCAAAATAATTTTCCTATATATTGTGCATACCTTTGGTGGTGTAAGTGCCATGGAATTCGTGTGGCAAATTTCGATGTGTAATAGTTTCGAGTAATTCTAAATGTCGTTTTCCTATTTTATAGGTTAATTTCATTTTGGCACCAAACTCACCAGGCGTTCCAGAGATGTGTTCGGCAGCAATTAAACCACGTTGCCAATGTTTCATGTTTTCAGTGTTATCAAATTTTTTGATAACCTCTTCCAATGGCAATTCCACAATAATTTCGGTAGTGTATTTCATATACAATGGCTATAACAAAGTAAAGATAGTGTCTTTGCATCAAAATGATACTAATGAAAGTTCAATCGTTTAAAAAATTAGATGAGTGGTATTTTGAACTAAGTATTCTATAAAATTAGCATTTCTTAAAAGCAAGCACTTATACTAAAGCGCATAAAAAATCGTTTCAAAAAAGCACCTTGTTTACTGGGTGAATTGTTTTATTTTTGCTACAATTGTCAATCTATTTTTAAATCAATAAAATGAAATTAGTTTTAAGTCTTTTTGTTTTGTGCATCACTACTTTTGGTTTTGCACAAGTAACTTCCAATGATGTCTTGTTTACTGTTGATAATGACCCTGTTAGCGCAGAAGAATTTATAAGGGTTTACAACAAAAATTTAGATTTAGTTAAGGACGAAAGCCAAAAAGATATTGACGCTTACCTTAAGCTGTTTGTCAATTATCAGTTAAAAATTAAAGAAGCTAAACGCTTAGGTTTTGATAAAAATCCAAGTTACTTGAGTGAATTTTCAAATTATAAAGGACAACTTACTAAAAATTACCTTTCCGATTCTAAAGTGACGGATGCTTTGATGAAAGAAGCCTATGAGCGCATGAAATACGATATTAAAGCATCGCATATTTTGATTCGTATGGATGAAAGCGAAAAAGATACACTTGAAGTTTATAATAAACTGTTGGCTTTACGTGATCGTGTTATGAAAGAAGGCTTTGAGAAGGTTAAGAATGAGGTTCATAACGGAAAAACCGTTTTTGCTGAAGATTTAGGATATTTTTCAGCGTTTAAAATGGTGTACGAGTTTGAAAATGCAGCTTACAATACCAAAGTGGGTGACATTTCTATGCCCTTTAGAACCAAATTTGGGTATCATATTATAAGTGTTGAAGACAAACGTCCCTCTTTAGGCGAAGTAACTGTAGAGCATATTATGGTTGCCAACAATCCTAAAGACAGCTTGTTTAATCCTGAAACTCGAATTAAAGAAATCTATAAAAAAATTAACCAAGGAGAGAATTTTGAATCACTTGCCAGACAATTTTCTGATGATAAAAGTTCCTCAGGCAAAGGCGGTTTGTTAGCACCATTTACAGGTGGACAATTGAGTTCTCAGGAGTTTGAGGATGTAGCCTTTAGTTTAAAAGAAAAAGGGGATATTTCTAAACCTTTTAAATCTAATTATGGATGGCATATTATCAAACTGATTGACAAAAAAGGCGTACCACCTTTTGATGAGATTAAATCGGAAATTGAAAGTAAAGTAAAGCGCGATTCGCGTTCAAGTTTAATCAATACCTCTTTGGCTAATACGCTTAAAAAGAAGTACGATGTTAAAGAAAACCTTGATGCGTTACCTTATTTTGAAAGTATTCTTACACCAGCTTTTTATAACAGAAGTTGGGTGTTGCCTGATGGTTTTAAAAAGGATAAACTGCTTTTAAAAATTCAAGATTACGATGTTACCTATAATGACTTTGGGAATTATTTAATGGGCTTGCAAAAAGTGTATTCGCATAGAGAAATCCCTTTTAAAACCATTGTTGAAAAAGAATTCAAATCATTTGAAGAATCCACCATTTTAAAATACCATGAAGACCATCTGGAATATGAAAATAAAGATTTTGCTCAAATTTTAAAAGAATACAAAGATGGGTTATTGCTTTTTGACTTAATGGAAAAAGAAGTGTGGAATGCAGCAGTTACTGACACTATTGGGCAACAAAAATTTTATAACACACATAAAGATGCCTATGTATGGCAAAACCGTGTAGACGCTATAATTGCATCTGCAGCTAAAGAAGCTGATATTCATAAAGTAGCAACCGCTTTTAAAGCAGGAAAAACATCAGAGGAAATCAACACCAAATTAAATACAGAAAATGAACAACACGTTATTTTTACCAAAGGTGTTTTTGAAACAGATTATCAAGCTTTGCCAAAAAATTTAGAGCTTAAAAAAGGACTTTCAAAAGTGTATCATTATAATGATGCCTACCATATTATATGGATTAACGAGGTCATTCCTTCTACCAACAAAACTTTTGAAGAAGCTAAAGGCCGTGTTATTAGCGATTATCAAAATGAAATAGAAACCACTTGGTTACAATCATTAAATGATAGATATAAAGTAGAAGTCAATGCAGACGTGTTGGCAAAAGTAAAAGCACAAATACAGCATCAAAATTGATAAAAAAAGGAAGCTTCATATTAGGTTGCTGTTTGTTGGTTTCTTGTCATTTTTTTAAAGAAACCGATGATAGAATTCCTGTGGCTCGTGTTGGCGACACATATTTGTATCAAGATGACATCAAAGATTTGGTTGCCCAAGGCACCTCTAAAGAAGACAGCGCACTTGTAGTTACTGGTTTTATAACCCGTTGGGCAACACAATTATTGTTGCTTGATGGAGCCAAACGCAATCTGCCAGAGCAAAAACAAGCCGATTTTAATAAATTGGTAGATGAATATAAAAAAGATTTATTTACCAAAGCTTATGTAGAAGCTCTTGTAAAACGAAGTATAGATACCTCAATAACTATAGCCGAAGAACAAGCTGTTTTTGACAGCAATAAAGAAACCTTTAAACTTAATGAAGAGTTAATTAAATTTAGATACATTAATATTCTTCAAAATTCCATCAATATAGACGATATAAAAAAACGCTTTACACGGTTTGATGAAAAAGACAAAACCTATTTAGATTCTATTGCAATACAATTTAAATCATATTCTTTAAATGATTCTATTTGGATTAAAGTTTCGCAAGTGATACAAAAAATTCCTGTCATCAATGCCGAAAACAAAAAAGAACTGTTAAAAAAATCTAATTTTATACAACTCAAAGATTCATTAGACCTATATTTGATGCAAATTAATGACGTCTTACAACAAAATGATTATGCACCATTAGAGTATGTAAAACCAACCATTGACCAAATTATCATCAACCGTCGAAAATTAGAGCTCATCAAGCAACTTGAAAAAGATATTACAAAAGATGCAATTAAAAACAATCAATTTGAAATTTACAACTAACATCAAGCTAACGCTTACATTGTTAACCTTATTTAGCTTTACAGTTGCCCATGCGCAAGAAATTATAGAAGATAAAGTGCCAGAATCAAAAGTTATAGATTCTACAGCGTCTAACCAACGTATCAAGGTAGATGGTGTTGCCGCAGTAGTTGGTGATTATATTATTTTGGATTCTGATATTGATAAAGAATTTTTGCAGTTAAAAGCACGAGGCGTATCACAAGCCGATTTGCCAACACGATGCCAATTGTTTGGTAAATTGTTAGAAGATAAACTGTATGTTCACAGTGCCATCCAAGACAGTATAACGGTTAATGAATTAGAATTGCGCAGCAATATCGATCAGCAAATCAGTACCTTTTTAGAGCAAACTCATGGGTCAATGGACGAATTGTTGAAATTTTATGGTAAAGATACAGAGCAAGCCTTAAGAGATGAAATGTATGAAATCAACAAAAACCAAAAACTGGCCATGGACATGCAACGTAAAATTGTTGAAGACATTGAAGTAACGCCAGAAGAAGTAAGACAATATTTTAATAGCATTCCTAAAGATGAACGTCCAGTATTTGGTACAGAACTTAAAGTGGCACAAATAGTAGTCATCCCAAAAGTATCTGAAGAAGAAAAACAAAAAGTCATCAATAAACTCAAAGAATACAGAGCAGATGTGTTAGAAAATGGTGCAAGTTTTACTTCTAAAGCGGTTTTGTATTCTGATGATATTGCCTCTCGTAAAACAGGCGGTTTATATACTTTAAACAGAAATCGTCCACAAATGGTAAAAGAGTTTAGAGATGTTGCATTTTCATTACAAGAAGGCGAAATTTCGGAACCTTTTGAAACGGAATTCGGATACCATATTATATATTTAGAAAAAATTAGAGGACAAGAGTATGATGTACGTCATATTTTATTGCGTCCAAAAGTCACAGATGAAGCCATTAAAGAAGCCAAAGATAAAATAGAAAAAATACGTCAACGTATTGTTGATGGCGAAATTAGCTTTAGTGATGCTGCACGTCAATTTAGTGACGAAAAAGAAACCAGAAATGATGGTGGACAATTAATCAACCCTAAAACACAAGATTACAGTTTTGAATTGACCAAAATGGATCCTGAACTCTATACACAAATTCAGAGTTTAAAAGACAATGAAGTAAGTTTAGTGCTTCAAGATGAAGACCGAATCAATCCTATTAAATTTAAAATATTAACCGTTACAGACAGAATAAATGAGCATGAAGCTGATTTTGCAAAAGATTATCTTAAAATAAAAAATCTTGCAGAACAAGACAAACAATTTAAAGCCATAGGGAAGTGGATGGACGAAAAAATCATGGACACTTACATTAATATCAATGGTGAATATAGAAATTGTGAGTTTACAAGTAACTGGTTAAAAAAAGAATAATACTATGTCTGATGTTGCAGCTGTAGAGCAGTTTGTTAAAAAATTTAATGCTTTAAAATCTGAAATAGCCAAAGTAATTGTTGGTCAGGATGAAGTAGTTAATCAAATCCTAATTTCTATATTTTCAGGCGGTCATGCCTTATTAATTGGTGTTCCAGGGTTGGCAAAAACTTTAATGGTCAATACCATTGCCCAAGCCTTGGGTTTAGATTTTAAACGTATTCAATTTACACCAGATTTGATGCCAAGTGATATTCTTGGAAGTGAAATACTTGATGAAAATCGTCATTTTAAATTTATAAAAGGCCCCATTTTTGCCAATATTATTTTGGCTGATGAAATTAACAGAACACCACCAAAAACGCAAGCTGCTTTATTAGAAGCCATGCAAGAACGCGCAGTAACCGTTGCTGGTCATCACTATCAACTCAGTTTGCCTTATTTTGTGTTGGCAACCCAAAACCCAATTGAGCAAGAAGGAACATATCCTTTGCCAGAAGCGCAATTAGACCGTTTTATGTTTGCTATCAATTTAGATTATCCATCTTTTACAGAAGAAGTTGAAGTGGTAAAAGCCACAACAACAGATAGGCACATTAAGGTCAATGCCTTATTTTCTGCTCAAGAAATCATAAATTTTCAACAATTGATACGACGTATTCCTGTAGCAAATAATGTAGTGGAGTATGCAGTGACAATGGTTAGCAAAACACGTCCAAATGCCTCGACGGCTTCAGAGTTGGTAAAAGAGTTTGTAGATTGGGGCGCAGGACCAAGAGCATCACAAAATTTGATACTTGCTGCTAAAACACATGCCGCCATTCATGGCAAATTTTCTCCAGATATAGAAAATGTACAAGCGGTAGCTAACGGAATTTTACGTCATCGTATCATCAAAAACTACAAAGCTGAAGCAGAAGGAATCTCTGATGAGCAAATTATTAAAAGTCTGTTCTAAACTATTTGTATTTATTTTTTGTTATAGAATTAATAAAGAACCATTTTAAATACGCTGTTTTTTGTTAATTTTATATTTCATTGACTATTATTTTGTTAATAAACAAAATATTTGATGTGAAAAACGTTTTTTTTTGATATATATTCATCATTTTTTAGTTTTTGTTACATATTTTTTATTCTCCCTTAAAATTTGTAATTTTGCTAACCGATACTTCGGAATAAAAACGAATTCTAAACTTTATAATTATAACTTATGGCATTTGATATAGACATGATAAAAAAGGTGTATGCCACCATGGCTGAGCGTGTTGATACCGCAAGAACTATTGTAGGCAAACCCTTAACGCTTTCAGAAAAAATTCTTTATGCACATCTTTGGGATGGTGCACCAACCAAAGCTTTTACAAGAGGGAAGGATTATGTAGATTTTGCACCTGATAGAATTGCGTGTCAAGATGCAACAGCACAAATGGCACTATTGCAGTTTATGCAAGCAGGTAAAGCTAAAGTAGCTGTACCAACAACAGTACATTGTGACCATTTAATTCAAGCAAAACAAGGTGCAGCTGCCGATTTAAAACGCGCTAATGAATCCAGTAGCGAAGTTTTTGATTTCTTAGCTTCAGTTTCTAATAAATATGGTATCGGCTTTTGGAAACCAGGCGCTGGAATTATACATCAAGTGGTTTTAGAAAATTATGCCTTTCCTGGAGGTATGATGATAGGAACTGATTCGCACACCGTCAATGCTGGTGGTTTAGGCATGGTGGCTATTGGAGTTGGTGGTGCAGATGCAGTAGATGTGATGGCTGGAATGGCTTGGGAATTGAAATTTCCAAAATTGATTGGTGTCAAATTAACAGGAAAACTAAATGGTTGGACTTCAGCTAAAGATGTGATTCTTAAAGTAGCCGGAATTTTAACCGTAAAAGGTGGTACAGGTGCTATTGTTGAGTATTTTGGAGAAGGTGCTAAAAATCTTTCTTGTACAGGAAAAGGAACCATTTGTAATATGGGAGCCGAAATTGGTGCAACGACTTCTACCTTTGGATACGACGATGCTATGGAACGTTATTTAAGAGCAACCGATAGAACTGATATTGCAGACGAAGCCAACAAAATACGTGAATATTTAACAGGTGATGATGAGGTATATGCAAATCCAGAAACTTATTTTGATCAAGTGATTGAAATTGATTTGAATACCTTACGTCCACATTTAAATGGTCCTTTTACACCAGATTTAGCAACTCCTGTTGGTGAACTTGGTAAAATTGCCAGAGAAAAAGGTTGGCCAATTAAAGTAGATTGGGGATTGATAGGATCCTGCACCAATAGTTCTTATGAAGATTTAACACGTGCAGCTTCTATTGCGAAACAAGCTGTTGATAAAAAAATAAAACCAAAATCAGATTTTGGAATCAATCCAGGTTCTGAGCAAATTCGTTTTACAGCGGAACGCGATGGCATTTTAAAAATATTTGAAGATTTAGACGCAACCATCTTTACCAATGCTTGTGGACCTTGTATAGGACAATGGGACAGAAGTGATATGAAAGGCGATGAAAAAAATACCATTGTACACTCATTTAACAGAAATTTCTCAAAACGTGCTGATGGGAATCCAAATACGCATGCGTTTGTAGGCTCTCCAGAAATGGTTGCCGCTATTGCAATTTCTGGTCGTTTGGATTTTGATCCAATGAATGACACTTTAATTAATGAAGATGGACAAGAAATAAAATTAGAAGAACCAAGAGGAATTGAATTACCACCTTTAGGATTTGATGTAGATGATGCTGGTTATGTTGAGCCTCTAAAAGATGGAAGCAAGGTCAATGTATCTGTAAGCCCAACGTCTGAACGTTTACAATTATTAACCCCTTTTGAACCCATAGGCAATTCTATAAAAGGTGCAAAATTATTAATTAAAGCCTTCGGAAAATGTACTACAGACCATATTTCAATGGCTGGACCTTGGTTACGTTACAGAGGTCATTTGGATAACATATCAAACAATATGCTTATTGGTGCTGTTAATGCTTATAACAAGAAAACCAATTTTGTAAAAAATCAACTGACAGGTGATTATGAAGGTGTTCCTGATGTGGCCAGAGCATACAAAGCAAAAGGTATCAAATCTATAGTTGTTGGTGACCATAATTATGGCGAAGGCTCTTCGCGTGAACATGCAGCCATGGAACCTCGTCATTTGGGTGTTGCAGCAGTATTGGTAAAATCGTTTGCACGTATTCATGAAACCAACCTTAAAAAACAAGGAATGTTAGGTTTAACATTTGCCAATGAAAATGATTATGATTTGATTCAAGAAGATGACACCATCAATTTCTTGGATTTAGACCAATTTGCACCAGATAAACAACTCACTATTGAGTTTGTGCATGCAGATGGTACTAAAAATAGTATTAAAGCAAACCACACCTATAATCAACACCAAATTAATTGGTATAAAGAAGGTTCTGCTTTAAATTTGATTAAAAAAGAAAACGCATCTTAGTTGTTTGATTGAAAATGATGTGATATAAAAACTCCTGATTTAGTCAGGAGTTTTTTGTTTTCTGTTAACTTTAAACTTTAAACTTTAAATTCGACTATACTTAATAGCCTTTAATCAACACTTATGAACATCAGTAAAAAACAGCGTAGTAATATCATTCTTTTGGTGGTGGTTGCCTTATTGTTAATTCCGCAAACACGTCAACCTATTCAAATTTTAATGCACAAAGGTTTGGCTTTGTTTAGTCCATCAATCGTTGATAAAGACGAAAGAGTTCAAGTTTCTGATTACAATTGGAAGCTTGTAGATGAAAATGGGTTGGATTATAATTTTAATGATGCCAAAGGTAAAGTTGTGGTTCTCAATTTTTGGGCAACTTGGTGTCCACCTTGTATTGCCGAAATGCCAAGTTTAGAAAAATTATATAGTGCCTATAAAGACGATGTTGTGTTTTTGTTTGTCTCTAACGAACAACAAGCTGTCATTTCAGCATTTAAACAAAAGCATGCTTATGATTTTATGGCTTATGCGTCAGTAACTGACTATCCTTCAGTTTTTAATGTACATTCCATTCCCAGAACTTTTATCATCGATAAAAAAGGAACCATTGTTGTTGATAAAACAGGAGCTGCCAATTGGAATAGTGATGCGATACAGACGTTGATTAGATCGCTTTTGGAGTAGAAAAGCGTTTGTCAAAATAATCGGTTAGAGCAAGCACTGTCAGCAACATGGTAAAAGCATACACCACATCTTCAATAGGAATGGTACCTAATCTGATGCCTAAATTTTCTGCATTATTATACCAAACCACTTGGTGCTCAATGCCACTTCCTGTTAAAATACCATTCACAATAAAAAAAGGAATGAGCATCACTAAAAATGTTAAATAGTAGTGTTTTAATAAATGGTTGGCTTTGTATTTAACCAATACCAACAATATAATAGCATATAAAAAATTGATAAGCGTGTACCATTTATCATAAAAAGTTACACATAAAAGCACTAAAACAGAAATAAGGAGGCGTGTGATGTTGGTTGACTGATTGTTTTCCAATTTTGCACTTGGGAAAAAATAAAGGAGTGAATAATGCGTAAACATGCAAGCAAACGGAATGCAAATAAAGAATAACCATTCTTCTAAAGGTAAAGCAAGTAGTGTTATGCCTGAAAAATAGGTGGTGTTAAATCCCCAAATACCTTTGTTGGTAAAAATTATATCCCAAGGAATAAAAAGACACATCATTATGGCAATAGCCAAAAATAAGGCATTCCACTTTTTATAAAATTTCAACTTAGGATGAAAACTAAAAATAAGCGGAACTGCGATAGAACCTATATCAAGAAGTAAGTATAAGTTAGTCATTTAAAATTAATGCTTAAAATATTTAAAAGGCACGACCAACATACCAAAGCATTCGCCATCTGCTTTTCCTAAATGTTTATGGTGCATTTTGTGAGCACGTCTAACCCCTTTTGCATACCAATTATTGGCATTTCTAAAGAGTTTAAATCGTTGATGAATAAAAATGTCATGAACTGTAAAATAGGCTATTCCGTAAGCCAAAATACCAAGTGCAATTGGCAAACAGTACCAAACATTTTCATAACTCCACAAATAAAAACAAAGCATACTAATAACAGCATAAAAAATAAAAAATGTATCGTTACGTTCAAACCAACCTTTATGATCTTTTTTGTGATGGTCTTTATGCAAATACCACAAAAAACCATGCATTACATATTTATGCGTAAACCAAGCCATAAATTCCATGATGGAAAAAGTGCCGAAAAAAATAAGAATCCATAAAAATAAGTGCATTGCTAAAATTACATTAAATTAAGATGATACTTTACATAACTTCGGGTTAAAAGCTCTATTTTTTTATAATTTGGAACGCGAATACGTGTCGATTTGATGTCTAAAGCTGGAGTTTTTTTTAATTTTTTAAGCAATTGATTATAATATCTGTAGGCCATAAATACGCCAAATTTAGCTTCCAATGGCAGTTTTTTGATGCCTTCTAAGCCTTTGGCAAAATCTTTTTCAATATCGTTAATAATGGTTTCTTTTGAAGTTTCATCAAGATTGCATAAATCTGTATTTGGAAAATAGGTTCTGTTTAATTCTTCATAATCAGCTTTTAAATCTCTTAAAAAATTTACTTTTTGAAACGCAGAACCTAAAGACGTGGCCATTTGTTTTAATTCATTATACTGGTCTTGGTCACCTTTTACAAACACTTTTAAGCACATCAAACCAACCACATCTGCTGAGCCATAAATATACGCTTTATAATCTTCATCAGTCAAATAAATATTTTTGGTTAAGTCCATTCGCATACTTTTCATAAAAGCATTTACCAAATGCTTTTCAATATTGTACTTGTGATAGGTTTCTTGAAAGGCATTTAAAATGGGGTTCAAACTTATTTTTTGCTCTAAAGCTAATTCTAAATCATTTTCAAAATGATTGAATAGTAACTCCTTGTTATAGTCATGAAACGAATCTACAATTTCATCAGCAAAGCGTACAAAGCCATAAATATTGTAAATATCTTGACGTATGCTGGTTGAGAGCATTTTGGTTGCTAATGAAAATGACGTGCTGTACGATTTGGTAACCGTTTTGCTACACTGGTGAGAAACAGAATCAAATAAGGCTTTCATAGATTAATTTGTATGATGTTTTTTTATAAGTTCAGCTACTAATTTTCCAGAGATTAATGAAGGTGGAACTCCAGGTCCTGGAACGGTTAATTGTCCTGTAAAATAGAGATTTCTCACTTTTTTGCTTTTCAATTTAGGTCGTAAAAAAGCAGTTTGCATTAAGGTGTTTGCCATTCCGTAGGCATTTCCTTTGTACGAATTGTAATCAGTCACAAAATCATTAACACAAAAGGATTCTTTAAAAATAATACTATTTTTTACGGTTTGAGAGGTTAAATTTTCAAAACGTGTCATAATTTTATCAAAATAGGTAGCTCTTAAATGTGCTGTATCTTCAAGTCCTGGCGCCAACGGAATTAAAAAAATGCCAGCTTCATTATCTTTTGGTGCAGAATTAGCATCTGTAATAGATGGAAAACTTGCGTAAAACAAAGGATTTTCTGGCCATTTTGGAGTGTCGTAAATTTCTTTGGCATGCGCTTCAAAATCGACATCAAAAAATAAAGTGTGATGGTTGACGTTTTTCAATTTTTTATTAAAACCAACATAAAATAATAGGGAAGAAGGTGCAAAAATTTTCTTTTCCCAATAGGTTTCAGTGTATTGTCTGTAAGGTTTATCCAATAAGGTTTCGGTATGATGGTAGTCTGCGCCACTCAACACAATATCACTATCATATGTTATGCCATTGCTAATAATGCCTTTTGCTTTTCCATTAGTTACGATAATTTTATCAATTGGGTTTTCGGTTTTGATTGTAACACCCAAACTTTTTGCCAGCGTTTCCATGGCAAGAATAACTTGATACATGCCTTTTTTGGGATGAAAAGTGCCTAAGCCAAAATCGGCATAGTTCATAAAACTGTAAAACGATGGCGTATTGTCAGGTTTTGCACCAAGAAACAAGACAGGAAATTCTAATATTTTAGCAAGTCTATCATTTTTAAATTCTTTACGAACCTCTTTTTTAATCGTGCTAAAAAATTGATTGATTTTTTTGATGGTTGCTGGTGTTATTAACTCAAATACTGAAACTCCTGGTCTGTACACCAAATCTTTTATGGCAACATCATAGTTGTGTTGCGCATTGGCTATAAATTTTTTGAGTTTTTTAGAGCTTCCTTGTTCTTCTTTTTCAAAGGTGTCGCAAATTTTTTCCAAAGTGTCTTCAATGGTAATAAAATCATCCTTTCCAAAATAAACACTATACGCAGGATTTAATTTTTCGAGTTGGTAAAAATCAGAGGGTTTTTTATCGAAATCTGCGAAAAAACGCTCAAACACGTCTGGCATCCAATACCAAGTTGGGCCAATATCAAATGTAAATCCGTCTTTTTTTAGTTGTCTGGCACGTCCACCAATGCTTTTGTTTTTTTCAAAAACCGTAACGTTGTTACCTTCTTTAGCCAAATAGCAAGCAGCTGCTAAGGCAGAAAATCCAGAACCTATAATAGAAATTTTTTTACTCATTGTTTAACAAAAGTAGTAAAAAGTTAAACAAAAAACAATTTATAAATTTTTTAGAATTTTTTTAATAAATCGTTAATGGTTAAATAGAGTGTTATTGATTTTGGAAGCTCCTTACTATCAATGTGTTGAAGCATGCTTCCTAAAATCAAAAGTTGGTTTTTGTTTTGCGCCAATAAATTGGTTTCAAATTCTTCAAGATAGCTGATTATTTTATCTTTTTCTGGTTTTACAGTAAAATAGGTAATAAATGTAATGTGATTGTAATGTCCTAAAACATCATTAAGGCTTTTTAATGGAACACTTTGACCCAAAAAAATAGCATTGTAGCCCTTAGAAACGAGCGCATAATGAATATACATCAACCCAAGTTCGTGTACTTCGTTGTCTGGTAAAAAAAGAACATAGGTTTTGGAGTTATCATTTATTGATTTTGATTGAACGGTTTCAATATTAAAAATAATTTTTTGCCTGATGAGTGATGATATAAAATGTTCATGTGCAGGTGTAATAGTGTCTGTTTGCCATAACAGTCCAATATCATTCAATAAAGGAATAAAAGTGTGCTTAAAAATGGTTTCAAACGAATTTTCTTTTGCAAGATTATTGTAAGTGTTATGAAATAAATGTTGATCAAAATTTAGCATAGCAAGTTTAAGAGTCATTAAAGCATGATTATTTTTATCATTACTTAAAGCCAATTTTCTGACTATTGATTTGATTTTATCGGTTTTTAAAGCAGCAATTTTAGATATTTTATAACCGTTATCATTTAAGTAGCTTACATTTAATAATTTTTGAAGACTATCAATAGTGTAGTATCTAATATTAGTGTCAGTGCGTTCTGGTTCTAAAAGATGATACCTTTTTTCCCAAATTCTTATAGTGTGTGCTTTAATACCAGATAAGTTTTCAAGGTCTTTAATGCTAAAGTGAGTTTTTATATTGTTCATATTTTTGTGACAAGAGTTAAACAAAAATATAAAAAATACCTTTAAAAGAATTTGGGTTAGAGTGATAAACAAAATTTTAGAAGCTTTAACAGTGTTTCTAAATTTGCTTTAAGAATAATTGTGCGCACGAGAAGACTCGAACTTCCACGACCTAATGGTCACCAGCCCCTCAAGCTGGCGCGTCTACCAATTCCGCCACGTGCGCAAAATAGAAGTGTAAAGGTAAAAAAAAAGTTAAGCAAATGCTTAACTTTTTTGTGACCTGGCTGGGGCTCGAACCCAGGACCCTAACATTAAAAGTGTTATGCTCTACCAGCTGAGCTACCAAGTCTTTTTCTCTAACGAGGGTGCAAATATAAAACGATTAATTTATAAACCCAACCCTTTTTTATTTATTTTTTTGTTTTTTTGTTGTCTTAATAGCTATGTTTTTAAAAATCAATTTATAAGGCTTTTTATGATTATAATTTTAATTGGATATATGGGCTCTGGAAAGTCCACAATTGGTCAAAAACTTTCAAAGATTAATGGTTTTGACTTTATAGATTTGGATAATTTTATAGAAAAAAAAGAAGGAACAACGGTTTCTGAACTTTTTAAATCTAAGGGAGAAATCTATTTTAGAAAAATAGAGAGTCAGTATTTAAAAGAGGTGTTACAATTCAATAACAACACAGTTTTGGCCTTAGGAGGTGGAACGCCTTGTTATGGAGCCAATATGGAAACCATATTAAATCATACAAATGTCAAAAGTGTGTATTTAAAAGCTTCCATTCCTCAATTGGTTGAACGTTTGGAAAAAGAAAAAAGCAAGCGACCTTTGATAGCTCATTTAAAAAGTAGCGAAGCGCTTGTGGAATTTATTGGCAAACATTTGTTTGAGCGTTCTATTTTTTACAACCAAAGCCATGTCATAATTTCTGTAGATAATAAAACAATTGATGACATTGTGGACGCTATTGTTATGGAGTTATTTTAAAAAGGCCTCAAAGGTTTTACCTTCTAAAATAACATCAATGTGTTCATTTAAAGACGTTGAAAGTGAAATCCCTTTAAAGTCAGCCTTCACAGGAAATTTTTTATGATTTCGATTCACTAAAACCGCTGTTTTAAATTGCTTTAAAGGAACGTTTAAAAAATGTTTTACACCATAAATCAAAGTGCTTCCAGAGTTGAGAACATCATCAATTAAAACAATAGATTTGTTGGTGTATTCTTCTTCAATTAATGATGTTTTTATAACGCTTAATGGATTTTTTTTATCAATCACAACTTTGCATAACACCGATTTTAATTCAGAAATTTTATCTAAATTCGACTTTAATTTTTTAGCAAGAATATAACCATTACTGTCAATTCCTGCTAATATAACCTCTGTTTCATTGACGTTGCTTTCGTAAATTTGATAAGCAATTCGCTTTATTTTATGGTTAATTTCCTGATGGTTGAGTATAGTGAGCTTTGTAGCTGTCATGTTGTTGTGTTTGTTCAAAGATAAAAAAGAGTTTTTTTAATCGTCTTCTTTATCGTCATAAAAATTGTCAATATCGCGTCGATCTTTTTTGGTTGGTCTGCCAACACCTTTTTTTCTGTAATAATCTTTAGAATATTTTAGCAATTCTTTAGCGTCAAAAGCTTCTTTTGGAGTTGTATCGGTTCTGTAAATATCTACTAATTTTGGTCCAAGCCTATTTGGAGGCACATCATTTATAGTGAGCTGGTAATTGATTTGGTCTTTACGCAATTCAATTTTATCCATCGGGTAAACCTCTCTGCTTGGTTTAACCACTTGTCCATTAACTTTAATGTGTCCTTTTTTACACGCTTCGGTTGCAATACTTCGTGTTTTGTAATATCTCACACACCATAAAAATTTATCTACTCGCATATTAAAAATATAAAAACTACGTTAATGTTGTTGTGCAAAAATATTATAATATTGTATCTTGCGCGTTAAAAAATAAGCAATAATGAAAATAAGAAAATACACTTTAGCATTAGTATGTGTTTTAGGGTTATTAGCATCATGTAACAAGAAAGATGATTCTATACCAACTATTGTTGAGCGTGACAGGACGCAACAGCAGGTTGTTGATAACGACTCTTTAATTGGTTACTTAGAAACACATTATTATAATTCGTCTGTTTTTGAAACTGCAGGCGATCATACTATTTCTGAATTGGTAATTACAGAACTTCCAAAAGACGAAAGTGGAAATTATTTAGCATTGCCAGATCCAGATAACAATACGTTGCTTATTGATGCAGTTGGAGCACCTTTAACAACGACTTACCAAGAAACCAGTTATGATTACTATGTTTTAAAACTTAATGAAGGTGGTGGTAATGCACCAGAATTTACAGACAATATTAGACTCAACTATTCTGGAAATTTACAAGACGAAACCGTTTTTGATAGTACTGTAAACCCTGCGGATTTAGATTTATTAAACCTCATACAAGGATGGAGACTTGTCATGCCACAATTTAAGGCGGCAGAAAGTTTTGTTGAAAATAGCGATGGAACCGTAACTTACTCTAATTATGGATTGGGAGTTATGTTTTTGCCTTCTGGTTTGGCATACTTTGCTACACCTCCATATAGTGTGCCTGCATATTCTAATTTGATTTTTAAATTTGAATTGTATCAAACAGAAGTAAATGACCATGATTCAGATTTAATACCTTCTTATTTAGAAGATTTAGATGGCGATGGCAATGTGTTTAATGATGATACAGATGCTGATAATGTGCCTAACTTTTTGGATGCAGACGACGATGGTGATGGCGTCCTAACCAAATATGAAGATATTGATGGTGATGGTGACCCAACCAACGATATTGGTGCTAATGGAATTCCTAAATATTTAGATCCATTAGAAACAGCATCTAATCAAGATAATTAATGATACTATATAATCCAAAAAAGCCGCTTTAAGCGGCTTTTTTTTATAAACAAAGGGATAAACTTAAAATAAGTTGGTCTGGTCTTGTATCAATTCGGCTACTAACACCAGCTCCTAAATTGGTATTGATAAAGGAGGCTTCATTATCACTAAAACCTCTTTCATATCTCAAATCGATGCCTATTTTATTAAAATTAACTCCAATTCCAAAATTTAGTCCAACGGTAAAATCATTATCTACATCATTAATAGTAATTCCGTCAAAATCTGTATCTAAGATATATTGTAATGATGGACCACCAAATACAGATATTGGTCCTAAAACTTTCACACCAACTAAAAGTGGAGCGTCAATTTTTTTCATTGTAAAAGCATCACTGTCATAATCACTTTTAGTTTGTGTGTACACCAATTCTGGTTTAAAATACACTTTGTCACCAAGTTTTCCGTAAAGTCCTAAATGAAAACCAATATTTCTATCAGGATGTTTTGCATTGTCGCCAATAGATTCAAAATAGTCACCATTAGCATTGTAGTTTAAACCAGCTCTAATACCAAAACCACTTCCGTTTTGTGCAAAGGAAGTAAGGCTAAAGGCAATAAAAACCATTGAAATAAAAAGTGTCTTTTTCATAAATGTCTCGTTTATAGATTTGTACTATTAAAACGAGAAACGTCGAAAATTATTTCCTTTTTATCACTTTTTCAGAGGCTTTTATAATTGCTGCACTGTTTAAACCGTATTTATCCATTAATTGCGCTGGTGTTCCAGATTCGCCAAACGTATCTTGTGTTGCTACAAATTCTTGAGGTGTTGGATGATGCAATGCTAACACACGAGCAACACTTTCGCCCAAACCACCAAGAAAATTATGCTCTTCGGCAGTGACAATGCAACCTGTTTTAGCAACTGAGTCTAAAATGGCTTTATCATCTAAAGGTTTGATGGTGTGAATGTTGATGACTTCAGCAGAAATTCCTTTGTTGTTTAATGCTTTTGCAGCTTCTAAAGCTTCCCAAACCAAATGGCCTGTTGCAACAATAGTAACATCAGTTCCATCAGTTAATTTTATGGCTTTACCAATTTCAAAAGTTTGATTTTCTGGTGTGAAATTTGGAACAGAAGGTCTTCCAAAACGCAAATAAACAGGACCATGATGTGCTGCTATGGCAATGGTTGCTGCTTTAGTTTGGTTGTAATCACAAGTATTAATTACTGTCATTCCTGGTAACATTTTCATCAAACCAATGTCTTCCAAAATTTGATGTGTTGCTCCATCTTCACCTAAAGTTAAACCAGCATGTGATGCACAAATTTTTACATTTTTATCAGAATAGGCAACACTTTGGCGTATTTGGTCATACACACGACCTGTAGAAAAATTGGCAAAAGTCCCTGTAAATGGAATTTTTCCACCAATAGTTAAACCTGCAGCAATACCAATCATGTTGGCTTCGGCAATACCTATTTGAAAAAAGCGCTCAGGATTTTCTTTTATAAATTGATCCATTTTTAAAGAGCCAATTAAGTCTGCACAAAGTGCAACTACATTTGGATTTGTTCTTCCTAATTCTGTTAATCCAGCTCCAAAACCTGAACGTGTATCTTTATTTCCTGTATTTGTATATGTTTTCATGTTTGTGTGTTGCGTATTAATAATCTCCTAAAGTTTCGGCATTTTGTGCTAATCCAATGGCTAATTGCTCATCATTTGGTGCTTTACCATGCCAAGCGTGTGTGTGCATCATAAAATCGACACCATTTCCCATGACTGTTTTTAGTAGCACACAAACAGGTTGGCCTTGACCTGTTTTGGTTTTAGCCTCTTTCATTCCTTTAATAATGGCATCCAAATTATTGCCTTCATTAATTTCTAAAACAATCCAACCAAAAGCTTCAAATTTTGCTTTGAGACTTCCCATTGGCAAAACATGGTCTGTAGAACCATCAATTTGTTGTCCATTTAAATCAATAGTTGCAATAATGTTATCTACTTTTTTTGCTGAGGCATACATAATAGCTTCCCAATTCTGACCTTCTTGAAGCTCACCATCACCATGTAAACTGTAAATAAGGTGTGTGTCATTGTTCAGTTTTTTAGCTTGTGCTGCGCCAAGTGCTACAGACATACCTTGACCAAGTGAGCCAGAAGCAATACGAACACCAGGCAAGCCTTCGTGTGTGGTTGGATGTCCTTGTAAACGCGAATTTATCAATCTAAAAGTATTTAATTCTTCTACAGGAAAATAGCCTGCTCTTGCAAGCACGCTATAAAAAACTGGAGAAATATGACCATTAGATAAGAAAAATAAATCTTCTTCTTTTCCATCCATGTTAAAACCTGGTTTTCTATCCATAAGCTCATTGTAAAGGGCTACAAAAAATTCAGCACAGCCTAATGAACCTCCTGGATGTCCAGAATTTACTTTGTGTACCATACGCAAAATATCTCTGCGTACTTGGGTGGTTAAATCTTTTAATTGTTGTGTGTTTGACATGTGATAAAAGTTAGTTTTTTATGCTGCAAAAATAGCCTTTTATAAAGCTTAAACAAAAAGAGAATTCATCCACTTATTAACGAATTTATTGTTTTGCTAACAATTTTGATTTTATTAAGGAAGTTATGCAGATTAGTTATTTATCTTTGCCGACTGATGATTTTTTTGAACACATGATTTTTGAATTAAAAGGAAAAGACACACAAAGTAAGGCAAGAGCCGGAAAAATAACAACAGACCATGGTGTTATAGAAACACCAATTTTTATGCCTGTTGGCACCGTTGCTTCGGTAAAAGGTGTCCATCAACGTGAGTTAAAAAATGATATCAATCCAGATATCATTTTAGGAAATACCTATCATTTATACTTAAGACCTCAAACCTCTATTTTAGAACAAGCAGGTGGACTGCATAAGTTTATGAATTGGGACAGAAATATTTTGACAGATTCTGGAGGTTACCAAGTGTATTCACTTTCTGCAAACAGAAAAATCAAAGAAGAAGGTGTTAAGTTTAAAAGTCATATAGATGGTAGTTATCATACGTTTACACCAGAAAACGTAATGGAAATTCAGCGTGCTATTGGAGCTGATATTATCATGGCTTTTGATGAGTGTACACCTTATCCTTGCGATTATAATTATGCCAAACGATCCATGCACATGACACATCGATGGTTGGACAGATGTATCAATCATTTAGAAAAAACACCTCTAAAGTATGGATATAACCAAACTCTTTTTCCGATAGTACAAGGGAGTACTTATAAAGATTTACGGTTACAATCTGCTGAATATATAGCAAACTCTGGCGCAAAAGGCAATGCCATTGGAGGTTTGTCTGTTGGTGAACCTGCTGAAGAAATGTACGCTATGACGGAAGTAGTTTGCGGTATCTTGCCTGAAAATAAACCACGCTATTTGATGGGTGTTGGTACACCAATCAATATTCTTGAAAATATTGCGTTAGGTATTGATATGTTTGATTGTGTAATGCCAACACGAAATGCAAGAAATGGCATGTTATTTACAGCACATGGTACTATTAATATTAAAAATAAAAAGTGGGAAGCCGATTTTTCTCCAGTAGATGACATGGGAATCACTTTTGTAGATACAGATTATACAAAAGCTTATTTACGTCATTTATTTACGGTTAATGAAAGACTTGGAGCGCAAATTGCCACCATTCATAATTTAGGATTTTATATATGGTTGGTTCGTGAAGCAAGAAAACATATCTTAGCAGGCAATTTTAGCACATGGAAAGATAAAATGGTTAAACAAATGGATAAGCGTTTATAGATTTGAAAATTCTTGACTGGTACATATTAAAGCGATATTTGCTAACATTTTTTATGATGTTGTTATTGTTTATTCCAATAGGAATTACAGTAAATCTTGCTGAAAAAATTGGAAAAATTTTAGAAAACCATGTACCATTTGGTGAGGTTGCAATGTTTTATCTCAATTTTACTATTTACTTTGCCAACTTATTACTTCCCATCTTTTTGTTCTTATCGGTTATTTGGTTTACGTCCAAATTGGCTAATAATACAGAAATTGTCGCATTTTTGAGTTCAGGAGTGTCTTTTACACGCTTTTTAAGGCCCTATTTTATTGGAGCAAGTATTATTGCAATGCTTGCTTTGTTTTTAGGACTCTATTTGGCGCCAATGGCGAGTAAAGGTTATAACGAATTTTGGTACAAGTATTTTAAAACGGATTCGCAAAGACCTTCTGGAGAAAATATTTTCAGACAAATTAATGATCATGATTTTATTTATGTAAGTCGGTTTGATAGTAATCGAAAAACAGGTTATAACTTTACGTTAGAGCATTTTGAAAATAATAAAATGACCTATAAAATATTTGCAAATACCATAAAATATAAAGAAAAAGACAGTACTTATCAACTATTAAATTATTCAAAAAGAACCATTGGAACTGATAATGATATTTTAGAAAATGCACGTAGGAAAGACACCATTTTCCCTTTTGAAATTGACGATCTAACACCAGTTTCTTATATTGCAGAAACCTTGCAATATAGAGAGCTTAGCAATTTTATCGACAAAGAAAAACAAAGAGGGTCTTCTGTTATTGGACGCTATGAAGTCGTCAAATATAAAAAATGGAGTTTGCCAATAGCTGTTTTTATTTTGACCATTATTGCAGTTTCGGTGTCGTCCATCAAACGTAGAGGAGGGATGGGAATTAACTTGGCTTTTGGTATTTCAACAGCCATGATTTATGTGTTTTTTGATAAGGTTTTTGGCGTGTTGGCAGATCAGGCTGGATTGTCTCCAATTATAGCTGTTTGGGTTCCTAATCTTGTTTTTGGTGTATTGGCTATTTATCTTCTATACAATGCAAAACGCTAAACTAAAACATTATTTACAACTTCATTTTTTAGTCTTTATTGCTGGTTTTACAGCTATTTTAGGTGAGTTGATAACCATAGGCTCAATTCCTTTGGTATGGTACAGAATGCTTATTGCAGGACTATTGATGGTTGTTTACATCAAGTTTATAAAACTAAAAATTAGTGTTGATAAACGAACGATGTTTCGTTTTTTTGCAGCAGGCGTTATTATTGCGTTACATTGGATTACATTTTTTGAAGCCATCAAACAATCTAATATTTCCATCACATTGGCCATGTTTTCTACAGGTGCTTTTTTTGCATCTTTTATTGAACCCTTATTCCATAAAAGACGTATTATTTGGTATGAAATTCTGTTTGGTATCATCGTAATTATTGGTGTGTTTCTTATTACTCAAAGCGAAGTAAAATATATCAATGGTATTCTTTTAGGAATTTCATCAGCCTTATTTTCAACATTATTTGCCGTTATAAATGGTCAGTTTATAAAAAAACATTCTGCAACGGTCATTTCCTTTTATGAATTTATAAGTGGTGTTATATTTTTAACCTTGTTTATTTTAATTTTTAAAGGTGGTTTTAATGCTACTTTTTTTAAATTGTCTGATACAGATTGGTTGTATTTGTTCATTTTGGCTTCCATTTGTACAGCCTATGCTTTTATTGGCGCTGTAAAAGTGATGAAATTTTTAAGCCCATACACTGTTGTGTTATCCTATAATTTAGAACCTGTTTATGGAATTATATTAGCATTGATTTTATTTCCAAAAACTGAAACCATGAGTCCACAATTTTATTATGGTGCTATTTTGGTGTTAACCACAGTATTAATGGACGGCATACTTAAAAACTCAAAATTTTTGAAAAAGAAATCCAAACTAATTGTAAAAAAACAATAGCGTTTTTAAAGTTAGTTTCTTATTTATTAACTTTGCTCTAAACTAAAACCAAACCTATTTTTAGCATTTTTCCTTAATTTAAAACCGAAAAATTTATGTAGGTTTGTAGGCTAACTAAAAATTAAACTTAAATTTCTATGGAGTATTTAGAATTTGAGCTTCCCATTAAAGAACTGCAAGAACAATTAGAGAAATGTCAAGTTATTGGTGAAGAAAGTGATGTTGACGTTTCTGAAACTTGTAAGCAAATTGAGAAGAAGTTAAACGCTACAAAAAAAGATATTTATAAAAACCTTACAGCATGGCAACGCGTTCAGTTGTCTCGTCATCCAAACAGGCCCTATACTATGGATTACATTAAGGCCTTGTGCGGCGACACTTTTTTAGAACTTCATGGCGACAGAAGTGTAAAAGACGATAAAGCTATGGTTGGTGGTTTAGGCAAAATTGGCGACCAAACCTATATGTTTGTTGGTCAACAAAAAGGATACAATACCAAAACACGACAATACCGAAATTTTGGAATGTCAAATCCCGAAGGTTACAGAAAAGCATTGCGTTTAATGCAATCGGCCGAAAAATTCAATATACCAGTAGTGACTTTTATTGACACTCCTGGAGCTTATCCTGGTTTAGAAGCTGAAGAACGTGGTCAAGGCGAAGCCATTGCTCGCAATATCTTAGAAATGACACGTCTTAAAGTGCCAATTATTTGTGTGATTATTGGTGAAGGTGCTTCTGGAGGAGCTTTAGGTATTGGGGTTGGAGACAAAGTCCTCATGTTAGAAAACACTTGGTATTCGGTAATTTCTCCAGAATCTTGCTCGTCCATTTTATGGCGTAGTTGGGAATATAAAGAACAAGCAGCAGAAGCTTTAAAATTAACTGCCAAAGATATGAAAGGCCTAAAATTAGTGGACGATATTATTAAAGAACCACTTGGAGGCGCACATACTGACAGAGAAGGTACTTTTTTAGCAGTACGCGATGCAATTGTTAAAAATTATGACCAACTCCAAAAGCTGTCATCAAAAGATTTGGTAAAACAACGTATGGAAAAATATTTCCAAATGGGAGTTTTTAAGGGATAAAATTCATAGTCAAATACATAATCAAAAACTGAAGTAACTACTTCGGTTTTTTTTTGTCGCTATTAACAATATTAATAAGTTATGAACAGTTAAATTGTTAATGAATGGTTGAGATTAGGGCAAAAAAAAATGTCTTAGTTCTTAACAATTTGGTTATTTTCGCTAACTGTCAAAACCAACAAAAAAATAATTTTCAATAGCGTTTTAAAGTATAAAATGACTAACTTATAACCGCTAAGATATTTAATAAAACATGAAACAACCTAACCCAATGCAAGGCTATAAAGTAGATAAAAGCACTATTATTAGTCTCGAAAAAGGAAAAATGCCGCCACAAGCCATTGACTTAGAAGAAGTTGTGCTTGGAGCAATGATGATTGATAAAAAGGGGGTTGATGAAGTTATTGATATTTTAAGCCCCGAAGCTTTTTATAAAGACGCGCATAAACATATTTTTGAGGCTATTTTTAAATTGTTTCAAAATAGTGAACCTGTTGATTTGTTGACAGTCTCAAGTCAGTTAAAAAAAGATGCCAAGTTAGATTTGGTTGGTGGCGATTTTTATCTTATTTCATTAACACAGCGCGTATCGTCTTCGGCACATATTGAGTTTCATGCACGTATCATTCTTCAAAAATATATACAACGCAGTTTGATTAAAATTTCAAACGAAATCATTGAAGAAGCCTATGACGAAACTAAAGATGTTTTTGATTTGTTGGACAATGCTGAGTCTAAACTTTATGAAGTTACACAAGGTAACATTAAAAAATCGACTGAAACAGCCCAAAGTTTGGTCATTCAGGCAAAGAAAAAAATTGAAGATATTTCTAATAAAGAAGGCTTAAGCGGTATTCCATCGGGTTTTGATAAACTGGATAAATTAACTTCTGGTTGGCAAGAAAGTGATTTGGTTATTGTAGCTGCTCGTCCTGGTATGGGTAAAACAGCTTTAACCTTGTCTATGGCTCGAAATATTGCAGTCAATCAAAATATTCCTGTAGCATTTTTCTCTTTAGAAATGTCGTCAGTACAATTAATAACCCGTTTAATTTCGAGTGAAACAGGCTTGTCATCAGAAAAATTAAGAACAGGAAAACTTGAAAAACATGAGTGGGAGCAACTGAATGTTAAAGTAAAAACCTTAGAAAAAGCTCCTTTGTATATTGATGATACACCTTCTCTTTCTATTTTCGATTTGCGAGCAAAAGCACGTCGTTTAGCATCACAATATGGTATTAAAATGTTGATTATTGACTACTTGCAGTTAATGACAGCAGGAGGAAGCCAAAAAGGAGGAGGTAACAGAGAACAAGAAATATCCACCATTTCACGTAACCTAAAAGCGTTGGCAAAAGAATTGAGTATTCCAGTGATTGCCTTGTCACAATTATCACGTGCTGTTGAAACGCGTGGTGGTAGTAAGCGTCCTTTGCTTTCTGACCTTAGAGAGTCGGGAGCTATTGAGCAAGATGCTGATATTGTGTCGTTTATTTATAGACCAGAATACTACAAAATAGACGAATGGGATGATGAAGAGCGTTCGCCAACAGAAGGACAAGCCGAGTTTATTGTTGCAAAACACAGAAATGGTGGCTTAGAAAATATCCGTTTGAAATTTATAGGACACTTAGGTAAGTTTGACAATTTGGACGATTTTGATACGCCTTTTGGAGAGTTTCATTCTAAAATGAATGCAGCAGCCAATGACGATACTTTTAAAACCAGTCATTTTCCATCACCAAAAGATGCTTTTGATGCACCAATTATAGATGAAGACGAGGATAATGAAGTGCCTTTTTAATTAAAATTTAACACGAACAATAGTTATTTAGGCTTCAATGATTAGCGTTTTAAATTATCTTTACACGCTATCTTAAAGAATTTTAAATTTATGGACAAAATACGTACCACCAACTTACTATTGTTAGTTATAGTTATCCCATTAGTGTTCTATTTACTAAAAATTTTATCTTTTATTTTTATTCCATTAGTGTTTTCTATGTTTATTGCTTTATTGTTTTTACCAATGATGCGATGGTTAGGCAAACGCAATGTTCCTAAACTTATAAGTATTATTTGTGTAGTATTACTTATTATTGGTGGTTTGGTAATTATAGCAGAGTTGGTACATATATCGAGTAAACAAATTATGGCTTCGGATGCTACTTTTTTCTCAAAAGCAGAAGATAAATTAGTCATTTTGATTCAGTCTTTAGAAAGTTTTTTTGGTGTTTCTATCCCAAAAAGAGGCAATATGTTTACACATTTTATTCAAAAAGATAGCATAGGTTCGGCTTTTGGATTTGTAAGTCGTTTTTTGAGCATGACTTTAATGACCGCATTTTTTACAGTGCTTTGGTTGGCAGAATCCATTAATGTTCAAAAACTGATGAATGTGACTATTTTAAAACAAAAGCATACCTCAGTTAAAACCTTTAGAAAAATAGAAAAAGACCTTATAAAATTTATCAAAGTAAAATTTTTAGTGAGTTTAGGCACAGGGATTGGAATAGGTTTGGTTTGTGTGCTTTTTGATGTGAGTTTTCCCATTTTTTGGGGACTTTTTGCTTTTGTCATTAATTTTGTGCAAATGATTGGATCTTTTATTTCAGTTATTTTGCTGGCCATTTTTGCTTTTGTAGAAATTGAATTGATGAGCACACTGTTCTTTTTTATCTTGTGCATCTCAATGGTTCAAGTTGTTTTTGGGGCAATTTTAGAGCCTATTTTTATGGGAAAATCTTTTGCTATCAATATTATCACAGTTTTAGTTATGCTTATGTTTTGGGGATTTATTTGGGGAATTCCAGGTATGATTATGGCCATTCCTTTAACCGTTTTTATCAAAATAATTTTAGAACAATTTTCTAATACTCAAGTTGTTGCTAATTTAATTTCTGCATCGCCTTTTAAATAATTTATTAATGTCAAAATACCATAGTTTCAAAAATAATTTGTTTAGTTAGGAATCCTTACTATATTTGTATTGCAATTTTGCAAATAATTAAAATCTATTAAAATGGGTAAATCAATTTTTTATCACGCAGGATGTTCAGTTTGCCTGAGCGCAGAACATGACATTATTAATTTGGTTGGTGCATCAAATGTTGAAGTTGTCAATCTTGGAGAAGAAAAATCAAGAATTCCACAAGCCGAAAGAGCAGGTGTACAGTCAGTGCCTGCATTAGTGACACCAAACGGCAATGTATTGCACATCAATTTTGGTGCTTCAATGGCTGATGTAAAAGGGTAATTTTTAAATCTGAAAGTTAGGATTCCTATTAATTAATATAGAAATCCTAACTTTAAAAAAATATGTAATTATGAAAGTATCTGTTTGGGACACTTATGTGCAACGTAATGATGGTAAAGTAATGCACTTTGATATTTTAGTGCCAGCAACTATTGTAGAAGCAGACAAAGTGTTTGCTTATGGCAAAGCGTATCTTAAAGAAAAACCGTTTAAATATGGAGGCTTGAGTGCTAAAGAATGTCAATTTTGCCATATAGAACAAGCCACTCAAGAAATAGAAGACAGTATCAATCAAAAAGGGTTTTATATTATTGAAATGCAAAATTGCAATTAACATTTGAAAACAATCATTAGGATGCCTAACTTAGCGTCATCCTTAATAATTCCTTATGGAAAACAGTGTATTTAATCTAAAAACGCAACAAACCAATTTAACAGGTAAGATTGTGGTTGGACTTGAGCGTATATCTGAAGCTTTTAAGGTGTTATTATGGGAACACGCAAAAGCCAATGGGTTGAGTCCTATTCAAATTCAAATTTTAATTTTTGTAGCACATCATAAAGAAGCGTATTGTAATGTAAGCCACTTAGCACAAGAGTTTAACGTTACAAAACCAACCATTAGCGATGCAGTAAAAGCATTGAGTTTAAAACAACTTATTGATAAAGATAACTCGTCTTCAGATAGTAGAAGTTACACTATAATTTTATCAGAAAAAGGCAAAAACATAGTTTTAAAAACCGAAAATTTTGCAAAACCCATCCAAAATATTTTAGACCAAACTGCTATTGAAAATCTTGAAGTGATGTATAAAGCCATAACCGATTTGATGTATGGTCTAAATAAATCTGGCAATTTAAGTGTGCAACGCATGTGTTTTTCGTGCAAATATTATGATAAAATCAAAGGCGAACACTTTTGCAATTTTTTAAACAAGCCATTGCAAACCAAAGAAATTAGAGTCGATTGCCCAGAATTTGAACCCACAAGTTAAGGAAGCAATCATAAAATTCACTTAAAACTGTTTACTGAGGGACAATTTTTGAGTATCTTTCCGTTTGCGAATTTATATTTCTGATTTTGAAAAAGATAGTCATAATCATATGTTTCCTTTTTGTTTCTGCAAACACCTTTGCATCATACATCCTTATTCCTATGGATGCCGATGGACAAAAAAATCATTTAAAAGCCTACGGAATTACCTATTGGACTTTAGAAAAGCAACTAAAAGTCAAGTGGTTGCTTAATTACAGAGGTGGTTCTTTTTTACTGCCAGATGCTGTTGATATAGAACAAGAATGCCAAATAAGAGGTGTTTCTTATGAAGTCATCTCCAATTCAAAAGCAGAAGAAATTTTAGAGCTCATCAGTAGTCCATCACAAAATATGGAAGCAGTTGTTTTAGAAAAAGCACCAAAAATTGCAGTATATTCTCCAAAAGGAAACTTGCCTTGGGATGATGCAGTAACCATGGTATTGACCTATGCCGAAATTCCGTATGATGTTATTTATGATGAAGAAGTACTCAATGATGGCTTGTTGCTTTATGATTGGTTGCATTTGCACCACGAAGATTTTACAGGTCAATACGGTAAATTTTACAGAAGTTACAAATCAGCAGCATGGTATATTGAAGAAAAAAAACAAGCCGAAGCTTTGGCAACAAAATTAGGATACAGCAAAGTATCTCAAGAAAAACTGGCTGTCGCATTAAAAATCAGAGACTACGTTGTTGGAGGCGGTTTTATGTTTGCCATGTGTAGCGCAACCGATAGTTTTGATATTGCACTATCTGCTGAAGGTGTTGATATTTGTGAACCTATGTTTGATGGCGACCCAAGCGATCCTAACTATCAAAGCAAAATAGATTACAACAAAACCTTTGCTTTCAAGGATTTTATTTTAGAACGCAACCCAAATGTTTATGAATTTTCGTCCATTGATATGACCAATAAACGCCAAATTCCACCAACGACTGATTACTTTACCTTGATGGATTTTTCAGCAAAATGGGATCCAATTCCTTCCATGTTGTGTCAAAATCATACCGCATTAGTTAAAGGTTTTATGGGGCAAACCACCTCATTTACTCGTGACGAAATAAAGTCCAACGTCCTAATTATGGGCGAAAACAAAACCAATGGCGAAGCCAAATACATCCATGGCATCAAAGGCAAAGGCTTTTTTACCTTTTATGGAGGCCATGATCCTGAAGATTACACACACAAAGTTGGCGACCCAAAAACAGAACTCGAACTGCATCCAAACTCACCAGGCTATCGTTTGATATTAAACAATGTGCTATTTCCAGCAGCCAAAAAGAAAAAGCAAAAAACCTAATTTTTACTATTTAAGGGCGTTACGCGCTTACACTCTATGGTGTAAGCACGTCAGGCTATACGTTTCAATCTTTTTTCAAAATAGAAAAAAGGATTTTCACTGCTATCCTTAACGCAAAAAAAAAATCCGATTCCATTAAGAACCGGATTTTTTATAAGCGAAATGATGTTATTATTTGGCGAAACGCCTATTTTTTTACTTTTTTTGCAATGGCTTCAAAAGCTTCTGGATTGTTTACAGCTAAATCTGCAAGTACCTTACGGTTCAATTCGATATTGTTAGCTTTTACACCACCCATAAATTTTGAATATGACATTCCGTGCAATCTGGCTGCAGCATTAATACGCGTTATCCATAAACTACGGAATGATCTTTTTTTGTTTCTACGGTCTCTGTACGAATATAACATCGCTTTATCAACCGCATTTTTTGCTACTGTCCAAACGTTTTTACGACGTCCAAAGTAACCTTTTGCTTGCTTAAGAACCTTTTTTCTTCTGGCTCTTTTTGCTACTGAATTTACTGATCTTGGCATTTCTTAATTGTTTTTTTGTAGTAGGCGGTCTATAATTGACACTTTATTTGTTCTTATAAATTGTAAATCAAAATATCTACAATCAATAAGCATTTGCCTAACTCCAGGGTTTATAAATTTGTTTTAACCAATTAAAAAGATGTTACTTTAAACGCAACATGATTTTAACATTATTCTCGTCTGAGGCATGTACTGTTGTATCATGAGTCAAAGCGAGTTTACGCTTTTTAGATTTTTTAGTCAAAATATGACTTTTAAAAGCGTGCTTTCTTTTAATCTTACCAGTGCCAGTTAGTTTAAAACGTTTTTTGGCACTTGATTTGGTTTTCATTTTCGGCATGTTCTCCTAATTTTTAATTTTCGTTTCGCTTATTATCTTATATACTGAAATGGTTCAGTAGTTTTTAATTTTGTGTAAACCGTCTCCTTTTTTGGTTTATTTTGCTTTTTTTGGAGCAATAAACATGGTCATTCGCTTCCCTTCTAATCTTGGCATTTGTTCTACTTTGCCGTATTCTTCTAAATCTTGAGCTAACTTTAATAATAAAATTTGCCCTTGCTCTTTAAATACGATAGAACGTCCTTTAAAAAATACAAATGCTTTTAATTTAGCACCTTCTTTTAAGAACTTTTCAGCATGTTTCTTTTTAAATTCGTAATCATGGTCATCTGTTTGAGGTCCAAATCGAATTTCTTTAACGACTACCTTTGTAGCTTTGGCTTTTAAAGCTTTTTCACGTTTTTTTTGTTCGTAAAGAAACTTTTTATAGTCCATAACTTTACAAACTGGTGGATCAGCTTTTGGAGATATTTCAACAAGATCAACTCCTTGCTCTTCAGCAAGTGCTCTTGCATCTTTGGTTGAATAAATACCTGGTTCAACATTATCACCAACAAGTCTTACTTTGTCAACTCTGATGCTTGAATTAATTTTATGCTGCTCTTCTTTGGTTGTTTTTTGAAAGCTACCTTTGTTTTTACGTATTGCTATGGCTATATAATTTTAGTTAAACTTATTTTTTGCTATTTAAAGGTTTTTAATGTCTTATTTATTTCTGTTTCAACAATTTTGGAAAAATTTTCTACACTAATCATGCCTAAATCTTCGCCACCATGTTGACGTACAGATATCATATTTTCACTCTCTTCATTCTCTCCAACAATAATCATATAGGGGATTTTCTGCATTTCTGCTTCTCTAATTTTCTTGCCTATGGTCTCATTTCTATGATCTGCGAGGGCGCGAATTTCGTTATTTTCTAGCAAATTTAAAACTTTTTCAGCGTATTTTTCATATTTCTCACTAATTGACAAAACAATTGCTTGTGTTGGCATGAGCCATAATGGAAAATTTCCACCTGTATGTTCTAACAAAATAGCAACAAAGCGTTCCATGCTTCCAAAAGGGGCACGATGAATCATAACTGGTCTATGAAGCTCATTATCAGCGCCTTTATAGCTTAAATCAAAACGTTCTGGTAAATTATAATCAACTTGTATGGTGCCTAATTGCCAATTTCTGCCTAAGGCATCTTTTACCATAAAGTCCAATTTTGGACCATAAAAAGCGGCTTCACCAGTTTCAACAACATAATCTAATCCTTTATCAATAGCAGCATTAAGGATGGCAGCTTCTGCTTTTTTCCAATTTTCATCGCTACCAATATATTTTTCTGGATTTTCAGGATCTCTTAAAGACACTTGTGCTTTAAAGTTTTCAAATCCTAAAGAACCAAATACATACAACACCAAATCGATAACATTTTTAAATTCTTTATCTAATTGGTCTGGTGTACAAAAAATATGAGCATCATCTTGAGTAAAACCTCTAACGCGAGTTAAACCGTGGAGTTCACCACTTTGTTCATAACGATAAACCGTTCCAAATTCGGCATAGCGTTTTGGCAATTCTTTATATGAAAAAGGTTTGGTGTTATAAATTTCGCAATGGTGCGGACAGTTCATTGGTTTTAATAAAAATTCTTCCCCTTCAGCTGGTGTGTGAATTGGTTGAAAGCTATCAGCACCATATTTGGCATAATGTCCAGAAGTAACATAGAGTTCTTTTTGACCGATATGCGGTGTTACTACCATTTCATAACCTGCTTTCTTTTGTGCTTTTTTAAGAAAATTTTCTAAACGCTCGCGTAAAGCAGCACCTTTTGGCAACCATAATGGCAGACCTTGTCCAACTTTAGATGAGAATGTAAATAGTTCGAGTTCTTTGCCTAATTTTCTATGGTCACGTTTTTTAGCTTCTTCTAAAAGTTCTAAATATTCAGTTAATTCTTTCTGTTTAGGAAAGGATATACCATAAACGCGTGTTAATTGTTTGTTCTTTTCATCACCTCTCCAATAAGCACCTGCAACAGAAAGTAATTTTACGGCTTTGATAATTCCTGTATTTGGAATATGGCCACCTCGGCATAAATCGGTAAATGTTGAATGGTCACAAAAGGTAATGGTACCATCTTCTAAATTCTCAATCAACTCAACTTTATATTCGTTGTTTTGAGATTTATATAAGGACAATGCATCTGCTTTAGAAACAGAACGCATTTTAAAATCATGTTTTCCTCTTGATATTTCAAGCATTTTATCTTCAATAGCCTTAAAATCTTTTTCGGAAATAGATTGCTCACCAAAATCCACATCATAATAAAACCCATTTTCAATGGCAGGACCAATGGAAAGCTTAACGCCAGGGTATAATTCTTCCAACGCTTGAGCTAATACATGAGCAGTAGAATGCCAGAAGGCTTTTTTTCCTTCAGGATGATTCCATGTAAAAAGCACTAATGAACCATTGGTGGTTAAAGCGGTATTGGTTTCAATGGTTGTACCATTAAAATCTGCCGAAATTACATTTCTGGCCAATCCTTCACTAATACTTTTTGCAACATCCATAGGAGTCACTCCTTTTTCAAACTGCTTTGTACTTCCGTCGGGTAGTTTTATGTCAATCATAATTTAAAACTAAATTTAAGTGTGCAAAGATAATAGTATAAATACACACATACAATATATATATAGGTATAATTATTTTATGTAAGATTCATTATTAGGATTACGGAGTTTAGCTTATAGGCTATAAATTAATAAGTTGCTATTATTTGCTTTTTTGTATAGGATATAATTTTAATAAGCTAAGATATTAAGCAATAGTTGAAATTAAAAGTATGTAGCATTTTAAAAATTCGAAAAAGAGAATAGATAAGTAATCTTAAACTGAAAATATTTATCATCGTCTCTGATGATTTTAAAAGAAATATTAATGTACAATTTTTTAAAAAGGAAGACTTCAAAA
>JAWKMZ010000004.1:0-364091 GCA_041391965.1 Gelidibacter sp. | reverse complement strand
AAAGTTGTCTCAACACGTAAATACTCCTGCGTAAACATGTTGGCACCATATTTTAAAAAACAGAACTCATTTAAAACTCTATAATTGCAAGCAAAACACAACAAGCTTCAAAAACTCAATTCTTATCCTCTAACAAAGGCACAAATCTAAATTCTCCAAACTCATGCTTTTCAAAATCCTTAGCGCCTTTACGTATAAAAAGCGTCATCACCTGCACCTCATTACCAACAGGTATCACTAACCTTCCTCCTATTTTCAGTTGACTTAACAAAGGTTTTGGTACAAAAGGCGCTCCAGCAGTTACAATAATACTATCAAACGGTGCCTCATCCTTAAGCCCTTTATAACCATCACCAAAAATAAGTTTCTTAGCTCTGTAGCCTAATTTTGGCAAAAATTTACTGGTTAACTTAAACAACTCTAACTGACGTTCAATACTATATACTTTAGCTCCCAACACACACAACACAGCTGTTTGGTAGCCACTACCAGTGCCAATCTCTAATACTTTATCGTCCTTTTTTACTTGCAATAACTCGGTTTGGAAAGCCACAGTGTAAGGTTGCGAAATGGTTTGGTCGGCCGCAATAGGAAACGCCTTATCTTGATACGCATGATCCAAAAACCCAGAATCCATAAACAAATGCCTTGGTATGCTACCAATTGCCTCTAAAACAGCATCATCCTTAATGCCTTTATCTTTCACAATGCCAACAAGTTGTTGACGCAATCCTTGGTGTTTAAATGTATCTTTCACTTTAGGTAGGTTTTCAGGGCTAAATTAAATGAAACCAAAAGAAGTTCAAAGTTTAATTTTATGAAAGCATAAAACCTGTTATTTTTTTATCAAACTAAGAACCAAGATGCTTTACTTTTCTTGTAAGCTTACAGTATAGTGCTTTTCTTTTTTCTTTTTTCTTTTTTCTAATTCAAAACAACTATTTTTGTTGAAAATCGAATACAATGCTAAAAGCTGGAGTACTTGGTGCAGGTCACCTCGGAAAAATTCATCTAAGATTACTCAATCAATCTGAAAAATATGACCTTATTGGGTTTTATGATGCTGATGAAACCAATGCAAAAAAAGTTGAAACCGAATTTGGTTACAAATATTTTAACTCTATCGATGCGCTTATTGATGCTGTAGATATGGTGGACATTGTTACACCAACCTTGTCGCACTATGAGTGTGCTAAAAAAGCCATCGCTAAAGGCAAACATATTTTTATTGAAAAACCCATCACCAATACTGTTGAAGAAGCCGAACATATTAGAGAACTCTTGGCGCAACACAACATTCGTGGGCAAGTAGGCCATGTAGAGCGTTTCAATCCTGCTTTTAAAGCCGTTAAACATCAAGTAAAAAATCCTATGTTTATTGAAACTCATCGTTTGGCAGAGTTTAACCCTCGTGGTACAGATGTTCCGGTAGTCTTAGATTTGATGATTCATGACATTGATATAATTTTGAGTGTCGTTAATGCTAAGGTTAAAAATGTTTATGCAAGTGGTGTCTCTGTTATTAGTGACACTCCAGATATTGCCAATGCACGCATAGAATTTGAAAACGGTTGTGTAGCCAACTTAACAGCCAGCCGAATTTCATTAAAAAACATGCGCAAAACACGTTTTTTTCAGAAGGATGCTTACATTTCTGTCGATTTTTTAGAAAAGAAATGCGAAGTTGTTAAAATGAAAGATGCACCTGAAATAGTTGGAGATTTTGACATGATTCTTCAAAATGCCGAAGGTGTTAAAAAGCAAATCTATTTTGACAATCCTGAAGTTGGTAACAATAATGCCATTTTAGAAGAATTAGAAACCTTTGCACACGCTATCAACACCAATACAACACCAGTGGTAACCTTGCATGATGGCACCGAAGCCTTACGAGTCGCCACTATGATTATCAATCAATTTAAAAATTAGCTACGATCCACAGTGTATAGAAAATCATTCGTGAATTTTTGGCAAAAAAATAAATAGATTTCCTCTTTGAGGAAAAAACAAAAATAATTATATATGAAAAACATTGCAGTTATTGGAGCAGGCACCATGGGAAACGGTATTGCACACACCTTTGCACAAAGTGGTTTTAAAGTACAACTTATAGATATTAGTGAGGCATCCTTAAAAAAAGGTATGGATACCATTGCTAAAAACTTAGACCGCATGCTTGCCAAAGAAACCATTACGGAAGCTCAAAAACAAGATACCTTAAACAACATTACAAGCTTTACAAATATTACCGAAGGGGTTGAATATGCAGGATTAGTGGTAGAAGCAGCTACTGAAAACATCGATTTAAAACTCAAAATATTTAAACAATTAGATGAGGCCTGTCCTGACGATACTATTTTGGCAACCAATACCTCATCTATTTCCATTACGCAAATTGCAGCCGCAACTTCAAGACCAAACATGGTTATAGGAATGCACTTTATGAATCCTGTGCCTGTAATGAAATTGGTAGAAATTATACGTGGTTATAATACAAGTGATGAAGTGACCAAAACCATTATGGATCTATCCAAAACTTTAGGCAAAGTCCCTGTAGAAGTTAATGATTATCCTGGGTTTGTAGCCAATCGCATTTTAATGCCAATGCTTAACGAATCTGTTGAAACCCTATACAATGGCGTTGCAGGTGTTGAAGAAATTGATACTGTTATGAAGCTTGGAATGGCACATCCAATGGGACCATTACAGTTAGCTGATTTTATTGGTTTAGATGTTTGTTTGTCTATCTTAAATGTAATGTACGAAGGTTTTAAAAACCCTAAATATGCACCTTGTCCTTTATTAGTAAACATGGTAAGAGCAGGCAAATTAGGAGTCAAATCTGGTGAAGGGTTTTATGACTATTCCGAAAGTAGAAAAGCAGAAAAAGTTGCAAAACAGTTTTTAAAGTAAAAGAGATTGTATACATTATACAAAATCTAAACTCTAAAACTTATTGCTTAAAGCCTTAAAAATGGCAAAAATAATTCCGTTCAAAGCTGTACGTCCAACTCGTGACAAAGTGAGTTTGGTAGCAGCACGTTCTTATCAAAGTTATACCTTAGAGCAACGCGAAGCACGCTTAAGAGACAATCCTTTTTCATTTTTGCACATTGTCAATCCTGGTTATAAATACGATAAAGAACTCACTGGCGAAACACGTTATAACTTAGTTAAAAATCGCTACTTAGAATTTAAGGAAGATGAAATTTTTATACAAGACGAAACCGCATGTTATTATGTTTATAAAATAGTAGATAGAGATAAGCAGGTTTTTAATGGTATCGTAGCAGCTGTAAGTGCTGAAGATTATGAAAATGATGTCATCAAAAAACATGAAGATACTATTGAGTATAGAGAAATCATTTTTAAAGACTATCTAAAAACCGTAGGGTTTAATGCCGAACCTGTACTCCTTACCTATCCAGATAATCCTACAATTGCACGCATTATAAAGCAAACACAAAAAGAACGTGCCGAATATGAGTTTACCACCACCTATCGAGATACACATTATTTGTGGAAATTAGAAGACGAAACGACAATTGCTGCCATTTCAAAAGCGTTTGAAGGAATTAACACCATATATATTGCCGATGGACACCATCGTTCAGCATCTTCCTATTTGTTATATAAAGATTTAAAAGATGCCAATCCAGACCATTTTGGCGATGAAAATTATAACTTCTTTATGAGCTATTTGCTACCAGAATCCGATTTGAAAATCCACGAATTTAATAGAGTCATAAAAGATTTAAACGGATTAAGCAAAGAAGAATTTTTAATTCAGCTCGACGAGTTATTTCGTATTGAAAACAGAGGTAAAATACCATACAAACCAACTCAAAAACATCATTTTAGCATGTATTTGGATGGCGATTTTTACTCCTTATATTTGCGTAAAACGGCCTATACTATGCAAACTTCATTAGATGCTTTAGATGCGCAAATTTTGTATAAAACCATTTTACAACCCTTGTTAGGTATTAATGATTTGCGTAATGACCACCGAATTGCCTACATCAATGGTAAAAAAGACATCGTCAATATTAAAAGTAGTGTCGATTCTGGCAACTATATGGTTGGCTTTGGAATGGTGCCAGTAACCATGGAAGAGCTCAAACACATTGCTGACGATGGGCTTAAAATGCCTCCTAAAAGCACCTTTATTGAACCAAAACTACGAAGTGGTGTTACCATTTATGAATTTTGATCACTAACTGATGACTGAAATAAAAAAATAAAATGTCCATACAAAACAACCTGCAACACATAAAATCACAACTTCCTGAGCAAGTTACTTTGGTAGCGGTTTCTAAAACCAAACCAATTGCGGACATTATGGAAGCTTATAATGCTGGACAACGCATATTTGGCGAAAATAAAATACAGGAAATGACCGACAAACATCAACAAATGCCAAAAGATATAGAATGGCATATGATTGGTCATGTACAACGCAATAAAGTGAAATATATGGCAGAGTTTGTGAGTTTAATACATGGTGTTGACAATTTTAAATTACTAAAAGAGATTAACAAACAAGCCAAACAACATAACCGAACCATCAATTGCTTACTACAAATAAAAATAGCCGAAGAAGACTCCAAATTTGGGATGTCTGCTAATGATGCTTCAACAATTTTACAATCCAAAGAATTTTTAGAGTTAAAAAACGTTTGCATTGTTGGAGTTATGGGAATGGCAACCTTTACTGATAATGAAAATCAAATCAAAACAGAATTTTCATTTTTAAAATCAACTTTTGATGAGCTATCAAAACAGCAAACCGCTAACTGCAAACTACAAACGATAAGCATGGGAATGAGTGGCGATTATACCTTAGCTATTGCCTGTGGAAGCACTATGATTCGTGTTGGAAGTAGTATATTTGGCGAACGAAATTATCCATGAATAACGATAACGAATAACAAAAGTTATTTTATTTACTCTAAAATGAAACTTTTAATTGGTCATTTTTAACTTTAAATTTAAAGAAAATATACGCAATACTCGACATAGAAACCACTGGTGGAAAGTACAATGAAGAAGGTATTACCGAAATAGCCATCTATAAATTTGATGGTCATAAAGTAGTGGATCAATTTATAAGTTTGGTCAATCCAGAACGCGACATTCAACCCTTTGTAGTCAATCTTACAGGCATTAACAACAACATGCTTAAAAATGCACCTAAGTTTTATGAAGTAGCCAAACGCATCGTTGAAATGACAACTGATTGTATTGTAGTTGCACATAATGCACAATTTGATTACCGAATTTTACGTACCGAATTTAGACGTTTAGGGTTTGAATTTAAACGCAAAACATTGTGTACTGTTGAGCTTGCCAAACAATTAATTCCTGAACAAGAATCGTATAGCTTAGGAAAACTTACACGTGCTTTAGGCATTCCTGTTAGCGACAGACACAGAGCTTCTGGTGATGCTGTGGCAACCGTCAAATTGTTTAAAATTTTGTTAGCAAAAGATTTAGATAAAAGCATCATTCAAGATGCTGTAAAAGCAGAACCAAAGTTTCAAATGGCACCTAATTTAAGAACCATTGTTGACGAATTACCTTCCGCTACAGGCGTTTACTACATTCATGACACCTACGGAAAAATTATCTATATAGGCAAAAGTAAAAATATAAGAAGTCGTGTCAATCAGCATTTTACAGGAACCGATTCTAAATCGAAAAAAATACAGTTACAAGTTGCCGCCATCACTTATGAAAATACAGGAAGTGAACTGGTAGCACTTTTAATGGAAAGTGAAGAAATAAAACGCCATAAACCCATTCATAACAGAGCGTTAAGACGTACTATTTTTACACATGCTTTGTATAGTTTTAAAGATAAAAATGGCTATCTCAATTTAAAAATTGATATTGCAGATGGCAGAAAAAAAGCAATCACCACCTTTACAAACAGACAAAGTGCTAAGAGTTTTATGTTTAAAGCGGTTGACGATTTTAGATTGTGCCAAAAACTCACAGGTCTTTACAACACCAAAACAAGCTGTTTTAAATACGATATCAAAGAATGTGCTGGTGCTTGCATAAAAGAAGAAGCACCTGAGTTTTATAATGAACGTGTTGAAAAATTAATTGCAAAAAACAGCTACGACAATCAAGATATGGCTATTATAGATAGAGGACGAGAGGTTGATGAACGCAGCGTTATATTGATTGAAAATGGTGTGTTTAAAGGATTGGGATTTTTTAATCTAAATTATCAAATCACTCATATTGAAGTGTTGCAATCCATCATCACACCTATGGAAAATAACAGAGACACACAGCATATTATTCAAAATTATATCAGGAAAAACAAAAACTTAAAACTTGTTCAATTAAAAAAATAAGCCTTTGAAACTATTATTATTTTTATTTATTACATCAACCTTTTATTGTCAAAATTCTTTTAATAGTGAGGACATGAAAGTTATCAGATCCGAAATTGAAACCAATATCTATCCAAAGGACTCCACAGCAAATGCGCTTGTTATTTATGAATTTGGTAATAGCTATATTAAAAAGGACAATTACAATCTTAAAACTGAAATTAAGCGGAAGTTAAAAATACTTAACAGAAATGGTTTTAAACAAGCTAATATTGTCATTCCTCTTTATAAAAAAGGAAACAATGCAGAGAAAATATCTGACATTACAGCCACAACATATAATATTGAAAACGGAAAAGTAACTCAAGTAAAATTAGAAAAAAGTGCCATTTTTGAGGAAAATTATGATGAAAACCATACCCTTGCAAAGTTCACATTTCCAAATATCAAAGAAGGCTCCGTTATCACTTACAGTTATACTTTAGAATCACCTTATATATACAAGTACAAAGATTGGGAATTTCAAAGTGACATTCCTAAACTTTATAGCGAATACAACACGAGCATTCCTGCAAATTATGAATACAATATTAAGCTTGTTGGTACTTTAAAATTAATTAGAAATGAACAAAAATTAGTTAAAAATTGTTTAAGTAATTTTAATGGAGCTTATGCAGACTGCACAAACACAGTCTATGCTATGAAGGACATTCCAGCTTTTGTAGATGAAGAATATATGACTACAAAAAGCAACTATTTATCACGCATTGAATATGAACTAAAAATATTTAGAAGTTTTGACGGAAGAGTTGATAATATTACAAAATCGTGGAAAGATGCCGACAAAGAGCTAAAAACAAATCAAAATATAGGACGTCAACTAATTAAAAACACATCTTTAGACGGTTTGTTAGCCACTGTTATTACTAATAAAACCAATAAGCTAAGTACTGCAAAAGAAATTTACAAATTTGTTCAAGATAACTATACTTGGAATGGCGACTATAGAGTTTTAAGCGATGTTTCTGTAAAAAACTTAATAAAAGAAAAGTCTGGTAATAATACAGAAATAAATATTTTACTTCACAATCTGTTAGATGAACAAGGCATTGATGTAAAACCAGTTTTAGTATCTACAAGGGCTAATGGACTGCCTACAAAACTCTATCCTATCATTTCAGAATTTAATTACCTCATTGTGCAAGCAACTATTGATGGACAAACCTATCTTTTAGATGCAACTAATAAGTTTTTGAGCTTTGGAACCCTTCCCTTTAAATGTTTAAATCAATATGGCAGATTATTAGATTTTAAAAATGGTAGTCAATGGATAGATATTGAAGCAAATAACCATTCTTCAAAACAATACCGAGTCGATTTAAAATTGTCAGATAATGCAACAATAACAGGCACTTCAGAAAATAAATATACAGGCTATAATGCCTTACCTAAAAAGGAAAAGTATTTTGCCAACCCATCAGATTATATTGAAAAAACAGCTGATGTTCAAAGTAACATTACAATATTAGACCACAAGGTGCATACCACTGAAAAAGATGATGAGCAGTTTGAAGAAACTTACCAAATAGAATTAGATAATAGCAGTGCTAATGCAACTCAAATTTATTTAAATCCATTTATTTATAAATTTTTCTCTGAAAACCCATTTAAACTTCAAGAACGTACCTATCCTATTGACTTTGGTTTTAAAGATGCATATTTTTATAGCTTCAAATTAGATCTTGGAGATGCTTATGAAGTCGTCGAATCACCAAAAGATATTAATGGAAAACTTCCTAATGATACAGGTGATATTATTCTTCAAACTAAAGTAATAAATAACCAAATTATGATCTTCTTTAAAGTCAGTTTTAAAGAAGCTATCTATAATTCGGAATATTATGATGTTTTAAAAACCTATATTAGAAAAATAATTGATGTTCAGTCTAATTCATTAATTGTATTAAAAAAGAAAAGCTAAACTTTTCGTATTTTTAGATGATGGAACAACCTCACTATAACAAAACCTGGAAAACAAAGCTTCATGAAATCATTTATGAGGCTGATACGCCTGCTGGAAAATTATTTGACATCATTTTGCTTATTGTCATTGTTGCCAGCATTGTTCTTGTTATGTTGGAAAGTGTCAAAGGTATTGATGCCCAATATCATGATATTTTAAATATTTCTGAATGGGTTATTACCATCTTATTTAGCTTAGAATACATTGCTCGAATCATTACTGTAAAAAAACCATTTAAATACATTTTTAGTTTCTATGGCATTATTGATTTTTTGTCCACAGTTCCAAAGTACATTTCATTAATTTTTGCAGGTACACACGCTTTAGTTGCATTAAGAGCTTTACGCTTGTTACGTGTTTTTAGAATTTTAAAATTAGCGCGTTATTTAGGTGCTTCCAACAACTTAGTAAAAGCTTTAAAAGCCAGTAGAGCCAAAATATTTGTCTTTTTGTTTGCAGTATTAATCATAGCCATCATTTTTGGCACTTTAATGTATATGATTGAAGGTGAAGAACACGGTTTTACAAACATTCCTAAAAGCGTGTATTGGTGCATTGTAACCCTTACAACTGTTGGCTTTGGTGATATTGCACCTGTAACACCTTTAGGTCAATTTATAGCGTCTTTGATTATGATTTTGGGTTATGGTATTATTGCTGTTCCAACAGGCATTGTATCTGCTGAATATACCAGTCAATCAAAAAGTGGTTCAGAAAAAAATGTAGATGATTTGCACCTAAATTCTCAAGTTTGTCATAATTGTTTGGCAGAAAAACATCAAGATGGTTCCGAATTTTGTAACAAATGCGGTCACAGTTTACATGAACACTAACAAGTATCTTATTTCAATTATTGGTCCAACGGCTATTGGCAAAACCGCTTTAAGTATTCAATTAGCACAACATTTTAATACAGAAATACTTTCAGCAGATTCGCGACAGTTTTTTAAAAATATGTCTATTGGCACTGCTGCTCCTACTCCAACTGAATTGGCTGCTGCTAAACATCATTTTATACATCACAAATTGGTTGAAGACAATTACAATGTTGGTGCTTTTGAAAAAGATGCTATTAAGCTCTTAAACACTATTTATAAAAATCATCAAGTGGCCATTATGGTTGGTGGTTCAGGTTTGTATGTGGATGCTGTAACCAAAGGATTGGATGATTTTCCTGAAATTGACGTAACTATTCGAGAAACCTTAAATAAAACACTCCAAAATGAAGGTCTCAAAACCTTACAAAATCAACTTAAAACTCTTGATTTAGAATCCTATAACACCATCGCTATTGACAATCCGCATCGTGTTATTAGAGCTTTAGAGATTTGTATTGGCACAAACAAGCCTTACTCTTCATTTTTAAACAAAAAAAAAGAACCACGAAATTTTAAAACCATCTCTATTGGCCTAATTGCCGAAAGGTCTATTATTTATGACCGAATTAACCAACGTGTTGATAAAATGATGACAGAAGGTTTACTGGAGGAAGTCAAAAATTTACAATCAAAACAACATTTGAATGCCTTAAACACAGTTGGTTATACTGAATTGTTTAAGTACCTGAATGGTGAGTGGTCTTTAGATTTTGCAATTTCTGAAATTAAAAAAAATTCGCGTCGGTTTGCAAAACGTCAATTGACTTGGTTTAAAAAAAACACAGAAACACATTGGTTTGATTATCAAACACCTACAACTGAACTTATTTCAAAAATTGAAATAGAACTCAAATGAAACGCTATTTAAAAACTCTTTTTTTATTTGCTTTTCCTATAATTGTTTACATCATTATAGCTTTATCTTTTGATGTTTTCAAAATTTATAAAGATTATGATAGCTATTATGATACTACAAACGCGGTAACGTTAAACAGAACTTATGTGTCCACAAAAACGTACCTAAAACATAATGATAGCTTACATTACAATGCCTTTATTTTTGGAAGTTCGCGCTCTCAAGCCTACAAAACGCCAAAGTGGAAACACTATTTACCAAATGACGCAGTTCCTTTTCATTATGATGCACATAGCGAAGATCTTTATGGTATTTATACAAAACTTCGCTTTTTAGATGAGCATCATGGCAACATAAAATATGCCTTAATAATAATTGACAGACAGGTGTTAGCAGGAACAGAGAAAAGAGACGAGCACATCCTGATAAACCCAATAGAATTTGGAGATGTTAGTCCTTCAGAATTTTATAGTAGTTATATAAGAGCCAATCTAAACCCAAGGTTTATGCTGTCGTATGTTGATTTTTCCATTTTTGGAAACTACAGAAGTTATATGTCAAGCTATATCAATAAAGACAAATATTCAGATACCTTTACACCTATATCAAACGATTCTTATTATGGGTTAGCCAAAGAAATTAAAGAAGACAGCCTTAACTATTACAAAACATTGATTGCTAAAAATGTATTTAATCGTGCTATGACAACAAGGGTTAGGCTAAAAAAGACCGAAAAAGAAATTGAATTACTGCATCAAATTAGCGCTATTTTAAAAAAACAACAGACCTCTTATAAAATTGTAATTTCGCCTTTATTCAATCAAATACCTATGGAACCCGAACAATTAAAACTGCTTTATTCTGTATTTGGAAAAGAGAAGGTTTTTAATTTTTCTGGAACAAATACATTGACAACTCCTATTAGCAATTATTTTGAAAACAGCCATTATAAACCTTTTGTAGCTAATGTAATATTAGATTCTATATATTGAATAAAAAAGAACGCATTTTAAGTGCTTTTGCTGTGGTAACCCAAACAAATTACTAAAAATCACAAACATTAAGCTTAATTAAAACCCTAACCTATTAGGTATCTATCTATTACCTAATTAAAAAAATGCTTAAAAAATACTGTAATTCAATTATTTAACATTACATTTGACGCTTAATTAACATTAATTTTATTATGAATAAAGGTACCGTAAAATTCTTCAACAACTCAAAAGGGTTTGGTTTTATTATTGAAGAAGGAAACAAAAAAGAACATTTTGTACACATTTCTGGATTGATTGACGAAATTCGTGAAGGTGATGAAGTAGAATTCGATTTACAAGAAGGAAAAAAAGGATTGAACGCAGTAAACGTAAAAGTTATCTAATATTTCGATTTTTTAAAACAAAAAGCCTATCCGTTTGGATAGGCTTTTTTTATGAAGCTAAAAATTGATTTTTTTAGGCGTTTTGGTTAACTACTAATCTAAAGCCTTCACCATGAATGTTTAGTATTTCTACGTTTTCATCAGGTTTTAAGTACTTACGTAATTTTGCAATATACACGTCCATACTTCTGGAGGTAAAGTAGTTGTCGTCTCTCCAAATTTTTGTCAAAGCCAACTCACGTGGCATCAAATCGTTTTCATGTAAGGCTAATAAACGGAGTAATTCGTTTTCTTTTGGCGACAATTTTACAGGCTCTCCACCTTTGTATTTTAAAAAACGAAGTTTAGAGTTTAAATCAAATCCTCCAATTTTAAATTCAAATTGCTTGCTATCAGCAACTGTATCTGTTGCTTTGCGTTGCATGATGGCTTTAATTTTCATCAATAAAACTTCGCTATCAAAAGGTTTGTTAAGATAGTCGTCAGCACCTACTTTGTAGCCTTTTAGCACATCTTCTTTCATGGCTTTGGCTGTTAAGAAAATAATTGGCACATCGCTGTTTTTTTCTCTTATTTCTTTTGCAAGTGTAAATCCGTCTTTATAGGGCATCATGACATCCAAGATGCATAAATCAAAATCATCTTTTTTAAACTTTTCAAAACCTTCCATTCCATTTTTGGCATGAACTACGTTGTAATCGTTCATGTTCAAATAATCTTTTAGAACGGTTCCAAAATTTGGATCATCTTCTACTAATAAAATTTTTTTATTTATTTCTTCCATAACTTTTATGATATTAATGGCAGTTTTATAATAAAAGTACTGCCTTTTCCTTTTTCACTTTCTACTGATACATGACCTTGGTGGTCTTCTACTATCCGTTTTACATAAGCCAAACCTAAGCCATGGCCTTTGACGTTGTGTACATTTCCTGTATGTTCTCTATAAAACTTTTCAAAAACGCGTTTTTGAACTTGTTTTGACATACCATTGCCTTGGTCGGCAATTTTTAATATAATATTGTTGCCAACGTTTTCTGTGGTGACGTCTATTTTTGGTGCATCGTCAGAATACTTGATGGCATTGTCTAATATGTTTACAATAACATTGGTAAAGTGGGTGTCGTTTGCTAAAACTGATGATTTATCTGCATTCAAATGACTTTTTACGTAACCTTGTCTGTCTTCCACAATCAATTCTACATGTGTGATAGCGTCTTCTATTAGGTCGTGTAGTTTTACTCTTTCCTTACTAATGTTAAGTTCGTTTTTTTCAAGTTTAGATATTCTTAGCACGTTTTCTACTTGTGCGTGCATGCGTTTGTTTTCGTCTTTTATCATTTTTAGATAACGTGCTACTTTTTCTTTATCATCAACAATTTTTGGGTTTTTGATGGCATCTAATGCTAAATTGATGGTGGCAATTGGTGTTTTAAACTCATGGGTCATGTTGTTGATAAAATCTGTTTTTATCTGCGATATTTGACGTTGTTTTACCAATTGGTAGAGTGCGCTTGTATATGCTATGATGATAATGGCTGTAAATAAAATGGAAAGTATCATCATTCCTAAAATAGAGGACAGCAAAAATTTATTTCTATTAGGAAAATCTATGTAAAGAAGGTATTTATTGGTGCTGCTATCATCAGCAAAAATAGGTACACCATAGGTGGTTTCTACATTCTTCTCAAAATTATCTGATTGTACTTTGGTTGCTAAATCTTTATCGTAAATTGCAAACTGAAAATCTATGTCTATGCCTTCATTATTGAGTTTTAATGCTAATCGTTTTTTTAATTCTTCTACTGAAATACGTTTGTAAATTGGCAAGTAGCTTAATTGGTCTTTAATAAAATCTTTAAATAAGCTTTTTGCAACATCATCCATTTCATTGAAAGTGACAAGGCGTTTTTCAGGGCTTATGGACAAGCTTCCGTCTATAGGATTTTTGTCATAAACCGTTGTTTCTTTACGTTGAGATATTCTATTTAAGTTAATACTATCTAAACTTATGTCAAAGAACATGGATGGTATTTTATAACTTTCTTCTAAAATACCGTTGGTGTAAACTATGGTTTGGTTGGTGTTATCATCTTGTTTATTAATGGAAAGTTGCTTAATAAATGTGGTATCGGCCTTTCCACCATTTTTTACATACTCATTAAGCTTATAAATTCCAGCATCGTAATATTTATCTATTTCATCATCTTCAACAGATTTTGAAACGTAGCTAATGGTTCTTTTAACGTTAAGCGTAAACTGCTTTTCTTCGTTTTTTAAACTATTATTGATAAAATATACTTGTACAAAAATGATTCCTATGAGAGATAAACTCATCAAAACCACCAACATAATGAATAACCTCCGCTTCATCATTCAAATTTAACATTTTAACATTTAGTAATAATCGTCTTTAACCTTACCTTAACAAAAATGTTAAAATTTGGTTATTCATAAACTGGCTTTTAATAGTTCTTTGTGAATTTTAACAACTTGCTGTTTGGTAATATCTAACGTATCATTAATTATTTCATAATCAGAAAGACGTACTTTTTCTTGGTCTGTAAGCTGATTGTTTACAATCGCCATTATTTTTTCTTTTGTAGTTTTATCTCGCTTTAAAAGGCGTAAGATCCGATTGTCTAAATTAGCTGTAACTGTAATAATAATATCATAATTACTTTGTTGTTGGTTTTCAAAAATAATAGCAGCTTCTTTAATAATATAAGGCGCATTTTGCTTTTTTAGCCATTTTTTAAAGTTTGAAGCCACTTTTGGATGCACAATGGCATTCATTTTATGCAAATATTCTTTATTATTGAATATTTTTGAAGCGATAAACGGTTTATTCAAGACTTCATTTTTATAAGCATTGTCACCAAATAAAGCAATAAGTTTACGTTTGATAACTTTAGACGTATTCATTAGTTCTTTTGCTTTTTCATCAGCAATGTATAGAGGTACGCCTAAATCTTGAAACATTTTGGCAACTGTGGTTTTCCCACTTCCTATTCCGCCTGTTAATCCTACAATTTTCATTTTATTGCATCAAGATAAATTCAACTTTATTTTGTTTTAAACGCGCACTTTTTACCTGTTTTGGTTGATCTACTAATTTGGGTGTAAAATAGGTTTTGTCTGTGTTTTTTATATCGTTAAAATCACATTCTAAAACAAAATCGGCTGGTTTTATGAGTTTATAATCATTAAGACTTACATAATAGGTTACAGGAATGGTTTTAGGAAAATAATTGATAGTTGTCCCAACTGGCAAATTGACGATGGTAATAGGTATTTCAAAAGTTCCTTCAGTAAATTTCTGAACTTTGGCTGAAACAGTTACTTTATTTTGCGAGAGTTTTATTTTTTTTAAAGTTGGTGTTACAGCAATGGCAACCGTTTTGTTAAAATCTGAATTCACTTCATTTAGCACTAAAGGTTCTGTACTCACACTACTTATTTTAGAAAGCAACGCTTCTGATCCAATCAATTTAACCGAATCTGGCTGTACATGTATGGCATCTACATAATCATAACCAGCAACAAACTTAATTTTATGGTTAATTTTAACAGCTACTTTTTTTGCTGCTAAGGCATGAAATGGAAATAGCAATGTATCTGGTTTGATAGACATGATTTCAACAGAGTTGCCAATTTCTTTACTTATTTTTTGAATGCCTTGTTTTGAGGTCCAAACATAATTTTCGCCTTTAATACTTACATCCGATTTAAAATCTACCGCAATATCATGTTTATATAAGTAGTAAGGCAATAGATTAAATCCATAGGTTTTAACCGTTACTAATACCTTTTGGCTACTATCTAAAACGATGGTTTTATCTTGTGGCACATTAGCGTAAGTAAAATGAAATATTAAAGTGTCAGTATATGTTTTAGAGAGTTTTGTAACGATTGAAAACAAAAATGCCAATACAAAAAACAACCCAAAAACATGGAGTTTTTTGCTTTTAATAGCTTTTAATAATTTTGATTTCAGTTTATTTTGCATGTTTAAAAAATAAATTAGGAAATGTGGTTTCTGGGTTTTTATTAAACACTTTTATAGCCAACGTCGATTTTAAAAACCCATAGCCATAGCCAAAAAACTGGATTAAAATAGCAAAAATAGCTTGTATTGCGACAGATATGTTTTTAGTTTGAAAAATTGCCATTACAAAAGCTATCAAAAAATATATTCCGTAAATCAAAAGTGGCCAAATAACATGAAACGCTAACAACAAGCAAGAACAAATTAAACCTATACTAAACAGTGATGGAAACCAATACGTGAGACGTATTGTGTTAGGATGCCATGTGTTCAGTATGGGTCTTACCATCCCAAATTTATAAACCTGTGTATAGAATTTAGACCAAGAAATTCGACGTTTATGATATACATAAGCTTTGTTAATCAATTTTGTTTTAAAACCTAAATTGACCAATCTAATTGATAAATCTGGGTCTTCACCAGGATGAATGGTTCCAAAACCGCCTGAGCTTTCAAAGGCCTTTTTGGATAATCCCATATTAAAACTTCGCGGCTGAAAGGTTTTATTAGTGTCTTTTCCGCCTCTAATACCTCCTGTAGTTAAAAAAGAAGTCATAGCAAAATTGATGGCTTTTTGAAGATTGGTAAATGAAGAATGTGCCGCATCTGGTCCACCAAAACAATCTACAAAATCATCTTGCAAACTTTGATTAACCACTTCTAAATAGTTTTCAGGCACTAAGCAATCAGAATCTAAAATAATAAAATAAGTGCCTTTGGCTCTTTCCATTCCATAGTTTCTAGAATCTCCAGGTCCAGAATTTTCTTTAAAATAATACGAAACATTTAGTGTATTACTATAAATATCTACCATCGGTTTTGACGACACAGACGAGCCATCTTCAATGATAAGAACTTCAAAATCAATAGTCCCTTTAAGCTTTGTAAGGCTGTTTAAAAGTTCATTAACCTCATCTGGTCTATTATAAACAGGGATGATAAATGAAAAAGAGAGTGCATTCATATACACAAAGATACTTAAAGAAAATGCAAAAGCCACCAAATTGGTGGCTTTTGAAATTGTATTTTAAAAATTTTATTGCTTAATAATTCGTACTGTTTTAGTGGTATCATTAATAGTGACTTTTACAAAATAAGCACCATTACTTAGCGTACTCATATTCACTTCACTGTCTAAAGCATTAGGAGCCGTTTTAAGCACTTCTTGCCCTAACATGTTATAAATAGCTACATTTTGAATGTTGCTTTGTGCTTTTAAGTTTAATGTCTGTTTTACAGGGTTTGGATAATAGGTAAAGTTGTTATTTGCAACTACATCATCTATACCTAAAGTAGAAGATGTCCATAATTTTACAGTAAAATTTGGGTTAGGTGCATTAGTGGTGTAATAGTAAACTCTAAAGTAATAAGTTGCTCCAATTGTTAACCCAGAAGCTGATATTTGTTCATTATAAGGTGTTGTGGCATTTGCATCTGAACAAGCCACATATACTAATGAATTACAATCTGCACCTGAATATAATGTCAAAACACTATCAAATTCAGTATCTGCAGTAATATTCACATCAGCTGTAAGTGCTGTAAATGAAAACCAAACATCATCATTAGCATTACCAGTAAATCCTGAACAATCCTCAGCTGAAATGGTTGTAAAGCCTGCATCGAGTATAGTTCCTGCAATTGGAGTAGCACTGGCAGCAGATGCTATGTTGGTTTCTTGAGTCAATGACACAGCTCCGCTACAAGTATCATTTGCTGGAGGAGTATTTGCAAGAGTTGTAAAATTTATAGGTCCCGTATAGGCACTGGTTCCATCAGTATCACAATCTGTTTGAATATATATTGAATAATCTGTGCCTGCGGTAAGTGTATTACCAGCTGAAAAGGCATTGGTAGGTGATGCCACATACCCACTAGCTACTACACCAACTCCTTGCGCATTACCACCAGGTACAATTTCTACATTATAACCTGCAGGAGTCCCAAACGCTGGAGCATCCCAATAAAAATCAATATTAGTATTAGTTAATGAAGTAGCATATAGTGTAGTGATTTCGTCACATGAAGGCGCAGGCGTAAAGGTTATGGTCCAATCAAAAGGGGTCAATTCCCAATAGTCTCTCCATTCAATATAATAAGTTAGACCAGAAAAAACAGGGTAATCTGATATTTGAGACGCATATGCGTCTCCATTTCCGAGGTCACAAAAGTCATCATTTGTATCTTCAATAGGGCCTCCGCATGAATTGTAAATATTCAAATAGGTGTCACCTCCTCCTCCACAGGCACTAACAGTAATAGTTCCATCAGCTCCAGCTGTATAAGCATACCAAGCTGAATCATCATCATTAGCACCTGGTGAATTATCATTTATGGCTGTAGAAATAGTAACACCATCTGTGGCAACTACTGCAGTTGCACATGAATCTTGTGCAAAACTACTAATGGTAAACAATGCAAGTATTGCACTAAATAATAAGGTAATTTTTTTCATAGGTATCGTATTTTAAAGGTTATTTTCTTTTTTTATTGGTTAAATTTAGTTTTTCTGACTTTAAATATATGGAATTTAAGGGTTTAATCGTTAAAAAACGTAGAAATTCGTTAAAGACACTTATGGTATGAGTTTCTATTTTTTTATGACACGAATATTCTTTGAAACACCATTTATGGTTAGTTCTGCTATATAAATACCATCTTGAAAAGTTGACATAGGTATATTTACGTTGCTATTATTAGGTGTTATGTTTAAGATAGGTTGTCCTAATATATTGTAAATAACTATGTTTTGAATGGGATGTTGTGCCTTTAATGATAATGTGTTAGTCACAGGATTTGGATAATATAAAAATGAATCAAAATTGTGTTTAACAATACTAAGTTCTCCTGAGCCTTCAGAAATGTTTAATGTTTGATTAGCCTCCACATTATAAAAAGTATCTTCAATGCCACTTAACCATGTCACTTTTACATAATCAGCACTTGTGTTGGTACCTAATCCAAATATTTCGGTTGCTGAATTTTGTGCTAAATACCCTTCGCCACAAAGTGTATAATTATATTGTTTGATTCCATTGGTTGATACTTCAATGACGGAACCAATACCATTTTTATTACTGGTGGTGCCATGCAATTTTATTTTTAAATAATTATTGGTAGTAACTGTTTGGTTTTTCCAAATAAAAATATTTTCGTGATTGGCATTACTGACAGCAATATCCGATAAACCATCATTATCAACATCGCCTATTGCATTAGAATAGCTTTCTCTGGTGTCATTTATAAATCCACAATTTGTTGGAATAGTATAAATGCCATTGCCATTGTTTTCATAAAATGCTGCTGAACGTAAATTTGGGTTTGAACCTGTTAGTTGACCACTTACATACAAATCTAAATCCATATCATTTTCGGCATCTAAAAAAACAGCTCCCCAAGCAATACTATTAAATGTGGTGCCATTAGATGCTGCAATGTTGGTAAAGGTTTCATTGCCATTATTCATTAAAAACACATTGCCACTTGGTGTATTACTAACATAAATATCAAACCAACCATCATGGTTATAATCACCAATAGTAACCGTCATGGCATCAATAGCTAAATTAGTTCCTGAAGACTGGCTTACATCTGAAAACGTACCATCACCATTATTTTTATAGAGAACATTTGGATTATCAACTCTATCATTTGAGACATAAATATCTTGCCAACCATCATTATTAAAATCAAAAAAAGCAGAGCAAAAGGATAAATTACTGGTTTCCAAAAGCCCTACTAAATTACTAACATTTACAAAGGTACCATCACCATTATTGCGATACAAATAGTTAGGAACTACATTATTAACGTCTCTATTACTCAAAAATACATCTAAATAACCATCGTTGTTATAATCGCCCCAAGAAGCACCATAGGTAAAAATATTAGCGGTTGGTAAGCCAGAAGCTATTGTAATATCAGTAAAATTAAAATTGCCATCATTTTGGTACAATTTGTTTCCAGAGACATTGCTGGTAACATACAAATCGTTATCACCATCATTATCAAAATCGACCCAATTTACCTGTTTGGTTTGGTAGGTTATAGCTGGAGTTATCAAAACCTCTTCTTGAAAAGTTCCATTAATATTTTTAAAAAAGCGAAGTGGAGTTCCAGATTGCGAAGGCACTGTTAAGTCATCCCAACCATCGTTATTATAATCAAAAAAAGTGATGCCATTACCAATGGGCGAATCACCACAAGAAATACCAACACCCAAACTAAAAGCTATATCTTCAAAATAAGCCTGAGCAACACCCTCTATAGTAATACTACTCAACGCTATTACAATAAAAAAACGTTTTAAACACACACTATTGCTGATTTAATTTTAAAATAAAAGGACTTTGTTAAGATAACAAAGTCCTTTTGATAATTTATATAATTATGACTTAATTTTTAATCACGCGCACTGTTTTAGTTCTATCATTGATAGTTACTTTTACAAAATACGCTCCTGTTTGTAATGTTGCCATGTCTACATCAGCATCAACTGTATTAGGAGCTACTCTTAATACTTCTTGACCCAACATATTGTAAACAGCTACATTTTGAATATTTTGTTGAGCTCTTAAAGACAACTTGTTATTGACAGGGTTAGGGAAATAAGAAAATTGATTTAATTCAAATTCATCTGCACTAAGTGCATCTGGAGACCATAATTTAACATCAAATGATTTACCAAATGTATCAGAAGTGCCACTATATTGATAAATACGTACATAATACACCTCACCAACCGTTAAACCAGTTGCTTGTATCTCTTCTACTACAGGTGCTGTGGTAATTGAATTATCAGCACAGTCAATTTTAGTTAATGAACCACAAGTTCCTGAGTATAATTGTGCTACACCATCAAAAACATTGGCACCATTAATTTCAAAAGTAATGTTGACATTAGGAGTCAATGCTTCAAATGAATACCACACATCATCGTTTGCATTTCCAGTGTAAGTTCCACATTGCTCAGCTGGAAGTCCAGAATCAGTGGCTCCTTCAATAGTTCCTGCGATTGGAGTTGCAGCAGCAGCTGTTGCTATACTGGTTTCCTCAACTAAACTTTGAGCAGTTGCACAATCATCATTGGCTGGTGCTGGTGGTGGTGGTGGTGGTGTTCCAACACAAATATCGAAAGTAGTATCTGCAGTGCCACTGCCATACGAATAAACTTGTACATAATAAGTAGTCCCAACAGTTAACCCTGTTAAATTAGCTGTTTCTGGATCGCTACAAGCTATTGATGTGCCTAAAGCCCCACAACCACCTGTTGCATCATAAAACGTCATATACATATCTGTGGTACTACCTACTAAATTTGTTAAAGATACTCTATGTGCTGTTGCTGTTGCCATAAAACTATACCACACATCATTATTTGGTGTTCCATAACAAGTGGCATCATTAGCACCAGAATCTGTTGCACTTGCAACAGTCCCTGAAGTAACCGTTCCACAATTATAATCAGGGTTTACTGTTAAACTAACAGCATCTGCACACTCATCATTGGCTGGTGGTGGTGGTGGTGTTCCAACACAGATGTCAAAAGTGGTATTTGCTAAAGTATTACCATACGAATAAACTTGTACATAATAAGTAGTCCCAACAGTTAACCCTGTTAAGGTTTTTGTTTCTGGATCACTACAAGCTATTGAAGCGCCTAAAGCCCCGCAGCCACCTGTTGCATCATAAAACGTCATATACATATCTGTGGTACTACCTACTAAATTTGTTAAAGACACTTTGTGTGATGTTGCTGTTGCCATAAAACTATACCACACATCATTATTTGGTGTTCCATAACAAGTGGCATCATCAGCGCCTGAATCTGTTGCGCCTGCAACGGTTCCTGCTGTTACTGTACCACATGCAAAATCAGGGTTTACTGTTAAACTAACAGCATTGGCACACTCATCATTAGCTGGTGGATTATAAAGGGTGGTAAAAGAAAAAGGACCTGCCCAAGTACTGGTATCTGAAGTATTGTCCATACCACAGTCTGCACGTACATAAAAATCATAGGCCGTTCCAGCTGAAAGCCCAGGCAAATTTTGAGGGTTATTTGAAGTATCATCTATAGTAGGAGTTCCTGTTGGTGTAAAGCCAGCAGCTCCCCATTCTATATCCCAATTAGTATTTCCGCCTGTTTGAGTCCAACCCAAATCTGCAGACCCTGTTGTTATATTAGTGGCCGTTAAAGCAGTTGGAGTTGGGCAAGAAGGGGTTTGATAGGTGACTTCTAAAGTTACAAATAAATAAACCGTATCTGAATACGCATCAGCATCTACAGAAGTGAATGTTAAATTGGTAAACCCAGATACATCTAATCCAATATAATCAGCTTCACAACCGTTAGTAACAGCTAAACCATCAGAAGTACCTCCACTCACGTCTAAATCAAAATAGAACCAATCATAAGCCTCCAAACAAGGTTGTGTTCCTGCGGTAGAATAATAATGTGACTCATAATTTGAAATAGTAACCGATTGAATAGGTTGTCCTTCATTGACGGTAATATCCGAATCATTAATTGATAATTGGAAATTAGAAGAATCAGTACCATTAGCAGCAAATGTTTGAGTTGCCACAGACTGTGCCTTACTTTGCCAAGAAAAAGCAAAGCAGCACAATACTAATAAGCTCAAGGTAATTTTTTTCATAATTAAATTGTTTTTAATTTGTTAATGTTAAGTTAAAGACACAATTTATTAATAATATTATAACTTAAGTGTTAAACATTTTTCTAATCGTTGAACCGTTATTTTTATCGACAAAAAACATAAATTGTTGATAAATAGATACTAAGCAACTCATTTTAAATAAAAATTAACATCGCAAAAAAAGGATGCTAAACAAGCATCCTTTTTAATCATTATAAGTTTAAAAGCTATTTATTCTTTTACAACTCTAATTATTTTTGTTTGGTCATCAATTTTAACCTTAACAATATAGGTTCCTGCTTGTAAGGTTGACATATCAATATTTTGAACAGTTGCATTGCTATTAATGTTTACTATACGCTGTCCAATAATATTAAATATGGTAACGGCATCAATTCCTTTTGGAGAGTTTAATGTTAGTGTCTCTTTTACTGGGTTTGGATAGTAACTAAAATTGTCAAACGCAAAATCAGTTGTTCCTAAACTTGTTGGAGACCACGCACAAATATTAAAATTACCTTTGGTATTGTTCTGATATTCCCAAACTCTAACTAACAAAATATCTCCAGGGTTTAAGTCTGTAAGTTCAGCCATTGAAAACGCATTACTTGGGTAGCTTATATCATCAAAACATCCTAAAGAAGTCAAATTACCAGAAGAACCCGAATAAATTTCCATTACTGTATCTGCTATTGTACCATCAACATCTGAAGTTTCAATGGTTAACATTCCTGTAGGTGGTACCGCAACTTTAAACCACACATCACCTCCAAAGTTTGATGTGCCACAAGTTGGTGACACTTCAGCTGAAGTAGTAGCACCTATATTTGTGCCTGTAAACGTTTCTTCACAAAGGGTGTTTCCAACAGTTAAACCAATAGCTCCAGAAACATCGTCATTAGCTGGAGGACAAGCGGTTTGTGTTAATGCATTACTACTTTGCTCACAGGTGGCATCATTATCATCTGTAACTGTAATTACCACATCGGTTCCGTTTGCATAAGGTCCAAATTGTAAGGTTCCTATGGCGGTTAATGGTTGTGTTGCACTACCTTGGTCATCAGAAACGGTTAATGCTGTGGCTGTTCCCATATTGGTCACATCTACATTAACAAAAAAGCTTTCTGAAACATCACAATTGCTCGCTACTGTATAGGCCACTGTTGCGTTGGTACAGGTTGGTGGCTCAGTACATGTTACATTTAATGTAAAATCTCCACCACCAGCATAGTAACCATCTACTAAAATATAGTAAGTGCTAACTCCATCCGATGTGAATGTTACTTCAGATTGTGGAGAACAAACTCCTGATGCATCATCATTAAATGCTACTTGATTACCTCCGCAGGCATCAAAAACTCTAAGAGTTGTATCAAAACTTGAGCCACATAAACTGATAGTAATATCACTTCCATTTTGAGTACCTGCCAAGAAGTACCAAACATCATTACCATTACTATATCCAGTATTTGTTGCTAATTGAGTAGAGCCCGTTACTGTATTACCACACACAATAGCTTCGGCAGTTGCACATTCATCATTAGCTGGTGGACAAGCGGTTTGTGTTAACGCAATACTACTTTGCTCACAGGTGGCATCATTATCATCTGTAACTGTAATTACCACATCGGTTCCGTTTGCATAAGGTCCAAATTGTAAGGTTCCTATAGCTGTTAATGGTTGTGTTGCACTACCTTGGTCATCTGAAACGGTTAATGCCGTGGCAGTACCCATATTGGTCACATCTACATTTACAAAAAAGCCTCCTGAAGTATCACAATCACTTTCTACAGCATATGCAACGGTTGCATTGGTACAGGTTGGTGCTGCATTTACAACACTATTCATAGTAAATGTAGTAGGTCCTTCAGCCCAATCAGTTACTACAATATAATAGGTTGTTCCCGCTGTTAAGCCAGGTGTTGTAACCATAAGGTCTGCAGTAGAGGAGCTATTGGTATCTTGAGCTACACAAGATGGTGCTGAATCTGGACAATTATCTAAAATAAAAACACCATAATAGTTAGTAGTGATATTTGTAACTGTAATATCTAAAGTTTCACCTGTTGTAACTGCCGTGTACTCAAACCAGTATTCAAGGTCATTATAATTAGTACTACAAGGATTAATATTTGGTGCTGTATTATTGTCTGAGAAACTTCCAGCACCAGTAGTTGTTGCTCCATTTTGTGGTGTACCAGGTGTTAATATCACAGCATTTCCACATACTGCTCCAGGAAGTGTACATCCTGTACTAAAATCTCCAAGAGAGAAGTTGCATGCACTATCTGAGTGCTCAACTGTTAAAGTAACTGTTGAACCAGTTGCATAAGGTCCTGCTGTTACAACTCCTGAAGTAATGGCAAATGAACCTCCTAAGCCATCTGTTATAAATGTACCATCGCCTACAGATGTAACATCAACATCTACACTAAATTGTGAGTTTCCACAATCATCTACAACTGTAGAGCTATCTACAACTACTTGTGTACAGGTTGGTGCTTCAGTAACCAAAACATCATCAATATACCATTCTGAAGCATAATTACCTACATAATGAAATGCGATATAAACTGTACTTGACGTTGGTAAACTATAAGGACCATTTTGCACCCAAGTATCTTCAGTTCCAATAACATCATTGAGCGTATTCCAGGTTGCTGTATTTGGATCTCCTGCATAGTCTGTGGAATATAGCACTTCATTAACATCAGCATAGGTAGCATAATTTACATTGTCAAAATATGTAAAAATTGGCGAAGTAGCCGAAGACAAATCAATAGCTGATGAAATAAGCCATCTATCATTATCCCCATTATAATCATCAAAAAACACAGAACTCAATCCTGTATTTTTTAGTGATGTACTTAATACCCAAAGGTTTCCTCCACTATCTGTTGCTCCTGCAACATCACTCCAATTGGATAAATCAGTTTCAAAGCTGTCAGTAAAATACTGAGCATTGGATTGCCAGCAAAATGCAAAAACAGCAAACATTAAAAATGTAATTTTTTTCATTTTTTAGTTGGTTTTTAGTTAATGAATTAATTAATCAACCAACAATATATTTACAATTATTTTATCAATAACTTATAAATTTAACAGAGATATTAACAATTCGACAAAACACAAAAAAAACCGTTAAATTGTTAACGGTTTCTCAATTGCATGACATTTAATTAGTTATAAGAGGCAATTATTCTTTAGTAAACGTTTCCATAACAGCATCACTCACGCCCATATTACTAAAACCTCCATCGTTATATAAATTTTGTAATGTGACGCGTTTAGTCAAATCACTAAATAACGTCACGGTATAATTAGCACAATCTAAAGCAGTAGCATTCCCTAATGGCGACATTTTATCAGCATAAGCAATAAAACCATCAAAGCCTTTTACACCTTGACCAGCGGTTGTTGGTGTTGGCGATTGCGAAATGGTGTTAACGCGTACTTTTTTATCGCGTCCAAAGAAATACCCAAAACTACGCGCTATACTTTCTAAATAGGCTTTATTGTCTGCCATATCGTTATAATCAGGAAATACGCGTTGTGCCGCCATATAGGTTAAGGCCACTATACTTCCCCATTCATTCATAGCATCTGCTTTATATAATGATTGCATCACTTTGTGAAACGACATGGCCGAAACATCAGTTCCTTTTTGGGTCCAATCATAATTTTGGTCGGTGTAATGCTTGCCTTTTCTTACGTTGATAGACATGCCGATAGAATGCAACACAAAATCCAGTTTACCACCTAAAATTTCTACAGATTTGGCTACTAAATTTTCTAAATCTTCCATTGAGGTTGCATCTGCAGGAATAATTTGAGAGCCTGTTTTTTCTGCCAAATCATTAATTTGTCCCATTCGCATTGCAATTGGAGCATTGGTTAATACAAATGTACCGCCTTCTTCGTGTACACGTTCAGCGGTTTTCCATGCAATGGAGTTTGGGTCTAAGGCTCCAAAAATAATTCCTCGTTTTCCTTTTAGTAAGTTGTATGACATGAGTTTGTTGTTTAGATATTTGTTAATTGGTTGATTTTGATTAAAAACTTCAATTTAACCAAAATTATATTCAAAATTAATAAAACTTTAAATGTATTAGCGCTTTTTAGTGTTCAATTCTGATATAAATTTACCTTTATCATCATACCAATTGCCATTCTGAAAATTGATAACACCATATTTAGTATGATAAAACTTATCGCCTGATTTCAAATTTACATGCTGTGGAAAAACATAATCTGGAATGCACTCTCCATTAATCATGGTATGTGCAACATCACAAGGGTCATCATCACTACAACCGCTTATTAAAACAAGTAATACAACAATAAAACTGGCTTTTAAGGAGTTAATTTTTTTCATTTCTTAACAAATTAAATCAATTCAATAATTGTTTAGCATGTGCAATTGCAGAGGTTGAAACATCTAAACCTCCAAGCATTTGGGCAATTTCCACAATGCGTTCTTCCGAATTTAATTTTTTGAGTTGGGTTTGTGTTACCTCATCAACATCTTGTTTATACACTTTAAAATGTGTATCGCCTTTAGCGGCTATTTGTGGTAAATGGGTAATAGTAAACACTTGCATACTTTTACTCATTTGTTGCATAATGGTTGCCATTTTATTAGATATTTCTCCTGAAACTCCTGTATCAATTTCATCAAACACAATGGTTGGCAATTGCATATATTTTGATAAAACAGATTTTATGGCTAACATAATTCGGGAGAGTTCACCACCTGAAGCTGCTTTTTTAAGCTCATTAAATTGGCCACCTTTATTGGCCGAAAACAATAAGGATAAGGCATCTTTTCCGTTAGAAAAAAACGTTGTACCAAAATTCAATTCTACTTTAAATTTAGCATTAGGCATCCCAAGGGTTGTTAAAATGGCTTCTAACTGTTGTGTAAGCTGTGGGATAATTTTTTTTCTGTTAGTATGAATAGTCTTGGCTTTAGTCTCTAATTGACTTTTGACAGTGGCAATGTTCTTTTCTTTTTCTGAAATAATTGCATCCAATTGTTCTGTATCGGACACTTTTTTAACTAAATTTTCTCTGATTTGAATCAGTTCAGAAATTTCAGAAACCGAATGTTTTTGCATCAAATTATGTATTACCTGAAGTTTTGCATTAACTGTTTCTAATCGGTTAGGATCGACTTCTAATTGGTCTTGTAAGTTTTCAATTTCGATAAAAATATCATCAAGTTCAATCAGACTACTATGAATACGTTCAAAAATAGATTTGTAAGCTTGTGTGTAATTAGCAAGTTTAGAAAACTGGTTTTTTATTTCGGTCAAATTGGTCATCACACCTATTTCGTCATTGCTCAATAACTGATGTGACTGTGCCAATTTTTCTTTAATATCTTCACTATTATTGAGAGTTTCATACTCTTCTTCAAGTAGTTCCAATTCGCCATCAACTAATTTGGCATCTTCCAATTCTTTGAGTAAAAATGTATTGTAGTCATGCTCTTTGATGGCTTCTGCTTTAGAATTTTGAAGCTGTTTAAGTTGCTGTTGAAGCGTTTTATAAAGGTTTAAATCTTCTGAATATGTTTGCAGCAAAGTCAAATTATTTGCCAAAGCATCAATAACCTGAAACTGAAAATCGTCATTGGTTAATTGCAACGTTTGGTGCTGCGAATGAATATCCAACAAACGTTCACCCAAAACTTGTAAACTGTCCAAATTTACAGGAGTATCATTAACAAAAGCTCTCGATTTTCCTGAAGGCAAAATTTCGCGTCTTATGATGGTTAAGGGTTCATAATCTAAATCTTCTGTTTTAAAAAGGGCTTTTAAGTTGTAATTGGCAATGTCAAAAGTAGCTTCAATGACACATTTTTCTGACGGATTTTTAACACTACTCAAATCGGCTCGTTTACCAAGAATAAGTGACAAACCTCCTAAAAGTATGGATTTACCTGCACCAGTTTCGCCTGTAATAATTGTCAAACCATTGATAAAATTGACTTGAAGATCATCAATGAGTGCATAATTTTTTATGGTAAGTGAGGTGAGCATTTTTTAAAAGTTTGCAATCGTCAGTCTTTAGTTATCGGTTAGTTTCCGACTCTCAAAAGTTAATGTTTCGCCACTTTGCAGCATGTGTTGGTGCTATTTTGTTTAAGATATCAATAATATCTGTAATATTGATACTTGGTCCACTGCTGAAAATTTCTTCAATTTCATCCGCTTTAGCATCAAAAAACACACGCATTAAAAAAGAGTTTGGCCGTTTGTTGTATAACGATTTTAAATCTCCAAAAACACTGGCTATGGCTTCTTTTCCTTTTTTAGGGTTTTCTGCCATTGTGTCTAATCCTTTTCGATGGTAATTGTACATCACTGTTCTAAAATCTTTAAAAGCTGGCGACAATATATTATCTATAAGTACATAGCGTGATTGCTGACCATCTTCCAGCTTCCAACCTTTAAAATTACCTTGTTGCGAATAGTTAACAATGGTTTGCGCTTGGTCATAATAAACATCACCTCCATTAAGTGCAAAGGTATCTGCATCCAAACCTAAAATCATATAAACATGAAATGCTAAAACAGATACTAAATTAGATTCATATTGGGTTGGATTGAACACCAAATTCTGAAATTCTAAATATTGAAAATTGAAGTTTTTATCGTTAAAATTGTAAACTGGTGTTGTGTATGACGACCCAAAAACTGGTCGTGATGATTGCACTTGAATGGTTGCCTGAAACGCATCGTTAGAGTAATCTTGCACATTAATTACCATGCTGCAATCTATACGTTCTTGTGGTTTAAAGCTTTTGTTAGTCCATTGTGTTTTATTAATAAACTCTTTTAACTGACGCTCTAAGGTTTTAAAAACTTGTGCATTTTCACTACCTGTTTGTTGCGCATTGACTACAACATTACAATTGAGTTCTTGTGCAAACGTAGATGAAACATAAAGTAAGGCAATTAAAAATATAAGTTTACGCATGGATTTGTTTTAAAATTTGATTCATGATATCTGAAGCAACTTCTGTTTTAGATTTTAACTCTAAGCTCATTACTTCATCAGTGTTGGTTATAAAAGTAACTTTATTTGTTGAACCTCCAAAACCTGCTCCTTCATCATTTAACGAATTTAAAACAATTAAATTTAAATTCTTAGCTTTTAGTTTTCCTTTTGCATGTTCTAACTCATTATTAGTTTCTAAAGCAAAGCCAACCAAAAACTGTTGTTTTTTAATAGCACCTAAAGAGGCCAAAATATCTTTTGTTTTCTCCAACTCTATTGTAAACGATGTGTCTTTCTTTTTTATTTTAATATCAGATACATATTTTGGCTTATAATCGGCTACTGCAGCCGAAAGAATAGCAATATCAGCTGTTTTAAAATGTTTATGAACCTCATCATACATTTCTGCTGCACTTACAACTTTTGAAATTTTAATTAAGCTATGTGATGCTGTTTCATGGGTTGGACCTGTTATCAAGATGACTTCGGCACCTAAATTGGCTGCTGCTTTGGCAATTTCAAATCCCATTTTTCCGCTGGAATGATTTCCTATAAAACGAACAGGGTCAATTGCTTCATAAGTGGGTCCAGCAGTAATTAATACGTTTTTGCTTTTAAGCGGAAGTTGTTCTAAAATATCATTTTCTATAAAAGAAACAATAGTTTCAGGTTCTGCCATTCGACCTTCGCCAACTAATCCGCTTGCCAATTCGCCACTGGTTGCAGGAATCATCACATTGTTAAAGCTTTTGAGTAAATCAAAAGAGTGTTTTGTAGTTGGGTGTTTGTACATATCCAAATCCATAGCAGGTGCAAAATATACAGGACATTTTGCCGATAAATACGTTGCCATCAACAAATTATCACAAACGCCATTTGCCATTTTAGACAAGGTATTGGCTGTTGCTGGAGCAATGACAAAATAATCTGCCCAAAGACCAAGCTCAACATGATTGTTCCAAACAGCGTTGTCATCTTCTTCCGTATAAAAAGAAGAATGAACGGGATTTTTTGATAAGGTGGATAGGGTTAAAGGTGTAATGAAGTCTTTAGAAGCAGGCGTCATAACCACTTTTACGTTTGCGCCTGCTTTTATAAATAACCTAACAAGGTTTGCTGTTTTATAAGCTGCAATACCAGCAGTAATGCCAAGTAATATATTTTTGCCGCTTAAAATTGACATCTTTAAATTATGAGTCTTGAACGTCGTCTTGAGTGTTTCTGAAATAAATTTTATCATTTAACCATTCCTGTACAGCAAGTGCGTGTGGTTTTGGCAATTTTTCATAAAATTTAGACACTTCAATTTGTTCTTTGTTTTCAAAGATTTCTTCCAAACTATCGTTGTAAGTTGCAAACTCTTCAAGTTTATCAACCAACTCTCTACGAATGTCTGTATTGATTTGTTCAGCTCTTCTTGAAATAACAGATATGGCTTCATAAATGTTGCCTGTTGGCTCATCAATTTTATTTCTATCATAAGTAATTGTACTTACTGGAGCATCGGTCTTTTTTAAATCCATCATTATATAAAAATTAACTTTTTGTATTATAGGTTTGCATTGCTGCTTGCAATTGGTCATTCATTTGTTGAGCTTCCTGAAAATGTTCAGATTCTGGATAAGCTTTTTTAAAGGTGTTAAAATAGCCTATGGCAGCTTTAAGACGTGTTTCTTTTTTGCGTTCTACACTGTTCATTGCCAATTTATGAGCCGAATCTAAACGATAAAACATAGCATCTTCTCTAAAGGTAGATCCAGGATAATCTAATAAAAAATTGTCAAAGGCTTTGATAGCTGCTTCATAGTCTGCCGAATCAAAATTGGCTATTTTGTTGTATAATCTTGCAATTTCATAAGCTTTTTTTTCTAACTTATAATCTAATGCTTTTATGATTTTATTGGCTTCTGACAAGTATTGAGATTCTGGATATTTGTTGATAAACAGTTGTAATTTCTCAATAGCTTCTTTGGTTTCTTTTTGGTCTTTACTGTAAACAGGAGATAATTTAGAAAAACTTTTTGCCGATAAAAACAAGGCTTCTTCGGCTTTTTCACTTTTTGGATAAGCGGTTTCAAAACGTTCAAACTGATATCCAGACAAATAATAGTCTTTCATCATATAGAATGAATTGGAATACATAAACATCAATTTTTCCGCCTGAGGTTTGCCTCGATATTGTGGGACAATTTGAGCGAATAAACGGTTTGCTTTATTGTATTTACCAGCCTCATAGAGCTCTGTGCCTAATTTGAATTTGACAGCAGTATCTTCAGATTTTAAGGCCTTTTGATATTCGCTACATGACGAAAAAGTCAATACTATTAAAAGTGTGTAAAAAATGTTCTTCATAATTTTTAAACAGAATGCAAAAGTACGCATTTATAACGTATTATAAAATAAAAAATTTTAGCTAAAATAAAGGATGCTTTAAGGCTTAGCTTATGTTTAAGTAATATTTAACTTTTTTAGTTGATGAACCATGTACCAAGAACTTGCAGAACTCCTTTAAAACTTGAAAATAGGTGTTATTTTTTTAGTGCTTCAACTGACTTTTTGATTTTTGCTTTTAAAGTATCAGAAGCCACAACCAAAGGCAGTCTTACAGTGTCTTGAGCCATTTGCAAGGTTTCAAAAACAGCTTTAATACCTGCTGGATTGTTTTCTTCAAATATCTGACTTGTAATGTCCATAAATTTAAAATGCAAATCATAGGCTTCTTTGGCTTTTCCTTGTAATCCTAACTGAATCATATGAGCGAATTTTTTAGGAAATGCTTGACCAATAACAGAAATAACACCTGCTCCACCTGCCAACACTACACCAAGCGCTAAATCATCATCACCAGAAATAATTAAAAAATCTTTCGGTTTATTTTTAAGCAATTGTAAATATTGGCTCACATTATTGCCAGCTTCTTTAACTGCGATGATGTTTTCAAAATCATTAGCTAAACGCAAAGTAGTTGCAGGCAACATATTTGAAGAGGTACGACCAGGAACATTATAAAGAATAATTGGAATTGGTGAGGCTTTTGAAATGGCTTTAAAATGCTGATAGATACCTTCTTGTGTTGGTTTGCTATAATATGGCGATACAGATAAAATAGCATCCATGTCACTTAAATCTGTTGTGTTAATTTCGTCAATAACTTCAGATGTGTTATTGCCTCCAATACCCAAAACCATAGGCACTCTACCTTTGTTTGCTTTGGATATGGTAGCTATAACTGCTGCTTTTTCTTGCTTTGTAATGGTTACACTTTCGCCTGTGGTTCCGCAAATAACAAGGTAATTGGTTCCATTTTCAATATTGTAGTTTACAATTTGAGCCAAGGCGTTATGGTCTACACTCAAATCTGATTTAAAAGGTGTAATTAAGGCAACGCCTGTTCCAAGAAATTTTGTCATTATATTTTTTTTAAAACGGTTAAATATTTTTTTAATTCTACTTTAAATACTTCTATTTGCTTTGTATTTAGGTCTATTATAAAATCGTACAGCCTATCATCAACATGAGACAATCCTATTTTAAAATTGGCATTAGATAAGGCCGTCACCAAATTAGTTTCTAATTTATTTTGTTTATAAAAACAGATTAAAGCATCAAATTTGGTATCAATAAAAGTCTGCAAATCGACACTGTGTATTTTGCCTTTCCATCCAATATCTTTTGCACTAAAAAAGGTATCCCAAAGCTTATCCGCATTTTTTTCATCTTCAACAAAAGCAATTGTTTTTATTTTTGGCAATTGAATTCCTAAAGATTTAAAATAAATTCTAAAAGCTTCAAAATCAGAAAATTCATTCAAATTTAAGATAACTCCAACCGATTCAATTTTTTTGGTTGTAATGGCAACATTTCTGGAATTTAACAGACTGTTAATATATTTTTGATTTGATTTTTCCTTAAATGCCTTTAAAATCATTTACATTTGTTTTTGCAAAGGTAGTAAAAGAGGCTACATTATTCTGTTAACATTTTATAAGTTATCCAATGAATTTAAAAAATCTTTTTCTCGTTTTTGGACTGCTGTTTTTGGCTTCCTGCAAAACAGACACACATCTTTATAAAATTGAGGGAAAAAACATCACTATTACTGATAGTTTAAGGACAGATGTTGCCATTGACAATTTTATAAAACCTTATAGAGACCACCTCAACAAAAGCATGGATAGTGTGTTGGCATATTCAGCAAACACATACACAAAAAGCGATGGCGAACTCAATACTGCCATTGGCAACTTGATGGCTGATATTGTTTATGAAGAATCCAATCCTGTTTTTAAAAAACGGACAGGAAATGACATTGACTTTGTGTTGTTAAATTATGGTGGTATTCGTTCTATCATCTCAAAAGGACCAATTACTATGCGAACAGCCTTTGAAATGATGCCTTTTGAAAACTCAGTTGTGGTTGCAAAACTTAATGGCACACAAATTAAAGAGATGTTAGATTATTTGGCTAATGCAAAACGTGCTCATCCTATTTCTCATTTAAAAATTGTGTTGGATAAAAATGGTAAAGTAGCATCTGCTTCTGTAAAAAATCAAGCTATCGATTTTAATAAATCTTACTATGTGGCAACAAATGATTATTTGTATAATGGTGGTGACCATATGGATTTTTTCAAACCAAGCGACACACTTTACGTTCTTAACTATAAAATTAGGAATGCCATTATAGACTATTTCAAAAAAGTTGATACCATAAAGCCTGTTATTGATGATCGGTTTATTCAATTTAAAAATTAAAACCAACTTTTAATGTATTAAAAACAATTTCTGTGTTACCCAGAAATAAAAACAAAACATATGAAAAGAAGAGCGTTTATACAACAAACTGCAGCAGCATCGGCTTTAGTAAGTTTAAGTGGTTTTGGTTTGCAATCATTTTCAACGGCATCCAAAAAAATAACCATTTTACATACAAACGATGTACACAGTCATATAGATCCGTTTGGACCAGAAGATGGCAAAAACGCTAATCGTGGTGGTGTTGCCAGAAGAGCAAGTTTAATTGAATCTTACAGAAAAGAAAATCCGCATACCTTATTATTTGATGCTGGCGATATTTTTCAAGGCACACCTTATTTTAATTATTATGGTGGTGAAATAGAATTTAAGCTCATGAGCATGCTAAAATATGATGCCGCAACCATTGGAAATCACGATTTTGACAATGGTATTGATGGACTTTATGCACAATTGCCACATGCAAAATTTGATTTTATTTGTTCTAATTATGACTTTTCAAATACAATTATGAATACGCATACAAAACCCTATAAAACTTATACAGTAGATGGTATTAAAATTGGTGTTTTTGGAGTAGGTGTTGAGTTAGATGGTTTAGTGGACAAAAATCTATATAAAGAAACCGTGTATTTGGATCCTATAGAAATTGCACAAGACATGACCAGAATACTTAAAGAAGAACAGCATTGTGATTTAATTATCTGTTTATCTCACATTGGATACCATTATGATTCTGACAAAGTGTGCGATTTAACCTTAGCCAAAGCCACTAAAAATATCGATTTGATTATTGGCGGACACACCCATACCTTTTTACCAAAACCTACCATTGTTAAAAATAGTGAAGGCAAAAACACGTTGGTCAATCAAGTTGGATGTTATGGCATTAACCTTGGCAAAATTGATTTTTATTTTGATAGTGATAAAAACAAATCGGCTAATGGTGTTACTATTTTAGTATAACATTAGGCTGTAATATGTTTATTGGCAGAAATAGTAGATCTATCTTCAGACGGTTTTTTGTGTAGTTTTATAATGTTGTGATGGTTTAAAACATAGCTATACAATAAAAATAAACCAATGGCATGCAATATCAGCACAATAGAGTCAAACAACCAATAATACACATAAAGCTCATTGATGTAAATTAACACATCAGAAAACACAAAACAAATAGTCATGGTTAAAAACAAGATAGATTGTGTGGTTTCTTTACTTAAATAAACTGCAAAAGCTAAAAAGCCCATCAGCAGAATTGTAATTCCTCTACTCACATAAAGCACCAAATTAACACTGTCAGAAAAATTGCTTTCAACCACATCAAAAAACAGATACATAAAATAGGCGTTTACAACAAATACCACAATCAAATACCAAGAAATCAATCCTTCAAACTTTACGCGTTTCAGCTTACCTATCAACACAAAAACAAGCAATAAATAGCTCCCAAGACACATGGCTTTTGAAAGTTTGTCAACCAAACTATTAAAGTTAAATACACTAAAAATATCACCAAGAAAAGCTAATAAGAAGATGGTAAAAAACACATTTGCCATGTAGTTTTTATGCGAAAAATATAAAATAAGCAGAAACGGAATTATCAAAAGTTTAGTTACTTTAGTTACGATGTCTGTAGTTTCTATTGAGGTAAAAAAACCAGAAATCATTACCAAACTAAGTAAAATAAAGAAAATCCAATTAGGAATTAATTTACGCCTTTGGTTCATAGTAGATATTCATAAGTAGGTATGGCAAATATAATAAAAAAAACGACTTTAATCGTTATAAAAATGCGTTTCAACGATTATTTTGTTAAATTTTAAAAAACTACCTATTTATAAAAAATTAGACGAAATACGAAAGGTTGGAATTGTTACCTAAAACACTAAAAAACTATTTTTACAAGAAATTATTACGCCATTAGTGTTTATATACTGATAAATAAGCGTTTATATTAACGCTAACTACTACCCTTTTAAATTTTATGTAATTCATTAGGTTTTAATTGATAAGGCAATCGTGCTTGTAAGTAGAAAAACAGAAATGCTAACACTAAAAACAATGAGCAAAACACGTTAAGAATATTGATTTCTGCAACATAAAAATAGGTTAACTGGATAACTTCAGAAAAAACAATAAATATGGAAGCCAATAACAAGTTCATAGATTTTTTATCATCTTTATGAATATAATTAATTAATGCTACTGTAAGCAACAACATGATAACTGCATTATAAACAAACTCTAAAGAATACTCATGGTTGTTAAGCTGACTTTTAGTGGTATTTGTTACGACCAAAACAGAAGATATATCTAAAATTACTAATATAATAATATGCAATGGAAACTTTCTGATAACATCTTTAACATCCATCCCTTTAATAACTTGAATGATTAAAAAGATATATGATAAAATATATAAACTATTTACCAAATAATAAGAATAGTCAACATTATTGGTACCAACTTTAATAAATAGTGAAAAGAAATTTAAAGTTTCAGCCAGCGCAAAAGCAATAAAAAATAAAAAGAAGAACAAGCGCTTATGCTTTACTTTGTTACAATACAAAGCTGTTAGTAACAACAAGAGCAAAGCTCTAACACCTGCTGCTTGTAGCTCCAATTGTGCTATTTGCAGTCCTATAAACACAACACTAAATACAATAAGTGTACTTATCAAAATGGTTCTTAATTTCATGGGGCAATAATCAAATTACACTACAAATATAAAAAACATTTACAATTAAACGAATAAAATTGCACTTAATCGATAAAATATAACATTTTGTAGGATTTTACAACAACATATTATTAAACTCGCCTTCTGAAATTATAGGAATATGCAATTGTTCAGCCTTTGCTTTTTTACTGGGTCCCATATTGTCACCAGCAACAATAAAACTGGTTTTAGAAGATATAGACGATGCTACTTTTCCACCATTATCTTCTATCATTTTTTTAAGTTCCTCTCTTGAAATTGTTTCAAATACTCCAGAAACCACAAAAATCTGTCCTTTGAGTTTGTCGGTTTGGTTAGCCAATGTCTCTGCTGATAGCTCTAACTGAACACCAAACTGCTTTAAACGGTCAATAATTCTTATGTTTGCTTCAGATGCAAAAAAATCAACCACACTTTCGGCTATTCTAATACCAATTTCATCCACAGTTACCAAATCTATAATTGTCGCTTGAGATAATGCGTCAATAGTTTTATAATGTTTAGCCAATTTTTTAGCAACGGTTTCGCCTACATATCTAATACCTAAGGCATACAATACACGTTCAAACGGAATTTGCTTAGAAGCTTCAATACCATTTACCAAATTTTCGGCACTTTTTTCTGCCATACGCTCCAAAGGCATTACCTGTTCTTTAGTGAGTTCATACAAATCGGAATAATTTGTAATGAGTCCTTCATTGACTAATAGCGCAACAGTTTCGCCTCCAAGCCCTTCTATATCCATAGCTTTTCGAGATATAAAATGCTGAATACGACCAACGATTTGCGGTTTGCAACCATTGTAATTAGGACAATAATGCTGTGCTTCACCTTCTTGCCTAACCAATTCGGTTTTACATTCTGGACAATGTGCAATGTATGTTGTTGGTTTTGAACTTTCCAGACGTTTACTAAAATCGACTGCAATGATTTTAGGGATAATCTCGCCTCCTTTTTCCACAAAAACGGTATCTCCTACTCTAATATCCAGTTTTTCTATTTGATCTGCATTGTGCAAAGAAGCTCGTTTTACAGTAGTTCCAGCCAACTCCACAGGTTCTAAATTGGCTACTGGTGTAATGGCTCCTGTACGACCCACTTGGTAGGTAATTTCGTTTAATCGGGTAGAAACTTGTTCGGCTTTAAACTTATAAGCCATTGCCCAACGTGGTGCTTTGGCTGTAAATCCTAATTCTTCTTGTTGCTGCAAATCATTCACTTTTATAACAACACCATCGGTTTCATAAGGTAAATCGTGTCGGTGAACATTCCAATAATCAACAAACTCTAAAGCTTCCTCAATAGAATTGACCAATTTTGAAGCTTTTGGTACTTTAAATCCCCATTGTCTGGCTTTTTCAAGGCTTTCAAATTGTGAGGTTATGCCCAAATTTGTTCCTGTAATATTATAGAGCAAACACTCCAAAGGACGCTTGGCAACCTCAGCGCTATCTTGCAATTTCAAGCTTCCAGAAGCTGTGTTTCTTGGGTTTCGGTAAGGCTCCTCTCCTATTTCTATGCGTTCTTCATTCATTTTATAAAAACCTTCAAAAGGCAACACAATTTCGCCTCTAATATCAAATTTTGGAGGAACATCACCTTGTAATTGCAACGGAACTGAACGTATAGTTTTAACGTTAGCTGTAACGTTATCACCTTGCACACCATCACCTCGCGTAACGGCTTTTTGCAATTTCCCATTTTCATAGGTTAAGCTTATGGAAGCACCATCATACTTCAATTCGCAAGTATATTGCACTTTACCATCAATCATTTTTTTGATTCGAGTTTCCCAATCGAGTAAATCTTCTTTGGAATAAGAATTATCTAACGAATACATGCGATACTCATGCACAACGGTTTCAAAATTTTTGGTGATTTGTCCACCAACGCGTTTGGTTGGCGAGTTGTCATCCGCAAATTCTGGATGTTGCGCTTCCAACGCTTGCAACTGCTTCAATTTTGCATCAAACTCAAAATCGCTAATGGTTGGGTTGTCTAAGGTGTAATAGTTATAGTTGTGCTGACGCAACTCATCACTGAGTGTTTTTATTTGCTGTTGAATATTCATTAAAATTGTACTGAAAAAGTTAACTTTTTACTTTTATTTTAAGACTTCTAATATACTAAAATGCACTACAAGAAAATACGCATTGCTCTACTTTTTATGAGTTTTTTATCAAAGTTTAATCTCTAAATAATCGATTAATAAAGTCCATTTAGCATGCTTTTTTGATTTGCTTCAAAATAAGCCTATTAAAATTGAAGTTAAAGGTTAAAATATGAACAATATAGTTTTCAACACTAACCTTTGACTGCTTTTATCATTCTGTCATTACCAAACATATCTTTTTTCAACTCTATATTTTTAAAAAGATACGTTTTTAACAATTGAAGCATTTCATCACCAAGATATTGATTGATTTCAAAAAAAAGCATGCCGCCACTTTTTAGATGCTGTTGTGCAAATTCGCAAATAGTTTTATAAAAAATTAAAGGATCATTATCATCAACAAACAAAGCCAATTCTGGTTCATGTTTTAGCACATTGTCTTTCATTTTAAGCTTTTCAAGCTCACGAACATAAGGTGGATTGGACACCATTATGTCAAATTCCAAATCTTTAAACTCCAAATTCCAATGCGCTTTATTCAAAATATCAACCTTTAAAAAATGAATGTTTACATCATTTTGTTTGGCATTTTGTTTGGCAATTTTTAAAGCTTCTTCTGATACATCTAAAGCAAAAATTTTAGTTTTGAGCAACTGTTTCGCAATTGAAATGGCAATGCAACCAGTTCCTGTTCCTATATCTAAAAGGTTGCGTTGTTGGTTATAAATTGCTGGTTGTTTTATAATCCAATCCACAAGCTCTTCGGTTTCTGGTCTCGGAATTAAGGTATGTGGATTCACCTTAAAAGGCAGTCCAAAAAACTCTGTTTTACCAATAATATATTGTATAGGTTCTTCTTGTTTTAACCTATTTAAAGCATCATTAAAAACTGTGTAATTTTCATCACAAATTGTTAATTCTGGATTTAAAACCAAGGCAATCGGTTTCAAGTCCAAATGATGCTCCATTAACAAACTAAAAAAGCTCTGAACTTCATTTTTGCCATAAGTAGCATCTAAATCGGTATGAAATAACTCTAAAATGGCTTTTAATTTCATAGCTTTTTAAGCATCCACACGTTGCACGAATAATGTCCTGTATCTCCCAAAGGCTGCTTTAAAGACTCAAAACCTGCTTTAGCGTAAAGCTTTGTAGCCGCTTTCATATAAGGCAAGGTTTCTAAGTAACATTGCTCAAATCCAAAAGCTTTTGCTTTTTCTAAGCATTTTGTCATCATTAACATTCCTAAGCCTTTACCTCTGGCTTCAGGCAAAAAATACATTTTTTGAAGTTCACACACATTGCCATCAAAATTATCAAGTTGAGCAATGCCAGCACCTCCAATAATTTTTCCGTTATCATCAACTACAAAATAAATCGCTTTTTCTTTGTTATAGGTTTGACTCATAATATCCAAAGAAACATCAGCATAAGCTGTACCAACTTTTGGAACTCCAAAATCTTCCAAAACTGAACGAATAACTTGAGCCATTTGCGCATTGTCTTCTTCACAAATTTCTCTAATAATGATATTGTCTTTACTCACTTTTAAATCTTATTTTTGTGGCTGTGAAGATACATGAAAAATACATAAAACGCTGTATTCAAATTGCCAAAAGTGGTCTTGGTTCAACTGCTCCAAACCCAATGGTTGGTTGCGTTATTGTTAATCAACATAAGATTATTGGCGAAGGGTTTACAAGTGCTTATGGTGGCAATCATGCCGAAATAAATGCCATAAATTCGGTTTCAGACAAGTCTTTATTAAAAACAGCAACGCTTTATGTTACCTTAGAACCTTGTTCACATTTTGGAAAAACACCTCCTTGCGCTGATGCAATTATCAAACATCACATCCCGAAAGTTGTCATTGGAACGATAGACACACACAGCAAAGTGGCTGGAAAAGGTATTGAAAAATTGAAAAATTCTGGTTGTAACGTTATTGTTGGTGTTTTAGAGAATGAATGTAAAACGCATCACAAGCGCTTTTTTACATTTCACAACAAAAAACGACCTTATATTATATTAAAATGGGCTGAAACTACTGATGGTTTTATTGCGCCACTTTATAAAGAAGAAAAAAAACCAGTATGGATTACCAATGAAATATCACGACAATTAGTTCATAAATGGCGTGCTGAAGAACAAGCTATTTTGGTTGGAACCAATACTGTTACAGAAGATAATCCGTCTTTAACAATTAGGCATTGGACAGGAAAAAACCCGATTAGAGTGATTTTAGACAAAAATGAAAAGCTTCACAAAAATTTTCATGTGTTTGATGAGAATGCCCAAACGCTTTTAATTAAAGAAATTACCGCTGAAGCCATTTGTCAAAAATTATATGAAGCTAACATTAACTCAATAATTATTGAAGGTGGCGCCAAAACATTGCAGCTATTTATTGATGCTCAACTTTGGGATGAAGCTCGCGTATTCACTGGAAATGTTCAGTTTGGTAAAGGTGTAAAAGCTCCAAAATTTTCTGGAAAATTGGTTACTGAAGAAAACATAAAAGAGGATACGCTAAAAATTTATACCAATGATTAAAACACTGATTTTCGATTTTGGTGATGTGTTTATTAATTTAGACAAAGAAGGTGCTATGAAAAACGCTTTACAATTGTTTGAATTGGAGACATTTTCTGAAGAAATGCAAGCCTTTAACACCTTTTACGAACAAGGTTTAATTTCAACAGAAGAATTTGTAGAATTTTATCTTGAAAATTTTCCAAAATGCTCAAAAAAAGACATCTTAAACACTTGGAATTGCATTTTAAAAGAGTTTCCAAAACATCGTTTGGAATTTATTCAAAAATTAGCTTTAAGTAAGCAATACCAACTCATTTTATTGAGCAATACTAACGAACTTCACATCAATTGGATAAAAAAACATATTGCTTTTTATGAGGATTTTAAAGCGTGTTTTGACGCGTTTTATTTATCACACGAAATTCAGTTACGCAAACCCGATAAAAACATTTTTGAATTTGTATTAAACACACATCATTTAAAAGCTCAAGACGTTTTATTTATTGATGACACTTTAGACAACGTAGAAGCCGCTTCAAAACTCGGCATCCATACGTGGCATATCAACCCTAAAACTGAAGACATTTCTGACCTTTTCAATACAAAAAAATTACGCTTTTGATAGAAAACGACACTTACAAAACCATTATTAAACCTTCTGAAGAAGTCTTATTTAAAGACAAAAACAGTAAGTTTTTTGGATATGCGTTTCCTGTTCAAACTGAAGACGATGTCAAAGATTGTTTAGAAATTTTGAAAAAACAACAGCACGCAGCACGTCATTTTTGTTATGCATACCAAATAGGTACTCAAGAACCTGATTTATATTACAGAGCTAATGACGATGGCGAACCCAATAATAGTGCAGGAATGCCTATTTATGGCCAAATCCAATCGTTTGAGGTTACCAATATTTTGGTGGTCGTAATTAGATATTTTGGTGGCGTTAAATTGGGTGTTGGCGGATTGATTAATGCTTACAAAACGACTGCGCAATTGGCTTTAGAAAATTCAAATATTGTCATCAAAACCATCACTGTAAGATACAGCCTTACTTTTGATTACAAAAACATGAATAAAGTAATGCGCATCATCAAAGAAAAAAATCTAAATATCATCCATCAGACTTTAGAATTGAATTGTCAACTCATTATTTCGGTAAGATTAAAAGATGCTGAAACCGTTTTTGAGCTTTTTGAACAACAATATGAAATCGAAATTAAAATTTTCAACGATTAATTTTGCAGTTTGTCTAAAAGATATTTTGGACATCGTGTAGGCCTATTCCTATGGATGTCTATAAATACTAAAGATGTGTTTCCAATTGTCAAAATTTCTCCAGCTTCATTGACAATTTCATACTCAAATTCTATCGTTGCAGAAGGCATTTTAACCAATCGTGTTTTTACTTTAATCAAGTCATCATAACGTGCTGATTTTTTGAATTTTACACTCAATGAAATTACAGGCAACATCACACCATCCGCTTCCATTTGTTTGTATGAAAGTCCTGCTTTGCGCAACCATTCAACACGTCCAATTTCAAAGTATTGCGCATAATTGCCATGATAAACTACTCCCATTTGGTCAGTTTCACCATATCTGACACGTAGTTCAATTTCATCGTCTTTAAGAGATTTTTTCATCGTCTTTAATTTTTTTTTTGTACTTTCATCGAGAATTAAACATGGGGAAAATTTTATTAAAATTCAATAGTATTTGATTTTTTTTTTAAGAAATTTGTTCACATATTTGTCACTGTAAAAGTATTCAAGAGAAACACGAATTTCTCTTTTTTTTGCTAATCTAACTAACAACAAAAAAATAAGATTTTAGAATGGAGATAACTGCGCAATCGGTTTGGAATAATTGTCTGTCATTTATTAAAGACAATATACAGCCCCAAGCATACAAAACTTGGTTTGAGCCCATAGCAGCAGTAAAACTTACAGATAACGCTTTAAGCATTCAGGTACCCAGTAAATTTTTTTATGAGTGGTTGGAAGAGCATTATGTTAAAATCTTAAAAGTTGCACTAAACAAAGAATTAGGTGATACTGCAAAATTGGTCTATGTCATTAAAATGGAAAACACCTATGGCAACAAACAACCATTTACAGAAAAAATTCCAAGTTCAAATAGAAGCGCTGTAAAATCGCAAGATGTTGATATTCCTTTAAACAATAAAAATCCAGAATTAAAAAATCCGTTTGTTATTCCTGGTATTAGAAATGTAAAAATCGAATCGCAACTCAACCCAAATTATAATTTTGAGAATTTTTTAGAAGGTGATTCTAACCGGTTAGCAAGAAACGCTGGTTTAGCTGTGGCTAACAAACCTGGTGGCACTTCTTTTAATCCATTATTAGTTTTTGGTGGTGTTGGTTTGGGTAAAACCCATTTGGCACACGCTATTGGAATTGATATTAAAGATAAATATCCTGAAAAAACGGTTCTGTATATTTCGGCTGAAAAATTTACACAACAATACATAGATTCAGTTAAAAAGAACAACCGAAATGATTTTATACATTTTTATCAAATCATTGACGTGTTGATTATTGATGATGTTCAATTTTTATCAGGAAAATCTGGAACACAAGATGTATTTTTCCATATTTTCAATCATTTACACCAAAACGGAAAGCAAGTCATTTTGACAAGTGATAAGGCTCCTGTGGACATGCAAGATATTGAACAACGCTTACTGTCGCGTTTTAAATGGGGATTATCAGCAGAATTGCAAAGTCCTGATTTTGAAACCAGAGTATCTATCTTAAAAAACAAATTGTATCGTGATGGTGTTGAAATGCCAGAAGATATTATTGAATATGTCGCAAAACATATCAAATCTAACGTTCGTGAGCTTGAAGGTGCTATTATTTCATTAATTGCGCAATCGTCTTTTAACAAAAAAGAAATCACTGTTAGTCTTGCAAAAGAAATAGTTGAAAAATTTGTAAAAAACACCAAACGCGAAGTTTCTATAGATTACATCCAAAAAGTGGTATCAGACTATTTTCAAATGGATGTCAATACGCTACAATCTAAAACTAGAAAACGTCATATTGTGCAAGCAAGGCAGTTGGCTATGTTTTTTGCTAAAAAATTCACAAAAGCTTCTTTAGCAAGTATTGGATCTCAAATAGGAAAACGTGACCATGCAACTGTGCTTCACGCATGCAAAACAGTTGACAATTTATCTTCAACAGATAAGCAATTTAGAAAATACGTTGAGGATATTTCAAAAAAATTATCGCTTTAAACTAAAAAAGCAATGACAAAAATTCTAATGGTTTGTTTAGGTAATATTTGCCGCTCTCCATTAGCTGAGGGCATTCTTCAATCTAAATTAAACCCTGAAAATTTTATAGTCGATTCTGCTGGAACAGGCAATTATCATGTTGGCGAACAACCAGACAAACGCTCTATGATTGTGGCAAAATCAAAAGGTATTGATATTTCTGATCAACGCTGTAGATTATTTAAACTTTCAGATTTTGATACCTTTGATTTGATTTATGTGATGGACAAATCTAACTTTAAAAACGTTGTAAAACTTGCCAGAAACCCAAATGATATTGCTAAAGTAAAACTAATTTTAGAAGAAGATTCTACAATAAAACTTACCGAAGTTCCTGACCCTTATTACGGAAATTCCAAAGATTTTGAGGATGTTTTTAAGCTTTTAGATAAAGTTTGTACTACCATTGCGCAAAAACTTAAAGCGTAACTCTTCTTACATATTCAACTTTTTTTGTATTTTACATCCAATAACTCCCTAAAAATTAACAAAATGAAAAAAATAGCCTCTATGTTTGCCTACCTTTTTTGTGTTTATAGTTTTGGTCAAGAAATAGGAATTGAAACGTTTGCGACAGGGTTAAACAAACCTGTAAACATCAAAAATGCTGGAGACGACCGTCTTTTTGTTGCTGAACGTGATGGCACTATAGAAATAGTAAACGCTGATGGCTCTCTTAATAACACCCATTTTTTAGATATAAACACTTTAGTTTCTAATAACGGTGGAGAGCAAGGACTTTTAGGTTTAGCTTTTCATCCTAATTACGCCACAAACGGCTACTTTTACGTCAATTACATTGATAATTCTGGTAATAGTGTTATATCCCGTTTTACCAGAAGTTCTTCTGATAGCAATCTTGCAGACCCAACTTCAGAACTTGTATTGTTAAATGTTACTCAACCTTATGCAAATCACAATGGTGGTGATTTGGCTTTTGGCACTGATGGCTACCTCTATATTAGTTTTGGTGATGGAGGCTCAGCAGGCGATCCAGAAAACAGAGCGCAAAACCCAAATACTTTTTTAGGAAAACTATTACGAATAGATGTTGACAATCCAAGTAATGGTAATAATTATGGCATTCCTACAACTGGTAACTATTTTGAAAATCATCCAGGTGCTGCAGAAGAAATTTGGGCAATAGGACTGAGAAATCCATGGAAATTTTCTTTTGATAGCCAAACACAGGATTTATGGATTGCTGATGTTGGTCAAAATATATATGAAGAAATAGATATGGTAACACCTACAAGTGATTTAAATTTTGGATGGCGTTGCTATGAAGGCAATACCACATACGACACATCTGTGCCTTGCAATGGAGATTTAACCTATCCAATTGCTACTTATACACATACTTCAAGTGGCAATTACAAATGCTCCATTACAGGTGGCTACAGATATAGAGGAACTGCGCAACCGAGTTTGAATGGGCTTTACTTTTTTGCCGATTTTTGCAGTAATGAAATTGGTGTCTTAAAGCAAAATGGGTCTAACTGGGATATAACTTTTACCCAACAATATACAGGCAACGGCTGGACAACTTTTGGCGAAGATATCAATGGCGAAGTATATATAGCAGGATTAGACTCTGGAACGCTTTATAGAATAATTGATACCAACTTAAGTGTTGACGACTATGATTTGTCTCAAATAAAAATGTATCCTAATCCAGCTAAAGACCAATTTACCTTAGATTTTGGTCATACCTCAGCCACCATTGCAAGTGTTGACATTTTTAATTTTCAAGGGCAGTTTATAAAAACAATCACTACTTTTGATGAGCTTTCTGCAACAATATCAACAAAATTTATGTCAAGCGGCGTTTATTGGGTTGAAATTACAACAACCAACGGAAAGAAACGAATGAATAAATTAGTAAAAAATTAATGACATCAACTTTAGGGAAATTATATTTAATTCCAACTGATTTGGGAGAAAATCCAACACATGAAGTTTTACCAATTGCTATTCCGAACCTCATCAAAACACTACATCACTTTATAGTTGAAAACGAAAAAACGGCTCGACGCTTTATAAAAAAAACAACTCCCGAAAAAGAGCAAGCTTCGTTGCATCTTAAACTTCTTAATAAGTTTACAGACCCAAATGAAATGCTTCACTTTTTAGATGTGTGCAAAGAGGGAAAATCTGTAGGATTACTATCTGAAGCGGGTTGTCCTGCCATTGCCGATCCTGGAGCAGACATTGTAAAATTGGCACATCAAAATAACATCCAAGTTGTACCATTAGTTGGTCCTTCATCCATCATTTTAGCCTTAATGGGTTCAGGAATGAATGGTCAAAGTTTTGCCTTTAACGGCTATTTACCTATAGATAAACACGAAAGAAAAACTGAGCTAAAACGTTTAGAAAAATTATCTTTTGACCAAAATCAAACCCAACTCTTTATTGAAACACCTTATAGAAATAATAAAATGCTTGAAGATTTGTGCGCAACCTTACATCCACATACCAAAGTTTGTGTAGCCTGTGATATTACCTTACCTACAGAATACATTAAAACATACACTGTGAATGATTGGAAGCATGTAAAAGTTGATTTACATAAACGTCCAGCCATCTTCATCATTCTAAAAGACTAATTATATAGTAGTAGCTCTCGCTTTTTTATTTGGAACAACAGAAGAGGTGTCATACCCAGAAAACTTTTTCATGTAAGAGGCTATGGAAGTTCCAAAAGCATCAGAAAAATTGTCTACACCATAACTTCTTAAAAATTTTTTAACGCTACCTGGACCAGCCAAATGGGCTGCTGCCAAAATACCAGACTCAGTAATTGTAATACCGCTAATTTTTCTTCCAACAAAACGTTTAATGTCTTTTCTTAAAATCCATTTATTACGCTCTGTATTTGCCAAAAATGCTTTTTCTTGTAGTTCTGGAGTATCTAAAAAATGTTGTGGATTATAAATTCCTATTAATTTTAAAGTTTCTGCACCAAATTGATATTTTCCGAGGTAACCCAAATCATTAACTGTAAAATAATTACCTCTCGACTCTTTAAACCCTAAGGCTTCTTTAAAACCTACATATGTTTTTCCTAAATACGGAAAGTAAGCATCGTGATTTTTTTGATGTACAGGTTCTGTTTGATTGGTCAACAAAGCCATATCTTTAGAGACTGTGTAATTAAGGTCTAATCCTTCTGTAGAGAAATTGGTCATATCTACAGTTGTATTAGGAAAAAGTGCCATTAATAGAACAGCACAAATTGCAAGAGGGATTGCGAAATAATTAGTGATTTTTTTAATCATAATATCTAATTTTTACAAGCCTAAATTCCCCACAAAACAGACTTAAATTTCAGCGTGCAAAGATATAACTTTTTTTTAATATCTGAAAATTAGTCGTTTAACTACAATTAAAAGTAGATAGCATGCGCTTTTAGCTTGCCATTACTGTCCAATTCTAATGCTGGAAAAGGCACCTTAATTACGTTAAAAACCTCCAAAACGGATTTCAATACTCGCGAATTTGTTTTAATTCTCGACAAATCTACATCTAAACTTATATAGAATTGTCGTTTTCTATTATGACTTATCCCTAAGTTATCAACAAGCTCATTATCACCAACTAACATCCCATCGGCTCCATAACCAATAGCAATATTTAACCATTGAGGTATATGCCTCTCTTTAAAAAACGATTGGATATTAGCACTGAGCCAATAGGTTTGACCGTTGTAATCTTTTAAAACTTCTTCTAAAAAACCATCTCCAAGAGCATCAGGACGCAGTTTTGCATATTTAGTTTGATGAAAGGAATACTTTAAGGTAATACGCTGTTCCTTCCAAAGTAATTCTTGACCTATATAAAGTCCAGTTCCTGAAGCATTCGCCAGCATATCACCCCAAGAAAATCCCCATTCTTTACTAAAACCATCAAAAACTTCAACAGTGGTCAAAAAAGCAAAACCCAAAGTAGCTCCATAAAGCAGCTGCTGCTTTTTATTGACTCCACTCCAATTTAAAATATTGGCTCCTACGTTTCCAAGTTGGTATGATGAAAACGTATGACCTAATTTATCCATTTGCAACCATTGGTCATTATCATTTATAGTATGAAATTTTGATTGTGGATAATCGGCATACCACAATTGGTTAAGCCCAATCAAAGTTAGACCTGCAACTGAAGACTCAGTAATAATAACAGCAGTACGTCTTGGCTTATTTAAAGTATCACTTGGTGTTAAAAAAGAATTTATTTTGGATTGTGAAACTGCTGTGACTGTTATCATCATAAAAGTAAGCAGAAAACAACCAAAGCGACCCATAAATTATCTATTGACTCCTTGTTGGTTAATCCAACGTACATATTCTTGTCTATTGACATTATGTTGTGAAAGGGTTTTTGCAAATTTATGATAGCCAAAACGTTTCACATCTGCTACAAAATAGTAGTAATCATGCTTTTCATAGTTAAGTACAGCATCAATGGAGGAAATATCTGGCATAGTAATTAACCCTGGAGGCAAGCCAGCATATTTATAGGTATTATAAGGCGAATCTAATTCTAAATCTTTATATAGCACACGTTTGATGGTTTGCTCAAAATTTCCAGAATTTTGTTTAATTGCAAAAATAACTGTTGGATCTGCTTGCAATGGCATACCCACTTTTAAACGGTTAATATATACGCCAGCAACACGTGCTCGTTCATCCGTTTTTGCTGTTTCTTTTTGAACAATGGATGCTAAAGTGGTAATTTCATTAGGAGTCAGCCCTATAGCTTTTGCTTTGTTTAATCGATTTTCATTCCAAAAACGATGGTATTCTTTGAGCATTCTGTCTCTAAATTGCTCTGCAGAAGTGTTCCAAAAAAACTCATAACTATTAGGAATGTACATTCCTAAAGCTGTTTTTGAGTTAAATCCATTCGTTTTATAAAATTTTTGAGAGGTCATTGTTTTTAGAAGTGATAAACTATCAGCTTCTATTTGAGATGAAATACGACCAGCCAAATCTGCCAAAGTTTCTTGATTGTTAAAGGATAATTTTATAGGAAGGTTATTGCTTCTAATAGAATTGATAATATCGTTATTGTTCAGTCCTTTTTTAATAGCATATTTTCCAGCTTTTATATGTGTGGTGTACTTTTTTTGTACAGCAAGCGCATCAAAAGTGGACATATCTTTAAGCAAAGGCTCCAACTGCTCTCTAACATCATTATAAGTAGCATTGGTTGGAATATAGATATAAGCCTTGTCATTGTTAAATGCTGTGTTAGACACAAACATTGTGTGATAAACTTTGTAAGATACAAAACCAACAATAATTAAACCAATGACCAAAATGGCCAAAATTATTTTTTTGAAATACATTTAGCTATTTATAAGTTGAAAAAGAAACTCGTTTTTATAAGTTTTATTACTATAAATCCAGTCTTTTTTTAATCCAATTTTTTCAAATCCTTGATTGGTAAACAATTTGATACTTGCTGCATTGTCTTCAGAAATATTGCAATATAATTGATGCAAATTAAGGTGCAAAAAACTATAATTAATGAGCAATTGCAGAGCCTCACGACCATATCCTTTTTGTCTATTGCTTGTTTCTTTTACCAAAATTCCAATACCTGCACGACTGTTTTTAAAATCAAAATCAAACAAATCTATCATTCCTAAAGACTCTTCATCAAAAGTAGAAATAACCAAACGCAATTGTTTTACTTCAAAAATATCTTTGTGTGAATGCTCTAAATATTGTTGGATTAAAAACTTTGAATAAGGTGTTTGTGTGTTGCTGATTTCCCAAATAGATTCATCATTTTCAATGGCATGAATAAAATCAAGGTCTTCAGGCTCTAAAGCTCTTAAATAGATATGTTTCCCTTTTAGCGTTATCATTAAAATTCGCCTTTAAATACTAACGTTGCTGGACCAATCAACCAAATATTTTTATAACCATCATCCACTTTTTCAAAAGAGACTTGCAAAGTACCTCCTTCTACATTCAAAGTCAATAGATTTTTTTCAGTTTCACCAATATAGTGCATTGCCAAAGCAACTGCTGTAACTCCAGTTCCACAGGACAAGGTTTCATCTTCTACACCACGCTCATAAGTTCTTACTGCAAAAATGCTATCCGAAATTTTAGTGACAAAATTCACATTGCTACCTTGTTTATTATAAGGAGTTCCATAACGTATTTTGGCACCAATTGTTTTGACATCCAAATGATTTAAGTTAGTTTCCATTTGTACATGGTGAGGCGAACCTGTATTTAAAAATATATGAGTGCCATGATTTTCGAGTTTTAGAACATCTTGCATCTGAAGTTTTACAAAACCATTTTCAATGATAGCGTGATGCAAACCATCAATAGCTTCAAAAGTAGCTTTGGTATCAATAATTTTGAGGTGTTTTGCAAAAGCAGTAATACAGCGTCCTCCATTGCCACACATAGAACTTTCGTTTCCGTCAGCATTGTAATACACCATTTTAAAGTCTAAAGTATCATGACTTTCGAGCAAAATCAAACCATCAGCACCAATACCAAAACGTCTGTCACATAAAAACGCAATTTGTTTGGTGTCTTTTTTATCAAATGTTTGCTGACGATTGTCAATCATCACAAAATCATTTCCTGTACCTTGATATTTATAAAAAGTAAGTCTCATACTGTTGGCAAATATAGGAATAATAGCTGGTATTTTTGAGTGTTAAATAGGCGTTAAAGTTGACGTTAAAAATCGTTAAAACCGAATTAACAACTCAATAAATAATTAATTTTAATCGTTAATTTTTTTATTAGTCCTTCATTTTAAGCAAACAATTTTAAATTTTATATCCAATGAAAAAGATTTTAACTCTGGTTTTAGCATCCGCATTAGGTGGCATCCTAACATTATCAGCTTACAAAGTTTTTATTGAGAAAGACAGTAAGCTAACAGTGGCATCAACAGCTACCAATCCAACCTATTTTCCAACAAGCAATACTTCTAATAATTTATACGCAGCAGCTAATGCTCCTGATTTAACAGTAGCTGCAGAAAATGCTGTACATGCAGTTGTACATGTTAAAAACACAAGTATCAGCAAAGCGCCTATGAGTTTGCAAGATTTATTTTTAGGTCGTAGCACTGAACGCGCACAAATTGGTACAGGAAGTGGTGTTATTATTTCGCCAGATGGTTATATCATTACCAACAACCATGTTATTGATGGTGCTCAACAAATAGAAGTAACCCTAAACGACAACAAAATATACAATGCCAATTTGGTTGGTACTGATGAAAAAACAGACATTGCGCTTTTAAAAATAGATGCCGATGAAGATTTGCCTTTTGAAACCTTTGGAGATTCTGATCAAACTAAAGTTGGCGAATGGGTTTTGGCTGTTGGTAATCCGTTTAATTTAACTTCAACTGTTACTGCTGGCATAATCAGTGCAAAATCAAGAGATTTGTCTGGTGTTAATGCGCAATCGTTTATTCAAACAGATGCAGCTGTCAATCCAGGAAATTCTGGCGGTGCTTTGGTAAACACCAATGGCGAACTTATTGGTATCAACACAGCCATCACATCACAAACAGGCTCATATATTGGTTATTCGTTTGCAGTGCCAAGCAATATTGCCAGAAAAGTAGTAGAAGATATTATGGAATTTGGCAATGTACAAAATGGCGTTTTAGGAGTTACTGGCGGCGAACTCAACAGTAAATCTGCCGAAGAATTAAAAGTGAATGATACTGAAGGTTTTTATGTAAATAGTGTTGAAGACAATTCTGGTGCTGCAAAAGCTGGCATAAAAACTGGTGACGTCATCAAAAAAGTAGATAACATACAAATAACAAAATTTGCCGATTTGAGCGGTTACCTTAAAACTAAAAGCCCAAATGATGTGGTGCAAATTACCCTATCAAGAGATGGCTCAGAAAAAGTGATTCCTGTAACACTGTCTAAAAGTGAAATTATGAGTGTCAACTTTTTAGATATGGAACTTAGAAACATACCAAGCAATGTCAAAAAAGAAAATGGTATTAAAAATGGTGTTATGGTTACCAAAAATCAAAACTATCAACTTTATAAAAATTTAGGCATCAATACAGGATACATTATTACAGATATTAATGATGAACCTATCAAAAGTGTGGACGACATTATACAATTAAAACAAAAATTTGGGGACAATGTTGAGGGCAATCTAAGAAAGATTACTGTTATCAACAAAAATGGACAAAAAGAGAACTTCATTTTTAGATAATTAGCGTCCTTCTTAGTAAAGAAAACCCTTTAACAAATATTAATGTTAAAGGGTTTTTTATTTTTTAAAAAAGATCACGAAAACGTTTGAAATATATTACTTTTGCAAAAAATTTAAACACAACAACACACTAAACCTTAACACAATGAGTTTGAACGGAACTTATGAAAACGAATTGGCTTTTCAGGCAGACAGGCGAAGAGCTACAGTAGAATTTATTAAAATTGTAAGCGATTTATGGTATGACAGATCTATTGAATTGGTCATTTTTAGAAATCAGCTAATTGACAGAAATGTTAGTGAAATCTTGAATTTGCACGAATATGCTGGCGAATTTGTACAAAAACCAATCTCCATTTTTGATTCTGTCGAAATTGCCCAAGCTATCAAAACTTTAGACATTCCGCCTGCAAAATTAGACATTGGAAAACTAACTTATGAGTACCATTTAGAAGACCAGAAACACAGCAATGCAACTGCTTTTGTGGCTGACAAACTAAGAGATGCTTCCAAATACGAAAGCATCAAACCAAAAGATGTCGTGCTTTATGGCTTTGGACGTATTGGTCGTTTAGTTGCCAGAGAATTGATGACCAAAACAGGTAAAGGCAATCAATTACGTTTGAGAGCTATTGTTACACGTGGCGAAATCAATCAAACCGTTTTAGAAAAAAGAGCCTCTTTATTAAGAAATGATTCGGTTCATGGCGATTTTTCAGGAACTGTTGCAACCGATTTAAAAAATAGCGCTTTAATTATCAACGGAACAACCGTTAATATGATTTCAGCCAATGCACCAGAAGAGATTGACTATACCAAATATGGTATTAAAGACGCTTTAGTAATTGACAATACTGGAGTATTTAGAGATAAAGACGCTTTGAGCAGACATTTAACTTCTAAAGGAGTTGATAAAGTCTTATTTACAGCACCAGGAAAAGGCATTCCTAATATTGTTCATGGTGTCAATCATTTAGATTATGACCCTGATAAAACTCAAATATTCTCAGCTGCTTCATGCACAACTAATGCCATTACACCTGTTTTAAAAGCTGTTGAAGATACATTTGGTGTAAAATTTGGACATTTAGAAACCATTCACGCATACACTAATGACCAAAATTTAGTTGATAATTTTCATAAAAAATATAGACGAGGTCGTGCTGCAGGACTAAATATGGTCATTACCGAAACTGGTGCTGGTGCAGCTGTTGCAAAAGCATTACCATCTTTAGAAGGTAAACTAACATCAAATGCCATAAGAGTACCTGTTCCAAACGGATCATTGGCAATTTTAAATTTAGAGTTAGAAAAACCTACCTCAGTTGAAGGCATCAACACCATCATGAAAAAATATGCTTTAGAAGGCAATCTTGTTGAGCAAATAAAATATGAGATGAGTGATGAATTAGTGTCGAGTGATATTGTAGGCAGTTCGGCACCTTCCATTTATGATAGCAAAGCTACCATTGTAAGAGCCGATGGTAAAAATGCTATTTTATACATTTGGTACGATAATGAGTATGGCTATAGCAATCAAGTAATTAGATTAGCCAAATACATCTCTAAAGTAAGACGATTTACCTATTATTAATCGTTTAAACATCTAAATTTAATTTACAGTCGTATATAAAATAGCCTCATAAAAATGAGGCTATTGTTTTAAATATTAGTAAACATCTACATAATTTTTTATCTTGTTCAAAAATTAACCACATCCGAAAAAACAAACCTAATGCACTCAATTAAAACCTTATTTTTTATTTTCGCTTCACTCCTGATTTTTTCTACAACATACGCTCAAGACAACTCCAATGATGATGAAGACAAACTCTCGTTAACAGAAGGTTCTGTTGACAATCAGTTTGAATATGTCATTCAGCGCTCTAATAATTACCAAGACTATAAAGTGGTAAAAAAAACATGGTTATATGCTTTAAAAGCACACACTATGGATTCTCTTAAAGCTATTGAAAAAAACTTGTTGGAAACTAAAAATGTAGTTGATAGTCAGGCAAAAGAAATCGCTACTCTAAAAAGTAATTTAAGCAACACACAAGCCACTTTAGATACTACTAATAAAGAAAAAGACAGTATGGCTTTATTTGGCTTACAAATGAGTAAAACTGGCTACAATGCTTTAATGTGGAGCATTATTGCAGCATTACTTGCTTTGTTTATCTTATTTGTTTTCAAATTTAAAAACAGTAATACCATTACTAAACAAGCCAAAAAAGTATTAGCAGAAACCGAAGAAGAGTTTGAAGAACACAGACGCAATGCTTTAGAACGCGAACAGAAAGTAAGACGTCAACTGCAAGACGAAATCAACAAGCAAAAAAACGGATAATTAACCCTATAAATTGATATTCAAAAAGTCTGCAAATAGCCATTGCAGAATTTTTTTTCGCATCTTTGCAATTCATACTTATTGGCAATGCGCATAGATATTATTACAGTTTTACCGCAACTACTCAAAAGTCCTTTTGAAGCTTCTATTTTAAAACGTGCTATTGAAGCTAATTTGGTAGAAGTCCATTTTCACAACTTAAGAGATTATACTACTGACAATTACAAATCTGTGGACGACACACAATTTGGTGGAGGTGCTGGTATGGTGATGATGATTGAACCTATTGATAAATGTATTTCAAAATTGAAATCTGAACGAAATTATGACGACATTATTTATATGACTCCAGATGGTGAAACGCTTAATCAAAGTATTGCTAATCAACTCTCTTTAAAAGAAAATATCATCATTCTTTGTGGCCATTATAAAGGTGTTGACCAACGTGTTCGCGATTTGTTAATTACACGCGAAATCTCAATTGGCGATTTTGTGCTGTCTGGTGGCGAACTTGGTGCAGCAGTTTTATGCGATGCAGTCATCCGTTTAATTCCTGGCGTTTTGGGTAATGAAACATCGGCATTGACTGATTCGTTTCAAGACAACTTATTGGCACCACCAATTTACACCAAGCCAAGAGAATACAAAGGATTAAAAGTACCAGAAATATTATTTAGTGGTCATTTTGCTCATATTGAAAAATGGCGCGAAGACCAAGCCTACCAACGTACTAAAGAGCGACGACCCGATTTATTGAACGATTAAAAATTATTCATTATTAATTGTTCATTAGTAATTATTAATTATCTTTGCAGCCAATTTCAGATTAACCTCTGGCGATGTACGTGAATGTTGGTTTGAATCAATCTTTTTAAAAATATAGAAAAATGAATTCTTTAGTAAAATTTGTACAAGACGAGTTTGTAACAAAAAAAGAGTTGCCAGAATTTGGAGCTGGAGACACAATTACTGTGTATTATGAAATTAGAGAAGGTGAAAAAGTACGTACTCAGTTTTTTAAAGGTGTTGTGCTACAACGTAAAGGATCTGGTAGTTCAGAAACTTTTACTATCCGCAAAATGTCTGGAACTGTAGGTGTTGAGCGTATTTTTCCTATTAACTTACCAGCACTTCAAAAAATTGAAGTGAATAAAAGAGGTAAAGTTAGACGTGCAAGAATATACTACTTTAGAGGTCTTACTGGTAAAAAAGCAAGAATCAAAGAAAAAAGAAGCTAAACGTTTCCATTATTATAGCAAAAGCGACCTAAATTTAGGTCGCTTTTTTTATGTTTGTTACTAAACTATTTGCCCTTTTATAAATTAAATCGTCTCATTTAACCAAGCTTTCATCATCCAAATTGTTTTTTCCTGCTCTGTAATAAAATCACTCATCATAGAGTTGGTTCCTTCATCATTGGCATCAGCCGATTTATCTAAAATAGCACGTTCAATTATTAACAATTCAGATAAAGAATCTACAATCAGAGTTACTGCTTTATCGTCTTGAGACACGTTTTTTCCTACTTTCACTTTTGTGTGTTTTATATAATCATCAAAAGTATGTAAAGGCGTTTCGCCCAAAGTGAGGATACGTTCAGCAATCTCGTCAACTTTTATATTGGCATCGGTATATAACTCTTCAAACTTAATATGAAGGTCAAAAAAGCGTTTCCCTTTAATATTCCAATGAATTCCTCTTAAGTTTTGATAATATATTTGAAAATTAGCCAATAAATGGTTCAAATCATTTGCAATTTCTTTGGTTTTTTTGGTGTCCAAACCAATCGTGTTTAATGTCATAATCTCTTTATTTTTTAATTATTTTAAAGTTACATCATAATTAATAAATATTACCATAGGTTTTATTGATAGTTTTTATATTTTTATAGTTTAAACAAATACTTTATGACCATTACTCAACTATATTATGTTTTAGCCATAGCTGAGCATAAAAACTTTACAAAAGCTGCCGAAAAATGTTTTGTAACACAGCCAACTTTAAGTACACAAATTCAGAAATTAGAAGAAGAGTTAAATGTTTTGATTTTTGACAGAAGCAAAAAGCCTATTGAACTTACTACAGTTGGACGCAAAATTGCACATCAGGCAAGAAATATTGTCAATGAATCTGACCGCATACAAGATATTGTAGATCAACAAAAAGGGTTTATTGGTGGCGAATTTAGAATTGGAATTATTCCAACAGTTATGCCTACTTTATTGCCAATGTTTTTAAAAACCTTTATAAAAAAATATCCAAAAGTGAAGCTAAAAATTGAAGAGCTCACTACTGAAGAAATTATTACTCGTATCAATGATGGTCATTTAGACGCAGCCATTGCCGCAACACCTTTAGAAAACGAAACCATCAAAGAGCGTGTGTTATATTATGAGCCTTTTGTTGGTTACATTCCTGAAAGACATCGCCTTTCAGAAAAGAAAAAGATTGATGTATCGGATTTAGAAATTGACGATATGCTACTTCTTGAAGATGGTCATTGTTTTAGAGATGGTGTCATCAACTTATGCAAAGCTTTTAAAAATCAACACGATGAAAAATTTCAGTTAGAAAGCGGAAGCATTGAAACTTTGATAAAACTATCTAATGAAGGTTTAGGTATGACGCTTTTACCTTACTTACACACTATGGATCTCAGTGAGAAATTTCAGGCAAATCTCCATCTTTTTAACGACCCTTCACCAGCAAGAGAGGTAAGCATTATTTACCATAAAAGTGAATTAAAAATGCAAATTATTGATGCGCTGCATGCTTCTATTTCGAGCGTGATACGTGGTGCTATAGCATTTCAAAATGTTAATATTATAAGTCCTTTACACAAATAAAAAAAGGCTGTCTTAAATTTTAGTTTTAGACAGCCTCTTTTTTTTAAAACTTTATTTTTTACATAGCATATTGCAATCCTAAAGTAATGGTTTCTTTTTGTTTTAATTGAATACCATTCACATTCTGTAAGATTGGTGTCGCCATTTCAAATCCAAAACGCACATTTTTAAACTTGCCTTTTGGAACATATAAATTGAAACCTAAGGCAGAATTTATATAAGTTCCACCTGAATTATTTGTATCAGCAGTAATCACCATCATTGGATTTAAATCTGGATTTTGACCATGAATTTTATTCACAATCAAACCCTCTAATCTGCCAGAAAAACTTAACCAAGGTGTTGCTTTTAGTGCCAACCAGTTATTTAAACTGTAACGGTTTCCTAACCTGTAATCGTTACTATTTTCTCCAAAACGAAATGTTCCTTTAAGTTGAGATCCAAATGATAGTAAATCAGATTGTGTTAAATAAGTCAAACCAAACTCAGAATCAAATGTGCCACTACCAATTTGCATCGCATAAGGCAAAATAACTTTATTTCCCATAGAAGCTGGTGTTTCATCTTTATTTTCAATAGTTCCTGTTGGCAATGACACTGAAAATATGCCATGCAATTGCTGTTTGTTTTTGTTAAAAAACTTGTATAACATTCCTAATTTTACATCTCCAAAACCTGAAGATGCTGTTGTAAATTTGGCTCCCATAGCGGTAACATGATCCATGGTCATATCTACAACATTAAACATAGTGGTTAAAGTTATTTTGTTTGAAGGTGCATACATAATACCAAACATGTGCATTTGCATTGGCATTTTATAAGGTGTTACCATATACATTCCGCCATTTGGCATTAGTAAATTATGGTAGTCTTCATTATCTTTTCCGTTTTTAATATCTTCCATATTCATAGACATAAAACGATAAGAAAACATAAACTCACCTTTGCCATGAGTATGGTCTCCCATTATAGAAATTGGCGCATGACCATCTGGTCTACTGCCTTTCCAAGTTTGATTATCTGATGGTTGGTTTGATGTTTCTTGTGCTGATACAGCAATAGTTGCCAATAAGAAAAAGGCATATAAATAATATTTCATTTTTATATAATTTGTTTTAAATACAAGCATACACAGTGCACACTTTTATAAGCAATAAAAGTCTTGACATTCTGCTTTTGCAATTTCTTTTGATATGTTAACTAAAAAAATTAGATGAAATATTCGGGAGGATGAAAACAATTCAAATCAGCTAATGATGCAAGCATCGTCTTAAGCTGCCAATTGTTTTTGTGATTTATAGATACATTATTAAAATTTAGAGAATATGTTATTGCCTGAAAATATAAAGGAAAAAATGCTTCTAATAAAAAGGTAGTTGCTTTTCCTTCATTGGTTTTATCATTTTGCTGTGTCATTTGCAACTGTTTTGCTAAATGACATTTTCCGTTACATTTTAACTCAGGTTTGTCTTTATTGACACAATATTTTTGAATAATCGTATCTATATTCAATTCAAAATAAACCAATTGCCCAATATAAAATGCTGGACGCATTGAAAAAGACATTAAAAGGATTATGGTAATAAACTTTTTCAGTTGATTTTGTTTTTGCAAAGATACAATACAAACCAACCAACCACTAATAAATAACACTAAAAAAGCAACCTTTGAGGTCGCTTTTTTTTATGGTTTTAAATAGATTAAACATTGATTTAACTCAGGATTTTGCAAAATAAGTGCTTTTATAAATACTTTAAGCTCGTCAATTTCATAAGGTAATAAGCGTTGAATAGCTTTTTGCACTTCTTTACAAAACAAATTAGCGTCAAAACTAACTTTTTTGAGTACGGTTTTGGTGTACTCAAACATTGCTCTTGCCATATTTTATTTTAGGTTTAGGGTTAGAAAAGTAGATTTGTTATAATAGGCAAACATTTTATAATTATAGCCTAATTTACTAAAAAAAAGAATAGGTTAGATTGAAATAAACATAATTTTAACAAACCTTCTTTTTTATAATTAACTTTTCAGCTTAATTGTCCATTCAAAATTAAAATGTGACACCTCAATACCATCACTATTAACTCCAATAGAATTCATCCAAATTGTTTGACCTTCTTGTGTTGCAATCGCTTTTTTGATAGCTTCATCTACTTTTTGGCCTTCACGGCAGGTAAAAGTAATTTTACCTGTTGCTTTTTTTACAAACGATGCGTTGTTGGTTGCCACAAGCATAGAAATATTATGCTTACTTTGTTTTATTTTGGACATTACCAAAGCACCTGTAGTCAACTCAGCAGCCATTCCTTGTACTGCCCAAAACATAGAATTAAAAGGGTTTTGGTTAATCCATCTGTGCTTAACCGTTACTACACATTGTACATCTGTTAAAGACTTTGTTCTTACACCACAAAAATAAGCCGATGGCAGTTTGAACATTAAAAACGTATTGAGTTTACTGGGACTTATCTTCATTTAACAATTAATTTACGCTAAAATATTGAAAATATTCCATATTATAATTTGTTAAATTTATGTTAAAATACACTACTATGTTTTGCATAATACCTTTTTTTAGATATATATTTGCATAAGAAACTATTATACACTTTTAAAAATGTTAGACAAGCACCAAAAAAATATTGCGACATTTATACATTTATCGACGTTTTCTCGATTTATTATTCCATTAGGTAATTTTATTGGTCCAATTGTTCTTTGGATTGCTAATAAAGAAAAGTCGGCCTTTGTAGATGAACATGGAAAACAAGCCATCAATTTTCAAATAAGCATCTTGTTATATACCATCATTTTAGGAACTATTTCAATTCCGTTTTTTATTTTCAAAATATTTAATGGTTTTGATTTTATAAACTTTAACGGTTTTAATGACTTTCATATAAGTATTGGTGAGCCTTCTCCACTACTCTATATTGGTGGTGCTTTAGGCACACTTGCTGTAGTTGGTTTCATATTAGAACTCATATTTATTATAAAAGCAAGCTTAAATGCAAGAGATGGTCAGCCATGTCACTATCCATTAACTATAAATTTCATCAAATAACCATCATCAATCAATCAAAAAATGAACAGTTTCACATTATTAAAATCTATTTAGAATATGAAGATAGAAAACACAAAAGCACAAATGCGAAAAGGTGTTTTAGAATACTGCATACTTTCCGTCTTAAAAGATGAAGATGCTTATGTAGCGGAAATTTTAGACACTCTAAAAGACGCAAAATTGCTTGTGGTAGAAGGTACTATTTATCCGCTACTAACACGCCTTAAAAACGCAGGACTTCTCAATTACAGATGGGAAGAATCCACATCTGGACCTCCTCGAAAATATTATGGATTGACCGAAACTGGAAAATTGTTTCTCAACGAGTTAAATACCACTTGGAGCGAATTACAAAACGCAGTAAATTTAGTAACCAACACAAAAAAATCAAAAAATGAATAAAACAGTCAATATAAATTTAGCAGGTATATTTTTTCACATTGATGAAGATGCGTACTCAAAATTACAACGCTATCTTGAGGCTATAAAACGTTCATTTACAGACTCTCAAGGTCGCTCTGAAATCATTTCAGACATTGAAGCTCGTATAGCTGAACTGTTTAATGAACGTGTTAAACACGATAAACAAGTTATTGGAACCAAAGAAGTTGATGAGGTAATTACCATTATGGGACAACCTGAAGACTACCTTGTAGATGACGAAATTTTTGAAGACGAACCAACACAAACGTCTAAAAAAAGTAATCCTTCTAAAAAATTGTTTAGAGACAAAGACAACTCATACATTGCTGGTGTTGCCTCTGGTTTAGGGCATTATTTAGGAATAGATGCTGTTTGGATTCGCCTCATCTGGGTTTTGTTAGCCTTAGGCTCTGGTGGTACTTTTATTTTCATTTACATCTTATTTTGGGTGTTGGTGCCTGAAGCCGTTTCGACAGCTGAAAAGCTAACCATGACTGGAGAACCTGTAAACATTAGCAACATTGAAAAAAAAATCAAAGACGGTTTTGAAAACGTATCGCAAACCGTTTCTGATACAGTAAAAAATATAGATTTATCCAAACAAGGCAGCAAAATTAAATCAAGTTCTAAAACCTTTTTTGATACCATTAGTGATATTATTTTATTTTTCTTAAAGCTCATTGCTAAGTTTGTAGGCTTCATCCTTTTGATGGCTGGAGCAGGAATGCTGATAACCTTAATCATAGCCTTGTTTTCAGTAATTTTTGCTGGAAGCTCACATTTTTCTGGATATGATTTTTTTGAAGCAGCAAATGCTGCAAACATTCCAATTTGGGTTATGTCTTTACTCCTATTTTTTGCAGTAGGCATCCCTTTGTTTTTTATCTTTTATTTAGGTTTAAAAATACTCATCAACAACCTCAAATCAATAGGGAAAATTGCAAAATTGTCACTATTAGGCCTTTGGCTAATGTCTGTTATTGGATTGGTATTTGTTGGTGTTAAACAAGCCAGTGAATTTGCTGATGATGCAAGTGTAATTCAAAAAAATCAACTTAATACAATAGCAAAAGACACTCTATATATCAGTATGAATCGCAATACATCTTACAGCAAACAATTTGGAAGACACAGCAACGAATTAAAACCTGTATATGATGAAAACAATAAAAAATTGCTATACAGAACTGATGTGAGACTTATTTTAAAATCGACCAAAGATTCTGTAGCTTCTATGGAAATTGAAAAAAATGCAAGAGGAAAAAACTATCAAGATGCAAAAATGAGAGCTGGAAAAATTGATTATGGTTACACCTTTAACAACAATAAATTAGGATTGAATGGCTATTTAACAACCGATTTTAACAACAAATTTAGAGATCAAGAAGTAGAAATTACCCTTTATATTCCTGAAGGCACCATTCTTTTTGTTGATGAAAACACTTATTCATTCCACAGAAACATGTATTACAGTTATAGTTCTGGTTTTGGCAATGAAAGACACACCACTCGAATTATAGGCAACGACGATTTATTAGACAATGGTATGGAAGGTCATTATTTGCAAATGATGGAAAACGAATTGAAATGTTTAGACTGCACTGATGACGATTTTAAAGTGAAAGTGCACATCAACGATGATGACAATGGTTTGAAAATTGACGAAAATGGCATAGAAATTAAAAGGAACGATACCAATCTAAAAATTAATGATGATGGTATTAAAGGCAAGTCAGACAACGTAAAAGTTAATATTGATAAAAATGGCATAGAAATATCATCAGACAACAATTAACAACTCATCACTAAAAATCAACAGTTCAGATATTTAAGTTAGTCATCACAACTTTATTAATAGATATTTGAATCATCAATCAAAAAACGAACAAATTATGACAACACTCATCAAAGTTTTAATTTCATGTATTATAAGCTTACTGCTGTTTTCTTGCAATTTCGATATCAATTTAGGACCAGGAGTTAAAGGCAATAACCATGTAGTTAGTAAAAACAGAGACCTTAATGGCAATTTTAACGAAATAAAAATCAGCAGAGGCTTAGACGTTTATTTAGCCCAAAATGACACACAAAGCTTAACTGTTGAAGCAGACGAAAATTTGCATGACCTCATCATCACTAAAATAGAAAATGGTGTTCTTGAAATTTATGCAGATGAAAACATCAGTTATGCTGCTTCAAAAAAAGTAATGCTTAACTTTAAAAATGTGTCAAAAATTACAGCAACAAGTGGTAGCGATGTTTATTCAAACAATACCATCAAAGCAGAAAATTTAGAACTTACCGCAACAAGTGGTAGTGACATGTCCTTAGATAGTGTCACAGAAACCTTAAGTTGCAACACCTCAAGTGGTAGTAATATGAAACTTTCTGGTAAAACGGAAAAACTTTATGCACAAGCTTCAAGTGGAAGTGATATGGACGCAGCCAATTTGAGTGCTACAACCTCAGAGGCAAAAGCATCAAGTGGTGCAGACATTACAGTTAATACTTCAAAAGAACTTTATGCAAAAACCTCAAGTGGAGGCGATATTACCTATTTTGGAAATCCAAAAAAAGTAAACACCTCTAATGGTGTTTCGGGCAGCATTCATAAACAATAACATTATAAAAACAACTAACCAACCCTTCTTTTTTTAAAACCATTTCAAACGCTTTTTTAAGTTTGGGATGGTTTTTGTTTATATTTGTTTAATTACAATTATTAAACCTATAAAATGAAGCAACTCATTTTCACATTTTTAATCACGATGGCTTTTGTAACCGTTACCAAAGCTCAAGATGATGAAAAGGTAAAAGGTGACCGAAATGTCACCATCAAACAAACCTATATCGACCCATTTAATCGTATTGTGGTAGGTGAAGACTTTACAGTTGAGATTATTTACAACAGAAAAGAATCTGTTGAAGTAGAAACTGATGACAACCTGCATGACTACATTAAGTTTGAAGTGATTGATAGTGTATTGACTTTTAAAACCACTAAAAAAATCACCTCAAGCAAGCGTATGAATATTAAGGTAAATTATGGTGACCACTTAAAACATATTGAGGTTAAAGAAGATGCTGAAGTGCGCTCGCTTACCTCGTTAGAGCTTAAAAATGCTACTTTAAAAACTTCAGGAAGTGCAAAAGCTTACCTTAATATCAAAACCAATAATTTTAACTTTACCAATAATGATAAAGCTCGAGTAAAGCTGAATGTTACTGCAAACAGTGCTGATGTCATTTTGAGTGATAATAGTAAAACAGATGCAACATTTAATATAAAGTCCTTAAAATTAGACATGTATCAACGTGCAGATATGAATGTTGAAGGCGTTTCTGACCACACATTACTTCGTTTGGACAACTCCTCAAGTTTTGATGGTAAAACATTTGTTACAAAAAACTGTGAGTTAAATACTGCGTTAAATAGTGCAGCTACGATAGCTGTAGATGAAGCCATTACGATTGATGCCTCAGGAAGCAGCGAAATTTATTTATACAATACACCAAAAATAACAATCAACAGCTTTTTGGATACGGCAAAACTTCAAAAGAAAGAATAGAATAAACTATTCGCATCCAAACAAAAAAACCGAAGTATTCACTTCGGTTTTTCTTTATAAAGTCATTAAAAATCAATTATAATTTGATGTGGACACCTCAAAAGTAGAGTCTTTAGCTGCCAAATAACGTTCAGCATCTAAAGCGGCCATACAACCTGTACCAGCTGCAGTAATGGCTTGTCGGTACACATGGTCAGCAGCATCTCCACTTACAAAAACACCTTCAATATTGGTTTTTGAAGTTCCTGGTTTATTAATGATATAGCCTGTTTTATCAAGTTCTAAAAAATCTTTAAAAATATCCGTATTTGGTTTGTGTCCAATGGCAACAAAAAATCCAGTTGCAGGAATCTCTGTCAATTTGCCTGTAATATTGTTTTTTGCTCTGACTGCTGTTACTACTTGCCCATCACCAATAACTTCATCAGTTTCTGTGTTAAATAAAATTTCAATATTTGGTGTTTTTTTAACGCGTTCAGCCATTATTTTAGAGGCTCTAAACTCATCTTTTCTTACCAACATGGTTACTTTTTTACACAATTTTGAAAGGTAATGTGCTTCTTCACAAGCAGAGTCTCCTGCTCCAACAATAACCACTTCTTGATTTCTGTAGAAAAAGCCATCACAAACTGCACAAGCTGAAACGCCTCCTCCTAATTGCAAATATTTTTGTTCTGAAGGCAATCCTAAATATTTAGCAGATGCTCCTGTTGAAATGATAACTGTATCACAGTGGATTTCTTTAGTGTCATTAACCCAAACCTTATGAACATCACCAGAAAAATCAACTTTAGTTACCCAACCATCACGCACATCTGTTTCAAAACGTTCAGCTTGTTTTTGTAGTTCAATCATCATTTCTGGTCCTGTAATGCCTTCTGGATAACCAGGAAAATTTTCAACTTCATTAGTGGTTGTTAATTGACCTCCTGGTTGTGTACCTTGGTATAATATTGGAGACATATTGGCTCTTGCTGCATAAATTGCTGCTGTATAACCTGCAGGTCCTGAGCCTATAATTAGGCACTTTACTTTTTCAATGGTATCTGACATGTTTTTTTTCTATTTTGTGGTACAAAATTAGAGTTTTTGAAGTAATAGCAACTAATAAAGTATTAAAAGTTATTATACACTTATAACAACTTTTAATACTTTAAAAATGACACGCTCTTTAATTTGTTTATTTTAATATTTTTTTAAAAAGCATTAAAACTCCATATTTTCCTATATATTTTAAAGCTGTTTGCATCCAATTGTAAGGTTGCAAATCTTGCTTAAATTCGCTTTTTAAAACTTTCAATTCTTCCCAAGCAATATCACGTTCAAGCTTTAAACGTTTTAAATCATTTTCAATGTCGTCAAATGAGGTGTATCCTTTCATCTTATTATGAATTGAAAAATTTTGGAGCCATTGTTTTTATAATTTTATTATCGATACGATGCTTTAGCTTATAAACTATTAAAGCTATACAAAAAAACAATCCGGAAACAATCAAATAACCTAAAGCTATATTAGACAACAAATTACCTATTGCCATAGCAAGTGCAAAAGCCAAAAACACAAAGCCGATAAATAAAATACTTCCAATAACCAACGCTTTACCCAACATACTAATAGTGAAGGTTAATTGCTGAAAAACTTTCAATTTATAGTATGCTTGGGATTTTTTGATGTAATCCTGTCCTAAATCAGTTGCCTTGGTTGTGCTGTGGTTTATAGATTCAAATACCGTCATAAATTATGATTTTTGAAGCTTTTTATTTTTTTGTTTAAGCTCTGCAAGCTTTTTCTCTAAAGTGGTGATGACATCTTCTGTTTTATGGCTTACATCAGAAACAATAGATTCTATCTGAGCATCTAAAGTTTGTTTTTTGGATGCAGCCGTATTAACAACACGTTCTTTTAAGTGATGTGCACTTTCTGATAGTTTATCTTTTGTTGCTTGTGCTTCATCTGCAATTTTTTGTCGTGTTTTTGAACCTTTATCTGGTGCAAACAAAATGCCCAATGTTGCGCCAATGGCTGTTCCTGCTAATATTCCTAATAACGTACTGCTTTCTTTTCCCATGATTTTTAATGTTTAATTGTTAAACTTGAATTAATATAGTCTATGAATAAAAATTTCTAATGCTTTCTGACACAAAGCTATCATCAGTTGAAGTATAAGTTTAAAGTTTAGAAATTTCACCTTTTCGGAAGACTGTTTTATAAAGATACAATCATTAACTCCAATAACCATAGGGTTTATCATTAATTTAACAATCGGTTTTCAGTCTTTCAGAAATGTATTGAATAATAAATAGTCCATAACCATCAAAGTTCCTTTTTATTTTGTAAATTTAATGGACAGCAACTTCTAACATAAAAATCTGATAGTATGAAACCTTTACTACTTCCAATGATAATCGTTTTGTTTTTTGTTTCTTGTAAAAATGATACTCCAAATGCCAACTTAACAGATACCTCTAAGACTATTACGCCAAAGCTAACCTTAGATGGTGCTTGGGAACTTACAGGGTTTTATAATTATGTAGATAATAAAGTAGTCGATTCTTTTCCTCAAAATGAAGGCTATAAACAAATTAAAATCTATACAGATCATAAGGTCATGTGGAGCAAACATGTACCTGAAGACTCAACAGAATGGTTTGGTTATGGCAATTATAATATAGAAAATAATCATTTAATGGAAGTTTTAGATTATGGCTCACATATGATGGAACAAATTATCAATGAAAAAAAAATATTTGAATACGAACTGATACTAAACAAAAACACGTTTAGCCAAATTGAATTGGATGATAAAGGTAATCGTCTTTATTCTGAAAACTACAAACGCATTGAATAAAAAAATCCGAACAGTTGTTCGGATTTTTTTTTATCATTCGAAATACTATTTAATCTCAACAAGTTCAAGATCAAACACTAAGTCTTGGCCTGCTAAAGGATGGTTGCCATCAATAATAATATGGTCTTCCTTAACGTCCACCACTCTAAACTGATGTTCTCTACCATCTGCACCTTTAGAGGCTAAACCCATTCCAATTTCTGGTTTTACATCTGGAGGTAATTGCTCATTCTTTACCTCATGAAACAATTCTTTTTGAATATCGCCATAAGCTTCTTCTTTTGCAATTTCAACTGTTTTTTTCTCATTCACTTTCATATCAATGATGGCTTTCTCAAAACCAGGAATCAACAAACCTTTCCCTAAAGTAACCTCTATAGGCTCACGTTTTATAGAGCTATCAAAAATTTGACCGCTTTTTAATTTACCTGTGTAATGCACTCTCACTGTGTCATTTTCTTTTACTTGACTCATAATTTATGTTTTTATTGTACTAAATAAGATGCAAAACTATTATTAATATAAAGAACACCAAGATTTTAAGCCTCTAAAAAAGCATCATTAAGAAAAACTTAACGTTATATAGAATGATTTACTGTAGAAATAAAAAAAAAGCCGAACATAATGTTCAGCTTTTTTGTGGTCGGGGTGGCAGGATTCGAACCTGCGACCTCCGCGTCCCAAACGCGGCGCGATAACCGGGCTACGCTACACCCCGAAATGGTTATCTAAAAATCACATCGTGAAATTTGAGGTGCAAATATATTGTTTTTCTTTAAATAACAAGAAAATAGTTTCTATAATTTATACTATGACTTATTATTTGCCCTCAGCATCAATATCTACTTTTGATACCTATTATTTCTTTAAAAAGCACAAAGGTTTCAAAAAATACCCTATAAATATCCTATATAATTGGTTAAATTTGTCCAAATTTCAAAAATAAAACATATGCTCATTATAGGAATTGCTGGTGGAACTGGATGTGGTAAAACCACTGTGGTTAATCAAATTTTAAACGAACTTCCTGAAGGTGAAGTTGGCGTCATCTCACAAGATTCATATTATAAAGACACCTCACATTTAAGCTATGAAGAGCGTGTAAAAATTAATTTTGACCATCCACGTTCTATTGATTTTGAATTATTAGAAGAACATTTAAGACAATTACGAAATGGAAACGACATCCAACAACCTGTCTATTCATTCATTAAACACAATAGAACGGGCGATACTATCTTAACACATCCTCGTAAAGTGATGATTGTAGAAGGTATTCTAATACTTACCAATCCTGAGTTAAGAGCAATGTTTGACATTAAAATCTTTGTGCATGCCGATAGTGATGAACGCTTGATTCGTCGTCTAAAACGCGATATTACTGAACGTGGTCGTGACATTGACGAAGTCCTGACACGTTACCAAAACACCTTAAAACCAATGCATCAACAATTTATTGAACCAATGAAAGAGTATGCTGATATTATTATTCCAAACAATAAATATAATACAGTAGCAGTTGACATTGTAAAAACCATCATTAACCAACGCTTAGTCTAAATTGAACACAAAAAGTAAATATCTAAAACCCTTTAAAAACTTTTATGTGATCATATCAGTCATTTTCATTATTTGGATGTTGTTTTTTGATGCCAATTCGTGGCTCATCCATCGTGAGTTAAATAATGATATGAAAGACTTAGAAAATGAAAAACAATACTATCAAAAGGAAATAGAAAAAGATAAAAAGGCTATTAAAGAACTGAGTACCGATGAAGGCATTGAAAAACTGGCACGTGAAAAGTATTATATGAAAAAAGACAATGAAGACATTTATATTATTGAATATGAAGATAGTATAAACAACAAAAACGACCATGAGTAAACAATTATTTAAGGAGTTTCCAGAGGTCTCCTCAACAGAATGGAAACAATTGATTCAGTTCGATTTAAAAGGGCTTGATTATAACAACACCCTTATTTGGAGTACCAATGAAGGTATTGATGTAAAACCATTTTATCATGCTGACGAGTTTAAAACGCCTCCAAAAGTGTCACAAACAAAAGCAACACAATGGCTAATTTGTCAAACCATTTTTGTTGCCAATGTTGAAAAATCAAATGAAAAGGCAGTCAATGCTATTGAAAACGGTGCTACAAGCATCAAATTTATCATTCCATCAGAGACAGTTGTCCTAAAAGATTTATTGGTCAATATCAACTTATCTGAAGTTGAAGTAAATATAGAATGCCTATTTAATAACGCAAAATTCTACACACAATTAGCTACCTTACCAAGTGAAGCCAAAATAGTGGTCAACAACGACATTATTGGTCATTTAGCCCAAACAGGAAATTGGTTTGACAACTTAAAAATAGACTATGAACATTTTGAATCTATCGTTTATCAAACCACTTCTATCACTGTCAATACTGCTTTGTACCAAAATGCTGGTGCTACCATGGTACAGCAATTGGCTTATGCTTTAGCACATGCTAATGAGTATCTGAATCATTTTGACAAACGCATTTCTGATAAAGAAAAAGCTACCATTACCTTTACCTTTAATATGGCTGTAGGTGCAAACTACTTTTTTGAAATTGCCAAACTCCGCGCTTTACGCAACCTATGGTCTGCCTTGGCACTATGCTATGGTTTTGATGCTAAGTGCCATATCATCGCAACACCAACCAAACGCAACAAAACGCTTTACGATTACAACACCAACTTATTGCGTAGCACTACTGAATGTATGAGTGCTATTTTAGGTGGTGCCAATACTATTAGCAATCTCCCTTATGACGCCATCTATCACAAAGACAACGAATTTGGTGAACGTATTGCACGCAATCAGTTATTAATTTTAAAACATGAAAGTTATTTTGACAAGGTCAACAACCCTGCGGATGGTGCTTATTATATTGAAAGTTTGACCTCTCAATTAGCTGAAAAAGCCTTAAAATTGTTTAAAGACATCGAATCTAATGGTGGTTTTTTGCATCAATTAAAAAAAGGTATTATTCAAAAGAAAATAAAAGAAAGTGCTGATAAAGAGCAAAAACAATTTGACAAAGGCGAGCTCATTTTATTAGGAACCAACAAACATCCTAACAAAAATGACCGCATGAAAGACAACTTAGAACTATACCCTTTTGTCAAAACCAACCCTATCAAAACCTTGATAGCGCCTGTTATTGAAAAACGTTTAGCAGAAGCCATCGAACAAAAACGATTGAATGATGAGTAGGAAAAACATCCAACATATTAATATTGAAAAAAGACCGATGACCGATGACGGAAGTTGGAATACTGAAAATTCCACAACGTTTCAGACTGCTGAAGCTATTGATGTTCAATCAAGCTATTCTAATGATGATTTAAAAACCCTTGAACATCTTAATTTTATTGCAGGAAAAACACCAAATCTGCGTGGTCCTTATAGCACCATGTATGTACGAAGACCTTGGACCATTCGGCAATACGCTGGGTTTTCAACGGCTGAAGATAGTAATGCCTTTTACCGACGTAACTTAGCAGCAGGTCAAAAAGGGTTATCTGTTGCCTTCGATTTGGCAACGCACAGAGGGTACGATTCAGACCATGAACGTGTGGTTGGTGATGTTGGTAAAGCAGGTGTGGCTATTGATAGTGTGGAAGATATGAAGATTCTCTTTGACCAAATTCCATTGGATAAAATGAGTGTTTCTATGACCATGAATGGCGCTGTGTTACCTATTATGGCATTTTACATCGTCGCCGCCGAAGAACAAGGTGTAAAACCAAAACAACTTGCAGGCACCATTCAAAACGATATTCTAAAAGAGTTTATGGTGCGTAACACTTATATTTATCCGCCAACGCCTTCAATGAAAATCATTTCTGATATTTTTGAATATACGAGCAAGCATATGCCTAAATTCAACAGTATTAGTATTTCGGGTTACCACATGCAAGAAGCGGGTGCCACTTGTGATATTGAGCTGGCTTACACCCTTGCAGATGGCTTAGAGTACATACGCAAAGGGCTTGATGCAGGTATGGATATTGACACTTTCGCTCCTCGCCTTTCGTTCTTTTGGGCTATTGGGATGAACCATTTTATGGAAATTGCCAAAATGCGTGCCGCAAGAATGCTATGGGCAAAACTGGTTAAGCAATTTCATCCCAAAGATGATAAATCGCTTTCGTTGCGCACCCATTGCCAAACCTCTGGTTGGAGTTTAACAGAACAAGACCCTTTTAATAATGTTGCACGTACCACTATTGAAGCAGCCGCTGCGGCTTTTGGTGGCACTCAAAGTTTGCATACCAATGCTTTAGATGAGGCCATTGCCTTACCAACCGATTTTTCTGCACGTATTGCACGTAACACCCAGTTATTTTTACAAGAAGAAACCAACATTACCAAAACGGTTGACCCATGGGCAGGAAGCTATTACGTCGAAAAATTGACTCACGATATTGCTCAAAAAGCTTGGGAATTAATTGATGAAGTAGAAACCTTAGGTGGTATGACCAAAGCCATTGAAGCAGGCATCCCAAAATTGCGTATTGAAGAAGCTGCAGCACGTAAACAAGCGCGTATTGACTCAGGGCAAGATATTATTGTAGGCGTTAATAAATACCGATTGCAACATGAAGACCCAATTTCGACCTTAGAAGTCGATAATCAAACTGTTAGAAACTCTCAAATAGCACGTTTAAATAGCATCAAAGCAAGTAGAAGCTCAGAAAATGTGAAGACTGCTTTATCAAAATTAACAGAGGCTGCCAAAACAGGTCAAGAAAATTTATTAGCTTTAGCTATTGAAGCCGCAAGAGAGCGAGCTACCTTAGGAGAAATTAGTGACGCTCTCGAAACGGTGTTTGGACGTTATAAAGCACAAATCAAATCCTTTTCTGGTGTGTATAGTAAAGAAATAAAAGACGATAATTCCTTCCAAAAAGCCCGTAAATTGGCAGATACCTTTGCAGAACAAGAAGGCAGACGACCTCGTATCATGATTGCAAAAATGGGACAAGATGGTCATGATCGTGGTGCCAAAGTAGTAGCCACTGGTTATGCTGACGTAGGTTTTGATGTCGATATTGGTCCATTGTTTCAAACCCCACAAGAAGCCGCCAAACAAGCTGTGGAAAACGATGTCCATATTTTAGGAGTTTCGTCCTTAGCTGCTGGTCATAAAACTTTGGTTCCGCAAGTTATTGAAGCGCTTAAAGCTTATGGTAGAGACGATATTATGGTGATTGTGGGTGGTGTCATCCCAAAACAAGATTACCAGTATTTATTTGATGCAGGAGCTATTGCAGTCTTTGGTCCTGGCACAAAAATAAGCGATGCTGCTATACAGATTTTAGAGATTTTGATTGATTAAAACAAAACTTTTGAGAATAGACTTTAAACAATGGCCTCGTTAAAAGATTTATGGAAAATTTTAGAAAAAAGCCATATAGCACGTCAACTCACTTCTAAATGATGATAATCAAAATATACGTGATGTTATGTATAGGAATTATAGAAGAAAGACTGTATTTTTAACCAATTAAAAAAGATAAATACACCTATTGCTATATAATTTTTAAAAATTTTAAGAGCATATTTATCTTCATAACTTCAACTCTCATGAAAAAAGTATTTTTACTTCTAATTTTGACTATTGGTCTTTTAAGTTTTAGTAGCCCTAAAAATGAAATACCTAATGGAAAACTTACAGATGCTCAATTAGAGTACGTAAAAAAAATCTATAATTGGAATTCAGAAGAACTGCTAATTGTCAACTTTAAACAGCCAGAGAGACGTTGCCATTATAACAATTATCAACATTTTAAAGAATCTGAAAAATGGTGGGATGCTTATTATTCAAAAATAGAATTAACCAATGTACGTAACATATTCGTTTATTCCGATTCAAAAAAAGCAAAAGAAATCATTGATTCAAAAAAACACTTTGCAGATATGGATTCCTTTTTCCTCAATAATTTTTTCTCTAAAGAAAAAACTTGTGATGGAATTGTCATCATCAATAAAAATGGAGATTATCAGAAAAAAGCTGGAGAATACACTTTAATAGATATAGCACAATTAATAAATAAGCTGAAGTAATTTCTTGCTTTAACTCCTTCTATCAAACTTTTGTAGCCAATTTAAAAATCACGATTATGAAGAAAATTGCAAAGATTATTTTAATTTGTGTCAGCTCAATTATTTTAATAATTGCCATCCTAATTTTTAGACCTGTACCAATCGTATCTGAAGATAGAACTATTTCGGAAAGCGGAATTGTAACGGAGATTTATAGCAATAAAGGAAATGATGTTATTTTTATAATGGAAAATACTGAACGTAGATTTTATATTAATAGAGGATTGGAAAATGGATTAGAATTAAACAATCTGAAAGAAAAATTAATTGGAAATTCAATCGTTGTAAAATATCCTAAATACTGGACACCACTCGACTGGAATAATAGCGTTAGACATATTTCGAAAGTTGAATTTAACGATGAAGTAATATTTAACGAACTGAAAAAATAAAAAAACTACCTACAACAACTGTATAGCTCATTGTGGCTGAATTTCTTATTCGGAATTCATTGCAATTTGCTATCTTTGGTTTATAGCGGAAAAACCTGGCAGGTTTTCCCGCAACGAGCCAAACACAAGACCGTTCTCTATACAAACTCAAAAAACAGAAAAGAAAACAGACATTAAGCATAAACCATGTGAACAGTTGTTTAGTCTTATAAAAATTGACGAAATAGAAGTAACAGAAATATCAGAAAATTAAATATAAAACTGCTTTCCTTTAACTTTTGTTAAACCTCTTTGTTGTTTATCTAATGTTAACAACTTACGTTTTCTAAACTCACAAATAATTGTATTTTTACACTTCAAAAAACCAAATCATTTAATGGGTAAAATCATTGCAATTGCCAATCAAAAAGGAGGCGTCGGTAAAACCACTACTTCTGTTAATTTAGCAGCTTCTTTAGGTGTTTTAGAAAAAAAAGTCTTACTTATTGATGCCGATCCACAAGCCAATGCCTCTTCAGGTTTGGGTGTAGATGTGGAAAATGTAGAGATTGGCTCCTACCAACTCATAGAACATTCGGTAGCAGCAAAAGACTGTATCATCAAAACCAGCACTCCTAATTTAGATATTATTCCTGCACATATTGATTTGGTGGCTATTGAAATTGAACTGGTTGATAAGGATGAACGTGAGTACATGCTTAAAAAAGCCATCACAGAACTTAAAGACCAATATGATTATATATTGATTGATTGTGCGCCATCCTTAGGTTTATTAACCTTAAATGCACTTACAGCAGCTGATGCGGTTATTATCCCTATACAATGCGAATATTTTGCCTTGGAAGGACTTGGTAAATTGTTGAATACCATTAAAAGCGTTCAAAAAATACACAACAAGTATTTAGATATTGAAGGCATGTTGTTAACTATGTACGACTCGCGTTTACGTTTGTCTAACCAAGTAGTAGAAGAAGTACAAAAGCACTTTAGCAATATGGTATTTGAAACCATCATTCAACGCAATGTCCGTTTGAGTGAAGCACCAAGTTATGGCGAAAGCATTATTAATTATGATGTGAGTAGTAAAGGTGCTTCTAATTATTTAAGTTTGGCAAAAGAAATTATAAAAAAGAATGACTAATGGCGAAGGCAACACAAAAACAGGCTTTAGGGAGAGGTTTATCGGCACTTTTAAAAGACCCAAGCAACGACATCAAATCGGCTCAAGATAAAAATGCCGACCAAGTTATAGGTACTATTGTTGAATTAGATTTGAATACTATAGACATCAATCCATTTCAGCCACGTACCAGTTTTAATGAAGAAAGCTTGCGCGAATTGGCATCGTCTATAAAAGAATTGGGTGTTATACAGCCTATAACCGTTCGTAAACTCGATTTTAACAAATACCAATTAGTTTCAGGCGAGCGTCGTTTTAGAGCCTCAAAACTTATTGGTTTAGAAACCATTCCTGCTTACATTCGTATTGCTAACGACCAAGAATCGTTAGAAATGGCTTTGGTAGAAAACATTCAACGTCAGGATTTAGACCCTATTGAGATTGCTTTATCCTACCAACGTTTGATTGATGAAATTAATCTGACACAAGAACAAATGAGTGAGCGTGTGGGCAAAAAGCGTTCTACTATTGCTAATTATTTACGTTTGCTTAAGTTAGACCCCATCATTCAAACAGGAATGCGTGATGGTTTTATATCTATGGGTCATGGTAGAGCACTTATCACAATAGAAGATCAAAACAGTCAATTAGATATTTACGAAAAGATTATCTCTAATCAATTATCAGTAAGAGATACTGAAAATTTGGTAAAAAATTATCAAACCACAAAAACCATAGCCGTTTCTAAAACTACAGAGCAAAACGAATTACCTAAGTTTATAAAAAAAGGGGTTAAAGAATTTTCGGAATACTTTGGACATAAAATAAGCGTTAAAGTAAGTAAAAATGGAAAAGGAAGTATTACTATTCCGTTTCATTCTGAAGAAGATTTTAACCGCATTAAAAAACTGGTTCAAAGTGCCAAATAAGTGGACATACATAGTGCTTTTGCTAAGCATGTGCAGTTTTTCGAGTTTTTCGCAAACTGAAAACGATAGTATCAAAACCTCTATTGGCAACAATGTGGTTATCGATAGCATTGTCAAAAAACCTATTGATGCTTTATCACCATCAAAAGCCGCATTTTACTCTGCCATTTTACCAGGTTTAGGGCAAGCTTACAATAAAAAGTATTGGAAAATTCCTATTGTATATGCTGCTATTGGTACAGGAATTTATTTTTATTTAGACAATACCAAAGAGTACAACCGTTATAGAGATGCTTACAAAAGCCGATTGGCTGGTTATGAAACAGATGAGTTTTACGGCCCCATATCTGGGTCACCAAGAGTTTCTAACGATGGATTAATTAGAGCACAACGTACTTTAAGGCGTAATAGAGAATTATCGTTATTGATTACCTTTGGACTATACGCTTTAAATATTATTGACGCTAATGTAGATGCGCATTTACTACAATACAATATTGATGAAAATTTGACATTTAAGCCTCACTTTCAGTATAATGAAAAAGAAAATGCTTCCGATTTAGGTTTAACCTTAAATTATAAATTTTAGTCCATGAAAATTGCATTACTTGGCTATGGAAAAATGGGAAAAGCTATCGAAAAAGTAGCAATACAACGCGGTCATACCATCGTCATTAAAGCAAATGTCGATAGCACTTACACCATTACAGATGCTGATGTAGCCATTGATTTTAGTATTCCAGAAGCGGCATTTGCAAATATTTCTAACTGTTTAACCCATCAAGTTCCCGTTATTTCTGGAACCACAGGTTGGTTACAAAATTATGATAACGCTGTAAACTTATGCCATAACACTAAAGGCGCCTTTATTTATGCTTCAAATTTTAGTTTAGGTGTTAACCTCTTTTTTGAGTTAAATAGAACTTTAGCTAAATTGATGAAAGGGCAAACACAGTATAAGGTATGTATGGAAGAAATTCATCATACTCAAAAATTAGATGCACCAAGTGGTACTGCTATTACCTTGGCGGAAGACATTATTAAAAATTCGGACTATACGCAATGGACCTTAGACACCCCAAAACCAAACGAAATAGGCATTGTTGCTAAACGGATTGAGGCGGTTCCTGGCACACATGATATTGTTTATGAATCGGCAGTTGATAGCATTGAAATTAAACACACAGCACATAATAGAGAAGGGTTTGCTTTAGGAGCCGTTATTGCAGCAGAATGGATTATGGGCAAAAAAGGCGTATTTACTATGAAAGATGTGTTAAACATTGGTTAACATATTGGCAATTTTTGATTTGCCATTTACGATTTATAATATATTTGTTTAAGAGTTCAAATAAAAAACCATATGTTGAACTATTTGAACAACTAAACACCTAATAACTAAACAACAAACGATGACACTTACGCAATGGTTTATATTTTTCCTGATTGTTCAGGTAATTCACGGACTTGGTACATGGAAATTATACATTAAAGCAAAAAGGCAAGCTTGGGAAGCCTTCATTCCTATTTATAATGCCATCGTTTTGATGAAAATCATCAAAAGACCTTGGTGGTGGACTTTCTTACTTTTTGTCCCAATTGTTAACTTAATTATGTTTCCTGTAGTTTGGGTAGAAACTGCGCGTAGCTTTGAAAAAAACTCGACAACAGATACCATTTTAGCAATTATCACTTTAGGTTTTTATAATTATTATCTCAATTATTTTGTGGACGTCAAACATATAGAAGATAGAGATTTACATCCAAAATCGGCCGTTGGCGATTGGGTAAGTTCTATTTTGTTTGCTATTGTAGCAGCCACAATTGTACATACTTATTTTATTCAACCCTTTACCATTCCTACATCATCATTAGAAAAAACTTTATTAGTTGGCGATTTCCTTTTTGTAAGCAAAATGCATTATGGTGCCAGAGTCCCAATGACTACAATTGCAGCACCTATGGTACATGATACCATTCCATTACTAAAAATAAAATCATACCTACCAAAATTTGAGCTGCCTTACATGAGACTTCCTGGGTTTCAAAAAATAAAGCACAATGATATTGTTGTATTTAACTGGCCTGTGGACACTATGTTAGACATGTATCATACTGATAAATTTTACTACAAACCCATTGATAAAAAGACCAATTATGTTAAGCGTTGTGTTGGACTTCCTGGAGACTCACTCTCCGTTAAAAATGGCTATGTGTATATTAATGGCAAGCAAAATCAGCTAAATGATAGAGCACGACTTCAATTTTCATACAACATTAAGTTTAAAGGTCAGTTGACCTCTAACCAACAAGTGTATGACATCTTGAACCGTTTTGACATGACTGATGGTTTGGGTTATGATAAAACAACAGATACTTATATCATTCCAGCAGCTACTGAAGAAGCCGTTGCAAAGGCTAAAAACCATCCTAATATTGAAAGTATAGAGATTAGAAAAGACACACCAGAAAGAAGAGATCCTGGCATTTTTCCGAGCAATGTTAACTACAACTGGAACAATGATTATTTTGGCCCACTTTATATTCCAGAAGCCGGAAAAACCATCAACTTAACCGTTGAAAATTTACCACTTTACAAACGTGTGATTACCGCTTATGAAGGACATAAAGTAGCTGTTAATGGCAATCAAATTAGCATTGATGGCAAAGTGACCAACACCTACACTTTTGCACAAGATTACTATTGGATGATGGGAGACAACCGTCATAACTCACAAGACTCCAGAGTTTGGGGCTTTGTACCATTTGAAAATGTAGTAGGAAAACCTGTGTTTATTTGGATGAGTTGGGATAAAAATGGAAAACCACGTTGGGATCGTTTTTTTACAACAGTTGGCGGAAATGGTAAACCTGTGTCGTATTTAATTCCTTTTTTAATTGTTTTAGCAGGTTGGTTTGGATTTAATACGTGGAGAAAGAAAAAGAAAGCAAACGCATAGTTTGCTTTTGATAATTTCACCATATGAACATTCTAATACATCCAACTTATTTCCCTAACATTGCCACATTTGTAGCTATTGCGAAGGCTAAACAGCTAAGTTTTGAAGTTTGTGATAATTACCAAAAACAAACCTACAGAAACCGCATGCACATTTATGGCACAAATGGAAAAATGCCACTGACAGTTCCTGTGGTTTATTCGCAAAAAAACAGGCAACTTTATAAAGATATTCAGGTTTCTGACGCTACTAATTGGCAAGATTTACATTGGAAATCCATAAAATCAGCTTATAACAGTTCGCCTTTTTTTGAGTTTTATGAGCATGATTTACAAGTGCTTTTTGAAAATAAGGTAAGCTATTTAATGGATTTTAATTTTAAATGCTTTGAGGTCATTTTAGAATGTTTACAAGAACAATTCGCATATAACACTACTACTGAATTTGTTAAAAAACCAAACAATATTACCGATTTTAGACCTTTGGTTGACAATAGAAAAGAAATAGAGCAGCATTTTAAACCTTATACTCAAGTGTTTGATGACAAGCATGGTTTTATTTCTAATTTGAGCATCTTGGACTTAATTTTTAACGAAGGTCCAAATGCTATGATGTATTTGGAAGCGCAACATCTAACAGTATAATGCTACAATCAGTACTTCATTACGGCATCCATTTTGGACTACCATTAGTAGTGGCTTTGGTATTTTTTAAATCGAAATGGAAAATAGCCTATCTTATTATGATAAGCACAATGTTGATAGATTTAGATCATTTATTAGCTACTCCTATTTTTAATCCGAATAGATGCAGTATCAATTTTCATCCGCTTCACTCCTATTATGCCATGGCCATTTATGTTCTGCTCTTATTCTTTAAAAAAACCAGACTTTTAGGTATCGGATTATTAATACATCTATTTGCAGATGCTGTAGATTGTTTGATGATGGGTTATTAAATTACCTATATAAAAAATTCCAAAAATCAATAAGTAATTCTATTTCAAAAAGTTGCAAAAAAGTATTTATAAATTGATTGAAGACTGAACGCTTTTTACTTAATTTTCACTCGGCTCATTACAGGATAATGGTCAGACAATTTTACATCAAACGTTTTAAAACTATTGATGTCAAAATGGTCATCCACCAGAATAAAATCAATACGAACAGGGAAAAACTTGAAGTTAAACGAGCGTCCAAAACCGTTGCCAGCTTCTTCAAATGCATCATGCAAAGTACCTTTAATTTCTTTATAAACATAAGAATAGGCCGTATTGTTAAAATCGCCACAAACAATCATTTTATAAGGACATTTGGCCTTATGTGCTAAAAATAATTCGGCTTGCGATTGTTGCATCCTAAAGGTATTGCCAACACGTTTGAACAAATTTTCGGAAGTTTCATTTTTTAAAGGATCTTTGTTGGCATCAATTTTTAACGATTGCAAATGCACATTATAAATTCGGATGGTGTCTTTACCTTTTACAATATCCACAAAAATAGCATTGTTATACGTGTTAGGAAACTCGATGGAACCCGAATTTACAATTGGAAATTTAGAATAAATGGCTTGTCCGTTTTTTACTTTTTTGCCAGATAATTCTTCAAATTTAAAATAGTCTTTTAAATGGATATTTTCATCTTGTCTATATTCTTGCATGCTAATAATATCTGGCTTTTTATCATTGATAAAAGCTTCAATTTTTTGTGGAATGTCCTCTTCAGGAATCCATTTAAACAAATTAAACAAGCGTACATTGTAGTTCATTACTGCAATATTGTCTTTATCTTCTACCTGTTTTGATGACGAAAATTTATAGAGCGAACCTAAATAACTATAACCAAATATCAATATGATAAGCGATAGCAGTAATTGTTTTTTCACTTTAAGCAGCCAATAAACAACAAAAAGAATGTTGACAATAATCAAAAACGGAACAGTAAGACTTAAAACCGATAAAAAAGCAAACTTTTTGGGTTCAATAAAAGGCAGTATAAATGAGAGCAACAAAAGTGTTGCTGCAAGAGAATTAAAGAAAAACAAAAACTTATCAATGAGATTGAGTTTTTTCATTGTTGTTAATCTTTGGCTTTAAATAAAAAGGCTTTTTCCTCTTCTGTTAAACTTTCGTAACCACTTTTACTGATTTTATCAAGAATAAGATCTATCCTTTTTTGTTTATTAAACTCATTAAATTCCTTTTTAGTATGACCTGCCATTTTATTTGAAGAGCGTTTATGCACTGTTTTTAATGGTGAGCCTTTCTCAAATTTAAAGAGTTCTATAAAACGTTCAAACCCTTTGCCTATATTGATGCCTTTTTGAAGCTGAACAGCGTACAGATAGCCTAATAAGCTTCCTCCCATATGTGCTACATTACCTCCTTGGTTAAGGCTAAACAGTCCGATACAATCAAAAAGCACAACGGCAGCTCCAATATGCCATAATTTTATTTTAATCATAAAAAAACGCGCTTCTCTATAAGGCATATAAGCACATAAAAAAATGAGCAAAGCTCTAATACCAGCCGAGGCACCAACTAATGCACCAACAGGCTTTAACATGCTTTGAGGCAAGAGATTATAGACCAACAAAAAGACAACTGCACCACAAATAATCCCTAAAAAATAGATGCTAAGTGTTATTTTATTACTAAACAGATTATGCATGGTATTGGAAATAAAATACAGCACCAAAAGGTTAAAAAGAATATGCAAAAACCCATAATGTGTAAACCCATAAGTAATGAGCGTCCAAGGTTTATAGATAAAGTCCTTAAAATCTCTTGGTAGTTGCAACCAAGTCATTATTTGAGGTGCATTAAAAAGACGTGTTGCTATCAAAACAATCAAAAATACAATAATATTGATAGCGATAATTTTTTCTAAAACAGTGAGGCGTTTAAGTTTATCTTGTATGTCTTGGGTTAATGAGGTCATTTATCCCATCTATTTTTATTAAACTGTGTTTTTTTCCAGTACCACATCATTAAAAATCCTGTTAAAGCACCACCAACGTGAGCCATAAATGCAGTATTACTTGGACTAAAAAACGATTGACCTGTTATAGCAGATATTAGATCGAGTGCGATAATTCCGGGTATAAAATATTTTGCTTTGATAGGAATTGGTAAAAAGATCATCATTAATTTAGCTTCAGGATATAACATTCCGAAAGCTACCAAAACTCCCATAATGGCTCCTGATGCTCCAAGCATTGAGCTATTAAAAATGCCCACAAAATTCTGCAATTGCTCTTGAGACATGTACTGTAACCAACGTGTATCATACGTATTGACAGAAGACCTTAATGTTTCCACTATTTGGGCTTTGTCAAATCCAGCTTCGGTTAAAAGGGACATTCCTGAATAGAATTTAAAATAATAATAACCCAACATAATGATAGCAGCACCTAAACCTGATGAAAAGTAAAAGAATAAAAACTTTTTACTTCCAAATTGCTGCTCAACTGCAGAGCCAAACATCCATAAAGCCAGCATATTAAAGCCAATGTGCATATAACCACCATGCATAAACATGTGTGTTACAATTTGCCAAGGTTTAAATAATTCATTTTCAGGAAAGTACAAAGCAAACCATTTATCAAATAGCAAACCATGACCAATAGTCATGGAACCAATAAACATAATCACGTTTATGATAATTAAATGCTTTACGGTTTCAGTGATTCTCATCATAATTACATAAATTTTTTATCCAGTTCATCTACTGTTAAAGTTACAAAAGTAGCTTTATTGGTTGGTGACACTGATGGTTCTTTGCAAGCAAACAGGCTATTGACCAAATGGTCTTGTTCATCATTTGACAAGGATTGTCCTGTTTTTATTGCCAAACTTTTTGCCATTGATTTTGCCAATAAATCTGTAGCACTAAAATGGCTATCTGGCACTTCATGTTCTACATCGCTTATCAATTGTTCTAAAATGATTGACACTTCACTATCAGGTACATTAATTGGCACTCCAATAATCTCCAATTGGTCTTTTCCAAAATTAGAAAAAATAAAACCAGTCGCTTCCAAATCGGGTTTTAGCTGTTTGATGATGCGCATTTCTGTTGAAGAAAAATGCAACTGTAACGGAAATAATAACTGTTGACTTACAGCTTCCTTTACAGTCATATTTTTAAGCAACTTTTCGTATAAAATACGTTGATGTGCTTTGTGTTGATCAATAACTAACATTCCAGATTTTATAGTGCTAATAATATATTTGTTATGAAGTTGATAGGTTGGTTGTTTACTTTCTGCTTGATTATTTTCTTTAAATAAAGATTCTGTTTGTTGCTCACTCTCAAACTCCACTTCACTAAAGTCGTGGTCATCACGTGTGCTTTTAGACTCTAAACCAACGTACAAACTGTCCCAATTATTAGAAGTTTGCTTTTTAAAAGCCGTTGTTTGTTTACCAGAAGTATAGTTTTCTTTAAATGGGTTAAAGTTCCTATCCACTTCAACCGTTGGTACAGAAGCACCTTTGTCTTTATAATTGTAAGGTGTGTCTAAATTGGTATCATACTCAAAATCTAAAACTGGTGCAATATTAAATTGTCCCAAACTGTGTTTAACTGAAGAACGCAAAATGGCGTATAAGGTATGTTCGTCATCAAATTTAATCTCTGTTTTTGTTGGATGGATATTGATGTCGATAGATGTTGGATCTACGGTTAAATTCAAAAAATAGCTTGGATGACTTCCGTCTTTAATCAAACCTTCAAAAGCCGCTTGAATGGCGTGATTAAGGTAGGCACTTTTAATAAATCGGTTGTTTACAAAAAAGAACTGCTCCGACTTTGTTTTTTTTGCAAATTCAGGTTTTCCTACAAATCCTGAAATTTTAAGTACTTCAGTAGCTTCTTCAACTGGCACTAATTTTTCGTTGGTTTTACTACCAAAAATATTGACAATACGTTTACGGTATTTACTTTCTGGCAGGTGAAATACTTCACTTCCATTATGATACATGGCAAAGGCAATATTTGGATGCGCTAAAGCCACACGATGAAACTCGTCAATGATATGGCGTAATTCGACAGCATTCGACTTTAAAAAATTACGTCGTGCAGGAATATTAAAAAACAAATGTTTGACCGAAATAGCAGTGCCTTTTGGTGTTACTACGACTTCTTGCGATTTTACATCACTACCTTCAATGGTAATACTTGTGCCTAACTCGTCTTGAGCTTGTTTGGTTTTTAGTTCTACATGTGCAATAGCTGCAATACTTGCCAAAGCTTCACCACGAAAGCCTTTGGTATGCAAACTAAATAAATCTTCGGCCGAACGGATTTTGGAAGTGGCATGACGTTCAAAACTCAAACGTGCATCTGTGGGACTCATTCCTTTACCATTATCAATGACCTGAATTAAGGTTTTGCCAGCATCTTTTATTATGAGTTTGATTAAGGTTGCATCCGCATCAATCGCATTTTCAAGCAATTCTTTAACTACAGAAGCAGGACGTTGTACGACCTCTCCAGCAGCAATTTGGTTAGCAACATGATCTGGTAAAAGTTGAATAATGTCTGCCATTAGCGTCTTGGAAGAAAAATTGATAAATCAAATTCAATAATAAATAGAAAAATCAAAATTAAAATACTGACAATTATCAAAATACGCTTATTGGCAGATTTATCAGGTTTGTTTTTATAATCATCCCAAGCATTTTCAAATTTATCTTTTAGGTTGGTTTTTCCAACAGTTTTTCTAAAATCATCAAACTTATGTTTTATTTCATAAGGATTACCTTCACCACTAAAATGCCGAGGTGTATAACTGAATTTTTTATTTGGACGTGTTTTAAAAATTCCCATAATATTTAGTTTTCGTAGTGGTTTAAAACCAACCAAAGTGCAATTACCATACCTAAAATAATCAGGAGAATTAGTAATGTTGGTGTTTTTTTATCTCTACGCATGTTGCCACGCCATTTTGCTCTAAAATCTTGAACATCATCATTATTGTTTGCTTTAAGATGTTGAGGCGTGTAACTAAAACGTTTATTCTTACGTTGCTTAAATAAATTCACTATGTAACGCTTGTCTTTGTAAGTCAAATGTACTTAAAATACATAAGAAACAGAAGTCTGCTAATGCTAAAAATTGTTAACAACGTACTGAAGCCTGCTTATTGAAAACGACTAATACTTCTTCCTAAGTGTAGCCATTTTAATAGCTGCAATTGCTGCCTCAACGCCTTTGTTGCCATGTTTTCCACCAGAACGGTCTATAGATTGTTGCATAACATTATCCGTCAACACACAAAAAATAACAGGTGTATCATTTAACACGTTTAAATCTTTGATGCCTTGAGATACGGCTTCGCAAACAAAATCAAAATGTTTGGTTTCGCCTTGTATGACACAGCCAACAGCAATAACTGCGTCTACGTTATGCTGTTGCATTTTTTTGCTTGCGTAGATTAGTTCAAAACTTCCAGGAACATGCCAAACTTCAATATTTTTAGCCAACGTACCATGTTCTATCAAAGTATCAAAAGCTCCTTTAGATAGGTTGTCTGTAATATTAGCATTCCACTCAGAAACAACAATCCCAAATCGAAAGTCTTTCGCATTTGGGATTGTGTTTTTATCGTAATCAGATAAATTTTGATGTATCGTTGCCATTTATAAACTTGCTTCAGCTTTTCCTATAAACGCATCTATATTAGTAGCTTCTGTAGCATTTGGAAATTCGTCTTTAATTCTTTTAAAGTTAGCCAAGGCTTTGTCTGTTTCACCTAAAGTTAAAGCCACATTGGCAGCTTTAAACAAATACATTGGTGTGGTGTACTCATTGGTTTGCATGCTTGCTGCCTTTTCGTAATAGGTTAAGGCGTCTTTTGGTTGGTTTAGTTGCACAAACGCATCGCCAATACCTCCTTTTGCAATAGGACCTAACATGGCATCATCACTAGAAAAATCACTCAAGTACTTAACTGCATTTTGATAATCTTTTAGGTTTAAATAGGCCATTCCTGCATAATAATTGGCTAAGTTTCCAGCAGGAGTTCCGCTGTAGTTTTTAGCAATATCAACCATTCCAAATTTACCTTCACCACCTTTTAACGCTAAGTTGTAAAGTGAATCTTTAGCTGTACCAGCAACGGCTTGGTCAAAATAACTTTGTGCTTTAAACATTTCGTTCATAGCTTCACTCTGTTTAGGTTCTGCAATAAACTTGTTATAGCCCAAATATGCTAATACTACAACTGCAATAACGGCAACAGCTCCAATAATATAATTTTGGTTTTTAACAGCCCATTCTTCCGTTCTTGATGCAGTTTCATCTAAAGTATTAAATACACCAGCAGTTGTTGAGTGTTGCTCAAGTGCATCTTTCTTGTCTTCTTGTGTTTTTGGTTTGTAACCTCTTTTCTTATATGTTGCCATTGTAGTCTAAATTTGTGCGCCGCAAAAATAAAATTTTTATTGGTATTTAAAAGGTAAATTATTTGTTATTTTTCAATAATTTGCACATCTTTTTAAGTAAAGTCTTATTCAACTTACTCTATTTAGCTTTTTTTAGATGATTTTAAACACCCTTTCATTGGTTAACTACAAAAATTTTGAAAGTCAAACTTTTACTTTTGATACCAAAATTAATTGTTTTGTTGGTGCCAATGGCGTTGGCAAAACCAATGTTTTGGATGCAATTTATCATTTGTCTTTTGGTAAAAGTTATTTTAATCCTATCGCTACTCAAAATATTAAACATGGTGAAGATTTTTTTGTGATAGATGGTGTTTTTGATAAAGATGCACGTACCGAAAAAATTATTGTCTCTTTAAAAAAAGGGCAAAAAAAGATGATAAAACGCAATGGGAAAGCCTATGAAAAGTTTAGTGACCATATTGGTTTTTTGCCTTTAGTGATGATTTCGCCAGCAGACAGAGATTTGATTATTGAAGGCAGCGACACCAGACGAAAATTTATAGATAGTGTCATTTCGCAAAGTGACAAAACCTATCTTAACCATTTATTAAATTACAATAAAGTGCTAAGTCAGCGCAATGCGTTGCTCAAATATTTTGCGCTCAACAACACTTTTAATGCACAAACTTTAGAAGTTTACAATGCGCAACTGCATACTTATGGTTCAGAAATTTTTAAAATCAGAACATTGTTTTTAGAAGCTTTTATTCCTATCTTCAAACAGCGTTACCATGCTATTAGTAATCATAAGGAAGCTGTTAGTTTAAGTTACAAAAGCGATTTGTTTGAAGACGATTTGCAAACACTTTTAAAGAACAACATCAACAAAGACAAAGCATTACAATATACCAATGTTGGAATTCATAAAGACGATTTACACTTTGAAATTGAAACCTATCCTATCAAAAAATTTGGAAGCCAAGGTCAGCAAAAATCGTTTTTGATTGCTTTAAAATTGGCACAATTTGATTTTATTAAACAACAAAGTGGTGTGGCTCCAATCTTGCTTTTGGATGATATTTTTGATAAATTAGATGAAAATCGGGTTGCTCAAATTATTGGGTTGGTTAACAACAAGCATTTTGGTCAGCTTTTTATTAGCGACACACATGCTGAACGTACCGAACATGTTATCAAACAAACCCATCAATCGTATAAACTATTTAAACTTTAAATGAAAAAAACTGTTTTTTTATTACTTATCATCTCTACTATAAGTTGTTCCAACAATCCAAAATCGTTTATTGAACATCTTGATGGTTATTGGGAAATTGATGAAGTAACCTTGCCAGATGGCTCCAAACGCGATTACAATTACAATGCAAGTATTGACTATATTAAAACAACTGACAGTTTAATAGGCTATAGAACAAAGTTAAAACCTAATTTTGATGGTAGCTATTCAACCTCTAACGACACTGAAACGTTTAAAGCTGTTATTGAAAATGATAGTTTACAATTGTATTATACAACACCTTTTTCAAAATGGAAGGAAACCGTTTTAAATGCTACTGAAGACCAATTGCTTATTCAGAATGAACAAAAAATCAGGTATCTTTATAAACATTATGAGCCCTTAGATATAAAATAAACAAATTCCAAATTCCAAATTCCAAATTCCAAATTCCAAATTCCAAATTTCCTAAATTCCTAAATCGTAAATCGAAATTAAAAATGGCAAAGCGCAATAATGAGCATTTATCAATAAGCGACATCCTAAAAGAGTTTGTAGATAACAACCACTTGCAAAAAGGTTTAGACAAGGTAAATGTGCAAGATGCTTGGAAACAAATGATGGGAAATGGCGTCAATAACTACACAACAGCTATTCAATTGGAGAATGAAACACTTTACATTCAGCTAAGTTCCAGTGTGTTGCGTGAAGAACTCAGTTATGGCAAAGAAAAAATTATAGCAATGCTTAACGAATCGCTTGGAAAAGAAGTCATCAAAAAGCTAATATTACGCTAAAATTTCATTTTAGATACTCTTTTTATTTTGTTTCAATTTTATTTAGTATTTTCAAGTCCTTAACTTAACTACTCAATGAACTATTTAAAATTTTCAGCATCCTTATTACTCACACTTATCGTTTTTTATGTCCTTAACACCAAAATTGGTAGCATTCCTCCAATTGGAAAATTTCTAAATCCAGCAACAGGAATTTGGCAAAATGAACATGATGAAACACTTACTGGCAACATCTTAATTGATGGACTATCTGATAAGGTTACTATTCATTATGACGACCATTTGATTCCTCATGTTTTTGCGCAAAACGACATCGATTTATATCGTGCACAAGGCTATATTACTGCAAAACATCGATTGTGGCAAATGGAATTTCAAACCATGGCTTCAGCTGGTCGATTGTCTGAAATTATAGGTGAAAAAGCTTTAGAATATGACCGAACTCAGCGCAGAAAAGGCATGGGTTTTGGAGCTGACAATGCTTTAGAAAAGATGAAGGAAGACCCAGAAATTATTACTTTTTTGGAAGCTTATCGTGATGGTGTTAATAGCTACATCAACCAATTACAACCAAAAGAATATCCTGTAGAATACAAATTATTGGACTACAAACCAGAACCCTGGACTCTTAAAAAAACCGCCTTACTATTAATGTATATGACAGATATGCTGTGTGGTAGAGATTCCGATTTAGAATACACTAATGCCTTACGTTTGTTAGGTAAAGACCGATTTAATCTCTTATATCCCGATTTTTTTGATGTCAATGATCCTGTCATTCCAAAAGATACCGATTGGAGTTACATTAACACAAAAATAACCGAAACACCACAAAGTGAAGTTCCACTCGATTCAATTGCAGAAACATTTGAAACGCCAAATCCGCATAATGGCAGCAATAATTGGGCCGTTTCTGGAAGCAAATCCTATTCTGGTCATCCCATTTTAGCAAACGATCCACATTTAGGGCTCAATTTGCCTTCCATTTGGTTTGTGATGCAATTAGCAACACCTGCACACAACTCATTTGGAGCAACACTACCAGGAGCTTTAGGCGTTATTTCTGGGTTTAACAACCATATTGCTTGGGGAGAAACCAATGCCACACGTGATGTAAAAGATTGGTATAAAATTGAGTTTAAAGATGCTACTAAAAAACAATATAAATATGGTAATGGATGGAAAAACAGTTCTGTAAGAGTTGAAGAAATCAAAATTAGAGACCAAAAACCGTTTATTGATTCTGTGTTTTATACCCATTATGGTCCTGTAAGTTATGACAACACATTTAAAGGCAATGGCGAAAAAGTAGGTTATGCTATGAAATGGGTTGGCCATATTGGTGGCAACAACCAACGCACACTTATCAATTTTAACACAGGTAAAAATTATGAAGATTACCTCAACGCACTTAAACATTGGGTTGCTCCTGCTCAAAATTTTGTCTTTGCTTCCACTGATGGTGATATTGCCCTTTGGATACAAGGATTATTCCCAAATAAATGGAAAGGTCAAGGTAAATTTTTGATGGATGGTAGCAATCCAGAAAATGAATGGCAAAGTTTTATTCCACAAAAATTTAATGCACATATTAAAAATCCAGAACGCGGTTTTGTGAGTTCTGCCAACCAACATCCTGTAGATCCTTCATATCCATTTTATGTGTTTAATGATGGTTATGAAACCTATAGAAATAGAGTCATTAATAATTTTTTTAGGTCAAAAGACAACATTAGCATCCAAGATTTTAAAAATTTACAAAACAACAATTACAATTTAAAAGCATCTGAATTATTGCCATACATCTTTGCAAATATGGACACTTCTTCATTAAATGCTGAAGAAAATGAAATTTTAAACACCATAAAGATGTGGAATTTTTATAGTGATAGTGATGCTTTGGCTCCAAGTATTTGGGACACTTGGTGGACCAAATTGTACCAACTTACTTGGGATGAATTTGAGACTAAAGATGTGGCTTTAAAAACCCCTTTCACGTATCAAACCATTTATTTGCTCAAAAATTATCCTGACAATGCGTTTATGGATATTGTAAGCACAAAGAAAAAAGAAACTGCAAATGATTTGTTTTTAATCACCTTCAAAGAGACGGTTAAAGATTTAATTGACTGGAAAACAAAACATGGCGTTTACAATTGGAGCGCTTACAAAGGGACCTATGTTGGTCATTTATTGCAAGCCTTACCTGCTTTTTCTCGTTTTGATATTCCTATTGGTGGCGATTACAATACCGTCAATGCTGCCGCAAAAAACCATGGTCCTTCTTGGCGGATGATTGTTGAAATGACATCACCTCCAACGGCTTTAGGTATCTATCCTGGTGGACAATCAGGAAATCCTGGAAGTAACTATTACGATAATTTTATTGACCAATGGGCTGCTGGTGAGTATATCAACTTATTATTTATGCAAGATCAAAATGTAACCGAAGGCGTCATGGCTACGCAAACACTATCACCAAAACACTAATTATATCTTATGAAAAAAAATAGCTTCAATTTTATAGCAACTTTAATAATTGCACTTATTTTATCCCAATTTTTACCTTGGTGGTCCATAATGCTTGCAAGTTTTATAACCGCTTTCTTTATACACCTAAAAAAAGGAGCTGTTTTTTTTATTCCTTTTTTAGCTATTTTCTTGTTTTGGATGAGCTATACGTTTTGGTTAAGTGAAGTCAATAATTATGTACTCGCAAAAAAAATAGCAGTTTTATTACCATTACAAGGCAATCCCTATCTATTAATAATAGTCACCAGCTCTATTGGAGGACTTGCTGCTGGAATAGCAGCCCTATTTGGAAAACAATGCAAGCTACTAATTAAAAAATAGTTGCTGAATTTAATAAGTTTTGAAACACATTAGCAAAACCGTTTGGATTTTATCACTCATTAGTCTGTTGACTGATGCTGCAAGTGAAATGCTGTATCCTATCTTACCTATTTACTTAAAAAGCATTGGATTTACCATTGTACTTATTGGTGTTTTGGAAGGATTTGCCGAAGCGACTGCTGGATTGAGCAAAGGCTATTTCGGAAAACGCAGTGATGTTATAGGCAAACGCGTACCATTTGTACAATTGGGTTATACCTTCAGTGCTATTTCTAAACCTATGATGGCTGTATTTATCTTTCCGCTTTGGGTGTTTTTTGCTCGTACGCTTGATCGTTTGGGCAAAGGCATACGTACAAGTGCCAGAGATGCTTTACTTTCAGATGAAGCTACAGCGCAAACAAAAGCAAAAGTTTTCGGTTTCCATCGTTCAATGGACACCTTTGGTGCCGTTTTAGGTCCAGCTTTGGCTTTGCTATATTTGTTTTACAATCCCAAAGATTACAAAACCTTATTCTTTATCGCCTTCATTCCTGGGCTTTTGGCCATTATTGCATCCTTTTATCTCAAAGAAAAAAGACAAGAACCCAAAATTCAAAAGAAAGTCAGCTTCTTTTCTTTTTTAAGCTATTGGAGACAAAGTAATTTAACCTACAAAAAACTTGTTATCGGTTTGTTGGTTTTTACTTTGTTTAATAGTAGTGATGTCTTTTTATTACTTAAGGTAAAAGCAGCTGGTTTGGATGACACTTCTGTTATTGGTATTTATATCTTTTATAATTTAATTTATGCCTTATTTTCGTTTCCGTTAGGAATTTTAGCAGACAAAATAGGACTCAAAAAAGTCTTTATTTGTGGATTGATATTGTTTTCAATTGTCTATTTCGGAATGGCAAACACCCATAGTTTCTATCTCTTTATAGGACTATTTTTTATATATGGTATTTATGCAGCGGCAACCGAAGGCATTTCAAAAGCATGGATTAGTAATATTTCAGATAAAAAAGATACTGCGACTGCTATTGGCATGTTTTCCGCATTTCAAAGTTTAAGTGCTATGTTGGCCAGCACAATGGCAGGAATAATTTGGTATAAATTTGGAGCATCTGCTGTTTTTATAACAACTGGCATTGCGACACTTATAGTAATTTTATATGTTCTTGTGTATGTAGCACCTCTAAAAAAATAATTTTGCTCTAAAAATATGTTTGTAAGTTTTTTGGCATTATCTTTGACTATCAATACATAATTAATTTAATATTTATTACAATGAGTAAAGGAACCGTAAAATTTTTCAACGATGCCAAAGGATTTGGTTTTATCACTGAAGAAGGAAACAACAAAGAACATTTTGTTCACATTTCAGGATTAATTGACGAAATTCGTGAAGGCGACCAAGTTGAATTTGATCTTACAGAAGGAAAAAAAGGACTAAACGCAGTTAACGTAAAAGTTATCTAATATATAGTATTCGCTTTTTAAAATGTAAAAACCTGCAACAAATGTTGCAGGTTTTTTTATAAAATAGGTGTTATTTTCCTTAAAATTGCTCTCTTCCTGAAAAATGGAATGCACTTTCAATAGCAGCATTATCATCGCTATCACTTCCATGAACTGCATTTTCACCTATAGAAGCAGCATACAATTTACGGATAGTTCCTTCAGCAGCATCAGCAGGATTTGTAGCACCAATTAAGGTTCTAAAATCTTCAACTGCATTATCTTTTTCCAAAATTGCAGCTACAATTGGTCCACGAGTCATGTACTCAACCAATTCACCATAAAATGGACGCTCACTGTGAACAGCATAAAATGCTTTTGCATCAGCAGTGGTCATGTGTGTTAATTTTAATGCCACAATTTTAAAGCCTGAAGCATTGATTTTTTCTAAGATTGCGCCAATGTGCCCTTTTTCTACAGCATCTGGCTTAAGCATTGTAAATGTTCTGTTAGTTGCCATTTTTTTTATTTAAATTCGGTGCAAAAGTAATGTATTTCTCTATAAAAACCATACAAAGACATCTTAAAAAATTGTATCTTCGTAGGCTATGACAAAACAAGATATTTCAAAAATAAAAGCGCTCCTCTGTAGTCCAAAAAAAATAGTTATTGTTCCGCATAAAAATCCTGATGGTGATGCTATTGGTTCTACCTTAGGCCTTTACCATTACCTTAAGTTACGCAACCATAAGGCAACAGTGATTGTTCCAAATGATTATCCAGGTTTTTTAAAATGGATGCCAAATGAAGATATTATTATCAAATACGAATCTGATAAAACAACAGCAGATGAATTAATTAAACAGGCCGAACTTATTTTTACCTTAGATTTTAATGCTTTACACAGAGCTGGTGATATGGAACCTGTTTTACAAACGGCTAATGCCATAAAAATAATGATTGACCATCATCAGCAACCTGATGATTATGCAACCTACTTATATAGTGATACAACTATGAGCTCTACCTGCGAAATGGTCTATCATTTTATAGAAATGCTCAATGATGCTCAACATATTGATTCTAATATAGCAACCTGCTTATATGCTGGTATGTTGACAGATACAGGCTCGTTCAGGTTTCCGTCCACTACAAGTGTAACACATCATGTGGCTGCCGATTTAATCAAAAAAGGCGCCAACCACTCCGCTATTTACAATGAAATTTATGATACAAATAGTTATGATAGGTTACAATTATTAGGTAAAGCATTGAGCAATTTAAAAGTAATACCAGAGTTAAGAACTGCTTATATCACGCTAACTCAAGAAGAACTTAATCAATTCAATTTTAAAAAAGGAGATACAGAAGGATTTGTCAATTATGGCTTATCTATAAAAAACATCATTTTTGCCGCTATTTTTATTGAGCACAAACAAGAAGGCATCATAAAAATATCTTTGCGAAGTAAAGGTAACTTTTCAGTAAATGAATTTTCAAGAGCTCATTTTGAAGGTGGAGGACACACCAATGCTGCAGGTGGCAAAAGTGATTTGAATTTAAATGACACAGTTGAAAAATTTATTAGTATATTGCCACGTTATAAAGAAGCCTTAAATTTATGATTAAAGCGTTCACTTTAATATTCCTTTTATCCTTAAGTTTCAGCAGTTGTAAATCGCCAGAAGCCAGACGTCCCGTTTCACAAAAAACAGGCTCGTTTATAAAAGCCTCTGCAGAACGCAACAAAAAACTCAACTTAAAAGAACAAGAACTCATACAAAACATCATAGAAAAAGACACCTCAAAAACCTATTTATCATCAGCAAACGGATTTTGGTATTATTACAATGTTAAAGTTGAACAAGATACCATTACTGCTAATTTTGGCGATATTGTAAATTTTGATTACAACGTTAAAGATTTTAATGGAAATACCATCTATTCCGATGAAGATATCAAACCCAGAGACTACTCTATGGATAAACAAGAACTGTTTTCAGGACTCCGAGAAGGTTTAAAACTAATGAAACCAGGAGAAACTGTAACCTTTCTATTTCCTTCACAAAAAGCTTATGGTTACTATGGCGATACCAAAAAAATAGGAACCAATACGCCCTTAATTTGTAAAGTAACCGTACATACAATAACTCAAACCCAAAACGATTAAAATTATGCGATTGATTAAAAAAGCATTTCAATTAATGCTATTGTTTGCTCTTGTAACAGCAACAGCCTGTAAGGATAAATATCCTGATTTAAAAGATGGACTATATGCCGAAATTGTTACTAATAATGGTACTATGGTCTTAGAATTAGAATACAAAAAAGCACCAGTAACAGTTGCCAATTTTGTGTCCTTAGCCGAAGGCACCAACACCTTAGTAGATAGTGCTTACCTCGGAAAAAAATATTATAACGGATTAACGTTCCACAGAATTATTGATGAATTTATGATTCAAGGTGGTGATCCAACAGGAACAGGTTCTGGCGGACCAGGTTACAAGTTTAATAACGAAATTTCTGACAGCCTTAAACATGATAAAGTAGGTACCCTATCAATGGCGAATTCTGGTCCTAACACTAACGGAAGCCAGTTTTTTATTACTGAAAAAGCAACACCCTTTTTAGATGGTAGCTATAATGTATTTGGGTATTTGGTAAAAGGCGAAGATGTTTTGCACAAAATAGCTGGCGTTAAAACCACAAAACCGGGTGACAAACCTGAAGTTCCTGTGATTATGAACGAAGTGAATATTATCCGTAAAGGTGCTGAAGCCAAAGCGTTTGATGCACCAATGGTGTTCAAAAATCATTTTGCTGAAGCTGAAAAAGCAGAAAAAGAAAAACAAGCAAAATTAGCAGAAGAAAATCGTATAAAAGAAGAAAAATCTAAAGCGGCGGCGGCTGATATGAAACCAGCCTTAGAAACTTATGAAGGCAAAGCAAAAACGTTGGCTTCTGGCTTAAAAGTTTACAATATTACCAAAGGAACTGGTGCAAAACCAAAGCAAGGTGATAATGTAAAAGTATGGTATGAAGGTTATTATACTGATGGAAAATTATTTGACAGTAATGTATCTACTGTTGAAGAAAAATATGGAATGCTAAATCCTGAAAAAATAAAACGTCAAATGTATTCGCCAATGCCAATGAAAATAAGTCCAGATGCTCAAATGATTGCTGGTTTTAAAGAAGCTGTTGCGCAAATGCATGTAGGCGATAAAAGTTTCTTTTATATTCCATCACATTTAGCCTATGGTGAAAAAGGTAGAGGTCCAATTCAACCAAACACCGATTTGATATTTATTATAGAATTGGTAGAGATTACAAAGTAATTTTTAATTATATGATATAAAAAAAGCAGCTCAAATGAGCTGCTTTTTTTGTTTATATGCTTTTATTTTTTAGGAATTTGCTTTAAAATTTCCAATACAAACTTCCAATATTTTTGAACTGATGAAATTTGCGCACGTTCATCTGGTGAATGAGCACCTTTAATATTCGGTCCAAAACTTATCATATCCATAGTTGGGTAATTAGTTCCTAAGATACCACATTCTAATCCTGCATGACAAGCAGCAACATGTGCTTCTTTACCATTTATTTCTACATATAATTTAGACATCAACTTTAAAATTGGCGAATCCATATTAGGTGTCCAACCAGGATAATCACCACTAAATTCAACTTCGCATCCAGTCAATTCAAAAGTAGCTCTCAACATGTTTGCCAAATCCCATTTAGAACTTTCAACAGATGAACGCGTTAAGCAACCTATCATAATAGTGCCATCTTTTACAACAACACGAGCAATATTATTAGACGTTTCAACAAGACCTTCAATATCTGCGCTCATTCTATACACACCATTGCAAGCAGCATACAAGGCTCTTGTTACTCCTTCTTGAACTCCCAAATCCATTATAGTTTTTGGTGTTTCAACTTTAGAAACCTCTATTTTTAAATGAGGTTCCATCGTTTTAAACTCTGCTTTAATATCATTAACCAAGGCTTCCATTTCAGAAACAAAAGCGGCTTCATGAATCGCATCAATAGCTACAATAGCATTACTTTCACGAGGAATAGCATTGCGCAAACTGCCACCATCAATTTCAGAAATTCGCAATCCAAAATTTTCAAAACCATCAAACAATAAACGGTTCATCAATTTATTAGCATTTCCCAAACCCTTATGAATGTCCATTCCAGAGTGTCCTCCATTTAGTCCTTTTACAGTAATTTTATAACCTGTTTTAAACTCAGGTGTTTCTTCAACTTCATAGGTTCTGGTAGCTGTCACATCAACGCCACCTGCACAACCTACTCCAATCTCATCATCTTCTTCAGTATCTAAGTTCAAAAGAATTTCGCCATTTAACAAACCGCCTTTTAATCCCATAGCTCCTGTCATTCCTGTTTCTTCATCAATGGTAAACAAGGCTTCAATAGCTGGATGCGGAATGTTTGTACTTTCTAAAATTGCCATAATAGTGGCAACACCAAGTCCATTATCTGCTCCAAGTGTTGTGCCTTTTGCCTTTACCCAATCGTCATCAACGTACATTTCAATCCCTTGTGAACCAAAATCAAACTTGGTATCGTTGTTTTTTTGATGTACCATATCTAAATGCGATTGCATTACAATCGGTTTTCGGTCTTCCATTCCAGAAGTGGCTGGTTTTTTTATAATTACATTACCGACACTGTCCTCAATGGTTTCTAAACCGAGACTTTTACCAAAATCTTTCATAAACGCAATAACACGTGCTTCTTTTTTTGATGGTCTTGGCACTGCATTTAAATCGGCAAATTTATTCCATAGGGCTTGCGGTTGTAGCTGTCTTATTTCTGAATTCATTATCTTGTATATAAAGTTGCACAAAGGTACATATTAGTATAGCTTTTATAAAACTATTTTCTATTTTTGATTTATGCAAAAGTACCTCAAGCCTATTTTAGCCTTTTCAATTCTGCCTCAAATTTTGCTTGTAAAGTTGTTGGCACATTTTCCTGAATTTGTAGAAAAATACTACAGTAATGGCTTGTACCAATTTATTTCAAGCTTAATGCACTATGTGTTTGGATGGATTCCATTTTCGGTTGGCGATGTGCTTTATACAATTGCTATTGTTTATATTATTAGGTGGTTGATTATTAATAGAAAACGACTATTAAAAGATACCAAAAATTGGTTTTTAGATGTATTAACTGCCATTTCTATTGGTTATTTTGCCTTCCATTTGCTTTGGGCTTTTAATTATTATCGACTGCCTTTGCATAAATCTTTAAACCTTAGCAACGATTATACTACCAAAGATTTAATACATATCACCAAAGACCTCATTGCAAAAACCAACCTCATTCACGGATTGATTGTCAAAGACAACAACGCAAAAGTGGTTATGCCATACACTAAAAGTGAATTACTCAACCTTACACCTCAAGGATTTGAACAGTTGGCAAAAGATTATCCACAATTGGCTTACCATACAAGTAGTTTAAAACGCTCTATTTATAGTTTACCTCTAACTTACATGGGGTTTAGTGGCTATTTAAATCCGTTTACTAATGAAGCACAAATTGATGGTTTAATTCCAACCTACAAATACCCAACCACAGCAAGCCATGAAATAGCACACCAATTGGGTTACGCAGCTGAAAATGAAGCCAATTTTATTGGTGCCTTGGCAGCTATTGACCATTCTAATATTTATTTTAATTATTCTGGTTATTCATTTGCATTGCAACATTGTTTAAATGAACTCTATCTTCGTGACCCTACTAAATATCAAGATTTAATAGTAACGGTTGATATTGGTGTTTTAAAAAATTATGAAGAAATTAAAAACTTTTGGTTAGCATACAAAAATCCTTCTGAAACCTTCTTTAAAAACACCTATAGTGGTTTTTTAAAAGCTAATAACCAAGCGGCTGGTATTGAAACTTACAATTATGTTGTCGCTCTTTTTGTCAATTATTTTGAAGCGAACGAGCTTTAAAATGTTAAAAATTTGCGTTAAAGTCATTTCTTTAGACATATTCTTTATCTTTAAAACTCAATTTTTTAACCAACCATAAATAATGATAAAAACGTATTTAAAACTCTTTATCTTTTTGTGCAGTTTTTCAATTGTTGCACAAGATTATTTCCCAAAAAACGATGGTGTTTTTTCAACAAACACCAATTACACAGCACTTACCAACGCAAAAATTCACGTCTCACCTACTCAAGTTATTGAACATGGAACGTTGTTAATTAAAGACGGTAAAGTAATTGCCACAGGAACCTCAGTAAACATCCCAAAAAACACCAACATTATTGATATTGCAGGAAAAAGTATATATCCTTCATTTATTGATATATATTCTGATTTTGGTATTGATAAGCCCAAACGTCAAAGTGGTGGTCGAAGTGCACAATACGAACCTTCACGTACAGGGTTTTACTGGAATGACCACATTATGCCTGAAAATAATGCTATCGATAAGTTTAGCTATGACTCTAAAAAAGCAGACGAGCTCATTAAAGCAGGTTTTGGCGTAGTCAACACACATATTCAAGACGGGATTGTAAGAGGCACAGGAACTCTGATTGCTTTAAACAACCAAGGCACAAATGCAGATCGAATTTTAGATGCCACATCTGCACAATACCTTTCCTTTCACAAAAGCGTTCTATCTAACCAATCTTATCCTTCTTCTATTATGGGAAGCATGGCTTTGTTACGCCAATTGTATTATGATGCTGATTGGTATGCCAAAGGCAATTCAAAAACCAAAGATTTATCAATTGAAGCCTTAAACCGAAATAAAAATCTGGTTCAAATATTTGATGCTGGTAGTAGAGCTAACGATTTGCGTGCTGACAAAGTAGGCGATTTGTTTAACATTCAATACGTCATTCTTGGTGGTGGCGATGAGTTTGAACGTATCGATGAGATAAAAGCAATGAATGCGTCGCTCATTATTCCTATCAATTTTCCAGAAGCCTATGATGTTGAAAATGCCTTTTTGGCTTCCAGCTTATCATTAGCAGATATGAAAGCTTGGAATCAGCAACCTGCAAATCCAAAATTATTAGCAGATAATAACATCACGTTTGCTTTAACCACACACAATTTAAAATCGCCTAAAGAATTTAAAGCTAATTTAATGAAAGCCATCACATATGGTTTATCAAAAGAAAAAGCATTAGAAGCCTTAACAACAACTCCTGCACAACTTTTAGGAAAATCGAACAGTATTGGCTCTCTTAAAAATGGTGCTTATGCCAATTTTTTAATCACCTCTGGTGATATTTTTGATGAAAAAACAACAGTTTTTGAAAACTGGGTTCAAGGTCAAAAAAATGTACTCGAAGACATGAACACTAAAGATATTAGAGGTGATTATGAGTTTTCAATTGCAGGAGAATCTTATAAAATGTCACTTAAAGGCGATTTGAGTAAGCTAAAATCTGAAATTACTTCTGCTGATAAAACAAGAGGATCCAAAGTATCTTATGCTGATGATTGGGTCAATATTGCATTTACAACAGCCGATTCGACCAAACAAGAATTTATAAGAATTGTCGCCAATGTGGATGCTCAAAAAAATCTTATCGGAAAAACCATATTACCCAATGGAACAGAAATGTCATTTTTTGCAAAAGCTCCAACTAAAAAGGATGATAAAAGCGATGCAAAAAAAGAGGACGATAACAACCCTAAAGCAATTGTTCCTATTACCTTCCCAAATAATGCCTATGGTTTTACAACACTTCCACAAGCAGAAACCTTATTGTTTAAAAATGCAACTGTTTGGACCAATGAAAAAGAGGGTATCTTAAAAAATACAGACGTCCTCATTAAAAATGGTAAAATTGCTAAAATTGGACAAAACTTATCTGACCCAACTGCTAAAGAAATTGATGCCACAGGAAAACATCTTACCTCTGGTATTATAGACGAACACTCACATATTGCATTGGCTTCGGTAAATGAAGGTGGACAAAACTCATCAGCCGAAGTGAATATGGAAGATGTGATAGATGATACCGACATTAGTATTTATAGAGATTTAGCAGGTGGTGTTACCTCAGCACAATTACTTCATGGTTCGGCAAACCCAATTGGTGGTCGTTCAGCCATTATTAAACTAAAATGGGGACATGAAGCTAAAGATTTGATATATACCAACAGTCCAAAATTTATCAAATTTGCTTTGGGTGAAAATGTTAAACAATCCAATTGGTCCAGCTACAATCGTTTTCCTCAAACCAGAATGGGCGTAGAACAACTCTATACTGATTATTTTACAAGAGCCAAAGCCTATGATGCTTTAAAGAAAAGCGGCAAACCTTATCGAAAAGATTTGGAAATGGAAACGCTTGCTGAAATTTTAAACAAAGAGCGCTTTATCACTTGTCATTCTTATGTGCAAAGTGAAATTAATATGTTGATGAAAGTGGCTGAAAAATTCAACTTTCGCATCAACACTTTTACACACATTTTAGAAGGTTATAAAGTAGCTGACAAAATGAAAGCACATGGTGTTGGCGGCTCTACTTTTGCCGATTGGTGGGCTTATAAATATGAAGTCAATGATGCCATTCCTTACAATGCTGCCATTATGCACAATGTTGGAATTACAGTAGCCATTAATAGTGATGATGCCGAAATGTCCAGACGCTTGAACCAAGAAGCTGCAAAATCAGTAAAATACGGAGGCGTTAGCGAAGAAGAAGCGTGGAAATTTGTAACACTCAATCCTGCAAAACTCTTACATTTAGACGACAGAGTTGGCAGCGTCAAAGTTGGCAAAGATGCTGATGTGGTGCTTTGGAGTGACAATCCATTATCCATTTATGCCAAAGCTGAAAAGACCATTATTGAAGGTGTCACTTATTTTGACATCCATCGCAATGAAATGCTTGAAAGTACAATCAAAAAAGAAAAAAGCGAACTGATTAATGAAATGCTTCAAGCAAAAAACAAAGGTCTAAAAACACAAGCTATCAAGAAAAAAGAGAAAGAATATTTGCATTGTGACACGATGGATCATAACTTCTAAAAACTACTCAATGAAAACTATAAAATTAGTCATCCTTATATTTTTGTGTACAACCTTAAGTTTTGCACAACAAACTCCAGCACCCAAACAAAGTAAACCTATTGCTATTATTGGTGCAACAGCACATATTGGCAATGGACAAGTGATTCCTAACAGCCTTATTATTTTTAAAGATGGAAAAATAACCTCTGTAGTTGATGCTACTGTTGTTAAAACCGACTTAACAGGAATGGACGTCATAAAAGCCAACGGAAAACAGGTCTATCCAGGATTTATTGCACCAAACTCAACCCTTGGTTTGGTTGAAATTGATGCTGTTAGAGCTACTGAAGACGACGATGAAATTGGAGACATGAACCCTAACATCAGAAGTATTATTGCTTATAATGCAGAGTCTAAAGTAGTAGAATCTATGAGGCCAAATGGTGTACTATTAGGTCAAATAACACCTCGTGGCGGACGTATTTCTGGCACATCGTCTGTAGTGCAATTTGATGCTTGGAATTGGGAAGATGCCACTGTAAAAGTTGATGATGGCATTCATATGAATTGGCCAAATAACTTTACCAGAGGTCGTTGGTGGCTTGGCGAAGATGCTAACTTAAAACCAAATGACAAATATGCAGACCAAGTAAATGAAGTCACTTCTTTTTTTAATGAAAGTAAAGCCTATGCTGAAGGTGACAAAACGATTGTTAATTTACCATTCAAAGCTTGCGAAGGGTTATTTGATGGTTCAAAAACTCTATACATCAATGTAGATGACGCTAAAGGCATTACAGATGCTATCAATTTTTCAAAAGCTAACAACATAAAACATATGGTTATTGTTGGCGGTTATGAAGCACTTAAAGTAGCCGATTTGTTAAAACAAAACAATATTCCTGTAATTGTAGAACGTTTACATTCGCTACCAAATAATGATGACGACGATTACGATTTGCCTTATAAAATGGCATCACAATTAACCAACAAAGGTGTTTTGGTGGCTTTGAGTGCTAAAGGAGGAATGGAACGCATGAACACACGTAATCTTCCGTTTTATGCAGGAACTGCCGTAACTTATGGCTTAGACAAAGAAGAAGCTTTAAAGCTAATCACTTCAAATACAGCTAAAATATTAGGTATTGATGCCAATTATGGCACTTTGGAAGCAGGCAAAAGTGCAACCCTATTTATCAGTGAAGGTGACGCTTTAGATATGCGAACCAACCAATTAACACAGGCTTTTATTGATGGACGTTCTGTAAGTTTAGAAACCCATCAAACACAATTATGGCATCGTTATGAAGATAAATACAAAGCAGAAGGTATTTATACAAAAGACTAAAAGATAAATTACAATCTGTCCGTTTGAAAAATAACATCTCCCAAACGGACAGATTTTTTATTGAATTTCCTCAGCTCCTTCTGGCATCATATACATCCTAAAATTCATCGAATCTGTTGTTAGAACAATATTATCAAAGGTCACATCATTGCGTTTGGTGGTTGGCAAATTGTTTTCAACATTGTACCAAGTAATGGTTTTTGGCAATAGCAAACCTTCCACATCTTGCCAATCACTATATTTTATATAATGAAATTCCTTGCTCTTTTCTTTTGAAAAATAAGTGACCGTATATGACAACCAAGCCATTTTATGTGTATCAGCATCATAATATAAAACGTATTCATCATTAGATGATGCACCAACTCCATTGTTATAGCTAATTTTGACTCCAGGATAAGTTTTGCCTTCAAAAACTAAAGGTTTTGCATCACTATATATAATTCCGTCATCAGCCAAAACAAAAGGCATGGCATAAAAATAGAACATCAAATTGTAATAAAATTTTGGATTGCCATCATATTTTGCAGCATCTTTATTTTTCATCCACACGCTTTGTCCATCAAAACCAATGGTGTGTTTTGGCATTTCTACCAAGGCATAACGTTCTTGCAAATCGGTTGTAGTAATTTCGTTGCCATCTGGTTTTGCCATGGTAAATTCTAAAGTGTGCATTTTTTTCCAGTTATCCAAACCTCCATGTGCATCAAATATGCTGGTCATCACTTCAGGATAATTGCTTTTAACAACTTTTGTTGGTACTTCGGTTTCATCATTTGCTGGCATTTTGGTATCTACTTTTTTGTCCTTGCAGGAAACTAAGATTGTTAAAAGCATAAAAGTAAAAATGAGTGGTTTCATAATGTGTGTTTTATTTTCTTAAACGAAGAAATTTGGTTTTTGGTTTGTCAATTGAAAAATTGATAGATTACATCAAAATCAATTACTTTTGTAAATGTATGATAAAAGAAATAACAAGTCCACAAAATCCGTATATAAAACAACTGGTTCAGTTAAAGGAAAAATCGCGTGAACGCAAAAAAACGGGATTGTTTTTAATTGAAGGTGAACGTGAAATTAGTTTAGCTATCAAAGGGAATTATGACATCCAATTGATTTTATTTTATCCTGAATTATTTCCTGAAGCGAAAATTAAATCTCTAACTAATCAAAACATTGACCTTATAGAAATCTCAAAAGAGGTTTATCAAAAATTGGCACATCGTGATACTACTGAAGGTGTTATTGCCATTGCAAAAAGTAAATCTCACCATTTAAAAACAATGCCGTTCAACTCAAAAAATCCGTTAATTCTTATTGCTGAAGCACCAGAAAAACCTGGAAATATTGGAGCTTTGTTACGAACTGCTGATGCTGCCAATGTGGATGCCATTATTATTGCCAACCCAAAAACCGATTTGTACAATCCTAATATTATTCGTTCAAGTGTAGGCTGTTTGTTTACAAATTTGGTTGCAATTGGCTCAACTACTGAGATTATTTCGTTTTTAAAACAAAACAATATTTCTATTTATTGTGCAGCTTTGCAAGCTTCTGTTAATTATTACACACAAGATTTTACCAAAGCAACAGCACTTGTGGTTGGCACCGAAGCGACAGGTTTGAGTGATGAATGGATTGATAATTCTACTCAAAACATCATTATTCCAATGCAAGGCGAAATTGATTCTATGAATGTCTCTGTTGCAGCAGGAATTCTTATTTTTGAAGCCAAACGCCAACGAAATTTTATTTGAAAATTTCGTAACAAACAAAACCCAGTGAACCACGAAAGATTGGAATTTAAACCCTTTGAAATTTTATTTTTTTATGACTTCAACAACCTTATTTTACATCATCATCACTATTATTATTATCAATTTTATGGTTGATAAAATATTGGATGCACTTAATGCAAAACATTATAATGACGCCATTCCTGATGAGTTAACTGATGTTTATAAGGATGCAGACTACAAAAAATCACAGGCTTACAAAACAGCTAACTACAAATTTAGCTTTTGGAATTCAGCGTTTTCAACAGTTTTAACATTGGCTTTTTTATTAGCCGACGGCTTCGAGTTTGTAGATACGATTGCTCGAAATTACAGCAATCATCCCATTATAATTGCGTTGCTGTTTTTTGGAATCATCATGTTAGCAAGCAGTATTTTAAGCATTCCTTTTAGTTATTACAAAACCTTCGTGATTGAAGAAAAATTTGGATTCAACAAAACCACAAAAAAAACCTTCATCCTCGACAAACTTAAAAGTTTGCTTATGATGGCAATTATTGGAGGAGGACTTTTAGCTTTAATCATCTGGTTTTATCAATGGGCTGGACATCAATTTTGGTTGTATGCTTGGGCAATTATTACCTTATTTACAGTATTTATGAATATGTTTTACGCTAAACTTATTGTACCACTTTTTAACAAACAAACGCCTTTAAATACAGGAAGTTTACGCAATAAAATTTCAGAATATGCTCAAACTGTTGGCTTTAATCTTGATAAAATTTTTGTGATTGATGGCTCCAAACGAAGCACCAAAGCCAATGCTTATTTTTCTGGTTTTGGAAGTGAAAAGCGCGTAACATTGTATGACACTTTGCTAAATGAATTGGACGAAGAAGAAATTGTGGCAGTTTTAGCTCACGAAGTTGGACATTATAAGAAAAAACACATCATTTTTAACTTAGCAGCTTCTATCCTACTCACAGGATTTACCTTGTACATCTTATCCATTTTTATAGCAAATCCGTTACTTTCAAACGCATTAGGAGTAAAAATCCCGAGTTTTCATGTTGGATTAATTGCCTTTGGATTGCTTTATGGTCCTATTTCTGAAATTACTGGAATAGTAATGAATCATTTTTCACGCAAATTTGAATACCAAGCAGATGATTATGCAAAAACCACTTACAAAGCTCAACCTTTAATTACATCACTCAAAAAATTATCCAAAAATAGTTTAAGCAATTTAACACCACATCCTGCGTATGTTTGGGTACATTATTCGCATCCAACCTTATTAGAACGCGTAAAAAATCTAAAAAAATAAGTTTCTGTATTTTTTGATTTCAAAAGTATTGCCAAATACATTTCTTTATCTTACTTTTAGTTTATGACAGAAGTTGAGATAGAAAAAGAAAATGCTGCCATTGCCAAAGCCTACAAACAGCTCCTTAAAGTAAGTTATCAAAATCTTACTGACGATGATAAAAAATTAATCCGTCAAGCTTTTGATGTTGCTGTTGATGCGCATAAAGACCAACGCAGAAAATCTGGAGAAGCTTATATATTTCACCCAATTGCAGTGGCAAAAATTGTGGCTCAAGAAATTGGGTTGGATGCCACTTGTATTGCAGCAGCCTTGTTGCACGACGTGGTAGAGGACAATCCAGATTACACCCTTGAAATTATTGAAAAACAATTTGGTAAAACCATTGCTCGCATTGTGGATGGCTTGACCAAAATTTCTTCATTAAGCAAAGATACAGACGTTTCTACGCAAGCCGAAAACTTTCGTAAAATGCTACTTACACTCAATGATGATGTCCGAGTGATTATTATCAAAATTGCTGACAGACTCCATAATATGCAAACTATGGATGCGATGCGACCAGATAAACAAGAAAAAATTGCTTCAGAAACACTTTATATTTATGCACCTTTAGCACACAGAATTGGACTTTATAACATTAAAACAGAGCTTGAAGATTTAGGCTTAAAATATACAGAGCCTGAAGTTTATAACGACATCCATAATAAAATAAAAGAAAGCAAAGAAGAACAAGATGCTTACATCAAAGATTTTTCTAAAGTCATTGTTGATTCTTTAGAAAAAGAAGGTTTAAATTATGAAATTAAAGGACGCCCAAAATCTATTTATTCCATCCGACGCAAAATGCTCAAACAAGGTGTTTCTTTTGATGAAGTGTATGATAAGTTTGCAGTAAGAATCATTTATAAATCTGATTTAGCTAACGAAAAATTTCTGGCCTGGAAAATCTATTCCATTGTTACAGACCACTTTATACCCAATCCTATTAGACTACGCGATTGGATTTCATCACCAAAATCAACAGGTTACGAAGCATTACACATAACAGTAATGGGACCAAAAGGACGCTGGGTTGAAGTACAAATACGCAGTGAACGTATGAATGAAATAGCCGAAAAAGGCTATGCAGCCCATTACAAATACAAACAAGGCAATGCTGAAGATGCTTTAGACACTTGGATTGATAAATTGCAAGAAGCCTTAGAAAGCAATGAAACCAATGCCGTTGATTTTGTGGAGCAATTTAAACTCAATCTCTACTCCAAAGAAATTTATGTATTTTCTCCTAAAGGCGATCTAAAATCGTTGCCAAAAGGCGCTACACCTTTAGATTTTGCTTTTAGTGTACACACAGAAATTGGAATGAAAACCAGAGGTGCCAAAGTAAATGGAAAATTAGTGCCTTTAAGCCATGAACTACAAAGTGGCGACCAAGTAGAAATTTTAACCTCTGAAAATGCCAAACCAAACCCAAACTGGTTAGATTATGCCACGACAGCCAGAGCCAGAAGTAAAATAAAATCGTCATTAAAAGATGAAAAGAAAGCCGTTGCTGAAGATGGTAAAGAAATTTTAAGACGAAAACTTAAACAACTCAAAATTAACCTTGACGAAAAAGCAATTAATGATTTAGTCATTTATTTTAAGCTCAAAACCAGTCTCGATTTGTTTTATCGTATTGGAGTGGGTTCAATTGACAATACCATGCTCAAAGAGTTTGCAGCATCGCGTAGCAATGCGTTTATGAGTTATATCAAAAACAAAATTCGTAAACCAATCATTGCTCCAGATATTGACAAAGACGAAATTACAGCCAAATACGATATGCTGGTTTTTGGCAAAGAAGAAGAAAAATTAGACTATAAACTCTCTACCTGCTGCAATCCAATTCCTGGTGATGATGTTTTTGGATTTTTGACTATTAATGAAGGTATCAAAGTCCATAAAAAAAATTGCCCAAATGCTTTAAGCCTACAATCTAATTACGCATACAGGATTATGCAAGCCAAATGGATTGACTCATCTCAGCAAGAATTTACAGCACAAATAACACTTTCAGGCATTGACAATTTAGGGTTGGTTAACCACATAACCAAAGTAATTTCTGCTAATATGCACGTGAACATGAAAAGTATTAGTTTTCAAAGTGATGATGGCATCTTTTCAGGAAAAATAAATGTGGTTGTAAAAAACAGTTCTATGTTGAAAAAATTGATGGATAATCTTAAAAAAATTAATGGAATTGATAAGGTTACCAGAGTTTAAAATGTGTAAATTTGCAACTTAAATTATGAGTGTAAAAACAGAACATACCAATCAAGAAATTGTAAAAAACGTATTTACGATGTTTCTTGAAGAAAAAGGACACAGAAAAACACCAGAACGTTACGCTATTCTACAAGAAATATATGATAGTGAAGAACATTTTGATATAGAATCACTCTACATCAAAATGAAAAATAAAAACTATCGTGTCAGTCGTGCAACATTATACAACACCATCGAATTACTTTTAGAATGTGCATTGGTACGAAAACATCAGTTTGGGCAAAATCAAGCACATTATGAAAAATCGTATTTTGACAAACAACACGACCATGTCATTTTAACAGATACTGGTGAGGTCATTGAATTTTGCGACCCAAGAATTCAATCTATCAAAAAAACAATTGAAGAAGTATTTGACATTCAAATTACAAACCACTCACTTTACTTTTACGGAACAAAAAACAAAACAACTAATTAATTTTTTAAAATGGCAGTAGATTTACTACTTGGATTACAATGGGGAGACGAAGGCAAAGGAAAAATTGTCGATGTATTAACCTCCAAATACAACATTATTGCACGCTTTCAAGGAGGTCCAAACGCAGGACACACTTTGGTTTTTAATGGCAAAAAACACGTGTTACACACCATTCCTTCAGGGATTTTTCATAACGGAACCGCAAACTTAGTTGGTAATGGCGTTGTCATTGACCCAGTCATCTTTAAAAAAGAATTAGACAAGCTTGAAGAACAAGGTATTGATTATAAAAAATCGTTGTTAATTTCAAGAAAAGCACATATCATTTTACCAACCCATCGCTTATTAGATGCCGCAAGCGAAACCTCAAAAGGAAAAGCAAAAATTGGCTCTACTTTAAAAGGAATTAGTCCTACATACATGGACAAAACAGGAAGAAATGGCATTAGAGTTGGTGATATTGAATTAGCTGACTGGAAAGATAAATATCGTGCTTTGGCTGACAAACATGAAGCAATGATTGCGTTTTATAATGTTGATATTCAGTATGATTTAAAAGAGTTAGAAGCCGAGTTTTTTAATGCCATTGACACTTTAAAAACTTTAAAATTTATAGATTCTGAAGACTACTTACACCAAGCTCAAAAAGCAGGTCAATCTATTTTAGCAGAAGGTGCTCAAGGCTCATTGTTAGATATTGATTTTGGCACCTATCCTTTTGTAACCTCTTCCAACACCACAGCAGCAGGCGCTTGCACAGGTTTAGGCATTGCACCAAATAAAATTGGTGATGTTTTTGGCATTTTTAAGGCCTACACAACACGTGTTGGTTCTGGTCCTTTCCCTACCGAATTGTTTGATGAAGATGGAGAAACTATGGCTCGTGTTGGAAATGAATTTGGCGCCACAACAGGTCGTCCACGTAGATGTGGTTGGTTAGATTTGGTCGCTTTGCGTTATGCGTGCCAAATAAATGGTGTTACTAAATTAATTATGATGAAAGCCGATGTACTTTCTGGTTTCAAAACCTTAAAAATATGTACCTCGTATAACTACAAAGGTGAAGAAATCACTCATTTTCCATATAATATTGAAGCAGAAAATGTGACACCAATTTACACAACTTTTAAAGGTTGGAATGAAGACTTAACCCATATGATTAATGCCAACAACATGCCAAAAGCATTAAATGATTATATTGCCTTTTTAGAAAAAGCGCTGGAAATACCAATTACCATCGTATCTGTTGGCCCAGACAGAAAACAAACCATTGTGAGATCATAAATAACAAAAAGCCTGATAATTATTATTAGGCTTTTTGTTAAAACTTATGTTAACTCACAATACAACGACAATAATATAGTTATTTTTGAAACAAATTAACAGCAATTTGAAACTATTACACACCATTTTCTTATTAGGCTTTTGTTTAGGCTTTTCTGCATATTCTCATGCACAAAAAACTAAAAAAATACGTATTGAATATGCTGGTTTTGCAGAATCTGACAGCTTAAAAGGACCTGGTGTTACTGTTTTTACAAGAGATAACACACAACAAGTTCATTTTATACACGAAGGGGTTAACATGTGGTGCGACCGAGCGGTTTACTATGAAAAGGAAGATTTTATAGAAGCTTACAGCCATGTAGTTATGAAACAAGGTGATACCATTAATATGAATGCTAAATATGCCGAATACAGTGGTAAAACCCAATTAGCATTTGCAAGTGGTGATGTGGTTTTAACCGAACCAAAATCAACTTTAACTACAGATACACTCTATTTTGACAGAGTAAAACAGCAAGCCTTTTATAAAAGTAAAGGCAAAGTGGTACGCGATTCTTCAGGAACCATTACAAGCCAAATTGGTCGTTATTATATGGCAAGCAAAAAGTATCAATTTGTACAAAACGTGGTTTTAGTCAATCCGCAATATACACTCAAAACCAACCACCTTGACTTTTATACCGAAACAGGTCACGCTTATCTTTTTGGCCCTTCAACCATTGATGGCGAAGCGAGCACCATTTATTGTGAACGCGGATTTTATGACACCAATAATGACACAGGTTATTTTGTTAAAAAAGCAAAAATCAATTATGAAAACCGCATTTTTGAAGGAGACAGTATGTATTTTGATAGGAAAATCAGTTTTGCATCTGCTACCAATCATATAAAGGTTACAGACACTTTAAACCATAGTGTTGCAACAGGACATTATGCCGAAGTTTGGCGAGCAAAAGATTCCGTATTTATTACCAAACGCGCTTTGGCAATTACAGTTCAAGAAAACGACTCTATATACATGCACAGTGACACGCTTATGGTTACAGGACAACCTGAACATCGCATCACAAGAGCGTATTACAACACAAAAATTTATAAAAGCGATTTGAGTGGAAAAGCCGATTCTGTCCACGCTGACCACAAAACCGGATTGACGCGTTTAATCAATTTGTCTCGTTTTTCGTCTGCTGACGCCTTTAGCACCAAGCACAAACCAATCCTCTGGAATTTAGGCAACCAAATGACAGGAGACACCATTCATCTTATTTCAAATCCTGAAACCGAAAAACTCGACTCTTTACTTGTTTTTGACAATGCTTTTTTGATTAGTAAAGATACTTTAGGAACAGGCTATAATCAAATTAAAGGTCAAAAATTAATTGGGCTATTTAAAGACAATAAGCTTTACAATGTAGATATTATCAAAAATGCCGAAGTCATTTATTACACCAGAGATGGTAAAAATGAATTGGTTGGCATCAACAAATCCAAATCGGGCAAAATAAATATTCAAATTACCGATAATGTCATTGATGAAATACGATTGTTACAAGATATTGATGGCGATTTGTATCCCGAATCGCAATTTCCTGAAAATGCACGAAAACTTCGTGGTTTTGATTGGCGTGAAGAAGAACGTCCTAAAAGTGTAGAAGATTTGTTTAAAGATGATCCTCCACTTGTGCTACCAACCATAAAAGGTTTGGACGACTATGTTCCGCAAGAAGAATTTTTTGATGAAGCGCTTTTACAACGGGTTGATGCAGCCAAAGACAAAACTTCTGACGAAGAAGAAAACAAGGCATCAAGGCACATTCCTAATGATAAAAAAGAAAAGGCTTTAAAACCAAATCCAAAAAAAATGCTTAAAAAATCAATTCAAAAAGACAACTAATGACTTCCGATTTTTTAAAATATCAAGCACAAACCACAGCACATCCTTTGGCAATGGAAATTTCACATGCTGAAGGTTCTTATATTTATGACACCAACAACAAAGCACATTTAGATTTTGTGGCTGGCGTTTCTGCTTGTACTTTAGGACATAAACATCCAAAAGTTATAAAAGCCATCAAAAACCAATTAGACAACTATTTGCATGTCATGGTTTATGGCGAGTATATTCAGGAACCAGCCGTTGAGTTGACAAAATTATTAGCACAACATTTACCAGAATCTTTAGAAACCACCTATTTAACCAATTCAGGCACCGAAGCCGTTGAAGGTGCTCTAAAATTAGCACGTCGTGCCACAGGAAGAAGCCAAATTATTGCTGCAAAAAATGCGTATCATGGCAATACTATGGGCTCCATGAGTGTGATGGGTTTTGAAGAACGCAAGCAAGCTTTTAGACCATTAGTACCAGATATTGATTTTATCACTTACAATAATCTTGACGATTTACAGCTAATCACACCAAAAACTGCAGCGGTCATTTTAGAAACCATCCAAGGAGGTGCTGGTTTTATTGAACCCAAAGCAAATTATCTTTCAAAAGTAAGAACACGTTGTGATGAAGTTGGAGCACTTTTAATTTTAGACGAAATCCAACCAGGTATTGGCAGAACAGGTAAATTTTTTGGTTTTGAACATTACCATTGCATTCCAGATATTTTAGTAACTGGAAAAGGTCTTGGAGGTGGCATGCCTATTGGTGCTTTTACAGCATCAAGAGCCATGATGCAAACCTTACAAGACCAACCAAAACTTGGACACATTACTACTTTTGGTGGACATCCAGTTATTGCAGCTGCTGCCTTGGCAACTGTTAAAGAAGTTACTGAAAGTAAATTAATGGCTCAAACTTTAGAAAAAGAACAATTAATTCGCTACCATTTAGTCCATCCTTTGATTACAGAAATACGAGGAAAAGGATTAATGTTAGCAGCCTTAACACCATCTGCAGACATCACAAATCAAGTGATTTTAAAGTGTCAAAACGAAGGTTTAATCTTATTTTGGTTACTTTTTGAGCCTAAAGCTATCCGAATTACACCTCCTTTAACCATCACAAATGACGAAATTATCAAAGGTTGCAAAATAATTACACATGTTTTAGACAGTATTTTACGTTAACAGTTCAATTGATTAAAAATATAACTCATTATTAATCAACTCTTAAACAATATAAAAATCAACTATCAATTTAACTGTTAATTAATTTGTTGAAAACATTAGCCTCAAAAACTTCTATTTAATAACGATAACCTTAAATTTATTTCAACGAACAATACAATCTGCTTATGGAGTTCAGTCAAGATGACGACAACAACGATTATTCGCTAACCAAATTTGAATCAATGCTTAAAACAAACAACGTTTTGTTTTTTGATTCAAGTGAATTTGAAAATATCATTCAACACTATTTAGAAATTGGCAAAATTGCACTCGCTAAAAAAGCCATCAAAATGGGGTTAGAACAACATCCAACCTCTGTTACACTCAAATTGTTTCAAGTAGAGATTTACGTGATAGAAGACAAGTTGCAAGAAGCTGATAAAATGTTAGACGCCCTTTATGTCATTGAACCTTCAAATGAAGAAATTTACATTCAAAAAGCAAGTATTCTTTCAAAAAGAGATGAGCATGACAAAGCAATTGAAACCCTTAAAATTGCGCTAAAACTTTCTGATAACGATGAAGATGAAGCTGATTTGTACGCACTTATTGGTATGGAGTATTTGTTTATGGATCAATTTAAACCTGCCAAAGATTACTTTATAAAATGCTTAGAGTTGGATATGGAAGATTATTCAGCACTTTACAACATCATTTACTGTTTTGATTTTTTAGAATTACACACTGAAGCCGTCGATTTTTTAAACCACTATTTAGACAGCAATCCTTACTGTGAAGTAGCTTGGCATCAATTGGGTAAACAATATTTTATTTTAAAAGAACATACAAAAGCAATTGCAGCCTATGATTTTGCTATCATTTCTGATGAAAATTTTGTTGGTGCCTATTTAGAAAAAGGCAAAGTTTTAGAAAAACTAAAAAAATATAACGAAGCTATTGAGAATTACGCCATTACTTTAGCGTTGGATGAACCAACCTCATTTGCTTTGTTGCGCATTGGTAACTGCTATGAAAAATTAGGTTTAGACGATTTAGCCGTTCAGTATTTTTACAAAACCGTCCATGAAGACCCATTGTTAGATAAAGGCTGGATTGCCATTACCAAATTTTACAATAAGAAAAAAAATTACCAAAAAGCCCTTTATTACATCAATAAAGCGCTAAATATTGATTTTGACAATGTCCATTATTGGAAATTGTATGCGCAAATCAATCATCGTTTAAATTTTATAGAAGAAGCTGAAAGAGGTTATAAAAAAACTTTAGACTTAGGAAATTATGAATTGAGCACTTGGTTAGCAAGAGCTGATATTTTAATTGATTTAGGAGAGTTTGAAGCCGCAGCCTTAAACTTAATTCAAGCCGCAGAATTTCATCCTGAAACAGCTGATATCGAATACCGTTTAGCGGGTATTTATTTTACTTTATTAGAATCAGAAAAAGGTCAGTACCATCTTAAAAACGGATTGCTTTTAAATGCAGAACTCGATTTTGTTTTAGAAGAACTTTTTCCTTTAATTACCAATCAAAAACTGATTAAGGACATTATTTTAAATTCTAAAAAACCGTCCAACTAAATTTATATATCTTTACATTTCTTATTTTAATTATAAAAAATGCAAAGACGCTTTTTAGATTACTTTATCATTTCACTTAAAGGGATTGCTATGGGAGCTGCCGATGCGGTTCCAGGTGTTTCTGGTGGTACCATTGCCTTTATTTCTGGTATATATGAAGAACTTGTAACAACCATTAGTGGTGTCAATTTTAATTTATTTAAAACGTTCAAAAACAAAGGTTTTAAAGCATTTTGGACACAACTCAACGGCTCTTTTTTAGTAGCATTATTAACAGGAATCATCATTAGTTTTGTGTCTTTTATGCGATTAGCAAAATACCTAATTGAATACCATCCTGTGCTCATTTGGTCTTTCTTTTTTGGACTTATCATTGCAAGCCTCTTTTTTGTTGGCAAACAAATAAAACGTTGGAATTTTGCTGCCATTCTTGCATTAATTTTTGGTGCATTTGTAGCCTATTATATCACGTCACTGCCTTCAATGACCAATAATAGCCATCCGTTATTTTTGTTTTTTGCAGGTGCTTTGGCTATTTGTGCTATGATTTTACCTGGTATTTCAGGGTCTTTCATTTTAGTTATTTTGGGCGCTTACAAAACTTTAAGTGATGCGCTACATGATTTTGATTTTAAAAAAATTGGCATTTTTGCTTTAGGTGCACTTATTGGTTTACTGAGTTTTAGCCACGTTTTAAAATGGCTTTTCAAACACTACCACAATATAACTTTAGCTATTTTGACTGGTTTTATTTTTGGCTCACTTAATAAAATATGGCCTTGGAAAGAGGTCTTAACATGGCGAACCAATTCCGAAGGGATTCAAATTCCTTTGTTAGAAAAAAGCATTTCACCTTTTGCTTATGAAGGCAATCCACAACTTACTTATGCAATTATCTTGATGGTTGTAGGGTTTTTAACTATTTTCATACTCGAAAAAATAGGCTCCAAAAAACAATAAGATGCAAAGCACACGAACCTTTACTGATCGGCTTTTTTTAATCATCAAAGGATTAAGTATGGGAGCTGCCAATAAAGTTCCTGGTGTTTCTGGTGGTGTGGTTGCCTTTGTTGCAGGATTTTATGAAGAATTTATTTACTCTCTTCAAAAAGTCAACAAAACGGCGTTTAAACTCTTATTTAATGGTCGTTTCAAAAGTTTTTTCAACTATATTAATGGTCGCTTTTTAGGCTTACTTTTTCTCGGAATGATTGTAAGCTACTTCAGTATTTCAAAAGTTTTAGACTATGTTTTGATACATTATGAACTCTACGTTTGGAGTTTGTTTTTTGGAATGATTATAGGTTCCATCTACTACATCAACAAAGATTTTAAAGACTGGAATTACAAAACCATTATAACACTTTCACTTGGAATTATCCTCGGAATTGGCATCAGTTTTTTAGATCCTGCTAAAGAAAATGACAACCTTTGGTTTGTGTTTTTCTGTGGCATTATTAGTGTTTCTGGAATGACACTTCCAGGATTTTCGGGTTCTTTCATCCTCATTTTATTAGGCAATTATGTGCTACTACTTGTAGATGCTGTCAACGCACTTTCTGACACTTTTTATGAAATAATTGTAGGCGATTTTAGCTTTATACACCATTCTGAACGCTTACGAATGCTTAAAGTTTTAGCAATTTTTACCTTAGGCTCTGTAACTGGTTTGGTCACATTTTCACATATTTTGAATTATATTTTAAAACGCTACAAAAGTATTACAACCTCAGCCATCATTGGGTTTATTATAGGTTCGTTAGGTGTTGTTTGGCCTTGGAAAGAGACCATTTACAAAACCAATAACGCAGGTACTATTTTAATTGATTCTACTGGAAAACAAGTAGTTGCTAATTATAAACGATTTATTCCAAATTTAGATAGTGAAACTTATCTGGCAATTACTTATATTGTCATAGGAATTTTAATTGTTTTAGCCTTGGAATGGTATGGACAAAAAACCAGAAACGTAAATGTCTAAGTTAGGTCTCATCGGCAAAGACATTTCATACTCATTTTCAAAAGCGCATTTTACAGCTAAATTTGAAAATGATAACTTGCCATTTACATACGAAAATTTTGACATCAACACCATTTCAGAGTTTCATAACATTCTAAAAAACAATAAAGATTTACGCGGTCTTAATGTAACCATTCCGTATAAAGAACAAATTATTCCTTATTTGGATGAGCTGAACAATAAAGCAACTGAAATTGGTGCTGTAAACACCATAAAAATATATCCAACAGGACGACTAAAAGGTTATAATACGGATTATTACGGATTTAAAAAATCTATCAAACCCTTTTTAAAAACACAACACACCAACGCATTGATTCTTGGAACAGGTGGTGCCTCTAAAGCCATAGCATACGCGTTAAAAAAACTCAATATTACTTTTGATTACGTTTCAAGAACCGAAAATACGATGGCTAAATTTTTGTATTCAGATTTGACTGAAGACATCATCCAAACCTATCCAATTATCATTAATTGTACACCCATTGGCACACATCCAAAAGTGAATCAATGTCCTGATATTCCTTATGATGGCATCACAAAAGACCATTTACTTTACGACCTTATTTACAATCCTATTCAAACCAAATTTTTGATTTGTGGCGAAATCAAAGGAGCCACAACTTGTAATGGTTTTAATATGCTCGAATATCAAGCTGAAAAAGCTTGGAAAATTTGGAACATATCGTAAAATAGGCTCAAAATACACTTTCTCTTTTGTAATCTAAGGTCTTGTTAGTATATTTACTTCCTTACAAAAAATTTGAACCTAAAACATTGTAACAATGTCTGAGAAAGATAACCTGCAAGAAGCAGATGGAAACGAGAATTTAAATACTACAGAAATCAGTTCTGAAGAAGTGACTTCAAATTCCGAAGATACTTTAAATGAAGATGAAACGACTGCAACTGAAGCCATTGAAGATGCTGTTGAAAATGAAACTTCTGATGAAAATCCAAAAGAAAAAAAGGAAGCTGAAGAATCATCTGAAACCATTGAAGATGCCGTTGAAAATGAAACTTCTGATAAACCTGTAGAAGAACAACCTAAAACAGAAAAAACCAATACACATGTTGACGAAATTGACGAATCTAATGCCGAAGACGCTGAAGATGAAAGCAATAGCGAACGACACACCTTAGAAGATAAAGACTATCATGCCATGTCTATGGAACAATTGGCAGATGAGCTTGAAGGTCTTTTAAAGCATAAAAAAGTGCAAACTATAAAATCTCATGTGGATGAGATTAAACAAGAATTTAACTCTAAATTTTCTGAAATTCTTGAAGAAAAAAAAGAAGACTTTTTAGCTGATGGTGGCAATGAAATAGATTTTTATTATTCAAGTCCATTAAAAAAACGTTTTAATGAACTTTATAAAGATTATAGAAATAACCTAAATGCATATTATAAAAATTTAGAAACCAACCTAAAAGCCAATTTAGAAAACAGACTTCACATTATTGAAGAAATAAAAGGGCTTATCAACGTTGAAGAAAACATCAATACCACTTATAAACATTTTAAAGATTTACAAGAACAGTGGCGAAATGCTGGACCCATTCCAAGAGACAAATACAATAATGCTTGGAATACATACCATCATCATGTAGAGATTTTTTATGACTTTTTGCATCTTAATCGCGATTTACGCGATATGGATTTCAAGCATAACTTAGAGCAAAAACTCAAGATTATTGAGCGTGCTGAAGAATTAGCAAAAGATGACAACACCAACCGATCTTTTAGAGAATTGCAGGTGTTGCACAAAATGTGGAAAGAAGATTTAGGACCTGTTGACAAAGAACATCGAGAAGCCATTTGGGAACGTTTTAGCAATGCTACCAAAACCATACACGACAAAAGACAAGCTTACTATGCTGATGTTGATAAAGCGCAAGAAGCAAATTTAGCACGTAAAGAAGCTATTATTGAAAAAATAAATACGGTTGCAAAAGACACTTCAAGTTCACACCAAGCATGGCAAAATAAAATAAAAACTATTGAAGGTTTGCGTACTGAATTTTTTAATGCAGGAAAAGTGCCTATCAAAGTCAATGAAGCTACTTGGGCAAAATTTAAAGCTGCTGTCAGAACCTTTAACAAAAGTAAAAACGCATTTTATAAAGGCCTAAAAAAAGACCAATACACCAATCTTCAGAAAAAATTAGACCTTATCAAAATAGCTGAAGACAACAAAGACAGTACAGATTTTGAAACTGTAACGCCTTTGATGAAAAAAATTCAAAACGACTGGAAATCTATTGGACATGTGCCAAGAAAAGACAGTGATAAAATTTGGAAACAGTTTAAAGCAGCTTGCAACCATTATTTTGATAAGATGCATGCCGAACGCAATGCCGCAAACAAAGAACAATTTGAAGCTTTTGATAAGAAAAATGAAATGCTTGAAACACTTAAAACCTTAAAATTAAGTGGTAAACCAGAAGCCGATATTGAAACAATCAAACAAAAAATAGAAGATTGGAAAGCTTTAGGAGACGTTCCTCAAAACAAACGTTTTATTGAAGGTAAATTCAACAAAACACTTGATGGTTTGTTCAACAATCTTAAAATGGACAAATCTGAAGTGGAAATGATTAAGTTTGAGAACAAACTCGAAAACCTATCAAAACCAGATGATACACGTTTATTGGATAATGAGCATAACTTTATTCGCAAAAAAATAGATGAAGTCAAAAGCGAAATCAACCAATTAGAAAATAATCTTCAATTTTTTTCTAATGTGGATGAAAGTAATCCGTTGGTAAAAGACGTACTTAAAAACATTGAAAACCACAAAGACAATTTAGCAGTTTGGGAAGAAAAATTCAAAAAACTTAAGGAACTGTATTAAAGAGTTATCAATTTATCACTATCTGATGACTTTCCGTCTGACCATTATAAGTAAGAACCAATGTATAACTGACAGTGGTTAGATTTGAAACATCTATAGCTGTTTGTGTAGCTATAGCATTTATATTTCTGACAATAAATGCACTACTGTTATAGAGTTTGATGTATCATCATTTTAGCTTATAGAATCGTTTTGCTGTAACAAAACGATTCTTTTTTTTATTGTGTGAACTGCATATCAAAACGACCTTCACGGATTTCATGAACGACACCATTTTGATCTTCAATATCAAAAAAGAAAGTGCCAGAAACAATGTTATTGTCAAAATCCAATTTGGTAATGGTCAATTCGCCTGTGTTTGTGTGTGATGTATAATTTTCGTTTGAGTTAAAAGTATAGTTGCCAAAAGCATTACCAGAAATATATTCTTCATATAAATTATATGTTAGCCCTTCAGCAATTTGTAATTGTGCTGTTTTAATTGATATAACTTTTAAATCGCTTTGATAATTTGTTGCTCTAACTGTAAAATAATAACCTCCATTAACAAGTTGATAAAAGCAATTCGTAGAATTGGGTAAATTATCTGGCAAAAAAACTTCGCCATCCAATAAGCAACCAAAGGTATTGGCACCAGTCTGTGTAGCAGGTGGCAACTGGTCTATTGGGTTAGCAGGTTGGTCATCGTTTTTGTTGCAACAGCTTAGTGTTACTGCGAGCATACATAGCAATAGTATATTTTTCATAATAATTTTTTTTGAAATTAGTAATTTTAAATTACTTGGCGTTACGGTTTTTCCACACTTAACATTATAATTATGTTACGGATGAGGTAATTGGTACTATTGTAAAAAGAATTTTTAAAATTCATAATTTTGTAAATTGAATTAGACAAAGTTGAACAGTTGTTTAATTTAAACTTGATGAAAGGCCGCTTACCTTGTAAGTAGTCTTTCTGCTTTAGTTTTATTTTTATGTCATAGTTTGTAGTTTTTAGATTAGTTTGTATAATTTATATCAAAGCGGCCATTTGTAATATTTATTTCATTACCATCATTATCCAAAACAGTAAACTCAAAAGTTCCAGATATAATAAAATTATCTTGGTCAAAATTTGTTATTTTTAAAGTTCCAGAATTTTCTGTAGATGAAGTACCACTGTAAGTTATACCTCCGCCAATATTATATTTTCCAAAATAATTATTAGAATTTTCTTCTTTTAGAGTATATGTAGTTTCTTGAATTAACCCGACGTCCATTCCACCAATATTTATAGATTTAAGATTTAGTCCACCACCAATACTACCATAAATACTTAAAGTATAAGCACCATCTACAAATTGATAAAACGCATTTGGTGAGTTACTGCCAAAACTAGGTGGCACAAATGGTGCTCCATTAATAAGACAGCCAAAAGTTTGTTTTCCAGTTTGCGTAGCAGGAGGCAATTGGTCTATGGGGTTAGCAGGTTGGTCATCGTTTTTGTTGCAACAACTAAGTGTTACTGCGAGCATACATAGCAATAGCAAGTTTTTACTCATTATATTTATAATTGCTAAATTTTTGGATTCGTGAATTTTCAATTTCATAGGTTTTGTTTTTGTAAAAATGAGATATAAAGTACAATAGATAGTAATTAAAGCATTATCTTTTTATAATTTTTAATACTATTAATTTATGTCAAGATAAAATTTATAGAAGTATCAAGCAATACGTAGGATCACGTATTTTTTATAATTGAAGAAAAATTGTGGTGTATTAAAAAATCAAATCCTATCTGCTTGTCGCAGATAGGATTTTGACCCCTAACTAAACTAAATTTTTAATCTTAACTAATACCGCTTAAATAAAATTAAGATTACCTACTTATGATTATGAAACTATAAGTTAGCTTCAATATATACTATATACGTATCGTCCTACATATTTGGATTACGAAACTGAAAAAAAATTATATTTTTTTCGCTTCTTCCCAAAATATATCCATCTCTGCAAGTGTCATATCTTGAAGTGATTTGTTAAGCTCTTTTGCTTTCGTTTCTAAGTATTGAAAGCGTTTGATGAATTTTTTATTGGTACGTTCCAAAGCATTTTCTGGATTTATTTTTAAAAATCTGGCATAATTAATTATAGAAAATAACACGTCACCAAGTTCATTTTCCATTTTGTTTGCATCACCAAGCAATACTTCTTGTTTGAGTTCGTCAAGCTCCTCTTCTACTTTTTCCCAAACTTGTTGTGGTTGTTCCCAATCAAAACCAACACCTGCAACTTTATCTTGTATTCGGTTGGCTTTTACCATGGCTGGCAGGCTTTTAGGAACACCTTGTAATACGCTGATTTTTCCTTTTTCTTTGAGTTTGATTTGCTCCCAATTGCGTTTGACATCGTCTTCATTTTCAACTTTAACATCGGCATAAATATGAGGATGACGCTCAATAAGTTTATCACAAATGCTGTTGCAAACGTCTGCAATATCAAAACTTTGAGTTTCGCTCCCAATTTTGGAATAAAACACGATGTGCAACAACACATCACCTAATTCTTTTTTGACTTCGTTTAGATTGTTTTCCAAAATAGCATCACCAAGTTCATAGACTTCTTCAATAGTCAAATGACGAAGGGTTTCCATGGTTTGTTTTTTATCCCAAGGACATTGCTCGCGCAACTCATCCATAATGGTCAATAATCGGTCAAATGCTTGTAATTGTGATGCTCTTGTGTTCATTTTGGAAGTAGACATTTTATGGAACTAAATTTACAAAATTGAAGTTGGTTACTATTTTTAAAATGGAAAATCTATAAAAAAGTTATCAAACAAAAAACCCATGAATTATAGAAAACTCATGGGTTTAAATTATATAACGTGTCTTATTACACTTTTCTTGTATTAGCGCTTTTACTTGGACCTCCTTTTTTGGTTGCAGATGCTTTAGAAGCAACGTTTTTATTAACCACTGGTTTTGCTGTTCCTTTTTCTTCTACTTTTTTTGGAGTAACGGTTTCCTCTTCAGTAGTTTCTAAGGCGTCTAACAAATCATTTTTTTGTAAAATATTATACCATTGTATAACTTTCTTAATATCACTTGCATAAACTTTATCTTCATCATAATCTGGTAAAATATCAAAAAAGTATGCTTCCAACACATCTTTAGAGTCTTTATGACTGATAGATGTTGGATTGCCTTCTTCCTTTTCTTTAACTTTTTTCAACACATCGCGTAATGGCACTTCTTCTTTTAAAGTGTAAATTGCTATTTCACTAAGCACACTTACATTACTGTGTATATTAACGGTTACACGTTTTTTATCTAACATTGATTCTGCTACAAAACCACTACGTGTTTGCGTTATAATTTTATATAATCCTGGTTTTCCTGAAATGGATAAAATTTTATCTAAACTCATATCTTTTTGATAGTTTATTTTTTAAGGTTGACAAATATAAATGTTTGTCTTAAATAGGAATAAAAATTAACGTTTCTTTTTTAAAGCAGGAAAACGCATTTTGTAATCTACTTTGATGTTTCCTTTAGAAATGTTTGCTAATCGTCCTTTTATCAATCGTTTTTTTAAGGTTGATAATTTATCTGTAAACAAAACTCCATCAATATGGTCATACTCATGCTGAATGACTCTGGCTATCAATCCTTCAAATTCTTCAACATGTGTTTTAAAATTTTCATCTTGATACTGAATTTTGATTTTTGGTTTTCTAAACACGTCTTCTCTCACATCTGGAATGCTCAAACAGCCTTCATTAAAAGCCCATTCATCACCAGTTTCTTCAAGTATTTTTGCATTGATAAAGGTTTGTTTAAAATTTTTCAATTCTTTTTGTTCTTCATTAGATAGTTCGTCATCTTCAGAAAACGGAGCTGTGTCAACTATAAACAACCGAATAGGAAGTCCTATTTGTGGTGCTGCCAAACCAACACCATAAGCTTCATACATGGTTTCATACATATTACTGATGAGGTCTTTCAAATTTGGGTACTCATTGGTAATATTGTCACCTTTTTTTCTTAAAACAGCGTCGCCATAAGCAACAATTGGTAAAATCATTTTATTCTTATTTTTCGATTGCAAAAATACAATTCTATTAGATTTTAAGCATAAAAAAACTCCTTAATTACTAAGGAGTTTAATAAATATCTATAAATAGACTTTATCTCATAATAACAACTTTTCTTGATATAGAGAGATTATCAGAAGCTATTTGTAATAAATAAATTCCATTTGGCAGATTTGACAGCGTAAGCGGTTTGGTTGCTAAGCCTTCTGTAGCACTACTTAAAACCATTTTACCAGTAATATCATATAACTTTAAGGATGCTGCAACATTGGCACCAAACTTAACATTTAAGGTATTTCCGTGGGTTAACGGATTTGGATAAATGCTTAAGCTGTTAAAAATAGCTTCCACTTGCTCAATTGACAGAGATTCGTTGGTTAAGGTTCCGTTGGTATATTCGCAGGTGCCATAACCAAAATCGGCTGTAAACATATTTGGATTTGCCAATGGCGAACCACTACTCAAATCGTAACGCGAGTAAGAAACATCACAATATGCGCTGGTAAATTCACTAGAACCCACTGTAATAACAGAAGGTCTGTCAACACAATTAGAAGTACCAACATCATAAAAGAAGTACAAGGATGATCCGTTGGAAAATCCTGTTGGAGGACAAGATTGGGCAACTACAGCGTTAACATTAAAAAACCCAATACATAACAATAATAAATAGTAACAGTTTTTCATAGATTTAGTAAATTTAGGGTTGACACTTACATGACATAAGCATCTATTTATAGAACGAATATACAAAAAATTCGATTAAGTGTATAAAAAATTCGATTAAAAGCGGTGTGAGGTATAAATTTATTTAGAATACAAATAGCTTTGAAGTATAATGGTTGCACTAATTTCATCTATCAAAGCCTTATTTTTTCGTTGGTTTTTACTAAGACCACTATCAATCATCGTTTGAAATGCCAATTTTGATGTAAAGCGTTCATCAACACGAACAATAGGAATATTTGGGATGGTTTTTTCTAATTGTTTTAAAAATGATTGAATAGACACTTCGCTTTCAGACACTTCGTTATTCATTTGTTTAGGCTCGCCAACAATAAAAAGTTCAACATTTTCTTTTGTTGTGTAGTCTTTCAAAAAGGGCAACAATTGTGTTGTAGCAACAGTTGTTAAACCAGATGCTATAATTTGAAGTTCGTCAGTTACTGCAATACCAGTGCGTTTGGTACCAAAATCTATTGCTAAAAGTCGTGCCATTTATTTTTTTGCAAAGATACTACAATAAAAAACGCTTCTTGCAAGCAAAAAGCGTTTAATCAATAAACCAAACTATTAATCTAATCCATAAAAATTTTTATTTAACCCTCTAACTTTAAATAAAAATGGTTTCATTTTGTTATTAAGACACGACACTATTTAAAAAGTCACATTCTTTTTAAAATTATTTTTTTAATATCAATTTACTTAAACGAATTATAGGGTTATCTTTGCCAAAATACTTAACAAAACAAATGAAACATTTACAACAAACTATTGAAAATGCTTGGGAAAACAGGGCACTTTTAACAGATAAAGCAACTACAGACAGCATACGCAAAGTCATCGATTTATTAGACGAAGGTGCGCTTAGAGTTGCTGAACCTAAAGCAAAGGGTTGGCAAGTGAACGAATGGGTTAAAAAAGCGGTAGTTTTATATTTTCCTATCCAAAAAATGGAAACCTTTGAAGTTGGTATTTTTGAGTACCATGATAAAATTCCTTTAAAACACGATTATGCAAAAAAAGGTATTCGGGTAGTGCCACATGCTGTAGCACGCCATGGTGCTTATATTTCATCAGGCACTATTTTAATGCCAAGTTATGTCAATATAGGAGCTTATGTAGATGAAGGAACCATGGTAGATACTTGGGCAACCGTTGGTAGTTGTGCTCAAATTGGTAAAAATGTGCACCTATCTGGTGGCGTTGGTATTGGTGGTGTTTTAGAACCTTTGCAAGCGGCACCTGTCATTATTGAAGATAATGCTTTTATTGGTAGTAGATGTATTGTTGTAGAAGGTGTTAAAGTAGAAAAAGAAGCAGTTTTAGGAGCCAATGTATGTTTAACCGCTTCAACCAAAATTATTGATGTTACTGGAGAAAAGCCTATAGAAATGAAAGGCATTGTGCCAGCACGTTCAGTAGTAATACCAGGAAGTTATACTAAAAAATTCGCCGCAGGCAATTATAATGTGCCATGTGCTTTAATTATTGGAAAACGTAAAGAAAGTACCAACAAAAAAACATCACTCAATGACGCGTTGCGTGACTATGATGTGGCTGTGTAATCTAAAAAACAACAATGGGTTACGATATTGAACTAACAGGAAAAAACAAAAGAAAAGCCGAAAAACTGCTTTATAACATCACAAAATTATTAAACAAACATCACATAACTTACAGCTTAGAAGGTGGTACACTTTTAGGTTTATATAGAGAAAACAGAATACTACCTTGGGATAACGATGTAGATCTTTCAGTAATTCATAGTGATGCCCAAAATATGGATGCCTTTTTAAATGATGTCCAAAAACACAAATACAGGCTGCGATGCAAGTATTTTACAAAAGATGATTTTGTATTTAAGAAAGGAGACTTAAGAATTGTAAAAATTAGAGAAAATCATTTTTTTGGATTAATAAAAGGAAAGGTTTGTTTAGAAATTTTTATGAAATATTCAGATAATGAAAATGTTTATTGGCGTGTTTCAGATAAAATTATGGCAGCTCCAAAAACAATTTATGAAGCCTATAAAAGCTTAACTTTCTTAGGACATAACTATTCCATTCCAGAAAAAACAGACGATTATTTAACCCTTAAGTATGGTGATTGGAAGACACCCGTTAAAGAATGGGATGCAGCCAAAAACGAAAAAACAATCATTAGAAGTAAAAATTCATAAAGCAAAAAAGTTTTCTAAATTCATTAACTTTAGCATCCAACAAAATAACATATGAAAATTATTATCCTCGCTGCCGGAATTGGCTCTAGATTAGGAAACCCGTTTCCAAAACCTTTAACACCTCTTAAAAATGGTAAAAGCATTATGGAATTTCAAACCGGAAATATTACTTCAAAATACGATGTTGATGATATTAATGTAGTAGTCGGTTTTAAAAAAGAACTCATTATGGAGCGTTTTCCAGAGTTAACCTACGTTTACAATCCCTTTTTTGACAGAACCAATACGTCCAAAAGCTTATTACAAGCCTTAAAAAAACACAAAGACAAATCAGTCCTTTGGTTTAATGGTGATGTCGTTTTTGACAAATTAATTCTCGATATTTTAGACCCTTATGTCAAAAACAACACCTCATTTGTTGCGGTAAACACAAGTAAAGTTGCTGAAGAAGAAGTAAAATATACTTTAAAAAATGGCTTTATTCATCAACTTTCAAAAACCGTAAAAAATGGTTTAGGTGAAGCAGTTGGCATCAACTTTATTTCAAAGCATGACATAAAAAAACTCATTTATCGTTTAGAAGAATGTGACGACAACGATTATTTTGAAAGAGGTTTAGAATTAGCCATTGAAAAAGATGGAATACGTGTAAGTGCTGTTGATATTTCCAAATACAACTGTATGGAAATTGATTTTATTGAAGATTTAGAAAACGTCAACAAAACGTTATAACATGAAATCCATTCTGTTTTGCCAAAACAATTATGCCTTCGGGATTTTAGAGCCTATAAAAGCCTATCTTCAATCTCAAAACCATGACTTTATTTGGTTCATTACAGAGACTATTCTTTCAGATTTTCCTTATAAATTAGAACCACACACCACATCAATTTCTAATTTAAAAACCTATCAAAGTGATGCTATTTTTGTTCCAGGTAATGAAATACCACATTATTTAAGAGGTTTAAAAGTGCAAATTTTTCATGGTTTAGCTGGTGAAAAAAAAGGACATTTTAGAATTCGGCATTATTTTGATTTATACCTTACGCAAGGGCCTTATTTTACTGACAAATTCAACAGTTTAAAAACTATTCATAAAGATTTTGATGTCATTGAAACAGGTTGGCCAAAGCTGGATGTTTTTGCAACTGATAAGCATACATATGATGAAGAAAAGCAACTACTTTTAAAATCTCATCAAGCTAAAACGGTTATTCTTTATGCACCAACATTTTCGCCAAAATTAACATCTGCACCTTTTTTAGTGGATGAAATAAAAGATTTGGCTAAAAACCCAGACTATGTCATTTTGATGAAATTTCACCCATTAATGGATAAAGAATGGCTTAAAACCTATCAAAATTTAGCAACTCAACTGCCAAATATTGTATTTGAAACCGAAAAAAACATTGTCAAATTTTTGTTGATGTCTGACCTGTTAATAAGTGACACTTCTTCAGTCATCTATGAATTTTTATTGTTAGACAAACCTGTGATTTCTTTCAAAAATATTTCAGAAAACATCTTATGGGAAAACCATTTAGAGTATAAAAACTTAGCAAAATTGGTAGAAAACAACCTAACACAAGACCCATTTGCCAAATCTCGAAATTATATTTTTGAACAATTTCATCCTTATAATGATGGAAAATCGGCACAACGCATGGTTGAAACCGTTCAAAATTATATATCTCAACATGGTGTTCCTAACAAAAGAAAGATTTCATTGTTTAGAAAATTAAAAATTCGTTCTATTTTTGGCAAATAAAATACGATTAAAAAATCTATGATAAAACTCACAGCATTAATTCCTACAGGAAATGAAATCCATAATATTGAAGCGGTTATCGCATCTGTAGATTTTGCTGATGAAATTTTAGTAGTGGATAGTTTTAGTACAGATGGCACTTATGAAAAAGCTTTAAAACTGGCTACCAAAGTGATTCGTAGAGAGTATGAATATTCCGCCTCTCAAAAAAATTGGGCCATTCCGCAAGCCAAACACGAATGGATTTTGTTGGTTGATGCTGATGAACGTGTGACCCCTGAGTTGAAAGCTGAAATTATTGAAATACTTAAAAACCCTAACCCAGACATAGTTGCCTATTGGATTGGACGCATTAACCATTTTATGGGAAAACGCGTTAATTATAGTGGTTGGCGCAATGATAAAGTCATCCGCTTGTTTAAACGCGATTTTTGCAAATACCAAGACAAACACGTTCACGCTGAAGTTATTGCAAATGGGAAGATTGACCGACTTCATCATAAATTATATCATAATACTTACATCACTTTTGACAAATATTTAGAAAAAATGAACCGTTACGCTTGGTGGCAAGCTAAAGATTACGACAAAAAAACAGGCAAATTGACAGCTTACCATTTTGTTATTAAACCGTTTTGGGGATTTTTTAAACATTATATCATACAAAGCGGTTTTAAAGATGGTGTGGTTGGTTTAGCTATTGGTTATGTACAAGGTTATACAGTGTTTATGCGCTACGCCAAACTTTGGTTGCTTCGTAAAGGACGTCAATAATTTTAAATATGCAAAACGATATCAACAACGCATTAAAGGTCTTAAAAGAAGGTGGACTCCTTCTCTATCCAACAGATACGGTTTGGGGAATTGGCTGTGATGCCACCAATGCTGATGCTGTAAAAAAAGTATATCAACTAAAACAACGTGAAGACAGCAAAGCCTTAATTTGCTTAGTTTCAGATGATAGAATGTTGAGCAAATATGTTAAAAAAATTCCAGAAGTGGCTTTTGACATTTTTGATGTTTCAGAAAATCCTATAACCATTATTTATGATGATGCCCAAAATTTAGCAACTAATTTAATAGCTTCAGACCATACAATTGCCATCCGAATTCCTGATGATGACTTTTGTTTTCAATTGCTCAGACGCTTCAATAAACCTATTGTATCTACTTCAGCAAATATCAGTGGTCAACCAACTCCAAAATCATTCAAAGAAATAGCTGATGAGATTTTAAAAGGTGTGGACTATGTTGTAAATTTGCACCACGAAAAAGTGTGCTCAAAACCATCATCCATTATCAAACTAAGTGCTGATGGAAAAGTGCAGATTATAAGAAGCTAAATCCCAAATTTTAAAGCACCAAAATCCAATTAAACTTTTGGAATTTGGAGTTTAAATATTGGCATTTGAAACATATGAAATACAAACAAGCCTTACAACATCCCATTTTTGAAATTATTTCAAAATCTGCAAAAGAGCTTCAAATAGATGCTTATGTGATTGGTGGATATGTTCGCGATGTCATTTTAGAGCGTGATAACTCTAAAGATATTGATATTGTGGCTATTGGAAGTGGTATTGAGCTTGCTAAACAGGTTGCCAAAAACATTCCAAACAAACCCAAAGTTCAGATTTTTAAAACCTACGGAACAGCCATGTTGCGTTATGACGATATTGAAATAGAATTTGTTGGAGCTCGAAAAGAATCATACAACGAAAACAGCAGAAATCCTGTTGTTGAAAATGGCACTTTAGAAGATGACCAAAATCGTCGTGATTTTACCATTAATGCACTTGCTTTAGATTTGAATGAAGCTCGTTTTGGAACACTACTCGACCCCTTTAATGGTATTCAAGATTTACAAAACAAAATCATCAGAACACCTTTAAATCCTGATATAACCTATAATGATGATCCATTGCGGATGATGCGAGCAATCCGGTTTGCAACCCAACTTAATTTTGAAATTGAAAAAGAGTCGTTAAAAGCCATTTCAAAAAATAAGCATCGTATAGAAATCATAACTAAGGAACGTATTGTCGTAGAATTAAATAAAATTCTGGAAAGCGAAACACCTTCAATAGGGTTTTTATTGCTCGAAAAAACAGGATTATTGCACTACATTTTACCAGAACTCATTGCATTAAAAGGCATTGACGAAGTTGAAGGTCAAAAACATAAAGATAATTTTTATCACACATTAGAAGTTGTTGACAACATTGCCAAAAACACTGACGATGTTTGGTTGCGTTGGGCTGCTTTGTTGCACGATATAGGCAAAGCACCAACCAAAAAGTTTAGCAAAAAAGTAGGTTGGACCTTTCATGGCCATGAGTTTGAAGGCTCAAAAATGGTCTATCATTTATTCAAACGCTTAAAAATGCCATTGAATGACAAAATGAAATTTGTTCAAAAAATGGTGTTTATGAGTTCACGTCCTATTGTTTTGGCCCAAGAAGTTACAGATTCTGCCATACGTCGTTTGGTGTTTGATGCTGGTAATTATGTAGAAGATTTGATGACGCTTTGCGAAGCAGACATTACCACTAAAAACCCAAAAAAGTTCAAAAAATATCATAACAACTTTAAAATTGTAAGAGAAAAAATTATTGAAGTTGAAGCACGCGATCATGTAAGGAATTTTCAACCTCCAATTACTGGCGAAAAAATTATGGAAACCTTCAACTTAAAACCATCAAAAGAAATTGGCATTATAAAAGAAAAAATTAAAGAAGCTATTTTGGAAGGCGAAATTCCTAATGAATATAAAGCCGCTTTTCAATTGATGCTTGAAGAAGGAAAACGTTTAGGTTTAAAAAATAGAAATTGAAGTTCAAGTTCAATAATATAAATTTGTGTATTTGTGGTAAAACAAAAAGATAACAAGAAAGTCATTTACTGGCTTCTTACAGGTTGCATATTAATATTTATTATGGTGGTAATTGGTGGAATTACACGTCTAACCCATTCTGGGCTATCCATTTCTAACTACAAACTTATTTCTGGAACGCTTCCTCCAATGAATGAAACCCAATGGCATGATGCGTTTGAATTATACAAACAATATCCTGAATATCAAAAACTTAACAATCATTTTAATTTAGAAGATTTTAAAGATATTTACTTTTGGGAATGGTTGCATCGCTTTATTGGCAGAATGATAGGATTGGTATTTTTTATTCCGTTTTTATACTTTTTATTGACCAAACAACTCTCAAAACCAACCATCAAAAAATCCATTATATTATTGGCTTTAGGTGCTTTTCAAGGATTTTTGGGTTGGTATATGGTAAAAAGCGGATTGGTTGACAATCCTGATGTTAGCCATTTTAGATTGGCAGCGCATTTAACAACCGCTTTTATAACCTTTGCCTACACATTTTGGGTGGCTTTAGATTTGATGTTTCCTAATAAAAAAGACATCAATAAACGCTTTAGAAATTTAGTGCGTTTTGGACTTGCAGCTTTGCTCTTACAAATTATTTATGGCGCTTTTGTAGCTGGTTTAGATGCTGGTTTTATCCATAATCATTGGCCTTTTATGAGCGAAGGTAAATTGATGCACGAAACCGTTTATACCGAGTTACAACCTGTTTATAAAAACTTTATTGAAGGCAAAAGTGGTGTGCAGTTTGTACATCGTACTTTTGCGTATGTAGTGGTTATTTTTATCCTTGTTATTTGGTACAAAGCCAAACAAATGCAACTAACAAGTTACCAAAACAAAGCTGTTAATGCCCTTTTTATTATGGTTGGCGTACAATTTTTGTTAGGTGTGTTGACGCTTATTTACCAAGTTCCTGTTTGGTTAGGGTTAGCACATCAAATTGGAGCATTTATGTTGCTGACTGCCATGACATTTACATTACATCGCTTTAGCAAATAACACAAAAAAACTATCTTTGCATTTTAAACCAAACCAATGATTTACAGATTTAGGATTATTCTTGACCATGATACTGAAGACGATATTTTTAGAGATTTAGAAATACGTGAAACCGATACCCTTGAAGATTTGCACAACAGCATTACACAAGCCTTTGGGTTTGATGGTATTGAAATGGCATCATTTTATTTAAGTGACGAAAGCTGGAACCAAGGTGAAGAAATATCAATGTTTGATACAAGCGAAGGTACAGAATCTGTAAGATTGATGAATGAAACCACCATCAACGACGTCATTCATGAAATGCAACCTAAACTTATTTATGTTTACGATTTTTTTAATATGTGGACCTTTTTTGTGGAATTGGCTGAAATTGTTGATGAAGCCGAAGGGACCGATTATCCAAATTTAATGTTTGTACATGGCCAAATTCCGTTAGAAGCACCTCAAAAAGCCTTTGAAGCAGAAGATGTTGAAGATTATAATGAGTTTGATGATGACTTAGATGTGGACGATTATGACCACTTAGATTTTGATGAAAACTGGAATTAATTGCTCTGTTTTTTAAATAGCTTTTTAGCAAGCATATCATTTATTACAGCGTCAAAAATTCTACCTATTATAACATCTTCACTTTTATAATCGGTTGTCAAACCATCTTTTAAAGCACTACAATGATTTAAAAAATCATTTGGATTACTTTTATAAAGAATGATGTCTTTATCAAAAAAATTGTAGTGAAATTTAATAGGTTTTATAGGTTCCTCAATCTTAGTTTCTTCTTTAATACTAAATGAATTATTGTGTTTGTTAAGCAACTCAAATCCATTGTATTTCTTAAAATCAATAGATACACTATCATTAGGCATAGAAAAAAGCTGTTTGAATTCTGAATTTTGAGCGTATAAACTCAAACAAAAAAATAAAACACCTAATTGAAAAATCAATTTCATTTATCTTCAATTTATTAGTTATCACTAATTTAAGAATAATTCTTTTCTTAATAACTGTTTTCTACTTATATTTAAAAAATCAGCCTCTTAAATTAACTTGTAACAAATTCAACTAATACTCGTCATACTTTTAACTAATCAATCACAATCACCTTGGATACTATTTTAACAATCAACAATCTTACCAAAAAATTTGGCAATCTCACTGCTGTAAAAGACTTAACATTCACTATTAAAAAAGGGAATGTTTATGGCATTTTAGGCCCTAATGGAAGCGGAAAATCGACCACACTTGGTATTGTTTTAAATGTGGTTAATGCAACCTCAGGCGATTTTAGTTGGTTTGATGGCAACACAACCACACATGACGCTTTAAAAAAAGTTGGTGCTATTATTGAACGTCCTAATTTTTATCCATACATGAGTGCTTATCAAAACTTAAAATTGGTTTGCAAAATTAAAGGGGTTGATTATAGTAAAGTCAACGAAAAGCTTGAAATTGTTGGACTTTTAGAACGAAAAGACAGCAAATTTAGCACCTATTCTTTAGGTATGAAACAGCGTTTGGCTATTGCTTCTGCCTTGTTAAACGATCCTGAAATACTGATTTTAGATGAACCAACCAATGGTTTAGACCCTCAAGGTATTCATCAAATACGTACACTTATCAAACAAATTGCAAGTCAAGGCACTACTATTTTATTAGCTTCTCACTTATTAGATGAAGTTGAAAAGGTGTGTTCGCATGTAGTGGTGTTACGAAAAGGCGAAAAACTATATTCTGGTCGTGTTGATGAAATGATTAGTAGTCATGGTTTTTTTGAGTTAAAAACCAATCAGCAAGACTTATTAATTTCATTTTTAGAAAACAATCCAGATTTTACAAACATCAAAATTGAAGATCATCTAATTACTGCTTTTTTAAATGCACCAATGGATGCATCAACCTTTAATAAATTAATGTTTGAAAAAGGCATCACACTATCACATTTGGTAAAACGCAAGGAAAGTTTAGAAGAACAATTCTTAAAACTAACTGACAACAATTAATCATCAATCAAAATCAACCCATAACAACATGTTCAGATTATTAAACATAGAGTTTCAAAAATTAATGTATAACAGGGCAAGTAAGGTTTTAATCATCACATATTTTGTGTTGCTAACATCTATTGCGCTCATTGCTTCTATTAAATTTGATATTGGTCCTATAAAATTTCATTTGGCTGAAATGGGAATTTTTAATTTTCCTTATATATGGCATTTTAACGCTTATATTGCAGCTATCTTCAAATTGTTTTTAGCCATTGTCATTGTTTCCATGATGGCAAATGAATACAGCAACAAAACCCTAAAACAAAATCTAATTGATGGGTTGAGCAAAAAAGAATTTATCCTGTCTAAATTTTACACAGTGATTGCTTTTTCTCTGATTTCCACAGTGTTTTTGTTTGTGGTATCTTTAATTTTAGGTTTGATATTTTCAACTTATACAGAATTGAGCATCATTTTTTCTGATTTAGAATTTATTGTTGCCTTTTTCATAAAATTGCTTGGTTTCTTTTCTTTTTGCTTATTTCTTGGCATCCTCGTAAAACGTTCAGCCTTTGCACTTGGCTTTCTATTTGTTTGGCAATTTGTAGAAGCCATTGTTTTTGGTATTTTAAGATGGAAAACCGATCCTGAAATAGCCTCAAACATTATGCGTTTTTTTCCCTTAAATGCTATGTCCAACTTAATAAAGCAACCCTTTTCGCGTTTAAGTGCTGTAAAATCTGTTGCCAACCAAGTAGGCGAGAAATTTGATTTTGATTATGCGGTCCATTGGTATGATATTCTTATTGTCCTCTGTTGGACTACACTATTCATCTTTTTGTCGTATAGATTATTAAAACAACGAGATTTATGATATATTTGATAGCTATTGCTGTCATTTATGAAAAAGATTCTCTCACTTTTTTTAGCCTTAACACCCTTTGTAGCTTTCAGTCAAAATGAAGCATCTAACTGGTATTTTGGTAAAAATGCTGGCTTGCACTTTAATGCAACCACAGGAACTGTCACTGCACTAACAGATGGGCAACTAAACACTTTAGAAGGTTGCACATCCATTTCAGATACCAATGGCAATTTATTATTCTATTCTGATGGACGAACCGTTTGGAATAGTTTACACCAACCTATGACGAATGCAAGTGAAGCTTTAGGTACTGGTTTGTTAGGTGACGATTCAAGCACCTCTTCTGGTCTAATCGTTCCAAAACCGCAAGATTTAAATTCCTATTATATTTTTACGGTTGATGAGCCTCATCATTTCAATTCGGCAGCGTTTCCTAATCAATCAGATGGTGATGGTGTTAATGATGGCCTCACCTACTCTTTGGTGGACATGACTTTAAATGGAGGTTTGGGAGATGTTGATGCGGTTGAAAAAAACATTCATCTAACAACTTATAATCCTAACAATCCCAACGAAGTCGATTTTAAATGTTCAGAAAAAATAACTGCTGTAAAAGCCGATGATTGCTCCTCATTTTGGGTACTTACACAATTTGTAGATAAATTTTACGCATTTAAAGTAGATGTAAACGGAGTTAATACCACACCTGTTATCTCAACTATTGGTCCAACAGTACCTGTTTCTGGTTACAGACGTAATGCCTTGGGCTATCTAAAAGCATCACCAGATGGTACAAAATTAGCCGTAGCACATTTAGGATTTGCAACAACTTTGGCAGGAGAAGCACCTGGAGGTGTTTACCTTTATGATTTTGATAATGACACAGGAATAGTGTCTAATATGCAAGAATTGTATGGTCCTAATCATGGCGACAGTCCTTATGGTGTAGAGTTTTCTGCCGAAAACAAAAAAGTATATGCCACCATAAATGGAGGTGCCAATGGTGCTGGTCCAAGCAGCGTGCTGCAATGGAATTTGGAAAGTGCTGATATTCCTGCCTCTTTGGTCGTTATTCATACGTCAAGCGTATTTAGTGCAGGTGCTTTGCAATTAGGCATCAACAAAAAAATATACAGAGCTCAGGTTAATTTGAACAATCAAAATAACTCTGGACGCTATTTAGGTGTGATTCAAAATCCAGAAGCAGATGGAATGGCTGCTAATTATGACGAAACTGGAATTTTAGTAGATATCAATGGTGATTTTCAGCATTTAAGTCGTATTGGGTTGCCTCCTTTTATTCAATCTCTATTTAATTCGGAAATTGATATTATTCAAAATGGCATCAGTACAACTGAACTCAAACTTTGTGATGGCGATACGTACACATTAACGGCTGTAGATATTCCTGGAGGCGATTACACGTGGTCAAAAGATGGTGTTGCACTTACAGAAACAACTTTTCAATTACAAGTTGACACACCTGGTTTTTACGAAGTTTTTATAGAACCTAATAATGGTGAATGTCCCATTGAAGGACAAGCTGTAGTTGGCGTTTTTGATATTCCTGTGGCGCACCAACCTAACAATATAATACATTGTGATGCAACAACCACTTCTTCGTTTGATTTTACAACGCAAAACACCGATGTTTTAGGAGCACAAGACCCAACAATTTATGAAGTCAAATACTTCACCTCATTAGACGATGCTACCAATAATACCAATGAAATTATAGGCAACTTCAGCAATACTTCAAATCCGCAAGACATTTTTGTACGAGTTCAAAATAGTGAAAATCCAAATTGTTTTGATACCACATCTTTTTCAATTGAAACTTTTATAACACCTACAATCTCAACTTTAAATGACATTGAAATTTGCGATTCTGATGTTAATGCAAACACCATGGACGGATTTTCAACCTTTGATTTATCTGAGATAAACAGTGCCATTTTAGGAACACAAGATGCTAATCTTTACACAATAACCTATCACAATTCGCAACAAGATGCGGATGCCAATATTGCAGCATTTCCCAACCTATACACCAACACCACAGCTTACAATCAAACTGTTTTTGTTCGTATAGAAAATAATAACAACACCAATTGTTACACAACTGGCTCGTTTACAATTACTATTAATGATGCGCCAATCGCCAACAACACCACGCTTATTCAATGTGACGAAGATGGTATTCCTGAAGGTTTTACAATCTTTAATTTTAATCAAATAGTAGATGACATTACAGGTGGTTTTCCTGACAGAACAGTTAATTATTATCTATCACAAAACGATGCTATCAATGCAACTAATGAAATTAATGGCGATGCGTTTCATAATTTTTTCAATCCACAAACCATTTATGCTAAAGTGACTAATGATGTAACAGGTTGTTATAATATTGCAGAGTTAACACTGCAAGTTAGCCTTACAAATGCTAACAATACCTCTTTAAAACAGTGTGATGATGATGGTACTGAAGATGGTTTTTATAGTTTTAATCTCACTAATGCCGATGCTGATGTGCTCAACGGTTTGCCTGCTGGTTTGGATTTAAACTATTACGAAACTTATGAAGATGCCTTGTTAGAACAAAACCCGTTGCCAACCAATTTTACCAATACAACGGCTTATTCTCAATCTATTTTTGCTCGTGTTGAAAATGCCAATGCTTGCTTTGGTATTAGTCAAGTACAATTAACGGTTTTTAAATTGCCTAACATCGAAACAGCATTTGAAACGCTTTACTGTCTTAACTTTTTTCCAGAAGCCATTACACTTACAGGTGGTGTTATTGACGATTCTCCAAGCAACTACTATTATACCTGGTCCACTGGCGAAGATACTTCTGAAATTATGGTCAACACGCCTGGAACTTATACTGTAAGAGTCACCAATACCAATGGATGTTTTAAAGACAGAACCATTACAGTATTGCCATCTAACATTGCTACAATTACTAATATTGAAGTAACTGATGCCTCTCAAAATAACAGCATTTCTGTATTTGTAACTGGTGAAGGTGATTATCAATATGCTTTAGATGCTGTTGATGCTTTATATCAAGACAGCAACACTTTTGAAAATGTCGCTCCTGGATTGCATACCATTTACGTTCGTGATAAAAACGATTGTGGTGTCATTGACAGTTTGGTCTCTGTCATTGGATTTCCTAAATATTTTACACCAAATAACGATGGTTTTCACGACTTTTGGCAAGTCTATGGTATTACTGACCTGTTTCAACCAAATACTAACATCTATATTTTTGATAGACAAGGCAAACTTATCAAAGAATTAGACCCATTAAGTGCTGGTTGGGACGGAACACTCAATGGTTACAAATTACCTGCTTCCGATTATTGGTTCAAAGTAAAACTTCAAGACGGCAGAATTTTTAAAAATCATTTTACTCTAAAACGTTAATTTGTAAATTCTTAAATTAGGAACTCAAAAAAGTTTCCACATGAAGGCTCTAAAACCATTACTTTTTTTGCTATTCTTTGGTGTTTCAATAAAACAATTTGGGCAAAACATCGAATTGTATCAACAATTTAATGGTCGTTATGATTATACTGCTATTGGCAACACACTCAACCCTTTTGAAAACAATATTGTTCAGAGTTTTTGTGATATTTTACCTTCCTCTCAAGCCAATTTAAACTTACCAAATACCTCAACCATTGTAGCTGCATATTTGTATTGGGCTGGTTCTGGTGTTGGCGATACTAATATTACACTTAATGGTACTTCAGTTGATGCTGACCTTACTTATAATGTGTCTTATAACAATTCGCCAACAAACGTACTAACTTACTTTTCCTGCTTTGCAGATGTTACTAATTTGGTTACTACGCAAGGTAATACTACTTATGAGTTATCAGATTTAGATATTTCTGAAACCTTGGCCAATAATACAGCTTATTGTGCGAACCGAACCAATTTTGCAGGTTGGAGCATCTATATTATTTATGAAGATGACAATTTGCCTTTAAACCAAGTGAATTTGTTTCAAGGTTTGGAAATTATTGATAGAAACAATACCGAAAAAACCATCATTTTAAATAATTTGAATGTTATTGACAACCAAAATGCCAAAATAGGCTTCTTAGCTTGGGAAGGTGATAATGCTTTAAATTATGGCGAATCTTTATCAATCAATGGCAATATTTTATCTAATCCACCATTAAATTACGCTGACAATGCATTTAATGGTACCAATACTTTTACCAATTCTAACACCTTTTATAATTGTGATTTGGATGTGTACAACATACAAGACAATATTCAAATTGGCGATACTGCTGCAACCATACAAATGACAACTGGTGGTTTTGATAACAACGGAATTTTCCAAGCCGATTTAATCATCATCAATAACATCATTACCGTTTTAAACAGCCAATTACCAGATGCAACCATTGCGATTAATGAGGCGCAACTTAATTGCCAACGCGAATTAAACGTTGATTATACTGTTTTCAATACCAATGCAACTGATGTGTTGCCAGCACACACACCAATTGCTTTTTATGCTGATGGCTTATTAATTGGACAAAGTGAAACCCAAAGTAGCATTGCCATTGGTGGTTTTGAAAACGGAACCATTCAACTCACTATTCCACCAGCAATCACAGACAATTTTACGCTTACTGTTGTAGTTGACGACAATGGGCAAGCTATTGGAACTGTTACAGAAACTGATGAAACCAACAACACTTTTGAAACCACTTTAACATTATTGACAATTCCTCCTGTTCTAATGTTACCAAGCGTTACGTCTTGTAATGAAGGGTTCAACTCAGCCGTTTTTAATTTAGTGGATAGTTTTTTAAACGACAATTCAACTACAGAAAATTTCTCATTTTATACTTCACTTTCAGATTTAGAAACCAATGAAAATGAGATTTTTATGCCTGAAGCTTTTTCCAACACTACCAATCCACAAACTATTTACGTCAAATTACAAACACCACCTTGTTATGAAGTGTATCAGTTTGATGTTGGTGTTGAAAATTGTCCGCCTCATGTTCCTCAAGGGTTTTCACCAAATACTGATGGATTTAACGATTGGTTTAATATTCAAGGTTTATACAATGTGTTCGAAAATCATCAATTATTGATTTATAACCGTTATGGAACGCTCATTTTTGAAGGTGATAACAACACTCCTTGGGATGGCAAAGCAAACAGAGGTCTCAATAATTTAGGGAAACTTTTACCAGTTGGTACATATTTTTACGTGCTTCATTTAAACGACCCAAACTATAAATCGATAGCAGGTTGGGTTTACATGAGTTACTAAATGTTAAAATTTAGTGTATTTCATCGTATTATTTTGCATTTCGTCTAATTTTAAATTACTTTCCGCCCTCAAATCTTTTGTTAATTAAGACTTTACATTATAAAACTGGCTTCATCAACAAAAAACTTAACCTTTAAGAATGAAAACGTACCAAATTTCCCTCCTTCTCTTTGTATGCCTTTTGTGTAACGCAACATTCGGACAACAAATTACCATAGACAATAGTTTAACAGAACAGCAACTTATTGAAAATCATTTAATTCAAGGTTGTGTAGAAACATCAAATATCACTTCGCAAGTTAACGGCTCAATTAATGGTTTTTCAAGTTTTGGTTATTTTGAACGTGGTTCATCCAACTTCCCTTTTGAAAATGGCATCATGCTATCTACAGGAAATGCAAGTTCTGGTGGCAATGTTCAAAACAATGAAACGCTAAATGAAGGGCAAACCAATTGGACAACAGATACTGATTTAGAAACAGCATTAGGCATTTCAAATACATTAAATGCGACCTCAATTGAGTTTGATTTTGCTTCTATTTCAAATCAAATACAATTCAACTATATTTTAGCCTCTGAAGAATATTTTGGAAACTTCCCTTGTGAATATTCTGACGGATTTGCCTTTTTGATTAAAGAAGCTGGCACTAATAATCCTTACACTAATATTGCTGTCATTCCTGGTACGTCAACACCTGTAAACACGAATACTATCCACGACGAAATTGTTGGGTTTTGCGAGGCATCAAATGCTGAATATTTTGATGGTTATAGCTTAGGAGACACCAATTATAATGGACGTACAAAAGTGATGACTGCTACAGCAAATATTTCGCCTAATGTATTGTATCATATTAAGTTAGTAATTGCTGATCAAACCGATAAAAATTACGATTCTGCTGTTTTTATTGAAGGAAATAGTTTTAATGCAACGGTCAATTTAGGCAATGACATCACTACTTGTGCAGAATCTGTAATTTTAGATGGTAATATTGAAAATCCGCAAGCCACTTATACTTGGTATTTGAATAATGGATTGATTTCTGGACAAAACCAACCAACACTTAACGTGACTCAATCTGGAAGTTATACTGTAATGATTGCAATTCCTTTGGCAAATTCTAATTGTATGATTGAAGATACAGTTGAAGTGAGTTTAAGCAGTACACAAACAGCTGCGCCAATTTCTGATTACGAATTATGTGATGACGCTTCAGGTGATGGAACGGAAACTTTCGATTTAAGCACAAAAAATCAAGACGTTTTAAATGCAGTTCCTGGCATTAATTATAATATTTCCTATCACTATTCAAATGCAGATGCTTTAAATGACGTAAATCCAATTACAAACCCAATTCAAAACACGAGCAATCCACAAGCCATTTATGTAAGAATTGAAGAAGCATCAACAGGTTGTTTGGCATTTTCACAATTTAATTTGATAGTGAATCCATTACCAAATATCAGCACACCAACCGATTTATTAGTTTGTGATGATATGACCTCTGACGGATTAACACAAATCGATTTAACCGAAAAAGACGATGAGATTACCAATGCGCAACCAAATTTAGTGGTTACCTATCATTATACCCAAGCCGATGCAGACTCAGGAAACAACCCAATTGCATCACCTTATAGTAACAGTTTGCAAACCGAACACTTATTTGTACGTGCTACCAATGCCTTAACAGGTTGCGTGAGCACAACAACACTAACGGTTTCTGTTTTAAACAATCCTGTTATTAATACTGACGACCATTATATTGATGCTTGCGACCCAGAACATGATGGTTTTGCGAGTTTTGATTTAACCTCTATTACTGACGAAGTGCTGCAAGGTTTAACTGGAGTTTCTGTATCTTTTTATGAAACTTATGAGGATGCTGTTTCAGGTTCAAATGCCATCCAAAACCCTACAAATTATAACAATACTGTTAGTGATGAGCAAATTTTATACATACGTGTTGTAGATGATGTAAGTGGTTGTTTTTCCGTAACACCTATTCAAATTCACTCTAATTTGCTATTGACAGGAACAGAAATTCGCGATTTTTCTCTGTGTGATGTTGATAATGATGGCTCACAATCATTTGATTTAAACAACATTTCTCAAGTTATCATCAACGATATACCAGATGTGACAGTTACTTTTTATGAAACATTAACCGATCAAGACAATCAAACCAATCCAATTAATACCACATTTTTATATACACCAACTGAAAATCCGCATACCTTATACATCACTTTAAGTAATACGACGTGTTCAGAAAACGCTGAAATTCAACTTATTTTAAATCCAATTATTACCTTTCCTTCTATTGGTTCGGTTGATTATTGCGATACAGATCAAGATGGTTTTACATCCATCGATTTGCATAGTTTTGACGACCAAATTAGAAATGGCCAAACAGGATTTACAGTGACGTATTTTGAAACAGAAAATGATGCCAATGCCAACACCAATCAGCTTCCTAACTTTTACACAAACACCTCAAATCCACAAACATTTTATACCAGAATTACCTATAACCAAACAGGTTGTGCTGATGTTAATAGTTTTGAAATTAACGTATTACCAGCTCCAATATCAGCAACACCTTCTGATATAATTATTTGTGACGATGACCAAGATGGTTTCTCTATAATCAATTTAACTCAAAAAATTAACGAATTGGTTTCTGACACGACTGACAGAGCTTTTTCTTTTCATACCACTTTAACTGATGCTGAAAGCAATAGCAATCCTATCATCAACACAACAAGTTATAACGCCAACACACAACCTATTTTTGCACGTATCGAAAACACGGTTTCTGGATGTTATTCAACAGAATCTTTTAATATTATTGTCAATACACTTCCTGTGTTTACACCAATCAGCAACTATAAAATATGTGAAAATTCGAGTGATGGTTTTGGCGATTTTATCTTCAATACTAAAGATGCTGAAATTTTAAATGGACAAGCAGGTAAGCAAACCTTGTACTTTTTAAATCAATCAGATGCTGATAACCGAACAAATGCCATTGATAAAAATACTGCGTATCAAAACTTGACAAATCCGCAAACTATTTTTGTAAGAGTTGAAAATACGTCTGACCAAAATTGCTACGGAACTTCGTCATTTACTATTGAAGTTGGCTCAAACCCTCAATATAATCAACCAACCGATTGGTTTGTTTGTGATGATATTGCCAATGATGGTAGCGAACAATTTGACCTTAACGATAAAATCAATGAAATTTCAAATGGTATCAATGACAGTTTAGACATCACTTTTTACACCTCTTTTGAAAATGCCGAAAATGGTACCAACCCACTGCCTTTACAGTACACAAACACCACAAATCCGCAACAAATTTTTGTTAGAATTGACAATGGTACTATTTGTAATTCCATCACTAATTTCGGATTAAATGTCATTCAAGCACCTGAAGCCAATCCTGCACAACCCTTAACCATGTGCGACACCAATAGTGATGGCTTCGTTACTTTTGATTTAACACTTTCAGAATTTGATATTCTTGATGTACGACAAGATGATATTGTTATTTCGTATTACGAAACTTTAGACAATTTAGAGGCAGAGACCAATCCTATCACAACACCTACAGCTTATAACAATTTGACGAATCCACAAACGGTTTATGTAAGAGTTACCAATACCGTTTCTAACTGTTATTTAGCAATTCCGTTACAACTTATGGTCAACTTACCTCCTGCTATTAACGATTTTAGCTCAGTAACCATTTGCGATAACAGTACACAAACCTTTGATTTGTCTCAAGTCAATTCACTCATTGTAAATGATACAGCAAACACCTTAATTTCCTATTACACAACTGCAACCGATGCTTTTAATAATACCAATGCTATTAGTAATAATTACAATTATCAAACAACTAATGACACCATTCATATCCGAATAGAAAACGCAACCACTGGTTGTTTTACGACCTATGCGTTTCAACTCATGGTCAATCCGTTGCCTGTTGCCAACACACCAAACAATTTAGAAGCTTGTGATGATGATTTTGATGGCTTTTTGACCTTCGATTTATCACAACAAAATACAAGCGTTTTAGGTACTCAAAATGCAGCGAGTTATGCCGTTACGTATTACAATACGTCAACAGATGCCGAATCAGCAACCAATGTTTTACCAAATTTGTACGCGGCCACCAATAACGAAATAATCTACGCAAGAGTAGAAAATAATGCAACAGGATGTTACAGTACAACACAGTTTACCACTATGGTGCATCCACGTCCAATAGTGGACATTCAAGATCAAGTCATTTGTTTAGAAAACCTCCCACTATTGGTAAGTGCCAATACCAACACGCCAACAGATACTTATTTGTGGTCAACAAATGAAACGACGCCAGAAATTGAAATCACTGTTGTAGGTACCTATTGGGTAACGGTTACTTCACAATTTGGATGCGAAACCACCCAAGTTTTTAACGTAACAGAATCGGAACAAGCCACTATTGAATTTACAGAAACCCTCGATTTCTCTGACCCAAACAACATCACTATAACCGTTAGTGGTATTGGAAATTACTTGTATATTTTAGACAATGGTACACCTCAAGAATCTAATATTTTTGAAAATGTAAGTCTTGGCTATCACACCATCAGAGTTAAAGATTTAAATGGTTGCTCTGAAGTTAGTAAAGAAGTTGTGGTAATTGATACTCCAAAGTTTATGACACCAAATGGTGATGGTTATTTTGATACTTGGCATATCACAGGTGTCGAAAACTTACCAGGAACAGTTGTCTATATTTATGACAGATTTGGCAAACAATTAGCGTATTTAACTGCAACCTCACCTGGTTGGGATGGTACTTATAATGGCAACAATATGCCTGCTGCTGATTATTGGTTTGTAGCTGATGTTAAAAAAGATAGCATTTCATTTCAGGTAAAAGGGCATTTTGCTTTGAAGCGATAAATAAATAGCAACTCCATACCATCTCTCACAACATTTTCATTTATTAAAACACCAAACTTCCGTATATTTGCGTTCTGTGAAAAAGAAAATGAACCGCATTTTATTTATTCTTTGTTTTAGTTTCTGTCTAACTTCCTATGCGCAAAACGTTCAGGTAAGCACGCAAACTTACACACCTCAACAATTGGTGGAAGATATTTTAATTGACAGTAATTGTATCGAAAACATCAATGTGACCAATGTGGTTGGTGGCGATTTTGGTGGTACAACACAAAGTTATGGCTATTTTGAAGATGGCGGAAGTTCCTTCCCTTTTCAAAGTGGCATTGTTTTAAGCACTGGTCGTTTAACCAACGTTCCTGGTCCTAACACCTCTTTGAGTGATGATGATGCACCTAATTGGAATGGCGATACCGATTTAGAAAACGCTCTTAACGAATCTAATACCACAAACGCTACTATTTTAGAGTTCGACTTTACCTCTGTTGCTACTCAAATTAGTTTTAGATATTTGTTTGCTTCTGAAGAATATCAAGAAAACAACCCAAACACGTGCCAATATTCTGATTTGTTCGGATTTTTAATCAGACCTTCCGGAACAACCCAATACACCAACATCGCTTTAGTTCCTGACACCCAAACACCTGTAAAAGTCACCACAGTACATCCCGAAATTCCAGGTGGTTGTCCTGCCATCAACCAATTTTATTTTGATAGCTGGAACGATGCAACAGCTCCTATCAACTTTAATGGGCAAACCAAAGTGCTTACAGCAACTGCCAATGTGCAACCTAATCAAACCTATCATGTCAAATTAGTCATTGCGGACGAGCAAAATTACCGTTATGACTCTGCGGTCTTTTTAGAAGCTGGCAGTTTTAAATTATCAACCGATTTAGGTTCTGATTTATTAGTCTCAACAAATTCAGCTATTTGCGAAGGTGACACTTACACCTTAAGCGCATTTCAACAAGGCAATAATACCTACAAATGGTTTAAAGATGGTGTAGAACTTACCACAGAAACCAACGCAACACTAACCGTTTCTGCTCCAGGAACCTATAGTGTTGAAGTCACTTTAGACAATAATTGCCTCTCTTTTGGCGAAGTGGTCATCGAATACACCCCAAAACCTATCGTTGCCAACGCAACGCTTACAGAATGCGACCAAAACCAAGACGGCATTACCTATTACAATTTATTTGATGCAGTGCCTAACTTAACTCTAAACGATACAAGTTTAGTCGTTTCAAACTTTTATTACACACAAAATGACGCTATTAATGAAACCAACGCCATACAAAATCCTTCCAATTTTTTAAACAACACGCCTTATCAAACCATTTTTGCAAGAGTAGAAACACCAAGTAGATGCTATGACATTGCGCAATTGCAGTTAGATATTTCTAATAATCTGGTTTTTATTCCTGCCTTAGAAACTTGTGATGAAGGCGTCGTTGACGGATTTACAACCTTCAATTTAAACGATATTACAGCATCGATTCAAAACCAAATTCCTAATGATGCTATCGTCAGTTTTTATGAAACTGAAGCCGATGCTTTTACTGAAACCAATCCCTTAAGCACACAATTTGAAAATACAAGCATCAATTCGCAAACCATTTTTGTAAAAATCACCAGCAACAATCAATGTTTTGCCATTACTACAGCAGTTTTAAACGTGCTTTACACACCTGTTTTGTTAGATGACGAAACCTTTATTTATTGTCTAAATTCTTATCCAGATACCATCCGCCTTTATGGTGGCGTTCAAAACGATTCGCCAAGTAATTATTATTACCAATGGTTATTTAATGGCACTTCAACTCCAATCAACACCTCGTTTAATGATATCAACGAAACCGGAACTTACACAGTCATCGTAACCGATCCAAACGGTTGTTCGGCATCAAGAGCTATCACTGTAACTGCTTCCAATAGTGCAACTATCAATAATATCACCATTCAAGATGGCACTTTTAACAATACGGTATCCATTCAGGTCTCTGGTGAAGGCACTTATGAATTTGCTTTAGATGATGAAGATGGCACTTATCAAGAAAGTAACGTATTTACCAATGTACTTCCTGGGTTTCATACAGTTTATGTAAGAGACACCAACGGTTGCGGCATTACTGAACAATTAATTTCGGTCTTAGGATTTCCAAAATACTTTACACCTAATGGCGATAATACACACGAAACCTGGCAAGTTTACGGAGTCAACCAACAATTTTATGCTGGCATCAGCATCAAAATATTTGACCGTTACGGAAAATTATTAGCCATCCAAAACGAAACCGATTTAGGTTGGGATGGCACTTATAACGGTCACAATCTTCCAGAAGCCGATTATTGGTACCTTGTCACCTTAGTTGATGGCAAAACTTTCACTGGGCATTTTGCATTAATCAGATAATCCATCCTATACCTACCAAACAACTCAAAAACGGTCTCCCGCAAATCGCTTTTTCTCTCCCACAATTAACATTCCTTCACCCCTAATTCACATTCTTACACCCCTAATTAACATTCCTCCTCCCTTAATTCACATTCTTACACCACTAATTCACATTCTTCCTCCCCTAATTCACATTCTTCATCCCCTAATTAACATTCTTCATCCCCTAATTAACATTCTTGCGCCACCAAAATGCTTTCTTCCATCCCAACATCCCAACCACTACTTTTGCATTTAATTATGAAATAAGTAATTTCAAAATCTTAAATTTGAAGCACTATGAAATTCAAAATAAAATCAGATTATAAACCAACTGGCGATCAACCACAAGCCATTGATAAACTTTCAAACGGAATAAAATCCAACGAAAAATATCAAACCTTGCTTGGTGTAACTGGGTCTGGCAAAACCTTTACAGTAGCTAATGTTATTGAACACACCCAACGTCCTACCTTGGTTTTAGCTCATAACAAAACCTTAGCAGCGCAGTTATATTCTGAATTCAAACAATTTTTTCCAAACAATGCAGTGGAATATTTTGTGTCTTATTATGATTATTACCAACCCGAAGCCTACATTCCAGTATCTGGTGTGTACATAGAAAAAGATTTGTCTATTAATGAAGAAATTGAAAAAATGCGATTGAGCACCACCTCATCGCTACTTTCTGGTCGTCGCGATGTCATTGTAGTCGCTTCCGTATCTTGTTTATATGGTATCGGTAATCCTGTAGAGTTTCAAAAAAACGTCATTGCACTTCAAACAAATCAGTCTATTTCTCGCACCAAATTACTACATCGTTTGGTACAAAGTCTCTATTCGCGTACAGAAGCCGATTTTAATCATGGTAACTTCCGCATTAAAGGTGATACGGTTGATATTTTCCCTGGTTATGCTGATGATGCCTTCAGAATCCATTTTTTTGGAGATGAAATTGAAGAAATTGAATCTTTTAATGTTCAAACCAATGCTATCATTGAATCTTATGATAAAATAAACATCTATCCAGCAAACATGTTTGTAACCTCGCCCGAAGTTTTACAAAATGCCATTAAATCTATTCAAGATGATTTGGTCAAACAATATGATTATTTTAAAGAAATAGGCAAACATCTCGAAGCTAAACGTCTCAAAGAACGCACAGAATTTGACCTCGAAATGATTCGCGAATTAGGTTACTGCTCTGGCATTGAAAACTACTCACGTTATTTAGATGGCAGACAACCAGGTACTCGCCCATTCTGTTTATTAGATTATTTTCCAGACGATTTTTTAATGGTCGTTGACGAAAGTCACGTCACCATTTCACAAGTCCACGCCATGTATGGAGGCGATAGAAGTCGAAAAGAAAATTTGGTTGAATACGGTTTCCGTTTGCCTGCCGCCATGGACAACAGACCTTTAAAGTTTGAAGAATTTGAAGCCCTACAAAACCAAGTCATCTATGTAAGTGCCACTCCTGCAGATTATGAACTACAAAAAACCGATGGTATTTATGTAGAACAAGTCATTCGTCCCACAGGCTTATTAGATCCAACCATTGAAGTACGTCCAAGCCTCAATCAGATAGACAATTTAATTGAAGAAATTCAACAACGGGTTGAAAAAGACGAACGTACCTTAGTCACTACCTTAACCAAACGAATGGCTGAAGAATTAACCAAATATTTAGACAGAATCCAAATTAGAGTACGCTATATCCATAGTGATGTAGATACCTTAGAGCGTGTTCAAATCATGCAAGACCTTCGTGCTGGCATGTTTGACGTATTAGTGGGCGTCAATTTATTGCGTGAAGGTTTAGACTTACCCGAAGTGTCCTTAGTTGCCATTTTAGATGCAGATAAAGAAGGATTTTTGCGCTCAGCGCGTTCATTAACACAAACCGTTGGTAGAGCAGCACGCCATTTAAATGGAAAAGCCATTATGTATGCTGATAAAATTACCAACAGCATGCAAAAAACCATTGATGAAACCAATTATAGACGCCAAAAACAAATAGCATATAACACAGCCAACAACATTACACCAACAGCACTTAATAAAAACTTAGACAATGCCTTATCTAAAAATTCTGTAAGTACCTATAGCTATGAGTTAGAAGCTGCAAAAGCTGCTGAACCAGAAAACAACTACCTAACTAAAAGCGATTTAGAAAAAAAAATACGCGAAAAACGAAAAAATATGGAAGAAGCTGCCAAAGCTTTAGACTTTATGCAAGCCGCCAAATTTAGAGATGAAATTAAGAATTATCAGAATAAATTAGAAAAACTGAAAGTTTAATCAAACTTCAAATACAAAGTACCAAATTCTAATTATTAATCCAGTATTTATTTTGGAATTTAAAAATTGTAATTTGACCTTAGTTATACTGTACTTTAAAAATATCAATTAAAAAATCTGGTGGTACAATTTTATTAGGAAAACTTTCCATCAAATCCAAAACTCGGTTGATAGATTCATGGCTCAAACCCATTCTCAATCCAAAGTTATGAAGTTTTACCAATTCCTTCCTTGTAATATTTTTATCCAAATTCATTAACAACACCAGCCTATGAAATTGAACAATACGCTCACTATGCGATTTTAAATGAACATAGTTAACTGGATATTTAATTAAATAGTCAAAATCTTCTTGAGATATTTCCAATTGTTTAGCAACACCCAAAAGAAATTTATACTCAATGGATTTTATATTATCATCGGTTTGTGCGAAAGCAATCATCTCTGAAAGCAAACTCAATTTTTCAACACGGTTTATCATACCTGAGGGATTCAATTTTTTACAATTATAAAGTTAATAATATAAGAATGTTCATTAACCTTGATAATGAGTAGGTTATCGAAAAATAAAATGCAATTCGTCGCTTATTTCTTACTTTTATACAAATAATTTTTTTATTTATTTGACAATCAATTATTTACACTTTTAATGCAATTCGACGAGTAATTGCTGTTAAAAAAAAATTATCGATAAACTGCAGTATCACTTTATTTGTAGATTTTTGTTACTTTGCTATTCATATATAAATACCTATGAAAGCAATAAAATTAACTGTGCTTTTTTTCTTTTTACTTTGCAAAGTATTTAGTCAAAGTACAGCGTCAAAACAAGTATCAACTTTTACAATTGATGCACCTCAACTCCATACACAAAAAAAAATTTGGGTATATCTGCCAAAAGCGTATCACAATTCTGAAAAAAAATATGCAGTAATTTATATGCACGATGCTCAAAATTTATTTGATGCTGAAACCTCTTATGTTGGCGAATGGAAAGTAGATGAATACTTAGATTCAATTTCTGAAAACAACACCATTATTATTGGTATCGAACACGGAAACGAAAAACGTCTTGAAGAACTAACACCTTATCCAAACGAAAAATATGGAGGCGGAAAAGCTGATTTGTATCTCGATTTTATCATCAATACCTTAAAACCCAAAATTGATACAACTTACAAAACGTTAACTGATGCAAAGCATACCACTATTTTTGGATCGTCACTTGGTGGCTTGACTTCATTTTATGCGGTTGTAAAACATCCTAAGGTTTTTGGAAATGCTGGTGTATTTTCGGCGTCTTTTTGGTATAGCAATGATATTTATACTTTAGTAAAAAACTCTAAAATTGATAAAAACACACGTTTTTATTTTGCATTTGGTACAGAAGAAAGCGAAACAGGCGTCTCAGACCAACAAAAAATGGTAGATTTGCTCATGGAAAAAGGCGTGAAAAAAAATCACATTATAAATAAGATTATAAAAGGTGGAAAACACAATGAAGCCTCATGGAATCTTTATTTTCCTGAAGCTTATCAATGGTTAACCAAAGACTGAATATGACAAATAATGACATTTTTAAAAAATTGCGTGTAGCGCATAAACTGCGTGATGATGATATTGTAAAAATTTTACAATTAGTAGATTTTAGAATTTCTAAAAGTGAACTTGGTGCTTTTTTTAGAAAAGAAGACCATCCAAAATATATGGAATGTGGTGACCAAATATTGCGCAACTTTTTAAATGGATTGGTCATTCATTTACGTGGTCCAATGCCTGCAAAAAATTCTAACAATGATAGTATTCCAAATTCCAAATTGGTAGAAAACAAATCAAAACCGAATGTAACCTCTAAAAATTTGGGAGTTAAAAAAAGTTTCAATAAAAATAAATCACAAAAAAAGAGCAACCTTTAAAGTTGCTCTTTTTATATCTATTAAAATGTAATTAAGCTAAAACTGCTTGCACTTTATCTGCAGCTTCCTGAAATTCTGTAGCACTCATCACATCAAGTCCAGAATTATCAATCAGTTCTTTAGCAATGTCTGCATTGGTACCTTGTAAGCGTACAATAATTGGCACATTAATCGTTCCCATGTTTTTGTAAGCATCAATAACTCCTTGTGCAACTCTGTCACAACGCACAATACCTCCAAAAATATTAATCAGAATGGCTTTAACAGCAGGATCTTTCAAAATAATTTTAAAAGCAGCTTCTACACGAGCAGCATCAGCAGTTCCACCAACATCTAAAAAGTTAGCTGGCTCACCACCTGCTTGTTTAATCAAATCCATAGTTGCCATTGCAAGTCCAGCTCCATTAACCATACAACCTACGTTGCCATCAAGGTCTACATAGTTTAAACCTACCGCTTTTGCTTCAACTTCAATTGGGTTTTCTTCACGAATATCACGTAAATTTCCGTAATCTTTATGTCTAAAAAGGGCATTATCATCAATAGTCACTTTAGCATCAACAGCCATAATTTTATCATCACTTGTTTTTAAAACCGGATTGATTTCAAAAAGTGACGCATCGGATTTTACGTAAGCGGTGTATAATGATGTCACAAATTTGGTCATTTCTTTAAACGCATTACCATCCAAACCTAAGTTAAAAGCAATTCGTCTTGCCTGAAACGGCATTAAGCCAACTGCTGGATCTATTTCTTCGGTAAAAATTAAATGTGGTGTTTTTTCAGCAACAGTTTCAATATCCATACCGCCTTCAGTAGAATACATAATCATATTACGACCAGTACCACGATTTAACAAAACAGACATGTAAAATTCATTGGTTTCACTTGCTCCAGGATAATACACATCTTCAGCAACCAAAACTTGGTGTACTTTTTTGCCTTCTTTAGAGGTTTGTGGTGTTACCAAATTCATTCCAATAATTTGTCCTGCAATGGTTTCAACTTCTTGTAAGTTTTTAGCAAGCTTTACGCCTCCACCTTTACCACGTCCACCAGCGTGAACTTGTGCTTTGATAACATGCCAACCTGTTCCGGTTTCAGCAGTTAATTGTTTTGCAGCAGCAACGGCTTCATTAGCGTTTTGGGCAACAATACCACGTTGGATACGTACACCAAAACTACTTAATATTTCTTTTCCTTGATATTCGTGTAAATTCATAATTTGCTAAATAGTTTAAGTGTTGCAAAAGTAAATAATCATGTTTACTTACCCTAATATTTAATTGTGAAAACGTCTTATACCATAAATCAATTTTTAAATGTTAAATAATTAACAATGTGTTTAAATTGTGTGATATTTTACGCATTTAATTTATTATTGGCTCTAAAGAAATATCTTTGGCAAAATTTAGAAAATTTATGTTGGAAAAAGAATTGCTAAAAATTGCAAACGACTTTGGTAGCCCTGTTTATGTGTATGACTCCGAAAAAATTGTCTCTCAGTATCAACGTTTGACCTCAGCATTCAGCAAAGTCAAACATTTGAAAATCAATTATGCAACCAAGGCATTATCTAATATTTCTATATTGAAATTAATGAACTCTTTGGGCTCTGGTTTGGACACGGTGTCTTATCAAGAAGTAAAATTAGGCTTGGCAGCAGGGTTTTTGCCTGAACAAATTATTTACACACCAAACGGCGTTTCTTTAGAAGAAATTGAATTAGCTGCAAAACTTGGTGTTCAAATTAATATAGACAACCTCTCTATTTTAGAGCAATTTGGCACTAAACATCCAAAAACACCTGTTTGTGTTCGTATCAATCCACATGTAATGGCAGGAGGAAATACCAATATTTCTGTTGGACATATTGATAGCAAATTTGGAATTTCTATTCATCAATTGCCTCATTTATTCCGAATTATAGAAAATACCAAAATGAACATCAACGGTATTCATATGCACACAGGAAGTGATATTTTAGATATTGATGTGTTTTTATATGCAAGTGAAATATTGTTTGACACGGCTAAACACTTTAAAGATTTAGAATTTATCGATTTTGGCTCTGGTTTTAAAGTACCTTATAAAGCAGGTGACATTGAAACCAATATTGAAGAATTAGGCAAAAAGCTATCCAAACGTTTTAATGATTTTTGTAAAGAATATGGTAAAGATTTGACCCTTGCCTTTGAACCTGGTAAGTTTTTGGTGAGTGAAGCTGGTTATTTTTTAACCAAAGTAAATGTGGTTAAACAAACCACATCAACCGTTTTTGCGCAAGTAGATTCTGGTTTTAATCACCTAATTAGACCTATGTTGTATGGTTCGCAGCACGAAATCAACAATATTTCAAACCCAAAAGGGCGTGAACGCTTTTATTCAGTAGTTGGTTATATTTGTGAGACAGATACGTTTGCCAATAATAGACGCATCAATGAAATTACTGAAGGTGATATTTTAGCTTTTAAAAATGCTGGAGCCTATTGTTTTACTATGGCAAGCAACTACAATTCGCGTTACAGACCAGCCGAAGTATTGTGGCACAACAACAAAGCACATTTGATAAGAAAGCGTGAAACTTTTGATGATATTATAAAAAATCAAATTGAAATTGATTTAACGCCAAAACCAAAAATGGTTACTAAATAAACAAAAACGCGTTTCAAAATTTGAAACGCGTTTTTATTTAAAGAGATATTTTACAATTTATTTTTTAATAAATTTCTGAATAATACTACCATTTTCTGTAGCAATCGTCGCAAAATACAAACCTGATTTTAATTGATTTACAGCAAATGATGTCGTATTTCCTTCTACATTTAAAACCGTTCTGCCATTCATATCTGTTACAATTACAGAACGAATTACAGTGTCATTTTTTGCATAGATATTTAAAGTATTTTCTACAATATTAGGTACAATTTTAATTTGATTAGCACTTAACACATTGTTATTAGTCCCTAAGGAGTTTGGTAAAAAACTTTCCATAATGGTTTCATTTACAGATAGTAAATCAACTTTTAGATTGTTTGTTCTAAATACAAGATGACCATTAGCATTATCATAATAATTATAAGAGGTTTGCGATGCTGGAACACTTCCTACAAAAGGAACTGTCAAGGTCAACGTTTGTACTATTTTTAAACGGGTTACACTACCTGTGTAAGCACCATCACCAACGTCGTTCATATTGAGCGTTCCATAAGCATCTGCTGTGGTTACAATGGTTCCTGTAAAGGTGCCAGAAAAAGTTGTATAAGTAAAACTTCCAGCAACAGCATCAGAACTTGTAGCATTATAACTCATTGGAAATGTTCCAATTAATGCATTATCAGAATAATTTAATACTAAATCCGTTCTTTCAACACCTGTATAAGATACTGTGTTAGACACGTCCTTAGTAAAAATTTTGTTGGTTTCCATCGCATTGTCAGTTACAATCCAAACTGAAGTGGTTCCGGGATAGGTTGTAAGTTCTCCAGAGGTTGGTGCTGCATAAGAATCAATTGTTGCGCCATTAGCAGTTAAATTAGTAAAATTCCAAGTTTGGTTACCCGTTGCAGTTTGGTCTATTGCTGGTGTTGAAGTGACCACAGCATATCCTGAACCATCAACACTATAATATGAACTAATTGGCGTTTGTGAAAATCCTAAATAAGAAATTAGTAATGTTAAAAAAAGTAATTTTGTTTTCATTATGTGTCTGTTTTTCACAAAAGTACAAAAATGAGTTTTATAAGACCTTATCTAAAGTATTTAAAAATGTAAGAAAAAAGTAGTACATTTAACGCTCCCTCAAGTCTTTTTAATAGCGCTAATAAAGACTTATGACACTTAAATTAACTTTTTTACTTGTTCTTAACACCCTTTTTTGCGTAGCTCAGCATTCAGAAGTAACAGAATTGGACTCCATCAACGTTTGGCTACAAAACCATTACAAGGTAAGCAAAGATTCTACTTCTATATTTAAAAATGCCCACAAAGCAATTATACTTTCTCAAAAAACAAATAATCAAATGGCGCTTGCTTCAGCTTATGGCTATTTAGAATTTTACCACAAAACTATTGGAAAGTTAGACTCTGCCTTTCAATATATCAATAAACAAAAAGCAATCTATAGCTCTTTAAATGATGAGGATGCACTTGCAAAAACGTACATAGAACTTAAAGAACTTTATGAAATTAAAGCAGATTATGATATTGCTACTAATACTATTTTTAAAGCACTAAACCTATTTGAAAAAACCAAAAACAAAAAAGGTATTGCCCAATGTTATGCGCATATTGGAGACCTATCATATTATACTGAAAACTATGAAAAAGGTGTTGAATGGTGTGATAAAGCAATTAAAATTCAACAAGAACTAAATGCTCAAGAAGATCTTGCACTTAGTTATCGTTATAAAGCAAATAATGAACTGTTTGCAGGCCCAGATTTAAAAAATGCTTTAGCAACCATCAATAAATCCATTACCATCTATAAGCATTTGGGCGAATTTGGAATTCCTTATATGGCTTCTATCAACTGGAGAGGCAATATTTATAAATATATGGAAAATTATGAAATGGCTATTGCAGACTATCAAGCTAATTATGAAAATTCCGAGAAAATGGGATTGGAACGTTACCTCATCCCTTCATTAGCAAATATTGGCCATGTTTATATAATGCAAGGAAAATACAAAGAAGCCATCCCTTATAATCTAAAAGCTATAGAACTCATAAAAAAAACAGGACGCGTTAGAAATTTATGGGAAAATTATATGCACGTTTCTGATGCTTACGAAGCCATTGGCGACTATAAATCGGCACTCTATTATTATCACTTATACAATGATACACATGAAAGTTTTATGGATAATACCATACGTGGTTTAGAAACTGAGGCTCAAGCAAAGTACGAAACTGGTCAAAAGAACGCTACCATTGTATTTCAAGAAGAAAAAATAGCACAACAACAACAAACAAAAACCCTTTATATTATCCTTACAGGCTTGTTGGCAACTATCTTGTTTGGACTGCTTTACAATTATAAAAAGCGTCAAAAGCGAAACGAAGTGTTACAACTTTTGAATGCGCAACTCGATAGCAAAAACAAGCAAAATGAATTGTTACTAAAGGAAATTCACCATCGGGTCAAAAACAATTTAGAATTGGTTAAAAGTTTAATTTCATTACAATCGGCTCAATTAGAAGACTCTGCCACAAAAGACGCGATGATTGCAAGCCAAAACAGAGTTCAATCCATGGGAATTATCCATCAAAAACTCTATCAAGGCGAAAACTTAGGAAGTATTGAAATGAAAGATTATTTTATAAATTTAGGCGAAGGTATTTTAGACACGTTTAATGCCGAAAATAAAGTAAAAATAGAATGCGCTATGGATAATTTAGAATTAGACATTGATACAGCAGTACCTATTGGACTTATCGTAAACGAACTCTTAACCAACGCTTTAAAATACGCATTTCCTAAAGACACCAAGGGCAACATCCAAATTAGTCTATCCAAACCAAACCCAGAAACCCTTACTCTAAAAGTGGTTGATAATGGCATTGGAAAAACACAAGGCCTAGCGCCAAAAGGTACTGGTTTTGGTTCTCAACTTGTCATGTTGCTAACCCAACAACTCAATGGCAACATGAAAGAAGACAACAAAAATGGCACTGCTATTTCATTCAATTTCAAACTAAATACTGCAGCATAACATGAACCAACCCATAAAAATATTGATTGTTGAGGACGAAATGATTATTGCTGCAAACATCTCGCTTCAGTTAACCTCATTAGGTTATGAAGTGACAGGCATTGTACCTCGTGGTGAAGAAGCCTTAGTGCACATAAAACAAAACCAACCCGATATTTTATTATTAGACATCAACTTAAAAGGCGCCATTGATGGCATTGAAACCGCATTAATGATGCAACAAGATTTTGACATTCCTATTATATATTTAACTGCAAATGCTGATGACAGCAATTTTAACAGAGCAAAAGCAACCCATCCTTACGCTTTTATCTCTAAACCTTTCAAAAAATTAGATTTACAACGTGCTATTGAAATTACAGTAAACCAATTGCAATCAAAAAGCAGCTCAGAAGTTGATTTATCTGAATTTGATACAAATACACCTTTTATTTTGAGTGATTGTATTTTTGTACGTCATCATGATAAAATGGTAAAAGTGTGCATTAAAGATATTTTATATATAGAAGCCGAACGCAATTACTGTCGTATTCACTGTAATGACAAAGAATATTTATTGGTAATGACACTCAAAGATATTGATGAAAAGCTACCAACCCATTATTTTATAAGAGTCCATCGTTCCTTTATTGTCAATGTTTCACAAATTGATGAAATAGCCACAAGCCATATTGTTATCGGCAAAAAAGCCATACCTGTAAGCAAAGCTTTAAAAGAAGAACTCCTCAAACGTTTACAAACCATTTAGTTTTTTAAAATCCTTTTCTATTAAAATAGCTCCCGATAAATAAAACTTAAGTTTCGGACAAGATATGAGACGTTTCGTCCTAACTCGCTTTCATTTAGCAATGATTATCAGTTATTTAGAGTCAGAATCAAAGTGATTCTAATTAATTAACCATTAAAAGCTATTAATCATGAAAATTTTAAAAACAACCTTATGTGCACTTTCAATGCTATTGTTAGTGCCAATGACTGCACAATCACAAGAACAAGAAAGTCTTATTATGAATCTAACTACCTACACTATTAAGTTTGGACATGATGTCAACTTTAGAGAAGGCGTAAAAAAATGGAACAAATGCTACAAAGACAATAACGGAACTGACACTTATAATATCTGGCATCGTGTGCAAGGTGAAGGCAATGTATATGTAGTAAGCTCAAAAATTAAAAATTGGGCAGAAATGGACAAAACTGATGCCGCAGGAAAAGCATGTCATGCTGTTGCATTAGATTTTGTTGTACCACATATTGAAAGTGTTAAATTTAATACCACAAAAACAATTCCAGAATTTAGCAGTAATGCACCTTTAGGCGATAGAACAATTGTTTGGGTAACCGACTTTAAAGTAAATGATGATGACACCTTTAATGACATTGTAAAAGATGTAACCTCCACAATTAAAAAGAAAGAAGGTGATGCTCGTGGTTATTGGTATGCTGTTATGGGAGGTCAAGGTGCAGACTATTTTGTGTCTTCACCATACAAAAATTTTGCCGCTTTAGATGTGAAACGAGATGGTGTATGGAAAGTATATGAAAGCGTAAATGGCAAAGCCAAAACCGATGACATTCGTAAAAAATTTAGAGCTTCAATAGATGATATTTGGAGCTACACTTACACCCTTGAAAAAGATTTAAGCAACCAATAAAAGTTTAACCAACCAAAACTTAAACCTGCAAGGTTTTAGGACCTTGTAGGTTTATTAAATAGTCCATTAGCTATGAACCTCTTAAAGCTTGCATCCATACTATTGCTATTTTGTCATGTTTATGATGGTTATGGTCAATATACACCTAAACAAAACGATAGTCAAATTATCCGAAACATCTACAAAGCATACAACAATAATGATACTCAAGCCATTTTTGAAGTTATTTCTCCAGATATGGAATGGCATCAACAAACCAAACCAATCAAAATAGAAAATTCGCAAAAAAGAACCATTTTAAGTGCTTTTTTTAAGGATATAGATAGCGCTTGGGAATTGGTTTCTGTTGAAGATTTGAATGTGATGGAGTTAGAAAAAAACAAAGTTTTAGCAACTGGTACTTTAAAAGGAAGATACTCCAAAAATGAAGCCGTTACAACCCAAGACTTTAAACATATTTGGTGGCTAAAAAACGGAAAGGTCATTAAATTTTTAAACTAACCAATTGCAATTATACAATACTGTAAGCTTACCAATGCTTTAATAAAAAAAAGGTGGTTTTAGTTTTGTGGAGAAGCTAAAAAAGGCAATAGCACAAAAAGGTTTTCAGTTTTAGTGTTTAAATGTAAACCAGCCATAGCTGTTGCCATCCACCTCTTTTTTTAAGGGCTTACTTATTATAAAAAAGTTGAAAAGGGTTTAAATAAATACACCATTTTATATTGACAAAGCATACATTCCAATTTTATCAATAAACCACAAGTTAACCAACAGATTCTCTTCTTCAAGGGAATTAAAATCGATTTTCAATGAAAAAAGTAGGCATCATAGGTGGTTCTGGCTTTATAGGAAGCCATATTACCAAACAATTTTTAGACCATAATTTTGAAGTAAAAGCATCAACCACTGATATTTCAAATGAAGACAAGTACCAGCATTTGATGGATTTTAGTCATGCCGATAATTTACATATTTGCGAGCTAAACGTTACCAACAAAATAGCACTCCAAGAATTTGTTTATGATTGCGATATCGTCATCCATGGAGGTACACCTTTTCAATTGGATTTTAAAGATGCTCAATCAGAATTATTTGATCCCACCATAAAAGGTACTGAAAACTTTTTGGAAGTGATTGTCAACACTCCAACCATTAAAAAGGTGGTTTTTATTGCTTCCGTTGCCGCTTGGAACACCAATTTTCCGTTGCCTGTTAACGGAAAATCACCATCAGACTCGTTTAGTGAAAACGATACACCTTTTACAAGTACAGAAAGTCATCCGTATGCGCAAGCTAAATTTATTGCAAACCAAACAGTCCATAATTTTATTGAAAAACATCCTAATCTCAATTTTGAAATTACAAGTGTATCACCTGTAATGGTAATGGGAAAATCTTTGTCTAACAGAGAAGATTCTACTTCAACAGGATTACAATTTCTATTCAAAAAAAAAATAGCTCCTAACCCATTCATCCAAATGTTTTATGATAAAGATGTAGATTTTGCCATTGTCAATGTAAAAGATGTAGCCCAAGCTGTTTATAAAGTAGCGACTCTTTCTGGCTTACATGGCAAAAATTATCTGCTCACAAGTGAAAGTTATCCCGTTTCTGATGTATCCTTAATGCTAAACCATCAATTACCAAAACAGCAAGCAAAAATCATTTATCAAAACCAGATGGCAAAAAAAGAATTAGGAATGGTATTTCAATCAGTAAAAGACACTTTAAGTCAATATTCTAATTAAAATGAAAGCAATTAAAACCCTTTGGTCCAAAAACGAATTAAAAGTGTACGTCTTATTGCTTTGTGCAAATGCAGATGGGTTGTTAGCAGAAGATGAAATAGCACTTATAAAATCTAAAACCGTCGAGGAAACCTTTAGCAAAATATATAACGAATTTTCTAAGGATGATGAAGCTACAAGCTTTGATAAAATTGAAGATGCTATTGGACGCCATGAATACGCTCATAAAGAGCTCAGTCAATTTAAAAAAGAAATTCTTGACGTTTTTGCAGCAGACAATAAAATTCATATGAAAGAATCGTACTTGGCTAAAGTACTTGACAATATGCTGTATTGAAGTTAATACCATAATCAAAACTAAAAATGAAACTACAAGAAGACGGTTTAAAAAGAGAGATTGGCATTTGGGGTCTTTCTGCCAATATGATTAACATCATTATTGGTTCTGGAATTTTTGTACTACCATCCATAGTGGCAGGAATTTTGGGTCCAGCTTCTATAATTGCTTACATTTTTTGTGGTACCTTGGCTATGTTTATCATGCTATGTTTTGCTGAAATGGGAAGCAAAATAACCAAATCTGGAGGCGATTACACGTATGTTGAAACTGTATTTGGCAAATATCCTGGCTTTTTGATATTTATGATTGGTTTTGTTTCTAGGGTTTGTGGAACCGCTGCTGTAGCTAACGCTTTGGTTGATACTTTAGCAGTTGTTGTTCCTGTGTTTCACTCGTACACTATTAAAATAATCTTTTTTACTATTATTTTTTTTGGTTTTGCCACCATTAACGTTTTAGGGGTCAAACAAGGTATAGCTCTTGTAAAATTTAATACTATGGCAAAACTCCTACCTTTAATTTTGCTCATCATTTTTGGTTTAAATTTCATAAACATTGACAATTTAAAATGGACTACTACACCCCATTTTAAGCAAATTGGCGATGCCTCCTTAATTTTATTTTTTGCTTATACTGGTGGCCCAACAGGTTTATTGGTTGGTGGTGAAATTAAAAACCCTAATCGTACTGTACCACGTGCCATTATAGCAAGCATGATTTTTTTAGTCTTCTTTTATATGGCTATCCAAACCGTTTCACAAGGTGTTTTTGGCAGTCAACTCTCTCTGCAAACTGCTACTCCTCTTGCTAATGTTGGGCAAGTTATATTTGGTTCTATTGGTTTTACTATTATTATATTAGGAACATCTATCTCTATGTTTGGCAATATTAGTGGTCAGACCTTAAATACACCAAGGAGTTTATTTGCGGTTTCAAGAGATGGTGTGTTACCTATAAAAGCATTTCAAAAAATACATAAAAAATATGCAACGCCTTATATATCTATTTTAACTTTTTCTACGCTTGCATTTGTTTTTGCCATATTAGGAGGCTTTAAAACACTTGCCATATTTACAGTTGCAGGAGCCTTGTTAACTTATGCTTCCGTTTCTATTGCTGTACTTAAATTTAGAAAAATAAATGTCCTAAATAAAAAAGAATTTACCATTCCAGGAGGTGCTATTATTCCTTTTTTATCAATTATAACTTGCTTGTTTTTTTTATATCATCTAAAAAAAAATGCAATCATAAATATTACTATATTTATAGGAATCACTTCTCTTTTATACTGGAGTTTAAATTGGTTTAAACAGAAAAACAAAGATTAAGTATGTGTCAATAAAACAATAAGCCCTTCCTCTTTTTAAACTTAGCCTTATTAAAAATATAATACTTGAATTAGTATAATTATGACTTGCAATTCCGTTTTTAAACAAATTAACGATACTAATAATGATAAAGCTCTTTAAAAACATCCGCAAAAACATGATTAAAGAAAACAAAACCACCAATTACCTCAAATACGCCATTGGCGAAATAATTCTTGTAGTGATTGGTATTTTGATTGCTTTGCAGATAAATAATTGGAACTCCATAAGAATACAACAGCGCAAAGAGTCAGTTTACATCAAAAATATTAAACGAGACCTAATAGAACAGCGTAAATCAATTAATGATCAACTCAATGCTGAATTGGTTTTTTCAGAAACGGCAAAATCAATTTTAAAGTATTATAAAGAGTATTATAAATTCAAGGTTGATAGTTCTTTTACATCAGCAATTGGAGGCTTAAGCTATCGAAGAACTTTTGTAAAAATCAATCCTACATACACCGAACTGCTTTCCTCGGGAAATGTTGATATTATCAGCGATAATAAATTTAAGAGTGAACTTATAAATTACTATCAGGAATTAGAACGTTTAGAGCTGGTAATTAATAAAAATAATAATTTATTTACTGATGCAGTTTTTGTACCCAGTGTGATGCGGTTGAGTGAGCTCCAAACTGACTCTGCATATGATGATTTGTTGGATAGTCTAACCCTAAATGAACCAGACACCAAAGCTAATTACATACACTTGAACGAAGATAATTTAAAAGCTATCACGGCTTCACAACTAAAAGTTCCAGAAAACCAGCTAATAATGATGAATTTATTAAACATCAGGTACATTACAGCAAATATTCATTGTGCTTTTCTAATAAACCTAAAAGAAAAAACACAAAAACTGATAGATGAACTAAATACTAATTATGAAAATATTTAGAGAAATTCGGCAAAAACTGGTAGCTCAAAACAACATTGGCAACTACCTTAAATACGCCATTGGAGAGATTGTATTGGTTGTGGTTGGTATTCTCATTGCCTTGCAAATCAATAATTGGAATGCAAACAAAAAACTTAATCAATCCAGACAAGAGTACTATAGGCAACTTTTAATTGATTTAGACAAGGATAAAGCATCGGCAACCAATTTTATTATGCGTTTTAAAAATGAGCACGAACAATACAACAATTACTTAAAGCTTTATGACCAAAAGAATTTATCTCCATCTGAAATTTATAACACATTAATGAGGTTAAACCTGAGTTCCGTTTTTATGAAATTTAATTCAAACACTATAGAATCTCTTCGCAGTAGTGGCGAGCTTATATTGTTTCCGTTGGAAATAAGAAACAAATTATTGGATCTAAAAGTGTTCCAGGACCATATACTTGAAATAGTAAAACATGAAGCCGACAAAAAAGATGATGTTATCAGGAGCATGTCAATGATTAGAGGCGCCTCGACATTGGAGGCTAGGCTTAAAAACCAACCTCAATTAAAATCGTACTTAAAATTTAACGACAATATGCCCCTTATAATTATGGGTTTGGATGCAACACAAAGATGGAAAGACTTTTCAGAAACAGAATCAATTATGGATTTAACAAAAATGATAGATGATATTAATGTTGTCATTAATTTGATTAAAAATGAGTTGAACAACCAAACACTAAAAAATTAAATGATAAAACTCTTTAAAAATATTCGTAAAAGCTTACTCGTTGAAGGTAAGACCACCAACTACCTTAAATACGCCATTGGCGAAATTATCCTCGTAGTTATTGGTATTTTGATTGCATTGCAGGTAAACAATTGGAACGAGAACAGGAAACAGAGGGAACAGGAAAAAATATATCTGCAAAATTTAAGCGACGACCTAAATACCCAAATACAAGTTTTGGACAATGCCATCAATTTTGAATCCATTATCATTAAAGACACCAAAGACATACTACAACATTACGACCGCAACAACGGTTTTAAAAACCTGGACAGTATTTATCCTAAAATGAATGACATGGTGGTAAGGTGGACCTTTGTCAATGCCAACACGACACTTCTGGAGCTGGTTAATTCTGGCCAAATCAATATCATATACAATAAATCCTTAAAACAAAAGCTCATGGCGTTTAATGAAACCATGCAACGCTTTGTAAACACTACCATAAACAACAACAGCAACATTGTTGACAACTATATTGTACCCAATGTCATTACCAATGGCAATTATGCTTGGGCAGGTTATTCTGAGGCTATGTATGCCCATTTCCAAACCCTATTCCCAATGGATCGATTGCAACTAAGTGGTCAAAACCTCAGTGCTACTGTAACCCAAATTTTAAACGACCCAAAACTTAGTCTTAAAATGATCAATAGTGTATCATTAAGGAATGGTCTTGCCATCTTACAAAAATCAGGTTACCAAGCTTTAAAGGACAAAGCCCTAAAAATCAAAAAACTAATTGACACAGAATTAAACCCATGATCAAGCGCTTCAAAAAACATCCATTATCGAAACAGAATTTTACAAAGTAAAATCAAATATCCAGTGTGCATTTGGTTGAGATAACCGCTTGCGGACTTACTAAATAATTAATAAAAAAATGATAAAACTCTTTAAAAATATTCGGAAAAATATGCTAAAAGAAGGCAAAACCGCCAATTATTTAAAATACGCCATTGGCGAGATTGTTCTGGTAGTGATTGGAATTTTGATTGCTTTGCAAATAAACAATTGGAATGAACAAAGAAAACGGAATAATGAACGCAAAGAATTGATCAAATCTTTAATTTCCGATTTCAAGGAAACCAGTGAGATCATAGCAGCAAAAGAGGATGAAAATGCGGAGGCAATTAATAGAACTTCCCGTTTTTTGTCGCTTTCATATACAAATAATGACAACGTTTCGGTTGATTCTCTTCAATATTATTTATCCGGTGCTTTTAGATATCCCTTTTTTGTACCAACGCTTACTTCATACGAACAGGCAGTTGCAACTGGTAAGATAGGTTTAATTAAAGATAAAGAATTTTTGAAAGACATTTCTGAATTTTTTACAGCCTATAATATTTACAACCAACAAAAAGATATTGGCGGCCAGATGTTTTATTTAGGCTCTATATGGGAAATGCGTAAAGAAGTTGGCAACTTGGCTTCTTTAGCTGGAGAATATAGGGATGGAACACGGAAAAGTTTTCCGCAAGCCTACAAGTTTTCCGATAAAGAATATCGTGCATTTATAAAAAAGCCTGAAGTTTTTGCGGCAATTGATAATATGCGAACTATATTTTACAATGTGCAGGACAGTTTTAAAAATATGGATAAGAAAGCAGAAACAATAATTAAAGAACTTGAACAATTAAAATAGTTGAAAGCAATGAAAATTTTTAGAAATATTAGACACAAACTCGCTTCTGAAAACCTGCCTGCTGGTCAGGCAGGCAAAGTTTCAACGTATTTGCGATACGCCATTGGCGAAATTATCCTCGTAGTTATTGGTATTTTGATTGCTTTGCAAATAAACAATTGGAAACAAAAATCTGAAAATTTAGAAACTGAAAAATTTTATTTAAATAGTTTGCTTGACAACTTAAACGAAGATGAGAAAGAAATAGCAATTATTATAGATTCACAAGATGCCACCAAAAACATTAGAAAATCACTATATGACTTATTACGTCCAAAGGAAGTGGACAAATCAAAAATTGATTCAACTTTTGCACTATTTTCTGGGATGAACCGAACTTTTTTTCCTAATACTGCTGCATTCAATTCATTAAAGATGAGTGGTAATTTTGGAAAAATAAAAAACAAAGCATTGCAACTAAGGCTGAGTAATCTGTACGAGATAATTTATAATCGGATAAACTACAATGGAGAATTTTATGATAGACGTGTAGAAAATGCCTCAGATAAATTAACCAACTATTATGATTGGGACAAAATGCGTTTCACAAAATGGGACATAGTTACAAATGGGAAATTAAAAAATATGGTTGCTTTTAACCAAGAATTTACCAATCACTACATTAACTTACTTAATGAAACTCTTGAAAACATAAAACACACCAAAGAATTGATAGAAAGTGAAATAATTAGAATAAATAAGAAATAACAAAAGTACAACAATGAGTAATTTTTTTAACAAGATTAGAAAAACCCTTCTCAAAGAAGGCAAAACCACCAATTACCTCAAATACGCCATAGGCGAAATTGTGCTTGTGGTTATTGGTATTTTGATTGCATTGCAAATCAATAACTGGAACGAAAACCGAAAGTTGCAAAATGAAAAACACAAACTCATGATAGCACTCAAAAATGAATTTACAGACAACAAAAAAAACTTAGAAGAAGTAATTGAAGGATTATCGCAAAGCAACCGCTACTTTGTTAAGATCCTTAATTTTTCAGCTGGTACAGAAACTCATTTACCAATAGACTCTTTGAGATTTTATACTTCTAAAATATATTATCTCCAAACATTGTCTTTGCTAACTTCGGTGCAAGAAGAAGCTATTTCGTCTGGTAAATTTGAATTGTTGGACAATCATTTAAAACAATTACTGTCAACTTTTAAAGATTTCAACAAATCTTTAAACTCCCTGAATGACAACTCACAGCCTATTACTACCTATTCTGACGATACAATTGATCTATTAGCAACTTTTTCTTCTCTTGATGATATTTATAATAATTTTTTTCCCAATCGCATTGTGTCTATTCATCCAGCATTTAAGAAAAATGATGAAGCCTTTGTTGCTTATATCAAATTAGCCAAAACCTATTCTTTACTTTTCAAAATATATAACATACAATTAGCCAATGAGGTTTGGACGAAAAATGGCTTACTCCGCGTGACGGAAAATATTCTGGATGAAATAGATAAAGAATTAAACCAAAAACAATGACAAAACGCTTCAAAAAACATCCATTATGGAAACAGAATTTTACAAAGTAAAATCAAATGTCCAGTGAGCATTTGGTTGAGATAACCGCTTGCGGACTTACTAAATAAGTAATAAAAAATGATAAAACTCTTTAAAAATATTAGAAAGAATTTACTCTCAGAAAACAAAACCACCAACTACCTTAAATATGCCATTGGCGAAATAATTTTGGTGGTTATTGGTATTTTGATTGCCTTAACTGTCAATAACTGGAATGAACGCAAGAAAACAGATTCACAATTTAAAACAAGCATTGAAAACCTGTATAATTCCATTATGTTTGATGTTGAAAATTTTCAAATTCTGCAAAAGGGAGTCAGAGATAAAATAGAATTAATCCCAAAAGTATTGAGTACTCCTACAGATTCTATAAATGGTCGTACCATACAAAACGCTTTTTTCGTCTTAAACGGTGGAAAGCCTTACTATTCTGAAACCCCTTTCTTCCTGAATAATTTAAAAGCCGACCCAAATAATGTCAAACAAACAGAAATTGTCAAGGAAATCACTAATTACTCAAATTCTCTTAAAGCTAATTTAGACGACGTCAAAGAAAATGCAGTTCAAATGATGATTAATCAAGGTATCCCCTTTTCAATACCAATAGTAGGATTTACAAATAAATTTGAAACAATTGACTCGTTATTTTACAACAACTATCATTTTGGAAGGTTCAACTATTTACTTAATCAGCCAAATTTTAAAGCAGAAATGCAATCCCTTGAAGTTAGTCTTACCTTTCAATATTATGGATTAAACACCGAAATAGGCTCAGGTAAATCCATATTGGCCTTGATAAAAAATTATTATCCAAAAGTGAAGATACTCTACAAGGATGTTGGTATAATTGGTACCTCAATCAATGGTTTTGATGATGTAGGTGCTAAATCTACACCTATGATTGAAACCGATTTTAACAACTCTATTTGGGAATTAAAACTCCACCTAAAAAAAGGAGCTGTCAAATTTAGATGCCGTGACAGCTGGTCCATCAATTGGGGAGGAGACACCTTCCCTGAAGGTAAAGGATACCAAGACGGTCCTGATATAAAAGTTTCTGAAGAAGGTACTTATCAAGTGACTTTGAATCTTACAAATAAAACGTACAAATTTGTAAAATTAGATGATAAAACTCTTTAAAAATATTCGGAAAAATATGCTAAAAGAAGGCAAAACCACCAACTACCTTAAATATGCCATTGGCGAAATAATTTTGGTGGTTATTGGTATTTTGATTGCTTTGCAAGTGAATAATTATAATGACAGTTTAAATCAAAATGATTTAGAGCAAAAAGCACTTCATAATCTGAAATTGGATTTTGACTACAATCAAAACGAACTGAATAAATCTATTGAAGAATTAATAAGAATTAAGAAAAATAGTTTCATCATCCTAAATAATACTGGCAGTAAATATCAAACTACTTTCGACATGGATAGTTTAATTCAAACGGTTGCAACTGTTCCAAAATTCTATCCTCAAAATGGATTTTTATTAGATTTAATCAACTCTGGAAAACTCGGAATAATTAAAAATGATATGCTACGAAATAAACTTTCTTCTTGGCTACCAGCACTTGAGACTTTGAAAGACAGGGAAAAATCTGCAATCAACTTTTCAGATTACTTTATTAAATATATTATTAAGAATGGTAGTTGGCTAAATTCTGATGAAGCAACTTCAGATGAAGATATTTCAGTACTAAAATTCCCGAAATCCGGATTCGAAATAAACAACAATGATTTACTTAAAAATATTGAATTTGAAAATATCATAGAGAATCAGATTGTATATAAATCACTATTGCTTGATAGACATAAAAAATGTTTAGAACTTAACAACGAAATAATTGATCTGTTAGAGATAGAAATTAAAAAATAGCAAAATTATGACATCAATAACTTTGCAAGAGCCATCTAAAATCCATGACAAAACGCTTCAAAAACATCCATTATCGAAACAGAATTTTACAAAGTAAAATCAAATGCCCAGTGGACATTTGGTTGAGATAACCGCTTGCGGACTTACTAACTAAGTAATAAAAAAATGACAAAACTCTTTAAAAATATTAGAAAGAATTTACTCTCAGAAAACAAAACCACCAATTACCTCAAATACGCCATTGGCGAAATAATTTTGGTGGTTATAGGTATCTTAATTGCGCTTCAGGTTAATAATTGGAATGAAAGCCAGAAAGTAAAAAAACAAGAAATACAAATTTATACAGAACTAAAAAGCGATTTATTGCAAACCAAAAAAGAAATTTTAAATGCAATTATTAAACATAAAGAAAGAATTAAATCCACTCAAAGCCTTATTTATGGTATTGTTAAAAAAGAACCCAATTCTAAAATCATATATAACAGATTTGCAAGATCGAGTGATGATTTTCAAATAATCCCTAAAACAAGTGCTTTTGAGGGTTTAAAAAATATCGGTTTACAAATCTTGTCTAATGACAGCCTTCGAATAAGAATAACCAATTTGTATCAATTAGACTTAAAGCGTATTGATGATAAATTGGGAAATGAAGACCCTGAATTAACCATTAGCAATTTGTTATCCCCTTTTCAGAAAAAATATTTTTTTGCAGATTATAATCAAACTACAAAGTATGGTTTTAAGTATTCAGACAGCATAACAGTTCAAAAAATGGAAATAAAGGATTACGACGAATTTTTGACAGACAATATGCTTTTAAGAACTATAGAACTCACACTTTACAATAGAAGTAATAAAATAGATTTAGAAACAGAAACGGTTATTAAAATAGATAAAACTATTAAAAGAATTGATAAAGAGCTCGATAAGTTAAAAAATTAAACAACGTGATCAAACTTTTTAAAAACATCATTATCGAAACAGAATTTTACAAAGTAAAATCAAATGTCCAGTGAGCATTTGGTTAAGATAACCGCTTGCGGACTTACTAAATAATTGATAAAAAAATGATAAAACTCTTTAAAAACATCCGAAAAAAATTATTACAGGAAGGCAAAACCACCAACTACCTTAAATATGCCATTGGCGAAATTATCCTTGTGGTCATTGGTATTTTGATTGCTTTGCAAATCAACAACAGCAATGATACACGCAAACAACGTGACAAAGAACTTCATTACCTTACTAACATTAAAAGTGACCTTCAAGCTAACAATAAAGAATTAGATAATTATGTAGCATTAAGAAATCAATGTATTACTTATGCAAATACAATTCTTGAGCATTTTGAAGGTAAGCCCATAACCGATTTATCAGCATTTAACGCGCTTTGCATTCCTATTTACGATTGGAAACGTTTTTATCAAACCGATAACACTTATCAAGAACTGATTAACTCAGGTAATTTTGCTTTAATCAGCAACGATTCAATAAAAAACTTGCTTCTTGATATTGAAAAACAGTACAAAAAATTAAAAGCCGAAGAAGACCATTTTAGGTTTGATACCGAAACGCTCCTTTATATTCCACTTTATAACACTATGGATTTGAATCCGTTGGTCAATAATTTTGAATATCGTGTTACCAATGGTCAATCAGGTAAAAACACAGCTTTGTCTAAAGAAAAGTTTGATGAATTTATTAAAAATGAACAACTAAAAAACGGCTTTGTAATGTCTGTGATGGAATTTAATGTTATGAATGCAATGATGGAAAACATGAAACAGAAATCTCAAAAACTCATAGAAATTATTGACAACGAATTAAAAAAGTGATGGTTCATTAACTTACATCGTTATTAAAAACAGTGTCCTAATGCGTTTTAAATGTTTCATTGTTAATTTTTAATTAATTCCATACTTATCAATCAAATAAATTAGAGATGCCATAGTGGCTGCGCCTAATTCTAATTCACGTTTATCAACCACATCAAAGGTGTCATTTTTGGCATGATGATAATCAAAATAGCGTTGCGAATCGGGTTGTAAACCTGCTAAAACAGTTGTTCCATTTTTTAAATGTCCAACATCCGAACCACTACCTCCTTTTTCAAAATAGTGGATTAAATACGGTTTAAACAACGGTTTCCATTGTTGTATTTTTTCTAAAGCAGCATCTGAACAATCAAAACTAAACCCTCTTGGTGTAAAACCACCTGAATCACTTTCTAAAGCAAAAATGTGGTTTTCACCATTTGCTTTAGCAACTTCAGCATATTTAGTACCACCACGTGAACCGTTTTCTTCGTTCATAAACAACACAACTCTTATACTGCGTTTTGGTTTATATCCAATTGCTTTTAACATGCGCAATACATCCATAGACTGCACAACGCCTGCACCATCATCTTGCGCGCCATCAGCTAAATCCCAAGAGTCGAGATGGCCTCCAACCACAATATACTCGTCAGGAAATTCGCTTCCTGTAATTTGACCAATCACGTTATACGATTGTACATCAGCTAATTGCTTGCAATTTTGCTTAAAAAAGAAATGGATAGAATTATCCAAAGCCAACATATGGCTCAACAATTCGGCATCGTTAGTGCTAATAGCTGCTGCAGGTATGCGTTGTGATGCAGGCAAATCGGCATAACTCATATTTCCAGCATGCGGATTATCATCTAAACGCAAATTCATAGAACGTACAATCACGCCTACAGCACCATATTTGACCGCTTCTCTGGCGCCAGCACCTCGTTGATTGACTGCGCCACCATAAGCTTCAAACGTATTAATCAAATCGGCTTGCATTGGGCGATTAAAAAACACGATTTTGCCTTTAATAGCCTCTTTTCCAAGTGTTTTTAGTTCTTCAAAACTTTTAACCTCAACTACTTGTGCTCTCACACCACCATTTGGTGTTTCAACTGAACCTCCTAAAGCACAAATATTGACATTGGTTGTTTTTCCTGGAGCCGTTTCTATATAGGCAAATTCTGGTAATCCTCTTACCCATTTTGGCACCATAACGGGTTGCAACCATACTTTGTCAAAGCCCAATTTGTCCAACTCCTCTTTTGTGTATGCAACGGCTCGTTCTGCACCATAAGAACCTGATAAACGCGACCCAATTTGGTTACACAAATAATCTAACCACTCATAGCTTTTGCCATTGGTCAATGAAGTTTGATATATTTTTTTGATGGTTTCAGCATCGGTTTGTGCTGATACACTAATAGAAAATAGTGTGATAAAAAGGAAACTCAAATATTTCATGGTTGCTATTAAAAATTAAAGTAATAAATATACTACATCTAAAAGACTTGACTGTAAAATGACTAAAAAAAATCCTGCGCTTACAGAATGTTTATTTATTCTTGTTCTAACTGTTGTTTGTAGCGTTCTATATTAGCTTTAATATCAGCATCTAATTCGGGTTCTTTAATATCTGTATAGGTTTTTAAGGTGTCATACAAAGTTTTTGCTACGATATAACGTGCTGTTTCTTTATCATCTGCAGGAATAGCATACCAAGGTGCATGTGGTTTTGAGGTGTTATTGATGGCTGTTTCATAACAATTCATGTAAGTATCCCAAAGTTCGCGCTCTTTTAAGTCGCCTGGAGAGAATTTCCAGTTTTTCTCTTGTTTTTCCAAACGTCGTAACAATCGGTTTTTTTGTTCTTCTTTTGAAAGGTTTAAAAAGAATTTAAAGATGATGGTGCCATTGTTTGCAATGTGTTTTTCAAAATCATTAATAGCTTCAAAACGTTGATTCCAAAAGGCTTCATTGACATCTTCAACTGAATGTACAGATGGAATATTTTCACCCAAAATATATTCAGGATGCACACGTGTTACCAATACGTTTTCGTAATGTGTACGGTTAAAAACACCAAATTTACCACGTTCAGGAAGTGCTAAGTAATGACGCCATAAATAGTCGTGTTTCAGTTCTAAATCGGTTGGTACTTTAAAACTGTGTACAACTATGCCACGTGTATTAAAATCTTTAAAAACTTCACGAATCAGACTGTCTTTTCCTGCGGTGTCCATGCCTTGTAAACACACCAAAACCGCATATTTGCCATGTGCATACATGGTGTCTTGCAACTTCCCTAAGTCTTCTCGAATTTCTTCCAACTCTTTTTCAATTTTGTGCTCTGAAGCTTTTAAATCGAAAGTGGTTTTCAAATCTTTTATTTTGATAGGTTGCGTGACTTTAAAATAATTAGTATCAATCTGTTTCATTATTAAGTTTTTTGTGTCTAAAACCTTCTATTTTATTTATTCTATTTAGAGGCAAATAGTTTTACATCCGTTTCGCTTACTTCTTTTTCACCAAGAATAATCAAGCGTTCTACAACGTTTCTCAACTCCCTGATGTTTCCAGTCCAATCATATTCTTTCAATAGTTTGATGGCTTTTGCTGAAAATTTTTTGGGTGTTGTTCCATTTTCTTCAGCTATTTTATTAGCAAAATAATCCACTAATAACGGAATATCTTCACGTCTATCATTTAATGGTGGAACTTGGATTAGTATAACTGCCAAACGATGGTACAAATCTTCTCTAAAACGGCCTTCTTCTATTTCTTTTTTCAGGTTTTTGTTAGTGGCTGCCACAATGCGTACGTCTACTTTAATATCTTTATCGCTACCAACGCGTTGTACACGATTTTCTTGCAAAGCTCTTAGCACTTTGGCTTGTGCTGGCAGACTCATATCGCCAATTTCATCTAAAAAAATAGTGCCTCCATTAGCAGCTTCAAATTTACCTGCTCTATCTTTTACAGCACTTGTAAAAGCGCCTTTAACATGTCCAAACAACTCACTTTCAATTAATTCTGAAGGAATAGCTGCACAATTTACTTCAATTAAAGGACCATTGCTTCGTTCACTTTTTTGATGTAACCAATGTGCTACCAATTCTTTTCCTGTTCCGTTAGGACCTGTAATTAAAACTCTGGCTTCAGTGGCTGCTACTTTTTCTATCATTTCTTTTATTTGCGCAATGGCTTTGCTTTCTCCAACCATTTCATAGTTTTTGCTCACTTTCTTTTTAAGCATTTTGTTTTCAACCACCAACTCTTTCCTATCTAAGGCAATACGAACTGTGTTGAGCAGGCGGTTTAAGTCTGGTGGTTTGGAAATATAGTCAAAAGCACCTAAACGCATGGTGTTAACTGCTGTATCCAAATCGCCATGGCCAGAAATCATCACAATGGTGGTTTCTGGTTTTATTTTTTTGGCAGCTTCTAACACTTCAACACCATCCATTTTGGGCATTTTTATATCGCATAGCACTAAATCGTAATCTTCTTTTTTTATTTTTTCAATACCTATTAAACCATCTTCAGCTTCATCAACGTGATAGGTTTCATTTTCTTCTGAAAGAATTTTTACTAATACACGTCTAATGGCTGCTTCGTCTTCTATAATTAATATTTTTGACATCTTGTATTTTAATTTTTAGTCTTGACTTAAGTTAGTTGGTGGTTCTACTTGCTCCATTCTAAGGTGAACACTTTGCTCTGGTTTTTGAATAATATGAATATCTCTTTGTGGGAATGGAATGTTGATATTATGTGCTCTAAATAGTTTATCAATTTCAAAACGAATGTCACTTTTAGTGTATTGTACTTTAAAACTATCACCTAAGGTAAATGATACTTTAAAGTTTAAGGAACTATCCGCAAAATCCATAAAAAACACGATAGCTTCTGGTTCTTTTATCACATCTGGATGCGTGTTTACAGCTTGTAATAATAATTTTTTAACTAATTGCACATCACTTCCATATGCAACACCAATTTCTACACTTTCTCTTGTGGTAGCCCCATTTTGTGTCCAATTATAAAGGCTATTTGATAGGTATAGATGATTTGGAATGATTAATACTTTATTGTCAATGGTGACAGCTCTTGTGGTTCTTAGCTTTATTTCTTCAACACGTCCTACTTTGCCTTCAAGTTCTATAATATCACCAACATGTACTGTTTGGTCTATTAAAATAAACACTCCAGAAATAATATCTTGAAACAAGGTTTGGAGTGCTAAACCAATACCAATTAACAAGGCTGCAGAGGCAGCAAAAATACCAGTCACGTTAACGCCTAAAGAATGAAAGGTAATAAGGACAATAATGACATAAATTAACCATCTTGCGTAGCCAAAAACGACTTTAAATTTCTTTTTGTCATCATAAGGCAGATTTCTGCTCATCAGTTTTCTTAAGATTCTCAGTACAAAAGTGGCTATAATTAATACTACCACAAGTACAATAACATCCATGATGCTTACCTTGATATGGTCTGATAAACTATAGGATTTATTTAATACGTCTAAAATCTCTCTCATACATTAATATTTCAACCATTTGTAAAGTTCTTTATAACTTGGTTTTTTGCCATACATCAAAATACCTACGCGATAAATTTTTGCTGCAAACCAAACTGTAAACATAAAGGTGCCGACTAATAATACTAACGATAATAGCTGTTGCCATATTGGTACACCAAATGGAATACGCATAAGCATTACAACTGGTGATGTTAGCGGAATAAACGAAAATACCGTTGAGACCGTTCCGTGAGGATCTTCAATAACTGTAAACACGCCAACATAAACGGCAAGCATTAAAGGCATTAAAATTGGTAACATAAATTGCTGTGTATCGGTTTCGTTATCAACTGCAGCTCCAATTGCTGCGTATAAGGAACTGTAAAGTAAATAACCTCCTATAAAAAAACATATAAAGGCAATTATCAAATTAAAAATTGGCAGATTTAAAAAAGCTGCTTTTGCCATTTCTATTTGTAAATTAAAATCACCACCTTGAGAAGCTTGTAGCATCAATTCCTGATGAGATAAAGCGGAATCAAATAAATTAATGCCTAATATTACTGATACAATAAGCATAAGCAAACCGCCTAAAACTAGCCACACCAAAAACTGCGTAATTCCTGCTAAAGAGGTACCTATAATTTTACCCATCATTAACTGTATAGGTTTTACTGATGAAATGATGACCTCAATAATTCGGCTGGTTTTTTCTTCAATAACGCTACGCATAATCATATTGCCATAAATGATAATAAACATAAACAGCAAATAACCTGCAGCACCTCCAAAAGCTAATTTTAATAAATTATCAATTTTAGATGTTTTTTTTCCTGTAAAACTTTCTTGAGCAATTGTTATTTTGGTTTTTGAAGCCGCAATTTTTTCTATATCGACACCGTCTTGCTGCAATTTTAAATCGGTCAATTTTTTTTCCAATTTACTTTCTAAATCATCAATAATATTTAATGAAGGCGTGTCTTCTGAATAAAATTTTATTTTTTTTGCAATTTCTGAAGCATTTGTTCCTTTTTCAATATAAAGCAACCCGTAAGCTTCTGTAGTTTTTACTTGTGTTTTAGCCTCCTCTAAGGTTTTGTCAGTCAATAAGGTGTAGGTAATATGGTCTGCATTTTTAAAAACATTACCAACCATACCTGTTTCATCCAAAATAGCAATATGGCGTTCTTTACTATTATTGATTTGACTCAAATAAGCCACAACTGCTACAAGTGCAATCATAATAATTGGACTCAAAAAAGTCATAATAATAAACGATTTATTTTTTACCTTAGTAAGGTATTCTCGTTGAATAATGAGTGATAAATGGTTCATTTTAGTTATTTTTTACAGTTTGGATAAAAATGTCGTTAGCACTTGGGATGACTTCTACAAAGTGATGTACTTCGGCTCTTGATGTTAAAAATGTCAACAAATCATTTGAAGTTTCTTGTTCTGATAGTTTGATATTCATTTTTAAGTCGTCATTCAAATTTTTAAAGGTTGCAGGAAATACCTGAAACTTTTCTTTAATGGTTTTAACCACTTCATCTGTGTTGTTAGTTTGTAAACCTACTTCAAATGTATTGGTTTTAAACTGACGCTTGATGTCTGTCAATTTTCCGTCTAACACCTTATTAGATTTGTGGATAAGTGCAATATGATCACATAGTTCTTCTACAGATTCCATGCGATGTGTTGAAAAAATAACCGTCGCTCCTTCGTCTCTTAATTGTAAAATTTCATCCTTTATTAAGGACGCATTGATTGGGTCAAATCCTGAAAAGGGCTCATCAAAAATCAATAATTTAGGTCTGTGAAGTACTGTCACTATAAACTGGATTTTTTGCGCTTGTCCTTTGCTGAGTTCTTGTATTTTTTTATGCCACCAATCGCCAATATCTAATTTATCAAACCAATATTTAAGCCGTTCTTTGGCATCTTGCTTTGACAATCCTTTTAACTGTGCTAAATATAGGGCTTGATCTCCAACTTTCATAGACTTGTACAATCCACGCTCTTCTGGCAAGTATCCAATATCTCTAATGTTTTCGGGTTTTAGTGGCTGTCCATCTAATAAAATAGTGCCATGGTCTGGCATTGTAATTTGATTGATAATTCTAATCAGTGTGGTTTTTCCTGCGCCATTAGGGCCTAATAATCCAAAAATACAGCCTTTTGGTACTGCTATTGAAACTTCATTTAGTGCTTTAAAATCTCCAAAGCTTTTGGAAACTGCATTAGCTACTAATAAATTATCCATATAAATAGTTTTGTGAGAGTAAATTTTATGTGTTGTAAATATATTAAATGTAAGCCAAGATACCGTTGATATACTGTCAAATTTTTATTAAAATAGGGTATAAAACAAAACCCACCCTCAATAAATTAAGGATGGGAAAAAATTGCTATGAAAAAGAAAAATTACCACTAAAGTTAATTAGTGATATTCAAATATAGTGTTTTTTATCAAAAAAACACTTAGTTATGAAAACATATCTTTCACTTTTTCAAAAAATGATTTGTCTCCACTTTCTGGCTTAGGTTGAAAGTGTTCATCATTTCGCATGTTTTCAAAGAATTCTTTCTGTTCTTTGCTTAAAGTTTTTGGTGTCCAAACATTGATATGCACCAACAAATCACCTTTACCATATCCATTGATACTTGGAATTCCCTTACCTCTTAAACGCAATATTTTTCCTGATTGAACACCTGCTTCTATCTTAATTCTAACTTTTCCGGTAACTGTATCAATTTCTTGTGAAGTTCCTAAAATAGCGTCTGGTAAACTCACATATAAATCGTAATGCAAATTATCCCCTTCGCGCTTTAAAACAGGATGTTCTTGCTCTTCAATAACAACTAATAAATCGCCCGAAATACCATTTCCTGGTGCTTCATTTCCTTTTCCTGTCACTTTAAGTTGCATCCCATCTACAACGCCAGCAGGAATTTTTACTGACACCGTTTCTTCAGCCACAATCAAGCCTTGGGCATCAGCATCAGCAGGTTTTTTATCAATCATTTGACCAGCACCTCCACACGTTGGACACGTTGAAGCGGTTTGCATACGACCTAAAATAGTATTGGTCACTCTGGTTACTTGCCCAGAACCATGACAGGTTGAACAGGTTTTATAGGTGGTTCCTTTGGCTTGTACTTTGCGTTTTACTTTTAGTTTTTTCTCAACACCATTGGCAATTTCGTCTAAAGTTAAGGTTACTCTAATTCTTAGATTGCTGCCTTTAACACGACGTTGTCCGCCTCCAAAACCGCCTCCAAAGCCTGAAAAACCACCACCTCCACTAAAGGCACCTCCAAAAATATCACCAAATTGGCTAAAAATGTCATCCATATTCATGCCTCCGCCGCCAAAGCCTCCAGCACCTTCAAAAGCTTGATGTCCAAATTGGTCATAGCGTGCTTTCTTTTCAGGATTACTCAAAACCTCATAGGCTTCAGCAGCTTTCTTGAATTTTTCTTCGGCTTCTTTATCATCCGGATTTTTATCTGGATGGTATTTTAGAGCCATCTTTCTGTAAGCTTTTTTTATTTCGTCAGCTGACGCACTTTTGGTAACACCTAATATTTCGTAAAAATCTTGCTTCATTAAATAGCGGTTTTGTCTTTCACTAAAAAGTGAAAATTAAATTTTTTTGTCTGTTAAAATCCGGTAACTACTTTTGGAAAACGAATCACTCTATCTCCTAATTTATAGCCTTTTTCAATGACATCAACAATCTTTCCTTTTAAATCGTCAGTAGGCGCAGGAATTTGTGTAATGGCCTCATGTTCATCAGCATTAAATGCGTCTCCAACAGCAACTTCCATCTGCTCTAAGCCTTTGCTTTTAAGAGTGTCTCTCAACTTGTTTTTAATAAGCTCAACGCCTTTTAACAGTTCTTTTTCTTCTGTTTTAGAAATCTCAACATAAGCTCTGTCAAAATCATCAATTACTGGCAATAAAGACGCAATGACATCTTGACCTGCTGTTTTAAATAGGTCGATACGCTCTTTTGTAGTTCGCTTTTTATAGTTTTCAAACTCAGCAAATAATCTTAAAAATTTATCTTTTTCTTTAGCTAATTGTTCTTTAAGCTGTTCTTCAACACTCAACTCTTCTACTTGTGTGTTATTAGTTGCTGTTTCATTTACATTATCAACAACTGCTTCCTCTTTTTTATCTTTTTTGCTCATTGTACAGAACTCATTTTAAATCTTCAATTAAAGTTGGCAAAAGTACTGCCAATATTATTAAAATGTCAAAATGTCACAAAAAAATTTTAAGTGATTAATGATAAATGGGTAAAACTATTTTGAAGAAACGTTTAGTACAGCAAATCTTCTAAAGCGGGTTGAATATTTGAAAACTGAAAGTTAAAACCGTTTTTTTCTATTTTTTTAGAACTTACGCGCTGACTCTCAAACAAAAGCGTGTGCATGTCTCCCAAAACCAAACGCATCACCGATTTTGGGATATTTGGTAAAAATAAGGGTTTATGAAGTGTTTTAGCTATAGCCTTGGTAAGTTCGGTATTAGTAATTGGGTTTGGAGCAACAGCATTGTAGATGCCTTCCAATTCTTGTTCTAAAATAGTGATAAAAATGCCTGCCAAATCTGAAATATGAATCCACGATTGCCATTGCTCGCCATGTCCAAAGGCAGAACCTAATCCAAATTTTATAGGCCGCATCATTTGTGGTAAAGCACCTTCATTTTTGTCTAAAACCAAACCAATTCTAACTTTTGCAACATCAATGGATACTTCTGAAAAAGAATCGGCAGCAGTTTCCCAAGCTTCGGCTACCTGACCTAAAAAATTTTGTGAGGTTTCAGAAAAAGATTCGTCATAATAATTGGTTAAAGAATTGGGATAAATACCAATAGCACTTGCCGAAATAAGTTGTTTTACAGAATGTTCATTATTTTTAAGCGATTGTTTTAAAAGTTGTAACGATTGCAATCTGCTATTTATAATTTTAGTTTTGTAAGCTGTTGTCCAACGTTTTGAAATAGATGCTCCAGCCAAATTAATGATGGCATCTACCTCATCAAAACATGCAGTATCGATAATTTGTTGCTCAGGATTCCAGTAAAATCCTTTATAGTTTGGTTTGTTTTCTATTTTACGTTTTGAAGTAGTCAAATAATGTACTGACATGTGTGTTTCAATACATTGCCTTACTATTTCTTTTCCTATCAATCCTGTGGCTCCTGTAACTAAAATCTTCATCATCATTTTTATTTAAAGGTACTGAATTACACAACCTCCAACAGACACTTTAAATAAGGTTTAACAGATTTAACGAAAGTTTATAGATTTTTATAAAAATTGAATTATTCCATTCAAAATCATTAAACTTTTTTGGCTCGTAACATTTCTCTTTTCCCTGGAGGTCCAGGAAGTCGTTCTACACTAAAACCAACCGCTTGCAAAGCACGACGTACACTGCCTTTTGCTGAATATGTGACTAAAACTCCAGCATCCTTCAAAGCATCGAACATGATTTTAAAAATGGCTTCTGTCCATAATTCTGGTTGTACGCGTGCTCCAAACGCATCAAAATAAATGAGATTGTATTGGTTTGTATCACGTATCTCTTTAAATAATTTTTGCTGTTTGGTAAGTATAAAATTTGAGGTTATGGTATGCGTATCTTCCCAAGAAACGGTATGTAATGTATTAAAAATAGGCGTTTTGTCTGCTGCTGATAATTGTTCAGGATAATTCAGTAAAGTCATTTCATCGGAAGGTATAGGAAAGGCTTCAACACCAACATAATCAACGGTCAAATTCTGTTTTTCTGCTTCAATTAAAGTGATAAATGCATTCAATCCTGTACCAAAACCAATTTCAAGAATTGATAATTTTTTGAGATTCACAAAGTGTAAACCAGCATTTATAAAAACGTGATAGGCTTCATTAATAGCACCATGAACCGAGTGGTAATGTTCATTCCAATCTTCTAAATGTATGGTGTTAGAACCATCTGCTGTGGTGATTATTTTTCGTTGCAAACTAATTTTTTAACAACACACCATCAGCTTCAAAAGAAAAAGTTTTTTTAGGTGCTGTAATAGCTGCTATTTCTTCGGCTGTAGCACCACCATCTTCAGCATAATGACGTTGTTCATCTACAGGAACTTCATTTACAAAAGCCAAACCATTAACTACAACCTCTTTGCCTGCAATATCTTTTGGCATAAAAAACCCATAATCTTTAAATTTTACCATTACTTGATTGCCATCTTCCAAATCGAGTTTCATCCAACAACCTTTTGATTGGCAAACTTCAATAACTTTTGCAGTCATTTTAGAGTTTATAGTATCTCCAACAGCCATGGTTTTATAATTTTCGGCCATTTTTGATGCCGACATCGCATTGGTTGCATCAATTTGGTCTCCAAAAGAGGCATAGCTTGATTCGTTCTTTTTACAAGATGTAAAGGTTAAAGCAATAAATAAAATATAAATAATAGTTCTCATAATTCGGTTCACTTTTTAAAAAAATTACAAGGGTAAAGATACAGATTTTTTAAAATAAGTTTTGGTTTTTTATACTGCAATAATTCACTAAATTCGCAGCAGAAATAAAAATGAAAATGACGAAGCTTACAACTTACGAAATCGATATAGTAAAAGCAAAACAATCTAAGCTTACTAATGTTGATTTTGAAAATTTACAATTTGGTAGAACCTTTACTGACCACATGTTTATTTGCGACTATGCAGATGGCGAATGGAAACAACCCAAAATTATACCTTACCAAGCCATGACCATGGAGCCTTCATCAAGAGTTTTTCATTATGGTCAAGCGGTTTTTGAAGGCATGAAAGCCTATAAAGATGAAAACGGAAAGGTATTTTTATTTAGACCTGAAGAAAATTTTAAACGTATTAATAAATCGGCTGCACGCTTAGCAATACCAGAATTTCCAAAAGACTACTTTTTTGAAGGTTTAACCACACTTTTAAAAATAGATAGCAATTGGATAAAATCAGGAAAAGGCAACTCTTTATACATACGCCCTTTTGTAATTGCGACAGAACCTGCTATATCAGCCTCACCAGCAAGCACTTATCGTTTTATGATTATTTGTTCACCAGCAAAGGCATATTATACAGGCGAAGTACGTGTGTTATTTGCTGAAAAATATAGCAGATCTGCTAATGGTGGTGTTGGTTTTGCAAAAGCGGCTGGTAATTATGCTGCGCAATTTTACCCAACAAGTTTAGCACAACAAAAAGGCTATCAACAAGTCATATGGACTGATGCTCATACCCATGAATTTTTGGAAGAAGCAGGTACTATGAATATATTCTTTAGAATAAATGACACCTTAATTACAGCACCAATAAGCGACCGGATTTTAGATGGTATTACCCGAAAAAGTATTATTCAATTAGCTCAAGACAACCATATTGCGGTAGAAGTAAGACCTGTAAGAGTTAGTGAGATAAAAGAAGCCTCTAAAAAAGGAACACTTAAAGAAATATTTGGAGCAGGAACTGCTGCTGTTGTTAGTCCTATTTCAGCTTTTGAACATGCTGAAGAAGTCTTTGAATTGCCACATTTAGAAACATCATACGCAGGATTATTAAAAGAACAAATGCTAAACATTCAGCAAAATTTAGCCGAAGACAAACACCAATGGCGTTTTGAAGTTTAAAACATTTTGCTACAATTAAAAAAAATCCCAAATTCCAATCATTTAACCATTAGAATTTGGGATTTTTTATTTGTAGCTTCACTTTAAGTGTTGAGTATTTTAAGAATATCTGGTTTAAAGTAATGAGGTCCTTTTAGCACTTTGCCGTCTTCTCTATAAATAGGTTCGCCATCATCACCTAATTTGCTCATATTGCTACGTTGTATTTCATCAAATATTTCCTCTATTTTGTGCTGTAAGCCATGTTCTATAATTGTACCACACAAAATATAGAGCATATCACCAAGAGCATCAGCAACTTCAACCAAATCATCAGCATTGGCAGCTTCTAAATACTCTTGGTTTTCTTCGTGCATTAATTCATAACGCAACTTATTTTTATTTGCACCCAAATTGGCTTTTGGAGTGTTTTGATATCCTAATTTGAATGCTGTATGAAAGGCTTTAACAGCTTCTATTTTTTTCTTCATTTTAATTGACTTAATTTTGCATAAAAATAAGAATATGTTTACAAAAGGTCAATGGGTTTTTGCTGTTTTATTTCTGGTTGTTTTTGTAGCATTACTATTCTACACCTATAGAAAAGATATAAAACTTCATAAAAAATACTATAAAGGTAGCGTTTGGGTATTGATTGCCTTTATTGCTTTTATTTTATTAATTACTATGATAAAATTTATTTTTGTAAAATAAACTTCTTTCGCTTTATTTAAGTCAACAACCATCTTATTTAACACTTTTTATTATCTTAATGGCTTAATATACCTTTTATTAGGTATGCTTTTATCAACCAAATTAGCTGGTTTTACTATAATCACAAGGAATATAAACACTTTGCCAACCATTTTAAAAATCCCTCAGCAATGAGGATTTTTTTCTACCTCAAAACAATCATCTCAAATAAAAAAATGATGACCTTTTTACAAAACTTCGATGATTCAAAAAATCCAATCATGAAACTACTCCTCTTAGTTACCATTTTAATTATTATCAATGTTCTTTTGCTTATTTTCAGCATCAACAAAAAACAAGATGTCTAATAAGATACAAGTATTTTAAATTCATCAAAATTGATTATCTTTGGATGTGTACAACACAACCAAAAACGAATGAAATCTATAAAATACCTACTTTTTCTTATCATACTTGCTTTTATTGGTCTTTCTATTTATGTCGCTGTCCAACCCAATTCTTTTGAAGTTTCAAAAACAACATCTATAAAAGCACCTGCAAGCATCATTTTTGATATGGTTAATGACTCTACGCAACAAAATACTTGGACTTCATTTAACCCTGAGGACCAAACAAAAACACTAAACGCAACTGCACCAAACACCATAACACAACAGCTTAAAAGCACTAATTTACCAACATCAGGTATCAACTGGAGTTTTCAACCTGATGGTAAAGGTGCCACAAACGTAACGCAAACACTTAAAGCTGATAACCTGTCCTTTGGTTTTAAAATGGCATCGGTATTTAAAGGCGATGTAGCGCATCAATTGGGTTCTAAAATGGAACAAAATTTAGGCAAATTGGATAGTGCTGTCATTAAAAGTATGGAAGTATACTCAATTAAAATTAATGGTTTGACCGATTATGGTGGCGGTTTTTTTATGTATAAATCTATTGCGACAACGGTTAACAACCTAAGCAATGTGATGGCAAAACAATATGCAGAAATTATGAATTTTATGTCAGAGCACAGCATCCCTTTTACAGGAATGCCTTTTACTATTTATTTAAAAATGGATTCTGAAACCAACAATGTGGTCATCAGTAACGCTATTCCTGTTAAAGACAAAATTAATGTAGCCGATGACAGCCCAGTTTTGTGTGGTTATATGGATAGAACCAAAGCACTCAAAGTAACCCTAAAAGGCAATTATACCAATTTAGGAGAGGCTTGGGAAAAAGCATTCCAATATATAAAAGATAACCATTTGGAGCCATCTGAAATGAGCCCTTTTGAAGTGTACACCAACGATCCTGGAAGCACACCAAACCCAGCTAATTGGATAACCGAAATATACATTCCTGTTAAAGAAAACAAGGTACAGTGAAACAACTCTTATTAGTTTTTGTAGGTGGCGGATTTGGGAGCGTTTTGCGGTTTCTTATAGGCAAGCACCTTAATAGTTTAGAAACTGGAATTCCGTATGGTACTTTTTTAGCCAACATTTTAGGCAGTTTGCTTATTGGCATCATTTTAGGGCTGGCTGCTAAAAATAACACTCTAAACACAAGCCAAACACTTTTATTGGCAACAGGCTTTTGTGGAGGCTTTACGACATTTTCAACCTTTGCTTACGAAAATCATATCTTTTTAAAGTCAGGTGATTTTACAAGTTTTGCTATTTATACCATTGCAAGTTTTGTTATTGGCTTTTTAGCAGTTTTTGCTGGAATGTTTCTGGCAAAAATTTGAAGCATCAAATGCAACACAAAAGAAAACATTCAATTGGTGGCTAAATTTTAGAATTAATGCTTTTTAAACACCTTAACACCTGCTCTAACCTCTGTATCTAAATAGTTTTCTGTTGGTACTAATGGACAAGAATATTTTTCATTGTAAGCACAATATGGATTATAAGCCTTATTAAAATCTATCTCAACCGTGTCACCTTTTGGAATTCGCATATCAATATAACGTCCACCACCATAGCTTTCATTACCATTGGTATGATCTAAAAAAGGTAAAAATAAATAGTCTTCATATCCTTCTTTTTTCATCAAATCTTGATTCTGATACACATTCAATTCAAACCTTTGTCCTTTTAATTCAAAGCTTACTTTGCCATATTTTACATAAACAGGTAAGCGTTCTGTAGTGGTTTTCATTTCAAAAGGTTGCTCATTGTCTAATTTTGAAAACTTAGCTTTGACCACATAAGCAGAATCAAACGCAAAAAAGTCCAAACCTTCAAAAACAGCTCTATCCTTGTCTTTTAAAGGCGATGTAGAAGCGTCTTTATATTCGGCATTCATCTCTTTTTGAAAATCAGTAGCTCCAACTTCAGTTATTTTATCTTGGGCACAACTGCTTAAAAACACAAAACTCAGCAAAAGGGTAAAAACAATTTTCATAACACTATTTTTTTTAGGATTCAAAAATACAACTTCTAATTATTTTGTTTAGATTTGAGGTATTAAAATTAAAATCATGCGTTGCAACGTCACAATTTATAACAAACAATACACCTATTCTTATAGGAGTTGGACGCAGTATATACTATGACGATATAAATATCAATAAATATAATATATAAAAGTCCGACTGTAACGTCGGGCTTTTTATTTTTATACCAATCCATCAAAATGAAAACACTTTATAACAACTATATTAATACTTTCAGAGGGCTTTCAAGAGAAGTCTGGTGGTTGGCTTTAATTACTTTGATAAATAGAGCTGGCACTATGGTCATTCCGTTTTTATCTTTGTATTTAACCACAAGTTTAGATTTTACACCAGCAGATGTTGGGTGGATCATGAGTGCCTTCGGATTAGGTTCTGTAGCAGGTTCATGGCTTGGTGGCAAACTTACAGACCAAATTGGCTATTATAAAGTAATGGTTTTTAGCTTATTAACCACTGGAGGATTATTTATTGGACTCCAGTTTTTATCCACATTTGCGGGCTTTTGCATTGGTATTTTTACAGTTATGCTGATTGCCGATATGTTTAGACCTGCCATGTTTGTAGCATTGAGCACTTATAGCAAACCCGAAAACAAAACACGTTCAGTTACACTTATCCGTTTGGCTATTAACCTTGGGTTTTCTGCTGGTCCAGCCATTGGTGGATTGATTATTACAACTCTTAATTATGGTGGTTTGTTTTGGGTTGATGGCATTACCTGTATAATTGCCAGCATTGTCCTTTTAAATGTTTTACATCCCAAAAAATCAAAAGCCATTGATGTGGAAGTCAACCAACATCCAACATCGGCATATAGTGACAAGTCGTTCCTTATTTTTCTGGGAGCCATGGTTTTATTTGGTATTGTATTTTTACAATATTTTTCTACAATGCCACTGTTTTATAAAGAAATAAATGGATTATCAGAATTAGAAATCGGTATCCTTTTAGGTCTTAACGGATTTTTAATTTTTGCCTTTGAAATGCCACTTATCAAATGGCTCGAAACTACCAATTTTACAAAATCTGGACTGATGCTTTTTGGAGCATTGCTAACTGGATTAAGCTTTTTGATTTTAATTTTCACCTCTTGGATAGGCATTTTAATTATCGGAATGATACTAATGACCCTTGGCGAAATGATTGCGTTTCCATTTTCCAACGCTTTTGCCATGCAACGCGCTAAACGTGGCAAACAAGGAGAATATATGGCACTATACACCATCTCATTTTCGGTGTCGCATATTTTTGGACACAACTTAGGTTTGCATATGATAAGTGGCTTAGGTTATGACAACACATGGATATTAATGACCATATTAGCAGCCTTTTCTGTAATGTTATTAATCGTACTCAAAAATTTTATGATTTCTAAACGCGAAATACAATAACTTTACATTAGTATACATCGTTTTCATATATAAATAAAAATAACAGCCTTATGAAACCATGGGAACATATGCCTTTGCATAAAAAAGCAATGGAAATTAAACAATTGGTTGATTCAATTGCAGAAATTTTATTAGAAGCCGAAATGGATTATGAAACGGTTGAAGAAGGCGAAATGATTGACAATTGCTTTAATTTTATGGTGGATAATTCGTTGATTATTCCTGCAAAAATTGCGGAAGCGTCTTCTGAAGATACAGTTTATGATATAAAAATGGAAAATGCAACCCTTATCAGAAAAGCAGCTATTGAGATAATTACAGACACCTATACCTTAGAAAATTTTGGGTTTAAAGACCTTGAATATTTAGATGTGTTGCGTGACGAATTGGATACCTTTAGAGTTTTGTTTGCCGAATGGGTAAACACCTTTGATTACTGGAATTATCATATAGACCGTTGGGGACTTTTTAATCCACCAGGCATCAATTATGATGATATAGATCCTGATGAAGATCTTCCATTTAATCCTGATGATTTTACAGACAACTAACAAGCTACAAGATTTCAAAAAACTTTAAAGGTTTAAGCCAAGTCAAAAACAGGCTACTTTTTCAGCGGTTTTACATCATTAAAACTCACCACATGCGATAGGACAATCTGCGTTTTGGTTTCACCATAAATAATGAGTTGATCAATAAAACTTTCTAAATGCTTTTGATTTTTAAGCACGACTTCCATCACTATATTTTCATTTCCTGTAATGCGATAACAATTCAAAACCTCATCATAGGTTTTTACCTTTTCCAAAAACGGTTTTAACATCCCCATAAATGCTCTTAAAGTAATTATGGCTTTAAGCTGATATCCAGCTTCAATAGGCGAAATATGGGTATGATAGCCTCTTATAACACCTGCATCTTCTAATTTTTTAATACGTTCAGAAACCGCTGGCGAACTAATACCAACCTGTCGACCAATTTCAGCATTTGATAGTCTCGCATTCTGTTGCAAACACTTCAATATCTTCCAGTTTAGCAAATCTATATTCATTTAAACAAAAGCACTTATTATTCGTTAATATTTAAAGCAAATATATACATTTACTTTAATATCAATAGTATTATGTGATAGCTTGTCATTAATTTTGATAAAATTGCTATTGAAAATGTCCTACCAAATCCCATCACACTTGTCTGATTTGCCTATTTATAAAAAGGCTATGGAAATTATTATTCTATCCCGAAGTATTTCTACCTATTTAAATCAGGATTTAGCTTATCTAAAACCAGATGGAACTGAAGATAATGACATCTATTTTACTGGAGATATTGTACAGCAATCAGCATCTATAGCACCAGAGATGGTAAGAGCCGAAATGGAACGCTATTCTGACAAAAAACATAAACACATGGCATCTGTAGAGCGTTTAACCAACCTGCTTTACAAAAACTGCAAACGTTTAGAACAATGTAATAGTAATGGCAGAGAGTATTTGCCTATATTGAGAAGTGAGCTTCGTAAATTTAAACGTTTACAACATACTTGGATGTTAACGCTTTAAAATTAATGGCAAACTTTACAGTCTTTTCGGTCTTTTAGTTCGCCAACCAAATAGCCTTGGTCATTCAGCTTAAAATCACAGCAATCCATAAATCCTTGCGATATTAATTTTCGACCACGTTGCACCTGCGATTTTACCGTTGGTAATGGCAAATGCAATTGTTCAGCAACTTCTGTTTGCTTCATTCCTTTAATATCTGATAAAAACAAAGGATCTCTGTATTTTTTAGGCAAACTTTTTATGATACCATACAAGCAGTCTTTGACCTGATGTTCTGTAGCTTTAGGCTCAAAAAACACCTCCTCATCAGACAGTTCTGTTGATGAATGCTGAGCTCTAAAATAATCCATAACTCCATGTCTGGCTATCGTAAACAGCCAAGGTTTCAACTTTGTGTTATCATTTAAAGTTTCCAGCTTGGTGTGCACTTTTATAAAAGTGTCCTGTAATAAATCATCTGCTACAACCGCATCATGCACCTTGCTTAGTATAAAGTGCTTAACATCATCAGCATACAAATTCCAAATATCTTTTGTAGTCATCATAAGGGTTTAAAAAAGGCAGAATTTACGTTAGTATAAAATTACTAAAATAAATTCTGCCATCAAATCAGTTTATTGTTAACTTAACAATTACAGTTGCTGCAGTTACAGTTTTCGCATGTGCAGTTGGCACAATTACCAGTTTGGCAAGCGTTGCAGTTGCAAGTACATTCTATAGTTTTCATAATATTTTAAATTTAATGTTCATACAATAGACGTTAAAGGGTTTAAAAAGATGCACTTTTTAAAACATTTATTTCATTTCATAAAAAATCCCAAACAAATTAATGTTCAGGATATTTTATCTTTATAAAATTAAAATGAAATACTAACAAGCCTTGTCTAAAGTGACAATATAGCTATCAGCCTCATAATATTTTTCTGATTTAATAACATTTAATAACCAGTCTAAATGATTTTCAGACTTTCTGGCAAAATTGTAGTTTAAAGTAGCTTCCATAATCATAAATTATATAATGGTTAAACATGTATTTGTAAATTGAGGGTATTCAAAAATACAGCCCAATGCCTGCACTAACATAAATAATTGTTAAACCACATAATTAACACTACAAAAAACACCAACATACAAAATGTAACGACCAACTGCATGCCTAACAAAGCATTACAATTTACCTTACACCCAATAAACTAAACCAATAAATCAGTCCCTTAGTGTTCATATTGCAACAAACTATTATGAATAAAGTCCTTTTAATAAGCATCCTCTTGCTATTAATACCACAAGAAAAAAACGAAATTGATTTTCTGAATTATCACCAAAAATTTATAGAAATAGAAGATTTAATTACAAACGAAAATTTTAAAGATGCAGAAACCAAATTAGAAGCTTTAGTAGTAACTTATCAACCCAGTTTTACAAAAGACTATATAATTCTTGCCCAACTTTGCCTTATAAACAACAACAAACCAAAATCCATCATCTGGCTTAAAAAATCTATGCAGTATGGAGCAAAATTAGACTGTTTAAAAGAAATAGAATTATTAAATAAAAAGATTACTGTGAATGATTGGAAAAAAATAGAAACTCAAAACTGTATCAAAACAGTTACAAAACCAAAACAAACTTACCCAACTATAATTTTGACTTTCCCTTTGAAAAACGAAAAGACAACATAGAAAAGATAAATGCCGATAGAAAGAAATTTGGAATATGCAGCGTAGAAACCGATAAGAAAAAGAACCTAATAAAATAAAAATACGGAATAAAACTTGTATTTGGATATAAATAACACCCTCCAATATTAATTTAATAGCTATTTCTAAGTTCCAATAACTAACGAGGCTCGCCTATTTAATTTCTGTGATTTATTTGCTAACTTGCTCAACTAACCAACATATCAAGTTGACACACAAACAAATTGGGCTACAAATCAATAATTAGAATGAAAACAAAAAAGACAGGGTTAAAGAGAAAAATTAGAAATTTAATATTGGTTTTCACTGGGTTAATCATACTTAATTCTTGCTCAAACGATGATGATAATAACAATCCTTGTCCTCAATCTAAAACTATTGCTATGAAAATTAATGGCGAATTGAAACAATTTGAAGTTAATGGTAGAGGTATTGATTTAGATAATGATGGTTCAGGGTACACTTTAAGTTTGTGGTTATTTACAGGTGTACTTCAACCACAGCAAGATTCATATGCAATAACACTAAAACTTCCCTATAAAAGCACAGGCGGAAACATTATTGAAGAATTTAATTATTTTAGAACACAAAATGGAACTTCTGTAGAAAGTGATTTTGTTGCCCAAGGTGAATTAGAAAGTAATGTAATCGTTAATACAAACTCGTGTTTTAGTGCTACATTTTCTGGAAGTGCAATTGTAAATGGAAATGAAATTGTTATCACAAACGGAATTGTTGAATATATTTATGATGACCCTTTTGACCAATAAACACGATTGTGTAAAGTATAAAACCCAAAATATGAAAACAAAATTTTCACTAATTACTTTATTATTATTTAGTTATAATTCTTATTCACAATTGAAATTGAATGTAATTTTCAATGACGGAACAGAAAAAATGGACTATTACGAAACAGAAGGAGATGAATTGTTAGCTTTATCAAACAATAAAAGATTTCATATTGATGAAATAAAGGAATTGACTTACTATACTGAAAAAGATACTACACACTATTATGTAGTCGAAACTAAAACCTATGTGGAATCAAAAAAAAGTAAAAAAGATATTGCACGAAAAGCATATGATGGAGAAAATATTGAATTATATTACATTTATTATAACTGGACTAAAATACATACAAATTCCACAATGTCTTTTAACTCATATGATGAAGCTTTTGTGAGACGAAAAGGAGAAGAATTTGTTTATAACATTGGATATATATACGGAGCTGGATACAAAGGAATAAAAAAAAGAGTGAAAGAATATTTTACTGACTGCCCAAAATTAGTTGAAAAAGTCAAACAAAATAAAATTAAAAAGAATAACTCATTAGAAATTGTGAAGTATTATGATGAAAATTGTGGAAAATAATACTGTACACAATACTGGCTATAGTTGATAGTTTCTGACAGGTAGAGTCCAACTTTGCAAGAATACCACCGAATTTTATGGAGTAAATCCCTACCGAATGGAAAAGAGTTTATTTTAGTAAAAATAGGCTCTATCATAAATCATCATTAGGTGAATTTTATTTATCAAGTGATGTGACATTTATGGGTTCATTAAAAAATGCCACAGAACTGAGTTTGTAGTTTCTATGATATCAGAAATAGACCTTAACAAATTTGAGAGATTAACATTAAACACGCTTGGCGGAACAATGATTTGGCCAAGCATTAGAATAAACAATAAAATGACTATTAACGGAGCAAGGAGTTTTAATAGACAAATTGTTGACAGACTTGACTTAACAATCGAATGTGTGAGACGTTATTATTTAAATAAGGAAAGTCCTCTTTACAAAGTATTTAAAAGATATTCTAGTTTTCTTTTCTTTGTTCAATAATTTTCGAGAATACACAGATTTTTTTCTTCTACAAGATTTTATAGACAAAAAGAAACAAGTAAAATTTTCTCTACCATTTGATAATTTTAAACGTCCAGCACTTCCTCAGACAATAGAAAAATATATGCAATATAAAACACAAACAATGGAATTGGTTAATTGTAAAAACAGAAGAATTTTAGAAAGTATTCAAAAATACTATTCACTAACAACAAAGCGCTAAGTAAAAAAACAACCCTATTTAAGTTAATTAAAAAACCCGTCTGCCGACAGGCAGGCAAAGTTTAACAAAACAAACTTATGTTAGAGCGCTGTAACCAATCCAAAAAAGTCCCACACACCAACTGTGACGAGACATATAATAAATAAAATCAAAAATCTAAATCCTAACAGCCAACTGCCAGCAACCAATGGCACTACATATTCCGTCTATACTGTCCGCCTACCTCAAACAAAGCCTCCGTAATCTGCCCTAAAGAGCATACTTTACAAACGTCCATCAAGGCAGCAAAAATATTCTCGTTATGTATCGCCTTATGCTGCAAATCTTTCAGCAAAGCTTTGGTATCATGGGCTGCATGCAAATGTTTCAAAGTCGCAATCTGACATTGTTTCTCTTCCTCAGTTGCTCTAATCACTTCCTTCGGTATCACGGTTGGCGAGCCTTTACTACTCAAAAAGGTATTCACACCTATAATCGGAAAGTCTCCATTGTGTTTCAAAGTTTCATAATACAAACTTTCCTCTTGTATCTTACTGCGTTGATACATGGTTTCCATAGCGCCCAAAACACCACCTCGTTCCGTAATCCGGTCAAATTCTGACAAAACAGCAGCTTCCACCAAATCGGTCAGTTCTTCTATTATAAAAGCCCCTTGTATTGGGTTTTCATTCTTCGCCAATCCTAATTCTTTATTGATAATCAATTGAATTGCCATAGCGCGTCTCACCGATTCTTCGGTAGGTGTTGTTATCGCCTCGTCATAGGCATTTGTGTGCAAAGAGTTACAATTATCATAAATAGCATACAAAGCTTGCAATGTGGTACGTATGTCATTAAAATCAATCTCCTGAGCATGCAAACTACGTCCTGAAGTCTGAATATGATACTTTAACATCTGTGCGCGTTCATTAGCACCATATTTATGTTTCATGGCTTTCGCCCAAATTTTTCGTGCTACACGACCAATCACAGCATATTCTGGGTCTATTCCGTTACTAAAGAAAAACGATAGATTTGGTCCAAAATCATTGATATCCATCCCTCTACTCAAGTAATACTCAACATAAGTAAACCCATTTGATAGTGTCAAAGCCAACTGCGTTATTGGGTTGGCTCCTGCCTCCGCAATATGATACCCAGAAATGGACACCGAATAAAAGTTCCTAACGTTGTTCTCAATAAAATATTCTTGTACGTCGCCCATCAATCGCAACGCAAATTCCGTTGAAAAAATACACGTGTTTTGCGCTTGGTCTTCCTTCAATATATCCGCCTGAACCGTTCCTCTTACTTGAGCAATCGTCTTCGTTTTAATTTCTTCGTAAATAGCCTTTGGTAGCACTTGGTCGCCTGTAACCCCTAAAAGGAACAAACCTAAGCCATTATTCCCTTCTGGTAACTTGCCATGATAAGAAGGACGCACCTTCCCTTTATAAATTTTTTCAATTTTAGCTTCAACTTCAGTTTCAAGCTGATGGTCTTTAATATACAATTCACACTGTTGGTCAATCGCTGCATTCATAAAAAAGCCCAACAACATAGGTGCTGGTCCATTAATAGTCATACTTACCGATGTCATGACATTGGCCAAATCAAATCCAGAATACAACTTCTTTGCGTCATCCAAACAGCAAATACTCACACCTGCATTTCCAATCTTACCATAAATATCAGGGCGCAAATCTGGGTCATTTCCATACAAAGTCACACTATCAAAAGCTGTGGACAAGCGCTTAGCAGGTAAGCCTGCACTCACATAATGAAAACGTCTATTAGTCCGCTCTGGGCCACCTTCGCCTGCAAACATACGCGCTGGGTCCTCACCAGTACGTTTAAAAGGATACAATCCTGCCGTAAATGGAAACTCTCCTGGCACATTTTCTTGCAAACACCATCCTAAAATATCACCCCAAGCTTGGTATTTTGGCAACGCAACTTTCGGAATCTGCGTATGCGATAACGATTCGGTATGCGTTTCTATGTTGATTTCTTTCCCTCGTACTTTAAATGAATAAATAGGGTCTTTATAGCGATTCACTTTTGTGTCCCAACCAATAATCACTTCCCAATTGTAAGGATCAAGATTCAATTTTACACGGTCAAATTCTTTAAATAATAAATTCAGAAACTCTTTGTCATTCTGAGCAGAGCGAAGAATTGCATCCTGCTCCAAACCAAACTTACTCAAATGTGTTTTCTCACTATCGTTTGAAATGTCAGCAACAGAACAAATGGTTTTATAAATCCCATACAACTTTTGAGCCACCACAACTTGCTCATTGGCTGTCTTGTCATATGCGCGATTGTTTTCAGCAATTTCTGATAGATAACGAGTTCTTGAAGGAGGAATAACAAAAACCTTTTCACTCATTTCTTCCGAAATATGAAAGGTCGAGGCCAAATCTGCCGAGGTCTTCTCCACAATTTTGTCCATAACTGCCTTATAAAGCGTATTCATCCCAGGGTCATTAAACTGTGAAGCAATGGTACCATAAACTGGCAAATCCTCTTGCTTAACATCCCAAAGCAAATGATTGCGCATATATTGTTTTTTTACATCGCGTAAAGCATCTAAGGAGCCACGTTTATCAAATTTGTTAATTGCAACAAGATCAGCAAAGTCCAACATATCTATTTTCTCTAACTGCGTTGCTGCTCCAAATTCTGGAGTCATCACATAAAGCGATACATCACTATGTTCGATAATCTCGGTATCACTTTGACCAATCCCTGAAGTCTCAAGTATAATTAAGTCGTATTCCGCAGCTTTTAACACCTCAATAGCCTCATGTACATACTTAGATAAGGCCAAATTAGATTGACGAGTCGCTAAACTACGCATATAAACTCTCGGATTGTTAATGGCATTCATTCGGATACGGTCACCCAAAAGTGCGCCACCCGTTTTTCGTTTGGAAGGATCTACTGATACCAACCCAACCGTTTTTTCAGGAAAATCAATCAAAAACCGACGTACTAATTCGTCCACCAAAGACGATTTTCCAGCACCTCCAGTTCCTGTAATTCCCAATACAGGCGTTTTTGAAGTCTTATTTTTGGTATGAATGGCATCCAAACTTGCTTTCGCAACCTCTGGAAAGTTTTCCGCCGATGAAATAACGCGAGCTATGTCCTTTGCATTTTTCTTTGGGAGGCTTTTAATCGTCACATCCAACACATCACCAATGGCATAGTCTGAGGTTTTTACCAAATCATTTATCATCCCTTGTAATCCCATTTCACGGCCATCATCTGGAGAGTAAATACGAGCAATCCCATAATCCATAAGCTCTTTTATCTCAGATGGTAAGATAACCCCTCCACCACCACCAAAAATCTTGATGTGTCCTGCACCTTTCTCTTTCAACAAATCATACATATATTTAAAGTACTCGTTATGACCACCTTGGTAAGAGGTCAAGCAAATAGCATTAGCATCTTCCTGTATGGCCGTATTGACAACTTCTTCCACACTTCTATCATGTCCTAAATGAATGACTTCAACACCTGTAGCTTGAATAATACGACGCATAATATTAATAGAGGCATCATGCCCATCAAACAAAGAGGCTGCAGTTACAATTCTAACTTTATGTGTTGGCTTATAAGGTACTACTTGTTCCATATATAAATTTTCTATTTTTGCTGCTGCAAATTTACGGCTTTTTCAAAAAAGGACGAGTATAATTTAGAATTGTTTAATAGCACAGCAACAAGCATTGTGGCATCTTTTTTGTTAACAAACTCGTCTCAATAAAAATACAATTCCACATTTTAAACTATTTTTGAATCTTAAAACTTTATTATGAAAAAAACAGTCCTCATTCTTATTTCTATTTTTACTTTAAATGCTTGTGCCGAATTACAAGGCGTTATGGATCAACTACCTCAAACAGGTGGTGTGCTCAGCAATGCTGATATTGCTTCAGGTTTACGACAAGCCTTAAACTTAGGGATTGAAAAGCAAGTAAGCAAACTAACCAAAACCGATGGTTTTTATAAAAACGATTTGGTAAAGATTTTACTACCTCAAGAACTTCAAAAAGTGGACAAAGGCCTTCGTGATATTGGTCTAAGCAGCTTAGCCGACGAAGGATTAAAAGCATTAAACAGAGCTGCTGAAGATGCTGTCAAAGAAGCAACTCCTATTTTTGTGGCTGCGGTTAAAGATATTACCTTTGCCGATGCCAAAAACATTCTATTAGGTAATGATAATGCTGCAACTCAATATTTAACTGACAAAACTCAAACAGCTTTGTACGCTAAGTTTCAACCAGTTATCAATAGCTCATTTGCCAAAGTGGGTGCCGACCAAATTTGGGCAAACCTGATTACTAAGTACAATGCTATTCCATTTACCAACAACGTCAATCCAGATTTAACCGATTATGTTACTGGTGAAGCTCTAAAAGGCGTTTATACAATGATAGGAGTTGAAGAAAAAGAAATCAGAACCAAAATAGGTTCCAGAACGACCGATTTGTTGAAAAGGGTATTTGCCTTGCAGGACAAATAGATAAAGTTCACACAAAAACTATATGAAAAATCGGTTTATTAATTTAACCCGGTTTTTTTATTAACAATTTTCATTTTTAACTTGCTGCATAACACTATTTTAAATATATTTAAGATTCAAAGTTGTAGCCATGAAAAATATATCTGAAATTAAATCGCACCAACTCAAACTACAATTGCGTTACAAGCAACTTATTGAACAAGCCTACAATTTTAGACAAACTGACCATGCGTTGAGCGATATTTCTGAATACAAAGCCATTAAGCTTTTAAATAAGCTTAACCGCTTAAAATATCTTAACAGAGATATTATCAAACCATCTGTCAACTAAAATTTTACAAAAATTTTAACCTTACAATTGAGTCTGAGTTGATCATCTAAACGTATCTTTATATAAAATATGTTTATTATGAGTACTCCTTTTTATGATGTTAGTAAAACTAAACCAAGTCTTGTAAAAACTTTAGGTTTAAATGAATTAGAAAAAAAGTACAAAACTTTTATTGAAGAAGCTTATAATGTCATGCAAACAGATGCAAGTTTGAGTGACTTTTTATACTTTGAAGCTTCTAAATTAAAAAAGCGTATTTTGAATATTAAAAGCGCTGATTCCAATCATTTTGATGCAGCATTTTGAAATAATCAAACGCTTTAACCAACCTATAACCATACCACGAAAACATCTCGCCATCAACTAAGTGTACCTTAGATTTTGGAAATAAGGATTGTAACGTTTGCACATGCGTTTTTTTAAACGGATAAGGCTCACTGGACAGCAACACCAAATCAACCCTTGTATTACCATTTTCCGTAAGTTCTATTTCTGGATAGCGTTCTAAGTTTTTATAACAATTCTCTAAATTATTAAGCTGCAACAATGCATCAATAAAGGTATTATTGGCAGCCACCATCCAAGGTTGTTTCCAAATAAGGTAAATAACCTTTTGTTTTGCACGTCCTTTTATAAATTTCAAAAAATCCGTTTGCTTTTCTTTTAGCTCTGTGATGATGGTATTTGCTTTGGCTTCAATAGAAAATAACGCTCCATACATGCCTATTAACTCCAAGCAATCTTCAATACTATAAATAACACTAACATGAACAGGAGCAATCTTTTCCAACTCCTGAACCATCTCTATAGTATTTTCTTCTTGATTACAAAGAATGATGTCTGGGTTAAGTGTTTTAATTTTATCAAAATGCACTTGTTTGGTACCACCAACCACAGTCGCTTTTGCTTTGATATGATGTGGATGCACACAAAACTTAGTCACACCAACAATGAATGCTTCTAAACCTAAATCGCATAGCAACTCGGTTTGCGAAGGCACTAATGAAACAATACGTTTTGGAAGAGAGTGTATTGAAACCGTTCTGTTGAGTTGGTCTTTCATTTTTATATGGCAAAGACGCAAAAAACGCCAAGTTAAATAGACTTAAAAGTTAGCTAAAACAATAGCCATTTCTTGCTGTAGTTCTTTCGCTTTTACAGTAGCAACTTCTGCAAAATTTTCAGCGTTTGAAGCGTAAATAATTCCTCTTGATGAGTTGATAAGCAATCCAACCTGTCTATTCATCCCATACTTACAAACCTCTTGCAAGTTTCCACCTTGCGCACCAACACCAGGAACCAATAAAAAACTATCAGGAATTATGGTTCTAATATCAGCTAAATACGCTGCTTTAGTTGCTCCAACAACATACATTAGGTTTTCAGAATTTTTCCATGCTTTAGAAGTTTCTAAAACCTGCTTATACAACTCCTTACCTTCAATAGTTTTCGTCTGAAAATCAAAAGCGCCTTCATTAGAGGTTAAAGCCAACAAAATGGTATGTTTATTTTCAAAAGCCAAAAAAGGCTCTACAGAATCTTTTCCCATATAAGGTGCCACTGTAATGCTGTCAAATGCCAAATCTTCTAAAAAGGCTTTGGCGTACATGCTACTGGTATTACCAATATCGCCTCGTTTGGCATCTGCAATTGTAAAAATTTCAGGATGGTTTTTATTTAGATAAGTTATGGTTTTTTCTAAAGCTTTCCAGCCTTTTAAACCATGGGCTTCATAAAAGGCCGTATTGGGTTTATAAGCCACACACAAATGATGTGTAGCATCAATAATGGTCTTATTAAAAGCGAAAATTGGGTCTTCTTCTTTTAGTAGATGTGATGGAATTTTTTTTAAATCGACATCTAATCCTATACATAAAAAGGATTTCTTTTTGCGGATTTGTTCTGTTAATTGTTTTGTAGTCATCTTATAAAAAAAGCCTCAAAATGAGGCTTATTATTTAAATTACATCAGTATTTGCTTTTAATTTTTCAGTATTCTCAGCCAATTGCAGCTCGTCAATAATACGTTGTATATCACCATTGACAATATTTCCTAAATCGTAAAGGGTTAAGCCAATTCTATGGTCTGTAACACGTCCTTGCGGATAATTGTAGGTTCTAATTTTAGCACTTCTATCACCTGAAGTTACCATAGAGCCGCGTTTTTCAGCATCTTCAGCATTCTTTTTAGCCAATTCCATTTCATATAAACGCGAACGCAATACTTTGAATGCTTTTTCTTTATTTTTATGCTGTGATTTTTGGTCTTGACATTGTGCTACTAAACCTGTTGGGATATGGGTTAAACGCACAGCAGAGTACGTTGTATTTACTGACTGACCTCCTGGTCCAGATGAACAGAAAAAGTCAATACGTACTTCTTTTGGATTAATTTCTATATCAAATTCTTCCGCTTCAGGAAACACCATAACTGTTGCAGCACTTGTGTGCACACGACCTTGAGTTTCAGTTTGTGGCACACGTTGCACACGATGTACGCCAGCTTCAAACTTTAGTGTGCCATATACATCTTCACCAGAAACTTCAAATTGGATCTCTTTAAAACCACCATTGGTACCTTCGCTATAATCTACAACATCTACTTTCCAGCCTTTACTTTCACAATATTTGCTGTACATTCTAAACAAATCACCTGCAAAAATACTAGCTTCATCACCACCTGTTCCTGCACGAAGTTCCATGACTGCATTTTTAGTATCTTCAGGATCTTTAGGAATCAACATAAAACGAATTTCTTCTTCCAATTTTGGAATTCCTTCTTTGGCTTCTTCAAACTGCATTTTTGCCATCTCTACCATTTCTGGGTCGTTTTCATTTGCTAAAATGGCTTCCGCTTCGGCCAAATTGTTAGTGAGCTCTAAATACTCATCACGTTTATTCATGAGCAAACGCAAATCTTTGTATTCTTTATTGAGTTCTATGTAGCGTTTTTGATCTGTCATAACATCTGGTTGAATGATTAAATCACTTACCTCATCAAAACGCTGTTTTACTATTTGTAACTTCTCTAACATGTATTGCTTAAATTGTGTCGCAAAAATACAATAATTTCTACAAAAGAATCAAGACTGTTTTACTTTTAGAATAAAGCGTAGCAACTACATTATAACCTATTATGACCCTTTGGTATTGATTTGTTTTTATTCAATGCTATCCACATTTTGAAGAACCACAATTTTTACAGGTTAAACAGCCTTCTTGATAGATTAGGTTTTCAGATTTGCAGTTACTACAAGTTTGTCCTTTTGCTTGAGTACCATCTTCTACATAGCGCTTTAAAGCTCTGACTACACCATTTTTCCAAGTATTTATCGATTCGCTGTCTAATTGCAAACTGTTGATTAAATCTACAATTTTATCAATTGGCATACCATGGCGCAAAGTACTCGAAATGAGTTTGGCATAATTCCAAAATTCTGGATTAAACTTATGTGATAAGCCTTCAATGGTCGTTTTGTAACCTCTGATATTTTTATACTGAAAATCATAACGCGATGTCCCATCGTCATTTCTATTTTTGATAATTAACCCTTGGTTGGCCCAACGTGGAATCAAAATACCATCTTCATCATCAGCAAGTCCTGTAAAAACCTCATAAGGTTTGCCATCAATCAGTCCAATAAAGGCAATCCATTTTTCTTTATTATTTTGAAATCTAACAACATCAGCTTCTAAAATTTGAGGTCGTTTTGTTGGAAAGGTTGTTAAAGTTTCTTGTTCTTCATCTTTTTTCTCTTCATTAGAAATCAAAACACCAGAACGCGATCCATCTCTATAAACTGTAACGCCTTTACAACCAGCTTCCCAAGCTTCCATATACAATTTTCCAACCAAATCTTCGCTGACATCATTTGGTAAATTAATAGTGACACTGATTGAATGATCAACCCATTTTTGAACAGCGCCTTGCATAGATACTTTGCTTAACCAATCAACATCATTAGAAGTTGCTTTATAATAAGGCGATTTTTTTACCAAAGCGTCTAATTCATTTTGTTCATAGTTTTTAGAAGTATCATACCCATTAACTTCCATCCATTGCTTAAATTTGTGATGAAACACCACGTATTCTTCCCAAGAGTCACCAATTTCATCTACAAAATCGACACGTGCTTCTTTGTCATTAGGGTTTACCTTACGTCTGCGTTTGTAAACTGGCAAAAATACAGGTTCAATACCAGATGTGGTTTGAGTCATTAAACTGGTGGTTCCTGTTGGAGCAATAGTTAATAAGGCAATATTACGACGACCAAATTCAGTCATATCATAATACAATTTTTCATCTGCCGCTTTTAAACGTTGAATAAACGGATTGCATTTTTCGCGTTCTGCATCAAAAACTGTAAAAGCACCACGCTCTTTTGCTAAACAGACTGAAGCACGATAGGCTTCTAAAGCTAAAGTTTTATGAACTTCAACAGAAAATTCATTTCCTTTTTTGCTTCCATATTGTATTCCTAAAGCCGCCAGCATATCGCCTTCTGCTGTAATGCCAACGCCTGTACGTCTGCCTTCTTTTGCTTTTGTTCTAATATGTAACCAAAGGTTTTTTTCTGTTACTTTAACTTCATCACCTTCAGGATCTGCATCAATTTTTGATAAAATAGCATCAATTTTTTCCAATTCTAAATCAATAATATCATCCATAATACGCTGTGCTAAAGAGACATGCTTTTTAAACAAATCAAAATTGAAAGCCGCTTCTTTGGTAAATGGTTTTTCTACGTATGAAAACAAATTGATGGCTAACAAACGACAAGAATCATAAGGACACAAAGGAATTTCGCCGCAAGGATTGGTAGAGACCGTTTTGTATCCTAAATCGGCATAACAATCTGGAACCGATTCGTTAATAATTGTATCCCAAAACAAGATTCCAGGTTCAGCAGATTTCCAGGCATTATGAACAATTTTTTTCCAAAGCGTATTTGCTTGAATTGTCTTTGAATATTTAGGGTTTTTACTAAAAATGGGATAATTTTGAGTATAAACACTATTGGTTTTTACTGCTTTCATAAAAGCATCGTCAATTTTTACAGACACATTTGCTCCTGTGACTTTACCTTGTTCTAATTTTGCATCAATAAAGGCTTCAGCATCAGGATGGTTGATAGACACAGAGAGCATTAAAGCACCTCGACGACCATCTTGAGCGACTTCACGCGTGGAGTTAGAATAACGCTCCATAAAAGGAACAATACCTGTGGAGGTTAATGCAGAGTTTTTTACAGGTGAGTTTTTTGGACGAATATGAGACAGATCGTGACCAACACCTCCACGACGTTTCATAAGCTGAACCTGCTCTTGGTCAATTTTCATAATTCCTCCATATGAATCAGATTCACCAGAATTACCAATCACAAAACAATTAGAGAGCGATGCAATTTGAAACGGATTACCAATACCTGTCATTGGACTACCTTGTGGAACAATATATTTAAAGTTCTTGATTAAATCAAAGATGTCTTGCTCAGACATTGGATTTTTGTATCGAGATTCGATGCGTGCAATTTCTTTAGCAATACGCCTGTGCATATCATTAGGCGTTTTTTCGTAAATATGGCCATCAGAGTCTTTTAAAGCATATTTATTTAGCCATACACGAGCCGCTAAATCATCGCCATTAAAGTAGTTAAGAGCTGCTTCAAATGCTATGTCTTGTGTGTAGGTAGTGGTTGGAGTGTTGAGTGTATGCGTTTTCATTTGCCTTTATGCTTTAAGGGTTGGATAATTAATATTAGAGAGCATAAAGAAACAATAAATAAACAGTTTAAAACATGATTAAAATCATAAAGTTAACAGTAATTTTTTACAAATACTTGTTTTACAGTATTTTAAAAATTTATCAACATTAAAAAGTTAACATTTTTTTTAAACTTATTTTTTGATTTTTAAAAATCTACAACAACTCCAATACCCAACAGTTGCTTCCATTGCACTTTAGGTCCACGCTCAACAAATTCGTCTTCAACATCTGTAGGAATCAATATCTTAATATCATCATCATATTTTAGATGTGAGCCTAAAGACGCTTTTACAAATTGATTGACCTTAAAATCAAAATTGATTAACCAATCTACATCTACATTTCCAAAACTATTGATATAATCGGTATAAAAACTGACTTGGTTTTTAATGGATATATTTTCAAATAATCGGGTTTCATAAAAATTGGTTACCAATATACCAACTTCGGTATGAACACGCTGTCCTGGAACAATAACATTACCTTCTAAATCATAAACAGCAGGTTTAACACCAAAAGAGCCTACATTTGCCAAGTCTCTATCTAACACAAAAGTAGCTTTGACTGTTAAAGGCGAAAAGTAAAATGAGAATTTCTCCATGTTTTTACCATACTCTGCTCCTCCACCTATAAACAAATAACCTGGAGCCATAAATTGAGAAATAGGATTTGAGGTGTCTGGATAATTATAACCGTTAGTAAATTGGGTTTTAAAGTTGAAACGTGCCGAATAAAACCAATCTGACAAGGTGTCTTTACGATAACCAACACTTGAATTGAGTTCAATAACATCTTCCGTTTTACGCAACTCTTGGTTTTGTTGTTTGTTAATTCCGTAGCGTACTAATCCATTATTATCCCAATAAAAATGTCTGTATTTATAATTTAATGACGACGCCACACCTACTAAAGCTGAAATAGAGTTACTTCCTCCAGAATTCCAATTTACAAAGGCAACTTCACTAATATCAACTCCTGCTTTATTTTTTTGTATCCATTTTGGATTACCAAGTTCCTTGTGCTTAGGTTTTATAAATAAAGAATCTGGTTGAGCGTTTAGCAATTGACATAAAAAAAGAAGATTAATTAATAATAGGTTTTTCATCAAAATAAATACTTATACTAAAGCAAGTGGTTTAATACTTAAATTCTCCAAATTCACTTTTTATAGTGAGTTTTTTTTCTTCAGAAGCTTCAACGCGTCCAACAATTTGCGCATCTACATGAAACGATTTTGAAATAGAAATAAGATCTTCAGCTATTGCTGATGGTACATATAATTCCATACGATGACCACAGTTAAACACTTGATACATTTCTTTCCAATTGGTTTTAGATTGCTCTTGAATAAGTTTAAACAACGGAGGAATTGGAAATAAATTATCTTTTACAATATGCAAATTATCAATAAAATGGAGAATTTTGGTTTGCGCTCCACCACTACAATGCACCATACCATGAATGTCTTTAGATGTGTATTTTGATAAAATTGCTTTAATAATTGGTGCATAGGTACGTGTAGGTGACAATACTAATTTACCAGCATCTAAAGGTGAATTTTCAACTTTGTCAGTTAATTTTACCTGACCAGAATACACCAAATCTTTTGGCACTGAAGCATCAAAACTTTCTGGAAACTTTTCTGCTAAATAGTTATGAAACACATCATGTCTAGCAGACGTCAACCCATTACTTCCCATACCACCATTATATTCTTTTTCATAAGTAGCTTGACCTGAAGACGATAATCCAACAATAACATCGCCTGCTTTTATATTGGCATTATCAATTACATCAGAGCGTTTTATACGTGCTGTCACTGTGGAATCCACAATTATTGTTCTTACCAAATCACCTACATCAGCCGTTTCGCCACCTGTAGAGTGAATTGTTACACCAAACGTTTTTAGCTCATTAATAAGTTCTTCTGTTCCGTTGATAATGGCTGAAAGGACTTCTCCTGTAATTAAATTTTTGTTACGTCCAATGGTTGAAGACAGCATGATATGGTCTGTAGCTCCTACACACAATAAGTCATCAATATTCATAATCAACGCATCTTGAGCAATTCCTTTCCAAACAGATAAATTGCCTGTTTCTTTCCAATACATGTACGCTAAAGAACTTTTTGTGCCAGCACCATCAGCATGCATAACCAAACAATACGCATCATCATTGGTCAAATAATCTGGTACAATTTTGCAAAAAGCTTTAGGAAACAAGCCTTTATCAATATTTTTGATGGCATTGTGAACATCCTCTTTTGATGCCGAAACACCTCGTTGTGCATAGCGTTTACTTATATCTTGACTCATGTAATTAAATTGAGTTGCAAAAATAAGGATTGTAATTTAGTTATGAGGAATAATTGGATTTGAATTGATGATTGTAGGTTGACCTTTTAGTAATTTTTCTTTTCGGTCTTGTCCACCAAAATAAAAATTGACACCAAAAGCCAATCTCCAATAAACATCGTTAGAAGCACCAAAAACTTTTCCATCCAATTCATCACTAAACACATAGTTGTAGTCCATTTGGAGTTTTATACCAAATCCGTCTGTAATAATATATTCAAGACCTCCGCCACCTTGAACTTTCATAGCCGTTTGTTTAAAATAATTGGAAGCATTGTAACCTCCTCCTGCAAATATAAAAGGAGAACATTTTTTATCAGGAAATAACGTGCTTTCCATATTTAAGTCAAAAGACATAAAACCCTCATTATAAATATCTTTATATGCTAAATTAAATTTGTTATAACTAAAGCAAACATTCAAGTATGGAATAATATAACGCTTATAACCTATGGCACTGTAAATTTCAAATTGCGGATTTTCTAAATCGCCATTCATAATGGAAGTTCCAACAACTGCAGTAACAACATTTGTGCCTCTATACTGATAAAAGTTTAAATGTTGGCTTGGAGTTGATTTATCAATATCTGCATGGTCTTGTGCAAGTGCATTAGCTGTAAATACGAGTAAAAGCATTAAAGGAAGCGTCCTAATGCTCAGTGATTTTGCTATCATCAATCTTATATTAATTAAACTGTTTTAATTAATAACCTAAGCAAAATAAAGTTCTTATTTAGGGCAAATGGAAAGCAATATAATAAATACTAACAAATTAACACACAATAAGTTACCTTTTTTTTAGTTTTGAAGTAAACCACAACTAACAAAAAAAGCAACTCATTTTAAAATAAGTTGCTTTTGAAAATTTTACAATTGTTAAAAATCTTTACGGTACTGTCTGGTATCCTGTTTGAATAGTAACCACAGCATCTTTCTTTATGTTATCTTGGTTATCATTTTTGTTACCTTGAGAAAACAGTAGAGTAGCAAATGCCAAAGCCGCCAAACTTAGTATTAACTTCTTCATTTTTACAATTATTGATTAATAGCAATACAAATTTATAAAATTAACTCACTGGTTGTAAAGGTTTAACTATGTTTTTATAGTGACTTTTCAATAATTTCGTTAATTCGTAAAATTATCAGTTGAAATGCAATTTTTATAGCGTTCATCTAAGTAACACTACGTATAAAAAGCTTTATTTTATTAAAAAATACTATAAAAAAAGCCTCTAAAAAGAGGCCTTTTCAATTTTTATATGCTAAAATTACTTAGTAAACAACAATTCTCTATACTTAGCCAATGGCCATAATTCGTCATCAACCAACAACTCTAACTTATCACAATGGTATCTAATGTCATCAAATAAAGGTCTTACATCAAAACAATAAGCATGTGCTTTCTTTTCAATGTTATCTATTTTGTTGGATGCTTTTCTGGCATCTGTCATTTTTGTGACATTAGAATTAATTGATTCTATATGACTGGAAATTTCTTCAATCAAAATCAATTGTTCTTTGGCAAAGTTTTTAAAACTTGCTCCATAAATTTCTTTCAAGCCTTTGACGTTTTCAATAAGGATGTTTTGATATTTTACAGCTGTTGGCACAATATGGTTGCGAGCAATATCTCCAAGAACACGACCTTCTATTTGAATACGCAACACATATTCTTCCATTTCAATTTCATAACGTGCCTCAGACTCTATCGTATTCATTACACCTAATTCTTCAAAAAGTTGAAGAGCTTTTTTTGAAATTTTTGCTTTTAGAGCTTCTGGTGTTGTTTTATTATTGCTTAAACCACGTTTTTTAGCTTCTTTTTCCCAAGCGTCACTGTAACCATTTCCTTCAAAAAGAATGTTTTTTGATTTTTTGATATACTCTCTAAGCACGTTAAAAACAGCTTCGTCCTTTTTTAAACCTTTTTTATCAATTAGTACATCTACTTCTACTTTAAAATCCATTAATTGTTTTGCAACAATTGAATTTAAAACCGTCATTGGATGAGCGCAATTGGCCTTAGAACCTACTGCTCTAAATTCAAATTTATTTCCAGTAAAAGCAAAAGGCGAGGTTCTGTTTCTATCAGTATTATCCAATAACACATCAGGAATTTTACCAACAACATTCAATTTTAAATCGGTTTTTTCTTCTGGTGACAATTTGCCGTCTGTTACATTTTCTAACTCATTCAAAACCTTGGTCAATTGTTCGCCAATAAATACCGAAATGATTGCTGGAGGCGCTTCATTAGCTCCCAAACGATGATCATTACTTGCCGAAGCGATGGCAGCTCTTAATAATTCTTCATATTCATTTACAGCTTTTATTGTATTAATAAAAAAGGTCAAAAACTGAAGATTACTCATTGGCGTTTTGCCTGGACTTAGCAAGTTAACTCCAGTATCAGTACTTAAACTCCAGTTATTATGTTTACCAGACCCATTGACACCTGCAAATGGTTTTTCGTGAAATAGCACTTTAAAATTATGGCGCTCTGCAACCCTGTCCATAATATCCATTAATAAAGAGTTATGGTCAACCGCAAGATTGGCTTCATCAAAAATTGGAGCGAGTTCAAATTGATTGGGAGCCACCTCATTATGTCTTGTTTTTACAGGAATGCCTAACAACATACACTCCGTCTCCAAATCACGCATATAAGACATAGCTCTTGCAGGAATGGTTCCAAAATAATGGTCGTCCAATTGCTGACCCTTAGCTGGAGAGTGTCCTAACATGGTACGACCTGTCAAAACGATATCAGGACGTGCAGAAGCCAAAGCTCTATCAATTAAAAAATATTCTTGTTCCCAACCTAAAGACGCATTAACTTTTTTTACATTTTTGTCAAAATATTTACAAACAGCTACCGCTGCTGTATCTATTGCTTGCAAAGCTCTAAGCAAGGGTGTTTTATAATCTAAAGCTTCGCCAGTATAAGCTACAAAAACCGTTGGAATACAAAGCGTAGTTCCATAAATAAACGCAGGTGATGTTGGATCCCAAGCGGTATAACCACGAGCCTCAAACGTGTTTCTAATACCTCCATTTGGAAAACTGGAAGCATCTGGTTCTTGCTGCACCAATTGACTACCTCCAAATTTTTCAATTGCCAAACCATTTCCAATAGTTTCAAAAAAAGCATCATGTTTTTCGGCAGTTGCACCAGTTAAAGGCTGAAACCAATGTGTGTAATGTGTAGCACCTTTTGAAATTGCCCATTCTTTCATTCCTGTTGAAATATGGTCGGCAACTATTCTATCTATTTTGGTTCCATATTGGATGGCGTCCATAACACTTACATAGGCTTCTTTAGTCAAATACTGACGCATAGAGGCTTCATTAAAAACATTAGAGCCAAAATTTGAAGAACGACGCTCTTTTTCTTCAATAAAAACAGGTTTTCGAGTCATTGACTCTTTAATAGCATGAAATCTAAGTGTTGACATGGTGAATATTTTTTATGCAAATATAAAAAAAATTGAATAAAAATATATTTTACCCTATTTTTTTTAGGGTTTGATGTATTACAACTAATAATTAAATAAAAAATACCTTGTAAATAATAGGGTCAACAAAAAATATTATGCTTTTATTATAAAACAGCAAAGTAGATAAAAATCAGATAGGCTCCAAAAAGGAAAAATCCTTTTAAACGTCCAAATTCAAAACGTTTTGGAAGGAACACTAAAGGGATTAAAACTGCTGCAAAACCAATCATCCAAAAAATATTAGTTGATAAAATTTCTGGTGTATTTGGATTTACCGAAATAGGTTTAATAATGGCTGTAAGCCCTAAAACCGAAGTAATATTAAAAATATTAGATCCAATTAAATTACCAAGTGAGATGGCCTTTTCTTTCTTTAAAGCCGCAATAACAGATGCAGCCAATTCTGGAACACTGGTACCAATAGCAATAACCGTTACAGAAACCGCATATTCACTTATACCAACAGCAAATGCCAATTCTTTTGCCCCTTTAACCAACCATTCACTCCCAAAATATAAAGCAGCAGCTCCAATAAATAACCAGAGTATTATTTTAAAATTGGACGTGTCTTGTAACGTATCATCAACTTCATCTAAATTAACTGAAGTTTTCTTTTTGGAATCTCTAATTAAAACCACCAAGAACACAACCAAAGCAATCATAAAAAAAATACCTTCTGTAAGACTCAGCAGTTGGTCATTTTTAAGAAATACATATAATAATAAGGACACAATCATCATCATTGGCCAATTGAGTCGGTAAAAATCTCTATCAACCACCAAAGGAGAAATAATTGCTGTAATTCCTAAAACCAATCCAATATTTGCAATATTAGAACCTATGATGTTTCCTAAAGCTATATCTGAAGACCCATTTAAAGCCGCTTGTAAACTCACTAAAAGCTCTGGTGCTGACGTTGCAAAAGACACCACAGTCATTCCAATAACAAGTTTAGAAAGATTTAGTTTAAATGACAATGCCACCGAAGATCGCACCAAAAACTCACCACCAACAACCAATAATAACAACCCAAGAATAACCCAAATAATGCTCATATATATTTTTTAGCGAAGATACTATTTCATAGAGATTATGCAGAAATTTTTTGCAGTTGTTAACAAAACAAGGCAAATTAATTTTAAAGTTTAGTTAAACTTTAAAAGACAATTGATTTATGAAATAACTTTGAAAAACAAAACAACAATCATCATGAAAACAGCTAAAATTTTAAAATTAGGATTAGGCTTTATGTTGGTTGCAACCTTAGGCCTAATATCCTTTAAAAGCTTTGCGCAGGCAAATCAAAAACAACAACAAAACCCAAACGTTAACGTTGACATAACCATTGACAGCAAAACCACTGCTGACGAGTTGAAAGACGTTAAAAACATGCTAAAAGAACATGGCATCACAGCAACTTTTAGTGATATTAGCAGGAATGATACTGGAGAAATTACGGGATTAAAAGTTCAATTAGACGACCACGAAGGCGGACAAGCCACAAGTGCTATTTCAAGTTCAGCACCTATTTCTCAGCTCACTTTTGGAAGAAAAAATGGTTTACTCTTTATTTCTCAAAACAACAATGGCACGAATGCCTTTGCTTTTTTTAATCGTCCAAATATGATGTTTCAATTTGATCAAGACTCTATTCCTGGACAATCTTTTGGAGGTTTTAACTTTGATGATTTTTTCAACAATCAAGGCCAAGGCAACTCTTTTTTCTTTAACGGAAAAGCCATGTCTATTGATGAGTTAAAAGAACAAATGCAAAAGCAGTTTGGCAATTTTATAAATGACGATGAAAATGATAACGTCATAGCTCCTAAATCAGATGATAGTCAACAAACCACACAAAAATATCGGTTTATTGACAACCTAAACTCACATAAACTCATAATGATTAATGGCAAAGAAGCCAATTTTAAAACCTTAGATCAATTGGCCAAAGCCGATAAACTCGATGCTGTTGATGTTTTAAAACCAGAAACCGCCATCAGTATTTATGGCAACAAAGCTAAAGATGGCGCTATTATTGCAACTACAAAGCATTGATAGTTATTAAATTGTCTAAAAAAACCTCATAAAATTATGAGGTTTTTTTATGCGTCAAATCTTAAAAACTAAAAAAATCGTTAAATAACTAAACTTATAGTTGCACAACTATAAAAATAGTTATAAGTTTGAATCATCAATTTTTTGAATTATTATAAAATGCAAAAACTCACAAACAAAGAAGAAGAAATAATGCAGGTTCTTTGGAAGCTCGAAAAAGCTTTTGTAAAAGATGTACTTGCAGAGATGACTGATGACAAGCCACATTACAACACACTTTCAACCATTATCAGAAACTTAGAAGAAAAAGGGTATGTTAGTTACAACGCTTATGGTAAAACACATCAATACTATCCTATTGTTAGCAAAGAAGCCTACAAAGAGCGTTTTATGAACACTGCTATTGAGCACTATTTTAACAATTCTTATAAAAACGTGGTGTCATTTTTTGCCAAAGAAGAAAAAATAAGTGTGGACGAGCTTAAAGAAATTATTGCACTCATTGAAAACAAAGGTTAATTATGGAATATCTTTTAAAAGTTACAGCTATCATTAGCATTTTTTATGTGTGCTACAAAGCTTTTTTGCAACGCGAAACCTTTTTTGTTGCCAACCGATGGTTTTTACTTATAGGCATTTTAGTTTCAATTGCCATTCCGTTAGTAACCATTCCTATCTATATTGAACAAACCGCAAATACATTCGACACTTTTATAGTTGCAGATGCTGCAACTAACCAACCTATGACTACTCCAACATTTGACGTTTTTACTTGGTTAAGTTATGTTTACTTTGCTGGATTAGTGTTCTTTTTTGGTAAATGGCTTATCGAGTTAAGTTCTCTCATTTTGATTTTAAAAAAGAACGACATTACTAAAATTGATGGCTTTATTTTTGTAAAAACAAAAAGTAATTTAGCGCCTTTTTCATTTTTCAAATGGATAGTTTACAACCCAAAACAATTCAATGAAAATGAGTTAGAGCTTATTATCAACCACGAAAAAATACACGCTAACCAATACCATTCTATAGATATTTTAATTTCACAATTAGCCACAACCCTATTTTGGTTCAATCCAATTTTATGGTGGTATAAAAAAAATCTACAACAAAATTTGGAGTTTATTGCTGACCAAAACGCACAAAAACAATCACAATGCGAAAAAAGTTATCAAAAATTATTACTCAAAACAAGCTTGCCAAATCATCAATTGGCATTTGCTAACAATTTTTATAATTCATTAATCAAAAATCGAATCGTTATGTTACACAAATCAAAATCAAACAAATTAAATGTATGGAAGTACACTTTGGTGCTTCCTGCTCTTGGTCTTTTTATTATGAGTTTTAATACCAAAAAGATTTATCTTGAAAAAGCTTCAAATACGGTTGCTACACCAAAATTTGAAACTCTTAGCAATGCTTCAAAAGTCAAAAAAGAATTTATCATTACAAAAGATTTTACAAATGCAGCTTTTGACAAGCTTGCCAATGAGCTAAAAGAAGACGGCTTTGATGCCAAATTTAAAGGTATAAAACGCAATAACAAAGGCGAAATTACCAGCATTAAAATAGATCTTAAATCAACAACTTCAAATGCCAATTACCATATTGATGCCGATGAACCCATTAAACCAATTCAAATAAGTTTAGACAATAAAACCAATTCTATCACTATTGGCAATGGAACTTCTGACTCTGAACACGGTTTTATTTTTGCTTCTGATAATAGTGATGAGGACGAAGATTCTGCAGAAAACACTTTTATCATCAAAAAGAAAATCAGTGAGGACAATGATGGAAAATCTAAAAAAGTTAAAGTATGGAAGCTTAAAAACAATGACGACAGCTCAGGCAAGCTACATAAAAATGAAGATATTATTTTTATAGAAAAATCTAAAGATGGAAAATTGAGTACAGATACAGTTTATGTAAAAAAAGATGTTCATAAACTCATTTGGACTGATGACGATGGTAAAGATATTGATATTTATGCTATTCAAAAAGGGGATAAAAATGTGAGAATTTTAAATAGCGACGATGTTAGCGTCATTAGCAGTTCTAACGTAAAAGTGATAACCACTGGTAATGAAAACCCATTGTTTTTTGTTGATGGAAAAGAAGTTTCAAAAAAAGAAATGGAAGCTATTGACCCAGACACTATTGAAAGCGTCAATGTTTTAAAAGGTGACAAAGCCATAGAAAAACATGGAAAAAAAGCAAAAGATGGTGTGGTTGAAATTACTTTAAAAAAGAAAAACTAAAATTTGACCTCTAAAACAAAGAAAGCCCAAACGCTAATGTTTGGGCTTTCTTTTTTAAGATACTAATATTATTCAACTATCATTTTTTTGATAACAGATTTTCCATTAGAGCTCAATTTCATCACATAAATACCACTTGATACATCTAAGTTAAAATTAACATCAGTGTTTGCCTGCCGTTTTGAAACTAATCGCCCTTCAGCAGAGTAAATTTCAATAGTTGTCAGTTCTTTAATTCCTGCAATATAAATTCTATTTGCCGTTGGATTTGGATAAATTTTGAGATGTAGCGCATTAGCATCAGCAACACTCAAATTCTGATTCCAAACTTGTCCAACCATATTTCCCCAAAGATATTCTATCAATTCTGGATGGTCAATAAATGGATTTCTATTGTATTGCCACGTGTAAACCACATTGTTTCGGTTCATTTCAAAATCGTCAGGTGGATCATTTCTTGTCCAATCTAATAAGGTTTGCAAATCGCCAAATTCACCAACAGTTTCTTCTGGGTAGCCATTTACAATAGACAAACCGTTATAACGTACAGCCATAAAAAACACACTTCGAGCAACATCGCCTTTAAATTTTCCTAAAGTTCCTGCTGGTCCATTATACTGACCATAAAACAGATTGTTCCTACTACTATTTTCAGGACCATCTACAGCTCTAAGCATATGGGCTTCTGAGTTTCCATGACGTAATGAATCTGCATTAGTATTCCAATACACGTCGCGTCCATCAGCAATATTATCGGCATCAATACTATTATAACCACCTCTTGATCTTGGAAACGTGTGTTCTCTATTCCAAGTTCCAATATTATTTGATGTGGTTTGAAAGTCGAGTTTTGCACGTCCTTTTTCTAAATACACCAACCACACCTGATTACTGTTTGCTGGATTTTGATCGGCTTCTTTTAAAATATCAATAATATCTGTATAGGTTTGTGCTCTTACCACACCTTCTTCAGCAATAATGTTTTGCATAGCTTGTTTTAGAGCATCACCAGACAACCCATCCATACTGTCATAATATCCATCTGGTTGCGTACTTTGCACAATGCCATACGTTGGATTAATTGGTGTGCCAAAAGGTGCAACTTGGAAGTCGTCATCAACCACACGAATTTTAAGATGATTGTTTAAGGCTAAATATTCAGGTGGTAATCCAGACATGGAAATTTTCATTACCTCATCACCTTCATCGTCATTATCATTAACCAAGGTAATGGTTGTGGTCACTGAGCTTTGTCCTGATGGAATTGTTAGTGTAAGATTTCCTGAATAATCAGAGGCATTAAATGTTCCATTATTTAAAGATAAATTAAGCACTAAATCTGACGTTGTGGGTTGCTCAGTTGTTAAGGTGATATCAAAAACATCACCTTCATTATATTGGTTTTCAGGCACATCAATAAAAACACCATTGAGCACAATTCCACTTCCATCATTTAATTGTCTTGGTGTTGGTGTTGTTGCGGTGTAGGTAACATTACCAGTACCATCTACAAAACGCTGAATAGAGTTTGTGTTGTTTCCTGGTCCTTCATTAATTATTTGGATATTTGGGTCAAATGCTGAAAAAATACTTTGCAAACCCAAGCCATCACTATCATTAGTTTGATAAAGTAATACATCAATGAGCGTTTCATCAACATAAGCCACTGTTGGTTCTTCAAAATCTAAATCGTCAGCTTGATAAAGTGCCACAGCATCTGCTCCATTTTGGATGGTATTTGGAGCAATTAACAATTGTGGAACTGGAGACACTGTATTACTTCCAATAAGCAATAGTCCGTTAATATCGGTTTCATGGCCATCTAAATCTATCGCAAAATAGCTTTTGTTGGCACCACTGTTTGACCCATTAAAAAACACTAAAACGTAACCGTCTAATGGAAAATTTGGTGTGTCTGATAACAGTTCAACAAACTCTTTGTCGTCTATTCCAGGTGTGTCGCAATCTAATTCGTTAATCACAACCTGACCCATCATAAACGAAGTTATCAATAAAAAAAACAAAAATGTAAAAATCGATTTCATAGGGATGAATTTTCACAAATGTAAGCAACTCCTTTTTCTTAACTAAATATGAGGTTTAATATATTGAGAATTTAACAGTTTTAAAATTAACAATCTTGCTAATAAAAAGATGAAATAGCTTTAAAAATCAAATTTAAAGATAAAAGTGCCCTTGGTTTTTAAAAACACTACAAAAAACGCCCTTTAATTGTTACAAATTAATACAATTAACCTAATTATACGTTGCAATAACAAACTTTGTTTAAGATATTTTTACAATTATTGAAACACAAACCATCTTTTTACTTATATATTTAAATTCAAATTTATTAATAATTACTAAATCATTTGAGCAGGATTTTTAGAATATATACCTTGAAAAGACAATTGAGAAATTGCACCTATTATTAACCCTCTAAATCAAAAAAACATGATAGTAATTGTCAAAATAATCGTCATCATCGTCTTTTCTATATGCTAACACATAACTAAACATAGTAAAACTTAGTTCTATAATAAGTTTTACTATGTTTACACTATGAAAAAGGAAGTTTTTAAATTTTTAGCCAAAGTCAACAAAACGGTTTTACCAAGTTATTCCAAACGTCAATTAGACCTTGCAAAAGCAAACAAATGGCAAATGGCAATCATAGGATGGCGTTGGTTTGTGACCAAAAATGCTTTAGATTAAAACCTAATCAACTTCGCTCTATATTTTCCGCTATCTTTGCAGAAAATCAATTAAATGTCATTTAAAGACTTACAACTCAATAAACCTATTTTAAGAGCCATAGCCGAAACTGGTTATGACTCACCAACTTTAGTGCAAGAACAAACCATTCCGCTGGTTTTGAACAAAAAAGATGTCATCGCATCAGCTCAAACAGGTACTGGAAAAACAGCAGCTTTTGCCTTACCCATTTTACAACTGCTGTTTGACAAACAAGATACTGTTAAAAGAGGAAAAAAAATACGAGCTTTGGTAGTAAGCCCAACACGCGAATTAGCTATTCAAATTCAGGAAAATTTTATAACCTATAGCAAATACACTAATTTAAGAACCACTGTTGTTTTTGGAGGTGCTTCTATTGAGCCTCAAATTGATGTTTTAAAAAAAGGAGTTGATATTTTAATTGCCACTCCAGGACGTTTGCTCGATTTGCATAAACAAGACCACATTAATCTTGATTATATTGAGATTTTGGTTTTGGATGAAGCCGATTTGATGTTAGACATGGGTTTTATTGACGATGTTTCAAAAATTGAACGTCTATGTCCAAAAGACAAGCAAGTTTTGATGTTTTCTGCCACCATGCCTTTTAAAGTGGAACAATTGGCAAATACGATTTTAAAATCGCCTGAACGCGTTGAAGTTTCTCCAACATCATCTGCTGCCAAAAACATAAGTCAGATACTATATTATGTCCCAAAACGCAATAAAATAGAATTGTGTCTGCATCTTTTAAGAAATACAATAAAAGGGACTATTCTCATTTTTAGACGTACCAAATTTGGTGTTGACAAACTCGAACAAACCCTTACCAAAAACGGTTATAAAGTAGAGAGTTTTCATGGTGATAAAAGCCAAAGCGACCGACAAAACGCTTTAAATAAATTTAAGAACAATGAAGTCAATATCCTTATAGCTACTGATGTTGCAGCTCGTGGCATTGATATTGACACCTTAGATGCTGTTATTAATTTTGACATGCCAAATGTGCCCGAAACTTACGTTCACAGAATTGGAAGAACAGGTCGTGCTGGACAAACAGGAATGTCCTATTCTTTGTGTTCTGCAGATGAAAAAGCGTATGTAAAAACCATTCAGCAACTTATCAATGTTCAAATTCCTATTGAAACACATCATCCTTATCCTTTAGACCCAAAAGCGAAACCTGAAGTTCATAAATCAAAAAAAACAGGAAGCAAACACAAAAAAGGACGTAAAGGCGAAGGTTCTAAAAAAAATAAAAAGCGTTGGTATTAAAATGCTTTTAAGCGCTTATCAAAATAGCTTTTAAGCATTGGCAATTGTACCAACAGCATAACTGTTGCAATCATTAAAATATAGGTTGTAGTTTTAGAGAATACAACACCAGACAACAGTTTAGAAATATCATTGTTAAAAAACATACTAAAGTTTAAAGCATTTGTCCAACGTGATGTGTCTTTAGAAGTTGTCATAAAAATACAGACCATAAAAGCTACAAAACATCCAAAAATAACTGCCCAAACTTTTTTGGAAATCAAGGGTTGGTAAATGATTACTTTATTGTTTTCGAAAGCTTCAATATGACTCATCACTTGAGAACTAAAGTCAAAAGAAGGCGTTTCTAAAGTTGATGTTTGCATCACTTTAGTTATCAGTTTTTCTATAGGTTTATCTTCGTTCTCTTTCATAATATTCAATAATTTCTGGTTGTAATCGTTCTTTTAAGATGGTAGCTAATTTTTTTCTACTTCTAAAGAGTTTCACTTTTACATTGTTGGCAGTAATACCTACAATTTCTGCTATTTCATCTAAAGATTGTTCATCAAAATAATATAGTGTCAATAAAAAACTGTCATCACTTGGCAATAAATTTAAACAAGTTTGGATAGTTTGTTTCTGCTCAGCTTCAAGCAAATTATCCAAAGCATTATCTATCAATTTCAATTGATGCTCTGTAAATTCGTTCATCTCAACCTCATTAAATTTACGTTTATTCTTTTTAATTCTATCCAAACAACTATGGTATGCCACTTTATAAATCCATGTTGAAAATTTAGAATCACCTTTAAATGTATGCAATGATTTGTAAACTTTTATAAAGGTGTCTTGTGATACTTCTTCAGCTTCTTCCCTATTTTTCAGCATTCGCAACACCAAAGTAAACACTAAATCTTTATAACGATTCACTAATACTGTAAACGCATTGGTGTCGCCTTCTATGATTTGATTGATGATAATTTGGTCGTTGGTGGTTGCCATTTGTAAAGTAAGACGACAATGTCTTGTTGTTGGTTACACCATTTAAAAAAAATATGATTTGTTGTAACCAAATTCTAAAAACTGTCGTCATAAGCTATGAACACATTAAAATTAATCAATTAAAAAAACAACATTATGGGATCAGAATTTATCATCATGCCGTTATTTATTGCAGCAATTTTCGGAATATTTTATTTATACTTTTCAACCCGAAACAAAGAACGTTTAGCACTTATTGAAAAAGGTGCTGATGCCACTATTTTTATGAAAGGCAAGCAACATACCGCTCCAATTTGGAAAGTACTCATTTTAAATTTAGCATTATTGTTAATGAGTATAGGTCTTGGTGTTTTTATTGCTTCTATTTTAGATTACAATTTAGGAGTTGATGAAGATGTAGCTTACCCTGGAACTATTTTTCTTATGGCTGGTATTGGCTTATTTGTAGGTTTTCATATGACCAAAAACTTAGATAAAGAATAAACTTTTTTAATCAATCTGTTTTTTAGGACTGCTATCCTTTTAGATAGCAGTTTTTTTTGGTTTCTTTTAAACAATAGAATACGTATCTTTAAAACCTAATTCTAAAACACCAACACCATAATGAAAAAAATTTTAATGCTGCTTTGTTTTACAGCAGTTTTTACAGCTTGTAAAAAAGATTCCAAAACAACAGATACAACAATGGCAACCTCCGACGATTTTAAAAATGTATTAGATTCCTACTATCAAGAAAGTCTAAAAATGTTTCCTCTAAATGCAACTTCTGCAGGAGACAACAGATATAATGACATCTTACCAAATGCACTCTCTGATGATTTTATTGAAAAAGAAAAAGCTTTTTACAAAGAATACAAAGAAAAAATAGCTGCTTTTGATGATGCCAACTTAAATGAAAATGACCAACTCAGCAAAGCCGTTTTAATTTGGGAATGTGACATCAATTTAGAAAGTCTATCTTTTGAAGATTATACACCTATCAACCAAATGTGGACTTTAAACTTGTATTTTGGGCAATTAGCAAGTGGTAGCAGTGCACAACCTTTCAAAACTGTTCAAGATTACAAAAACTGGTTAAAACGAGTAGATGACTACTTAAAATGGTTTAATTCTGCCGAAGTACAAATGAAAAAAGGAATAGCAGCAGGCAATGTGCTTCCAAAATCATTAATCATAAAAGTGCTTCCACAATTAAAAGCTATTACCACCACCAATTTAGACGAAAATTTATTCTACACACCAGTTAAAAATTTTCCTGATACCTTTTCACCAGAAGACAGAGAAGAACTCATGACGGCTTATGCCAATATGGTTACTGATAAAATAGTACCAGCTTACCAAAAAATGTACGATTTTATGAGTACCGATTATTTAAATGCTGGACGTGCTACAAGCGGTATTGAAGACACTCCAAACGGAAAAGCCTATTACCAACATCAAATAAAATTGTACACAACTACAAATATGTCTGCCGACGAAATTCATAAACTTGGTCTTAGTGAAGTGGCTCGAATATCAAAAGAAATGGAACAAGTAAAAGAACAAGTTGGCTATAAAGGAGATTTAATTTCCTTCTTTGATTTTGTAAGAAACGATAAAGATTTGATGCCTTTTAAAACTGCTCAAGAAGTGATTGATCATTTTAATAGAATACACGAAGCTATGCAACCACAACTTAGCATATTGTTTGACAGAAAACCAAAAACACCTTTTGAAGTAAGACAAACTGAAGCTTTTAGAGCAGCCTCAGCAAGTGCTGAGTACAACCAAGGCTCATTAGATGGCACACGTCCTGGTATTTTTTATGTTCCTGTAGTGGACGCAACCAAATACAACATCTATTCTGACGAATCTTTATTTTTACATGAAGCCATTCCTGGACACCATTATCAAATTTCTTTACAACAAGAAAACAAAGATTTACCAGATTTTAGAAAAGCCTTATTTTATAGTGCTTATGGCGAAGGTTGGGCCTTATATTCTGAATCTTTAGGAAAAGAATTAGGTTTATACAAAGACCCATTTCAATATTTCGGAATGTTAAGTGCCGAAATGCACAGAGCCATTCGTTTAGTTGTCGATACAGGAATTCATGCAAAAGGTTGGACACGTGAACAAGCCATCAAATATTCCTTACAAAACGAAGCTGAAAGCGAAGCAAGCATCACTTCAGAAGTTGAACGTTACATGGCAAATCCTGGACAGGCTTTATCTTATAAAATTGGACAGTTAAAAATTCGTGAACTTCGTACAAAAGCAGAAAAAGAACTTGGAGACAACTTTGATATTGGCAAATTCCATGATCAAATTTTAGAATCTGGTTGTATTCCTTTAGCATTGTTAGAAGCCAAAATCAATAAGTGGATAGACGCTAACAAATAATTATGACTTTAAAACCTTATGGTCTTATACCATTCTTTTTGTGGTTTGTGCAATTAAATGCACAAACCACAATTAAGGATAAACAAACCCAATATCCTGTTTCTTACGCAACCATCTCTTTTGGTAACGGAAATGGGTTGTTTGCAGATGATGAAGGTCAATTTATAGTCACAAAAAAATTATATCCAGATATCGATTCTATTTTTGTATCAGCTTTAGGCTACAAAAAAATAGGGCTTTCAACTGCAACCCTTCCAAAAACTATTTTTTTAGAACCCAAAATTGACGAGCTTGATGAAGTTGTCATTATTGCAAAAAACAATCGGAAATTTAAGGAAATACAACTAAAACCTTATTTAGATGACGATTACTACAAGTGTTGGTTACCAACTATCGAATCAGAAATTGCTGTTTTTTTTCCAAATACAGACTCGCTGTTAAAACAAATTGCCAAAGTGCATTTTCCTATTACCTTAGAGTCAAAAGATTGGTCCAAACGCAAACGTGTCAATGCTGACAAACGTCCATTTTCAACCTTATTTAAAGTTACATTTTACAAAAATGATGATGGGTTTCCTGGTAAAGAACTCAATTACAAGCCCATTGTTTTTAGAGTTACAGAAAAAGATGGCGATGCTTATAATTTAGATGTTTCTGATTACGATATATACCTTCCAAAATCTGGCATTTTTGTCTCATTGCAAGTTTTGGGTTATACAGATAAAAACGGAAAATTGTTGCCCAATAAAAAATATAAAGAAATAAAAACAGTAGAAGGCACTGTAAAAATTCCTACCAACTTTAGACCCTTATTGCCTTTTACAGATGCAATTTCTGAGCACAATACATATATAAAACGAGTGTTTTTAAACGATAACCAATGGACGCGTTTTGAAAAAGGCCACGATTTACAATCGGGTTTATTAAAAGCAGGACTTACTAATTATGGTATTGGCTTAACACTTAAGGTTTATAAAGATGAATAACCCTTGGCACTTATATCTTATGGCAACTATGTACTGCACTGCAGGCATTATGCACTTTATAAAACCAAAAGCTTATTTGCGTATTATGCCAAGATATTTACCAAAACACAAGTTATTAGTTGCGCTAAGTGGTGTTGCAGAACTTATTCTTGGTATCGCTTTGTGTTTTCAACAAACCAAAAGCTTCGCTGTTTTTGGTATTATTGCTATGTTAATCGTATTTTTGTCAGTCCATTTTTATATGCTTTCTGACAAAAAAGCGTCAGCAGGAATTCCAAAATGGGTATTAATTTTACGCATTCCATTACAATTTGTCCTTATGTATTGGGCTTATTACTATTTATAATTTAAAAAAGAACCTTAATTTATATGAAACTTTCAAAGCGCTCTTTCTACCTTCCTCTATTGTTAATTGTAAGCTGTGTAACTCCTAAAGAAGAAAAAAGTATGCAAAATTATGTTGAAGAACCTCACTCTTACGCACAACCAAATAAGGCTGTCATCAACCATCTCAATTTAGATATTGACGTCAACTTTGACAAAAAAATTATCAGCGGAAAAGCTACTTATGATATCACATCTAACCATTCTGATGAAATTATTTTAGACTCAAAATATTTAGACATCACCAATGTTTTAGCAGACGGAAAAAGCACCCCTTTTAGTTTAGGCGCTTTTGATGACATTCTTGGGCAACCTTTAAAAATAGCCATTACAAAAGACACAAAACAAATTACAGTAGCTTACAACACAACGGCTAAAACCGAAGCTTTACAATGGTTAAATCCGCAACAAACCGCAGACAAAACCAATCCGTTTTTGTTCACACAAGGACAAGCCATTTTAACCAGAACCTGGATTCCTATTCAAGATAGTCCACAAATTCGTATTACCTATGATGCTACTGTAAGAGTACCATCAAACTTAATGGCTGTGATGAGTGCTGAAAATCCGAAAGAAAAAACAACAGATGGTGTGTATCATTTTAAGATGAAACAACCAATTTCTCCTTATTTAATAGCACTTGCTGTTGGCGATATTGTGTACCAACCTGTTGGTAATAGAACTGGTGTTTATGCTGAAAAATCAATGATTGATAAAGTTCATACTGAGTTTTCAGACATGGAAAAAATGGTTACCACAGCCGAAAAATTATATGGCAAATACCGTTGGGAACAGTTTGATGTGATTGTGTTACCTCCAAGTTTTCCGTTTGGTGGTATGGAAAATCCGCGTTTAACTTTTGCAACACCAACACTTATTGCTGGTGATAAAAGTTTGACCTCAGTTGTCGCACATGAGTTGGCACATTCGTGGTCAGGAAATTTAGTAACCAATGCTACATGGAATGACTTTTGGCTTAATGAAGGGTTTACCGTATATTTTGAAACACGTATTATGGAAGCACTTTACGGAAAAGAACGTGCTGATATGTTGGCTTTGATTAGCAGACAAGATTTGGATGACGATTTAGAAAACTTTAAAGACTCGCCAAATGACACAAAATTAAAACTCGATTTAAAAGGCAGAAATCCGGATGATGGCATGACTAACATTGCTTATGATAAAGGCTATCTGTTTTTAAGAACCTTAGAAGAAAGCGTAGGACGCGAAAAATTTGATGCCTTTTTAAAAGACTATTTTAAATCGCATGCGTTTTCAACTATGACAACTGAGAAATTTGTGGAGTATCTAAACAAAAATTTATTAGAAAAAAACAACATCGTTTTTAATGTAGATGAATGGATTTATCAACCTGGAGTTCCAGCAAACCAAGCCATTATCACTTCAGATAAATTTAAAAAAGTAGAAAAAGTCCTTCATCAGTTTATAAAAAATAACACTGTTGATACTACTTTAACAAGTAATTGGACACCTCAAGAATGGGTTCATTTTATCAGAAATTTCCCTACTGATATGACTGCGGAACAAATGACACTTTTTGATAACGCTTTTGATTTGACAGACTCAACCAACTCATATATTGCTATGGTTTGGTTTGAGCAAGCCATTAATCACAATTACCATGCACACAATGTAGATGCAAAAATTGCAGATTTCCTAACACACGTTGGACGTAGATGGTATGTTGAAACCTTATTTAAAGCCTTTAAAAAGAATAACAGAGTGGATGATGCTTTGACCATTTATAAAAAAGCGCGACCAAATTACCATTCAGTGACTGCAGCAACAATTGATGCACTTTTAGATTATAAAGAAGAATAAACTATTCAATTTCAAAATCAAAATAGGTATCAGGAAAAGGTTCCCAACGCAATGTAAAATGCCACCATTCTTTAGGATAATTTCTAAAATTGTGTCTTAACATCACTGTTTGCAACAATTGCCTGTTAGCTTTTTGAGTTTCAGAAATAGCATCATAATCTACCCAAGATTGGTGTCCAAAAAAATCATACGGACTTCCCATATCCAAAGGTTGGTTGGTGGTTCCATCAATAATGGTCAAATCTAAAGTGCTACCTCTACTGTGGCCAGAACGCGTGGCAATATATTCTTCTTTAAACAAATCTTTTTTAGCAACATCAGGATAAAAAATAGATTTATTAATAGTATCATTCAAATCTTTTGCCCAAGCCATAAAATGATTAACCGCACGTTGTGGCCTATAACCATCATAAACTCTTAAACACAGATTTTGATTTTCTAAATCGTCTTGCACCAATTTTAGAGCGTCTGCTGCTGCTTTAGTAAGTATGAGATGATTGGCTTTATATCCTATAATGGTATCACCAACAAAATTATAATTTGTATAATAACGCAATTCTACATCCAAATCAGGAATAATCGATTTTGCATAGACAAATCCTTCGGGCAACTCATTTGCTTTGTTCTTTACAAATGCAAAAGCAGTAATGATGAATATCAAAAAAAGAATTTTAGCTTTCATACTTGCTAATTTAGGAAAAAATTGACTAAGGCATTTTTTTATGTGGAGAAGAAAGTTAGCCAATAAAATTGAAATCAATCATTATATAAAACGAAAAAACCGAGGTCCCTCAACCTCGGTTTCTCTAATTTGCTTTTATATATGTGGTAGATTTAGGGTCGCTAAGTCAACACATACGCAAATATTAATTAATTAATCCATTGAACTAAAAACTAAATTTTAGTACACTTCAAATATAGAACTCTATTTTAATTTATCAGTTAAAATACACTTTAAATCGATGAAATACATTAAATTTTAACATTTGTAGATGAAATATTTAATTTTAACGATGAAATGCACTTCAAACTATTTTAAATTGAAAAATATTCATTATCATAAAAAGATTACTTTTACGTTACTAAACCAAAAATAAACATCCTATTTAAAAATCATTATGAAACATATTTTGACTTTTCTTATCGTCATGTTCAGTAGTTTCGCTTTTAGTCAGGAGAAACCATCAGTTACAGCATCTGAACTTTCAATCACCAAATGGATTGATGGCACCTTGTTAAATCCAGACTCAGGTTCAAAAACTTTAGCCATCATTATTGCTGGCTCTGGACCAACTGACAGAGATGGAAATCAAAATTTTTTAGTGACCAACAATTTAAAAAAATTGGCTGTAGCACTCACTAATAATGGTATTGCTACCTTTAGATACGACAAACGTATTGTAAAGCAAATACGAAATGGGACTATGGACAAAAACATAAAGTTTGATGACTTTATTGCTGATGCCATTAGCGTGGTTAACTATTTTAAAAAGCAAAATACATATAAAAGCATATATGTTATTGGACACAGTCAAGGTAGCTTAATAGGTATGATTGCTGCTCAAGAAGGAAAAGCAGATGGATTTATTTCATTAGCTGGTGCAGGACAAACCATTGACAATGTTATTACAGATCAGATAGAAAAAACAGCACCAATGTTTACACAAGATACCAAACGCATCTTTGGAATTCTTAAAACTGGCCAAACCACAACCGATTTTCCTCCAGCGTTAGCATCCGTTTTTAATTTAGATGTACAACCTTTTATTGCCAATTGGATGCAATACAACCCACAAGATGAAATAAAAAAACTAAACATTCCTGTTCTTATTATCAATGGTACCAAAGATTTGCAAGTAAGTGTTGACGAAGCAAAACTGCTTAGTGAAGCTTCAAAAAATGCACAATTGAAAATTATTGACAAGATGAATCATGTGCTCTTTATTATTGAAGGTGACGACCAAGAAAACGCAAAATCTTATAATAATCATGCAGGAAAAGTTTCAGAAGAATTGATAAATAGCATCGTACAGTTTATCAAAAAATAACAAAACAGATTAAACAAATAATCAAAAAAGCACCTTTAAAAGGTGCTTTTTTACTAACTAACCAACCAAAATGTAATATTAACTTCTCTAAAGGTTAACTACTCCTTTTTGTATTATAGAGCATAATTATTTACAATTAGTTTAATTCAAATTCTGTGCCAAAAACTATTTTCTCTTTACTATTCTATAAAATTTTGGTATTTTACCACTTCATAAAAATCAACATAATGGAAAACACACCTTTAATTACAAATGACGCAATTGTCTTTGGTCTCCTAATGTTAGCATTAGGTTTCGTTTTTTATACCGAATCTAAAAAAAGTGGTTTTTGGCCAATTTTTTACAAATACATTCCAGGACTGTTAATGTGTTATTTAATACCTGCTATTTTTAACTCCATTGGACTCATTTCGGCCGATACATCAAAAACATATTTTATTGCAAGTCGTTATTTATTGCCAGCTTCATTGGTTTTACTTACAATAAGCATTGACCTAAAAGCCGTTTTTAAATTAGGTTGGAAAGCTTTAGCGATGTTTTTTACAGGTACCATAGGCATTATTATTGGTGGACCTATTGCTATTTTGCTAATTTCAACGTTCTCACCAGAAACTGTTGGTGGTGTTGGTTTTGATGCGGTATGGAGAGGTTTATCAACTTTAGCTGGCAGTTGGATTGGCGGTGGAGCTAACCAAGCTGCAATGTTAGAAATTTATCAATACAATCAAGAGCTTTATGGCGGAATGGTATTAGTTGACATTGTGGTTGCCAATATTTGGATGGCTATTTTATTATTAGGAATTGGTAAAAAAGCTAAAATTGACAAGTGGTTAAAGGCCGATAATTCTGCCATTGACGCATTACAGCAAAAGGTACAAACATTTACCGAAAAGATCGCCAGAAACCCAACTCTAACTGACTTAATGCTTATTTTAACCTTTGCTTTTGTAGCGGTTGGTATTGCTCATTTAGGTTCCGAATTTATTTCTAATTATTTAACAACTAACTTTGAAGCAGTTAGTAACCCAAAAAGTGCCTTATCCTCATTTGGCAGTTCTTTCTTTTGGCTCATTACTATCGCAACACTTATTGGAATTTTACTATCATTTACCAAAGCCAAAAATTATGAAGGCGCAGGAGCCAGCAAAATTGGTAGCGTTTTTATTTACATCTTGGTTGCTACTATCGGGATGAAAATGGATTTAGGCAAATTGTTTGAAAACCCAGGATTAATTTTAATTGGTTTGGTTTGGATGGCTATTCATGCGCTATTACTTATTATTGTTGCTAAAATCATCAAAGCACCATATTTCTTTTTAGCTGTTGGCAGTCAAGCAAATGTTGGTGGAGCTGCTTCTGCTCCTGTAGTTGCAGCTGCATTTCATCCTTCATTGGCAACTGTAGGAGCACTTTTAGCCGTTTTTGGATATGTGGTTGGTACTTATGGTGCCATCATTTGTGCAGAACTTATGAGATTAGCTGCTGCAGGTTAGTTTTATTTTAATTTTTATAAGATATTTGCGCACCAAAATTATAATACATCATATGAAAAAAATACGTATCGTTTTAAGTCTTATTATATTAGCATCTTGTGCTAAAGACGCTTCTAATTTTACCTTAAAAGGACACATCAAGGATTTAAAAAAAGGAACGGTTTATCTTCAAAGAGTAAAAGATTCAGCATTAGTTACTATAGATTCTTTAAACATCAATGGTAATTCAGAGTTTGAATTTCACACTAATTTAGAGACACCAGAAGTGTTATATTTAAAATTGAATAAACAAGATAATGATGAAGGGTTGATTTCTTTTTTTGCCGATAAAGGCATTACAGAAATCAATTCGACATTAAAAAACTTCTATTCCGATGCCAAAATAAAAGGCTCAAAACAACAAGAAGTTTTAGAAGAATATCAATTGATGATGGCTAAATTCAACAATAAAAATTTAGATCTTATCAAATCGCATTTAGAAGCTCAAAAAGAAAATGATACATCAAAAATTAATGCCAATTTAAATGAATATAACAGCTTGTTAAAACGCAAATATTTGTACACCGTTAATTTTGCAATCAACCATAAAGATAGTGATGTAGCGCCTTATTTAGCTTTGACTGAAATTTATGATGCTAATATTAAGTTTTTGGACACCATTAATAATTCATTAACTCCAGAAGTAAAAACCTCCAAATATGGCAAAGCTTTAGAAATGTATCTTGAAAACAGAAAAAAATTGACAGACACACTTCATTAAGTAGAACTCAAAAAAATACGCATAAAAAATCCCAAACCTTAAGTTTGGGATTTTTTTTGAGCCGATAGAGGGACTCGAACCCACGACCTGCTGATTACAAATCAGCTGCTCTAGCCAGCTGAGCTACATCGGCTTTTGAGATTGCAAATATAATCTTGAAAATGATATTTGCAAATCTTTTAAAATAAATTTATCCGAGTTTATTTATTTTTTCTATCAACGCTCTTCCTTTTTCTTCTAATTCAGCATTGATAGCTTTATAATGCGCTTTTTTATTCTCTACTTTTTTATCGTTTACTTTTGCAATTAACGCGTCAAAAGTGTCTATTGCTTCATCAATAATTGCTTCACTTTTTTTTGTGTCTTTGCTTGTGTTTGTGTATTCCCAAACATAAACTGCTTCAATAATATCACCTAAAACATAATTAATGTCTTTTTTTAGGTCTCTAACATTTGCCATTTTATCTGTTTTTAAATTTTTACAAAAGTAGGTAATTAAATTAAAAGATGCTCATCTTAGTAAGAATGAAAATTAATTTTCAATTACACATAAACTTCTAATAGTGTTGCATTTTTAGAACGTATTTGGTAAGCATCAATTGCTGCAGGAAGTAATATAGTTTCTCCTTTTTTAATTGTTTCTGAATGGTTTTCTACACTAATTTTTGCATCACCATCAACACATATATAAATGATGAACGAATCGTGATGGTTTTGCTTTTGAAGGGTTTGATTAATTTTTAAATAGTTTGTTGTAAAATATGGGCAGCTTACCATCTTGTTTGATTGATTTTCAGATTTAGAATACTGAACTCTAAAATTGTCTTTCATATCAAAATCAATGGCATCAATAGCCAAATCGTTATGCAATTCACGTTCATTGCCATCAGCATCTACTCTATCCCAATCATAAACTCTATAGGTAACATCACTTGTTTGTTGAATTTCGGCAAGCATCACACCTGCTCCAATAGCATGAATACGACCCACTTCAATAAAATATGTGTCGCCTTCTTTTACTTTATCAACATTTAAAATTTTAGGAAGCGTTTTATCTTCCAAATGTTTTAAGTAGAGTTTTGGAGTTACTTTTTGATTAAAACCAACTATTAAATTTGAATCCGTATCAGCTTGCATTACATACCACATTTCGGTTTTTCCAAAAGAATTATGACGCGCTTTTGCCAATTCATCATTAGGATGCAATTGAATGGACAAGTCCTCTTTGGCATCAATAAACTTGATAAGCAACGGAAATTTGTCCTCAAATATTCGGTAATTTTGAAGTCCAATTAAGTCATGCTTATATGTTATTAGCAATTGCTTTAACGATTGTCCTTTTAAACTTCCATTACTGACAATGGATGTATCGCCTTCAACATCGCTTATTTCCCAACTTTCGCCAACATTGTTAAGATTGGAATCTTTATGCAAAAGCGTTTTGAGTTTTTGTCCTCCCCAAATTTTATCTTTTAAAATGGGTTGAAATTTTAGTGGATATAACATTTGTTTTTAATTTCCTGAATAAGTTACAAAATTACGAGGTGTTTCAAAAAGCACAACTTCCAAGTCTAATTGACTATCAAGTTTTACTCTAATTTTATTATAGATGACTACTACAATATTTTCAGCTGTCGGATTTAAGTCTTTAAACTCTGGCACTTCAATATTCAAATTCTTATGATCAAAAGCATCTTCAATTTCACTCTTAATTATATCTTTTAAAACTTGAATATCAATTACATAACCTGTTTCTCTATTGATTCTTCCAGTAACACTCACTGTTAATTCGTAATTATGTCCATGATAGTTAGGATTGCTGCATTTACCAAAAATTTCAGCATTTTTTTCATCAGTCCAATCTTTTCTGTACAATCTGTGAGCCGCATTAAAATGCGCTTTTCTACTAACGGTTACTTTCATGGTTTATTAAATTTATGTGCTGGTAATATTTGTCAAAAATAATTTTAAACCATTCGGTATATAAATTGGGATGTGTTGCCATATCGTCTTTTACAGCTTCTAAAGGCATCCATTTCCAATTGGCAACTTCATCAGGATTGATGGTTGGATTTTCATTAAAATGCCCAACTAAAATATGGTCAAATTCATGTTCTGTCAAGCCATTATCAAAAGGTGCTTTGTAAATAAACGAAATGGTATCTTTTAATTCCGTTTCAAAACCCATTTCTTCTTGCAATCGTCGTTTTCCTGCTTCAATATTTGTTTCGCCATCACGTTGGTGACTGCAACACGTATTGGTCCAAAGCAAAGGCGAATGGTATTTATGTGCAGCACGTTGTTGCAACATGAGCTCGTTATTTGCATTAAAAATAAACACCGAAAATGCTCTGTGCAACACGGCTTTTTCATGAGCTTCCATTTTTGGCATCAAACCAATTGGCTCATCGTTTTCATTGACTAAAATAACCTGTTCTTCTTTCATAGAACAACAAAAATACCAACTAAAATATTATTATTATCATTCTCTATATAAAATCTGAAACCTAATTCTGAAATCATAAATTATAAAGTATCTTTGCAACCCATTTGCAATTTATAATTATGAGTTTTCTTAAAGAGATAAACAGACGACGTACTTTTGGTATCATTTCGCATCCTGATGCTGGTAAAACGACCTTAACCGAAAAACTACTGCTTTTTGGTGGTGCTATTCAAGAAGCTGGTGCTGTAAAAAGTAACAAAATCAAAAAAGGTGCAACGAGTGACTTTATGGAAATTGAGCGTCAGCGTGGAATTTCTGTAGCAACTTCTGTTTTAGCTTTTGAATACAATGGTGTCAAAATCAATATTTTAGACACACCAGGTCATAAGGATTTTGCTGAAGACACCTTTAGAACGCTGACTGCTGTTGATAGTGTGATTGTGGTTATTGACGTTGCAAAAGGTGTTGAGGAACAAACAGAAAAATTGGTAGAAGTTTGTCGTATGCGAAATATTCCGATGATTGTGTTTATCAATAAATTGGATAGAGAAGGAAAAGATGCTTTTGATTTGTTAGATGAAGTGGAACAAAAATTAGGTTTGAAAGTCGTCCCAATGAGTTTTCCGATTGGAATGGGTTACGATTTTAAAGGCATTTACAACCTTTGGGAAAAAAATATTAATTTGTTTAGTGGCGACAGTCGAAAAAATATTGAAGAAACAATTGAAATTTCCGATTTGCAATCACCTGAATTAACTAAATTAGTTGGTGATAAAGCCGCAAACACTTTACGTGGCGACGTAGAATTGGTGGAAGGCATTTATCCTGAGTTTGACAAACAAGCCTATTTAGAGGGTCATTTGCAACCTGTCTTTTTTGGTTCGGCTTTAAATAATTTTGGTGTACGCGAATTGTTAGATTGTTTTGTAGAAATTGCTCCAAAACCAAGACCAAAACAAAGTGAAGAGCGTTTGGTAAAGCCAGAAGAAAAAGAGTTTACAGGGTTTGTGTTTAAAATACATGCCAACATGGATCCCAACCATAGAGACCGATTGGCATTTATAAAAATTGTATCTGGTACTTTTGAAAGAAATAAACCGTATTTACATGTAAGACTTGGTAAAAAATTAAAATTCTCAAGTCCTAATGCTTTTTTTGCTGAAAAGAAAGAGATTATAGATGTTTCTTATCCAGGTGATATTGTAGGTTTACACGATACTGGAAATTTTAAAATTGGCGATACTCTTACCGAAGGCGAAATCATCAATTATAAAGGCATCCCAAGTTTTTCACCAGAACATTTTAGATATATCAACAATGCTGACCCATTAAAATCAAAACAATTATTTAAAGGCATTGATCAATTAATGGACGAAGGTGTTGCACAGTTATTTACTTTAGAACTCAACGGAAGAAAAGTCATTGGAACCGTTGGAGCCCTACAATACGAAGTAATTCAATACCGATTAGAGCATGAATATGGTGCCAAATGTACTTATGAAAACCTAAATGTTTTTAAAGCCTGCTGGGTAGATCCTGAAGATACTAAAAGTGAAGAGTTCAAAGATTTTTTAAGAGTTAAACAACGTTTTCTTGCTAAAGACAAACAAAATCAATTAGTATTTTTAGCAGATTCAGCTTTTTCATTACAGATGACACAACAAAAGTATCCAAGTATTAAATTTCATTTTACATCTGAATATAAATAAAATTTGAATTTTTTAAATTCCAAATTCCAAAACTTTGAACGTTGGAAATCGGATTTTGATTATTGATTTTTATGATGTCGTTCATCGATTATAAAAAATAAATATTGTATTTAATCGATATTTTATTACATTTAAACGATAAATTTAGGAATTGCGAAGCCAACTTCTCAAATTTAAAATAGATTCAAACCCCAAATTGAACTACTTATGGAAGCAAATGCTAATCACTTTAGTAATAGAGATATTACTATAACTTACGAGCCTTGTGTTTGTGTCAACGCTGGACGTTGTGCAAAAGAACTCTCAGATGTCTTTAGAAACACCGTTATACCTTGGATAGATGTTGATGGTGCACCTACCAAAAAAATTATTAATCAAATAAAAAAATGCCCTTCTGGTGCTTTAAAATTTCACTATAATAAGGAAGTGGCTTAAAAAATTTATTTAAAAAAAAGCCTTTGAAATTTTCAAAGGCTTTTTTTTATGCTTGTCCAGTCGGTCCAAAATTCAATGGAATTGGTGGTTGCTCGTAATCTTTAATTTCACCATGAGCTTTTTCAAAACGTTTTACATTTTCACCAAGAGCCTTAAGCAAACGCTTTGCGTGCTGTGGTGTCAAGATAATTCTCGATTTCACTTTACTTTTAGGAGTTCCTGGCATAATGCTTACAAAATCAACTACAAATTCAGATACTGAATGATTAATGATTGCTAAATTTGAATAAGTCCCTTCAGCAATTTTCTCGTCTAATTCAATATTAATTTGTCCTGGTTTTGGTGTCTCTTTAGTATCGCTCATCATTTTAAAATCTTAAAATTTACAATCAAATCCGCTCCATTTTTAGTTTTTATTCAAAAAATGAAGCGGTCTTAATTTTATTTAATTATAATTAAACTCTTCTTTAGCTTTCATCATTTCATTGAATTCTTCTTTAGAACCTACAATGATATGTTCATAGCGTCTTACACCTGTTCCTGCAGGAATTCTATGTCCTACAATCACATTTTCTTTCAAGCCTTCTAAGTCGTCAACTTTAGCACTTACTGCTGCTTCATTAAGAACCTTAGTAGTTTCTTGGAAGGATGCTGCCGAGATAAACGATTTAGTTTGTAACGATGCTCTCGTAATACCTTGCAGTATTGGAGTTGCCGTTGCTGGACGTGCATCTCTTGCTTCTACTAATTGTTGATCTTCTCTACGCAAAATAGAGTTTTCATCTCTTAATTGACGAGGCGTAATGATTTGACCTGGTTTTAAGGTTTTAGAATCTCCAGCGTTTTCAACCACTTTCATTCCAAAAATTTTATCATTTTCTTCAATGAAATCTGATTTGTGTGCCAATTGATCTTCTAAGAAAATGGTATCTCCAGAATCAATAATTTGTACTTTACGCATCATCTGTCTTACAACAACTTCAAAATGTTTATCGTTAATTTTAACACCTTGCAAACGGTAAACTTCTTGTACTTCGTTTACTAAATATTGTTGTACTGCAGAAGGTCCTTTGATATTTAAAATATCATCAGGTGTGATAGAGCCATCAGATAATGGCATACCTGCTTTTACATAATCATTTTCTTGCACAAGAATTTGATTTGATAATTTTACCAAGTATTTTTTAACCTCACCTAATTTAGATTCGATGATAATCTCACGGTTACCACGCTTGATTTTTCCAAAAGAAACCACACCATCAATCTCACTTACAACAGCAGGATTGGAAGGGTTACGCGCTTCAAATAACTCGGTTACACGTGGTAAACCTCCTGTAATATCACCAGCTTTTGCTGATTTACGAGGAATTTTTACCAAGACCTTACCAACATTAATCTTCTCGCCATCATTAATCATTAAATGGGCTCCAACTGGTAAGTTGTATGAACGGATAGCATTTCCTTTAGCATCTTCAATGTGCAACGTCGGAATTAATTTCTTGTTTCTTGATTCAGAAATTACTTTTTCTTGGAAACCTGTTTGCTCATCAATTTCTACTTGATATGTAACACCTTGTTCTATATTTTCATAAGATACTTTACCAGCAAACTCAGAAATAATAACACCATTATATGGATCCCAAGAACAAATGACATCGCCTTTTTTCACTTTATCACCTGGTTTACAGTAGATAAATGACCCATAAGGAATATTATTGGTGCTCAATGTGATTCCTGTTTTAGCATCCACTAATTTGAATTCAGATGTACGAGAAATTACCACATCAACAGCATCGCCATTGTTGTCAGTTCCTTTTACAACTTTTAAATCTTCTATTTCAGCAATACCATCAAACTTAACAGTCAATTTGTTTTCTTCAGAAATGTTACCAGCAATACCACCAACGTGGAAGGTACGTAATGTTAACTGTGTTCCTGGCTCACCAATAGATTGGGCAGCAACAACACCAACAGCTTCACCACGTTGTACCATTTTACCAGTAGCAAGGTTTCGTCCATAACATTTAGAACAAATTCCTTGTTTAGCTTCGCAAGTTAATGCAGAACGTACTTCAATAGCTTCTACTGGAGAATCTCCAATGCGTTTTGCTATTACATCATTAATATGTTCTCCTGCACTTACTAAAAGTTCTTCTGTTATTGGATTATAAACGTCATTTAATGAGGTTCTACCAACAATTCTATCTTCAAGAGACTCTATAACTTCTTCATTTTTCTTTAAGGCAGAAACTTCAATACCTCTTAATGTTCCACAGTCTTCACTATAAATAATCACATCTTGAGAGACATCAACCAAACGACGTGTTAAGTATCCAGCATCGGCTGTTTTAAGAGCTGTATCGGCAAGACCTTTACGAGCACCATGGGTTGAAATAAAGTATTCTAAGATTGAAAGACCTTCTTTAAAGTTAGAAAGAATAGGGTTTTCAATAATTTCACCTCCACCAGCATTCGATTTTTTAGGTTTTGCCATCAATCCACGCATTCCTGTAAGCTGACGAATCTGTTCTTTAGATCCACGAGCTCCAGAATCGAGCATCATATATACTGAGTTAAACCCTTGTTGGTCTTCACGAATACGTTTCATTGACAATTCAGTCAATTCTGCATTGGTTGATGTCCAAATATCAATAACTTGGTTATAACGTTCATTGTTGGTAATCAATCCCATGTTATAATTGGCCATGATACCATCTACCAAACCGTTAGCTTTATCAATCATGCCTTGTTTTTCAGCAGGAATAATAATGTCTCCTAAACTGAATGACAAACCACCTTGGAAGGCAAATTTATATCCTAAAGTTTTAATTTCATCAAGGAATTCAGCTGTTTCAGGAACCGAAGTTACTTTAAGAATATTACCAATAATATCACGCAATGATTTTTTGGTCAACACCTGATTGATATAACCTGCAGCAGCTGGAACTTTTTCGTTAAACAATACACGTCCAACGGTTGTTTCAATAATTTGAGGTACTAATTTTCCTTCTTCATTAAAGTCAATGGTTCTTACTTTGATAGTTGCATTCAAATCAACTTTTTTCTCATTGTAAGCAATGTTAACTTCTTCAGCAGAATAGAAAGTCAATCCTTCACCTTTTACTTTTACTTCATCCGTTGACTTACGTTGCTTAGTCATGTAATATAAACCAAGAACCATGTCTTGAGAAGGTACAGTTACAGGAGAACCGTTAGCTGGATTCAAGATATTGTGAGAAGCCAACATTAATAATTGTGCTTCTAAAATAGCTTCAGGGCCTAATGGTAAATGCACAGCCATTTGGTCACCATCAAAATCGGCGTTAAATGCTGTACATACTAATGGGTGTAATTGAATAGCTTTACCTTCAATTAGCTTAGGCTGAAACGCCTGAATACCAAGTCTGTGTAATGTAGGAGCACGATTTAAAAGCACTGGATGTCCTTTTAAAACATTCTCTAAAATATCCCAAACTACAGGTTCTTTTCTATCAATAATTTTCTTTGCAGATTTGACAGTTTTTACAATACCACGTTCAATCAATTTTCTGATGATAAATGGTTTGTACAATTCTGCTGCCATGTTTTTAGGCAATCCACATTCAAATAATTTTAATTCTGGTCCAACGACAATTACCGAACGTGCTGAATAATCTACACGTTTACCTAATAAGTTTTGACGGAAACGTCCTTGTTTTCCTTTTAAGGAATCTGATAATGATTTTAGTGGTCTGTTAGAATCTGTTTTTACTGCAGATGCTTTACGTGTGTTATCAAATAATGAATCTACGGATTCTTGCAACATACGTTTTTCATTACGTAAAATCACTTCAGGAGCTTTGATTTCAACAAGTCTCTTTAAACGATTGTTACGAATAATCACACGACGGTATAAATCATTCAAATCAGAAGTTGCAAAACGACCACCATCTAAAGGTACTAATGGACGTAATTCTGGTGGAATTACTGGAATAGCCTTCATAATCATCCATTCAGGAAGATTTTCGCGGTTGGCGTTAGAATCGCGGAATGCTTCAACTACTTGAAGACGTTTTAACGCTTCTGTTTTACGTTGTTTAGACGTTTCAGTGTTTGCTTTGTGGCGTAATTCAAAAGATAAGTCGTTCAAATCAATTCGTGCAAGCAGATCTATCAAGCATTCTGCTCCCATTTTTGCTACAAATTTATTTGGATCGTGATCGTCTAAATATTGATTTTCTTGTGGAAGGCTATCAATAATGTTTAAGTATTCTTCTTCGGTTAAGAAATCCATTTTTTGCAATGGTTCTCCATCCACATTTTTAGCATTACCTGGTTGAATAACGACATAACGTTCGTAGTAGATAATCATATCCAACTTTTTAGAAGGCAAGCCTAAAAGGTATCCAATTTTGTTTGGTAACGAACGGAAATACCAAATATGAGCTACAGGAACTACCAAATTAATGTGTCCAACTCTGTCTCTACGTACTTTCTTTTCGGTTACTTCAACACCACAGCGGTCGCATACAATACCTTTGTAACGTATGCGTTTATATTTACCACAAGCACATTCAAAATCCTTTACAGGACCAAAAATACGCTCACAGAACAAACCATCTCTTTCTGGTTTGTGTGTTCGATAATTAATAGTTTCTGGTTTCAAAACCTCACCACGAGATGCTGCCAAAACAGATTCTGGAGACGCTAAACCAATAGAAATTTTGTTAAATTTCTGTACTGTATTTTTATCTTGTCTTTTTGCCATTTTCTTTTAGTATTCAGCCTCAGTCGCAATATGCAGTCTCTCTTTGAAAACTAAATACTGCGACTGAATACTTCAATTTATTCTTCTAATCTAATATCTAATCCTAATCCTTTCAATTCGTGCATTAATACGTTGAAAGATTCAGGTAGTCCTGGTTCTGGCATTGGCTCACCTTTTACGATTGCTTCGTAAGTTTTTGCTCTACCTATCACATCATCAGATTTTACTGTTAAGATTTCACGCAAGGTTGCAGAAGCTCCATAAGCTTCTAATGCCCAAACCTCCATCTCACCAAAACGTTGACCACCAAATTGTGCTTTACCACCAAGTGGTTGTTGTGTAATTAATGAGTATGGTCCGATAGAACGTGAGTGCATTTTATCATCAACCATGTGACCAAGTTTTAGCATATAAATCACACCAACGGTTGCAGGTTGGTCAAAACGATCTCCTGTACCACCATCATATAAATAGGTATGACCGAAACGTGGAATTCCAGCTTCATCTGTAAATTTATTGATTTGGTCTAAAGTTGCACCATCAAATATTGGTGTTGCAAAGGTTCTGTTTAATTTCTGACCAGCCCATCCAAGAACGGTTTCATAAATCTGACCAATGTTCATACGAGATGGTACCCCTAATGGGTTTAAAACGATGTCCACAGGTGTTCCATCTTCTAAGAAAGGCATATCTTCTTGACGAACGATACGAGCCACAATACCTTTGTTTCCGTGGCGTCCAGCCATTTTATCACCTACTTTCAGTTTACGTTTTTTAGCAACATACACTTTAGCTAATTTGATAATACCTGCTGGTAGCTCATCACCCACAGAAATTGTGAATTTCTCACGTCGCAACGATCCTTGAAGGTCATTTTCTTTAATTTTATAATTGTGAATTAAATCAGCAATAAGTCCATTAGTATGATCGTCTGTAGTCCAAGTTCCTGAAGTTAAATGGGTATAATCATCAACCGCATTTAACATTTTTAAGGTGTATTTTTTACCTTTTGGAATGATTTCCTCTCCAAGATCATTAAAAATGCCTTGAGCCGTTTTACCATTTACAATAGCGAATAATTTATCAACTAAAACAGCTTTTAAATCATCAAATTTTTTGTAATAGATGGCTTCTAAAGCATCGATATCTTCTTTATCTTTGGCTCTTTTGCGTTTATCTTTGACCGCTCTTGAGAATAATTTTTTCTCTATAACAACACCATGTAGTGATGGCGATGCTTTTAAAGACGCATCTTTTACATCACCTGCTTTATCACCAAAGATGGCTCTTAATAATTTTTCTTCTGGTGTTGGATCTGATTCTCCTTTTGGTGTAATTTTACCAATTAAAATGTCTCCTGGTTTAATTTCAGCACCAATACGAATCATCCCGTTTTCATCCAAGTCTTTGGTAGCCTCTTCAGAAACGTTTGGAATATCGTTGGTCAATTCTTCGTTACCTAATTTGGTATCACGAACTTCTAATGAATATTCATCGATATGAATGGATGTAAAAATATCATCACGAACTACTTTTTCAGAAATTACAATGGCATCCTCAAAGTTGTAACCTTTCCATGGCATGAAGGCCACTTTCATGTTACGACCAAGTGCTAATTCGCCATTTTCAGTCGCATAGCCTTGACAAAGTACTTGTCCTTTTTTAACTTTATCGCCTTTTTCTACAATTGGTTTTAAGTTAATAGAGGTTCCTTGATTGGTTTTTCTGAATTTCACCAATGGATAGGTTTTGGTATCACTATCAAAACTTACCATGGCTTCTTCTTCTGTACGTTGATATTTTATGATAATTTCATTAGCATCAACATATTCAACCACACCATCACCTTCAGCATTAATTAATACTCTCGAATCTGATGCCACTTGACGTTCTAAACCAGTTCCAACAATTGGAGCATCAACACGTAATAAAGGAACGGCCTGACGCATCATGTTAGATCCCATCAAGGCTCTGTTGGCATCATCATGCTCCAAGAAAGGAATTAATGATGCTGAAATAGAAGCCACTTGGTTAGGAGCAACGTCTGTATAATTAGCGTTTGCTGGATCAATTACAGGAAAATCGCCTTCTTGACGTGCAATAATCTTGTCTTCTATAATTTTTCCTTTGTCATCCACTCTAATATTTGCTTGAGCGATTAGTTGGTCTTCTTCTTCTTCTGCACTTAAGTATGTTGGTGCATTTTTGATATCAACCACGCCATTTTCAATTTTACGATATGGTGTTTCGATGAATCCCATTCCGTTTACTTTTGCATAAACAGATAGTGAAGAAATTAAACCAATGTTTGGTCCCTCAGGAGTTTCAATAGGACATAAACGACCATAATGCGTATAATGAACGTCACGCACCTCAAAACCTGCTCTCTCACGAGATAAACCTCCAGGTCCTAATGCCGATAGACGACGTTTGTGTGTAATCTCTGCCAATGGATTGGTTTGATCCATAAATTGAGATAACTGGTTGGTTCCAAAAAAGGAGTTGATAACAGATGATAAAGTCTTTGCGTTAATCAAATCTATTGGTGTAAACACCTCATTGTCTCGAACATTCATACGCTCACGAATGGTACGTGCCATACGTGCTAAACCAACGCCAAATTGTTGTGATAATTGCTCACCTACGGTACGTACACGACGGTTGGATAAGTGGTCAATATCATCAATCTCAGCTTTGGAGTTGATCAACTCTATCAAATATTTAATGATGGTAATAATATCTACTTTGGTCAATACTTGTTTGTCCATTCCAATATCAAGACCCAATTTTTTGTTCATTCTATAACGCCCTACTTCACCCAAAGAGTAACGTTGGTCCGAGAAGAATAATTTGTCAATAATACCTCGTGCTGTTTCCTCATCTGGTGGCTCAGCATTACGCAATTGACGGTATATGTGTTCAACCGCTTCTTTTTCCGAGTTGGTCGGATCTTTTTGAAGGGTGTTATGTATGATAGCGTAATCTCCTTGTTGTGCACTTTCTTTATGTAAAAGAATGGTTTTAGCATCTGCTTCAAGGATTTCTTCAATATTTTCTTTATCTAAGACTGTATCACGATCAAGCACAATTTCATTACGTTCAATGGATACAACCTCACCTGTATCTTCATCAACAAAATCTTCATGCCATGTGTTTAATACACGTGCAGCAAGTTTACGTCCTAAATATTTTTTTAAACCAGATTTTGATACTTTAACTTCTTCTGCAAGGTCAAAAATTTCAAGAATATCTTTATCACGTTCAAAACCAATGGCTCTAAATAACGTGGTTACTGGTAATTTTTTCTTTCTATCAATATAAGCGTACATGACTTGATTGATGTCTGTCGCAAACTCAATCCAAGATCCTTTAAAAGGGATGACTCTGGCTGAGTACAATTTAGTCCCATTAGCATGGAATGATTGACTAAAGAAAACACCTGGCGATCTGTGTAATTGAGACACAACCACACGCTCAGCACCATTGATACAGAAAGTACCACTTGGTGTCATATAAGGAATAGTTCCTAAATACACATCTTGCACAATGGTTTCAAAGTCTTCATGCTCTGGATCAGTACAATACAATTTTAAACGTGCTTTTAAAGGCACACTGTATGTTAATCCTCTTTCAATACATTCTTCAATAGTATATCTTGGTGGATCAATAAAATAATCCAAAAACTCCAAGACAAATTGATTGCGAGTGTCTGTAATTGGGAAGTTTTCCATGAAGGTATTGTAGAGCCCTTCATTCCCTCTTTCTTCTGATTTTGTCTCTAACTGGAAAAAATCCTGGAAGGATTTAATCTGGATATCCAGAAAATCAGGATAATCCGTTCTATTTACAATAGAAGAGAAATTTAATCTTTCAGCTTTTTGTGCTAACATCGATGAACGAGATTTTGATTAAAAATAATAGTTGTTTTTTTATGTACATTTTATATACACAAAAGGGTTTAGGTCATTCCGAACCCGATTGTTATCGAGAGGAAGACCTAAACCAAAATTGTAAGTTTGGGTTAAGCTTACTTAAGCTCAACTTCTGCTCCAGCTTCTTCTAATGATGCTTTTAATGCTTCTGCTTCATCTTTAGAAACGCCTTCTTTGATGTTGCTTGGTGCACCATCAACTAATTCTTTAGCTTCTTTCAATCCTAAACCAGTTAATTCTTTAACTAATTTAACAACTGCTAATTTAGAAGCACCAGCTGCTTTAAGAACTACGTCAAATTCTGACTTTTCTTCAGCGGCTTCTCCAGCACTTGCACCACCACCTGCAGCAACTGCAACTGCAGCAGCAGCTGGTTCAATGCCGTACTCATCTTTTAATATTGTAGCTAATTCGTTAACTTCTTTTACTGTTAAATTAACTAATTTTTCTGCGAAATCTTTTAAATCTGCCATTTTCTATCGTTTTTAATAATTTTAATAAAATATAATTTGTTTAAGTGCGTACTTATTTGATTATCCTTCTTTTTCGGATAATGTTTTGACGATGCCTGCTAATTTACCTCCACTTGATTTAAGAGCTGAAATAACATTTTTAGCTGGTGATTGTAACAATGCTACGATGTCACCAATTAACTCTTCTCTAGATTTAATATCAACTAAGGCGTCTAATTGCTCATCGCCAATATAAATTGCTTCTTCAATAAAAGCTCCTTTAAGCAAAGGCTTATCAGATTTTTTACGGAATGCTTTTATAATTTTGGCTGGAGCATTACCAGTTTCAGCGTACATTACAGAGGTGTTTCCTTTTAAAGTTTTTGGAAGGTCTCCAAAGTCTTTATCAGAGGCAACCATTGCTTTCTCTAATAATGTATTTTTTACAACGGCTAATCTTACGTTAGCTTTAAAGCAAGCACGACGTAAGTCTGAAGTGTTTCCTGCATTAAGTCCAGATATATCTGTTAAATAGATATGTGCACTATCTGCCAATTGAGCAGTCAACTCTTCAATTACTTGTGATTTTTCTTCTCTTGTCATAATATAAAAGTTTAACTACTAACCTATTTTAGTATCAATTGATATACTTGGGCTCATTGTGCTAGACATATAAATGCTTTTCACATATGTTCCTTTAGCAGCAGTTGGTTTTAACTTTATTAAGGTCGTTAACAACTCATGCGCGTTTCCTACCAATTTATCAGCACTAAATGATGCTTTTCCAATTGGAGCATGAACAATCCCTGTTTTGTCTACTTTAAAGTCTATTTTACCTGCTTTTACTTCAGTTACAGCTTTAGCTACATCCATAGTTACTGTACCTGTTTTAGGGTTTGGCATTAAGCCTCTTGGGCCTAAAACTCTACCTAATGGTCCTAATTTACCCATAATAGCTGGCATGGTGATAATTACATCAACATCTGTCCAACCACTTTTGATTTTATCAAGGTACTCATCAAGTCCAACATAATCAGCACCAGCTTCTTTAGCTTCTGCTTCCTTGTCAGGAGTTACTAAGGCTAAAACTTTCATGTCTTTACCTGTTCCGTGAGGTAAAGAAACTACACCTCTTACCATTTGATTTGCTTTACGAGGATCAACTCCAAGTCTTACAGCAATGTCAACAGACGCATCAAATTTGGTATAGGTAATTTCTTTTAATAAAGCAGATGCTTCTTCAAGAGAGTAAAGTTTGTTTTTGTCAACTTTACTTCTTGCCTCTTTTTGTTTTTTTGTCAATTTTGCCATTTCAAAAAGTTTTAATTTGGTTTAGTACCTGTTACAGTAATTCCCATTGATCTTGCAGTTCCTGCAACCATGTTCATAGCAGAATCCATTGTAAATGCGTTTAAATCTTGCATTTTGTCTTCAGCTATTGCTTTCACTTGTTCCCAAGTTACTTTTGCTACTTTTTTTCGGTTCGGTTCTCCAGATCCTTTTTTTACTTTGGCCGCTTCCAATAATTGTACTGCAGCTGGTGGAGTTTTTATTACAAAATCAAAGGATTTGTCTTTGAAAACAGAAATAACAACAGGAAGAACTTTACCAGGTTTGTCCTGAGTTCTTGCGTTGAATTGTTTACAAAATTCCATGATATTAACTCCAGCAGCTCCTAAAGCGGGTCCTACCGGTGGCGACGGATTCGCTGCACCTCCCCGAACTTGTAGCTTAACTACTTTACTTAATTCTTTTGCCATTTTTTAAATTTTAGTCGCACATCTTTTAATTGGAAGCCAAAAGACATGCTATCTATAGTGTAACAATTATTAAACTTTTTCTACTTGCATATAGCTTAATTCTAATGGTGTTTTTCTTCCGAAAATTTTAACCATTACTTCAAGCTTACGCTTTTCTTCATTTATGTTTTCAATAGTTCCATCAAAACCGTTGAATGGACCATCAATCACTTTAACGGTTTCTCCTTTTGTAAATGGTATTGCCACATTTGCGTCTGCATCTACAGTTAATTCATCTACCTTACCTAACATTCTGTTTACTTCAGATTGTCTTAATGGCACAGGGTCTCCTCCTTTTGTTTCACCTAAAAACCCAATGACATTGGTAATAGATTTGATAATATGTGGTATTTCTCCACTTAAATTGGCCTGAATCATAATATACCCAGGAAAATAAACTTTTTCTTTGTTTATTTTCTTTCCGTTACGGATTTGAATTACCTTTTCTGTTGGAACCAATACTTGATCAACAAAATCTTCAAGACCCAAACGTGCAATTTCGTTTTCTATATATGTCTTAATTTTATTTTCTTGACCACTTACAGCTCTTACAACATACCATTTTTTATTTCCACTTGTATCAGACATCCTTCTAATTATTTTTAGTTGATCCAGCTAAAATAGGCTTGAATAACTTTACTGAAAACAGTGTCAATTCCCCATATTGCGAGTGAAAATACGATTGTAAAAACTGCTACTAAAACAGTTAAACTTTGCGCCTCTGCCAATGTTGGCCAAGTCACATGATTTTTTAACTCACCAAAAGATTCTTTGATATAATTTACAATTCCTGCCATCTAATTTTGTATTTGCACGGGTTGAGAGACTCGAACTCCCGACACCTGGTTTTGGAGACCAGTGCTCTACCAACTGAGCTAAACCCGTAAACATAAATCAAGGCGTCCGCCAAAAGGAGGACACCTTAATTAATATTTAGATTATATAATTAGTCTAAAATTTCAGTTACCTGACCAGCACCAACTGTACGTCCACCTTCACGGATTGCGAAACGTAAACCTACGTTCATTGCAATTTTTTGGATTAATTCTACAGTGATAGTCAAGTTGTCACCTGGCATAACCATTTCAACTCCATCAGGAAGCGCAATGTTTCCTGTTACGTCAGTTGTACGTACATAGAACTGTGGTCGGTAGTTGTTATGGAATGGTGTATGACGTCCACCTTCTTCTTTTTTAAGGATATAAACCTCAGCTTTAAATTTAGCGTGTGGTGTTACTGACCCTGGCTTAACAATAACCATACCTCTTGAAATTTGAGTTTTCTCAATACCTCTCAATAAGATACCTGCATTATCTCCAGCCTCTCCTCTGTCAAGAATTTGACGGAACATTTCAATTCCTGTAATAGTAGAAGTTAATTTCTCTGCTCCCATACCAATAATCTCAACTGGGTCACCAGTTTTAGCCACACCTGTTTCAATACGACCTGTTGCTACAGTTCCACGACCTGTGATAGAAAATACATCCTCAATTGGCATTAAGAAAGGCTTATCCATATCACGCACAGGCTCTTCAATCCAAGTATCACAAGCTTCCATTAATTGCATAACTGTATCAACCCACTTTTGTTCACCATTAAGTGCACCAAGAGCTGAACCAGCAATAACAGGACCATTATCTCCATCATATTCATAGAAACTTAATAAGTCTCTAATTTCCATTTCAACTAATTCTAATAACTCTTCATCATCAACCATATCCACTTTATTCATGAATACTACGATACGAGGAATACCTACTTGACGTCCTAAAAGGATATGTTCACGTGTTTGTGGCATAGGACCATCTGTAGCCGCAACCACAAGGATAGCTCCATCCATTTGAGCAGCACCAGTAACCATATTTTTTACGTAATCCGCGTGACCTGGACAGTCAACGTGAGCGTAATGACGATTTGCTGTTGCATATTCTACGTGTGAAGTATTAATTGTAATACCTCTTTCTTTTTCTTCTGGAGCGTTATCAATTTGATCAAAAGATCTCGCTTCTGATAAACCTGCATCAGCTAATACTTTAGTAATAGCAGCAGTTAAAGTTGTTTTACCGTGATCTACGTGTCCAATTGTACCAATGTTTAAATGTGGTTTTGAACGATCGAAAGTTGCCTTTGCCATGTTTAATTTATTTAATCTTAATTTATATTAGTGTTCTTATTTAATTTAAAACAATTGAGCCAATGACGAGAATTGAACTCGTGACCTCTTCCTTACCAAGGAAACGCTCTACCCCTGAGCTACACCGGCTTTTGATTTACGTTTTGCCGATTTTTAGATTCACGATTAGCAAACCGCATTCCGTAACTCGTAAATTTTTGAGCGGGAGACCGGGTTCGAACCGGCGACATTCAGCTTGGAAGGCTGACGCTCTACCAACTGAGCTACTCCCGCAATTATTGAGTAAATTCCAATAAATGAAATTCCAAATTCCAATTTTTTATGAACGCTTTTAGACTTAATTTTCCAATTCCTTTGGGATTTAGAACTTAAAGTTTGTGTTTTGGATTAACTCGCTCCGCTCGTTGATCCTGTTCGGGTGACCCCGAACAAAGATTTTAAAAAACACTGTTTTACAAAAGCGAGCTTTTGACACCAGCTTATTTAAAATCTTTGTGGGGAGAGCAGGATTCGAACCTGCGAAGACGTAGTCAGCAGATTTACAGTCTGCCCTCGTTGGCCGCTTGAGTATCTCCCCAAATTTATTCTACTATTTTAATGAACTAAAAACTTTTATGTTTTTGAGCCGATGGAGGGACTCGAACCCACGACCTGCTGATTACAAATCAGCTGCTCTAGCCAGCTGAGCTACATCGGCTTTTATCACTTTTTTATCAATAAAAAAGCCCGCTATTTCTAACGGACTGCAAATGTAGAGATTTATTTATTTATTCAAAACATTTTTTAAAAAAATTTATCATATATGTGATCTTAATTTTTCTTTTCGCTTTTTTAATTGTCTTTCTAAAGATGCAGCTGCCATATCAGCTCCTTCTTCAAACGTTTTGCATTGTTTTTTTACTACAAAACTATCTCCAGGAACACTTACTCTTGCTTCAAATATTTTATTTTCTTTATCACTTGTGTTCTCTACTTTTAAATACACGTCAGATTGAATCACTTTATCATAGAACATTTCTAATTTATCCATTCGTTTTTGAATAAAGTCTATTAATTTTTTGTCTGCATTAAAATTGACTGATTGTGTGTTTACTTTCATACTTCTTTTTTTTGGTTAGACAATTATTGTTTTTTACTTCTTGGATGTGCATTTGAGTACACTTTTTTTAATTCTGCTATACTATTATGTGTATAAATTTGTGTTGCTGCTAAACTTGAGTGTCCAAGAAGTTCTTTAACAGCGTTTAAATTTGCTCCTTGGTTAAGTAAATGTGTCGCAAATGAGTGCCTTAATATATGCGGACTCTTTTTTACTTTTGAAGATGCTTTACTAAAATAATCATTTATAATTCTGTACACAAGTGTTTCATAAATTTTTAACCCTTTTTTAGTTAAAAATAAATATTCTTTGTCCTCTTGTGTTTCAAGTTCATTTCTTTTGTTCAAATAGTTTTTTGCGGTTTGTACTACTGTATCTATTAACGGAATGTAACGTTCTTTATTTCGCTTACCTAAAACCTTTAACGTTTTATTAGTCAAATCTATATCTGTAAGTTTTATTTGTATAAGCTCTATACGTCGTATGCCTGTTGCGTAAAAAAGTTCTACTATTAATTTATTTCTTAAACCTTCAAAATCTTTTTCTGATTGTAAAATTTCAATGACAGCAGTCATTTCTTGTTCTGAAAATGGTATCTGAACTTTTTTACTCGTTTTTAAAGCTTTGTGTTTTGAAAGTGGGTTGGCTTTGATGGTTTCAGTTTTTAGCAAAAATTTGTAATACGAATTTAGTGATGATAGTTTCCTATTGATACTTCGGTTTGAGATATGAGCATCGACCAAATTTACAATCCAAGTTCTAATTTGTGAATAATGGACATTATTAATTGATGATGCGTCGAATTCTGCTTTTATAAAGTTTGAGAAATTTTCTAAATCATTCAAATAGGCTTTGACTGTAAGTTCAGAGTATTTTTTCTCGTGAAGCAGGTATTCTGAAAAGGATTTGAATGGCATAAATTAAAGTCCTTAATTATTCAATAAATATAAAACTTTAAAAATAGATGCTTCTTAAATATTTGGTAAAAAAAATTCCCGCTAATGCAGGAATTTAATTTTATATCTATCAAAAAATTATATATTTTCTTGATCTCTTAAATGTTGAATGTATTGTGCTTTTTGAATTTGAGCTCTACGTTCTACTGAAGGTTTTGTAAACTGCTTACGTGCTTGCAATTGACGCTTTGCACCAGTTTTATCAAACTTACGTTTAAAACGTTTTAGCGCTCTATCTATATTTTCTCCTTCTTTAATTGGTATTATTAACATAGTATCTTAACCTCCTCTCTTTTAGAATTTCAGGCTGCAAATATATAAAGTAATTCATAATGTACAATTAAAAATTAAAAATTATTTTGCTTTTGATTTAATCCTTATATAAGGACGAGCGTTTTGTTAAATCTTGAATCAATTGTTCATCTTCATCACTTTCTAAAAGTGTGTTATAGTTTTTCCAGAAGTCTTTATTATATGGCTTGATTGAAAAAATGTCAGAATCCCAAGGTTTGTTGAGTTCTTCATGCACTTTTTTAGGGTCGAGAATAATTTCGGTAAACAATACTTCTTGAACTGTGTAGTAATAACGTTCATCTTTATGGTTTGTTGATGTGTCCACATCACCTGGTTTAATAGGTTTATAACCTACATTAACCAATTTTGGCGTTTCGTAATAGATGTATTTTGGATACATTTTGTCTTTATATTCCATATAGGTCATTACTAATTTATGGTTGACTTGTGTATCAAAAAGGGCTTTACTTCTATTTTTTTGAGCTTCAGAAGCTGCTACTAATTCATATTCAATTTTTTTGATAGCATAATTATCATAATAAATGTAGAGCCAGCCTTTTGCAGTATAACCATCATTATAAATCCCTTTGGTTTCTAAGTTGACAAAATCTGTACTGCCAGAAATTCTGATTTTATAAATTTTCCTGCCATTATCCACCAAAATGGTATCTAAATCAAATTGATGTGCGTCTAAAATATGTTCGCCAAATAAAGCTTGGGCATTTGCTGAATTCCTCAATAAATTAAGTTTTCCTCTAAACAAATTTTCTAAACCGTTTACACGATTGTCATTCCATTTGATGGCTTTGACCAACGAAGCCGTTTGAATGGTGTCTCTGTCAAGATTTTTTGCTCTAAGATTTTTCTTATTTGTTTTTTGTTGTAGATAGGCTGTATAGGTCAAGAGGCTATCTACATCACGTAAGTCATAACTTTTACGAACTTGATCAACATTGATTTTTAAATTTTCGCCTGAATTAGATTGATAACTGGAATCATAAAGAGTGATGGCGCTTTCTATCAACCATTTGAATTCTTTTTTGTTGCGTTCTTTGTGTCTTAAAAACCCTTTTTCAATATAGGCAGAATCTGGCATATTCCGTGGCAAACGCTCGATGGCTCGCAACACAATATCATTTCCAGTTTCTGGTCTGTTTTCGGCAACAAGTACTACTTCATCTAAGGAGGCAATATCTTCTTCCAAATAGATTTCTTCAGAGTTATCAAATTCATCAACAGGTATTTTAAAACTTTTGTAGCCAATGGACGAGATAATCAGGGTATCTTTTTTAAAAGTTTCAGGAACTACTAACACAAACTTTCCGTCAGCATTACTAACTGTACCGACCGTTGTGTTTTGAATATAAATACTTGCACTTTCTATTGGAAGTAAGGTTCCAAAATCGACAATTTTGTTTTTAAGTTCTTTCTGCGAAAAAACAGATAGAAAACAAAAGCTAAAAACGAAGCTAAAAATATATTTAATGGTCAAAACTTTCATTTTCTGAATGGTGTTTTTTTAAGTAGCTGGCTTATAATCTTTTTTATCTATCACCATTTTTGCGATAATTTCACGGAGTATTTCAGATGTTCCACCACCAATAGGCCCTAATCTGCTATCGCGAAGCAAACGTGCCATTGGATAATCTTCCATATAACCGTAACCTCCTAAAAATTGAAGGCAACCGTTGATAACTTCATCAGCCATTTTTGTAGATTGCAATTTGGACATGGTGGCTTCTTTAACAACATATTCGCCTTTGTTTAATCGGTAAGCTACTGAATAGTTAAATTCTTTGCAGATTTCCATTTCAGTATAAAAATCGGCCACTTTATGACGTAGTGCTTGAAATTTATCAATGGTTTTTCCAAAAGCTATACGTTCTGACATATATTGGGTAGCATATTCTAAAGCAAACTCTGCTCTGGCATGTGCATTAATACCCATAATTAAGCGCTCTAAAGCAAAATGTTGCATGATGTATGGAAAACCTTTGCCTTCTTCGCCCATCAAATTAGAAGCAGGAATGGTGACATTATCAAATGCAATTTCTCCTGTATCTGAAGCTCTCCAACCTAATTTATCAAGTTTTGTAGCAGAAATTCCTGGCGTAGTTCTATCCATAATAAAGATACTCATCCCATGGTGTCCAGCATCTGGATTGGTTTTGGCAGCCACTACTAAATAATCACTATAAATTCCGTTGGTAATAAAGGTTTTTGAGCCATTCAATACATAGGTGTCTCCTTTTTTTTCAGCAGTGGTGCGCATACCTGCAACATCACTTCCTCCAAAAGGTTCAGTAATACATAAACAGCCTATTTTATCACCTGAAATACTTGGTGTCAAATATTTTTCTTTAATTGCATGGTTGCCTTCTTTGTTAACATGTGTCATAGCAAGATAAGCGTGTGCCCACATAGCAGCGGCAAAACCTCCAGAATTTATTTTTTGTAATTCTTCAAGAAAAATAACGGTGTAAAACAAATCGAGGTTCAAACCTCCATATTGCTCAGGATAGGCTAAACCAAAAAAGCCCATGTCTCCAAATTTTTTCCAGATAAAGCGTTCAATTGTACCTGTTTTTTCCCATTTATCAATATGAGGAACGACTTCTTTCTTTAAAAAATCTTGTAAACTTTGTCTAAAAAGTTGATGTTCTTCTGTGAAGTACATACGGTTCATAAGCTATTTTTTTCTTGTTAATTGAGGGTCAAATATAGCTTAATTATCTCAATTTTTTGGACAGGAAAGTTTTTAACTTTTGTTAAATCGTCTAAAGATTGGAATCCGTCGCGAAGTGTACGTTGCTCAATGATGTCATGTGCAAGTTGATAATCAATATGCTGAATGGTGACCAATTGCTCTGTAGTGGCTGTATTTAGATTGATTTTTTGAATAACTCTTGGTGTTTTTACTGTAAAATCGTTGGTAATGCGCTCCATAACTTCAGGTGATAATCCATAAACATCTTGAAGTTGCACATCAGCAATAAAACCACCAACAAATTTATTTCTAAGCCGAATGATGCTTTCTGATAGTTTTTCGCCAACACCATATACCTTTTGTAGTTGAATGGCTGTGGCTGTGTTTAAATCTATTTTTTGATTAAAGGTTTTCGTTTTATTGGTTTTTGAATAATCTACCCATTTATCATTTGGGTTTTGGGCTTTGAAATTTGAGGTTTCTTTTTTGGTTACCCATTCTGGAAATTTAAAATAAGGTAACAAAACATTGAGCATCGAATCTGACACTTTGGTAACTTCTTGAAATTGTTTGGCAGAATTGATCCATTGATTCTGTTTTCTAAAATTTAATAAACGGTCAATTTCTTCATTAGACATCCCTAAAGCATAGCCTTTGTAATCTGTAATGTAATTTGGATTAAATGGATAGATTTTTGGTTTATTAGTTTCAATTTCTACCAATTTTAACGAATCAACTTCATGCTGAAAAGTATCTAATTCATTTTGATTCACTTGGATTTCTTCTGAAGGAAAATCTACAAAAAAGTAGACACATTGCGCTGCAATAATGATAAGAAGCAATAAAAAAATCCCATTTCGTTGTCCTTTAGTAAACGTGAAATGGGATTTCATATCGTATGTTTTATTAAGATTAACTATTAGCGTCGCTTAAGGCTTCTCTCTTCATTTTAATTGCCCCTAAGTAACGTGTTAATTGTTTTTTAACAACTGGGAACAAGAAGTACAATCCGACCATATTTGGGAAAACCATCGCAAAAATCATAGCATCAGAGAACGCCCAAATAGAAGACATACTTGCTGCTGCTCCAATAATCACAAAAATTAAGAATAATACTTTATAGGTTAAATCTGCCGCTTTACCTCTACCAAATAGGTATTTCCATGATTGTAATCCGTAATAAGACCATGAAATCATTGTAGAAACAGCAAATAGTACCACCGCAACTGTTAAAAACAAATGAGAATATGGTATAAAGCTGTTAAAAGCTTGTTGTGTAATTCCTGCACCTTCGTAAGAAACGCCATCAATTATTACTGCTCCTAATCCGTCACCTCCATATTGAAAAGCGCCTCCCATATTAAAAATCACAATTACCAAAGCAGTCATTGTACAAATAACAACGGTGTCAATAAATGGTTCTAATAATGCAACTAAACCTTCAGAGGCTGAATATTTTGTACGTACTGCAGAGTGAGCAATAGAAGCTGAACCTGCTCCTGCTTCATTTGAAAAAGCGGCTCTTTTAAATCCTACTAAAAGAACACCTATAAAACCACCAACTCCAATGGCTCTTGGGTTAAATGCTTCAGAAAAAATAAGTCCAAAAGCATCATCTAATAAACTAAAGTGGCTGAATAATATGTACACACAAGCAAGAATGTAGAACAAGGCCATAAAAGGCACAATTTTTTCTGTTACAGAAGCAATACGTCTAATACCTCCAATAATGATAATACCTACAAAAATTGCAATAATAACACCTATCCAAAATCCAGCGGCAGTACTTTCTAATCCTAAAATATCTTTTAGTACAATAGTTGCTTGATTGGATTGTGCTGCATTACCACCACCAAAAGAACCTCCAATACAAAAGATTGAAAAAAGAACAGCTGCTATTTTTCCAAGTCTTGCAAATCCTTTTTCTTTTAAACCTTTGGTTAAATAATACATTGGACCGCCATATACAGTTCCGTCTTTGCCAACATCTCTATATTGAACCCCTAAGGTACATTCAACAAATTTGGTTGACATCCCTAATAATCCACAAATAACCATCCAAAAGGTTGCTCCTGGACCACCTAATGCAATTGCTAATGCCACACCTGCAATATTTCCGTTTCCAACAGTTCCTGAAACTGCAGTCGCCAAGGCTTGAAAGTGTGACACTTCACCATGAGAACTTTCGTCTCTAATAGTGTCTTTAATATCGCCATCAATGGCTAAGTCATCTGGAAGTGCATCAATATGATCATCAACATTATCTATTTTATTAAAATCTACGCCTTGTGCTATTCCATCTTCACCGTAAAGTAATTGTGCTCCGTGCATTTCAATATCTTCATATTTACCACGAACAATATCTACTGCTTTTCCAAAGTATCTAAAGTTAGGAAACCCAAAATAAACAGTAAAAAAAGCAGCACTACCAACCAATAAGACTAATACAAAGGGAATATCAGGATCATGCCAAACGTTGAAAAATATAATGTGGCTAAAAAAATCTGAAATAGGTTTAAAAGCAGCATCAATTTGTTCATCAAGGCCTACCGAAGCTGTTTCTTGAGCAAAGGTCAGTACTGGTATTAGAATTGTGAAAATTGAAAGAAATTTCTTCTTCATGAGTAAGATAGGTATTTAGTTAGTTCCTTTTTTTGTTAAAAGCCGACAAGATGCTAAAAAAAAATGGTTTTTTAAAACATCTGTTGTTAAAAATCAATCGTTGTTATTTGGTTTCATATAACGAATTTAACTGTTGTATCTGTTCTGGTCGTCCTAAAACAATGATTTTTGAATTAGGTACCAGTTTTAATTCTGCCTCTGGGTTTACAATATATTCTCCTTGTCCATTTTTAAAACCTATAACTGTACAACCCGTTTTATTGCGTAAATCTAAGTCCTTAATCGTTTTAATTTCATTCGTATTATAAAGTTTATCTATTGAAATTTCTTCAATATTGATATTTGATTGTCCTCCAATTGAAAGGTTATCAATAAATTCAACCAAATCTGGAACCACCACCAAAGATGCCATATGGTCGCCTCCAATTTTATCGGGTAAAATCACGTTGTTAGCACCAGCCATTTTGAGCTTGCTATATGATGTTTCTTGAGATGCTCTACTGATAATTTTCATTTTAGAATTGAGTTGTCTTGCTGAAAGTACCACAAACAAATTATCAGCATCGTTTGGCAATGCCGAAATTAAAGTTGATGCTCTATCAACTCCAGCTTGCAATAGTGTGTCATCTTCATTAGCATTGCCCAAAACAAAAGATATAGATTCACTTTCAAACTTTTCAATAAGCTCTTTGTTTTTTTCAATAACCACAAAAGGTTTTTTGTAGGCTATCAGTTTTGAAGCTGCTTGTTTTCCATTGCGACCATAACCACAAATAACAATATGCCCTGATAACTTATCAATCTTTTTTTGCATTTTCTTCTGTTTTAATTCTTCAAAATTATTTTTGCTTAATATGTATTCTGTAATTATTGACAAGGCATATCCTAAAATTATCACACTGGTAACAATTAAAAATACTGTAAAAATTTTAGACACCTCATCTAATGGTTGCACTTCACCAAAACCTACAGTAGTAATGGTTATTATGGTCATATACAAGGCATCAACCCAAGAGTAATGCGATAAAATTCTGAAACCTAAAATGCCAATTAACAATATCATTAGCAATAAAGCAATGGCAGTATAAATTTTCGACTTAAAGAGTTTGAGTAATGGGTTCATAGGCTATAAGTCAAATACTGAAGAACGTTTTGTATAGACTAAATCCTTAATTCGCATCCAAAATGCGATGAACAAATACAATGCAAAACCAAATCCTAAAGTCACAAACGTGAGGTACATAAACGAGGTCCGCACTACTTTGGCTCTAATGCCCAAACGGTCTGCAATACGCTGACACACGTAATAACCACGTTTTTGAAAATAAAGTAAGGCCTTATAAAATAGGTTCATGCTGCAATGTAAGGATTATTTTAGAGTTACAATTTGTCATGTGTTATTTGTTGGTTAGTAATAAGCGTATTACCAATAGCACAGTGCAAACACCTATTTTTATCACAATATTCTGTTTTGAGCTGTAAAAGTGCTTGCGATTGTAATGCCGATTTTGACACCTGTTTTAAACTATTGAACGTATTGACAATGCTGTTTTTTTCTGAAGTGATGTGTTGTGCAATGTTTAAAATAACTTCAGATTCCATTTTACCTTGAGATTTTAAATAACAAAATTTGAGTGGCAAAATGGTATTAATCAGCAACAAATCGATAAAGGATTTTGTCAATGTTTTATTTGATGTTTTTGATACTTTACCAAAGGTGTAATGTGTGTTCCAATACGTCGATGTGTTACTGTCAAAAAGTAAATACAATTCTTCAATAGTATTGGCTGTTATCATTTTTGAAAACAAATTAGGTTGGTGGTGGTAAAGCATTGCCAATTGTGATAGCCTAATGGTTGGAAAATTTGGAGGTCTGAGTCTAAAAAAGGACATTGGCACTATATGTTCGTTCTGAAGATTGAACTTTTGCTTTATAAACTGATACTCTTTGGTTAACTGCACAACATAAGTATCTTCAACATCAGCGCTTAACAAGTCGGCTTGCCCAAACAAAAGTGCTTCTAATTGTAACGGATTGGATTGCAATTTGCGAATAATTGTAAAGTCAAAGGAATTGGCAAGACTCCAAAAAGCATCACCATTGACTTTGAGCCCAAAGTTTTTTGCCAACAATTTAAACAAAACCGCTTCCCAATTGTTTTTGGATGTTTGAAGCAAAGTTTCAATGGTTTTGGTTTTGCGCTCTAAGCGCTCTATATAAAGGCTTTCCAACCAATTATTGAGGGTAAACGCTTTAATTGACGGAAATTCATTTTCGCAATTAATCCATTGATGTCGATTAGAAAACAAGTTGTAATAGCTATTAAGAAGGTCTTTATTGATATAATTTTTGAGTTGTAACGTTGGAATTGTAGTATTGTCTTTTCTGAAAATATCTGTATCATGCTCATATACCACGTGCAAAATAACATTATCATACGCGCTATCCGTTTCATGGTTATGAAGATACCAATCACTCGATTTTATGTGCACTTCTACATTACCTGCCCAAAGTTGCTTACCTATTTTGAGCTGCGCATTAAAAAAGTCAGGACCAGCATTTTGGTTATGCTGACCAACGTTTACAAGGGTTAAGGCTTCATCAGTTGTTGTTTTTAGTTGTGATGCGTTTAACTTTTTGTATTTCCAGATATAATGTAGAAAATCTTCTTGCATAGACTTAAATGTAGTAAAAAAAGAGATTGCTAATTTAAGTCGTTAATAAAATTGTTATTTTATTGATTATCAAAATTATACATTTTTTTTAAACCTCCTTTAATAACCCATCACCGTGTTTTTACTTTATGATATAAAAGCTATTTATATTTTTTTAAAGAATATATTGTAGGTTTATATAAAAATTCAAAAAAGACATAATCAACAAAAATACAATACACAAACAATGACAAAAGCGGATCCAATCATAGCTGTAAAAGATGTAACTATTAGTTCTAAATGGTACGAACAGGTATTTGGATTTAGGAGAACTCACGGAGGAAACGAATTTGCTGTGTTAGTAACAGCGCATGATGACATTGTAATCTGTCTTCATAAATGGGGAGAACACGAGCATCCTACTATGAAAAACCAAAATAGTATGCCTGGAAATGGATTAATCCTCTATTTCAGAACTGACGCTATGAATATGATTAGGCAAAATTTGGAGAAATTAAATTATCCTGTAGAAGAAGAAATCCACCTAAATCCAAACTCAACAAAAATGGAATTTTCAGTCAGAGATATGGATGGTTACTACTTGACAATCACAGAATTTCATAAATACGAAGGGTAACTCTGACAATGTTAGTTGCTAAACCTCAATCTAAATAGCCCATTTTTTTCATCCACTCATTATTGAACATCTTGCCTACATAACGGCTCCCATGGTCGTGAAACAAGACTACTACCACATCGTCTTTTGTAAAGTGTTCTTTGAGTTGCAACAAGCCTTTTATAGCAGCACCTGCAGAGTTGCCCAAAAACATACCTTCTTCTTTTGCCAATAATTGTGTGTAAACCGCTGCATCCTTATCGGTTACTTTGGTAAAACCATCAATGATGCTAAAGTCTACATTTTCTGGCAATATATCTTCGCCAATACCTTCGGTCACATAAGGATAGATTTCGTTTTCATCAAAAATACCAGTTTCGTGGTATTTTTTAAACACACTTCCATAAGTATCAATTCCCCAAATTTTAATGTTTGGGTTTTGCTCTTTTAGAAATTTTCCAACACCCGAAATGGTACCACCTGTGCCAACACCTACTACAAAATGAGTCACTTTTCCGTCGGTTTGTTTCCAAATTTCAGGTCCTGTACTTTGGTAATGCGCTTTGGCATTGCTTGGATTGTCATATTGATTAACATACCATGAATTTGGTGTTTCTTGAGCTAACCGTTTGGAAACAGAATAATAAGAGCGTGGATCTGTTGGTTCTACATCTGTAGGACACACAACTACTTCTGCACCAACAGCGCGAAGAATGTCCATTTTTTCTTTGGATTGCTTATCGCTAATTACAAAAATACATTTATACCCTTTAACAATAGCAGCCAAGGCTAAACCCATTCCTGTATTTCCTGAAGTGCCTTCTATAATGGTACCTCCTGGTTTGAGACGTCCATCAGCTTCAGCATCTTCTATCATAGTCAATGCCATACGGTCTTTTACAGAATTACCAGGATTAAAGGTTTCGTATTTTGCCAATACCAAACAAGGTAAATCGGCTGTCAGTTTATTGAGTTTTACCAAGGGTGTGTTACCAATGGTTTCTAAGATGTTTTTTGCGTAGTCCATAATCTATTTTTGCGATGCAAAGGTAAAGGGATTTTTTGATTTTAGAATAACGATTTACGATTTACGATTTTTTGTCAAAAATACACGAATGTTTTTTTAAAAGACCAATGCTTGATAACTGATGACAGAAGTTTTACTGCCAACTGAACACTGCCTACTAATAATCAATCAAACCGAATGGCTTTTACTGGTGATATTTTTGTAATGATGACAGACGGAATGAGTAACATCAATAAGCAAATGATAAAGGTGCCCAAATTGAGTAGCAAAATATAATCCAAACTAAGATACACTGGAGCTTCTGTAACATAATATACTTTTGAATCTAAAGGAAATAACTTAAAGTATTTTTGTGCTAATAACAAGCCTAAACCAATAAGATTTCCCCAAAACAAGCCCAAACCAATCAAATAAGTAGCATTGTATAAAAACACTTTGCGGATGCTCCAATTACTGCTTCCAAGTGCTTTTAAAATTCCTATCATTTGAGTGCGTTCTAAAATTAAAACCAACAACGCAGTTATCATATTAATACCTGCAACCAAAATCATGATACCAATAATTCCGTAAGTATTGTTGTCAAAAATTTTAATCCATTCAAAAATAGAAACGTATTTTTCTTCAACGGTTTCGGCATTTAAAGTAGATGGAATGGCATCATATATTTCGACGCCTTTTTGTTTAATTTTAGAAAAATCGTCAATAAAAACTTCAAAACTACCAACTTCATCAACTGTCCATTTATTAAGACGTTGCACATGTCGAATATCACCAATCACATATTTTTCATCCAATTCTTGAAATCCGGAATTGTAAATTCCAACCACTGTAAACGTTCTAATAAACGGTATTTGGTTAATGTCTTCTTTACCAAAAAGCGTTTGAAAGGTGTCGCCAACTTTAAACTGCAAACGGTTGGCAAGGTATTGTGAAATGAGCACATTATTATTCAAATCGCCCAAAAAATTGGGCAACTTCCCTTCTACCAAAAAGTCTTTAAAATAACGCCAATCATAATCGGTTCCAACACCTTTTAACACAATACCTTCAAAATCGGTTTTAGTACGAACCACGCCAAATTTTGTAGCCACAGCCTGTATGTGGTTAATGCCAGCAACACTTGTAAACTTTGGATAAAAAGTTTGCTTGGTACTTATTGGTTTTTCAGATTCGTCAGAAACGTTACTATCAAAATTGGTAATTGTCACATGACCATTAAAAGCCACTACTTTATCGCGTATTTTTTGTTGCAGCCCAATTCCTGTAGCAATGGCAATGAGCATCACAATAATTCCGATAGCAATGGCTGCAATTCCAATTTTTATAATTGGTGCCGAAACACTACTTTTATACGCTTTACTGCCTATAATTCGTTTAGCTATAAAAAACTCGTAATTCAAAATAAGATATGCGATTAAAGATGTTCAAAAATACAGTTTTATTATTTGTTTTGGTACTCATTTCTTGTGGTAATAATTCCAAACCCAAAGTTCAAGACTCAAAAACAGGAAATACAGTTGTTCTTAGACAAGAAACCCATTTAAATGATGACCATTTACAACCTCAAACTGTAATTGTTGGCGCTAACCAAACAGCGCTTTATTTGCCTTTATTAAAAGGAAAACGTGTTGGAATTGTTGCCAATCAGACATCTGTTATTTTTAAGGCTGAAGGTTTTACTCACATCGTAGATTCATTAGTAGCTTTAAAAGTTGATATTAAAACTGTTTTTGCACCAGAACACGGTTTTAGAGGGACTGCCGATGCTGGTGAACATATTAAAGATGGTTTAGACACCAAAACAGGATTGCCTATTATTTCATTATATGGTGACCATAAAAAACCAAAATTGGAACAATTAAAAGCTACCAAAACCTATGAACATGATATAGAAAAAGGCATTGTACCAATTGATGTCATGGTTTTTGATTTGCAAGATGTTGGTGCTCGTTTTTATACTTATATTTCAACCTTACACTATATTATGGAAGCTTGTGTAGATGCCAATATTCCTCTAATTGTTTTAGATAGACCTAATCCAAATGGCAATTATATTGATGGTCCAATTATGGAACCTGCTTATAAAAGTTTTGTTGGTATGCACCCAGTTCCTGTAGTTTATGGAATGACTATTGGCGAATACGCACAAATGATTAATGGCGAACATTGGCTAAAAAATGGTGTGCAATGCCATTTGACTATTATTCCTATAAAAAATTACACACATCAAACGGCTTATAGTTTACCTATAAAACCATCGCCAAACTTACCCAATGACAAAGCAATAAATTTATATCCAAGCCTTTGTTTTTTTGAAGGGACTAACGTGAGTGTTGGCAGAGGTACACCAAAACAATTTCAAATTTTTGGAAGCCCTTATTTGTATAAAGATTATTACACGTTTAAGTTTTTGCCTCAGCCTAATGAAGGTGCAAAAAACCCACCACATAAAGGACAATTATGCTTTGGAAAAGACTTGAGTACTACAGAAAATTTACATCGCTTAGATTTAAGTTACCTTATTGAAGCCTATCATCATACCATAGACAAACCAAGCTTTTTTAACGCTTTTTTTATAAAACTTGCAGGCACAAAAACGCTTCAACATCAAATAGAACAAGGCTTATCTGAAAAAGAAATTACAGCTACTTGGAAAAAAGGCTTGGAAACGTTTAAGAAAACAAGACGTCATTATTTAATTTATGACTAATTTTCAATAGTGGTCACTTTTTTGTCAGTTACCAAAGCAATTTTTGAAAGTTCCTCTACAATACGTACTACAAAAATAATTTTCATGTGGTTTTGCCCAACCACAAAAAGGTGTTTACCAACGCTAAGTTTGTTAAGTGGCACTTTAAACGAATTTTCAAAAACATATGTATCTACTTCTCTATGATACGTGCTGTTAATAGCATAGACATAATCAATTTTTTTATCGCTTTTAAGCAATAAGGTGTCTTTAGTTTTATTGAGTTCATGCGACAGCTCTTTGGCTCTCACATTGACGTTTTTTTCTAAAATGGCATAATGTTCTTGTGCTTTTAGTTTTTGAAGAGTGAGCCCAACAATTGAGGCCATTAGTACGCGACGGTATTTTCCCATATATATAAAATGCTATTAGCTCCAACATGTGTTGAATTAATAGCAAATAGTAAAACCCTCGAGACGAATATATTTTGATTTTCTGTCAAAAGCATAAAAATCCTACGAACTACAAAAAAAGGAGTTGAATTGGCTGTTTTCTTACTTTTAAAATCTTCTAAAAAAAGTTTTTTATGATTCTGTAGGTTGAACGGTTGGCTTTTCGTAAGGTTGAAACGGTTGTTTTAGCAATTCTTTGATACTGGTGTTTTTTGTTTCATCAGGAAAGACATCAACACCATAAATTAATTTTTCTCTGTCCAATGCCATATAAGTTCCAAACAATCGGTCCCAAATAGAAAAAATATTTCCGTAATTAGAATCCGTATATGGCAATACATAGTGATGGTGAACCTTGTGCATATCTGGTGTTACAAAAAAGTAGCTCAAAGCCTTATCAATGGGTTTTGACATTTTGATATTGGCATGCGTAAGCTGTGTAAACACTACTGAAAGCGATTGATAAATCATGATAATAGCAATTGGTGTCCCAACTACAAAGACGCCTAAAAGTGTAAACACAAAACGTATGACACTTTCTAAAGGATGATGCCTATTTCCTGTGGTAGTATCTACATTATGGTCTGTATGATGTACCAAATGAATCATCCACAAAGGTTTTATTTTGTGCTCTACATAATGTGCTAAATACGCACCAAAAAAATCGAGTAACAAAACACCTAAAAGCACATACAACCACAAAGGCATTGATGGTAACCAATTGATAATTCCAAAATGGTTAGCTTTAACCCAATCTGCTGTATTTAAAAGCAAAAAAGCCAATCCAAAATTGATGATGATAGTTGTGAGTGTAAAAAAGAAATTAGGAATGGCGTGTTTCCATTTTTTATAATTGAATCTAAATAATGGCAAAGCACCTTCTAATAACCAAAAAAAAGTAATGCCACCAACAAGAATCAGGCTTCTGTGTAGTGACGGAATGGTTTCAAAATAATTTAAAATTGAATTCACTTGGGCTAATATTTATGATTTTGGAATGAATAATTCACTTCTTTTTAAATCATACGCTGACAATTTATTTTTCCATTGGTTCAAATTTTCAGCATCATTCAATTGTTTATAGGCAACATAGTTGAGAAAATCATAAAACGATTGGTTGACTTCATAAATAGCATCTTTACCATATTTATGTAGCTTTTTTAAAGCTTTCTCTGGTTTGTTGAGTATTAGGTTTTCTTGAATGTCAAACAATTCAATTTTTTGATAATAAGCTTCTTTATTTTTTACATCTAAAGGTTTTAATTCTTTTTTATACTCATCAAAATAATATCCAGACAACTTTAAAAAATCTGACTTCAAATCATCGTCAAGATACAAACAATAGTCTTGGTATTTGGAAGCCAACCTATAAGCCGTTATATAACTTTGCTTTTGATTGTAATTAACTAAATCTTGTCTTAAAAAATTAGTGTTTACGGCATATTTCTTCAACAATTTTATAACTTCAAATTTCTTTTTATAACTCATTTGCTGATAGAGAACTTTACCATTTCCGTCCATAATAAACAAGTAAGGAATTCCATTAACATTATATTTTTTTGCCAAATCTGGATAATGGTCTATATCAACCTTAGCAGTTACATAAGCATCCATAATTTGTTGCACTTCGGCATCAGACCAAGATTCAGCATCCATTTTTTTACATGGACCACACCAAGTTGCCCAAAAGTCGACCAAAATCAACTTATCTGTTGCTAATGCTAATTTTTGTGCATCTTCTAATGAGTTTAACCATCCACTTGCTTGCGTTGAACTGAAAGTTAAAAACACTAACAAAAACAAAGCTAAAGTTTTGTCAAATAATTTCATTGTATGTTATTTAAAATTCATTTTGAATTAAATATACTAAAAAAATTATAACCTTATCCGCTTTTTCATTGCTTCTACAATATTATAAGCCGCTGGACAAATCTCCATATTTTTTAAAGTGAGATTAGAAATTTGCTGAAACTTTTTGCGGTCTGTGTGCGGAAATTCTCGACAGGCTTTTGGCCTTACGTCGTAAATAGAACAATAGTTGTCAGCACCTAAAAAGGTACATGGCACGCTTTGTAAAACGTAGTCATGATCTTCATCTATTCTTAAAAATTGGTCAATAAATTGTGAGGCTTTCATCTTAAAATGCTTAGAAATACGCTCTATATCTTTATCAGTAAACAAAGGTCCTGTAGTTTTGCAACAGTTAGCACAATTAAGGCAATCGGTTTTTTTAAATTCGGTTTCATGCAATTCCTGCATCAAATAATCCAACTGTTTTGGTGGTTTCTTTTTTAGCTTCGCAAAGAAGGTTTTGTTTTCCTTATGCTTATCTTTGGCGAGCTTTGAAAGATTTTCAATTTTGGGTTCAAGGTTCAAAATGTAATGTTTTGAAGTTTGAAACAAAATTACAAAAACATAGCCACTTGAAACTTTAAACATTAGACTTTGAATTCTAAAGACCTTTTCGGAAACGCTTTATTAGATTATCACAACGGAAATTACACCGAAGACCTCATCACCGCTACCAATATTTCTGATGAAGATACGCTGCCACTTCCTTATTTATTTAGAAGTTATAAAACGATGCCAACCTTAGAGCAAAAGGCATTGCAATTAGCAAAAGGCAGTATTTTAGATGTTGGTTGTGGCTCTGGAAGTCATAGTTTGTATCTGCAAAAAAAGGGATTTAGCGTAAAAGCGATTGATATTTCAAAAGGTGCTGTTAAAGTTTCTAAACAACGTGGTGTTTTTAATGTAGAACAGAACGCACTTTTGGAGGAAACAGAAACTTTTGATACTATTTTATTACTGATGAATGGCACAGGAATTTTTCAAGAATTGTCTCAGGTTTCTAACTATTTAAAACATTTAAAGTCCATTTTAAAACCAAAAGGACAAATTTTGATAGATTCATCAGACATTAAATATATGTATGAAGATGAAGATGGTGGTTTTTGGCAAAATATGAATGTAAATTATTATGGCGAACTCGATTATTATTTAAGCTATAAAGGTGAAGATGAAATACCTATGAAATGGTTATATCTTGACTTTGACACTTTAAAATTGGCTTCAGAAACGGTTGGTTTACAATGCGAACTCGCTTTAGAAGGTGAACATTTTGATTATTTGGCGAGGCTTTATTAAGACTAATTCGCAGTGAAATCTCAGCGGCTTTTTGCGCAACTCTGTGTTATATTATTTTACAGTGATACTCAATAAATTTATTGCTCTTCGCCGCCAACAACCGTTTTTTCAACTTTAATGTTTGGAACTTCATGGATATCAACCGTCATAATATCTTTATCTAAAATCACAAAATCGGCAAATTTACCAACTTCAATACTGCCTTTTTCGTTTTCTTCAAAATTAGAAAAAGCTGCCCAAATTGTCATCCCTTTTAAAGTTTCTTCTCTGGTCAGCGCATTTTCTATTTGGAATCCGTTTTTAGGAAATTGCTCCAAATCTTGTCGTGCAACAGCAGCATAAAATGTTAAAAACGGACTAACTTTTTCCACAGGAAAATCAGTTCCTAAAGCGACTTTTCCATAAGCATTTAGCAATTGTTTGTAAGCATAAGCTTCTTTAATACGTTTAGGACCCAATCGGTCTTCAGCCCAATACATATCAGATGTTGCGTGAGTTGGCTGTATGGAAGGTAGTATATTTTTATACAAGTCAAAATCTTCTGGAGACACAATTTGCGCATGCTCTACACGCCAACGTCTGTCTGGTTGATCTTGTAATGCTTTATTGTAAATATTTAAAATTGCATGATTTGCAGAATCGCCAATACAATGTGTATTCATTTGAAATTCAGAATTTGCAATGCGCTTTGCAGCAATTTTAAATTCATCAATAGGTGTCAATAACAATCCAAAATGGTTCGGTTTATCTGCATAAGGTGCTCTGAGCAAAGCACCACGAGAACCTAAGGCTCCATCAGCATAAAATTTAAAGGAGCGTACATTTAATCGGTCTGTTTTGTAAATTCCGTGTTGTAAATAATAATCCAAATTGCTCTTTGTCCCTAAAGCCATAGCGTAAATACGCATTTTTAAATCGCCAACTTGTTGCAAACTGTCAATCATTTCAATAACGTCTCTACTCAAACCAGCATCATCAACCGTTGTCAAACCCAAATCAAAACACGCTTTTTGAGCATCTAATAAAGCATTCGCCATTTCTTGTTTTGTTGGTTCTGGCCAAAAATTTCCTACTAACTTTTTTGCATTATCAACCAAAACACCTGTGAGTTGTCCGTTTTCAAGAACAACTTCGCCTCCATCTATTTTACTATTAGCCGTCACTTTTCCTAAATCTAAGGCTGCTTGGTTGCATAAAATTGCATGACCATCAATACGTGTTAACATGATTGGAGTGTCAGGATACAATTCATCTAACAACGCTTTTTTAGGAAACTCTTTATCTTCCCAATCATTTTGATCCCAACCTCTTCCAGTGATGTAGTTTAAATTCTTTTCATTTTGAAATTCTATAACACGTTTTACAACGTCTTCAAAACTTTTAGTCCCAACCAAATCAACAGATTGCATACTTGCGCCTAAAGCTAAAAAATGGCAATGTGCATCAATTAATCCTGGTACAATAGTCTGCCCTTTTGCATCTGTAATTGTTGTTGCAGTATATTTGTTTTGAATGTCATCATTGCTTCCAACTGCTACAAATTTTCCGTCTTTGATGGCAAAGGCTTCAGCTTTGTCAAAGTTTGAATTAACCGTATAAACATTAGCATTGATAACGATGGAATTGACTTCTTGCTTTTCTTTATGACAGGAAAAAACAGAAATTAAAACGATACAAACGATGATTTTTTTCATAATAATAATGGTTGATTGCTGTAAAAATAAGAAAAGCGTTCGAGATGAACGCTTTAAATTGTTGCAACGTCTTTTGCTGTTTTGAATTAGCAGATTCCTATATTCGTTATAATTTGCTAAAAATCAAACTGATAGGTCGCTCCAGCCAAAAACTGAATACCTTGCACTGGATAATTTAACCAACGTTGGTATTGGTTATTGGCAATATTATTTGCTTTCGCATACACTGATAATTGATCATTAATTCTGTAACCAACATGTGCATTGGCATCAAAATAACTGTCTAAAGTAAGGGTTAATGGAGAGGTTGGATTTAAAGTCCCTTCTTCATAAAATTGATCTTTACGTTCGCCTACATAAAATAAATTGGCACCTGCAAACCAATGTTCGTCTATTTGGTAATCTAAAAATAAAGAGCCTTTGATGTCTGGTAAATTCCATGCTTCGTCTTCAATATCTGTGTTATATGCAAAATATTCTGCTTTAATACCTAATTTAAAATTGCGATTCACATCCACATTTAATTCACCTGCAAATGAAAATGTAGAGACATCATCATAAGTAATTCCAAAAGAGTTTCCGTATTGGTAATCTTCAGTAGCACCTCCTAAAACGCTGTTGGATTTAAAAAGTGCTTTACTTCGTTCTGCCACATAATGTCCACTCACATTATAGCTCATACTATTTGATAATTTTCCTTTGATTCCTATAGACACATTGTATTGTTGGTCGGTTGGTAAGACAAATAAGGTTGGTGACACAAATGGGTTTGCTTGTGCAAAATTATAGTATGAATTTTGAATCAATCCACCTTCAATACCTCCATAAGCAATCAATAATTCGTCCACCAAACGATAACTTGCTGTTATGTTTGGGTAGATAAAAAATTTGCTTTTGCTTGCTTGTGTATCATTCAAATACACCAAATTAACTCCTAAATTAACGGTTAAATCGTCTTGTGTTAATTGATAGCTTGGTGCAATTCCAAAATTAATATTACCATATTTGAGTTCACTATTAAAATAATAATTTCTGTCAAAAGAACCACCAAGGTAATCGACAGTTGCCACTGTAGAAATCACTTCATCCTGAACAGGAATATCTACTTTTCCTTTAGCGGTAAATCGGTTTTCACCAGAGCCTTGATTGTCTCCAAAACGTCTAAAACGCACAGTTCCTTCTTTAAAAAAGGCATCATCAAATTTTATTTTACCTCCAAAATTAGCACCATAAAAAGTGTGTTTTACATCTAAAGCATCAGCTGTTGTCGCATCAAAAAACGGTTGTGGCAAACCATACCAATTGTAGGTTTGATATTGAAATCCACCATCCACAGTCCATGAAAAGTCTCTTAATTTCTTACTGTAATGTGCATTTAAATTAGTATCCATAAAATCGTCATCCAACAACAAACCATCAATACCTCCTGCTGAAGAGTGATGATTGAGATAGCCACCAATGGTTTCACCTCTTCCAAGCGTATGGTTTAAATAAACTTCACCCAAAATTGTTGTATAAGTTCCAACACCTAATGAGGCGTAATTATCATACAATTTAATTTGTTTGGCCTTGTTTACAGCAGCTGCTTTCCCTTTTGCAGGTGTAAAAGTGGATGCTACTGGAATTGAGAAAATATTGTATTTTATTTCTTTTTTAGTGGCTGTAGTTTCATCATCTAAGGTTGGTATTTCTTTCACTTTAAAAGCATCAGAAATGGTTGGTGTGTATGGTTTTACAACGTTGACAACCTCAGTATCTAAGGTGTCTTTAGTACGCTCTTGAGCAAAAGAGTTACTTACACTGATGCTGATTGCTATGATGCCTATATATTTGATTTGTTTTAGCATGTTTTGTTTTTTAATTCTCTGATGAGATTGATGAATTTGTTTTGGCTTCTTCGGTTTTTATTTTGTTGAGTTCGGTTTGTGCTTCAGAGACAACCTCATCAAATTCTGCAAAGTTTTTAATCACGCTTTCCAAAATATAAGTGGCTTGAAACGCATCTTTAAGGGCATAAAAATTTTTAGCCATCACCACTAACCCTTTCGCGCTATAATATTTATAGCTTGAATAATCTTTTGCTAATTTCTGAATGGTCGTATTAGACGCTTCATAATTGCCTTCTTTGTTTTTAAAATAAGCGTTGTAAAACAAGGCTTCGGCAGCCAAAGCACCAGTTGCAATTTTTTCAACCGCAGCATAAGCTGTTTTAGCTTTGTCTTCATTGCCTGTTTTAATTGCCGAACGCGCAATGATAATTTGAGCATCGCTTTTTACTTTATTATCCAATTTAGAATTTGACAGCACTTTTTCGGCATAGGCTTCTGCTTCTTTATAGTTTTCTAATTGGTAATAGGCATTCATTAAATTAGATTGCGCATAAACAATATTTTGAGGATAATCGGCTTCCGTTTCTAAACGCTTTAATAACGGAACGGCTTGGTTCCACTTGGCTGTATTCAAATAAATTTCTGATAATTTTACCAAGGCTTGTTCTGTATATTCGCCTTTGGGTTTGTTGACTACATACTCATAATGTGGTTGGGCATTTTCTGGCAATGCTTTTTTAGTGTATAATTCAGCCAAATAAAAATGTGATTTTAGAGCGTGAATCCCATTTGGAAACTCATTTAAATACGTATTGAATTGCTTGATGGCATTATCGGTTTTATTGTCGAGATATTGTTTTTCTGCAGCCAAATAGGTTGTGTTGTCCAATTCGGCATCTGTGACATTTACATAATCTAAAGTTTTTACCCAAGCAGCATATTCATCAACGCGACCTAAATCGATATAAATTAAACGTGCTGTAGAAACCGCTTGAATGGCTTCTTCTGAACTTGGATAATCTTTGGCTACTTTTTTAAATTTACTTAAGGCTTGTTCATTTTGACTTGCATTGTAATAAGACAAACCTTGACGCAACAAGGATTTTGAAATAAACACTGAGTTTTTATACTCTGAATTTAATTGATTATACATCGTCATTGCTTTGTCTGTTTGATTGGCTTTTACATAAGAATTTGCTAATTCATACATAGCATCATCACGTAAAGACGATTTGTTATAAGTGCTAATAAAACGGTTCAGTTCCTGTATTTTAGTAGTGCTTTGACCAAGGTAGCCATAGCACATTGCTTTTTGAAACGCTGCATAATCAGGTTCAATTTGGTTTAATGCGATGGCTTTGTCATAGGCTGTAATGGCATTTTGATAATCACTGGACACAAAATAGCCATCTCCAAGTCTGAGATACGCATCATTCAAACGGAGTTTATCTTCTTTTTTGTTAGCAATAAAGGTTTTAAAATATTCTGTAGCCTTCGGATAGTTTTTTTGTTTAAAATAGGTGTAAGCCAAATTATAATCGAGGTTGGTCATTTCAGGTGTTGAAGCCGCTTCTGCTTGTTGTTCAAATTGTTTAAACCCAATTAAAGCCTCATCAAAATTGCCTAAACCATAATCGGTTTCAGCTTTCCAAAAGGTTGCTCTTGCTGTAAATTTAGCATCTCTTGGTTCATCAATCGATTTTTGAAACAAGGTTTTGGCTTCGGCATAATTGCCTTCGTTATAAAGCTCAATACCTCTATAAAAGGCTACTTTTTGATAAGCTACTTTGTTTTCAAAGCTGTTTTTACCTTCTAAAAGTTTTAAAGCTTCCTTATAATTTTTTGATGTGATGTACGAATCAATCAATAAGGTTTCTATTTCATCTTTATAACTTGTTTTTGGATATTTATCAAGATAACTCGTCAACACTTGAGGAACGGATTGGTAAGGATTTCCTATTTCATAACTTATTTTAGCGTAATTTAACCAAGCATCTTCTTGAATTTTCAAATCAAAATCCATTTGAGACGCATTTCTAAACGCATTTAAAGCCTCTTGTTTTTTATTAAGATTGATATAACTTTCGCCCAAATGATAATAGGCATTTTGAGCTACGCTATTGTTGCCACTTACTATTTTGTTAAATTCAGAAATGGCTTTTTCAAAATCATTTTGCTTGTAATACGCATAACCTAATTGGTAATAATCGGTATTATTCCATTTGCCTTTTTTGCCTTTATAAGCTTTTAAATAAGGAATGGCTTCATCATACTTTTGCAGATTGAAATAACTTTCGCCTATAATTTTTGACAATTCAGACGTTTCATTTGCGTCACTTTTAGGCAGCTTTTCTTTTGCAAGTGTGATGGCTTTTTCAAAATTTCCGAGTTTAAAATTCAAATCGGCTTGATAATACGACAGTTTTTCTTTGTACTTATCTTGGTCACTTACTTGCTCAAAATATGCGTTTGCTTTGTTATAATCATCACCTTCATAAGCCATAAAGCCTATATAATATTTGGCTTCAGAACCATATTGTTTAGAATTTACCACACGATTCAAATATTTTTGAGCATTTTTTTCATCTTTAGTAGCATACAAACTGTAACCATAATTAAACGAAAACTTATCGCGTTCCGTTCTTGAAATGCTATTTTCATCAACTTTTTCATACCATTTTCTGGCATAAGCGTATTTGCCATTATCAAAATAATAATCAGCAACATCTAAAAAGGCTGTATTTTTTTTGGTAGATGTTGGATAGGTGGTTACAAAATCTTCAATTAATTCATCAGCATTTTGCTGATTAAGTCGTACTGCACAATTGGCATAATAATAGGTACAGTCAGATTTTAACTGTTGATTTTGAGTGTCGTCCTTAATCTTATCGAACATTGATTGTGCTGCCTGAAATTGATTGTTATTATACAACGTCAGTGCTTTTTGATAAGCAACCATGCTATTTGTGTATGCTGCCGATTGCTGAGAAAAACTGTAAAAATTTAGTAATACAAAACTTACTAAAACTATGATTTTTTTGTGAGCCATTAAGTCCGTTTTTTTTTTGATGTTCAAAGATAAATGAATCTTAAAGCTATAACGAAGGAAATAAATTTTAATTATACACACAGTTATTAAAACATTCGTTGTAGAGTTGTTTGCTGTAAAGGATTTGAATAATTAAAAAGTGAGTGTACACACAACCAATTCAGTTCTGCAACTTTTAGTTATAATTTTTTTCAACTTTACAACAAACAATAAATTGGTATTTGGGTTTTGATTATTTTAATAATACATTTACAACTCATAAAAATACAAGCAATAAAAATGTCTGAAACTGTTTTAGAATTAAAGAATGTTTCCATTTATCAAGGTGATAGCATGGTTTTATCTGATGTGAATTTTGAAATGAAAAAAGGTGATTTCGTCTATCTTATTGGCAAAACAGGAAGTGGAAAAAGTAGTTTTATGAAAACCCTTTATGGCGATTTGCAACTTACCGAAGGCGAAGGTCATATTGTAGATTTTAATTTGCGAACTTTAAAAGAAAAAGACATTCCGTTTTTAAGACGAAAACTTGGGATTGTTTTTCAGGATTTCAAATTGTTGCCTGACAGAACGGTCAATAGCAACTTAGAATTTGTGCTAAAAGCGACAGGTTGGAAAGACAAAAACCACATTGCAGAACGCATAGAAAAGGTGTTGGATAAAGTGGCTATGAAAACTAAAGGTTTTAAATTTCCGCACGAACTTTCTGGTGGTGAGCAACAACGTATTGCTATTGCCAGAGCTTTGTTAAACGACCCAGAATTAATACTTGCCGATGAACCAACAGGAAATTTAGATCCACAAACAAGTATTGAAGTAATGGAAGTGTTGCGAGACATCAACCAAAATGGCAACACTATTTTAATGGCAACACATGACTATGCCCTTTTACTACGTTACCCAAGTAAAACCTTGAAATGCGATGAAAATAAGGTGTTTGAAGTTGTCCAACGAAAAGCCAACTCAACCAACCTATGAGTTTCTTATCCAAAAGGTTAACAGAAAAAAGAATTTGGTCAAAGCTATACAAAGAGCGTCTTTCTGAACCTTTACATCTTAATATCATTGCACTATGGGTTTTCGTTTTTGGGTCTTTCAGAAAAAAAGTAGCATATGATTTGGTATTACGTCCTCAACACGCTTTTGGTATTTTGGAAGCCGCAGACCAAGCCAAACACAAAGGATTAAAACGCATCTCTGTGATTGAATTTGGTGTAGCCAATGGTGCAGGTTTGATGAATATGATTGAAATAGCTAAAAAAGTTACCAAAACTACAGGCATCCAAATTGATATTTATGGTTTTGATACTGGTAAAGGCATGCCTGAACCAATTGATTTTAGAGACCATCCTGAATATTACAATACAGGCGATTTCCCAATGAACAAACCTCTTTTAATAGAACAAACCAAAGGCAAAGCGACCTTGTTTTTTGGAGCCATTAAAAATAGTCTCAAAACCTTTACTGAGCAACTGTCAGCAGAAGCTCCAATTGGTTTTATTTCTGTAGATGTAGATTATTACAGTTCAACCAAAGATGTTTTAGAATTATTTAAAGCTGATGCACATTTGTTTTTACCACTCACTTATGTGTATTTTGATGATATTTTTATGCCTAACCACAATGATAAATGTGGCGAATTATTGGCAATTAAAGAGTTTAATGCAGAAAATAAATACCGAAACATCAGTTATCATCCGTTTTTTATAAATCAACGTTTATTTAAAAATGCTATTTGGGTCAAGCAACTTTATTACTTTCATGTATTAGACCATGCGTATAGATTTCAGCTAAATAGAGATAGAAAAAAACAAGTATTAGACAATCCTTATTTAACTTTTGAAGGCAATAAAAAGCAGTTTAATTAAGATCTGATTGTTAACATAAAATAAAGCTAATGCCATTCTTTTCAGTAATCATACCGCTTTACAATAAAGAAAAGCACATCAAGACTACCTTAGACAGTGTCTTGGCACAAACTTTTAATGATTTTGAAGTGATTATTGTTAATGATGGCTCAACAGACAAAAGTTTAAAAATAGCTGAAACTTTTGACGACAAACGCATCCACATACACACTACAGAAAATAAAGGAGTGTCTTACGCAAGAAACTATGGTGTTTCTAAATCTAACTCCAATTTAATCGCGTTTTTGGATGCAGACGACTATTGGTTTCCACATCATTTAAAAGATTTAAAACATCTTATAAAAAAATTTCCAAACTGTGGCTTGTATTGTAAAGCTTATGATGCTCAAAAAAACAATGCGATTCAAGTTTCAAACTTTAAAAATATTCCTAAAGGTTGGTTAGGCATTGTTGCTAATTATTTTAATAACAGCATGTCTAATAATCTTGCGTCTTCATCATCTGTTGTAATACCAAAAACTGTTTTTAGCACTCTGAATGGTTTCAATACCAATTACAATTCTGGCGAAGACACTGATTTATGGATTCGGATTGCTCTTAAATATCCTGTTGCCTTTGATGACAACGTGAGTTGTTTGCTCAATTTGGATGCTAATAATAAAGTAACACATACCAAATTAAGCCAAAGACAACATATAAATTTTGATTCTTTTAATGCTATTGCAGAAACCAATCAACCATTAAAAAAATTCTTAGATATTAACAGAGTAAGTGTTGCCATACAGTACAAACTTGAAGGTGCAACAACACTCGAAAAAAAAGCAAAGAAAACTATTGATTTCAAAAACCTAAGTCGCTTGCAAAAATTACTTTTAAAATTGCCAAGACCGTTAGTAAAATTAATATTAAGTAGTCGAAATGTATTGCGAAATTTTGGTGTCGATTTACGCCTTTTTAGATAACTTGAATTGCTTATAATCTCTTATATACTCTTGCTCATCAAATTCTGTAGATGCTAATACGAAACAAACAGCACCTGAAGAAAAATTTTCAATTTCACGCCAAATTCCGGTCGGAATATAAAGGCCTAAATTAGGTTTATTAAGCATTATGCGTTTTTTGCTAATACCATCGTCAACAATTACTTCAAAACTGCCACTCAACGCAATAATGACCGACTGTTGTTGTTTGTGTGCATGACCTCCTCTATGCGAATCGCTTGGTATATCATACAAATAATAGACACGTTGTATTGCAAACGGAATACTATCTTTTTCAACTACAGCCAACTTGCCTCGTTTATCATGTACTTGTGGAATTTGTATAATTGCCACCTCAGAAATTGTATTACTCATCTATCGTATTTAAAAGGTTTTGCCAATCTTTAGCAATCTGTTCAACCGAAAACTGTGCTACACTTTGCTTTGCATTGGCTTTACAAGTTTGGTATAACTTGGCATCAAAGATAAAACTATTCATTGCATCAGCGAGTGCTTGTGGATTATAATTTTCAACCAACAATCCGTTATAACCATTGGTGATGATTTCTTTTGGACCCGATTCGCAATCTACAGAAATTACAGGAGTTCCCAATGCAAGCGATTCTATAAGTACTCTCGGAAACCCTTCAAACCTACTAGCTAATAAGGTAAATTTAGCTGAAGCAATTATATCAATCGGGTTTTCCATAAATGGCAAAAATTCAACTTTAGACTGTAAATGATAACTTTCAACCTTTTGCTTCAAGAACTCCAAATCTGGTCCATCACCTAAAATTTTTAAATGAATATTAGATTCTGGCAATTTTGATTTGCAATAAGCCTCAACCAATAGCGAAATATTTTTTACTTGGTCATCCAAACGTCCAAAAAACAAAACATAAGTAGCATCAATTGCTTTTATAGTTACATCGTTTTTAAAATCACTAATAGGATTGTAAATGGTTGTAACATTTTGTAATTGGTACACTTTTTTTACTTTTTCTGTAATCCTTTTAGAAACACCAACCAGTTGATACGCATCTTTATACATATATTTGGCTAATTGTGTATTTGAAATAAAATATAAACCCAAATTAAAACTACGCACACAATAAATGGTTTTTTGAGGTGTGTAAATATATCTTGAAAATATAAGCTCTTTTAAAAATGAGGTTCTGGTTCGATTGTCGATTACAAAATCAAAATGGTGCTTTTTTAGAAATTGTTTTAACCTGATTAGCCTATTAATTTTACCAAAAAACGTATTATTTTTTTCTTTTAATGCACCTAAATTAAAAAGAGTGCCTTTATAATCATAAGTTATATTATTAATAATGGATACCATATGGATTTCATGACCTAATTGATACAACATTTGCGACAACAATGCTGACGATTTTTCAGCACCTCCTGAACTCAAAGAATGTACTACAATACAAATTTTCTTGTTTTTTGATTTGGTCATTAAAAACTATCTTTGAAAACAAATGTAGATAAATAAATGAAGATTTTATTAATAGGTGAATATAGCAGACTTCACAATTCATTAAAAGAAGGCTTAATCCGTTTAGGCCATCAAGTGACTATTGTTGGAAGTGGCGATTATTTTAAAAATTTTCCTGTTGATATTCGTATCAAAAAAAAATACACCAAAGGTTTCATGCTTTTTATCAAAAAAGTGATTTATAAACTTTTTAAAGTCGATATCGCATCATTAAGTGTCAAAAAGCAGTTTTTTGAAATCCAAACACAATTAAAAGATTATGATCTTGTACAACTGATTAATGAAAGCTCTTTTAACTGCTTGCCAAATATAGAAATGCAGTTGTTAGACTATCTTTTTAAGCACAACAAAACTGTTTTTTTATTATCCTGCGGAATTGATTATACAAGTGTTAAATATGCTGCAGATGGTCCCTTAAAATATTCGGTATTGACACCCTTTCTTGAAGGTCGTGGTACAAAAAACCAATCTTTTTACATCCATATGCGAATATCACCTCCATACCAAAAACTGCACGAGTTTATTTATAGCAATATTAAAGGCGTTATCGCTTCTGATTTAGATTATCATTTGCCTTTAAAAAACCACCCAAACTATTTGGGCATGGTTCCAAACCCTATAAATACTGATGTTTTAAATTATATTGATTTAAAAATTGAAGATAAAATCATTATTTTTCATGGCATCAATGTCGAAAATTATTACAAAAAAGGAAGTGATATTTTTGAAGCGGCTTTAAAGCTCATCTCAAAAAAATATGCTGACCATATTAAAATTATTACAGTAAGAAGTTTGCCTTACCAAGAGTACATTCATTCTTTTGACAAAGCACATATTGTTTTAGACCAAGTGTTTTCTTATGACCAAGGATTTAACGCTTTAGAAGCCATGGCAAAAGGAAAAGTGGTTTTTACTGGCGCCGAACAAGAATGGTTAGATTATTACCAACTTAAAGAAGATACAGTTGCTATTAATGCGCTTCCTGATGCTCAAAAAATTGCTGAAAAATTAGAGTGGTTAATTGAAAATCCGGAGCAAATAAAAATTATCTCTAAAAATGCACGTGCTTTTATTGAAGCGCATCATCAGTATATGGATGCTGCTAAAAATTATTTAAAACTTTGGAATATTAAGTAAGTTCTATTTCATCTTTAGGCAATTTTCCAAAAAGTGGTTTGTAAAAAATACCAAGTATCAACAAATAATAAATGACATAGTTAAAAAGATGTGCCATTGTGGCACCTTTAACACCAAATTTATCAATTAAATAAATACTTGAAAAGTAAAGCACAACTACAGAAATTACTTCCGTAATCATATAATGCCAAAACATTTTTTTTGCCAAAAATTGGTAAGAAATGACTAATGACAATACTTTTACAAAATCACCCAACAATTGCCAAACAAACAAATTTTCAACGGGTTGAAACTCATCTGTAAACACTATAGAAATAATAAAAGACCTCAACAAGTACACCAACAAAAGGCCAAAAGCAAAAATGGGAATAATCAATTTATAAAAATTAAAAACTTCATTTCTAAAAGCTTTAACTGTATGTATTTCAGCAAAACGTGGTAAAATATAAAGGCTCAACAAGGTAGAAACAAACATCAAATAATAATTAGAAATGCGTGTCATAGCTTCCCAATAACCTGCATCATCAATACTTATGGTGTCTATAATATAATTTCGAATAGCTAAGGCTACCAAAGGCAATACAGTTGCCGAAAATAAAGCCATGATAGAAAAGGAGCTCATTTTTTTGACATAACCAATATCAAAATTCTTAAAACCAATCCATTTTATGTTAGAACGCAAATGGAACGCATAAAAAAAAGTAATAAAAAACACTACAGATTCACTAAGCACCATTGCAATTAAAGCACCATTAAGATTGGATTTCCAGATTAATAACAAGGTTATAATGGTTCCTATAATTTGCCCAATAATACTAATATGCAAAATGGTTTTAAACTTTCCGAAACCATTAATAATTGAAAGTAGAAATATATTTGCAGCATAAAAAGGCAGTGCAAGTGCCAATAGTTTTATAATAACTGTGTAATCATGTAGCTCATCAAAAATTAACGCATTAAAATAGGTTGCATTAAAAAAACAAATGAACGATACCAAAAATGTAGCACCCAAAATCAAATAAAAAACAGTAGAAATGGCTTTGCTCAATTCTAAAAGGTTGTTTTTAAACTCGGAAACATATTTTACAATTCCATTTGAAAAGCCTAAAGAAGTAAAGGCTTGCGCAGAGGTAATAAAATTTCTGAAGTTTCCAACCAGTGCCATTCCTGAAGGCCCAATAAAAATGGCAATGGCTTTAGAGGTTAAAAATCCTGTCATAATTTTTATAACAATAGATACCGAATTGAGCGACGCAATTTTGAATAAGGTTCTATTTTTAATATTTGACAGAATTTTTTTCAAGTAAAATAGTCGTTATTAAAACGTTATAAATTTTCAGTTACTCTTCAGTTTGCTCTGGCAAAACACCAAAAAGCGAACTCCCAAATATCAGTAAAATAATGCCAAAGTGCATGACATAACTCACAAAATGTCCAATCACAGCACCTTTTACTCCAAACGCATCAATTAAATAAACGCTCGAAAAATACATGATGACTACTAAAAATAGCTCGATAATTATAAAATGCCAAAACATTTTTTTGGCTATAAACTGATAGGCAATCACAACAGATAATACTTTAACAAAATCGCCCAATAATTGCCAACCAAAGAGGGTTTCAACAGGTTGAAAAGCCTCAGAAAAAATCATAGAAACAATTACAGAACGCAATAAATAGATAAGAATTAAGCCCAAACCAAAAACAGGAATTACGGTTTTATAAAAGCTGAATACTTCTTTTCTAAATTCTTTGTCGTTATCAATTTCATTAAATCGAGGCAAAATATACAAACTCATCACAGACATGATAAACATCAAATAATAATCAGACACTCTGTGCATTGCCTCCCAATAACCAGCTTGTTTAATACCAACCTCATCAATAATATAATTTCTAATGATAATAGATACTAAAGGTAAGGCCATCGCAGATACTAAAGCCATGATAGCAAATGGGCTGAATTTTTTTAAAATATCTAAGCGAATATTCGATATTTTTACTGACGACACCAAACTGCGTTGGTTCATAAACCCTACAAAAGTGATTAAAAGTATCAACGAAGGTGATATGACTGCTGATATTAAAGCCCCATCAATATTGTTTTGATAAATTAATATCAGTGTAACTAAAAGCCCTAAAATTTGCCCAATGATGTTTATAATAAGAAGGATTTTATACTTAGAAAATCCATTCATTATTGAAAAACTAAACATATTCAACGCATAAAATGGCAATGCCAAAGCCATAATTTTTATGACATAAGCATAATTATAATTGGCCGAAAACAAAAACACATTAATAGCTTCAGCATTATAATAACACAAAAAAGCCACCAAAATAGTGGACACAAAACCAACATAGTAGGCTGTAGAAAGCGTTTCGCTCAACTTTTTTACATCATCTTTAAACTCCGAAATGTATTTAACAAGTCCGTTATAAATTCCTAAAATAGAAACTGTTTGGATAGCACTCACAAAATTTCGAATATTCCCAATAAGTGCCATCCCTTCTACGCCAATAAAAATGGCAATAGCTTTTGAAGTTAAAATGCCAGCAATAATTTTGGTAATAATGGTTGCTGTATGCAAATTAACCACTTTAAACAAGACATGATTATTGATATAATCCAGAAACTTTTTCAATTAATAGCGATTTAGTGTCGTAATTACATGGCTCACATCGTCATCAGTCATCACAGGACTTATAGGAATACTAACAATGTGTTTATGAATATGCTCCGTAACAGGTAAAGATAGGTTTTTATACATAAAAAGGGCTTTTTGTTGATGTGGTGCAGTTGGATAATGTATTAAATATCCTATCTGTTGGGTTTCTAAATAGTTAATAAAATGCTGACGATTAGCCACTAAAATAACAAATGTATGAAATACATGGTTTTTTGAGTGATTATAAAACGGAAGTTGCAGTTTTTTATTTTGAATTTCATTAAGATAACGCGTTGCAATTTGTTGACGTCTAAAATTATCAGCATCAAGATGTGGCAATTTAATACTTAAAATAGCTGCTTGCAATGCGTCCAACCGACTGTTATAACCCAAAATATCGTTTACATACTTTTCTGAACTTCCATAGTTTCGCATCATTTTGATACATGTAGCCAAAGCATCATCATTGGTAGTAATTGCTCCAGCATCACCCAAAGCTCCCAAATTTTTACTCGGATAAAAACTAAAAGCCGCTGCATCTGATAAGTTTCCTGCTTTTAAAATTTTGGAATTTGGAATTTTACTATTGAAATTTAAAATAGCACCATGTGCTTGTGCAGCATCTTCAATTACTAATAAAGAGTGGGTTTTGGCTAAAGAATTAATACAATTCATATCAGCCAATTGACCATATAAATGCACTGCCAAAATGGCTTTTGTATTTGGTGTGATGTGCTTTTCAATTTCTGGCGCAGCTATATTAAACGTATCAGCATTTGGCTCTACAAAAACAGGTTTTAAATTGGCATGAATAACAGATAAAATACTGGCGATATAGGTGTTTGCTGGCACTAAAACTTCATCATTATGGTTTAGTTTTCCCAAATGAATAAAGGCTTTAAAAATTAGCGTCAAAGCGTCTAAACCATTGGCTACACCAACACAGTGCTTCGTTCCACAATAGTTGGCGTATTGGGTTTCAAAAGCGACTACTTCTTTACCCAAAATATAGTGACCAGAATCTAAAAACTGTTTGAATTTTTCTTGAAATCGAGTTTCAAAACGCGCATTTATTTTATGTAAATCGAGAAACTTTATCATACCATAATGTCATTTAATAACGTGACGTTTTTAGTTTCAATCTCATAAAAATCGTGGACGATGCTTCGTGCTCCAAAAGATTCTTTCCAAGACATGAGTCCATAATTGATGTGTTGACCTTGGTTTTCATTAGAAATTCCAAAATCAAAATAAGGCTTTTCTTTATAAACTTCAGTCATTAAATGATGTAACACTACATCCAAACTTCCTAATTCTTGTTTGCTGTTGTTAGCCGAAATATATTGTGCATGTGCTACATTTTGAGTTTCAAAAATAGTAACGCCTGCAACAACTTCTTTATTTTTAAAGACGTTAAACTGCCTGATATGATGAGGAAATTTGCTTTTTAGATAGCTAATTTCTGACAACGTATGCACAGGACTTGTTTGGTGTTTTTCTTGCAAATTTGGGATTAAAACCGAATTCCAAAAGCCTTCAAAATCTTGTACTTCTCTTACTTTGAGTTCGTTTTTAATCGCTTTTTTTAGTCCTCTTTTTCGGTTGGATGAATTTGGCTTTAAGCTATTAAAACTATCTATTGTGCAAGTTAAATCTCGTCGAATAATGTTAGCCTTCAGTTTAAACAACATATAATCTATTTCATCACTTGGTATTTGATGGTATATTTTTGGAATTAATTTAAGTTGAAAATGAGTTATTCCATTTGTGTTCAAATAATCCAATATTGTTTTAAAACTTTGCAAAACATCATCAAAAGTGATCGTTTTAGATAACAATAAACCTCCATACGTCAACCCTTGATGAGAATACACTGTGTTATCAACCTTATTTGCTGGCAACAAGGCAACCAATTGTTCATTATTAAAAATGAGCAGTGAAAAGTCTTCAAATCGGTCTTGATGATAGTCCATAAAATCGCGATGAAACAAAAAAGTAGCATTTTTTGAATGAGCTACAAAAGTGTTCCAGAGTTGTTTATCTGAAGGTTTGTATGTTTTTACTTTATAAATAGTATGTGAAATTTAAAATGACTTAGCGTGAAAGTACAAATTTTAAAGGATTTTAAAACAAAGATCATTTTATTAAACTTAGTTTTTTTTAGAAATATCAATATTAGTAGAATCTACAATATAAAGTGGTCTATCTTTTACATTAACGTTAATTCTACTAATATATTCACCAATTACTCCAATAGATAAAAGTTGGATACCTCCTATAAATGCTGCACTAATTATTAAGGACGTCCAACCAGTAATTGTCTCTTTTAAAACAAAATGAGAAAATACCGCATATAAAATTAATAAAAATGAAAATATAGAGATTATAAAACCTAAACGACTCACAAAAAGTAAAGGTTTATCTGAAAATCCTGTGATGCCATCAAAAGCTAAACGTATCATTTTTCCGTAAGTGTATCCACTTTTACCATGGTTTCTTGAATCTCTATTAAACAAAACATAACTTTGTTTGAATCCTAACCAAGCTATTTGAGCTCTTAGAAACTTATTATGCTCTGGCATTTTATTTAAAGCATCCACAACTTTTTTAGACAATAATCTAAAGTCTCCAGTATCTAAAGGAATTTCAAAAGACACTATATTTCTCAATAATCTATAATACAATTTTGCAGTAATTTTTTTAAAAAATGATTCCCCTTTTCGCTTTTGACGTTTGGCATAAACCACATCAAACCCTTGTTTATGTTTGGTGTATAATTCTGAAATCAATTCTGGTGGGTCTTGCAAATCGGAATCTATTATTACAGTACAAGCTGAATTGCAATGCTCTAAACCAGCAGAAACTGCTATTTGATGACCAAAATTCCTACTGAGATTTATATAAAATACATTTTTATCTGTTTGAGAAATAGTGAGAATTTTTGACATAGAATCGTCTGTACTACCATCATTAATAAACAGAATTTCATAATGCTCTGTTATAGTAGAAAGCGTTTTCTTTAGTCTATCATAAAGCAAATCAATATTTGCAGACTCATTGTAAACAGGAATTATTATGGAAATTTCGTTTTCTTGCATGATTGCATCTTAAGGACTTTACTAATATAGTATAAATCATTTAACTGATTTCTTTACTTCTTCTGGTTGGTATATATTAAAGTACAAATTACTCCAAACAATTTTATAGTTATTTCGTTCTAAAAAAGCTTTCATAATTGCATTGCGCTCATTACTATGAAAATTATTATTTTCTTTATTGGTTGACATATAATCTGGTATTGGTTCAGAAAACTCATAAATAGTTTCAAATTTTTGTTGTACAACTATTGGTAACACAGGTATGGTTATTTCTGCTTTATAAAGTTTCTTTTCAAATGAATTGTAATCGTAAATCCAAACCCATGGATTATACATATAAGGCTTTGTATGTGTCAAAAAATGTAGCATTGGCAGTTTGTCATAAACCAATAAATAATCATTTGGTTTCACAAATTTATCTAAATTGATTAACAAATCATTAATGATATTAGCACGTCTTTCTGTTGTATAAATTCCGCTTGCTAAAGGACTTTTAATTGCATAGGTTTTTTCAAACCTGCTTCCAATATCAAAATAAGATTCCTGAGAAATGTTATAAGCTTTAAGCATTAAAAATGCGAGTATTATAGACACTAAAAATAAATGAACTGATGATTTTGATATTCTAATTAGTGATTTCTTTTTGATGTAATTAGAATCTAGTAAAAAAACATCCAATTTATTAACCACATAAAAAAACAAAGGCAAGCCTGCCCAAATAGCCATATAACCACTATTTTTTATGCCTCCAGCGGAGCCCAACGAAATAGTAATTAGTGTTATTAATGATAAAAGCCCTATAAGTTTTATTTCTATTTGTACTTTTTTAAACCAAAGAACCAAAATACTACCAATTAAACATAAGCTATAAATAGGATAAATATTTTGAGTATTAAACCAATACATAAACAGTAAAACTGCCAATAGAAAAGTTAATACTGCAAAGACATTTTTATTAGGAATTATGCGCTTTACAACATACAAAACACCAACAATTCCTATCAGTTTGAAGGTTTCAAAAGCAATACTTATGTAGTTGTAAATTGGAGCTCTAAAAATAGATATAAAGTTATGTGAGCTATTTTCAGTCTTACCTAAATCATTAATGGTTAAAAGCGCATTTTTCATTATATCTACTTGTCCGAGTGACCATAATGTAATATAAACCATCAATAAGCCAAATGTTGAACCAATTCCTAAAAACACAATAGGTTTAAAAGCATTTAGAATGGGTTCTTTTCTTAAAAAATAGGCATAAGGAATTACTAAAACCAAAGAAAAAAGCACAAGATTAGGAATCCTTGTAAACACATTTATACTGAGTAAAATTCCAGATACAACATATAACCATAGATTATTTTTCACAATGGCTTTGTGCAACACATATATAATTAAAACAGCCATTAATGCTGTTAATTGATTATGGTAAAAGGTTAAATACCCAAAATCGTTAACAAAGAGCATCATAACAAGAGCTGACAATAAAAAATTCCTATTTATATAAGGTTTTAATAATTTATAAGTGATATAAAAAGTAGATGTATTAACAATGATAGCAAGCAATCTAAACCATAATATTCCACCATCTTGAAAGAGTTGATACCATATTCCGCCTACAATACCTGAAAACCAATACAAAAAATTATATTCTACACTCTCTGGATTTGTAAAAATTTGCTGATAGAACGTTAAAACAAAACCATCATCGCAGACATCAAAACCTTGAAAAGCAAGTAGCAATTGTAAAATCACAACAATAACCAATGTGATATTAAAAGTATAATTTTGAGAATTGAATAATCGATTCATATTAATTTGAATCTTTTGGTTTAAGAATTATAAAAAAGACAAATATAACATCTAATTTATTAGCTATTAAATGAAAAAAGGAACCCTTTTCAGAATTCCTTTTTTATATCTTATTTATTAATTTGAATTATATCGTTTTATTTCTTTTGCGCTCTACTTCAGTTAAGTAAATTTTACGCAAACGCAAAAAGTTTGGTGTTACTTCAACATATTCATCTTTTTGGATATATTCTAAAGCTTCTTCTAACGAAAATTTAATAGCAGGTACAATTTTAGCCTTATCATCGGCACCAGAACTACGTACGTTACTCAATTTTTTAGTTTTGGTTACGTTCACAGCCATGTCATCACCACGCGAATTTTCTCCAATTACCTGACCTTCATAAATATCTTCACCTGGATCGACAAAAAACTTACCTCTATCTTGCAATTTATCAATAGAATAAGGAATGGCTTGCCCTTTTTCCATCGAAACCAACGACCCATTTTGACGCTCAGGAATTCCACCTTTTAAAGGTTGATATTCTTTAAAACGATGCGCCATAATGGCTTCGCCAGCAGTGGCAGTCAACAATTGGTTACGCAAACCAATAATCCCTCTTGAAGGAATTATGAATTTACATACCATACGTTCACCTTTAGCTTCCATACTCAACATTTCGCCTTTACGCATCGTAACCATTTCAATGGCTTTCCCTGAAACGGTTTCAGGTAAATCGATGGTCATTTCTTCAACAGGCTCACATTTAACACCATCAATTTCTTTGATAATGACTTGTGGTTGCCCAATTTGGAGTTCATACCCTTCACGACGCATTGTTTCAATCAATACAGACAAATGCAAGACTCCACGACCAAAGACCATAAATTTATCAGCACTATCAGTTTCTGCAAGACGCAATGCTAAGTTTTTCTCTAATTCTTTAGTTAAACGGTCTTTAATATGACGAGAGGTTACAAACTTGCCATCTTTACCAAAAAATGGTGAATCGTTGATTGTAAACAACATACTCATAGTTGGCTCATCAATAGCAATAGTTTTTAAGGCTTGTGGATTTTCAAAATCGGCAACCGTATCACCAATTTCAAAACCTTCTAAACCAACAATGGCACAAATGTCTCCAGCTTGAACTTCTTCAACCTTTTTACGTCCTAAACCTTCAAACACATGCAGTTCTTTGATTTTTGATTTGGTTATTTTTCCATCGCGTTTTACTAACGAAATATTCATGCCTGTTTTTAAAACACCTCGTTGCAAACGTCCAATAGCGATACGTCCTGTAAATGATGAGAAATCTAAAGACGTAATCAACATTTGTGTGGTTCCTTCTTCAATTTTTGGTGATGGAATATGCTCAACCACCATATCTAATAAGGGTTCAATAGAATCTGTTTTATGTTTCCAATCATCACTCATCCAGTTTTGTTTGGCAGAACCATAAACCGTTGGAAAATCCAATTGCCATTCTTCAGCACCTAATTCAAACATCAAATCAAAAACCGCTTCGTGTACCTCTTCTGGTGTACAATTTTCTTTATCCACTTTGTTGATAACCACACAAGGCTTTAAACCTAAATCAATTGCTTTTTGTAGAACGAAACGCGTTTGAGGCATTGGACCCTCAAAAGCATCTACCAACAACAACACACCATCTGCCATGTTTAATACACGCTCTACTTCACCTCCAAAATCGGCGTGACCAGGTGTATCAATAATATTGATTTTAGTGTTTTTATAAATTACTGAAACGTTTTTTGACGTAATGGTAATACCACGTTCACGTTCTAAATCGTTATTATCCAGAATTAAATCGCCTGTATTCTCATTTTCACGGAACAGCTGACAATGGTACATAATTTTATCAACCAAGGTGGTTTTTCCGTGGTCAACGTGTGCAATAATTGCAATGTTTTTAATATTAGCCATAATTAGGTGCCTTATTTTAAGCGTGCAAAGGTACATTAAATTCTTTTGCAAATTTGGTATCTGTTCAAATTATTATGAGCGAAGGGTTCTAATTATCAAAAATTCATTAAAAAGAACATAAACAACTGTAAATCATTTGTTTTAAAATTAATTTACAAAAATTTAGCCTTGTTTTTTTAGTTAATTAAATGTTATAGTTTTTAAATTGTATAATTTAAGTGCTTACCTTTCGTTTATATAAGTGATTAATAGTAAAAAGCCACACTAACCTACCTCTCTAACTAATTGGCGATTTACATCTGAACCCTAAAATTTAATACAGATGAAAATGATTAGTAAATATTCGAAATTTATACCATATCTATACTACATTACGGTTATAGCATTTTGGTTTACAGACATTAACAGAAGTGAAGGCATTACTGCATACCCAATTTTATTGTTTGGTATTCCGTTTGTATGGCAACTTATTAAGCCCAACAACAAACTTAATTTTTCGCTTGGTATTACCTTTGTATGCCTATCATCTTATATGATACTTGCCTATTTATCTGATTTAATGCACATTATAACCATATCAGACACTGCAAAACGTTTTATGCTTTATGGAGGTTTGCTGGTGGTAACCAATTTTATTATGGCTTTATGGATGATTAGAAACAGTATTAAAAAGAAGTTTTTATAAGCTGTTTTCTTTTAAATTGAAGGAACTAATACAACGCGTTACATTTGTATTTTTAGCATTATATTTTTGTAACTTTGCACACTTAAATGTAAAGTAATGACTCTTAACAACGTTCCTAAAATTAAACATCCCAATTCCAACAACTTTTTTCTGTTAGCAGGACCTTGCGCTATTGAAGGCGAAGAGATGGCTTTGCGTATTGCTGAAAAAATTGTGGCTATTACCAATGCTTTAAAAATTCCTTATGTTTTTAAAGGCAGTTTTAAAAAAGCTAACAGAAGCCGTATTGATAGTTTTACAGGTATTGGTGATGAAAAAGCACTGAAGATTCTTAAAAAAGTTTCAGAAACTTTTGATGTCCCAACAGTCACAGATATCCATGAAATTTCTGACGCTGCAATGGCTGCAGAGTATGTAGATGTGTTACAAATTCCTGCATTTTTAGTGCGTCAAACAGATTTGGTGGTTGCTGCAGCAAAAACTGGTAAGGTTGTCAATTTAAAAAAAGGACAATTTATGAGCCCTGAAGCCATGAAACATGCTGTTCAAAAAGTGAAAGATGCTGGCAATGATAAAGCGTGGATTACAGACAGAGGTACTATGTTTGGTTACCAAGACATGATTGTCGATTTTAGAGGTATTCCAACCATGCGTCAATATGCACCAACGGTTTTAGATGTCACACATTCCTTACAACAACCCAATCAATCGTCTGGAGTTACAGGTGGACGACCAGACATGATTGAAACCATAGCAAGAGCTGGTGTAGTTAATAATGTAGATGGTTTGTTTATTGAAACCCATTTTGATCCTGCAAACGCTAAAAGTGATGGCGCTAATATGTTGCATTTAGATTATTTAGAAAAGTTACTAACCAATTTGGTTGCCATTCGAAAAACCATCAATTCGCTTTAATTTAATTCCTACAATGAAAAATTTTTACCTAAAACCAATTTTTGGTTGTTTGCTTTTTTTGCTTACAATCAATTTTTTTGCACAAGATGTTGTTGAACCTATAAAATATACCGCTTCAAACAAAGGAAAATTTTTTGTGAGTTGGGGCGGAAATAGAGATGCCTTTTCAAAATCAGATATTACTTTTAAAGGAAAAGATTATGAATTTACTATAAAAGATGCCACAGCACACGACAAGCCTAAAGGTTGGCATTTGGATTATTTTAATCCAGGTCGAATGACCATTCCACAAACCAATTTAAAAATAGGCTATTTTATATCAGACCATTATACCATTTCGCTTGGTGTTGACCACATGAAATATGTGATGGCAAGAAACAGAACCAAAACAGTTGATGGTTATATCAATTTGCCTTTAACCGAAGAAGGCTCTCAATATAATGGCATTTATGACAATGAACCATATTTTGTGTCTGAAGATTTTTTAAAATTTGAACACACCAATGGCTTAAATTATATTTATACAGAATTTTCGAGATATGATGATATTTCTTCCATCTTTAATGTTCAAAATACGGATACATTTCAATTGAATCTTACTGAAGGTGTTGGCGCTGGAATTTTATTTCCAAAAACAAATACCACACTCCTAAAAAAAGACCGTTATGACGAATTTCATTTAGCTGGTTATGGTGTGTCTATTAATGCAGGATTGAATTTTACCTTCTTTAAACACTTTTTTATTCAAGGCGATTTAAAAGGTGGCTATATCAACATGAATGATATTAGAACCACAAGTGATGCTAGTGAGAGTGCTTCACAACATTTTTTCTTTTTTGAACGCGTCCTTTCTTTTGGTGGCATTTTTAGACTGTAATTATGATACACATTAGAGAAGCAACGTTAGACGATATTCCTTACATTACCTCTATTTTTAGAGACACTATTGTGCATATCAATGCAAAAGATTATTCTGAAAAACAAATTAAAGTATGGTCTTCTGGAGCTGATGCTATTGAAAAATGGGAAGATAGAATTAACAACACCTATTTTATTGTTGCTGAGTTACAAGACACTGTTGTTGGTTTTGCATACCTAACTAAAGGCTATTATTTTGATGGATTGTTTGTCCATAAAGATTATCAACGCAAAGGTATTGCCACCAAATTAATGCAGATTATAGAATCTAAAGTGATTGATAATGGTTATGAGATTATAAAATCTGATGTTAGTATTACAGCTTTACCTTTTTTTGAAAATCAGTATTATGATGTTGAGAAAAAACAAAAAAAGAATCTTAAAGGCTTAGCATTTGAGAACTATTTGGTTTCAAAAGTGCTTTAATTAACTTATACGTATTTTTATCTTTTTCTTATTGTTTTATAATCATAGACTGCCATTGCTATTGGACGTGTCATAAAATAAGAGATCATATAATTAGAAAATATGCTAATTACCATCTACATAATCTTGTAAATATGAAAATCGGTTGGTTAGTTTTCCGTTTTCTGTAATTTTAGCTCTTGCCAAAATATGCTCTTTATCATTATTAAAAAATGCTGGAATGACATGGTTTAAAAACATTTCACCAAATCCTTCACTGGCATCTTTAGGCAATTCGCAAGGAAGATTGTCAACTGCCATAACTGCGATGGCATTTTTGGCATTAAAAGCGACTTCTTTTTCTGATGCTGCGTCATAGCCGTAAAAGGGTTCTGCTATGGTAGAGGCTCTTAGGGTTGAAGCCACTGGACCATCTACATCACAAGAAATATCGGCTATTAGATTGATATTGAAGTCTGGAGATTTTGCATCTTGACGGGTAAATAAATAAGGTGCGTTATTGCCATAAAAGTGTCCTGCTATAAAGTAATCAGTTTGTTTGGCGTAAGGCATAAAATTGCTTTCGTAGCCTGTTGGGTCCTTATAGAATTCAGCCTTGTTGCCTACTTTACCATCTTTACGTTTGGCATATTCCATGACATCTGCCATGACATAAACGGGTTCAGTGAATTTAGAGGTTAGATATAAAGCGTCACTTACTTGTTTTATTTTAAGATGGTCGAGGATTTCTTTAGCTCCATAGGCTACTTTGCCTGTGCCTGTGAGTAGGATTTTGATGTTGGGTAGTTTGATTTTGTCTAATTGGGCTTTGACGGCATCTAAATCGGGAAGGGTTTCTACTTTTGGGAGGTTGAATAGCTTGTCTCTTAAGCCTAAGGCTCTAAAACCGTTGTATGCGCCTACTAAACCTGCGTAGCGACCAAAGCCAATAAGTCTTGCACCGCTTTTTTTGACGATGGTTTCGTGGTCGTACATTTCGATGTTTTTTTGTAACATGGCAACTAAAAGTTTGCGGTTGTAGGGTTGCTTTTTGATGGTGTGTGAAAAGTAAAAATATTTTTTGTTTGGTATTAAGCTGTCTATTGGGACTTCTTTGACACCTATCATAACATCGCAATTGGAGACATCGTTGGTAACTGTAAATCCTAAGGCTTTGTAGGCTGCATCTGGAAAGATGCGAATGTCGCTGGATTCGACTATAAATTCGGCTTGTGGGAATTGTGCTCTTGCTTGGGCTAATTTTTGTGGTGAGAATACGACGCGTCTGTCTGGTGGGTTTTTACGTTCTTTTATGATGGCGAATTTCATGGGTTGATGAATTAATAAGGTAATAAATTAAAAAGTTAATGGGTTTTATGCCAGAAATTTGCGAATGTTTTTGGTTGCATACGGAAGACTGGAATAATTTTTGCACTAAAATAGTTGGATTTGTGAGGTTAACCAAACTTTTTGGTAACTTTGCACTTTTATGCTAAAGCTATGACGTGTGAAGGCGCTTGCGTTAGCGATTAAGGCATTTGTTGGAGCTCCTTGAAAAGAGCGACTGCCGAAAGCGCGACCCTTTGACGCTTTAGCGTAAAAGGGTAACGCTATAATAAATAGAATTATCGTTTTTAATAATGAGATTTCTGCGTTTGCAGGAAATATTGGGGTCGACTGGTTTTGACAGCGAGATTAATTGAATGGTAAGCACGTCGTGTAATGAGATTGAGACACGTAAAAGGCTATTTCAAAACTTAAACGGCGAGAATAACTACGCTTTAGCTGCTTAATTCTGAATTATAGTAAGAATTTGCCTTAGTCCTACTAGGTAGGAAAGCTAAATGTCTCTTGAAAGCCTTGGTTAACGGCGTTCTAATTAGAGGCATCGTAAAAGTTAACATAGAACGTGAAGGGCTTTGATTTGCGTTTGAAACTGAAGAAGCTAAGTTGTAAGTAGAGTGTTTTTAATCAGCTTGCAAACGAAAATTATGAAAAAACTAAGCGTGTAGAAAGTTATTTGATGGCTTGTTTGGACGAGAGTTCGATTCTCTCCGACTCCACCTACGCCCTTTGTTGCTATAGGCAATGAAGGGCTTTTTTTTTTGGGGATTTTTCTTGTTTTTTTTTGATTGTGGGTTTTTGGAGTTGGTTACGGAGCTTGAGGGTATGGATGGTTGAGTTTTGTTATGAGATTTAGCTACGCTGATTTAAAAATTCTCCTGCGTCGGAATGACAGAATACACCTTTGTCGGAATGACAAATTGTTTTTTTGTTGGAATGATACAAAAACAAAGGATGTATATATAGGTACTTCTATAAATAAAAAAGTCCCACCGAAGCAGGACTAAAGATTTTCATCTACGGCATATAGCCTTATTGTGATAAGATTAAAGATTAGAAATTTTAATCTGAAACAAATATAATGAAATAAAAGAGATAAAAAATACGTATGATTACGTATTTTTTTATTGAAACTAACTCAATATATTTATATAAAACAAATATTATGGCAAAGGTATTAGGACTGGATTTGGGAACGAATTCGATTGGGTGGGCGATTGTGGATGACGACAAACAGCAGATAATGGGTATGGGAAGTCGTATATTCCCAGAAGGTGTTGTGGCCAAAACTATTGGTACAGGCGAAAAAGAAGAATCAAAAAACGCTACGCGGAGAAATAGCAGACAACAAAGACGCCAATATTACAGAAAGCGTTTGCGTAAAATAAAACTGTTGAGGACACTTATTGATTTAGACATGTGCCCATTAACCCACAAAGAGCTTGATCTATGGGCAAAATGGGATAAATCCAAGGGTAAGGCTGGACGAATTGCTCCAAGTTCAAAAGCTTATAAAGAATGGCACCTGCAAAATCCATATCAATTAAGAGATAAAGCCCTAAACGAAGATTTAACGTTGCAAGAAATGGGGCGTGTTCTGTACCATTTGATTCAAAGACGAGGATTTTTGAGCAATAGAAAAGGTAAAGATGACGGCAAAATATATAAGGGAAAAGAAGGAATGGTTGGAATTGACCAAACCAAGAAGCGCATTAAGGATGGAACCTTGGGGAGTTTTTTGAATTCCATTTATCCGCCAGAAGGAGAGCCATTCAAATTAATTACTGACGAAAACGGTAATGAACTTCGTGTTAGGGCAAGATACACGTTGCGAGACATGTATGTTGAAGAATTTGATAAAATATGGGAACGGCAGGCAAAGCAATTGGGTTTGTTGGAAAAAACAGGAGAAAAAAAGAAGTTGACTTTTCTGAAAGGAAATCTGGATGCCAATAGGAGCAAAAAGAAGATAGAAAAATTATACCAAAAGTATGGAGAACCAAACGTTACCATTACAGAAATAGAAAATAAAGATACTGGAAGAAACATCTTTAAAGTTGGTGTCAAATCCATTGTGCCTCTAAAAGAATTTTTTGGTGGAGAAATAGAATATGATGAAGAAGGAACCATTAAACATAAAAGTCAAGACAGTATATTGTTTTGGCAAAGACCCTTGCGTTCCCAAAAAAGATTATTAGCCAAATGCAGATTTGAGCCAACAGTAATTAAAAATGGGAAATATATCCAAAAAGGAAAGTCCCCTTGCCACCTATCACATCCATTATATGAAGAATTCAGAGCCTATCAGTTTATAAATAATATTGAATACGGACGAAAACAAAAGCTTAACGAATTCCAAAGATTGCAAGTTTTGGATTTGATGAATAACAAAGACAGTAATTTTAATTTTTCAGAAATTCCCAAAAAACTAAAAATGGAATATGAAAAATGGAATTATGCCGATGACCAAAAAGTACCAGGAAATTATACCACAAAACATTTGTCTGGTTTATTTTCCAAAGCAATGTGGGAAAAGCATAAAGATGAGATATGGCATTGCTTTTTGGATTTTGAGGACAACGATAATTTAATCGAAAAGTTGGTTTCAGATTTTGATCTGAATGAAAAACTGATTGAGAAAGTAGAAAAAATCAATTTAAAAGAAGGGTATTCAAACGTGTCCCTAAAAGCAATAAAAAACATTCTGCCATTTTTAAGAGAAGGTTTGCAAATGAGTGATGCAACTATTTTAGGAGGTTTATGGAATGCGTTTGGAGACCAAATCGATTATTTTAAAGATTCAGAAGAACAGTTGAAAAAGGATGTTCTAAATATTGTTAGAGATAAATCCAATAAAGAAGGTGATGCCATTGAAAAAATTAAAGCCCATTTGATTGAAAACAAATTTGGTTTCGTGCAAAATGATAAACGGTTTATTAAACTATACCACCACAGTCAGGATATAGAAAAGAAACAATTGAAAGACAAATTGGACGCCATTGAAAACTTGAGAAACCCAATTGTACAACAAGGCCTCAATGAAACCAGACGACTTGTCAACCAGTTGATTGATGAGTATGGGAAATTTGATAGAATTCAAGTGGAATTGGGTCGAGATGTCAAAAACAGTAAACAAGGAAGACAAAACCAGTCGGACAGGATCAAAGAAAATACCACAAAAAATGAGGCCGCCAAAAAATTGCTAACAGAATACGGATTAAGGCACGATAGAATGAACATCCATAAAGTGTTGCTCTATAAAGAAATGCAAGACCGCGGCGTTGTTACCGTTTGTCCTTACACAAATATTTCAATCAATATAAGTGACGTCTTGGGCAAGGAAAACAACATACAGGTAGAGCACATCATGCCCAAAAGCACATCATTGAATGATAGTTTTGGTAACAAAACCTTATGTGATGCCAAATTCAATGGACTCAAAGGGAATCTTACACCCTATCAATTTTATTTAAAAAACCCTGACCCTAAAATATGGGGTGGGGCAGAAACTTGGGAAGACATCGAGCAAAGGGTTTACAGGTTATTGCCATATCCAAAAGCAAAACGATTTACTTCAAAAATCAAGATAGATGATGCCGATGTACAAAATAGCTTTATCGAAAGACAGTTGAACGACACACGATATATCAGCAAAAAGACCAAGGAAATCATGGGTCAGATTTGTGAAGATGTGCGAGTGCTTCCTGGAGGACTTACTTCGGAATTGAGACATTTGTGGGGATTGAATAATATTTTACAGCCGGTTATGAACTTGGACATCAACGTCAATAATATGGAAGAGGATCGGGCCTATCCACATTATGTTGTAATGGATGAAAACAACAATCTCATTTCGTCATTGCCAATTTACAATGAAAAGCCAACATTGGAAGCTAACCAAACCACCATCACAGGGAAAGTGGATAAAGGTGTTTTCAAAACGTTAAACAATTATGTCAACATAACTGTTAGTGTGCCAGACTTGACCAATGGAAATTATTGGTTAAAGTTAAACATTTCCGAACCTAAAAAAGTGGTGCGCATCTTTAAGGAAAGACCGGAAGGTACAGAAAACACGATTGTTTTAAGAGGGAATATAGAACGCGAAAAATTTAAAAACAACAGTAGTGGAATAGTTTCTGCCAAGGGTTGTGACAACGGATCCTATTGGGCGAAATTGCCGGTTATTGATAAAAAATTCATTGTACCAGAAAAAGAAAAGCAACCCAAAAAAACAGGAAAGCAGATACTGTTGTTTGGCGAAGTAAAAGACAATTATTTCAAATCGTACATCTATGAATGCGAAACCAATACGACGGATGGAAGATATTGGCTGCTGTTGGATATTGATACGGAGAATCCGGTTTATGAGAGAGCCATTAACGAAAAACCGAGCTTTGCTTCAAACCAAATTTGTATTGAAGGAACGGTGAACGACCAAGGTGTTTTTGTTTCAGAGATAGATGCAGAACATCAATTTGAAACCCAAGAAAAAGAAGGAAAGTATTGGGTGGTGTATGACATCGTAAATGAGCCAAATGAATTCAATGCCATAGAGAACCAAAAACCCAAGATAGAAGAAAACCAATCGTTGATAGAGGGAAACATTTGGGTGGATAAATACACAGGGGAAATAAAATTTGACCCCAAGAAAAATAGGGATGATCATAGGCACCATGCCATAGATGCCTTGGTTATTGCCTTGTCAAAACAAAGTTATTTTCAACAATTAAGCACATACAATGCACAGCGGGTGGCAAAATACAAAGGATTGCCTTTTGAAAAAGACCAATTAAATTTTCCTGAACCATGGTTGAATTTCCATACGTCAGCAAAAAAGGAAGCTGAAAAGATCTTGGTATCACACAAACAAAACAGAAATGTATTGACACAAGTTAGAAAACGCATTGTTAAAAACGGTAAATCCTTTACAAGTGTTGGCGACGCCGTCAGGGGACAATTGCACAAGGAAAATGTCTATGGGCAAAGACAGGCACCAATGGAAGTGAGTAAAGGCTATCACATACGGAAGAAAGTGAGTGATTTAAAAGACAACCAACTAAAGAAAATCGTTGATCCAGAAATACGTAGAATAATTATTGATGCCAGAAAAAAAGAAGCAAAAATCAATAAAGAAATCGCTTTATTGGAAAAACAAAAAAAGAAAAAAGGAGTAAGCGATGAAGAAGAATTGATGATAGTAAGCCAAATCGATTTGTTGAAAAATGACATTCAGCAACTCTATACTTTAAAAAATAAAAATGGAGAACGAGTACCAATTAAAAAAGTTAGAGTAAGGGAAGAAATGTCCAACGCTCAAAAATTAAAGGAGGCAAATCAATATGTGAATCCGAGGAATAATCACCATGTTCTTATTTATAAAAACAATAAAGGAGAATTGGATAAGAGTATAGTTAATTTTTGGACAGCTGTTGAAAGAGAGAAGCAAAATGTTGATTTATTTCAACTACCTGAAGATGGATTGGAAGTCGTTCAAACATTTCAAGAAAACGATATGTTTTTACTCTTTTTAGAACCTAACACCAATGTAGAGGAATTATCAGAAGACATTATTTTCAATCACTTGTTTAAAGTTCAAAAAATAGCTGGTGCAGATTATTTTATGGAAATTTGTTTTAGAAGACATTTAGACGGTAAAAGTTCCTCTGATGCTGAATACGTTTATATCAAAGGATTTGGTAGCGGAAAGACTGGGTGGAATAGTTTTAATCCAATAAAGGTCAAACTTTCTACCACAGGAAAAATACAGAAATTATGAAATCCTTAATAAGTGGTGTACATTTACACCACTTAATTTTGAAATCATGACAAGACAAAGCATTTCCTTTAAGAACAAAAAAAGAGTTCGAGTAAACCAAAATTTTCGTTACTTAACAATAAAAACATAAAAGACCTTAGCGATGAAGAAATCAAACAAGTTGCCGAAAGAATCATTAACGGACAGTCAATATTTAAACGATTTTCACAAAGAGAGCACAGAGACCTCATTAAAGGCGGTAAAAACCATGTCCAAGCAACACTACTCGTTAGCAGACTTTGAGAAGCAAGTAAGGATGATACAGCCCAATGGGAAGCACAAGCAGAGAAAGTTTTAAAGACCTAATGCCAAAGAGAATATGGATTTTAAAATTTCAACATCTTGACAAATAGATTTTTTAAATTAATTTTTTTGGTGTAAATTTACACCACTAAGCGTTATAATTATGGCAAGACAGAGCATTACATTGGCCAAACAGAATGATGATTGGTTAAAAAATCAAGTAGAAGCGGAAGAATTTACCAGTAAGAGTGAAGTGGTCAATTACTTAATAAAGCAAGCTCGTGAGCGGGATGCACATATCGAATTTGTCCGGATGAAGTTGACAAGAGCTGAAAAAAGTGGTTTTAGCACCACAACGAAAGAGGAACTTTTGGCAGAAATTAAGAAAAAACTGAATGTTTAGCTATGTGCTTAATATTCGCGCCGAAGAAGATTTGACCCGAATATATGCCTATGGTTTAGAACGTTTTGGATTGCTTCAAGCGGATAGATATTATGATATGCTATTCGATTGTTTCTCAAAAATAGCATCAAACCCTTTTCTGTTTCCAGAAGCTGTTCGTTTTCGTGAGGGTTATAGATACTGTGTTTGTGGTGTTGATACTGTTTTTTATAGAATAAATATTGATAAAATAGAAATAATGGCCATCATCGGACGCCAAATTTTTTAAAAGTTCATTGACATGGTTTTTTCAGAATCTTAAACAGCCATACCATGATATTAGCATACTGCGCTGGCAGATTGGCATACCTGCCCAGGCAGGTATCTCTTCCGGTTGTGGTTTACAAACATGCCACCCTAATTTTTATTGAATGTTTGTGAATCTCCTTCGTCGATTTGATTAAAGATTAGAAATCGAGCTTGCGAGATTCGGCGAAGCCAAAACACGATATTATCGATGTTGCATTGCTTGACTGTTTCTCGGTTGTGGTTTGATTAAAGATTAGAAAACACGATATTGTTTCATCTGTCCAGGCTTGTATTTGCTCAGTTGTGGTTTGATTAAAGATTAGAAAACACGATATTAATTTTGCGAGGGTTTATCTCGCTCGTTGTGTTGTGGTTTGATTAAAGATTAGAAAACACGATATTGTGTTCAAAGTGATAACCTTTTGATTCTGCGTTGTGGTTTGATTAAAGATTAGAAAACACGATATTTCCAAAAATGAATTGGTAAACATATCCTTGTTGTGGTTTGATTAAAGATTAGAAAACACGATATTAAAAGCCGTTAAAACTGGATGTATGGTTATGTTGTGGTTTGATTAAAGATTAGAAAACACGATATTACTCATTACCTGCATTTAAAAACTCATCCCGTTGTGGTTTGATTAAAGATTAGAAAACACGATATTAAGCATCATTATAATCTTCATTGGTTACAGTTGTGGTTTGATTAAAGATTAGAAAACACGATATTAAATGCTACAGTTATTTGGAATGATTACGAGTTGTGGTTTGATTAAAGATTAGAAAACACGATATTTTTCACTTCTGCCAAGGTAAACCAGTTAGTGTTGTGGTTTGATTAAAGATTAGAAAACACGATATTTCAGGTGTGTTGTTTTTATTTTTAACCTTGTTGTGGTTTGATTAAAGATTAGAAAACACGATATTTAATCATTGATGATGCGTTGGTTGCTTTCAGTTGTGGTTTGATTAAAGATTAGAAAACACGATATTATCCAAATCTAAATTTCGCTGCCTGTCTGTTGTGGTTTGATTAAAGATTAGAAAACACGATATTCAGCTTTTACATCAAACACGATGTTGCTTTGTTGTGGTTTGATTAAAGATTAGAAAACACGATATTCCGAAGAACAAATCACAGGAACAGCTATAGTTGTGGTTTGATTAAAGATTAGAAAACACGATATTTATCGGGGAAGTAGGTTTGTAATTCCTCTTGTTGTGGTTTGATTAAAGATTAGAAAACACGATATTTATATTGATGCTAAGAACGTTGTATTATCACCCATTTGTTGTGGTTTGATTAAAGATTAGAAAACACGATATTTTAGACCATCTTCTGAAGCGATAAACTCATGTTGTGGTTTGATTAAAGATTAGAAAACACGATATTCGATTTAGTTTCTGGATGCCAAGCAGTCGTGTTGTGGTTTGATTAAAGATTAGAAAACACGATATTCAACCAACTGAAAGTGGTAATAAAGATGTTGTTGTGGTTTGATTAAAGATTAGAAAACACGATATTTTTGCCAACGCTCTAATAAATCAAAACGTGTTGTGGTTTGATTAAAGATTAGAAAACACGATATTGGTTTTAGTAATGAAAGATATCAATTGCCAGTTGTGGTTTGATTAAAGATTAGAAAACACGATATTACGTGTAGCTCCCTCCTCTAAAAGCCTTTCGTTGTGGTTTGATTAAAGATTAGAAAACACGATATTTAGCAAAATTCAATCTCCATTAGGCAAGATGTTGTGGTTTGATTAAAGATTAGAAAACACGATATTAAGAATTAAAAGAATTACAACAACAGTATGTTGTGGTTTGATTAAAGATTAGAAAACACGATATTACGAAAGAACTACAATTGTAGTTAATAATAGTTGTGGTTTGATTAAAGATTAGAAAACACGATATTCTACTATTGGATTGTTATTGCCATTATAGTGTTGTGGTTTGATTAAAGATTAGAAAACACGATATTTATTGAACGAACTAAAGAAGCAGAAGATTTGTTGTGGTTTGATTAAAGATTAGAAAACACGATATTACATCACTACCAAGCGGAATGACTTTATCGTTGTGGTTTGATTAAAGATTAGAAAACACGATATTTATAGATATTAACGAAAGCACTTTAATTCGGTTGTGGTTTGATTAAAGATTAGAAAACACGATATTGCACTATTAAAGCTATTTTATCCAACAGATGTTGTGGTTTGATTAAAGATTAGAAAACACGATATTCGTCAAGTTTCAACTCCTACGCTAAGGATGTTGTGGTTTGATTAAAGATTAGAAAACACGATATTTGGTCACAATCCATCTATTTCGCGTTATCAGTTGTGGTTTGATTAAAGATTAGAAAACACGATATTAATGGATTGAAGATGAACGCAAGATAAAAGTTGTGGTTTGATTAAAGATTAGAAAACACGATATTTTGTTCTACGATATTTATTGTTCTTCCCATGTTGTGGTTTGATTAAAGATTAGAAAACACGATATTAAATAATTTTTAAAAGTAATATGAAAGCAGTTGTGGTTTGATTAAAGATTAGAAAACACGATAATGGCTTATTTGAAAAGGATATTTAACAGTTTTGGTTGTGGTTTGATTAAAGATTAGAAAACACGATATTACTTCCCGTTAATCTTTGCCCTTATCTGTTGTGGTTTGATTAAAGATTAGAAAACACGATATTAGCTGAACTTACACCTACTGAATATGTTGTGGTTTGATTAAAGATTAGAAAACACGATATTCAAATTTTGACTTTTTTGACAGTTTTTTCGTTGTGGTTTGATTAAAGATTAGAAAACACGATATTTAATATTTTCAAAAGATGTAGGTTTCCTATGTTGTGGTTTGATTAAAGATTAGAAAACACGATATTTGATAGGTTGTTCAAGTATGTGGCGTTGTGGTTTGATTAAAGATTAGAAAACACGATATTAGTTGGCTTGTCACCTATTATATATCAATTGATTAAGGTTAAATATCGTTTAAAATAATGCTTCTTTTTTGCAGTGATAAGGCAAGATTGAAGCATTTTTTGTTTTAAATGGTCTGTGTCTTATTATGTGATTCCTCCTTTGTCGGAATGACAACATGCGCCTTTGTCGGAATGACAAAATTGGGTAGGTTGATGTTTTGTTATGAGATTTAGCTATGCTGATTTAAAAATTCTCTTGCGTTGGAATGACAAATAATGGGTATGGAGCGTTATTTATTAAAACAATTCTAATTGTGTCGGTTGTGGTTCTTTGGGGACTTCTAATTTTCCCCAGAAGTTCATAATATTTCCAAATTGTTTATCGGTTATTCGTAAGACACTTACTTTTCCAAAAGGAGGAAGTAGCTTTTTAATACGCTTTTCGTGTACATCGGCACTTTCGCTGCTGGCACAATGCCTCATGTAAACGGAATACTGCATCATAGCAAATCCGTCTTTGATTAAGTTTTTTCTAAATCCAGAAGCATTTTTTCTGTCTTTTGGAGTCTCAGTAGGTAAATCAAAAAATACAAATAACCACATAATCCTGTAAGCATTTAGTTCCATAATTTTGGATATTTAATTTTTTTACGTTTCCCACTATAACATTGTTGCAGTGAACTTGCTGTTTTTTGTAAAGCAACCATCAATGGACTTTTTTCGTCTTTAAAGTAGAGGGTTCGGGTTAGGCACTGTAGCAATTCAGATTTTATTTCTGTGTTAAGTTCTTGCTCGTCATAGTGCTGCATGATATGGTGGACTGCTTCATCTACAACTGGTCTAAATGGTTCCATAATATCATCTGCTAAAGCAAAAGCATTGTATTTACTTTTGTGGTGTATGCCCAAGGTGTTTAACAAACCACTTGCAGATAAGGCTCTGGCTGTTGCGGCTCTTAAGATGGCATAGCCATAATTGAGGAAATTGTTGGGATAATCACCAAAGCGTTCTCTTTTAAAATTGGGTTGCTTCATCTGTTCACTATCGTTTGTGTCAAAAAAAGATTTCCAATAAAAATTGGCCGCAACGCCTTCCATGTTTGTTGTGTCTCCGCTTAGCACTCTGCTTGCCAGAAACTCAAAATTGTTTTTATTTTTGGTTATTTTTTTAAGTAAAATGCCTTGGTTCTTGATTTTTTCTGTGATTGTTTGCTGCCATAATTGCTTTTTTAGTGGCAGGCTTGCTTCTATCTGATTTTTAAAAAGTTCTTGTTGGATATGATGACTATTAAGGTTTAGGAACATGCCATTGGGCAAATGTGATGTATTGCAAATAATAACAGCGGTATTGTTTTCTACCAAATGATTCATTGCTGTTATGCTGATATAGACTTCAGGATTATCGATGACAACAAAACCAATGTCTTCAATAGGAATTGAGGCTTCTCTAAATTCATTTTTTATTTGAAGCTGCAAGTTTTTAGCAGTGATTTTGCTTTTCTTTTCTATTAAAAGTGATTTTTTTAACATCTTTTTAATTTTAATTTATGCAAAACCAATAGGTTATGAGTAGATAATTCTTTTAACTACAGAAAAAAAAGATGAGGTGTCATTTTTTTAGTGTTTTTTGTTTTAAAAGTATGGTTTTATGAGATTTAGCTTTGCTAATTTAAAAATTTTCTTTTTTTTTGGAATGTCTCTTGGACTATGATCAGAGTAGGTAATAAAAAAACCATGAGTTTTTTGGAACTCATACTTATTAAACTAAAATTATATAGCTATTGTGTGCGGTCGTTTTTTCTTTTTTCAAAGTTTGTCATAAAAATTTCTGCCCGAATTCCAACAGGCTATTTCGTTGAATTAGATAAAATATTGTCACACATTATATCAAAACAAATATAAGTATTTAGCGCTTATATTGATGAGGTTTATGCACTTTAAGAGGTTTAGAGTTATTAGTATGATTGTTTTGATAATCTTCTTTTTTGCTTGAGAAAAAATAAGTCAAAAACGTAAATGTTACTCTTGATAGCTTAGAAAAGTGACCCACTAATGGTTTGATTTGCATTGGTGCTGCTGCTTATATATTGGCGCCAAACTACCTTTTAATAAGCTTGAAGGTTTGTTCAGATGTATCTGTTTTGAGCTTTAAAATATAGAGTCCAGAACTTAATGTTGTGGTATTTATATTTTTGTTTGCTTCTAATTTGATATTTATTTCATTTCCTAAAATATTATATAATTTGATATCTTTTGCTTGCCCTTGTAAACTTATATAAAAGGTATCTGAAAATGGGTTTGGATACACTTCTGATTTAAAAACCTCATTATCAGAAATTGATAAGGCAGCACATTGTGGGTTGATGCCTGCTGCTGTTGCAAACGTTCCGTTAGACACAGACCAATTTTGCCAATCGCCACCACTTCCTGTTTCCCAATCAGTCAAATCGAAATAATTAACACCAGACATGGTTCCGGGAACTTTATAGACTTTAATGGCTTCTCCTCCTCTATTCCAATCTAAAGGCGTAAAAGCTTCACAGGTTTCAGGTTGATAATTTTCAACACAATTGGCTTGTAAGAAATAGGTAAACTCTTGATAATTTGGATAATCGCCATATACATAGGCCTTTCCATCAGCACCAATGCAAACTGCAACATATTCGTTACAGGCAATCCCAAAAGAGCGTATGGCATTATCTTTTGAAAAACGTGCTAAAAAAACACTGTGTCTGCCACGTCTGTCTGGGTTGTCATAATGTGTGTCTGTAATAACATTGTTTAGATAAGGGATGTTTAAAAAATCGTTATAACCCAAAGCCACTCTTGGATGGTATGGATTACTTAAGGCCACATTACTTGTAAGGGTTCCGTATTGTGCAGAAAAATATGTGCTTCCTAAAATTGCCATACCTGCACTTGTGCCACCTATTACACCTTGTTTTACATTAATAAAGTTATTTAAGGCATCTTCCATGGCATTGTCTTTAAAGTAACTGACATAGTCATATTGGTCACCGCCTGCAAACCAAATAGCTTCGGCATTGGCAACCTTTTGTAGCACGTAAGGGTCTGTTGCACCTGCTGTATTATTGATTACAAAGGTGGTAACAGAGTTGATGGTAATTCCTAAATCTGTATAAAAATAATCGTTATACCCATCGCTACCTGAAGTTCTTAGTACGACCACATCGCCTCCATCCGCTTTATTTAAAAACCATTTCATGGCTTCATCATGCTCTGTTGCTCCACCCATCATACAAACACCAGATTGTTGATTGGTGGTAACATCTGTTGTGCTTCCGGTATGATATTCTACATAATTTTGGGCAAAAAGCCATTGGATACTCAATAAAAAAAGGGTTGTAATTTTTTTCATGCTCTATTTTTAGTTTTTTGCATTTACCAAACGATACATCAAAACTGCTGTTATTTTGGCTTGTGTTGCCACTGTGTTTAAATTTCCTTTTTCATTAACGGTATGATCGCCTGAACCTCCTGTAAGCCCTAAGCCATCAATAGCCATGTCAACATAACCAGAGGTAAACGAAATATCAGCAGCACCAGCGTTTCTTGGGTTTACAGCCGTTACAGAACCAAAACCTAAATCTTGACTTACGGTATTGTAATAGCCTAATAATTGAGTATTGCCTTCTGTTAAGCTTAAAGGTGGATAGCCATCATCACCAAAAGTCAATTGTGCTTTGGTTTTTGGGTAATTTTCTGAAACAATTTTTTGCATGGTTGCTTTTGCCTTTTGCAATTGTACTAAGGAAACTGCACGCAAATCGCCATGAACCATAGCTTCTTGCGCTACTACATTTGATTTTCCAAAGGCATGACCACCAGTGCCATCGACATCTGGTTGTAAGGTTGTGCCACCAATAATAAATCCTGGATTAAAAGTTAAATCTTTTTCTTTTGCTAATTGCAGATAGAATTCGTTTAAAATACGAGAAGTTTCATAAATAGCTCCAACACCAATATTATCGGTAAATATTTGTGAGGAATGTGCAGGATTTCCAGTCACTTTAAGATGCCAATCGGTAGAACCACGTCTTGCCACTACAATGGTTTTTGGGTTGTTATCGCCATTTTCAAAACCTAAAGCGATGTCTGCACGTTTGGCGCCTTCAATCAAATCTTTTTTTGATAGTTCTAAAGGGTTTCCACTACTTTCTTCATCGCCAGTCATGATAATTTCAATAGACATATTATCTAAAACACCAGCCTCTTTAAGGGCTTTCATTGCTAAAATGATGATGACATCACCTCCTTTCATGTCTGCAACACCAGGTCCTTGCATGATAGAATCATTGAGCATGGTGTAGTTTTGAAAAGGGCTTTCTAACTCAAAAACAGTGTCTAAATGCCCAATTAAAAGAAATTTTGGTCCTTTTTTTCCTTCTCTTGTGGCAATGAGATGTCCTGCCCTTCCATAGGCGTCACCAGATGTTAGCTGGGTTTTAAAACCGAGTTTGTCTAACTCTGTCTGAAATAATTTTCCGACTTTTTTAACACCTTCAAAATTCATACTACCACTATTGATTAGCACTGCTTCCTTAAGCAATTTTATGGCATTATCTGTATGTTTATCGACTGATTTGACGATGGCTTTTTCTGCTTTTTTAGTTTGAGAAAACACCATCGAACTAAAACAAATTAGCGATAAGAACACAAGGGTTTTTGATACTTTTAAAATCATGTAATTATTGAATTGTAAACATTTCACCAGGTACATAGATATTTAAACTCAAATTGTGTGCTCCGAGCTTTTCTTTGTACAAGGTTTTAGAATGTTCAGGATTTTTAAAAACGATGACCTGCGAATTGCCAACCACTTCTATGTGGTTTCCATCTACTAAAATAGCAGTAGATTCATCAATGCCAATTCCTGTCATTTCGGGATGCTCAATGACAGCACTCAACAGCCGATTGTATCTACTTCGCTTTACAAAATGTTGGTCGATAATAACGTTTGTTAGCATTCCCAACCCTGATTTTATTTCTATATTATCCGATTGAATATTTTTGAAAGTTGCTGAATAATCAGGATGTTTTAGTTCATTACCAGTAATCATCATTTTGCTCATTACAGCAGCACCAGCACTTGTGCCAGCTACCAGACTTCCATTGTTATACGCTTGATGGATGGTTTTTTCTATATTGGTGCCTGCAATAATGTCCATAAACCGATTTTGATCGCCGCCAGAGATATAAATGAGTTTGGCATTTTTGATAGAATCTAATTTTGAAGTTGTTATTTTTTCATTTTTGACAAAATTCAATCCGTAAATGTTTTTAAATCCTTTATCATAAAATTGTTTTGATGCGTAATAAACAGCCGAATCGGGTTCAACGCTTGACATAGGTAAAATAATGCCATAACCGTTTTCATCTATTCCGGATTCTTTAATAATTCTATCAACCATATTTGATGGTCTTGAGCCACCACCTATGATAAACAGTTTTCCTTTTGGGTTGTTGTTTTGTGCGTTTAAGGTATTGCCAATTATTGCAATACCTAAAAACACACAAGTTGCTATTAATTTTCTCATTTTAAATTATTGTTGTATTCCTATGACAATTCCTCTGGTATCTCCTGTAGATGCAAACCACGCTTCAGGGTTGGTACCATCTAAATTGGCTCTGTACATGGTATCTGTACTGCGATCGCCCCAATAAATTTTTTGCTCATTAGCATCGTAAGCTAAGCCATACACCACTCTTCCAATTCCAACGGCTATGGTTGTTATATTGGTACCATCTAAATTGGCTGATTTTAGTCGAATGTCTCCAGAGCCAACATATTCATCATAATAAATACGGTTGCCAATAACTAAGATGCTTCCGCCTTCAATGTCAGGAATTAATTCTGTTTCGCCAGTGCCATCTAAATTTTTAACCCAAACGCCACCATTATAGTTAATCCAATAAAGTTTATGGTTTACTGGATCAATGCTAAGCCCTTCAGGGTCGTTAGATTGGCCTGTTACAAAATCTTCAACATCAGTACCATCAAGGGTTCCTCTTTGAATACCAGAACTTGTATCCCAATAGATTTGGTTGTTATCATAATCAATAGCCATTCCGTTTGGACTGTCAACACCAGTTCTGAAATCTTCAAAATTGCTACCATCTAAATTGGCTCTGTAAATTTTATCAGATCCATAATCGCTGATATACAATTTTTGGTTTTGAGTATCCATGGTCATTCCGTAAGATGATTGTGTCGTAATATTATTTACAGGTGTAAAAATGGGTGCTTGCGTGTTGATAAGCCCTTGGTACACTTGCGAACCATCAGTAAAATAAATTGGTGTTCCTGTAGCATTTGGGTCTTTTATTACAATGGTTTTGGTAACTTGTTTAACCTCTAATGAAATGGAGGTGGTCACCACTAAATTGACATTATAAACACCAGGTTCTGTATATAAGTGTGATGGGTTTGTATCAGAAGATGATTGGTCATCACCAAAATTCCAATAAAACGTAGCATCGCCAACGGTTGCTGGAACGATTGAGGTATTAGTAAAAGTTACTGTTGCTGGCGCCAATTCGTCATTATCAATAGTATATGTAAATTGAGGTACTGTACTTGCTGGTGGTACTGGATAATCATCGTCAGAGCACGAGTGAAATAAAATTGTTGTGCAAAGCATGACTATTATTAAACTTATTTTTTTCATCTGTTTCATTTTTTTATTTAACTAAAGCAATGCCTCTTGGACTTGAAATTCCTGTTTTTAGAACTTCTTTATTGGTACCGTCTAAGTTAGCGCGATACAATTCTCCAGAGTCACGCCCTGACCAGTATATTTTACCAGCTTCGTTATCTATTTGCATCCCATAAATACGTGTACCGTTGTCGTCAAATGTTTGAATATTAGAGCCATCTAAGTTGGCTACTTTTAACAATTCATCATTTTGATCATCAAAATAAATTTTATCGTTAACGGTATCAACTGCAACTGCATATCCATAAACTCCTGGTACAATAACAGAAGGGTTGGTGCCATCTGTATTGGCTACATATAAATCTTCGTTATTGGCATCGTACACATACATTTTATTGTTTTCAACATCTAAAGAAATGGCTCTCCAATAAGCTCCAGGAATGTTTAGGAATCCTATTTCTGGATTAGAGCCGTCTAAATTGGCTTTAGAGACATTGCTGTCATCATCTACCCAATAAATTTTTCCGCCAGCAACATCAAGTGCAATTGCATAAGGGTCTCCAATATTGCTTGCAATCACTTCTAAATTAGAGCCATCAAGGTTCATTCTCCAAATATTTCCAAAAGGATAGGTGTCAAAATCAGAGAAGTATATTTTTTGATTCACATTGTCATACGCCATACCAACACCGCCTTTTCCTGCAATATCAAGGACATCGCTTACAGTACCTGTTCCATCTAAAGTCAATTTTCTTATAAACTCATCGCCCAATGCTATATAATACAAATTTGCAGGAGCTGCTGGTACACCTCCAATAGTTATTTCTTTGGTTGATGTTTGCGCTCCATACGCACTACTTGCGGTTAAACTTACTGTATAAGTTCCTGGATTTGGATATGCAAAGGTTGGATTTTCATCAGTTGATGTTGAGTTGTCTGTATCGCCAAACGACCACGTGTAGCTATCGGCACCTAAAGAGGTATTGGTAAACTGTACTGGAACGGTTGCAATAAGATTATCTTCATCTTCAACTGTAAATGAGCTGGCTGGAGTTACCGTAATTTCCATATTAGAAATTGTAGAACCACCTGCTCCTGTTGAAACCAAACTTACTAAAAAGACATTGCTGGTTTCGTAGGTTTTTCTTGGGGATACTTGGTGTGATGTGGTACCATCACCAAAACTCCAAGCATAAGCTGTAGCGTTTTGTGATGTATTAGTAAACTGTATTTCTTCGCCTACGGCAACTTGTGTTGCGCTTGCTGAAAATTCGGCTTGTGATTGTGGTGGTGTCACATCATCCTTTTGACATGTGAACAATGTCATGGATAAAAATGCGATAAAAATGTACTTGTGAAATTGAGTTTTCATCTTTACGTCTGTTTGGTTATGTACTCGTTTCATATGTTATATTTTAAGTTTGATCGTTAGTTATTAGTATCCTGGGTTTTGGGTCATTCCTGGGTCATTATTAGTTTGTATTTCATCTGATGGAATTGGAAAAAGCGTTTGGTTGGTGTTAGTTACATTTGGCAATACTGCTATAGCGCGATTGGTTCTTACCAAGTCAAACCAGCGTTGTCCTTCAAAAGCAAATTCTATACGTCTTTCGTTTTCAATGATTTTGAGTAACTGTGTTACAGATGTTTCGTAGGTTGGTAACAAATTAGCGCGTTCTCTAATTTTATTGATATCATCTTGTACTGATGTAATGTTAGGTGTTGGCAAATTGGCTTCGGCTTCTGCTCTAATTAAATACATATCAGCCAAACGCAATACAATAACATTGTCTGCTCCTAAGCTTAGATCGTCGTATTTTTTGGCATAAGCTTCTGTACCTTCAAAAGCAATACTTGCTGCGTAACGCGTATCAGCAGCTTCATAAGCATTTAACAAACTTTCCGAAGGTTCTACTTCGCGTCTTCCGTTTAAAGAATGTGGAAAATTATATTCTGCAATTCTATTTCTTTCGGTTTCTGAAAAGAAAATTTCAAAAATAGATTCGGCTGATTGGTCATTTGCAAATACATCTGCATAATTATCTAACAAGGTGTAATTGCCATTTGCAATGACATCTGAAGCCATCGCAATGGCTTGTGGATAGTCTTTTTTATACAAATACACTTTTGCTAACAAGGCTTTGGCTGCGTATTTAGAGCCTCTGATTTTGTTTCCTGAAGCAGGAAGATTATCAGCAGCAAAGTTTAAATCGTTGATGATTTGACTATAGACGTCTTCAATAGAATTTCGTGGTGCATCTAAATTAGTAACACCAACTGTTGGTGTAATTTTTATAGGAATTGCCCCAAAATAGTTCATCAGATTAAAATGGTTGAGTGCTCTGATAAAGTACAATTCTGCTAAGGCTACATTTTTTTCTTGCTCTGTCATATCTTCAATTGTTGGCACTTTGGCAATTACGTTATTAGCAACGTTGATGCCATCATAAATAACACTCCAAATGCCACCAATAGAGCTATTTTCTGGTAAGATGTTATTGTTGTCAACTTCAGCATATTCTGTAGCTGTTGCCGCAATTGGATGTGATAGATTATCTGCTGATAAATCGGAAAAAATGCCGTAAGTCCTTCCGTAGTAACTTAAACTTTGAAAAGACGCATAAGCTCCTAAAATTCCTTTATCAATATCTTCTTTGGTTTTAAAAGCGGCATCTGCAGGAATAGAGTTTTGAGGTTCTACTTCTAAAACATCGCAAGACAAGGCTGTTAGTAGTAAAAAGGTTATTAAAATTATCTTTTTCATTTTTTTAAAGTTTTAAATTAACACCTAAGGTGAAGGTTTGCGCTTGTGGATACGTAAAGAAATCTGTTCCAATTACAGCGTTATCATCGCCTCTATAATTGACTTCAGGGTCTAAACCAGAATACTTGGTAAACGTAAAGAGGTTTTGTGCACTCAAATAGACTCTGATACTTGAAAACATACTTTTTTTCAAGACGTTTTGATTAAAGGTATAACCTAATGTGACGTTTTTAACCCTTAAGTACGAACCGTCTTCTATAAATCTTGATGACACACGTTTGTTTTGAGCAGAAGCTACAGGATCTGTCGTTGCTCTTGGAATGTCTGTAATATCACCAGGATGTCTCCAACGTCTGGTGACCGCTGCAATTTGGTTATCACCTCCTTGTAAGGATTCTAAGAAAAGACGTGAGCCATTAAACACGTCATTACCATAAGAGGCTTGAAGGAAGATGCTTAAATCAATTCCTTTATAGCTAAAATTATTGGTAAGACCTGCAATAAAATCGGGTTGCGGATTGCCAACAATGGTTCTATCTTCAGAGGTAATAACACCATCAAAATTAGTGTCTGCAAACACAATATCACCTGTTGAAGGATCAACACCTAAAGATTTGTAGCTGTAGAAAATTCCGATAGGTTGCCCTTCCATAATACGGTTGCCACCACGACCAATATCATCAATAGGTTGGCCATTATAAAGTTCTAATACTTTATTTCGGTTGCCTGAAATATTGAATTGTGTGTTCCAAGTAAAATTATCGTTTATAAAGTTTTGAGATGCAATGGTTATTTCAACGCCTTGGTTTTCAACTTTTCCAACATTTTCGGTAATAGAAGAAAACCCAGAACTGGTTGGCAATGGTCTGCTCAATAGCAAATCTTTAGTTTGTTTGTTGTAATAATCTGCTGTTAGGGTTAACCTGTTATCAAAAAGTCCTAAATTAATACCTACATTAAGCTGCGCTGTACTTTCCCATTTTAAATCAGGGTTTGGAATATTGCTTGGATAAATGGCAGGTTGTCCACCATAAGAGGTGTTGCCATAGAGCTCAGAAAAAAGGAAAGGACTGATATCATCATTTCCTGTAAGTCCATAACTGACTCTAAGTTTTAGGTCGGAAACCGTTTTTAGGTTTTTCATAAAGCTTTCTTCAGAAATTCTCCAAGCTACAGAAGCTGCTGGGAAAAATCCGGTTCTGTTATTTTCTCCAAATTTTGTAGAAGTATCAAAACGACCAGAAAAGGTAGCAATATATTTATCGTCATAATTATAGTTTAGTCTTCCAAAATAAGATCTTAAACCAGCATCTGATGCACTTGCACTTGCAGAAACAATGGTTGCAGCAGAACTGATGTATTGTAAGTCATCATCAGCAAAATCTTGTCCTCTTATAAATGAGGAACGATATTCATAACTTTCAAAACTGTAACCTGCTAAAGCCTCCAGTTTGTGTTTGTTAAATTGCTTTTTATATTTTAAAAGGTTATTGGAAACGATATTTAAAACATTGCTATACGTTTCAAATCCTAAACCATTATATTTTGCTCCTTGAACCGTTTTTGTTGATTCGTAAGCATGTTCTCTAAAGTTTAAAAAGTCAACACCCCATTTTGTTGAGAAGGTCAAATCATTGGTTATTTTATAATCTGCATAAACATTAGAGTTGGTTCTATAAGAAAAGTTTTGGTTGATGGCTTCATTTGCTATGGAAACTGCATTAGAGTATGGTCCATCTTGATTATACGTTCCATCGTCATTATACACAGGGAAAATAGCTGGTGTAGAAATACCATTTGGTAATGGTCCATGTAAGGTTTGATCACTTTCTACGCGATTGGTTTTGGCATAGGTAAGCCCAATACTAGTGCCAATAGTTATTTTATCAGACAGTTGATGGTCTACATTTACTCTTGCATTGAGCCTTCTATAATCGGTTCCAATCAAAATACCTTCTTGGTCATAGAGTGTTCCGCTGATAAAAAATTTGGTTTTTTCTGAACCTCCTGTGGTAGATACTTCATAACTGTTTACAGGAGCTGTTCTGAAAATTATATCTTGCCAATCGGTATCAATAGTAATATTATCCATTTGCTCTTGTGTAAACACAGTTGTACCTGTAAGGTCGTTTCTGTATTCCATCCATTGTCTGGCATCTAACATGTCTAATCGGTTCCAAGCGCGTTGCACACCAGAGTACACATTGACATTTACTACTGATTTTTGGTCTTTACCACGTTTGGTAGTAATTAGAACGATTCCGTTTGTGGCTCTTGCTCCATAAATTGCAGTTGCCGAAGCATCTTTAAGCACACTAACAGATTCAATATCACTCGGATTTAAATCAGTTAATGCACTGGCACCTTGACCTGAATAGCCTATTTGCCCATAATCACCTGTAGTTACAGGAATTCCGTCAATAATGTAAAGCGGTTGGTTAGAACCACTAATAGAACTTAAACCACGTATTCTTACTGACATTTGACCACCTGGAGTCCCAGAGTTTTGCATCACTTGTACACCTGCAGCCTGACCTTGTAAAATACCATCAACCGACGATACTGGCAAATCTTCCAATTGTTTTGCACTGATAGACGTTACAGCATCACTTAGTAACGCTTTTTTTTCAGTTCCATACCCAATTACTACAATTTCATTTAAGGTTGTGTTGTCTGGTAACATCTTAACCTCTATACTTGTCTTGCCAGTAATTTCTATTTCTTGAGGTGTAAACCCAAGGTAAGACACTACTAAGGTGGTCGTGTCATCAGGTACTGACAGTTCAAAATTTCCATCAAAATCGGTAGAAACGCCAATGGTTGTGCCTTTTACAACTACTGTGGCACCAGCCAACGGAACGCCAGCATCATCTACTATGGTGCCTTTTATTATTTTTTTCTTGACTTTCTTAGCATCTGAAGTGGTTGCTTGTGTATTTACAGCTTGTTTAATGACAACTTGTCTATAATCAACTGTATAGGTCAAATTGGTATTTGCCAAAGCTGTATCTAAAATGGTTGATAGTGTTGCTTTTTTAAGATGGAGTGTTACTTTGTGATTTAAAACATCATCTTTGTAAAAAAATATAAACTCACTTTTATTCTGTATTTCTTTAAACAACTCTTCTAAAGAAACATTAGTCACATTTATATCAATTTTAGTTTGTGCCTTTGTGTTATTAGCAAAAGCTGAACTTAAACCAATGGTCATTAATAATAGAAAAACTCTCATAATATTTACCAAATAGTATCTTAAAGATTTTATCCTTTTAAAAGCATAAAGGTTCTTATTTTTATTCATAATTTTGTTTTAGTGGTTAATATTGCTGTGTTAAACAGTGCTATTGATTTTTTAATGCTAGAGGATGTTGGCGCATCTTCTAGTTTTTTTTGGTTTGGTTTTACTTCAAATGGTCTGGTTTTTTTAAGTTAATAATTAGTTTATTCGTATCTGTTATATGATATTCAAATGATGATGTTTCTGCATTTTTTATGGTTTGCATCACATGTTCTATATTTTCTTTTACGTCTAAATACCCTGAGAATTTTTGGTTAGCTAAGGTTTCATCATTTATAACGACCTCAACATTATAATACCTTGCAATTTTTTTCATGATAGATTTTAGTGCATCATTTTTAAAGATGAAAATACCATCACGCCATGAAAAGTATTTTTCTACTTCAACTGTATTCGTTTTTACGTTGCCATTGGCTTTGTTATAGGTTGCAAGTGTATTTGGTGTTATTTTAACATGCTCTGTACTATGCAAAAAAGCAGTGCTTTTATAGCTTAATTGAATGCTTCCGCTTTTTAAAACTGTATAAATAGCATCATCATCTGCATAATTACTTACATTAAAAATGGTTCCTAAAACTTTAATGCTTTGATTGTCGGATTGTACAATAAAAGGTTGTTTTTTGTTGTGAGTAACTTCAAAAATGGCTTCGCCTTCTAAATACACTTCACGTTTATCATCTATAAATGTGGCAGGAAATATGAGTTTTGAACCAGAATTTAACCATACTTTACTACCATCTGCCAAGACAATTTCTGAACGTTTACCATAAGGTACAATTAAGGTGTTAAAAACAACATCATTTTTTTTTGATGCTTCTTGGCTTACAGATTTAGAAGTTCCGATTGTTACTTGTTGTCCAGAGTTGGAATACGCAATAGTTGAGTTGTCTTCAGCAATTTCAACCGTTTTGCTGTCACTCAAAATAAGATTGACATGGTTATCAAGACTTTGATTTTTTTGAGTTTTTGCAAATTTTTCAATAGCGCTTTCTTGTTTTGTTGTATTAAACACGCTAATTGAAAATAAGATAACCACAGCCGCTGCTGTAATACCTAAAGCATATTTAACACGTCTTCTTTTTATAATATAGCTATAAATAGAGCTTGTAATTTTATGTTTTAACTGCGACTTCTCGTCTTTAGAGAGTTCAGAAAAATCCATGTTTTGAGAAGAGTTATTTTTTGTCATTTATAACTATTTGTTTTTAAGAGTTGTACGCTAATTTCAAAATAAAACGTAGCAGCTACTATCTTAATAAGTAATTAAGCTTTAAGATATAGACATTTTTTTTTATAAAATTTTAATAAAAAAGATGAAAAACGGAAAGAATGAGCAATGCCAAATTTTTGCGTAAGACTTTAATGGCTCTGTAAATAAGGGTTCTTGACGTTTGAATAGAGACGTTCATAATGTCAGCAATTTCTTCGTATGAACGTTCTTCAGTAAACCTTAAAAACAGTCCTTTTCGTTGTTTTTTACTCAATAAATTAATGGCTTTTGACAATTTATAGGCACGTTCATTGTTAATTTCGCTTGCAATAATTTGTTCTTCAATTGAATTGGAATGCTTGTGATGTAGTATGCGTTCATCAAAAATTGAAGTATTATTTGGTTGTTTTAGAATTTGGTTTTTTAAGGAGCGTAGCAAATAATACTTAACATTATCAGTAGTAGCAAGATTTTTTCGGTACTTATAAAGATTTAAAAACAAATCGTGGATGGCATCCATAACACGGTTTTTGTCATTACATAATTGCATTCCAAAGCAAAACAACTCATCAATACACATATCGTACAACGCACCTAAAGCCTCTATATTGCCATCTTTAAGTTTTGTCCACAAAATAAATTCTTTGTCTTTAAATTGTTTCAAAGTTGCTATAATTGTTGAAATTTAATTGATTCGTTATGCTTATAGTTTGAAGTGTTTTGGCAAATTACAATACAGCAATAAGCTTATTAATAAAAACAGCTGTATTAATGGGTTTAAAAATACCAAAAACCTTAGTTTTTTAAAATTACTAAAAGTATTTAATTTTATTAAAATAAGCTGTTTTATCTTTTAAAAAAATCAAAAATAAACAGTCAAGTTGATTGTTTTAAATTACTTATTTCATTTCACAAAAAAACCTCTCAAAATGAGAGGTTTTTAATTTATAAAGTAAAGGTTTATGCCATAATATTATCTGAATTATTGGTTTTAAAAACTTTGTTTCTAAATTCTGCCAAACGCGCAAATTCTTGTTTAATTTCGTCACTTCGTTTTTTAAGTTGTTTAATTTTTTCTTGCCTTAACTGTGCTTTTAAAAGCTTTTGTTGTGCAAAATCTGCTTCTTTTTTTATACGTTCTTTTAACAAACGTCGCTCTTTCAAATTTTCTAAATATTCAAATCCGTAAGCGTAAGCATACATTGCAGCAAAAAAAAGCGCAATGGTAGTGATTGTGAGTAATACATTTATCATATGATCTTAAATTAAGGATTATACTTTTTATTTAATTTAAGATTTAGGGCTAACTATTTTGAATAGCTAAACCAATATAATAAAAACGTTAAAATACGATGTATTTTTTAGATTAAACGCTAAAAAAATGTGTTAAACGCAATATTTTAGTTTAAAAATTGCTAATTCCTTCTTTTAGCCAATTGTAATAGTCATCAATATTTGGTGTATAACCTACAGGGTCTATTAGGTTTTCTCCATCGTGGTTCATCAACACATAAAATGGTTGTGTGTTGGTTTTATATTTAATGGTTTGAAACTCACTCCATTTTTGACCAATGTACTTCAGTTTTTTTCCTGGTCTAAGCTGAGATTCTACAACTTCATCATCACTTAATTTGCGTTTATCATCTACATACAATGAAATTAAAACGACATCATTTTTTAAACTGTTTAACACTTGGTCATCTACCCAAACATTTTGCTCCATTTTTCGGCAATTTACACAAGCCCAACCTGTAAAATCTAACATAACGGGTTTGTTTACTTTTTTGGCATAAGCTAATCCTTTATCATAATCGTCAAAAGCTAAAATTTGATGTGGTGCTAATAAATGAGCTCCTTCAGGAATGTCTTGTTCAGCATTAGAAATGCCACTTCCTGTTTTAGAATTACCAACACCATAAGGTGACTCACTGTATTCTAAAGGTGGTGGAAAAGCGCTGATAAGTTTTAGAGGTGCTCCCCAAAGTCCTGGAATCATATAAATGGTAAATGACAAGGTTAACAATCCTAAACTTAGCCTTCCTACTGAAATATGATTTAATGGCGAATCATGTGGCAATTGTATTTTTCCGAATAAATAAAATGATAATGTACCAAAAACCGCAATCCAGATAGCAATAAATACTTCGCGCTCTAAAAAGTGTGCTTGCAATACCAAATCGGCTTGAGACAAGAATTTAAAAGCCAAAGCCAATTCAACAAAACCTAAAACGACTTTGACTGTGTTTAGCCATCCTCCAGATTTGGGCAGAGAATTTAACCATCCTGGAAATGCAGCAAATAATGCAAAAGGCAAGGCAATGGCTAACGAAAAACCTAACATTCCTATAATGGGAGCAATACCGCCTTTAGAGGCTGCTTCAACCAAAAGCGTCCCAACTATTGGTCCTGTACAAGAAAATGAAACAATGGCTAATGCTAAAGCCATAAAAAATATTCCTACAAATCCACCTCTGTCAGCTTGTTTATCTACTTTATTAGCCCATGAGTTTGGCAATACAATTTCAAAAGCGCCTAAAAATGATATTGCAAATATTACCAATAAAACAAAGAAAATAATATTAAACCAAACGTTTGTAGCCAAAGCATTTAGAGCATCAGCTCCAAATAAACCTGTTATAAGAGTTCCTAAAAGGACATAGATAACTACAATGGACAAGCCATAAATGACAGCATTTCTAATACCTTTTGATTTGGTTTTGCTTTGTTTGATAAAAAAACTTACTGTCATTGGAATCATCGGAAATACACATGGCGTTAATAACGCGACAAAACCTGACAAAAAAGCAAGAAAAAAGATACTAAACAAACCTTTGGAATGTTCTGTTTTATTAGGATGCAATTTAACTGCTTCATTTTTTACTTCTGTTTTTGGTGTTTCAGAAAAAGAAACCGAAGATTTTTTAGTTGCTGTGTAAGCTTGTGCATTTGCAAGATTAAATTCTAAATCTATATAACTTGGTGGCAAGCATTGTTTATCATCACACACCATAAATTCTACTTCACCTGTAACCAAAGAAAGTTCGTGGTTGACTACTTTTATACGTTGTCTAAAGGCTGCTTTGTCTTCAAAAAATTTGATTTTCATTTTAAAGACAGGGTCATCAACGGTATGACCTTCTTCTTCAGATGTTTTTCCTATTAGTTCAAATTGGTCTGTTTTGGTGTAATTAAAATTTGTTGGTAAGGGTCCATCGTCATTAGGTACATTTTGAGAATATAAATGCCAACCTTCATCAACGGTTGCTGTTGAGATTAAATCGTACTCTGTATCAGATACTTTTTCTACTGAGGTTTGCCATTTTACAGGCTCAAAAATTTGTGAATTAACAGTTTGCGATAAAAATATAGCAAAAACAAAGAAGAATACATGCTTCATTATAAGTGGTCGTTTCTCAAAAAAGCGTTTATATTTAAACTCTTTTTTGATTTTTTTTAGAATTAATAATCTACAAAAATATCATTTTGTTTAGACTTATTTGGTAAAGCTTTCTTAAAATGTAAAATTAATTGAGCATAAAAAAACCGAACAAAATGTTCGGTTTTAAATTTAATTTAGGGTTTTTATTTTGAGCCCTTCAAACTTCCATTGGGTAATGCCTCCTTTTAAATCGTAAATTTTAACAAAACCTGCGTCTTTGAGTTTTTCTGCACATTTAGAGCTTCGACCTCCAGATTTACAGTATAATATGACTGGTTTGGTTTTGTCAAGTTTTAAAATATCTTCATCAAACGTTGGCGAATTATAATCAATATTTTGTGAATTTTCTATATAGCCTTCTTTACGCTCTTCTGGAGTTCTTACGTCTACTAATTGTACGTCTTCTAATTCTAAAAGCGATTGCATTTCTTCTGGAGTCACTACTTCTATATCGCCCTTAACTGCTTCTTTACAACTTGTTGCAAAAACAACAAGTGCAATACTTAAAATAATAGCAAAATGTTTCATGTGTTTTAATTTATGTTTTGATTGATGTTGTTTCTCCTCTCCATTCGTTAAAACCTCCTATAAGATTATATGCATTTTGAAAACCCAATTGGTTCATAATGGAACATGCTTGCCCACTTCTGCCTCCAGATTTACAATACACATAATAGTTTTTGGTTTTATCTAATGTTTCAATTTCGTTTATAAAGTCCTGTCCTTTATAAATATCTATATGAATTGCATTTGGTATGATTCCTTCATCAACTTCGGCATCTGTTCTAACGTCCAAAATCACTGCATTCGTATCGTTATTCAATTGAGCAACCCATTCTTCTTGCGTTAAATTTGCCATTACCTAAAATTTTAGTCTTACAAAATTAACATTTCTTTATGATATAGACGATAAAAAAACGAAAGTGTTACACTTTTAGTATATTTCTGTTAGCCTAACACCTAATCTTATTTTTAAAATTAAAAATAGCATACTATGGTTAGTTAATTCAAAAACATCTTTTTAACAAAAATTTATACTTCCATTGTTTTTAAAATCAAAATAGATGTCGTATATTTGTATATACAATTATTGTATATGAAAGAGTTGGAAGACATCCTTAAAACAAAATCTAAAATACCATTGGTTCGTAAAACGGTTTTAAACATTATGCACTCTAATGTTTGGATAAAAGACAACATAACAAGTGTTTTAAAACCTTTTGATATATCTGTAGAACAATTTAATGTATTGCGAATTTTAAGAGGACAGAAAGGAAACCCTACCAACCTACAAGATATTCAGGATCGAATGATTAGTAAAATGAGTAATACCACAAGATTGGTGGACAAACTGATTTTAAAAGGCTATGTAGAACGTTTTACTTGCGAAAAAAACCGTAGAAAAGTTGACATCTTTATTACCAAAAGTGGTTTAGATATTTTAAACACTATTGACCCAATTATAGACAGTACAGAACAGCTCATAACTTCTCATTTAACAAACGATGAATTGGAAACCTTAAACCATATATTAACAAAACTCAGAGATTACTAATTATTTAATACAAACACGAAACAAATAAAAAAAATGAAAAAAACAATTTTTAATAACGCTTTAATAGTATTAGTTGCTTTAACAGGAGCATCATTTACAACCATATCAGAAAAAGCTGTTGATGTAAAAAACAGCAAAATTACTTGGAAAGGTTACAAAGTAACTGGTGAGCACGAAGGGACTATCAATATAAAACAAGGCAACCTAACCTTTGCTGATGGTCAACTTACTGGTGGCGATTTTGTAATTGACATGTCATCAATCACAGTTACTGATTTAGAAGGCGACTATAAAGGCAAATTAGAAGGTCATTTAAAATCGGCTGATTTTTTTGGTGTTGAAGCACATCCAACAGCAAGTTTTAAAATTACAAAAGTTGAAGGTAAAGACAGAGATTTAAAAGTAACTGGTGATTTAACTATTAAAAATATCACAAACCCAATTACATTTGATATGATTGTTACTGAAACCTCAGCAACAGCTGCTTTAAAAGTTGACAGAAGCAAATTTGACGTAAGATATGGTTCAACAAGCTTTTTTGATGGTTTAAAAGACAAAGCTATTTATGATGAGTTTGATCTAAATGTAAATCTTAAGTTTTAACCCTAAGAATTGATTAATAGCAACATTTAGTGATGAGAGAATCCTGCAATTGCAGGATTCTTTTTTTTATTTTATCTCAAAAAATTTGAAATACAAATTAACATTTCTATATTTGAACTTATTATTAAACAAATGAACGCAATTTTTAATTATACTTGGTGGTGGAATTTCCGAAACTCAAACTTCGTGAAATAGCACTTTTGTATTTTTAAAACTCAAAATATCAAGGCTTGTCATTCACGACAAGCCTTTTTTTTATCAAATTATATTATGAAAACTTTTAGTTTATACACACATCACAAAAAAATTCTTGCAGACACCATCACGCCTGTAAGCATTTATCTAAAAATAAGAGACAAATTTCCCAATAGTATGCTATTGGAAAGTAGCGATTACCATGCAAGCGACAACAGTTTTTCATACATCTGCTGCAACCCAATCGCATCTATAAAAGTAAAAAATGAAGTCATCACCCAAAGTTTTCCAGATGGAAGTCAGTTAATTGTCAAAATTAAACCTAAAACTGATGTTGCTGATGTCATCCATAAATTTACAAAACGGTTTAAAACAGATTCTGAAGAAACGTTTAAATTCATCAACAACGGTGTTTTTGGGTATATTGCTTATGATGCGGTTCGTTATTTTGAAGCAGTTAATGTTACAAAAAAAGAAGGTCATTTAGATATTCCAGACATTTATTATGCCGTGTATCAAAACATTATTGCCATCAATCACTTTAAAAATGAGGCCTATATTTTTGCACATTGCTTTGATGCTGAAAATAATATTGACGATATTTTACAGCTTATCAAATCAAAAAACTACGCAGCTTTTAACTTTTCAACAAATGGAAAAACAACCTCAAACCTTACAGATGACGATTATAAACAACATGTTGAATTAGCAAAAAAGCATTGTGCCAGAGGTGATGTTTTTCAGTTAGTGCTATCCAAAAGATTTACTCAAGCATTTAAAGGCGATGAGTTTAATGTTTATCGTGCCTTGAGAAGTATTAATCCATCACCTTACCTCTTCTATTTTGATTATGGCGATTTTAAAATCTTTGGCAGTTCGCCAGAAGCACACCTTGTTATAAAAAAAGACAAAGCCGAAATTCATCCTATTGCAGGCACTTTTAAACGTACAGGAAATGACGAAAAAGACTCAGAACTTGCAAAGCAATTGGCTGTAGATGATAAAGAAAATGCTGAACATGTCATGTTAGTTGATTTGGCTCGCAACGACTTAAGCAGACATGGAAGCAATGTGAAGGTTGAAACCTATCGCGAAGTTCAGTTCTTTTCACATGTCATCCATTTAGTGAGTAAAGTTACAGGAACCAAACATAGCAACACCACAACCATGCAAATAGTTGCAGACACGTTTCCTGCAGGCACCTTAAGTGGTGCTCCAAAACATAAAGCAATGCAACTCATTGAACAATACGAAAAAACCAGTCGTGGATTTTATGGAGGTGCTATAGGCTTTATGGATTTTGAGGGCAACTTTAACCACGCTATTATGATTCGAACTTTTTTAAGCAAAAATCATCAATTGCATTGGCAAGCTGGTGCAGGATTGGTTTCAAAATCAAATCCAGAACACGAATTGCAAGAAGTATATAACAAATTAGGTGCTTTAACAAAAGCTATTGAATTAGCAGAAAATATATAATGATGACAAAAGTATTAGTCATAGACAATTACGACAGTTTTACCTACAATCTCGTTCATTATTTAGAAGAATTAGATTGCATAGTCACTGTAAAACGTAACGATAAACTTACGTTAAAAGAGATAAAACCTTTTGATAAAATTGTACTATCTCCTGGTCCTGGAATTCCTGATGAAGCAGGCTTGCTAAAAGCCATTATAAAAACCTATGCACCAACTAAAAGCATATTGGGCGTTTGTTTAGGACTGCAAGCCATTGGCGAAGTGTTTGGTGGTTCACTTATCAATTTAGACAAAGTGTTTCATGGTATTGCTACCAAAATAACACTTTGTGTCAATGATGAGCCGCTTTTTAAAGATTTAAACACCTCTTTTGAAGTTGGACGTTACCATTCTTGGGTTGTGGATGCCAATTTACCAGACGTTTTAGAAGCAACCTCTTTTGACGAAAACGGACAAGTAATGTCACTACGTCATCGAATTTACGATGTAAAAGGAGTACAATACCATCCAGAATCGGTATTAACACCAAATGGAAAACAAATTTTAAAAAATTGGATTAACAGTTAAGATGAAAGATATATTAAACAGACTTATCAATCAGGAAAGCATTTCAAGCGAAGAAGCTAAACAGGTTTTAGTCAACATCTCCAAAGGCGATTACAACCAAAGTCAAATAGCCTCCTTTTTAACGGTTTTTATGATGCGAAGCATTACCATTGAAGAACTTCAAGGGTTTAGAGATGCGCTTTTAGAGCTTTGTATTCCTGTAGATTTAAAAGCCTATAACGCTATCGATTTGTGCGGAACTGGTGGCGACGGAAAAGACACGTTTAACATTTCAACATTAGCATCCTTTGTTACTGCAGGTGCTGATATCAATGTTTCAAAACACGGAAATTATGGTGTATCTTCCACTTGTGGCTCTTCTAACGTTTTAGAGTATTTAGGAGTCAAATTCTCTTCAGATAAAAACTTTTTAAAGCGCTGTTTGGACGATGCTGGCATTTGCATTCTGCATGCACCTTTATTTCATCCTGCCATGAAAAATGTGGCACCAATTCGTAAAGATTTAGCTGTAAAAACTTTTTTCAATATGTTAGGTCCTATGACAAATCCATCGTTTCCAAAATACCAAATGGTTGGCGTTTTTAGTTTAGAATTGTTGCGTATGTATAGCTATTTATATCAAAATACAAATAAAAATTACACCTTACTACATGCCTTGGATGGTTATGACGAAATCTCTCTGACAGGCCCAACAAAAGTGATTAAAAATCATTCAGAACAAATTTTAAATCCAGAGGACTTTGGTGTAAAAACTCTTGACCAAGAGGCTATTCATGGTGGTGATACTATAGACTGTTCGGCAAAAATATTTATGCACATTTTAAATGGTTATGGCACTGAAGCGCAAAACAACGTCGTTTGTGCCAATGCAGCTATGGCTATTGCCACTGTAAAAAATAATTCGGTTGCAGAAAGCTTTGAAATGGCAAAAGAATCTTTACTGTCTAAAAACGCATTGAATTGTTTCAAAACCCTTGTAAACATTAGCAACAACCAATGACTATTTTAGATAACATAATTGCAGACAAACGGATTGAAGTGCAACTCAAAAAACAACTCATTCCAATCTCACAATTGGAACACTCTGTTTTATTTGAACGACCTACAACTTCTTTAGTCAACAAATTAAAAAATAGCACTACAGGTATTATAGCTGAACACAAACGACGCTCACCATCAAAATCTATTATCAATCAAAATTTAAATGTGTCTGATGTTGCAACAGGCTATGAAAATGCAGGTGTTTGCGGCATGTCTGTGCTTACTGATGGTAAGTATTTTGGTGGTTCTTTAGATGATTTATTAATAACAAGAGCCAGTTGTAATTTGCCTTTGCTACGTAAAGAATTTATCATTGATGCCTATCAAATTATAGAAGCCAAAGCCTTTGGAGCCGATGTGATTTTGCTGATTGCTGCCATTTTGACTAAAACTGAAATCAAACAATTTTCAGAATTAGCAAAAAGTTTGAATCTCAATGTGCTTTTAGAGGTTCATAACGAAGACGAATTGCACAAATCCATCATGCCAAGTTTAGATATGATTGGTGTTAATAATAGAAACTTAAAAACCTTTGATGTCAATATAAAAATTAGCAAAACACTGAGTTCCTTAATCCCAAACGATTTTATAAAAGTATCTGAAAGCGGACTTAGTTGCATTGAAACTATCAAAGAGTTACAAACCTACAATTACAAAGGTTTTCTGATTGGTGAAAATTTTATGAAAACAGAAAATGCAGGCGAAAGTGCCAAAACATTTATTGAAAAATTAAATAATGAAACTTAAAATCTGCGGTATGAAATATCAAGAAAACATCATTGAAGTTGCAACGTTGCAACCCGATTTTCTTGGCTTTATTTTTTATGAAAAATCTGGTCGTTTTTTTGATGACATCATGCCACAATTACCAAAATCTATCAAAAAAATAGGTGTTTTTGTAAACGCATCTTTAGAAACAATTCTTGAAACTACAAAAAAATACGATTTGCAAATGCTTCAATTACATGGCGAAGAACCTCCTGAATATTGTAAAAAATTGCAAGCAAAACATATAGAAATCATCAAAGTATTTTCAATTAAAGACAATTTCAATTTTGATGATTTACAAGCTTTTGAAAAGGTTTGCGATTATTATCTATTTGATACTAAAGGCAACCTTCCAGGTGGCAATGGCTATACTTTTAATTGGGAAATTTTAAAAAATTACACTTCAACAAAACCCTATTTTTTAAGTGGTGGCATTGGATTAGAAAATATAGAGCATTTAAAAATGTTCTTTAAAACTGAAGCTTCAAAATACTGCTACGCTATTGATGTTAACAGCAGATTTGAAATTACAGTTGGGTTAAAAAATTTAGAAGCATTAAAACGTTTTAAGACAAAACTTAATAATTAGTTACAAATTAAAAACCATGAGATTTCTGTCTTTTCAGAAATGACAAATTATGAGCTACAACATTAACAACAAAGGATATTATGGAGAATTTGGAGGCGCTTTCATCCCAGAAATGCTCTATCCAAATGTAGAAGAATTACGACAAAATTATCTGAAAATAATGGTTGAACCAGAATTTCAAAAAGAGTTCAATACCTTGCTTAAAGATTATGTTGGTCGTCCTTCTCCACTCTATTTTGCTAAACATCTTTCAGAAAAATACAACACAAAAATCTATCTAAAACGAGAAGATTTAAATCATACAGGAGCCCATAAAATCAATAATACAATTGGCCAAATTTTAATGGCAAAACGCTTAAATAAACATCGCATTATTGCCGAAACTGGTGCTGGACAACATGGTGTGGCAACTGCAACAGTTTGCGCCTTAATGGGTTTGGAATGTATTGTATATATGGGCGAAATTGACATTGCACGACAAGCACCTAACGTTGCCCGAATGAAAATGTTAGGTGCTAAGGTCATTCCAGCACTTTCTGGTAGTCGCACCTTAAAAGATGCCACCAACGAAGCCATTCGTGATTGGATTAATCATCCTACAGATACGCATTACATTATTGGAAGTGTGGTTGGACCACATCCTTATCCAGATATGGTAGCGCGTTTTCAAGCCATCGTTTCTGAAGAAATTAAGTGGCAACTCAAAGAAAAAGAAAATACCACAAAACCCAATTATGTAGTTGCTTGTGTTGGTGGAGGTAGCAATGCTGCAGGTGCTTATTATCATTTTTTGGACGATACAGACGTTCAATTAATTGCTGTTGAAGCAGCTGGAAAAGGTGTAAATTCTGGCCAAAGTGCTGCAACCTCACTTTTAGGAAAAGAAGGCATTATACATGGAAGCAAAACTTTGTTAATGCAAACTCATGATGGACAAATTACCGAACCTTACTCTATTTCTGCTGGATTAGACTATCCTGGAATTGGACCACTTCATGCACATTTGTACAAAAGCAAAAGAGCTGAATTTATTGCTATTACTGATAATGAAGCGATGACAGCTGGTTTAAAGTTATGTCAATTGGAAGGTATTATTCCTGCCATTGAAAGTTCGCATGCTTTGGCAATTTTTGAGCAAAAAACGTTCAACCCAAATGACATTATCGTGGTGAGTTTGTCTGGTCGTGGTGATAAAGATTTAGATACGTATATTCATTATTTTAATCTTTAAAATTATGGCGTTACACTACATCGCTTTAGCTACGTAGTGTCAGGCTTTCGGCAGTCGCTCTCTGCGAGGAGCTCCAACAAATGCCTCAATCCTTAACGCAAAAACATCAAAAAAAACAAAAGAAAAACATACCAATGAATAGAATTCATCAAAAATTAAAAGAAAACAAAAAACTTTTATCCATCTATTTTACAGCAGGTTACCCAAATTTAAATGACACAGTTTCCATCATTCAAAATCTTGAAAAAAGTGGTGTGGACATGATAGAAATTGGCTTACCTTTTAGTGACCCATTAGCTGATGGACCAACCATCCAAGCAAGCTCTACGCAAGCACTTAAAAATGGGATGACCACAGAAGTAGTATTCAATCAATTAAAAGCTATTAGAAAAACGGTAAGCATTCCATTGATTATTATGGGTTATTTTAATCCTATTTTGCAATATGGTGTAGAAGCCTTCTGCAAAAAATGCCAAGAAATTGGCATTGACGGTCTTATAATTCCTGATTTACCTGTTGATGTTTACAACCAAAACTATAAATCAATCTTCGAAAAATTGAGCCTTATCAATGTGTTTTTAATTACACCACAAACATCTGATGAGCGTATCCATTTTATAGATTCTATTTCCAACGGATTTATTTACATGGTCAGTAGTGCCAGTGTTACAGGAAGTCAATCGGGTTTTGGAGAGGAGCAAACTAACTATTTTAAACGTATTGCAGCCATGAATCTAAAAAATCCGCAAATTATTGGCTTTGGAATATCTGACAACAAAACCTTTACGCAAGCTACCCAATATGCTAAAGGAGCTATTATTGGCAGTGCTTTTATTAAATATTTATCAATAAAAAATGTGGAAACTATTTCAGAATTTGTGACCTTTGTACTCGAATAATTTGAAGCCATGGCTGAAGTACAAAAAATCGTAATTGTAGGTGCAGGATTTGCCGGATTACGACTCGCTCAAGATTTAATAAACCATCCAAACTACGAAGTTTATTTAATAGACAAACACAATTATCATCAATTTCAACCTTTGATGTATCAGGTGGCTACAGCACGTTTAGAACCTGCAAGTATTTCCTTTCCACTCAGAAAAGTATTTCAAAAAGCCAAAAATGTACGTATAAGGATTGCCAAAGTAACACACGTTGATTACAACAAACAATTTATTACCACAACCATAGGACAATTTGATTATGATAAATTGGTATTAGCCATAGGCTGTAAAACCAATTACTTTGGCAATGACAATTTAAAGGATTATGCCTATCCTATGAAAACCATTCCTGAAGCTATTCAATTAAGAAACAGGATTCTACAAACCTTTGAAGACGCTTTAAACACAACCAATCAAGAAAAACTTCAAGCGCTTTTAAATTTTGTAATTGTTGGTGGTGGTCCTACTGGAGTTGAATTAGCAGGTGCTTTATCTGAAATGAAACGCTACATACTTCCTAAAGATTATCCTGATAAAGATTTTTCTAAACTCACCATATATTTGTTAGAAGGCTCATCACACACATTGAGTCCTATGAGTGATGGGTCACAAAAAATGTCGCAAAAATACCTTGAAGAATTAGGTGTTATCGTTAAAACTGATACCATTGTTAATGATTATGATGGCGATATTGTAACACTTAATAATGGTGATAAAATACAGTCAAAAAATGTTATTTGGGCAGCAGGCGTTACTGGTAATTTTGTTGAAGGCTTCCCAAAAGAAAGCATTACAAGAGGTAATAGGTTAATAGTTAATAGATTTAACGAAGTAGAACATTTAAGCAATGTCTATGCTTTGGGTGATATTGCTTATATGGAAACTACAAAATATCCTCATGGACATCCACAAGTAGCAAGTGTAGCACTTCAACAAGCTGAATTATTAGGAAAAAATCTAAAAAATATCAGCAAAAATAAGGCTAAAAAAGAGTTTGAGTACACCAACAAAGGCGCTATGGCAACCATTGGTAAGCGCAAAGCAGTTGTCGATTTGCCAAAATTTAGTTTTCAAGGTCGTATGGCTTGGTTTACTTGGATGTTTATACATTTAATGCTCATTTTGAGTGTTAAAAACAAACTTTTAATTTTTATGAATTGGTCCATTAGTTATTTTAACAACGACAGTACGTTGCGGATAATAATGAAACCTGTTGCCAATAAAGTAAAAAGCAAAACTAACTAAGACTCTTATTCTAAGCGTCTTCTCCATCTTAATACTATGTTTGCTTACATACAAAAATGTTAAAGTTTTTAAAAAATTAAATTAAACAAACGTTTAATTTAAACATTTGTTTAATTTTGCATCGAAATTTAAAAACAAGTTCGCGATGGACTTAAACGATAAACAAATTCAAATTTTGGAAACTGCCGAAAAACTCTTTGCCGAAAACGGTTTTGATGGAACTTCGGTTCGGCAAATTTCTAAAGCTGCTCACATTAATGTAGCAATGATTTCCTATTATTTCGGATCTAAAGAAAAGCTATTAGATACGCTTATGCTCTACAGAATGTCCGATTTTAGAATGCAGTTGGAATCGGTCATTTCAGAAAACAAATCGCCTATTGAAACTATTGATACGATTATAGCTTTAATAGTAAAACGCATTCATAAAAACAGACGTATGCACAAAATTATCAATTTTGAATATTCAAATGGATGCCGAAATATTGATTTTGATCATTATTTAAGACAAAAAAAAGAAAATTTTAAAATCATTGAAGCCTTTGTAAAAAAAGGACAAAATGATGGTGTTTTTGCAGATAATATCAATTTAAATCTTTTAACCACCACCATTTTAGGCACTTATTTTCATTTTTATTACAACAAAAAATACTATCAAGCATTATTGAATCTTACTGATTCTACTATTGACACGTATGTGCATAATGAACTTACTCTTCACATCCAAAACACCATAAAAGCATTATTAACCTATGAAAAATAAAATTCTAATTTGTTTTGTAGCTTGTCTTTTAACACTTTCAACACTCCAAGCACAACAAACACAAACTTTGACTTTAGAGGATGCTGTGACTTTAGCACTCAAAAACAGTGACGCATCAAAATTATCAGACACTAAGGTTTTGTCTGCTGAAAACCAGTTAAATGTAACTAAAAATCTTCAGTATCCTGATGTCAAATTATCTGGTCAATACATGCGCTTAACCAGTGCTGATGTCAAATTAAAAATCAATACTGGAAACAATAACTCAGGTTCTGAAGAACCACAAAATAGCAAATCGCCTAATGTTAATCAATTATTATTGGGTCAAGCCAGTGTTAATTTGCCTTTGTTTTCTGGTTTTAAATTAAAAAACACCATTAAAGCCAGTGAAAACCTGTATCAAGCAGCCACCTTTAATGCAAAAAACGATAAAGAGCAATTGAGCATTCAAGTAATTAGTGGGTTTTTAAATTTGTATAAAGCATCTCAAACCATCAGCTTAATTGAAGAAAACCTAAAAAGTGCTCAACAACGGGTTTTAGATTTTTCAGCAATGGAAAAAAACGGTTTGTTAGCTCGAAATGACTTATTAAAAGCACAAATTCAAGAATCTAACATCCAATTATCATTAGATGAAGCCAAAAAGAATGAACACATTTTAAATTACAAATTGACAACACTTTTAAAGCTTCCTGAAGGCACCAAAATTGAAACTGTGGCACCCAATTTTGGATTGGTTTCAAAACAAGCCACAACCAAATTGATGACCAGAAATGATTTGGAAGCATTGCACTATCAAAAACAAGCTTCAGAAAATCAAATTAAAGTGGCAAAAGGCAAATACTTTCCATCAATAGCACTAACTGGTGGATATATTGCTTTAGACTTACAAAACGCTTTAACAGTAACCAATGCGATGAATATTGGCATTGGGTTATCTTATAATTTGTCAGACATTTTCAAAGCAAAAAGTGATGTTAAATTGGCAAAAAGTAAAGTACAGGAACTTCAATATGCTATTGATATGAAGTCAGACCTCATCAAAGTAGAAATAGAAAATGCTAAACAAGATTATGAATTAGCCATAAAAAAATATGATGTTTACACTATTTCTGAAACGCAAGCCACAGAAAATTATCGCATCGTAAAAGATAAATACGATAATGGATTGGCAGATACCAACGATTTGTTAGAAGCTGATGTAGAACAACTTCAGACAAAATTAAATCTGACCTACGCAAAAGCTGACATCTCACAAAAATATTACGAATTACTAACCGCTCAAGGACAATTAACCAACGCATTCAATCAACAATAATTATTTCATTATCATGGAACAAAAGAAAAAAACCAATAAAAAATTTATCCTAATCATTTCTGTATTAGTAACTATAGGCGTGCTTTATGGTGGTTACAAAATCATCCACTCATTATCACATGAAGAAACTGATGATGCTCAAATACAAGCCAATATGAACCCAATCATTCCACATGTTGGTGGTTATATTGAAAAAGTATATGTAACCGACAACCAAAAAGTTAAAAAAGGCGACACCCTATTTGTCATTGACAACAAAGACTATTTAGTAAAACTGGAACAAGCCGAAGCCCAATTAGCTGCTGCAAAAAGTGGTGTTTCAGTATCTGAAGCAAGCATAGGTTCTTATAAGGCAAATACTGCAACTGCTGCAGCTCAGGTAAGTTCGGCAACCAGCAATATTGAAACGGCTAAAACCAAGCTATGGCGTGCCACCAACGATTTTGAACGTTATGAAAATTTATATAAAAATCACTCCATAACTGCGCAACAATACGAACAAGCTTTGGCCGCCAAACAAGAAGCAGAACAGCAGGTAAAAATGTTGGAAAGTCAACAAAAAGCAACCAAAAGTCAGCAAAATGCCGCCGCACAACAAACACACATTTCTGAGCAACAAGTATCTGTGGCTGAAGCCAATGTAAAAAGTGCGCAAGCGCAAGTAGATGCTGCCAAATTGAATGTGAATTACACTATTGTAACGGCACCTATTGATGGACAATTATCTAATGTAAGTTTACAGTCTGGACAATTTGTGCAAGCTGGACAATCTTTATTTTACTTAGTAAACACTTCAGAAAAATGGGTAGTTGCCAACTTTAAGGAAACCCAATTAGAAAAAATGGAAATTGGTCAAAAAGTAATCATTACGGCAGATGCCTTCCCTGGTGAAGAGTTTGAAGCTGAAGTCTCTGCATTTTCACCAGCAACAGGAGCGCGTTTTTCATTATTACCACCTGATAATGCAACTGGAAATTTTGTTAAAACTATTCAGCGTTTGCCAGTAAAAATAGATTTTACAAAAAATAACAATTCAGAAAAATTACAAAAACTACGTTCAGGAATGAATGTAGTTGCAGATGTACATTTGAAATAGAGATTGATAAAAATTGTTGTTGGGTTAATAAGTTATTTGGTCACAGTGTCTAAATAACCCAATAACCAAAATTCCAAAAATAAACATGCAACAAGACGAAAACGACTTAGTTGAATACGGTTTTAGACGAACCATTATTACCATTACAGCTATTTTATGTGCACTTTTAGAAATTGTGGACACTACTATTGTAAATGTAGCATTAAATGATATGCGTGGAAGTTTGGGAGCCTCCTTAACTGACATTGCTTGGGTAATTACCGCCTATGCTATTGCAAATGTAATTATTATCCCAATGACCAGTTGGCTGTCTAAACAATTTGGAAGACGCAATTACTTTGCGACCTCCATCGTAATTTTTACAGTAGCTTCCTTTTTATGCGGAAATGCAGACAATATTTGGGAATTGGTTGCCTTCAGGTTTATACAAGGCTTAGGTGGTGGCGCATTATTAGTAACTGCACAAACCATAATTACCGAAAGTTATCCTATTGCAAAACGTGGAATGGCTCAAGCCATTTATGGCATGGGTGTTATTGTTGGCCCAACTTTAGGGCCTCCTTTAGGTGGTTATATTGTGGACAATTTTTCGTGGCCTTTTATTTTTTATATCAATATCCCAATTGGAATTATTGCTACTATTTTAACCATATTCTATGTAAGAAGTCCAAAATATGGTGAAAAACTCAAAGCCAACCAAGTTGATTGGATAGGTATTATTTTATTAGCTATGTTTATTGGTTCGTTGCAGTTTGTGTTAGAACATGGACAACAGGATGATTGGTTTAGCAATGCCTTAATAGTCGCTTTAAGTGTTACTTCTTTATTTGGGTTGATTCTTTTTATATGGCGCGAAATGACTTATGAGCATCCTATTGTCAACTTAAAAGTATTAAAAGATGGTAACTTAAGGATTGGAACCATCATGACTTTTATTTTAGGCTTTGGTTTATATGGCTCAACCTTTATTATTCCTATTTACACACAATCCGTCTTAGGATTTACAGCCACAGATGCTGGTTTACTGCTCATACCAAGCTCTATAACCACAGGTATAATGATGCCATTTATTGGTAAAATGCTACAAAATGGAGTTCCTCAAAAGTATTTGGTTACAGGTGGTTTTATCATCTTCTTTATTTATAGTTTATGGATGTATGTTATGATGACTCCAGATACAGGTGCTGAACATTTCTTTTGGCCACTCGTTGTTAGAGGTATTGGTTTAGGACTATTATTTGTCCCAATTACAACACTATCCTTATCAACACTTGTTGGAAAAGATATTGGTGATGGCGCTGCGTTTACAGGAATGACACGTCAGTTAGGAGGATCGTTTGGAATTGCAATTATTACCACCTTTATTGCACGATGGACGCAACAGCATCGTGTAGATTTATTACCAAACATCAACGCTGTCGATTTTAAAGTACAAGAACGTATCCAAGGGCTACAACACATGTTTATGAGCAAAGGGTTTTCTGCCAATGAAGCTTTAGACAGAGCCTATAAAATGTTGGATATGACTGTAACTAAGCAAGCAACCGTTTTATCGTACATGGACGTATTTATTTATCTTGGAGTTTTGTTTTTAGTATGTGTTCCATTTGTATTACTGATTAAAAAAGGAGCTGGAAAAGTAAATATGAGTGCTGCCCATTAAGAAAATAAATTAACAGTATTTTATAACAATGCCGTGAAAATTCACTTTATTTGATGTTATTTTTTTAGTATATTAACCGCTATGGAAGACATTGAAAATATTGAATTAAAATACCTTAGTTTAGACGATTATCAGGAGTTAAAAGAAGCTATGATAGCCTCTTACACTACAATGCCAGATGCTTATTGGAAAGAATCACAAATCAAAAAATTGATTGATATGTTTCCAGAAGGTCAGGTGGTTATTAAGGTAAATAACCAAATTGCTGGTTGTGCTTTGTGTATTATTGTAGATTATGACAAATTTGAAGACAATCACACCTACAAAGATATTACTGGCAATTACACGTTTGGTACACATACTCCAAAAGGCGATGTTATTTATGGCATCGATGTGTTTATCAAACCCGAATTTAGAGGCTTGCGTTTAGGTAGACGTCTTTATGATTACAGAAAAGAACTGTGTGAACGCCTCAATTTAAAAGGATTGGCTTTTGGCGGACGCATTCCAAATTATCATCAATTTGCCGATAAACTATCACCAAAAGAATATATTGATAAAGTCCGTCGTAAAGAAATACACGATCCTGTTTTAAATTTTCAAATTTCAAACGACTTTCATCCTGCTCGTATTTTAAAAAATTATCTGGAAGGTGATGCCTCATCACAAGATTATGCAGTGTTGTTAGAATGGGATAATATCTATTACGAAAAGCAAAACAAAAAAGCCACGACTATTAAAAAAATAGTCCGTCTTGGACTTATCCAATGGCAAATGCGCTTGTATAAAGACATGGACGAACTCATGCAACAAGCAGAATTTTTTGTAGATGCCGTTTCTGGATACCGAAGTGATTTTGCACTGTTTCCAGAGTTTTTCAATGCACCTCTAATGGCTGAAAACAACCACATGTCAACACCTGAAGCCATACGCGAACTTGCTAAACATACAACTGAAATTGTACAGCGTTTTTCAAAATTAGCTATTTCATACAACATCAATATCATAACAGGCAGCATGCCTGAAATGGTCGATGACAAACTCTATAATGTTGGTTATTTATGCCGACGTGATGGTACCATGGAACGTTATGAGAAGCTTCATGTTACTCCAGACGAAGCCAAAGTTTGGGGAATGGTTGGTGGCAACAAACTGGAAGCATTTGATACAGATTGTGGAAAAATAGGCATCCTTATCTGTTACGATTCTGAATTTCCAGAATTGAGCCGCTTATTAGCAGACGAAGGTATGGATATTTTATTCGTTCCTTTTTTGACCGATACTCAAAATGGGTTTTCTCGCGTTCGCCATTGTGCGCAGGCCAGAGCTATTGAAAACGAATGCTACGTTGCTATTGCTGGAAGTGTTGGCAATTTGCCTAAAGTTCAAAATATGGATATTCAATTTGCGCAATCTATGGTTTTTACACCTTGTGACTTTGCCTTTCCAACCAATGGTGTGAAAGCAGAAGCTACTCAAAATACCGAAATGATTTTAATTGCTGATGTTGATATTGATTTGCTACGCGAACTCAACCAATTTGGAAGTGTACGAAATCTTAAAGATAGACGAAAAGATCTTTTTGAATTAAAAAAGCGATAAATGCCCTTAAACATTGTTCTTATTGAACCCGAAATTCCTAACAACACAGGCAATATTGGTCGTTTAGCATTAGCATCAGGTTCTAACTTACACTTGGTAAAACCTTTAGGTTTTGAAATTGACGACACACGATTAAAACGTGCTGGCTTAGATTATTGGCAACATTTACAGGTTGTTTATTATGATAATATTGAAGACTTTTTCAATATCAATAAAGAGAAAAAGATGGCGTTTTTATCTAGTCATGGTGCACAAAATTATTGGGATATTCCATTTGAAGACGATTTGTTTCTCATTTTTGGAAAAGAATCGGTTGGCCTATCAAAAGATATTATCAAACGTTATTCAGCACATCTTTATAAAATTCCTCTATATAGCAAACACGTTAGAAGTTTGAACTTAGCTAACGCTGTAAGTATTACTGTTTATGAAGGTTTAAGGCAGCTATATTTTAGGTAAACTTGTTTTGCATCAAAGGTAATTGTCCTCATTGCTACATCAATCTATAAAGGCAGTAAAACAAACTACTGTTTATTTGATAACTAATCTTTTTGATATTAAAAGAAATAATAGGAGTTTTGCATCTAATTAATTTTGATACAAACAATCAACTATTTTTTTTAAATAACTACACAAAGTGAAACTCAAAAGAAGACGCAAATTAGTCACGTATCTTAACATTTTAGATCAACCCATACGATTTAACCCGTTTCTGTTTAGCAGAACTTTTATTCTTTGGGCATTGGTTGGGCTTATTGGCGGATTGATAGCTGGATTGTATTGGATTGTCCTTGAGTTTTTAACACATCAATTTGCAACGTTTAACGGTTGGCTGGTCATTCCTACAATGGCTATTTGCGGTCTTTTAGCTGGATTGGTAATTCATTTTATTGGTGATCCTGGAGAAATTCATTTGATTGTGAATAACATCCGTTTTAATAAAGGAAAACTCGACCCAAAAAACAACCCTTCTATGATCTTGTCATCCTTATTATGTGTTGCTTCTGGTGGCAGTTTGGGTCCTGAAGCGCCATTAATACAAATTACAGGTTCCACAGGCTCTTGGTTGGGCAAACTATTCAGGCTAAAAGGCGAAGAATTGCGCTCATTGAGTATTGCAGGTATGGCTTCTGGGTTTACAGCCTTATTTGGTGCGCCTTTAGGAGGTAGTTTGTTTGCTTTAGAAATTTTGCACCACAAACATGCTGTAGAGTATTACAAAGCCATCATTCCTGCTTTAGTTGCCAGCAGTTTTAGCTATGTAGTGTTTGCTATCATTATCCATTTAGGGCTTGGTGCAACTTGGGATTTGGAAAGATATGAATACGCTGGTGTTTTTGATTTTGGTTATGCCATTCTTTTTGCAATTGCTGCAACGGTTATTGCTTGGGGATTTATTTTTTGCACCAAATTTTTCAAAAAACTTTTTGAAAGCAAACCACTTCCTATTTATATAAAAACACTTATAGGCGGTATTTTACTTGGTATTATTTCGTTTTATTATCCGTTGACACGTTATTTTGGACACCATCAAATCAACGAATTAATTAATGGTTCTTTAGCCTTAAGCCTACTTATAGGCATTTTAGTTTTTAAAATCATCGCTACCGCAGTTACAGTAACATCTGGATGGCGAGGAGGTTTTATCATTCCTTTATTTTTTATTGGTGCAACTTTGGGTCTAATTATCCATATCATATTCCCAAGTACCAATGTAACTTTAGCCATTATTAGCTGCATGGCTGCTGTAAATGCATGTGTAACCAGAACACCAATGAGTACTACTATTTTGTTGGCAACCTTAACAGGCTTTTCTTACTTTATCCCTATTTTGTTTGCGAGCCTAACTGGTTATTTTTTAGCACCACGTATTCCATTTATTAGTTCACAAATGGAAAAATAACATTTACATACGCTCTGGTACACTAATACCTAACAACTCAAACGCATTTTTAATAATGGTTGCAACTGTGTTAGACAATTGTACTCTAAAGGTTTTTTTGTGGGCGTCATCTGCTCCTAAAATGGATACATTTTGATAGAAGGAATTGAATTCTTTTACCAAATCATAAGTATAATTGGCAATTAATGCTGGACTATGATTATCAGCTGCGTTTTGAATAACCTCTGGAAAAAGTTGAATTTGCTTTAATAATTCTTTTTCCTTTTCGTGCAAAGCTACTTCAACCTTAGCATTCATGTCAACTTCAGCTTTTCTTAAAATAGATTGAATTCTGGCATAGGTATATTGAATAAAAGGTCCAGTATTTCCTTGAAAATCGATAGATTCTTTAGGGTCAAAAAGAATACGCTTTTTTGGGTCGACCTTTAAGATGTAATATTTTAAAGCACCAAGACCGATGGTTTTATAAAGTTCCTGTTTTTCGGTTTTGGTATAACCTTCAAGTTTTCCTAACTCTTCAGAAATTTCTTCTGCTGTTGAAGCCATTTCTGTGATTAAATCATCAGCATCAACCACAGTTCCTTCTCTACTTTTCATTTTACCAGAAGGCAAATCGACCATTCCGTAGCTCAAATGAAATAAGTTTTTTGCCCATTCAAATCCTAATTTTTTAAGAATCAAAAACAGCACTTTAAAATGGTAATCTTGCTCATTTCCAACCGTATAAACCATACCACCAACATCAGGAAAGTCTTTAATACGTTGAATAGCTGTTCCAATATCTTGTGTCATATAAACTGCTGTTCCGTCTGAACGTTGGACTATTTTTTTATCTAATCCATCTTCAGTTAAATCGCACCAAACAGAGCCATCATCTTCTTTAATAAAAACACCAGATTTTAATCCTTCAGCAACAAATTCTTTGCCTAATAAATAGGTATCGCTTTCATAATATAAGGTGTCAAAATCAACTCCTAAATTTTTATAAGTTTCATCAAAACCATTATAAACCCATTGGTTCATTTTCTTCCAAAGTGCAACTGTTGCTTCATCACCAGCTTCCCATTTTTGAAGCATTTGTTGAGCATCTAACAAAATTGGTGCTTGTTTTTTTGCATCATCTTCTGTAAGGCCTTTTGCAACTAATTGATTGGTTTCCTTTTTATATTCTTGGTCAAATTTCACATAGTAATTTCCAACCAATTTATCACCTTTTAAGCCTGTACTTTCTGGTGTTTCACCATGTCCAAAACGTTCCCAAGCCAACATACTTTTACAAATATGAATTCCTCTATCATTAATAATTTGGGTTTTGTAAACCTTTTTTCCAGAGGCTTTTAAAATTTCGGCAACACTAAACCCTAACAAGTTATTTCTAACATGGCCTAAATGCAAAGGTTTATTTGTGTTTGGCGAAGAATACTCAACCATTATGGCTTTGTCTCCTGCTTTTGGAGTTGTAAAACCATACGTCTTATTTGAAGACATTTGGTTAAAAAACTGGATGTAATGCGCATCACTAATTTCAATATTCAAAAACCCTTTTACAACGTTAAACGCTTTAACATCTGCAACATTAGCAACCAAATATTGACCAATTTGCTCTCCAATAACTTGAGGATTTCCTTTAATACTGCGCAACATTGGAAACACAACTACTGTAATATCGCCTGCAAACTCTTTGCGAGTTGCTTGAAACTCTACAGATTCTAACTCAGTATTAAAAACAGACTTAACTGCTTGCTTAACGTAATTGGATAACGTGCTTTGAAGACTCATGAACTTAAAACTTTTTGAGTGTGCAAAGATAGTATTTTTATTGCAAGTTAAGCGATTTGATTTTTGATGAAAGCACTATCCATTTAACATTTACTTTCTTGTTAAAATCATTCCAATTTGAATAAAAAAAACAGCAAAGCAAACTCAATACTTCAATTTTTATAAAGATTAAGTACCTAACAATTAATACTTTAAATATAAAAATAACTTTAAAGTGCATTTCATCGATAAGAGTGTCGTTTTTCTATGATTTTTACCTTTCATCGAGTCTATTTATTTCCAAAAAAAATTAATTATCACTTTATCTAATTTTTAGGCATTAAAACCTATAAATTAGATTTTTAGAGCCCTTTTCTTGATTTTTGATATTGCTATTAATCAAGGTCCCAAATGTTGATGAAACTTACTGATAAATCTTTAACAGCATTGTTATTGTATTTTGTGTACTTACTTTACCTCTCCCTCAAGGCAAGTTGGCATCACATCAACATTGCAACTTATAAAACCAACCGCAAGTGATGAAACAGTTAATTACTTTAGCTGCTTTTTTTGTCGTCTTATGTAGTTTCTCTCAAACTAATGAGATTGACCAACTTGCGTTACAATTAGCTTACCAAAAACAAGACTCAGCCAAGGTAGATACCTCTTTACAACTCATCAAAGCGCTTTATAATGCTAAAGATTACAAAAAAGCACTGATGTATATTGATCAAACTGAGCGTTTATCAAAAACATTAAAATACATTGAAGGCCTTGCAGAAACCAATTATCTAAAAGCGCAAATTTATGCAAGTAATGATGATTATTTTAATGCGATAGATAATTACAGTAAATCCAAAAAACTATACGAACAGCTCGACGACACACTCGGTATTGCCAAAGTAAGCAACCGTATTGGTTTGATAGAAATTAAACGAGGTAACTATATGGTAGGTCTAAAAAACTCCTTATCTGCCATAAAAATATTTGAAGATAAAAACCTGCGCGAAGACTTAAGCGTAGCTTACAACAATTTGGCTGAAGCGTATTACAACACACATCAAATAGACAAAGCTTTAGAATTTAACTACAAAGCCTTAACGGTTAGAGAACAATTGCAAGATAGTACAGGCATTAAAACCTCAACTAAAAATATTGCGATGCTGTATGCTATGCGAAAAGAACACAGAAAAGCTATTGAGTATTATGAAAAGGTCTTGAACCTTTTAAATCCTGAAAAAGATCAAAATCTAAGAGGCGAAATATTACCAAGAATTGGAGAGCAATATTTGAAATTTAAAGAATATGACAAAGCTGGAAACTATTTAGTAGAAGGTTTAAAATACAATCGAACCATTAACAACAAAGAAGGCATTTTGAGAGCTTTGAACTCTATTGGCCATTTAAATCTTGAAGAAAAGAAGATAAAATTAGCTGAACTTCAAATTAACGAAGCCCATGAACTGGCTAAAAACTCAAAAGATGACACCGAAGTTTTAAAAAATTATAAGCTTTTAATGCGATTGGATTCTACCAAAGGAAGTTTTCAAAGCGCTTACCAATGGCAACGTGAGTATTTTAATTTAAAACAACAAATTGAAAGGCAAAACCAACCAAAATTACCTATCAATACTGATTCTATTGAAGAAAGCATTGATAATTCTCCAACACCATCTGATACAGATACACAACAAGCTGAACTGAACACAAATGACCAGCAGATTAAAAATTTAAGACTATTATCTTATGGTTTAATTGCTGCTTTTGTAATTGCTTTGACCTTTTTATTACTCATTTATTTAAAACGAAAAAATACGGTAAAATACACCCAAGAACTTGAAGAAAAAAATGAACAAATTCAACTTCAAAACGATGCCATTTTAGAGCAAACTCATCATTTGGAAGAAATAAACAAAGTAAAAGACCGCTTATTTTCTATTGTATCACATGATTTAAAAGATTCCATTTCATCTATAAAAGGCTTTTTAGATTTACTGAAAGAAGACAGTATTTCAAGAGATGAATTTGATGAGCTTATTCCTGAATTGAGCGAAAATGCGAATAACGCTTCGTTATTATTGTTCAATTTACTCAATTGGTCCAAATCGCAAATGCAGAATTTAGAACCAAATCCTGAAATGCTCAACATTCAAGAGGTGTTCCAAACCAAATTGAGCCTAATTGAGCAAAAAGCTGAACAAAAACGCATCGTCATTATTGATGAAACTCAACGCGATTTTATTTATGCCGATAAAAGTATGGTAGAAATTGTCATTCAGAATCTGATAACCAATGCTGTAAAATTCTGTCGTGTTGGTGATATCATTACTGTTTCAAATAAAGACCATCTTGGAAAATCGTTGATTTGTGTTGAAGATTCTGGCGTTGGCATTTCAAAAGAAAACTTAGATAAACTCTTTAAAAACAACAATTTTACAACCATTGGTACCAAAAACGAAAAAGGAACTGGTTTAGGGCTTACTATTTGCAAAGAATTGGTAGAACTCAATAATGGTAGAATTTGGGTTGAAAGTACAGTTAACGTTGGCACTAAATTTTATATAGAACTTCCTAAAACCAAGCCAGCAGAAACTAACTAAGCTTTTGGCAAAAACACTTCAGCCATCATACAACGAGCGCTTCCGCCTCCACAGGTTTCAATAGTTTCCAAATCACTACTCAAAATAGCACAATGCGTTTCAATTTTAGCCACTTGCTCTTGTGTTAAACTATCATGAGCCGCTTTGCTCATCACCAAATAACGTTTGTCATTATTGCCTCTTACTTGTAGCATATTACCAGCAAACTGGTGCATTTGTGCTTCTGTTATAGCAATTACTTCTTTACCTGTTTCTTTTAAATGATGAAGGACATTTTTGCGTTCTTTTTTATCGTCAATACTGTCTAAACATATGACTGCAAAATTTTCGGCAAGACACATCATTACGTTTGTATGATATATTGGCAAACGCTCACCATCAACAGTTTGGTTGGCTGTAAATACTATTGGAAAATAATCAAAATCTTCACAAAACTCAATAAACAAGTCTTCATCAGCTCTTGGAGACAAAGCACAATACGCCTTTCCGTTAACACGATCTAACAACAAACTTCCTGTTCCTTCTAAAAAAACATGGTCATCTTCAGCACTCGTGTAGTCAAAAATAGTTTCAATCAAAAATCCTTCTTCTTCCAAACGCAAAAACACTTCTTCACGTCGTTCTTTCCGTCTATTTTCAGCAAACATTGGATATATGGCAATGTTTCCATTTTCATGGAAACTTACCCAATTATTAGGAAATACTGAATCTGGAGTATCCATTTTTTTATCATCCTGTTCCACAATAACACGTACACCAACAGCTCTTAATTTATTGACAAACGCATCAAATTCTGCTTGTGCTTTTGCATTAATTTCAGCATTTTTAATATCTAAATCTTCCTGAAAATAATTATTGACAGCCGTTTGCTCATTCATCCTAAAATTGATAGGACGAATCATTAAAATAGTATCAGTGGTTTGTTGCATGTGCTAATGAATTTGTGTTGCACAAAATTAGTTTAAATTGATTAAGTTTGATAGATAATTTCCTTATAAATTAATCTATCGTATCTGAAAATTTGACACCATGAAAAAACTGTTGTTTCTTTTGTTGCTTTTAATCATGTCTTGCTCTCAAAAAAAAGAAAAACCAATATTCAATTTTACCACAACCTTTGAGAAAAGCAAGGGTTTTGAAACCGCAACCTATCAAGAAACAATTGATTATTACAAACATTTAGCAGAAACCTATCCTGAAATATCTATCGATTCCATGGGTGAAACTGATGCTGGAATGCCTTTGCACATCGTCACTTTAAATCCTGATGCTGAATTTGATTTTGAAACCATTCAAAAAAGCAAAACTGTTTTATTGATTAACAATGGCATACATGCTGGAGAATCTGACGGAATTGATGCGACTATGATGCTTTACAGAGATATAGCTCAAGGCAAAATTGAAATGCCAAAACATACGGTTTTAGTTACCATTCCAATTTATAATGTTGGTGGAAGTTTGAATAGAAATTCGACCACAAGAACCAATCAAAATGGTCCAAAAGCCTATGGATTTAGAGGAAATGCCAGAAATTACGACCTCAACCGCGATTTTATAAAATGTGATACCAAAAATGCCAGAACCTTTACTCAAATTTATCACTTAGTGCAACCAGACGTTTTTATTGACAATCATGTGAGCAATGGTGCTGATTATCAATATGCGCTCACACATTTATTTACGCAACATGATAAATTAGGAGGACAATTAGGCAACTATATTCACACCCAAATGATGCCAACTTTAGAGAAAAAATTAGCAGATAAACATTGGGATATCACACCTTATGTCAATGTTTTTAATCGTGTACCTGAAGGCGGATTTAGTCAATTTATGGACTATCCTCGTTATTCTACAGGTTACACAACGCTGTTTAATACCTTAGGAATGATGGTAGAAACACACATGCTAAAACCTTACAAACAACGTGTTGAAGGCACTTATGAACTTATGAAAAGCATGATTGAAATTGTTGAAACCGATCATCAAAAAATAAAACAATTAAGGATTGAAGCTTCACAAACGTTTAAAATACATGATGATTATCCTTTAGATTGGGAAGTAGATTCTACAAAATCATCTATTTTACATTTTAAAGGCTTTGAAGGCACTACAATTCCGAGTGAAATTACAGGAGCTCAACGCTTAAAATACGACAGAACGAAACCGTTTACCAAAGATGTGGTGTATCAAAATTATTTTAAACCAACTGTAAGTGTAAGTATTCCGTATGCTTATGTAATTCCTCAAGGTTGGTGGAACATTATCGATTTATTAAAACTAAATAAGGTAGAGATGATGGCGTTTAAAAAAGACACCACTTTAACAGTTGAAAGCTATAAAATTGGCACTTTTGATACTCGAAGTCAACCTTTTGAAGGGCATTATCAACATTATAACACCAAAGTTATAACCACAAAAAAAGAAATCACTTTTAGAAAAGGCGATTTTTATGTAAAGACTGACCAAACAGCTATGCGTTATTTAATAGAAACCTTAGAGCCACAAGATCCAGATTCCTTTTTTAACTGGAATTTTTTTGACACTATTTTACAACAAAAAGAAGGGTTTTCACCTTATGTTTGGGAAGACAAAGCCAAACTCCTTTTAGAAACCAATCCAAAATTGCAGATTGATTTCAATCTTAAAAAAACCTATGATAAGGACTTTGCCAACAATTGGTATGCACAATTAGACTGGTTGCACAAACACAGCGACAATTATGAAAAAGCACATTTGCAATATCCTGTGTATCGTGTCAATTAAAAATTATAAAAACGCACTGTATTGCAGCACTCTAAAACTGAAGGTGTTAAAATCTGGGTTTTTAGCTTTTAGCTGTTGATATAATGGGTTTCTACTAATTGAAATATTGGCAGCTCCAGAGCCTGAAGTTAAAGAAACGGTTTTAATAATTCGTTTCGTGTTATTTGCAACGTCATGTAATTCAAACTCATGAATTCGTGGCACTTCATTAGATATTATTTTGAGTTTTAACCCATAGGATTTAAGATGTTTTCTAAAAAAATATTCTGGTCCATTTTTGCTGTTGCCACCTGTAAATAACAGTGTATCAATATTTGGATACTTTAGCAAATAGCCAACAACATCTCGCAATTGAATGTTTTTCATTCCAAGGTCTGAAGCGTCCATTTTAGTGCGTTCAGCACTTTCAACAATATCACAAACACCTATTTTATGTTGGATTAAAAATTGTTTTCTTTGTAAAATGGCTGCTTCAGAGTTATCATATCTCAAATTCAAATCATGAATTTTATCAATAAATAACCATAAAGAATTGTAATAACTTCCATAGCAAAAATGGACATCTTTTTCTAAAAGGTCTCCTGTTGAAAACCGAGGTGGTGGCAACGTACCAACAATCAATTTTGTAGTGTTTTCTTGTATAAACGGTGGATATGGATGTTGGTGTTTGAACACTATTTTTTGTTTTTTTTCTTTAAAATTTGTATGTTAACTTAAATCAGGTTAATCAAACTAAGGTTTCCGTCTTTGCGGAAATGACAAAAGTAAAGTTTTATGGGAAAAGGAGATAAAAAAACAAGACGAGGTAAAATACATAAAGGCACTTTTGGTGTACGCAGACCAAAAATTAAAAAACGTCCTTCGACTTTAGAAAAAATAAGCATCGATAAAAAAGCAAAACCTTAATTATCTTGTAAACACTAAAGTTGTTTTATTAGATAATTGTTCACTAAAACCATAACCTTCGGTATTAAAACCTTTTACAGCATCTAAAGTTTCGGCATTGGTATCAATAATATAACGTGCCATCAATCCTCGTGCTAATTTTGCAAAAATGCCAATGGTTTTATACTCGCCATTTTTAAATTCTTTAAAATCAATAGTTATTACAGGTACTTTTAAGGCTTTGGTATCAATGGCTTTAAAATATTCATTGCTGGCTAAATTTAGAAACAACTCATTGTCTTCTAATTCATTATTTAATGTTTTTGCAATAGGCTTTTTCCAAAATTCATACAAATTTTTGTTTTTTCCAACAGAAAATTTAGTTCCCATTTCCAAACGATAAGCTTGTATCAAATCTAAAGGTTTAAGCAACCCATAAAGTCCTGAAAGAATTCGGACTTTATCTTGAAGCTGATTTATTTTATCATTAGAAATTGTGTACGCATCTAAACCTCTGTAAACATCACCATTAAACGCATAAATTGCTGGTCGTGCATTAGCTTTGGTAAACGGCAAACTCCAATCTTGATTACGCTCATAATTCAACTGGCCTAAAGCATCAGAAATGTGCATCAATTTTGATAAACTTTTGGCTGATTTTTTTTTGAGCAACTTATTAATACGTTCAGATTCTGATAAAAATTGAGCTTCTGAAGTTTTAGATGTCGGCAATTTACTTTCAAAATCGAGTGATTTTGCAGGAGATAAAACAAGTTTCATTGATACATTTTTAAGTTATTCAAAGTTACGATTACCTACGATAAAATTCAAAGTGCAGATTTTATATTTTTTAAATCTGTACGTTTTGAAAACTTTACCGTTTATTAATCTTCCAAATCTTGATGTTTGGCATAGTTGCGCCATTTTTCTATACAAAGCTGCATATCTTCAGGAATTTCTGAATCAAAACTCATAAATTTTCCGGTCTTAGGATGTTCAAACCCTAAGGTTTTGGCGTGTAAGGCTTGCCTTGGTAATATTTTAAAACAATTTTCTACAAATTGTTTGTATTTACTAAAGGTTGTGCCTTTAAGGATTACATGACCTCCATAGCGTTCATCATTAAACAAGGTATGACCAATGTGTTTCATATGCACACGTATTTGATGTGTACGTCCTGTTTCGAGCTTACACGACACCAAAGTGACGTAACCTAAACGTTCCACTACTTTATAATGTGTTACTGCTGGTTTGCCTTTGTTGGCATCATCTTCTAAAAAAACGGTGTTTTGCAAACGATTTTTTGGATGACGACCAATATTACCTTCAACAGTGCCTTCATCTTCTTCCATATTTCCCCAAACAATAGCAACGTATTCGCGCTCACTGGTTTTATTGAAGAATTGTTTAGATAAATGCACCATGGCCTCTTCAGTTTTGGCTACCACTAAAAGTCCGCTGGTATCTTTATCAATACGATGCACCAAACCTGGTCTGTTACTCGAATTGTTTGGCAAGTTTTCAAAATGATAGGTTAACGCATTTATCAAGGTTCCTGAATAATTACCATGTCCTGGATGCACCACCATGCCTGCGTCTTTGTTGATGACCAAAAGTTCGTCATCTTCATACACAATATTGATAGGAATATTTTCTGGAGTGAGTAGATATTCATAAGGTGGATGCTCAAAAAGCACCCGAATTTTATCAAAAGGTTTAACCTTATAATTTGATTTTACTGGAACATCATTTACATAAATACTTCCGTTTTTTGCTGCTGCCTGAATTTTATTACGCGTTGCGTTTTCAATAAAATTCATCAAGTATTTGTCTATGCGTAATGGCGTTTGGCCTTTAACTGCTGTAAATGCGTAATGCTCATACAACTCATCGTCATTGTCGTCTTCAAAAGTGGTGTTTTGGTCTGTCATTATTGGTTAGAAGCTCTGGTGCCATTTCCTAAAACGACATCAATTTTTGAGGTAATTGGTAATAAATCGCCTGCTTGTATGGTTTCGCCTTTAAACTTTATGGCAATGACTTCGTCTTTTCCTAAATCGTCCACATAAGTTTTGGTACCTACTTCAAAACCTAAAGCTTCTAAAGTTGGTTTGGCTTGTCTAAAGGTACGACGTACAATATTTGGCACTTCTACTTTGCGATAACCTGAAGGATTTAAAATTAAATATATTTTGCGGTCTTCTTTTACTTGCGTACCTGCTAAAGGATATTGTTCAATAACCGAAAATTTAGGATATTTTGGATTGTAATTAGCCGAATCTTGAATTTCCATTTCTAAATGTCTATCACTTAACTGTATTTGAACCGTTTCTAAAGTTTTTCCTTTTAAGTCAGGCACTTCAACAAAACTTCCATGGTTTGTAGTATAACTCAACCATCGCATCATTAAAAAACTAAACACCACAATGGCTACAATAGCTAATACAATTTGTTTTAAAAATACTTTGCTGGTCAAAAATTTTAAGATGCTCATTGTTGTGTTTTATAAAAGACAAATATATAAAAACAGAACTGTTTTTTCTTTTGCTTAATTAGTGATATTTTAGCTTAACTAATTATACATACGTTTTATTGTTAATTTTAGTTGATTAAAAACCCATTTTCGTCCTTTCGAAAATGACAAAGAGTATGAAAACAAAAAATATTGCCATTATTATGGGAGGTTATTCGAGTGAATATGACATCTCCTTAAAAAGTGGTCAGATGGTTTTTGAAACCCTTGACCCTTTAAAATACAAGGGTTACAAAATCCATATTTTTAAAAATAAATGGGTTTATGTTGCAACTGACCATACGGAATTTCCTATTGACAAGAATGATTTTTCAGTAACTGTACATGGCGAAAAAATAACGTTTGATTGTGTCTTTAATGCCATTCATGGAACACCTGGAGAAGACGGTTTTATGCAAGGTTATTTAGAGTTACTCAACATACCTCATACCAGTTGTGGCATGTATCAAGCAGCTTTAACCTTTAATAAACGCGATTGTTTAAGCGTTTTAAAACCTTACGGAATTAAAACAGCCACGTCGTATTATGTCAATTTAGGTGATGTCATTGATGAAAATGCCATTGTAAACAAAGTGGGTTTACCTTGTTTTGTAAAAGCCAATAAAGCAGGTAGCAGTTTTGGCATTACCAAAGTATATAAAAAAGAAGACCTTAAAAATGCCTTAGACGTTGCTTTTAAAGAAGATGATGAAGTTATCATCGAATCATTTTTGGATGGCACGGAAGTGTCTGTTGGTGTAATCACTTATAAAGGCGAAGTCAAAGTATTGCCCATTACCGAAATAGTAAGCAACAACGATTTTTTTGATTACAAAGCAAAATACTTAGGTGAATCACAAGAAATTACACCAGCACGATTAACCAAAACGCAAGAACAAAAAGTAACTGTAGTTGCCAAAAAAGTCTATGAAGTTTTAAAAATGAAAGGCTTTAGCAGAAGTGAATATATTTTTAAAGATGGTGAACCTCATTTATTAGAAGTCAATACTGTACCTGGATTTACAAAAGCGAGCATTTTACCTCAACAAGCCATTGCTGCAGGTATTAGCTTACAAGAATTGTTTGGCAACGCTATTGAGGAGAGCCTAAAATAATTATTGATTATATTTGGATTGAATTTAAAAAGAAATTTCTGCTTATGCAGGAAATAAATATGAAACGTGCATTATTTCCAGGATCTTTTGATCCAATAACTTTAGGACATTATGATATTATCAAACGTGGTGTTCATCTTTTTGATGAAGTAGTAGTGGCTATTGGTATAAATGCCGACAAAAAATACATGTTTTCTCTTGAAGACCGTCAGCGTTTTATTAAAGAGGCTTTTAAAAATGAACCTAAAATAAAAGTAGTTACTTACAAAGGTTTAACAATTGATTTCTGTCAAAAAATTGAGGCCCAATTTATACTTAGAGGACTTCGCAATCCTGCCGATTTTGAATTTGAAAAAGCCATTGCGCACACTAACCGCAAACTATCTAAAATAGAAACTGTATTTTTATTAACCGCAGCAAAAACCTCATATATTTCGTCTTCAATTGTAAGAGATGTGATAAGAAATCATGGTGATTATACCGTTTTGGTGCCTGATAGTGTTAGACTTTAGGGATTAGAAACTTGATTTCAATTTTAAATTAAATTGTTTTTTTTAGCTTTTTGAACTGCTTCTAATTTATTGTGAACTTGTAATTTTTTATAAATATTTTCAATGTGCTTTCTTACGGTTCCTGATGAGAGTATTAAATTATCTGCTATTTTATTATAATTTAATCCTTTGCTTAACTGTTCTAAAACGTCTGTCTCTCTAACAGTTAATTGAATGTCTTCTTTATCCTTTTCATTTGCAATACTTATAGGGTTTCTCAATAATTTTAAGGTTTTCATAGCTATTGAAGGGTTCATGGCAGCACCTCCATTTAAGGTTTCCAAAATACCATCATGCAGCTCTTTAGCATTGATTTCTTTTAACAAATAACCATCTGCTCCAGCCTTTATGGCATTAAAAATATTTTCGTCATTATCAAAAACTGTAAGCATAATGATTTTAATGTGTGGATATTTTTGCTTGACAATTTCAGTCGTTTCAACACCATTCAAAATTGGCATTTCAATATCCATCAAAATTAAATCGAGATTAGAATTGGCTTCTAATTGTGATAACAAATCAGAGCCATTCATAGCTGAAAACTTTACATTCAAATCTTCAAAAAAAGACAGTTTTTCTTTAACTGCATTTATTAAAAATGTGTTATCATCTGCAATTGCAATTTTAATATTCATAAAAACAGAGGTTTATAATAGCTCAAGTTACTAATTTATTGTCAATAGAAAATACGCTATTTGTCGTATATTTATTTTGAAAATGGCACTATCAAATCAATACTTGTTCCTTTACCAAGTTTAGAGTTGACAGTACATTTTGCATTGAGATCATGAGCTCGTTTTTTTATGTTGTTCAGTCCGTTGCCAATGTTTGCCGTTGCCATATCAAACCCTTTACCATTATCTTGTATAAGAATTTTTAACGACGTATCATCTTTTTTAAACACCACATTTATTTGAGATGCTTCTGCGTATTTTAATGAATTATTGATAGCTTCTTGAATAATTCGATACATGTTGATGCCATCAATGGACGAAAATGTCAAGTTGTTTGGCAAATTGTCATCAGTTTCAAAATTAAAATTTACCATTTCTGACGCATGGTTTGCTTTGTCAATAAAGTTAGAAATACGCAATTGCAAGTCTTCTAAGCTAATTTCACTTTTGTTCATAGCCCAAATGGTATCTCGCAATTCATAAATAGTTGTCGTGGTAAACTCACTAATGGTTTTGAGTTTATGGTTAAGTTTTTCAGGAAGTTTAAAACCGTATTTTAAATTGTCTAATGACGAAATGATAAAGGTCAGTTGTGCGCCAATATTATCGTGCAAATCGCGACTGATGCGAAGACGTTGTTCTTGCAAATGGTTTTGGGTTTCAATTTTTACCAAGGCATCTTTAAGTTGATTTTCTTTTTGAAGTTGTCGGTTTTTGAGTTTTTGTTGGTTGTAAAGCAAAAACCCTAAAAGTGATAGTACAATTGCTAAGGCAACCAAACCCAAAATGTAGGTATTTTTTTTGCTCAAATCGAGTTCTTTTTCAGCCAAATCAGCTCGTTGTGATAAAATTTCTTTTTCTTTTTTTTCGGTTTGAAATTGAATTTCAAGCTTTGCAACTTTGGTGTTTGTATCAATATTTAAAGTGCTGTCTTTAAAAGTGGAATACGCTTTAAAATATTTTAAGGCTGTTTTGGCATCTTTTTTAGCTTCGTAATATTGCGAATAATTGTTTAAAGCCGTTTCAATATCGACTGCTGTTTTAGACTGATTTGCAAAATAATAGGCACTATCTATATATAATTTGGAGGCTTCTACTCTATCATGTTCTATTAAAACCTGAGCAATATTATTGTAACTTGCTGCAACGCCAGCAAAATTTCCAATAGATTGCTCAATAGCTGCTGATTGCTTAAAAAACACAAGTGCCGAATCAATTTTTGACATGTAGTAGTAAACCGCTCCAACATTATTTGCTGATTCTGCAATGCCTTTTTGGTCTTGCAACGCTTCTTCAATAGCAAGTGATTGTTTAAAATACTGCAAAGCGTCCTCTAATTTGCCATTATTAGCATATATGATTGCAATGTTATTATAGGTTTCAGAGATTCCTTTTTGGTTGTGCTCTTTTTCAAAAACGGCTTTAGCTTTTAAATGATACTCAATGGCTTTATCATTCATATTCAAATAACTATACACCATTCCTATATTATTGTTCACAGTAGCTTGCTTGTTTAAATCGTTTTTAGATTCGTATATTTTTAAGGCCTTTAAATAAGCACTTAATGCAGCTTCATATAAAGCTAAACTTCGGTTTACAGCTCCAATATTGTTATAAGCAGAGGCTTTGATGAGTGAATCTTTGGTCAAACTTAAAGCGGTTTCTGATAATTTTTTAGACTTTTCAAACTCACCCAAATCTCTATAAATGATACCAAGATTATTTTTTGTAAGTGCAAGTAATTGGTCATTACCTTTTGTTGGCAGCGTTTTTAAAGCCTCTTCTAAAATAGTGATGGCTTGTTTTGGATTTTGTTTATAAACAGCCATTGCCTTAGCATTTAGGCTATTTATATCAGATTGTGAATAGATTGGCGCTAAAACACATAAAAAAAAGAAAAGTAACCCATAAAATTGTTTCATAAGCCTAATATTTTAAGCTGGTATAGACAAACAAACTACTGTACCTTTAACTGGTAATGAAGTAATAACCAACTCACCACTAATTTCATGAGCGCGCTTTTGCATATTGTTTATACCATTTCCTCTTTTTACCAAATTTATATCAAAACCAGTCCCATTGTCTGACACTTCAAACTGTAAGATATTAAAATTTCGGCTAACTTGCACCTTGATTTCTGTTGGGTTGGCATGCTTTAAACTGTTATGAATAGCTTCTTGGATTATTCTATGAATGTTCATGCCTTCTACTGAACTGAATGTTTTTGCTGTAGAAATGTCATTAGAAACATTAAATGAAAACGTGGTATCATCATCAATAACATGAGCTTTATCAATAAAATTTGAAATACGCGATTGCAAATCGTCAAAAGTAATTTCGTTTTTATTCATTGCCCAAATGGTATCACGCAATTCATAAATTGTAGCTGATGTAAAATTACTGATGCTGTCCAATTTGTCTGTCAATTTTTTGTCTTTAATGTCAAAACCGTATTTTAAATTGTCAATAGACGAAATAATAAAGGTTAGTTGTGCGCCAATGGTGTCGTGCAAATCTCTACTTATATTAAGACGTTGCTCTTGTAGTCTGCTTTGGGTTTCAATTTTTAACAAGGCGTCTTTAAGTTCGTTTTCTTTTAAAAGTTGTTTGTTTTTGAGTTTTTGTTGATTGTAAAACAAATATCCTATTAAACCCAAAATAAGTGCAAAAGCCAGAGCTGCATATAGTTTGTAGCTTTGTTTTTGAATGGTCAGTTTGTGTTCAGCCAATTCAGCACGCTGTATCAAAATTTGTTTTTCCTTTTTTTCGGTATCGTATTTAACTTCTAAATCGGCAACTGCTTTGGCATTTTGTTCAGAAAACACAGAATCTTTAAGTATGACATATTTTTCAGTAAGTATTCTGGCTGCTTCAAAATTATTAAGCATATATTGGCTTTCAGCAGCTTTTAGATACAGCTCATTGGTATTGTCTTTTAAATGCGGATATTTTTGAATAAGACCAAAAGCTTTATTGGCATAAAACAACCCTTGGCTTGGATTATTAAGGCTGTTATATATAGCTGTTAAATTGGTATAGATTGAAATGTAACCTTTTTTATCAGCATCGTAATCTTTAGGTCGTTCTAATGCCAGTTGGTAAGTTTCAATAGCTTTATCATAGTTTCCTACTTCTTGATAAGCATTAGCAAGGTTGTCTAACAAACGATAATAATCAATTAAATTATTGGTTTGTTTTGCCAACTCAATGCCTTTTTGGTAAGTTGAAATAGCAGCTTTCAATTTACCCAATGATTTGTAACAAATTCCAATATTATTTAAAGACGCAATTTGTTCGTTTTTTAGATTGAATTTTTCTCTAATTTTAAGTGATTTTTGATGATATTCAAGCGCTTTAGCATTTAAATTCATCTCTTGATAAATGAGACCTATATTATTTAATGGTGTTGCAGTACCTTTTTCATTACCAAGTGCTTCGACCATTTTAAGTGATTGAAAGAAATAATTGAGTGCTTCATTAAAATTGCTTTTATTCCAATGAAACATTCCTAAGTTGTTCAAACACATATTTTCAATGGTTTTGAAGTGATAGGTTTTGCTCATTTGGAGTGCTTTGCTAAAATAATAGTTGGCAGAATCTGACTTTCCTGTCACATCCATATAAATACCATGGGTATTGGTAAGTTCTGTTAAACCAAATAAAAAGTTTTTTTCTTTAGCCAACTGTTCCCCTTCTGTAATAACTTGCAAGGCTTTTTTGGTATCATTAAAAATATAGGCAGAACCAATTTTATTGTACAATCTTATTTTAACAGAATCATTTTTAGTATGTTGCGCAACTATCATTAAACTATCTAAATTTTGAGATAGCATATTAAAAACGCTAAAAAGAAGGCAAACAGAAAGGATAGTGGCTTTTTTCATATAAGGACATAAAAAAAGCGTCAGACCATATCTGATGTTTACAGATATAATTACTGACGCTTTTTTAAAAAAATTGATTAATAGCATTACGAATATAAAACTAATTATTAGGGAGTTTTCTTTTTTTCGATAAGAAGCAATTAAAAAAGATTAAGCGTAATCTTACAAAAATTATGCTTAATTCATAATATCTTTATCCTTTAAGATCGTAAGCATAAATGGTTTCATCATTGGCTTTGTAAAACAAAAAACCGCCTAACTCATCTACTTCATACTCTGGTTTTTTATCTTTTAAAACAATTTGCTTATCTACATTGCCTGAATCTTTATTTACTTTTACCAAGCCAACACCTTCATCGAGTTTTGTCAAGATAAATTGTGCATTTTCAGTAGCTGCAGTTGCTTTAAAACGCGTCGCTAAGTATTCAAAAGAAGCACTTGAAATGCCCGAAAACATATCGGCTGCTCTTTTAGCTTCTTTACCATAATCATTATAACTGCTTAAGTCGTTCATGCTTCCAAAATTAGTTCTGTTGGCTCCTGCTCTGGCGCTCATACTAACTGCCATGGCTGTTGATGCCACTGCCAAAGCACCTCCTACAATTTTACCAAAAGTGCTTCTTCCAGGCGATTTATAATACGCATGATAGTTTTCGTTACCATCAAAGTTTACTAATGACATATTTTGACTTGATGACAAAAACACACCATTGTCTCTCATTTCCATATGGTTTGGATCTTCTTTTTCATCAAAATTACAGGTTGCAAAATCACTTACATTTCCTGAATCAGCATCAATAGCCATTATTTTACCATCTGCAGCTATTAAATAACGGTTATTTGCTTTATCAAATGTAGAAGCCACTGAAGATGCCCGTTTGTATTTTAAGGGTTTATCCCACACTTTCTCACCTGTTTTTAAGTTGACAATATTAGCATCTTCACTGGTAATGTATATTAATCCTTGAGGCGACTCTGCCATAACCATAATGTTTTCGCCTGTTTTTAAAGGTTTTTTGAAAAGCGTTTTCCCATCAAATGAAATTTTATTGATACCACCTGATTGAATTCCAAACAAAATCCCATCATCTTGCACATAAAAATGTTGCACGTAGCCTTTTGTTTTAGGAGCTTTGTCCCATAAATCTTCTCCAGTTGAAGCACTTAAAAAAGCAATTTCAGACTCATCACTTGCAGCAAAAACACTGTTGCTACCACCTGAACTTTTATTACTTACAACTGCCAAGCCTTGTGGCAAAATTTGAAAATTAGAAACAATTCCTTGCACTTTTCGGTCGTCTTTCCATAACTCTGCTCCATTGCTTCCTACCTTATGAATACGTGTGTTTTTTCCATTAGATGTGGTTTCAAAACCATAAATTTCCTTTTCAGTAGCATCAGCAACCATCCAATTGACGCCTTTTATTTTGGTGGTCCACAAATCGTCACCAGTATTGGATTTTGCAATCAATCCTTGGGCTGTAGGAATAATTAAAAAATCTTTCAGCATTAATGGTGTTCCTGTAACGCTAAAATCTTTTGCAATACCAACTCTACCTGGTTTATCTAAAAAGAAACTATAGTCTAATTTTTGTGAACCTAAATCGTAAACGGCTACTTTAGGTGTCATTTTCTCAAATTTATTTCCTTCTTTTTGAATACCACTAACAATCAATTTATTTTGTGGTAAGACAACGTTACACGTATAGATTTGGTTCCAATTATCAGTTTCTGAATTAAAAATAACTTTTCCAGACACATAATTTATAACAGCTCTTTTTGTTTTAGTTAAGCCTGCAAATTTAGAATCTGCACCTTGCGACACCACAATGTATGGTGAATTTGGTATAAAATCTGTTTCTTCAGGTTTTAGTTTTCCAAAATTGTTAAACACAAAAACTGGTTGGCTTTCTGTAGGTTTAATTCCTACCAATCCATCATTAGTTGCCACTACCAAAATGCCACCAACGGTTAGTGTCATTTCGTTAATTTTGGCTCCTAAGTTATAGTTCTGATTAGGCGTTTCTGCCTTTTGGGCAAATAATGAGGTTGTACTTGTAAGTAGTACAACCATCATTACACATTTTAATTGAGTTAATAGCATTTTCATAACCAATTAGTTATTCATTATTTCTAAATTAAATGACCCATCAGTGATGTTTTTTGTACTACCATCATTTACATTTTTGCAAGTAAAATGAAATGTTCCTTTAATAGTCGTGTCAGATTGTTCTGCAATTTTTATTTCGCCAACCACGCCAGAGTCTTGAAATGGTGCATTCCAAGTTTGCGAGTTTAATGGATCGTTTACATTAGGCTCAATGTAAGATGCCGAAATAAAAACATTACTGTCTGACAACTCATAAGTTCCTATACCATCATAACCATTAATAATCATATTAATAGCTTGAGACGAGGTATTACCTTGCATTACCAAAGTAGTTTGCCCTCCTCCTGATGCTAAATTGGCAAACGAAGTTATTTCTAACGAGGTAAACTGTGAACCGTTTACTTTTGCTTTAATCGTTCCACTGGCAGCATCTCCACCACTTCCACCATCATCATCTTTAGAACAAGATGTAAGGTTGGTTAATGAAACTACCATAACTAATAACAGAATTTGTTTTAAATTTTTCATTTTTGAATAATTTTAGGGTTAATAACAATTCAAAATTGCAATTTAAAGCAAGGGTAAACAATACGACAAATGCCGTATATTTTGAAAATTAAAAGGTTATATGTGGAAATTTTGATTGAAGTTCTGATTTTTTAACTTCTAAATGGTGAAGAAATTTTTGGTGTGCTTCAGAATTTGGATTGAAAGGTTGATGCTGAAACCCTTTTTGAATGGTATCAATATCTTGCATCATTTTATCAACTTTTGGAGACATCCAGACCTGTTGAAATTTTTTCCAAATATAATGGATAGCTGTTTGGTTAGGATGTAACATATCTTCAGCATAAAAACGATAGTCACGTAGCTCATCTAACATTATTTCATAAGAAGGAAAATAAAAAAATTGATGGTTAGTGATTTGATGTATTGCTGTAATTAAATGCGCTTTGCTCTGAGTATTTTCAATAAAACCATCTTTAATATGTCTAATTGGTGACACTGTAAAAATAATGGTTGCTTTTGGGTTGATTGTTTTTATTAATTGCAAACAATTATCAAGTGATTTAGATATGTCATCTACCGAAAATAATTTTTTAGCAAATGCTTTTTGTGGTATTTTATGACAATTAGCAACAATCGCATCCTGTTTTATATTACTATAAACCCAAGCGGTTCCTAAGGTCATAATAATGTGAGTAGCTTCTTGCATGTATTGATGTGTTGATTTGATTGCAGTATTTAATTCTAACAAAAGCATCTCTTTTGATGCGTTACTTAACTTAGAATGTACATCAAAACAATGCCATTGTTCATTGTAATAAAAAATGTCTGTTTCAGTATATGCTTTTTGATGGATAGCATTTGAAACCAATGTTTCTATAGCTTTTGGATGAAATAAAATTCCGAATGGATTTTGCTGGATGTGAAATTTAAAATATGCTAACTTATTACCAATATTCTCTACAAAACATGAACCCAATAACAACGTTTTAGACTGATAATCAATTTGATTATTTTCTTGTTTTTTTAGTGGTATTTGGGTTTGGAGTTTCAAAGTTAATTAGTAGCTGCCTTTTTTTTCTCTTTATATTTTTTATTTAATAACTTGATAGTAATTCTTCGCAAACCAAAATAACACGTTACTCCGTTATTCTTATTAAACAAAGTAATTTGTCTACCTGTCTGATCATCATTAATTCCTGTTTCTTCAATGTTATATCCTAAATATTTCAACTTAGCTTGAACTTTCTTAATTTGATTTTTTGAAGGATGCATGATCGCATCAATTCTAACCCAATCACCTTTAGATCCATCTTCTTTAACACATTGAAAAAATGTTCCTTCACTTGTTATCTTTTTAAATGGTACATCAATTCTTTGAGCGTTTGCGTTTAGACCAAAATTTACAATTATTAAAAACAGAAATAACCTCATACTTATTTACTTTAAATACCGTTTAGCTTCACTTAATGCTTTATCTAACCCATCAGGATTTGGGCCGCCTGCAGTTGCAAAAAAGGGTTGTCCACCACCACCACCATGAATTAATGGACCTAATTCTCTTACAACTTTGCCTGCATTTAATCCTTTTTGTGCTACTAATTCTTTTGAAATATAACAAGTTAACATTGCTTTTCCGTTTTGTGATGTTCCAAAAAGCAAAAACAAATTATCAAACTGATTTCCCAATTCAAAAGCCACATCTTTAATGCCTGAGGCATCCAAATCAAGTTTTTTAGCTAAAAATTGAATTCCACTAATTTCGGTCAATTCATTTTTTAAATCGTCTTTAATTTTTTTAGCTTTATCTTTTAATAAATGTTCAATTTGTTTTTTAAGATGGTCATTTTCATCTTGTAAAGCTTTTAAAGCTTTTACAGGTTCTTGTGCATTGTTTAGCAATGTTTTCATTTCAAAAAAAGACGTGTTGGTTTCTTGAAAGTAATCTTTTACTGCATCATTTGTAATGGCTTCAATACGACGTATTCCTGCTGCAACAGCACCTTCTGAAACTATTTTAAAATACCAAATATCACCTGTGTTTTTTACATGAGTGCCTCCGCATAATTCTATAGATTGTCCAAAACGAATGGCTCTGACTGTATCCCCATATTTTTCGCCAAATAAGCTCATAGCACCTTCAGCAATGGCTTCTTCTTTAGGGATATTGCGCTTTTCAACCAATGGCAACTTGCCTTCTATACGTGCATTGACAAAATTCTCGACATCACGCAATTCATCAACCGTTAATTTAGAAAAATGCGAAAAATCAAAACGCAAATATTTAGAATGTACAGCACTTCCTTTTTGCTCCACATGAGTTCCTAAAATATCGCGCAATGCTTGGTGCAATAAATGCGTTGCTGTATGGTTACACTCGGTTCTGTAACGCTGTCTGGCATCAACAACCGCTTTAAAAGTTTCATTAATGTGCGCTGGTAAATTTTTAGCAAAATGAATAACAACATTATTTTCTTTTTTGGTGTCTAAAATGTAAATGACATTGCCATGAACATCTTCCAAATAGCCTTTATCACCAACTTGTCCACCACCTTCTGCATAAAATGGTGTCAAATTGAACACTAATTGATACATTTCGCCATCCTTTTTTGAGACTACTTTTCGGTATCGTGTTATTTTAACATGTGTTTCTAAGGTATCATACCCTACAAATTCTTGAACGGCATCCTCAATTAAAATGGTCCAATCATCTGTATTCATTTCACTGGCTGCACGCGAACGGTCTTTTTGTTTTTTCATTTCCGAATGAAAACCTGCTTCATCCAATGTCAAACCTTTTTCTCGAAGAATCAAAGCCGTTAAATCGATTGGAAACCCAAAGGTATCATATAACTCAAAAGCTTTTGCTCCTGAAATTGTATCCGATTTTGATTCTTCTACAATACGATTTAGTAAAATCAAACCTTGCTCTAAAGTTCTTAAAAACGATTGTTCTTCTTCTTTAATCACATTTTCGATAAGTTGTTTTTGAGATTTTAATTCTGGAAATGCGTCACCCATTTTTTTGCTTAACACCTCTACCAATCTATATATAAAAGGTTCTTTTTGGTCTAAAAACGTGAAACTGTAGCGAATAGCTCGACGCAAAATACGACGAATTACATAACCAGCACCTGTATTACTTGGCAATTGACCATCTGCAATAGAAAACGCAACGGCTCTAACATGGTCAGAAATAACACGAATGGCGACATCTACTTTAGTGTCATTTCCATAGGTTTTATTTGCAATCGTTTCAATTTCTCTGATAATTGGTGTAAACACATCAGTATCATAATTAGACTGAACGCCTTGTAACACCATGCATAAACGTTCAAAACCCATTCCTGTATCAATGTGTTTGTCTGGTAAATTTTCGAGGGAGCCGTTGGCTTTTCGGTTGTATTGCATAAAAACCAAATTCCAAATTTCAACCACTTGAGGATGATCAGCATTTACCAATGTTTTACCATCAATTTTAGCTTTTTCTGCGGCAGAACGAATATCGACATGAATTTCACTACAAGGACCACAAGGACCTTGGTCTCCCATTTCCCAGAAATTATCCTTTTTATTTCCCATGAGAATTCTGTCCTCAGAAATAAAGTTTTTCCATAAATTGTAGGCTTCTTGATCCATTGGCAATTTATCCTCTTCACTTCCTTCAAAGACAGTTACATAAAGAATATCTTTATCAATACCATAAACTTCAGTCAATAATTCCCATGCCCAAGCAATAGCCTCTTTTTTAAAATAATCGCCAAAACTCCAGTTACCCAACATTTCAAACAAGGTATGATGGTAGGTGTCATAACCAACTTCTTCCAAGTCGTTATGCTTACCTGAAACACGCAAACATTTTTGAGTATCAGCTATTCTGCTACTTTTAGGTTGTGCATTGCCTAAAAAATACTCTTTAAAAGGTGCCATTCCAGAATTGACAAACATTAAAGTTGGGTCATCTTTTAGCACCATTGGTGCTGATGGTACAATTGTATGCTTTTTGTTTTCAAAAAAATTTAGAAATTTTGAGCGTATATCTTGAGATTTCATTTTTATATTTTAATTCTCTTTTCTGTTAAAGTATTATTAATTGCGAAACAATTTTTATCTTTGGTCGTTTAGCAAGTAAATAAAAAGATTTATTAGGTCTTTTATCTGTGCAAAAATAGTATAAATTAGATAATGAGTAAGGTAAAATATTATTACGATTCTGAAACGCTTTCTTATAAAAAAATAGAGCGTAAAAAAAGAACAACTCTTAAGTATGCGTCTGTTTTTATATTAGCATCTGCCCTTTTTGGATTTTTATTTGTGTTTTTAGCAAGCCAGTTTGTAGAGTCTCCTAAAGAACGAATGATGGCAAGAGAACTGCAACACATGCAGTTACAGTACCAATTGCTCAACAAAAAGATGGACCAGGCACAAGCTGTACTTAGCAATGTAGAAGACAGAGACAATAACATTTATCGTCTTTATTTTGGAGCCAATCCTATCCCAGAAGAACAACGTAAAGCTGGTTTTGGTGGTATTAACCGTTATAAAAATTTAGAAGGGTTTGACAATTCTAAATTGCTTATTGAAACCAGTAAGCGTATGGATATATTACAAAAAGAACTTGTAGTACAATCCAAATCATTAGATGTCATTGCAAAATTGGCTACTGATAAAGAAAAATTCTTAGCATGTATTCCTGCAATTCAACCTGTCAACAATGAAGATTTAACGCGAATAGCTTCTGGTTATGGTTATAGAACTGACCCTTTTACCAAGGTACGCAAATTTCATTATGGTATGGATTTTACAGCACCAAGAGGCACTCCTGTATATGCCTCAGGAGATGGTGTTGTTATTAGAGCCGACAACCACTCTACAGGTTATGGTAACCATATAAGAATAGACCATGGTTATGGATATGTGTCTTTATATGCGCATTTGTATAAATACAATGTACGCGTCAACCAAAAAGTAAAACGAGGCGATTTGATTGGTTTTGTGGGTAGTACGGGACGTTCAGAAGGACCACATGTACATTACGAGGTCTTTAAAGATGATGAACGTATTAATCCAATGAACTTTTATTATGGCAATTTATCTGCTGAAGAATATAATTTAATGATAGAAAAAGCATCACAAGAAAACCAATCTTTAGACTAAAAAATGCACATCGAGCTTCCAGAAAAACGCTATTATGGCATTGGTGAAGTAGCCAAAGCTTTTAATGTCAACACCTCATTGATTCGGTTTTGGGAAAAAGAATTTGATGTTTTAAAACCTAAAAAAAATGCTAAAGGCAATCGAAAATTCACACCAGAAGACATTAGCAATTTAAAATTTATCTACCATTTAGTAAAAGAACGCGGTTTTACTTTAGAAGGTGCAAAAACACATCTTAAAGAAGAAAAGCAAAAAACACTTCATAATTTTGAAATTATTAGTAAATTAGAAACTATTAAAGCACAGCTTTTAAAAATAAAAGAGCAATTGTAACATTTTTACAATTCTTTCAACTAATACAACAAAACACTTAAAAACTAACTATCATGAAAAAATGGCTTGTTCCAGTAATTGTAATAGCAGTTATTGCTGTTGCGTTATTCTCTTGGGGAAAAAACTTCAATAATAAAGCGGTCAATTTGAACGAAAACGTAAAAGAAGCTTGGGGAAATGTCCAAACTTCTTATCAACGTAGAAATGACCTTATCGGAAATTTAGTAAAAACGGTTCAAGGTGCTGCCGATTTTGAAAGAAACACATTAAAAGATGTGATAGAAGCACGTTCTAAAGCAACACAAACCACTGTAGACCCATCAAACATTACACCTGAACAATTACAACAATTCAATCAGGCTCAAGGCGGATTGAGTAGCGCTTTATCACGTTTACTTGTCACTGTAGAACGCTATCCAGATTTAAAATCCAATCAAAACTTTTTGAAACTTCAGGACGAATTAACAAGTACAGAAAACACTATTCAAACAGCAAGAACACGCTACAATGAGGCTATCAAGCCTTATAATATCCATGTCAACACCTTTCCAAATGTATTGTTGGCTGGCATGCTAAAATTTAGTGAAAAACCTTATTTTGACTCAGAACCAGGAGCAGAAAAACCTGTAGATGTTAACTTTGATTTTAAGAAAGACAACTAAAATCCATGTCTAAAGTAGAAGATTTTCTCACCAAAGAAGAAGAACAACACATTGTAGAAGCCATCAGAATTGCTGAACGAAATACTTCAGGAGAAATTCGCGTCCACATTGAAGGGTCTTCAAAAACCGATGCTTTTAAACGTACTTTGGAAGTCTTCCATTATTTGAAAATGAACAATACCAAACTGCAAAATGGTGTCTTAATTTATGTCGCAGTTAAAGACAAAGCCTTTGTTATTTATGGTGATAAAGGCATCAATGATGTAGTACCAAATAATTTTTGGGACAGCACCAAAAATCTGATGCAAAACCATTTTAAATCGGGAAATTATAAACAAGGTCTTGTTGAAGGTATTCTGAAAGCAGGAAAGGTTTTAGAAACGTATTTTCCTTGGGAGAAAGGTGATGTGAATGAACTTCCTGACGACATCTCAAAAGGACAAAATTAAGCCAACAGTATGCAATATTTAGTAAATAGTAAACAAAAGCTTTTTGAATTTATGAAGCCCTTTTCACAAATTAGTGTGCTTTTACTATTTATTGTTTTTAACACACAAACCTTATTTGCACAATTTGATATTCCAAACAAACCAAGTAAAGCAGAAGACCAAACGAGTGTTTATGACTATATTAATTTGCTATCAGCTTCACAAAAAAATAGTTTAGAGCAAAAACTCATCAAATATTCTGACACCACATCAACTCAAATTGTGGTTGCCATTATAAGCACGACAAAAGGTGAAAATATTGGATTGTTAGCTCCAAAATGGGCGCAACAATGGGGAATTGGCCAAGCCAAAGAAGATAATGGTGTTTTTATTTTATTAGCCAAAGACGATAAAAAAATATGGATTTCACCAGGTTATGGTGTTGAAGCCAAATTGACAGCAGGCACTACTGGAGAACTTATTAGAAATGTGATTATTCCTGAATTTAAAAAAGGTGATTTTTACAGTGGTTTAGATAAGGGCACCGATGCTATTTTCCAGATATTAATGGGCGAATACCATGGTACCAGAAAAGCAAACAAGACAAGCGATTCACCTTTTGGGCTCTTCTTTTTACTATTTATTATTTTTATCATTATTTTAATTTCCGTATCTAAAAACCGACACGATGACAACGATGGCAAAGGTGGAAATCATAAAAATGGTCCAAGTATTTGGGATGCCATTATTTTGAGTAATTTAGGGCGCGGAAGCTATGGTAGTGGCGGTTTTGGCGGCAGCTCTGGTGGTGGTTTTGGTGGTGGTGGCTTTGGTGGTGGCTTTGGTGGTGGCGGATTTTCTGGTGGTGGCGCTGGTGGAAGTTGGTAATTTCAATTAACTGTTTTCTGTTGTCGGGCAACATATAAAAGATAGTTAT
>JAWKMZ010000003.1:0-487383 GCA_041391965.1 Gelidibacter sp. | reverse complement strand
TGATTAATAGCTATTTGTGGTGCTTTACACTCTACAACCAAATGAATGTTGCCATCGGTATTAAAAACCACAATGTCATAACGTTTACGTAAGTTGTTGATGGTCAATTCTTTTTCAACATTCATAAGCGCTTTTGGAAAGCCTTTTGCTTCTATCAAATAATGAATACAGTGCTGACGTACCCATTCTTCGGGTTGTAAAACAATAAACTTTTTACGAATGACGTCAAAAATAGATACTTTATTTTCGCTATTTTTGAATCGAAACGAAAACTTTGGAAAATTGAGTGCTTGCACTATATAAAATTTGATGTTTTCAAAGTTAAGGTTCAATAATCAAATACCAAAAGTATAGATGCTGGAATTTGGTATTTTAAATTGATATTTTACAGTTTTGGACGAAGTCAAACAATTAGCAATTGATATAAAAAGTGGAAACTTGAAGCCTGTTTATTTTTTAATGGGTGAAGAACCATATTATATTGATAAAATTTCAGAATTTATTGAAACCAATGTGCTTTCTGATGAGGAGCGAGGGTTTAACCAAATGGTGTTGTATGGTCGTGATGTAACTATTGATGATATTGTTGGAAATGCAAAACGTTTTCCGATGATGGCTAAGTATCAGGTAATTATTGTAAAAGAAGCTCAAGAGTTATCACGTAGTATTGAAAAGTTGGTAGATTATGTCAAGCAGCCGCAACTTTCGACTATTTTGGTGATGAATTACAAATATAAAACCATTGATAAGCGCAAAAGTCTTTATAAAGAACTTAAAAAAGTTGGCGTTGTTTATGAAAGTAAAAAACTTTACGAAAATCAGGTAGCAGACTGGATACGTCGTGTGTTAGCGCCAAAAAACTATACCATTGCTCCAAAAGCAGCTCAAATGTTGGTAGAGTTTTTAGGAACCGATTTAAGTAAAATCAATAATGAGCTCGAAAAATTGCAGATTGTTTTGCCAAAAGGCAGTCAAATAAGTCCACAAGATATTGAAAATAATATTGGTATTAGTAAAGACTACAACAATTTTGAGTTGCGCAAAGCTATTGGTGAACGCAATGTGTTTAAGGCACATCAAATAGTCAATTATTTTGCTGATAACCCAAAAGACAATCCAATGGTTGTAACGGTTTCGTTGTTGTTTAATTTCTTTTCGCAGTTGCTCCATTTTCATGGACTTACTGATAAATCGCCACGTAACGTTGCATCTGCCTTAAAAATCAATCCTTATTTTGTGAATGAATATATTACAGCTGCTCGTAATTTTCCTATGAAAAAGGTGAGTAGTGTAGTGGGAACACTAAGAGATTTTGATGTTAAAAGTAAAGGCGTAGGTGCTAATGCAATTCCTCAAGGAGACTTGCTAAAAGAGTTGATGGTAAAAATATTGAATTAATGTGCCATTTTTGAGACGCTGTAATTAACCAAATGAGTAGTGTCAGTTAAAGTTTTTAGAAAGATAATAATATCTTCTTTTTCTTGTTTTGACAAATCGAGATGATCTTTTGGAAGAGTTTGATTTTTAATATCTAAACCCATTCCTGCACCACCACCAAGGTTGTAAAAATCCATGACTTCTTCTAAGGTTTTAAAAGAGCCATTGTGCATATAAGGCGCTGTGAGGTCAATATTTCTAAGGGTTACAGTTTTAAATGAGTTTTCTAAAAAAGGCTGATTGTCAACCTTAAGTCCGTTGACAGCACGACCCAAATCTGTGTCTTTTTGTGGATTTATGGAGTCTAATCCTTTGGTAATTCCTAAAACTTCCGATTCAGAATCAGTGTAAAATGGAGGAACAGTTCCGTTAAAAACTGGCATAAAATGACAGCTGGCACAACCTGCTTTTCCAGCAAACAAATTAAAACCTCGTTTTGCTCTTTCAGAGTAATTGTTAGTTTCATTTCTGACATATTGATCAAACGAACTATTAAAAGATTGCAATGAATTTACATAAGCTGCAATGGCATTGCTAATAGAGCGTCTGTTGATGGTTACTTTATCAATGCCTTTGTAAGCGTTTTCAAACAACTGTACATATTCTTTATTTAATCGTAATTTATCTGCCATCACTTCAAAAGAGGTGTTAAATTCTTGTGAATTGTCAACCACATGAGCCACTTGTTTTTCTAAATTATATTCGCGCATATCCCAAAAAAAACGTGTGGAATAGCCAGCATTTATAACCGTTGGTGTATTTCTGATACCAAACACATGCGGTTGATTGGTTGGACTTTTTTCAGAACCATCTGTAAACCCTTTTTTCGGATTATGACAGGTAACACAAGACATACTTCCATCTTTTGAAAGCGATGAGTCTTCAAACAATTTTTTGCCTAATGTTATAGATGCTTGGCTATTAAGAGGTAAGTAAGTGAAATACCCATAATAATTGGTGTCTAAAAAATCTTTTGCAAAAAGGTTTCTCGAAGCATAATTTTGAGCATGCATTTTAAATGGTTTTGTATCAATACCATTAAGTGTTTGAAAATCTAAAAGCGACTCATAAATTGGGTTAATGATTTGTTTTAGAAATACCATTCTATCAAACGAATCAAAATCTGGATTGGATTCTAACAAGCCAATTCCTTTTAAATACAAGTGTTTGATGGCTTTAAATTTTGATTTGGCTTCAGGTTTTAGTTCGTATTTAAAGTATTCAAAGTTTTTTAACATGGTTTCCAAACTCACATGCGATTCATTAATGGCATTAGACGAACCAGGAGTGTCAAATCCTGTAAGACTTAATGTAAAAACGCTTATTATTCCAGAGCGTAAGGCTTCAATAATGGATGTTTTATTAGTGTTTAACGGAATGTGAATAGAAGCCATCAAATCGACTCTACTTTTTAAATCGGTGGCAACTGACTGAATTTGATGTAATTTTGTTGCAACATTATCATCATTTACAAGTAAATCCAAAGTTTGTAATCCATTTGGGTTTAAAACTTGTCCACCTGTAAAATCTTCTTCATATTTTGTGAAAGGTGCACCATTTATAAAAGTTCGGTTATAAGGTGTTTGGTTATAATCAAATAAAAATTCAACTTTTTTGTAAGCTAAACGCGTTTCCGAAACACGTTTTTGGAGTTCAGAAATTAAAATATCTGATTTGTTTTTTGCAGTAAAATCAACTAATTGATTGACTTTATCTTGAAACGCTAAGAAATTTTGAGCATATAATTTTGAAACATCAATCACAACTCCTTCTTTATAGGTTTGGTTCTGTTTGGTTTGATAAGAGGTAAAAAGTAGCGTAAAGATTAAGCAAGTAATAACCGATAATTTCATCTATGAAAGGTTTTTATGAACTTAACAAAAATAGGTTTTATAGTTGAAGTATTTTGAATCGATTAAAACAAATTATAATGAATTGAGAGCTTCCAACTCTAAATTATAATCATATTGCAAATCTTCATGCAAAGCGGTTATAATTTTTTTGATACTAATAATTTGTCGATTATAAATATTGGTTAGGCTCACATTGTTATAAATTGATGGCTCAAAATCATTCAACTTATTGCAAAAATAGAGGAGTAGCTCTACTTCAGTTTCCTTTTTTAACGAATAACGTGCGTATTTTTTGACAAGCCTTAAAATTTTTCGAATGCTTTTTTTGATGTAATGATAACTGTTGGTATTGATGGTGTCAAATTGCACATCAAGTTCGTGTTTAACTGCTTCAATATAGCCGCTTTCGTCATGTGCTTCAAAAAGTAAATAAGTAAGAAGCTCTTTATTTTCTTTCTTGAATTTTGACAATCGTAAGCACAAGTCCATAAGTTCTTCAGGTGAACGCTGTTGTAATTCTTTTTTTAATATTGCTACTGAAACGGCTTTCATGTTATCCTTTTAATAAATTGATACTTACAGTTGCCAAGGCATCATTTGGAAAAGTTGTAAAATAATTTGGGTCTGGATGCAAACCAGCTTTGATTGCAATGGTATTAAAAACATCAACTTCCAAAATATATTGGTCAGAATAACCATGAGTAGCATCATAAGCGGTTGCCGCAGTTTTGCCTAAGTTAGCAGCAGTTAATTTTGGATTGATAGTGTGTAATTCGATAATTAATAAACCAAAACGTTCTACGTAAGGTTTCCATTTTTGAAGATGTTCTAATAGTGAATCTTCTACCAAATTATTACTTATGCGTTGCCCTTGAAACGCGTAAGCACCTGAAGACTTACTGATATGATTGGTTTGTGTTTTTGGAGTTTTCCAAATACGATTGTGGTCTAAAAAGGTACGAACGTTTAATAAATCTTTTAGTTCAATATTATAATCGTCTTTTAAATCTTGTGCTAAAAGATCTGGACGTCCAATATCTCCCCAAATGACTTTTGCCCAAATATCGGCTTTAATCAAATTGGCTCTGGTTACTTTTAAAGCCGCTTGGTTAAAATCGGCTCCAACTAATAATAAAGGATAGTCATCAAGCATTTTTCCTCTAATGGTTTGATATTCAATGACATCAAAAATATGTTGAATAAAGGCACCATTGCCACAACCCATATCCAAAATACCTTTGGGCTGCTCATCAATAGGTTTGTTAAATAGTTTGATGATAATTTCGTCAATGACTTTAAAATAGGTTGAATGTGCGCCACCACTTCCCCAAACATTCATTTCTCTATGGACGTGTTTTTCAGTGTCGTCAGGAGATTCTGTTTTTAAAACCAATGGATTTCCAAAAAGTAATTGGTCTAATTGCACAAAAGTTGGAAGATAAGAAACCGTCACACCATAAGCACTTGCGCGTTTTGCAAAAAACAAGCCATCTTCAGTAAATTGATAGGTGTCTTTCTTTTTGATAAACCATCCTAAATGGGTTAAAAAGTCGAGAATTTTTTTAAAACTTTCAGGATCTTTATGATATTCTTGCGCTCTAAAAGAGGCTTCCATAAAATATTTGTGAAACAAGCCGTTAACACCTAATAGAACTATAATTGGAGCGACGATAACACCTTCAATATGTTTTGTGATTTGGTAGGCGATGCTATGTGTTTCAATGGTTTCTATTCCAAAATTGTTTTCAAATTTTTTAAAGATTTTTTCAAGTGCACTAAATGCGTCAGGACCAATACGCTCGTCAGGAAATTTTACTGAATATTTTAACAAGTTTACAGCATCTTCATACAAATAAGCAAAGTCAAAAGCCGTTTTACTATTTTTATTGATTTCAAAAGAAACGCTATTTGTTTTATTATCAAGGTGTTGAATGAGCCAGCCTTGAGAGCATAAAATGCGTAAAGCCACATTTAAATAACCTTCATTAGCTTTAAAATGATTGACTAAATCGTTTAAAGTAACTTTTTTATGTGTTAAAAGATAGTCTAAAACACCTTTTTTATGAAGTGCAAAAGTTGTTGTTGCGGTTGCAATACCATCAAGATGCCTAAAAATGGTACCTCTTAGTTGTTCTTTATCTTGTTTTGTTAACATATTTTGGTTATTAGATTATAAATATAACCAAAAACAAAATTGTTTTGTTGAATATGTTTGAATACTAAATTTTCAAACTAAAATGTCCTTTATATTTTTTGCCATCAGGAAGTTCTAAATAGTACCAATAATCATCTGGAGTAAGCAAATGACCATTATAAGTGCCATTCCACCCATTAGATTGATTTGGGTTAAATATTTTTAAGAGTTTTCCGTAACGATTAAATATCTGGATGTGTAAGTTTGGATATAAATTAGCATCTAAGCCTTTTATATTCCATGTGTCATTTTCGCCATCACCATTAGGTGTAAAATATTTAGGAAAACCTATAATATGAAATGGTTGTGAGATGGTATTACAGCCATAAACATCTCTTACATAAACCACATGATCACCAGGTTGAACACCAAAAAACTCATTGTTTTGTTGGTAATTTCCATTTATATTGTCAATTGCAAACTCAAAACCATCAGTTGGCATGGTCAAATTAATGGTAATATGATACTCGTCAATACTGATGTTTTCAATATTTGCAATATCATTTTGAACTACTGTAACTGTAAGGGTATCTTCGCAGTTTAAATTTGGGTCAGAAACCGTAAGCGTATAAACTCCAGGCGCATTTACCAAAATACTGTTTGTGGTCTGGTTGGTATTCCATAAATAAGTATAATTAGGAACCTCATAAGTGCTTAAACCAGAGTCAATATATATAGGAAAATCAGATTGGCATACAATAACAGTTTGGTCTTCTAATGTAGGGAATGGTTGAACTATAAGTTCTAAAAGACCATTGCCATAACATATATTATCACTTTCTGCTCTAATATAAAGTGTTTTAGATGCAGATGTAAAGTCATCAGAAAGCGCATTAATCCCAATGCCAGCGTCATTTTCTGTTTGGTAAAATGAGATGGTTACATTGTTAGGAAGGTTTAATGAATTTATAATGTCATTCCTTGCTAAATCTAAATTAAATGTAGCTTGACCATTATGTTGTGAATCGCAGGCTTCTAATTGAAACACATCTAAATCTACGGCTTGTGTAGTAGTTAGCTTGATGGTTGCCATACTAAAACAATTGGTGTTGGCTCTATAAACTTTAGCGTATAAAATTTCACCTTGTGTTTGATTTGTGTAAACAGGGTTTAAAGCATTTGTATTGTCTAAATCGTTTTGTGCGTCAGTAAGCGTGTGGTAGTAATAGACTTTGAAAGAATCTGTTGAATTAAGAGTTAATGGATTATTAGCTAATTCTAAATTGAAAGTTGAAACACCATCATCAGGATCATCATCAAAAGAATCACATTGGGTCAATTCATAAGTAGTTTGAAGAACTTCAGGAACTTCAGTGATATTAATAACTTTAATTAGTGGATCATTAGTAATGCCGTTTAAAGTTAAAGAAAGTGACACTGTATAGACACCTGGTTGAGTATATGTATGATAAGGCTCTTCTAAGGTTGAAGTTTGTCCATCACCAAAATTCCAAACGACACTGTCATAAGGGTCTTCAGAGGTAATAAAAAAGTGCGTATTGTCTCCAAAGCAGGTAAATTCATAATCAAATGTGAATTTAAAAATAGATTGTATAAAAGGTGGTAATCCAAGTTCAGCTTGTTTGCCTCCTAAATCGACACTGTTGTGTGCGTAATTTGCAGCCATACCAATACTGTTTGGCGAATTGATGACAGAAAGTTTTAGACCTGAGTTGAAAATTTGATAACCAGCTCTATAAATTTTACCATCGATGGCTAATTGTAAAGCACCAGCAACATTTGAAGAGTTTTTTAAATTTTGTCTTGAGCCAATAATGTCTGAGCTTTCTAAATTATATTGAAAAAGGTCACTGCTTAAAAAAATATCTTCAGTCGTAAAATTGCTCACTGTAATGTAAAGTAATTTTGAATTTGGTGAAAACTCCACACCGTAAGGATAGGTGTCTGAAATGATATTTTTTTGGTTAGAAACAATTCCTGTGGTATTATTAAAATCATAAAGTAAAACTTTACCAGATTTTTTGGTACCTGTGGTTGGACTTCCTAAGGTTGTTGCGCTGTGAGCTATTGCTATTTTTTTTCCGTTAGGTGAAACTTTCATATAACCAATAGCCGAAATATTTGCACCAATTTCATTAATTCTTGGATAAACATTTTGTGGAACTGTGGAAACAACAGGAGTTTCATTAACGCCATTGTAATCAACTCTAAAGGCAAAAAACTTATTCATAAACTGAGTGATGACCCAAATAGAGCTACCATCACTATGAGTTACAGCGGTTATTTTTTCTGAAGATTTGTATTCACTTTGAATTGGGTCACTAACATCATATGTTATTAAAGGGTTATTCTTATTAGAAGCAACAAGGTCTCCAAAACCATTATTTAAAGTCATATCAACTTCAGAGTAGTTAACGCCATCAATGGGTTCGCCTTCAGTTAAGAAATAACTGGGTTTGTCAATGGTAAAAATATAGAAAGCATTTGTGTTTCCAGGTTTAGGTATAATCAATGCAGACATGGTACTAGAGCTATGCCCTAACAAGCCTGTTCCATTTGGCATTATTTGATTTTGTCTGTCCCAAACGGTTGTTCCGTCGGTATAAAATAACAAATTTCCAGTTTCATCAGAAATAGTAGCACAACCTTCTTTAGTAATTAATTGACTACTTTGAAATGGGACTGGGTTACCACTATTAAAATTGAGTCCTGCAAAATCACCAAAGCACCAATTGGCAGATTCTCTTTGAGAAAACATACTGAATGCTGCTAATAATATAACAGAATATAAAATATACTTTATTAGTGCACGACTATTTAAAAGCATGTTTTTTATGATAAAGATAAAAATCTTTGGCTAATAATGTTGATACACATCAATTTATCTCAATTTTGGATAATCATTAGGGCTTACTTCATTAAATATATTGTATATGGCTTCAAAAATATCTTCAACAGATGGTTTTGAAAAATAGTCGCCATCAGTACCATAAGCTGGTCTGTGTGCTTGTGCTGTTAATGTTTTTGGTTGACTATCTAAGTATTGATATGCGTTTTGAGTATTCAAAATTTCATTTAAGATATAGGCAGAAGCACCTCCTTGCACATCTTCATCAATTACTAATAGTCGGTTGGTTTTTGACACACTTTTTGCAATATCGTGGTTTAAATCAAATGGTAATAAGGACTGTACATCAATAATTTCAGCATCAATACCAACTTCTAACAACTCTTTAGCAGCTTGCTCAACCAATCGCAATGTGGAGCCGTAAGAAACCAAAGTAATATCAGTACCTTCTTTGATGGTTTCAACAACGCCAAGAGGTGTTTTAAAATCACCTAAATTGGTTGGTAATTTTTCTTTTAATCGATAGCCATTTAAACACTCAACAATAAGTGCAGGTTCATCACTTTCTAAAAGGGTGTTATAAAAACCAGCAGCTTTAGTCATGTTTCTTGGCACCAAAACATGAATGCCACGAACCAAATTAAGAACGCCTCCCATTTGAGAACCAGAATGCCAAATACCTTCTAATCTATGACCACGTGTTCTGATTATTAAAGGTGCTTTTTGCTTTCCGTTGGTTCTGTAATGCAAGGTTGCCAAATCATCACTAATAATTTGAAGTGCATACAATATGTAATCTAAATATTGAATTTCTGCAATAGGACGCAAACCACGCATTGCCATTCCTATACCTTGACCTAAAATAGTGGCTTCTCTAATGCCAACATCAGCTATTCTAAGTGCACCATATTTTTCTTGCAAACCTTCTAACCCTTGGTTTACATCACCAATGGTTCCTGCATCTTCACCAAAAATCAAAGCTTCAGGATACTTGCTAAAAATGGCATCAAAATTATCTCGTATCACAACTCTACCATCAACCTCTGCAGCATTTGTATCGTAAATTGGTTTTACTTCTTTGACGTTTATTGCAGACCTGTCAGATTCACTATATAAATGCGAACTGTATTTAGGCTGAATGGTTTTTAAATAATTATTTAACCAAGTATTAAGTGCTATTTTTTCTGCTGTATTTTCAGAAACCACATAGCGTAATGCTTTTCTGGTTGCAGAGGCAATATCTTTACGAATGGGCTCTTTAATCTCAGAAAGGTCATTGATGAGCTTGTCAATAAATACTTTATTAGCACTTGTGTTTGCTACATTTTTGAGTAATTGGATAGCTTGTTGTTGTTCGGCTATAATTGGTTTTGAATATGCTTCCCAAGCTGCTTTTTTGCCGTCTCTTACTTGTTTTTTTATGTCTTTTTCTAAAGCGGTTAATTCATCTTCAGTAGCAATATTATTGCTTAGCATCCAATGACGCATTTTTAGATTGCAATCAAATTCGGTTTCCCAAGCTAAACGCTCTGGTGTTTTATAACGCTCATGTGAACCAGAGGTTGAGTGGCCTTGAGGTTGTGTTAATTCTACCACATGAATTAATACAGGTATATGTGCATCTCTGGCAATTTTTGATGCGTTTTGATAGGTTTCAATAAGCGCAGGATAATCCCAACCGTTGACTTTTAAAATTTCGTAACCGTTATTTTTTTTATCTCGTTGAAATCCTTTTAAAATTTCTGAAATATTTTCTTTAGTGGTTTGATGCTTTGCATGTACTGAAATTCCATATTCATCATCCCAAACACTAATTACCATAGGAACTTGTAATACACCAGCAGCGTTGATGGTTTCAAAAAACAATCCTTCACTGGTACTTGCGTTACCAATAGTTCCCCAAGCAACTTCATTTCCTTTATTTGAAAAATTAGTAGTGTCAATTCCTTTGACATTTCTGTAAATTTTGGATGCTTGTGCAAGCCCTAAAAGACGAGGCATTTGTCCAGCAGTAGGAGAGATGTCAGCACTTGAATTTTTTTGTTGTGTCAAATTTTTCCAATTGCCTTTAGCATCAATACTGTGAGTTCCAAAATGGCCTCCCATTTGTCGTCCACCAGACATTGGGTCGTGTTCAATATCTGGATGGCCATACAAACCTGCAAAAAATTGCTGAATACTTAGCTCGCCAATAGCCATCATAAAAGTTTGATCACGATAATATCCTGAGCGGAAATCACCATTTTGGAATGCTTTTGCCCAAGCCAGTTGAGGGACTTCTTTACCATCACCAAAAATACCAAATTTAGCTTTACCAGTAAGCACTTCTCGTCTGCCTAATAAGCTACATTCTCTACTGGTTACTGCGGTTTTATAATCGTTTAAGATTTCGGTCTTAAATTCGTTAAATGATATGTCTGTTTTGGTTTGTGGCTTTGTTTCCATAAGTCGGATGGGTTTTAAATTGCAAAAGTAACGAAAACTAAAGGCTTTTGCAATTGAATTGCTGTTAGTGAAACGGAATTAACGTTTCATTAAAGGCTATTTGATGCTTACAATAAAGACAATAATTATGTGTGATACGAGTGGTTATGGGTTTAAATAATTAAACGAACATCACCTAATTCTTGTATTTTAAATGGGAATTTTTCTCCTGGAGCACCAATAAACATAAAGTTAATAGGAATATTCCATTTTTTAGAGAGTTCTTTAATTTTTTCAGGACCAAACACACCATGTTCTTCGATAAGTTCAATGACAATATCTGGATACGCTCTGTCTAAAACTTCAACATCTGCTTTGAGATTACCAGGCAAATGTTTACCAGGTTCTAAAACAGCGACAATTTTTAAGCGTCTTGTATTTTCATTAATGGTTATATAGCGTAACACCTTATTTAAGGTTGCCACATCATCTTTTTTAGTAAAAAAAACAAATTCTTGAGAATTGATGCGATGAATGATACGAATGATGCGTCTGTCAATATTTTCAAATACAGGTTTGCCTTTAGGTGTTAGATATTTAACAAACAACAAAAGTGCCTTTAAAACAGGAATTCTATATAGCATAAACCCTATAATGAGTAATGTTGGAATGAGATATTCTACAAAAATTCCTAAATATTCTGGTTTTAAAATCACATTACCAATGAGTGCAGTGAGGACACCTATTACAGCAATAAAAAGCGCTACATATCCAACACGCTCTGGTCGAGGTAGTTTATTTCTGTTAATTTTCAGCAACAAATTGCCAATACCAAACAAAATCATCACACTTAAAAAAGCAATGGTGTAAACGCCAGCAAGGGCTTCGAGATTACCTTGAGTGATGAATAATATGGTAACGCATAAAATAAAAAAGGTGATAAAAATGAGATATGAACTGCCTTTTTTGTTTCTGATAATTAAAAATTTTGGAAGAATTCTATCTAAAGTCATACGCTCTATAAGTCCGCCAACGCCCACATACGATGTTAAAACGGCTCCGCTTAAAACCAAAATAGCATCAATAGAAATTAAATAAAATAACCAATTGCCTCCTGCTGAATGTCCCATAAAAGATAATAAAGTGTCTTCATTAGAGTAAATACTGCTTAGTGGAAGGATAGCCAAAGCTAAAAAGGCAATGAGTGGATTGAAAACGGTAACTACTATCCACATATTTCGTAAAGTTTTTGGAAACACACCATCTTGTTGCTCTTCAACATAATTAGCGGAACTTTCAAACCCACTAATACCAAGCATTGCGGCTGCAAAACCAAAAAATAACGCTGTTGTTATACTACCTTCAATAGGGTTTTTAAAATTTGCAATTAGATTATCAAACCCATTTTGAAAAAGATAGACACCACAAAACAAACATAGCAAGGTAAGTGAACTTAGATGAAACAAAAAAATGGCTGTTGCTACTTTTGATGATTCGCCAATCCCTAAAATGACAATAATCATAAATAAAGCCAAAAGCCCAAATGTTGTGTACAAAACAGGTATAGAATTCCACAAACTATGCGCATATTTGATAGATTCACTTGCTGAAATTACCGCAGTTGCCATATAGGACAACACGGTTAAAGCTGCTGCAAATGAAGCTGTTGATTTTTTTGTAGTGTTAAGAAGTGCATTATAAGCGCCACCATTTAGAGGTAAAGCACCTACCACTTCACCATAAATTTTTCTGAATAAAAAAAGAATAAAAGCCACCATAAGAAGCGAAATCCATGCGTACTGACCAGCATAAACTATTGCTAAAGCAGAGACATATAAGCATGAAGAGCTAATGTCATTACCACAAATAGAGGTAGCAGCTAATTGACCTAACTTTTTTTTCATTAAAGAGGAATTTTAGTGTAAATATGCTTTTGTTTAAAATAAGTGTATTGTAAAAGTAATATTACAATTTAATAATTTCATGCTTTTGTTAAAGTTTTTAAATACTGTTTATGGTTTAGAGATTTATTGGTACAAGTTGTAAGCAGGTAAATAGCTTACAATGAATAAATTTTAAGTATTATGTAATCAGTATTTTATAATATAAAACTCCTTAATTATCCATTAAGGAGTTTTAATTCTAATAGGAATTGTTATTATTCTTTTCTGGTGTAGTTAATTTCCATCGTTTTTATTTCGTTGCCATCAGTTAGCATAAACATTTCAAATTTATGAGCATCTTCCGATAGCTTGGTAAGCACCTCTTTGACAACCATATCTTTTCCAGTAGCAGGATCCATCATAGTGCCTTCTAAAGTCAAAGAGTTTGATTTTTCGTCATATTGCCCTTCCATAAACATGATACTACTACCAAAATTATCTATCCAAGTAGATAGAAATTTCTTTTTTGCGTTGTCATAACCCGTAATACTTTCACCCATAAATGGCATCCCCATCATTTCTCCATTATGTGTAGAACGTTGGTATAAACCACCCATAATCATTTGGTTGATTGTGGTTGATTTAGATTCAGTTGGTGGTTGTGAAGGATCCATCCACATTTTTACAGTAGCATCCCATTTACCATCCATAGATGCTAACCATTTGTGATGCTGGCTTGGTGTCATATTTTCTTGCCAAGCTTTCATTTCTTCTGGTGTTTGGGCAAAACCAATTGTACAAAACATTAATAATGCTAATGATAAGAATAATTTTTTCATGTCTTTTAAAGTGTTAAATTGTTGATCATTATAAAGATACTAAAAATTATAATGGAATATTGCCATGCTTGCGTTTTGGTTGGTCAACCTGTTTGTCTTCTAACATCGCAAAGGCTTTTATAAGCTTTCGCCTTGTGTCTTTTGGTAAGATGACTTCATCTATAAATCCGCGTTCAGTAGCACTATATGGATTTGCAAAAAGCTCAGCGTATTCGGCTTCTTTCTCTTTCCATTTATCTTCAGGATGTTTTGCGGTTGCAATTTCTTTTTTAAAGATGATTTCGGCTGCCCCTTTGGCACCCATTACAGCAATTTCAGCACTTGGCCATGCAAAATTTATATCTGCACCAATGTGTTTAGAGTTCATCACATCATAAGCACCACCATAGGCTTTTCGGGTAATAACTGTAACTCTTGGGACGGTTGCCTCACTAAAAGCATAGAGTAGTTTTGCACCATGAACGATAATAGCATTCCATTCTTGGTCAGTTCCTGGTAAAAACCCTGGAACATCTTCTAACACCAATAATGGAATATTAAAACTGTCGCAAAAACGCACAAAACGTGCTGCTTTTTTGGAGCTGTTCACATCCAAAACACCAGCAAGAAACATTGGTTGGTTGGCAACAATACCAATACTGCGTCCTCCTAAACGTGCAAATCCGACAATAATATTTTCGGCATGATCTTTATGGATTTCGTAAAAGGAATCTTCATCAATAATTCCTTTAATAACATTGTGCATATCGTAAGGCTTGTTGGCATTGTCAGGAATAATGCTTGACAAGGTCTCTCTAATTTCATTGCTTAATTCAAAAGGAATTGCCTTGGTTTTTTCTGAGTTGTTTTGTGGTAAATAACTGAGCAATTTTTTGATGTCTTCCAAACATTCTACATCATTTGTTGATGTTTTGTGGGCAACTCCCGATTTTGAAGCATGTGTACTTGCACCTCCAAGCTCTTCAGAAGTTACAGTTTCGTTGGTAACCGTTTTGACTACATTAGGTCCAGTTACAAACATATAGCTTGTGTTTTCAACCATTAAAGTAAAATCGGTCATAGCAGGCGAATACACAGCACCTCCAGCACATGGTCCCATAATAGCTGAAATTTGCGGAATAACGCCAGACGCTTGCACATTTCGGTAAAAAATATCAGCATAACCACCTAAAGAGCGTACACCTTCTTGAATTCTTGCACCTCCAGAATCGTTAAGTCCAATAATGGGTGCACCAACTTTAACTGCCAAATCCATAATTTTGCAAATTTTTTCGGCATGTGTTTCTGATAAGGAGCCTCCAAACACTGTAAAATCTTGAGCAAACACATAAACCAAGCGACTATTAATGGTGCCATAACCTGTTACGACACCATCACCATAAAACTGCTGATTTTCCATCCCAAAATCTTTAGTTCGGTGTGTTACTAAAGCACCAATTTCTTCAAAAGAACCTTCGTCTAAAAGATAAAGAACACGTTCTCTTGCTGTTAATTTTTTACTGTTGTGTTGTTTTTCAATACGTTTCTCTCCACCACCAAGATAGGCTTGCGCTAATTTTTTGTTAAGGTCTTTTATTTTGGATTCCATATATTTTATTTTGATACTTAATTTGGTAAACGCAGTAATTTCTGGTCTTCAATATATTTTTTAACAGCAATAAGTGCTGCTATGTTAGCTGCTGTTTCTTGTTTTGCTTTTAGTTTTTCTGGAGAATAATGTTTTTTAACAAAATGTGTGTCAAAATTTCCAGACCGAAAAGCGTCATGCTCACATACAAAGGTTCCAAATGGAAGTGTAGTTTCAATTCCTTCAACTTCATAGGCATTGATAGCTTTTAGCATCAATTGAATGGCTTCTTCACGTGTATTGCCATAAGTTATTAATTTGGCTAACATCGGATCATAATAAATAGGAACATCCATGCCTTCTTCAAATCCATTATCCACACGGATTCCTTTGCCAATAGGTAATTTATAAACTTCTAAATGTCCAACACTGGGAAGAAAATCGTTTAAAGAATCTTCGGCATATACACGTAATTCAAGTGCATGACCATGTATTTTTAAGTCGTCTTGTTTAATAGGAAGCACTTCACCACGAGCCACACGAATTTGGAGTTCTACCAAATCGGTATTAGAAATCAATTCAGTAACAGGGTGTTCTACTTGCAAACGTGTATTCATTTCTAAAAAATAGAAATTATGCGCATCATCTAATAAAAACTCAACTGTTCCTGCACCTAAATAATCGCAAGCTTTGGCTACTTTTATAGCAGCTTCTCCCATTTTTGCTCTTAGTTTTGGAGTTAATACGCTTGAAGGTGCTTCTTCAACTACTTTTTGATGACGACGCTGAATACTGCATTCGCGCTCAAATAAATGAATGATATTACCATGTGCATCTGCCATCACTTGTATTTCAATATGTCTGGGTGAAGTCACATATTTCTCAATAAAAACAGAACCATCACCAAAAGCTGATGTTGCTTCGCTGATGGCTCTATCCATTTGCGATTCAAAATCTGCTTCTTTTTCAACAATACGCATTCCTTTTCCGCCACCACCAGCAGAGGCTTTTATTAAAATAGGAAACCCAATAGTTTTGGCGATGGCTTTGGCTTCAGTAACATCAGTTATGGCCTTGTCAGTTCCTGGAACCATCGGGATATCGTAATGTTTTACCGCTTCTTTGGCAGCTAATTTGCTTCCCATTATTTTGATGGCTTTTGATTTTGGACCTATAAAAGTGATATTGTTTTTTTCACAAGATTCAGCAAAATCTGCATTTTCACTTAAAAACCCATACCCAGGATGGATGGCATCCACGTTCAAATTTTTAGCGATTTCAATAATTTTATTACCTCGTAAATAGGATTGATTTGATGGCGCTTCGCCAATTAAAACAGCTTCATCTGCATAGGTTACATGTGGCGAATTTCTGTCAACGGTTGAATAGACAGCGACTGTTTTAATGCCCATTTTTTTAGCGGTTCGCATTACACGAATAGCAATTTCTCCTCTGTTTGCAACTAAAATCTTTTTCATTATGCGTCAAATTCTATTAATAATTGATTTTTGTCTACCGCATCTCCTTTAGTAACCAAAATAGATTTTATAATGCCATCACGTGGTGAAGTAATACTGTTTTCCATTTTCATGGCTTCAAGTATCAAAAGAGCGTCATTTTCTTTAATTTTTTGTCCAACCTTTACATTAATATCTATAATAAGTCCTGGCATAGGTGCTTTAATGTCGTTTACTTTTTTTGCGGTACCAAGTTCAAAACCCATATCTTTTATTAAAACATCTAAATTGTTTAAAATGTTTATGTTATAATTGGTGTTGCCAATTTTTACTTGGTATGTTTTTTTGTTGAAATCTGCTTGTGTGATTTCAGTTTTGTAAGACTGATAATCATGTAAAATATGATATTTCGTATCCGAAATTTTAACGGCGTCGAGCTGAGAAACTTTTTCGGAAGTAATTTCAAAATCAAATGAATTATTGACTTTTACTTTAAATTTTTGATTCATATAATAAAATTTTTTCTGACTATAAATATAAGTATTTAATACCTTTAATTGAGGCTTACGCTTTAAAATGAGAACGATTTTGATGAATTTTAATGGCTTTACGTGACAACAAAATTCCGATAAAAAGTGATACAAAAGCACCAATCCAAATACCCGGAACAAAGTCTATAAACAAAAAGAAATCATAAGCACCATGGAATACGATGGCAAGTAATAAACCTGTAAGATTTAGCTGTCTTTTATTGGTTGAAAATTTTGCTTTTCCTATAAAATAACCCATTAAAATAGCAAATGTAGCATGCGCAGGTATTGCTGTAAACGCTCTAATCAATGCTGTATTGGCACCACCTTGAAAAACATACATGATATTTTCAGTAGCTGCAAAACCCATACCTACCATAACGGTGTAAACAATGCCATCAAAAGGCTCATTAAAGGCTTTATTGGGTTGTGCGTAAAATCGGACGATAATATATTTGCTAAATTCTTCAATAATACCAACTACAAAAAAGGCTTTGATAAATTGTTGTACCACACTAAAATGGTTTGGAAGTGGTAAAATGTAATCAAAAACGGCATATAGTAACGTTGTAATGATAATGCTTACAATGGCTCCTAACAAAAAGTTGTACAAAAGTAAGCGTTTAGGCTCTTTTTCGTATTTATCTTTTATGTAGATAAAAAGAATGATAACACAAACTGGTGCAATGGCATAAAAGAGTAAAGTCATAGGTTTGATAGAATCCGTTAAGTAAGTTTGTTTTTTATATGATGAACCACAATTTTGTAATAATTGCTATTGGAAGCTATAAAATGATGATTCGTGTTACTTTGGTTTAAAAGCGATTCAAAGGTGTCAAACGACACTAATTTTAAGGCTTCTACTTCTTCATCGTTTTTTGTCAGCTCATTAATATCAACTTCTAATTCAGCCATATAAGTATGGTGAAATTCATTGTCAATAATGCCATTAGGATATGATTGAAAACACTCAAACACACCAATTTTTTCTAAGCTATTTTCTGATAGGGTTAAGCCTAATTCTTCAAAAGTTTCTCTAACAGCCGCTTGTTCATTAGTTTCGCCAGCATCTACATGTCCAGCAACAGACACATCCCAAAGTAGTGGACAAACTATTTTTTTTGCTGAACGTTGTGCTAATAAGATGTGTCCTGTTTTGGTATATAACCATACATGTGCTGTATTGTGATAATGACCTTTTTGATGTATTTCGGACTTTAAACAGGAACGTCCAGTAAATTTTTGGTCTTTGGTTAGGATGTCTATATATTCGTCCATCGTAAAAAAGATTCCCGCTTTCGCGGGAACTTATTATTTAAAGTAGCTAAACGTTTCGCCTTCTTTGATGTTTAAAAGCGATTCATAAATCAGCTTAATCACATTCTCAACATCTTCTCTATGTACCATTTCTACAGTTGTATGCATATAGCGCAATGGTAAAGAAATCAAAGCGCTTGCAACACCAGAGCCACTATAAGCAAAGGCGTCAGTATCTGTTCCTGTTGCTCTTGATAAAGCAGAGCGTTGAAAAGGAATTTTGTTCTTTTCAGCAGTTTCTGTTATTAAGTCACGTAATTTTTGTTGTACAGCAGGTGCATAAGCCACTACAGGACCTAAGCCTAATTCTAAATGTCCTTCTTTTTTCTTGTCAATCATAGGTGTTGTAGTGTCATGGGTCACATCAGTCACAATGGCAACATTAGGTTTTATGCGTTCAGCAATCATTTCGGCACCACGCAATCCAATTTCTTCTTGAACAGAATTTGTAATATATAGTCCAAAGGGTAATTTCTTTTTGTTTTGGTGTAATAATCGTGCAACTTGTGCAATCATAAAGCCTCCCATTCGGTTATCTAAAGCTCTACAAACAAACTTGTCTTTGTTGAGTACATGAAATTCATCAGGATAGGTAATAACACAACCCACATGAATGTCCATTTTTTCAACTTCAGCTTTGTTTTTTGCGCCGACATCAATAGTTATGTTGTCTGGTTTTGGTGTTTCTTCTTTAGATTTGTCTCTGGTATGTATTGCAGGCCAACCAAAAACACCTTTAACGATGCCTTTTTTTGTGTGGATGTTTACAATTTTACTTGGTGCAATTTGATGGTCACTTCCACCATTTCTAATAACGTAAATCAATCCGTTGTCTGAAATATAGTTGACGTACCACGAAATTTCATCGGCATGTCCTTCAATAACAACTTTGTATTTTGCTTTTGGGTTAATCACACCAACCGCAGTTCCGTAGGTGTCTGTAATAAATTCGTCCACATAAGGTTTTAGGTAGTCCATCCATATTTTTTGACCATTCCACTCATAACCTGTAGGTGCTGCGTTATTTAAATACCTTTCTAAAAAATCTAATGATTTTTTGTCTAAAATGCTCTTTTTTGCCATGTGTAAATATTTTGCACTAAATTAATAATATTAATAAGATTTTAAGGTTAAAGCTTATGTAAATTCTTAATTTTGGAATGATTTTAGAGTCTCAAATTACTATGAAATTTGTCACCTTTTTATTTTTGCTTTTTCCGATGGCCTTACTTGCGCAGATTGAGCCAGTTAAACAAGATTCTACCGTTGTGGAATATTACTATATTGATGGTGACTCAATTCCTGTGGCTTCCATTAATTTAGACGAGGTTATTGTTTTAAACAAATTAAAGTTTGATGATAAACAAGCGCGAATTCGTTATCTGATTTTAAAACGAAAAACCCTGAAAGTGTATCCTTATGCAAAATTGGCAGCCGAACGTTTGGTAGCATTAAATGAACGTTTAGCTACGTTGAAGCGCAAAAGTGATAAACGTCAATATGCCAGAATTATACAGCGTTATATTGAAGATGAATTTTCTACAGAATTAAAAAAACTGACACGAACCGAAGGTCAAATTTTAGTAAAACTCATACATCGACAAACCGGAAAAACAACCTTTCAGTTAATTAAAGAATTGCGCAGTGGTTGGCGCGCTTTTTGGTTTAATAGCACAGCCAACTTATTTGATATTTCTTTAAAAAAAGAGTTTAATCCTTTGGCAGATTATGAAGATTATTTGATTGAAGATATTTTAGAACGTGCTTTCCAAAATGGACAATTAGAGCGTCAAAACTCAGCGTTTCCTATTGACTACTTTGCATTAAAAGATAAATGGTCAGGTAAAAAAACAGATTAATTTATAGATGCGTACACAAACCACTTTTGAAGAACAACTCAACACCTACACACATGCTATTGGTGCGTTGATGGGTATTATAGGTTTGGTGTTATTGATTGTTTTTTCTGAACAAAAAGCAGGTTGGAATTTGTTTAGCATTATTGTTTATGGACTTTCTGTCATCATTTTGTTTACCGCTTCAGCTATTTATCATGCTGTAAAAAGTGAAAAACGCAAACATTATTTCAGAATTATTGACCATATTAGTATTTACTTACTTATAGCAGGTACTTATACACCTGTTGCTTTAATTACCTTGTCGGATAGTTTAGGTTGGACTTTGTTTTTTACTGTTTGGTCTATAGCTGGTTTTGGCTTGGTTTTAAAACTTTTTTTTACAGGAAAATTTGAATTGTTTTCTACATTATTGTACTTGGTAATGGGGTGGCTCATTGTTTTTGATTTCTCCAACTTATCAAATTTAATTGGTACAAATGGCATTTTGTTGTTGTTTGCAGGAGGTTTGTTTTACACCGTTGGCATTGTGTTTTATGCTGTACATAAAATTCCGTATAATCATGTTATTTGGCATTTATTTGTACTTGCAGGTGCTCTTTGCCACTTTTTGATGATTTTCTTTTATGTGATTTAGTTGGGTTAAGCCTCAAAAAAATCTCTGTATTCTTCAAAAAAAGCTTCAAACAAATTCATTTGTTCATTAAAAAAAAGCATGACGCTTTGCCATGAATTTTTATTATGAATTGATACTTTTTTATCCAATAACACATAAACACGTGATATTTCTTTGCCATTTTCTAATAAATAGTCTTCTTCAAAAATAGCTTCAGGTAAAAAATTGTCAAGTAAAATAGACTTTAAAGCTTGCAGTTTTTCCCAGTATTTGATACGATTTTCTAAATCATCTTCAAGGTCTAAAGCTACCAAAGCGGTTTTGGTGTCAAAATGAAATTTAAAGCTAAAACCTTTTATTTTGGTATCGTATAAAATCCATTTTCTGGGAAAGGACTTTCCGTAGCTTATCCAAAACTCTTGTTTTAATCGCCTTGATTCTTCCTTGCTAAACATAAACTAAATATAAAAAGCAATGCCTATTCCAAGAATAATTGCAACAAGCTTAGAAAGGTTAAACTTATGGCCTTCACTGCTTTCAAACAAAATAATAGTTGAAATATGGAAGAAAATTCCAATTACAATTGCATTGATGTTGTAAATATAATTACTTATCCAATCAACATTATTAGAAACGACAGTGCCAAGAGGTGTCATGGCTGCAAATACAATTAAAAAGGCGATGATTTGAAATTTACTGTATTTAGATTGTAACAAATACGTAGTAATTAAGGTAGCTATCGGAATTTTATGAATTAATACGCCATACACCATATCGTTATGTTGGTGGATTGGAAAGCCTTCTAAAAAACTGTGGATACATAAACTAATAAATAAAAGCCATGGAAACGTGGTTTCGTGTTTGTGAATGTGTACATGGCCATGTTCTGCACCTTTAGAGAACAATTCTAAAATGATTTGCAACAAAATTCCAAGCATGATATAAACGCCAGTTTGTTTGGCATCCATATGTGCATACACTTCGGGTAACAAATCGAAAAGGGTTAAAGCTAATAAAAATGCACCACTAAAAGAGAGTAGGAGTTTGGTGTATTGTGTACGTCCTTGTTTGAGTAAAAACACCAGTAATACTCCAAAAAGCACAGCATATATAGGAAATAAGTATGTGTTCATCAACAAAAAAAATAAGGCTATTTAAAAATCATCACTAAACGTTCGGAATAGTTTTTATCAAATTTACGCAATTTATAATCGCCAAAAACATCTAATAAAAACACACCAGCTTTTTCAAATAGTGCTTCAAAATCTTGTAGTGTCAAGGCTTTTACGCGTTCTTGGTAGTTAAAATTGTCACCTTCAGTAGTAAAACTGATGTCTTTGATGAGGTATCCATCTTTGAGGTATCGTTTTTGATAGAAGTCAATACCATCAACAGTTTTGACATTTTCAGTGACTAAATTTTCGACCACGTTGTGAACGTTCATAAAATCGATAACTCCAAAACCAAATTCGTTTAAATCATCACGTATGGCTTTAATGGTGTTTAGATTGTCTTCTTCATTTTCAAAATAACCAAAACTTGTAAATAGATTAAAAACGGCATCAAATTTTTGCGGATAGGGTTTGCACATATCATGAATGGCAAAATGGAGTGTTTCGTTTTCAAACTGTTTGGCATAGCTAATGCTGTTTTCAGATAAATCGACACCTGTAACATCGTATCCAAGAGCATTTAAATAGATAGAATGGCGTCCTTTACCACAAGCTAAATCCAAAATTTTACCCTTTTCGGGCAAATTGAGATATTGTGTAAGATTATCCATAAACAAATGCGCTTCAGTGTGGTCTCTGTCTTTATATAAAATATGGTAAAAAGGCGTGTCAAACCAAGATGCGTACCATTGTGTTTTATCTTTATTCATAGATTAATTCGTGTAGCTACAAAAATACTTTATTTTTGCAATCTATTACTTGTAAACAATGGAGAATAATTTTAAAATGGTAGCCAAAACCTTATTTGGTTTTGAAGACTTGTTAGCAAACGAATTAACCCAACTTGGTGCACAAGAAGTTGAAAAAGGTGTTAGAAATGTCAGTTTTGTTGGTGACAAAGGCTTTATGTATAAGGCAAATTTAGGCTTGCGTACTGCTATTAAAATTCTGAAACCTATCCATACGTTTAAAGTAAAAAGTGAACAAGATTTGTATGACAACATTTACAAAATGTCTTGGGAACAGTATGTAAAACCATCAGGAACTTTAGCTGTGGATGCAACGGTTAATTCTACTGTTTTTACACATTCACTTTACATTGCTCAAAAAACAAAAGATGCAATTGTTGACAAATTTAGAGATACTACTGGCGAGCGTCCTAATGTGGATTTGAAATTTCCTGACCTAAAAATCAACGTGCATATTGATAGAAATATTTGTCATGTTTCTTTAGATTCTTCGGGTGATTCCTTACATAAACGTGGTTATAAAACAGCTACTAATTTGGCGCCAATCAATGAAGTTTTGGCAGCTGGATTGATTATGCTTTCAGGTTGGGATGGTCAAACAGATTTTATGGATCCAATGTGTGGAAGTGGCACTATTTTAATTGAAGCCGCTATGATTGCTTGTAATATTCCACCAAATTTAATGCGAAAAGAATTTGCTTTTGAGCGTTGGGCAGATTGGGATGTGGATTTGTTTGAAAAAATTGAAGAATCTTTGTTAAGCAAAACAAGAGATTTTCATCATAAAATTATGGGTTATGACAAAGCACCTTCAGCCGTTACAAAAGCAAAAGAAAATATCAAAAATGCGCAGTTAGAGGATTTTATTGAAGTGAAACACGAGGACTTTTTTAAAACCCAAAAAGCAGGCGAAGAAAAGTTGCACATGGTGTTTAATCCGCCTTATGGTGAGCGTTTGGATATTGAAATGGAGACTTTTTATAAAGCTATTGGAGACACCTTAAAACAAAATTATCCAGGAACAGATGCTTGGTTTATCACTTCAAATTTGGATGCTTTAAAACATGTTGGTTTGCGTCCTTCAAGAAAAATACATTTGGTTAACGCAAAATTAGAAGCGCGTTTGGTAAAATATGTGATGTATGAAGGCAGTAAAAAAGGAAAATACAAGAATAATTGATGTAATTAACCCATCAATAATTATCCTGAAGCGTTTTGGTATGATGTTCTACATGGTAGGCAGTCCACATAATGAGTTCTCTAACTGGCATTTTTCCCATTAAAGGATGTGGTAGTACCAAAGTGTCTAAATTTTTATCTGATAATTTTCTGGTTTTATACTGTAGTTTTTTGCTTTCTACTTGCAATCGGTTTAAAATATAGGCTTTGTCTTTTAAAGAAGGAATTTTCATATGTTGTGAACCTTTAAAAGTCATTCCTTTGGCATTTTCCAAACGTTCTAAATAGCGTTTGACAATCACATCATAAGCTCTAACTTCTCTGTTTGCTTTTCCAAACTTATAGCGTAATAATAATTTTGGCATGCTCAAAGCATCATTTAAAGGTTTTATGCTTTGTAGTAAATGTAAGGCTTGCTGACCAGTTGTCCATTTGCCTTCTGGCCCTTTTTGCCATTTGTTGTCATCGTGTTGCTCTAACCAAGTAATGAGAATTTGGTGTTTAGTTTCTAATAAATTGGCAATAGCTTCTTTTGTCATAAGGATAATAAATTTCTAAGCAAAAGATACGGATTTTTGATGAACGGTTATCTATTCGTCAACCGCAATTTTTTTGTCCTTCTTATAAATAGGAATTAAATACGATACATTGTACCCAAATCCAATACCAAAACGTCCACTATCAAAAGTTCTGTTAAACCCTGGAATGTATAAATTTTCAAAATTTGCAGGTTGCGTTTGATTAATCATGCTCTTAAACTGGACATTAGCTCCAACAAACAGGTTGGTCAATACTTCGGCCTTCACACCCAAAATAAGCTCTGCCCAAAGTGCAGTTAAACCATTAAATTTTTGTGAATCTGTTGATGTATAGGGACTTTCCCAATATTGGTCGGAGTTATAAACTGTGTAACTATTAAGTGTTTGGTTAAAGGTACTTGCACCAACTCTAAAACCGCTATAAATAAGGTTTTCCATAGAGAGCCAATTTTTGTAGAGGTTAAAATCGACTCCAGCTTTAAAATAACTTCCTTTGGTTGTCGAATTTAAATAATCATTACTAAGGGTTCGTTCTTCAGTACCAAGTTCGCCAGCCAAATAAAGGCGTTTGGTAAGTCGGTAATCTGCATTTATTTCAAAACCTGTATAGTTATCGTCAATAAAAGAGCGAACTAACTTGCTCAAATCGCCACCTAATCGTAATCCATATTTTTGTTTTACAATAAGGGTATCTGCTTTTTTTTCGGTGTCTTTTTGTGAAAATGATGTTTTTGGAAGTAACATCAAAACCATCAGACTAATGATAAATATTGATGTGTGCTGCGTTTTCATTTTCTATTGTTGGGTTAATTACTTCGGTATTTATAATCCAGTTGTCGTCATCAGCATCTCTGCTTATTTGCAAATCTGTAAAGATAGCTTTATAGCCACAAGCTCTGGAAACAAACACAAATTGTGGCGTATATTTGACCTCTATAATATCTACGTTAGAATTGGTTAACGGATTGGTGTCTAATCTGTAATCGGTATTTTTTTCTAAAACGAAACGCGTTGTGTTTGTTGTGTTTTCTGAGTCAAACTTTAAAGGTAACACAATAGAATCGACGGTTTTGTTATATAGAATATCTTCGGTAGCTCCTTCACCAGTAACGGTTAAATTTCTTGCGTTTTTAAGCGTGGTCTGATTGTTTATATCATAAAACCTGATGATTAAATGTGGTGTTGTAGAAGTGCTTTCGGCACAAATATCATCGCGTTCGCAACTCCAAGTTCCTATAATAATGAGTAGGAAAAGTATAATTTTATATGGGAAAATTTGTTTCAAATGTCTATTGTTTATAGTTCAAAAATTGGTATTTGTTACTTTTTAATACGTTTTTCCAAAAGTACAACATTTTCTACATGAAATGTTTGTGGAAACATATCTACAGGTTGCACTTTTGTTACTTGATACATTGCATCCATTAGTTGCAAATCTCTAGCTTGTGTGGCACTGTTGCAACTTACATACACTATTTTTTTAGGAGCAATGTTAAGTAGCTGTTGTACCACATCTTTGTGCATACCATCACGTGGTGGATCGGTTATAATGACGTCTGGATGCCCATGTTGTTTAATAAACTCGTCATTAAAGACGTTTTTCATATCGCCAACAAAAAATTCAACGTTTTTTATTTCATTTAATTGTGCATTTTCTTTGGCAGCTGCAATGGCATCAGGAACGGCTTCAACGCCTATAACATGTTTAGCTTGTTTTGCAACAAATTGTGCAATGGTACCTGTTCCTGTATATAAATCATAAACGAGTTCATCGCCTTTTAAATTGGCAAAATTACGCGTCACTTTATAAAGTTCATACGCTTGTTCAGAATTGGTTTGATAAAAAGATTTGACATTAATTTTAAATTTCAAACCTTCCATATCTTCAAAAATATGGTCTTCGCCTTTGTAGCAAATCACTTTTTGGTCATAAATAGTGTCATTTGCTTTTGGGTTGATAACATATTGTAGTGAGGTAATTTCAGGAAATTTTTTAGCAATATGGTTGAGTATTAACTCTCTATTGGCTTTATCTTCCTTAAAAAATTGAAACATTACCATAAGTTGTCCAGTTGACGATGTACGAATCATCATGGTTCTTAAAAAACCAGTTTGGTTTCGTGTGTTGAAAAATTCTAAACCATGTTTTACGGCAAAGGCTTTAACTTCATTGCGAATTGCGTTTGATGGGTCGGCTTGCAACCAACATTTTTTGATGTCCAAAATTTTGTCCCACATTTTAGGAATATGAAATCCTAAAGCATTTTTGTCACCTAAATCGTTATCAGATTGAATTTCATCAACAGTTAACCATCTGCTATCACTAAAAGAAAATTCCATTTTGTTTCTGTAAAAATATTGCTTAGCAGACCCTAAAATAGGTGTTACTTCAGGTAATTCAATATGGCCAATACGCTTTAAGTTGTTTACAACTTCTTTTTGTTTGTAAAACAATTGATGTTCATAAGCCATATCTTGCCATTTACAGCCACCACAAACACCAAAATGTTCACATTTGGGTTGGGTTCTTTTGTTTGAATAGCTATGAAATTTGATGGCTTTTCCTTCAAAATACGCTTTGCGCTTTTTTAAAGTTTGCACATCAACCACATCACCAGGAACTGTATTTGATAAGAAAATGACTCTGCCATCAGGCGATTTTGCAACCGTTTTTCCTTTAGCTCCTGCGTCTAAAACTTCAATGTTTTCAAAAATTTGTTTTACTGTTTTTCTTCCCATAGCGCAAAAATAGAATAATTGGCAGTAAATGTTCTTAATTTTCAATTAAGATTTATTAATTTGCAGCCTCTTAAGGATGATTTCTCTCCCACGCTGAATTTTCGTTACTCTCCATCACTAAAGTTTTGGTGAGTTTAGACTTCGAAAGGATAAAGGTAGAGCAGGAATAGTTATTTTATTCACTCTAAAAATTTATTAAAATGGCTGTTTTAGACCAATTAACATCGCAACAAGCGATAGACTTAGAAAACAAATATGGTGCACATAATTACCATCCACTACCAGTAGTTTTGAGTAGAGGTAAAGGTGTGTATGTTTGGGATGTAGAAGGTAAACAATACTATGATTTTTTATCGGCTTACTCAGCTGTCAACCAAGGGCATTGTCATCCAAAAATAGTTGGCGCCATGATGGAGCAAGCACAAAATTTGACCTTAACATCCAGAGCATTTTACAATGACATGCTTGGAAAGTATGAAAAATACGCTTGCAATTATTTTGGATTCGATAAATTGCTTCCAATGAACACAGGTGCCGAAGCTGTAGAAACAGCTTTAAAAATATGCAGAAAATGGGCTTATGAAGTGAAAGGTATTGAAGAAAATGACGCTGAAATTATTGTGTGTAAAAATAATTTTCATGGACGCACCACAACCATTATTTCATTTTCAAATGATCCAGTAGCCAGAAAACATTTTGGCCCTTATACAGATGGTTTTATTAAAATAGAATATGATAATTTGTATGATTTGGAAACAGCCTTAAAAAACAATCCAAACGTAGCAGGATTTTTGGTAGAACCTATTCAAGGCGAAGCAGGTGTTTATGTACCAAGTGAAGGGTATTTGTCAAAAGCAAAAGCCTTATGTCAACAATACAATGTTTTGTTTATTGCTGATGAAGTGCAAACAGGTATTGCGCGAACTGGAAAATTATTGGCAGTTGACCACGAAAATGTAAAACCAGATCTTTTAATTCTTGGTAAAGCCTTAAGTGGAGGTGCTTATCCTGTAAGTGCTGTATTGGCAAATGATGCCATTATGAAGGTTATAAAACCAGGAAACCATGGAAGTACTTTTGGCGGAAATCCAGTAGCTGCAGCTGTAGCAATGGCTGCATTAGATGTTATTAAAAACGAAAAATTAGCTGATAATGCTGAGGTTTTAGGGCAACTGTTTAGAACTGAACTCAACAAATTTATTGAAACCAGTAAAATTGCCAAATTAGTAAGAGGTAAAGGGTTATTAAATGCTATTGTCATTAATGATGATGAAGATAGTGACACTGCTTGGAATATTTGTTTGGCATTAAGAGATAACGGATTGTTAGCAAAACCAACCCATGGTAATATTATCCGTTTTGCACCACCTTTAGTGATGACTAAAGATCAACTTTTGGATTGTGTTAGTATTATAATAAAAACGTTAAAGCAATTTGAAAACTAAAAAATATGGAAGAAAAATCAGCATTTGATACTTTTGAACTCAATATATCTGACACCATTTTAGGTTTATTAAAAGAAACTTCTACATGGTCTTACTTTTTGTCTATACTTGGGTTTATAGGCATAGGATTTATGCTCTTGTTTGGATTGTTTTTTAGTTTTATTATGGGAAACATGCCAGGAGGAAATCCTTATGGAGCTGTTGGGTTTAATACAGGTTATTTAGGATTGGTTTATGTCATAATAGCGTTGTTTTACTTTTTCCCAGTTTATTATTTGTTTAATTTTTCGAAAAAGATGAAAAGTGCATTGCGTTCTAAAAGTAATATAGAATTTACGGCTGCTTTCACTAATTTAAAATCACATTATAAGTTTATAGGAATTTTTACCATAGTTATTATAAGTATCTATGTTCTTGTTTTTATAATTGCAATGATTGCTGGAACGATGTAATTAAACCTATAAAAATTTCAAAAAAAAAACGGTTCAATTTATTTTGAACCGTTTTTTTTTATCAATTATTTAGAATGTAACTAAGCTCCTTTGTTCATTCCTTTCATCCATTCTTCCTGCATCATACGTGATTGTTCCATAATACCATCCCAACCAATAGTATATATTCTGTAAATAGTTGCTCCAAAATACGCAAGGTTGATGATTAAAATAACCAAAGCAATCGTTTTTGCAGTTTTCATAGCAGGAATATTGCTGTAGTTTTCAGGGTTTAGTTCTGCTTCTTTAAGCTTATTATGCGCAATATAAAAAGCAATTCCTGCAAGAATAAAGCCTAAACCACCAAAGCAGCAGCAAATAAATCCTAAAATGGCAAGAACGTAAACAATAGTGGTGTTGAGGTTTTGTTGTTCCATAGTGTAAAAATTAGTTCGTTATTTTTATGAAATAGCTGATAACAATAATAGTAATGTTTAAAATGACTAAAGCTATCTTTATTTTTTCATCGTGTTTAAATTTGATGAACAAATTAAATATAAGAAAAATTCCAAGAATACCTAAACTGTAAATAGCAGGATACATTTTAAATGCTGCAACAAAATCGCCTCTAAATAGTAATAAAGTAGCTCTTTGCATACCACAACCAAAGCATTCTACACCAAAAAGTTTTTTGGACAAACAAGGCAGCATATAGTCTTCTGGTGACATCAAGTTTGGTAAGTTAATGCACAAATGTAAAAAAACTTAGCAACAAATAGGTATGGATTTTTAGTCATAAATGAGTACATTCGCTATTCAAAAATGATAATAAAACTTGTTATGAATAGATCTCGTTTAATTAGCTTTTTACTCATTGTTATTGGTGGAGGCGTGGCTTTATATGCCCAAGCTGGTGAAAAGCAAAATGTGTATATCCTTATAGGTGGTATTTTTGTTTTAATGATGGGTGTTTATAGAGTGTCACGAAATATACCAAGTAAATATGACGATACTACAACTACTGACGATAAAGAACACTAATGGATTTTAAGGTTGGAGATACTGTTTCGGTTTTAGATGAAGCTATTTCTGGAGTTATTTCAAAAATAGAAGACACTTCTATTTATATTGAAACAGACGATGGTTTTGAATTGGATTTTCAAGCCCATGAATTGATTTTGATTAACCCCAAAGCGTCCTTAAAATCTGAAATTTTTTCTACACAGTCTTTCAACGATGTCATTTCCGAAAAAGAACACCTCACAAAACATAAATCTTTAAGAATAAAACCTAAAGAACGCAACCAACCAATGATGGAAGTGGATTTGCACATTCATCATCTTACTACAAAAGACAAACACATGTCTAATTATGAAATGCTTAATTTACAATTAGATACCGCTAAACGTCAACTGGAATTTGCCATCAACAAGCGTATTCAAAAAATAGTGTTTATTCATGGTGTTGGTGAAGGCGTTTTACGATTAGAATTAGAAACCCTTTTTGGACGTTATGACAACGTCAAATTTTATGATGCCAACTATCAAAAATATGGTTTAGGAGCTACGGAAGTTTATGTTTTTCAGAAGGCGAATGATTAATCTTCTGGCATCGATTTTGTTGCTGTGTAAATACCAAAATCAATATAGTCAATATTTAAAACTTCAAAACTAATAGGCTCAATTTTAAAGTCAACCGTTATATATCTCTTGTAGGTATTTGGTTTAAAAACATCATTTGGATAGCTTACCACAGCCGTATTATCTAAATATCTTGGTATGTTTGGTGTTGCAGATTCTTCATCAAAATCATCGCTTAAAATGCCATTCCCATTTTCGTCTTCAAATCGAGTAATAACACCATCGCCATCATCGTCATCGTCTAAATAATCAGGTATTAAATCGCCATCTGTATCTTGTGCTAAACTAAGTCCGTCAGCTTCCGAATAATTATGATGTTCATTGATAGTCAATACATTATCATTATCATCATCAGCATCAATATAATCAGGTATGCCATCACCATCAGTATCTGTTGGGTTGGTTGCAGGATTATCGTCTAAATCTAAATTAGCATCTTCAAAAGCACTTGGTATGCCATCTTGGTCATCATCCACAAAAGTAGAAATAGCTCTAACGGTTCCTGAAGTTGCAAAATTATCGCTTACAATATGTGTGTTTGGGTCTGGAACTAAAGCACATAGTAAATTAGCAGGATCACCATCATAGGTTCTGTAATTAAACTTTATAGTGCTATTGTTTATAATTAATTTTGTGGTATCAGGTGTTTGGGTTGGATTAAAAATATCTTGATTGGCAGCAATATCTGATGGAAATAGCAAACTTAAGGTCTCATAAGGATCTGCTTTTGTATCATAAAGTAGATAATCTGTGCTGGATTGCTCACACAATTTTAAAGTTTTATTAAAATCTAAAGAAACATCAATAATATCACCATCATCACAAGCTGTGAATAATAAAGTAAAGCTTAATAAAAAAAATAGGTTTCGCATTTCAATCAATTTGGTCACAAAAATAAGGCATTTGTCAATTTATAACGTTGCATCTTTAAAATAATTTTATTTGAAGTATTTTTGTGCTTTAAAAGCAGGTTTATAATGAAACAGGTTTATTTTGATAATGCGGCCACAACACCAATGCGTCCTGAAGTGATTTCTAAAATGACTGATGTCATGCAGCATACTTTTGGAAATGCGTCTTCAACCCATAGTATTGGGCGTTCAGCTAAGGCTTTAATTGAAAAATCGAGAAAAACTATTGCGTCTTTTTTAAATTGTTCTGCCTCTGAAATTGTTTTTACGGCTGGAGGCACCGAAGCTGATAATTTAGTATTGAGAAGTGCTGTTAGAGATTTGGGTGTAACTGAAATTATCACCTCAAAAATAGAACATCATGCTATTTTACATACTGTAGAGCAGTTGCAAAAAGAATATGGAATTTCTGTTAAATATGTAAGATTAGAAGAAAATGGAACTATCAATCCTTTTCATTTGGAGCATTTACTATTCAATTCGACAAAAAAGCAATTGGTGAGTTTAATGCACATCAACAATGAAATTGGCAATAAACTTGATTTGTATGGTGCTGCTCATATGTGCAAAACAAATAACGCATTATTCCATAGTGATACAGTCCAATCGGTTGGGCATTTTCCTTTAGATTTGCAAGCAATTCCTGTAGATTTTATTGCCGCAAGTGCTCATAAATTTCATGGGCCAAAAGGTGTTGGATTTGCTTTTATCAGAAAAGGGTCTGGATTAAAAGCGTCTATTTTTGGAGGCGAGCAGGAGCGAGGTTACAGAGCAGGAACCGAATCTATCCATAATATTGTTGGAATGGAAGAAGCTTTAAAATACGCATACACCAACTTAACCGAAGAGCATGATTATATCTTAAATTTGAAGACCTATTTTATTGAACGTTTGCAAAAGGCTGTTCCAAAAGTGACGTTTAATGGCAATTGTGCAGATTTAGAAAATAGCGCTTATACATTGGTTAATGTCTGTTTGCCAATTTCGCCAGAAAAAGGAGCGATGCTTCATTTTCAAATGGATTTAAAAGGAATTGCCTGTTCTAAAGGAAGTGCTTGCCAAAGCGGAAGTCATCAAAACTCACACGTGCTTTCTGAGATTTTAAGTAGTGATGAATTACAAAAACCATCTGTTAGGTTTTCATTCAGTCGTTTTAATACGAAAGACGAAGTGGATTATGTAATTGATGTGTTAAAAGAATTCGTTTCGAAATAACTTAAAACTTCATCGATAATCTTACATTAAAAACGCGTGGACTCAAATAATTTGGAATGGCATATTGGCGTTTGCTATACACATCTCTTACCCAAGTATTTGTAATTGAGTTTTGCACATCAAACATATTAAAAATTTCGACACCCAAAGTCAACTCTTTAAAATAGCTTTTCCATTTAGAATTGTAGGTTTTATTTCTATCTACAATCACATACGAGAAGCCAACATCTGCACGTTTGTAGTCGCGCAAACGGTTTTGATACACATAAGGATCGGCATAACTTGGCGAACCTCCAGGAACTCCAGTATTATACACTAAATTTAAGTACATTTTAAGTTGTGGAATGTTGGGTACATAATCTTGAAACAAGATGCCAAACTTTAAACGTTGGTCAGTTGGACGTGCTATATATCCTTTGTTATCAATATTTTCTTCAGTTTTTAAATATCCAAAGCTAAACCACGATTCGGTTCCAGGAACAAATTCGCCATTCAATCTAAAATCCAGACCATAAGCGTAAGCTTTTGCATTGTTGGTGGCTCTGTATCTAATTCTGACATTTTCCAAAGTATAAGGATTGACATCAGTCATATTTTTATAATAGGCTTCAGATACTAATTTGAAAGGTCTGTTCCACATTTTAAAACTGTATTCATTTCCTAAAACAATATGAACTGATTTTTGAGCCTTTACATTTGGATTGACTACACCTAAAGAATCGCGTAATTCTCTATAAAAAGGTGGTTGGTAATACAAACCGCCTGCAATTCTGAACAGCATATCTTTATTCCAATCGGGTTTGATGGCAAATTGCGCTCTTGGACTAAAAACGGTTTGTGTTTTGCTTTTAATACCATCGCCATTGACAGTCCAATTATGTGCTCTAACGCCAAAATTATAAAACACATCATTATTCCCTAACTCTGATCGTTTGCTCCATTGTGCATACGCTTGCAAACGGTCAATTTGAACATAATTGGTTGCTCTTACATTTTGATAAGCCACCAAAGGGCCTTGATAGGGTTGGTATGGTTGTTCATTAAAAGCGTCTAAATTTGGTGGATTGATAGAAAATCCTGCAGAATCAATCACTTCCCATTCTACTAAACGGTCTCTAACATCTTCGTGTGTGTATTTTACAGACCATTCAATCGTATTGTCATCAATTTTATAATCGCCTTTATGTTCAACGGTTGTGATTAAGGCATCCAAATCATTTCGTGCATGTGTCAATTGTGAGCCAATACCTTCGCTAAATTCAACATCTCCTAAATTTTGATCACCAATATTGGTGTTTACTTCACCTAATCTATATTGTGCCAAAATATCAAAATACTCTTCTTCTGTCGTATGATATGTGGATGCAATTAACTTTAAAATCAAATCGTCACTCGCAAAATAGTTAGCTTTTAAAGCACCAAAATAGGTGCGATATGCATCTTTTTCTTGACCATCATAAAACACAATCAGCGCTAACGGATTGTCTAAAGTCCCAAAATTGGTCTGACGATTTTGAGGTTGAAAGTTGTATTTGTTGACAGAAATGTTTCCAAGAAAATTAAGATGAAACTTATCCGAAATTTTATAAGTCAGATAAGTTTGAGCATCAGCAAATACAGGTTTTACGATGCCTTCTGTTTCTAAAGAATTTAAAACCAAACTATTATCTCTGTAGCGCAAACCGATAATACCTGATAATTTAGAGTCTTTTGAAACCGCTTCTGCAGAAAGGCTACCACCTAACAAACTCAAATCGGCATTTAAGCCAAATTTTACAGGTGTTTTGTAAGTAATATCCAAAACGGATGATAATTTATCGCCATATTTTGCTTGAAATCCACCAGCTGAAAAATCGACGTTTTGCACCAAATCGGTATTTACAAAGCTCAAACCTTCTTGTTGACCAGAGCGCACTAAAAAAGGTCTATAGACTTCAATATCATTAACATAGACTAAGTTTTCATCAAAATTGCCACCTCTTACAGAATATTGTGTACTCAATTCGTTAGAAACATTAACTCCTGGCAATGTCTTCAAAATATTTTCAATACCTGGTTGTGCACCTTTGATGGTTCTTAAAATTGCTGGAGAAATGGTCGTCACACCTTCAACCGATTGTCGTTGATTTCCATTGATGATAACCGTTGCAATTTGTTCAATATTTAATTTCATCACAGGATTAAACTCCAGTTCCTGACCATTTTTTAGATTGAATTTTGCCACGACACGTTTAAATGAAAGGTGTGTAAACTCCACAGTAACTTCTGTGTTTATTGGGATTTTGAGTTCGTAAAATCCATTTTCGTTGGTGGTTGTTCCAACAGTTCCAGCTTTAATATTGACGTTGGCAATGGGTAAATTGGCATCATCTAAAATAATACCTCTAAGGGTTGCTGACTGCGATAATCCTAAAAAAGGAGTACTTAAAAAAGCAAATAGTAATAAGGTAAAATGGTGTTTCAAAAGTGTTCGGTTTTATTTTCTAAAAAATGTTGCTTCAAATGTAGAACTATTTCCAACATTATCCGTTACAATCAGTTTCAATTCGTTTTTTGTGTCTGTGATGACATTATCATTAAAATCAAATGTCAAAGTGTTATTTTTGTATTCATATTCCATTAAAATCCACTTCCCATTTATGGTAGCTCTGTAATTGCCAATGCCTGATAAATCGTCTGTAATTTTTAATTTTAAATAGCGGTATTTGCTCAACCATTTTCCATCCTGAAAATTGATAGGCACAATTTTTGGCGCTTCAACATCTAAGGTTAAAGCATAAGTACCTAAAGCATTTGATGAGGCTGTTAATATATTTTCTTTTCGTTTGGTGGTTAAATAACTTGGACGTTTTTTATAGCCAAGCAATTCGGCAATATAAAGGTGGTCTTTTTCAGAATCTTTATAATTGCTGATGTCAAATTGCAACGTCACATTTTTTTGAAGCGGAATGATGTCTTTATGTAAAAAAATAGTGTCGCTGTTGACTCTAAAATTGATAAAGGTATCTTCATAAAAGCTATTGGAAGGGAAATAAACGGTGGCATTTTTATCGTTAAGGTTGGTAGGCTGGTCAGCAAAAATATAGATTTGGTCTTTAGTGTCCAATGTTTCGGGTTTGGCATCTGTTTTTTTACCAGTTATAGGAATACTTACCCAAGCTTCGTTGTCTTTGTAATCTTTGACACGAATTTTATATACAGACGATGTGCTGTCTTCAACAGTAATGTAGCCTTCGTCATCCAAATCACTATACATACTTAAGGTGTTTCCCTTTTGGACAAATAGCTTTTGAATGTCTGTTTTTTTTGTTTTATGCAATTCATAATCTAAAAAGCGATTGATGTGTCTGGATTCATCAAAAGAAAACCGATTAAAGTCCATTTGGAATTTTTTATTCCCATTAAAAAACGTTTCGATGCTATTGAGTCCATTATGGTTTGATGCCAAATCTAATTGGTCATAACTCACAATACCAAAACCAATTTCGCCAAAAGCAGTAATGCCTTCAACCGTATAATCGCCAGTTTTTAAAGGAATCAAACGAAGTTCTACACGTCCAAATTGGTCATTTACATGAGAGTTTTCATCTTTTGTATAAGCGTAAACATCAGAAACTGTTGGCACTTTACTATCTTGAATGTCAATGCCAAAAAGCATAGGATTCATTGGTCGTTCTTCCTTATCTCTAATTTCAAAATGCAAATGCGGTCCACCAGAACCACCAGTATTTCCTGAGTAAGCAATGATTTCGCCTTGGCTGACTTTTAATTCATCAGCAGTTGGGAATACTTCAATTTCATAAGTTTCTTTTTGATATTGACAGGCTTTAATATAAGTTTCCAATTTTGGAGCAAAACTTTGCAAATGTCCATACACAGTGGTGTAACCATTAGGATGTGTTATATAAATGGCTTTTCCGTAGCCAAATTCTGAAATTTTAATACGGCTTACATAACCATCAGCTGCAGCATATACATTTAACCCTTCTCTTTGTTGCGTTTTTATGTCTAAACCCGAATGGAAATGATTGGTACGCAACTCTCCAAAAGTTCCTGCAAGCACTAAGGTAATATCTAAAGGGTTTTTAAAATAGTCTTGAGGATATTCAACTTGTGAAAAACAAAAAGAGCTAACAAAGAGGGATAAAAAAAATAATCGCATAGTCAGGTTTGTAAGGCTAAAATATTAAAAAAGTTTGAAGTTAAAGGGACTTAAAGTATCTAAAATTTTAAAAGGCAGTGTTATTTTGATATTCTGCACCATAAGGTAAAAATAACTTTAAATACTTAAGCACTTTAGCACACTTATACCTAATGAAATGAAATTTTTTAAAAATTATTGTAAAACAATTGTGATTTTTCATTAGGTATGTTAACTTTGTTTCATCAGTATTGAAATTTATAAATGAGTAAAATTGAAGGTATTGTTGATTCTTTAGAGAACAAAATCAGTAAAGTTTTGCATAAACAAGAGGTTTTAAAGCAAACCAATGCGAAACTTTCCGAAGAATTAGCCTTATATCAGCAAAAAATTATTCAGCAGCAAGAAGCGTTGAGCACTTGGATTGAAAAGTACGAAGCACTTAAAGTTGCAAATTCAATGTTGGGCAGTGATGAAAATAAACGAGAGACAAAGCTCAAAATAAATACATTAATTAAAGACATAGACCATTGCATTGCACAATTGTCTGAATAATGTAAAAAAAAACATAGTTTTTGATGGCAGACCAGCTAAAAATTAAGCTATCTATAGCTAACAGAGTATATCCTTTAACCATAGCACCAAGCCAAGAAGAAGGATTGCGAAAAGCCGCTAAAAAAATTGAAACTATGATTGGTCAGTTTGAGCAAAATTACTCTGTCAGAGATAAGCAAGATGTATTAGCCATGTGTGCTTTGCAGTTTGCCTCTCAGGTAGAGCAAAAATCGATAGATAAAGATAATGTCAATGACGAGGTTCAAAATAGGTTAAACGCTTTAAATGAACTGTTACATTCACATTTGAACTCTTAACGTTCTTTAAAATATAAATAGGTTACTGCCTACATTAGTTATTTTTTTTGATAAACTCAACGTTAATTCTTTAAAAAGGGTGAGTTTAAGTTGTAAAATCGAGCTGCCTTTGAGCAGATTTTTGATCAGCTTGTTAGCCCTAAACTTGTTTTTAAGGAGTTTATACAAAATTCGAAACTGATGTAGGCTTTTTTTATACATAAAACTAAACTAAACATGGAAACGAACACAATTTTAATGATTGTTGGAGGCATAGTATTTGGCGTAATACTCGGATATATTATAGCAAAAGCATTAGAAAAAAATAATGCTTCAAAACTTATTAAAAATGCTAAAAATGAAGCGAAATCAATTTTAAAACAAGCAAATGCTGAAGGCGACTCAATAAAAAAAGATAAATTACTTCAAGCAAAAGAAAAATTTATTGAACTCAAAGCAGAACACGAAACAGTCATTTTATCTCGTGATAAGAAAATGGCTGAAGCCGAAAAACGAACCAGAGACAAGGAGTCTCAGGTGTCTAATGAATTAGCAAAAGGGAAAAAACTAAATCAGGAAATAGAAGATAAAATTAAAGATTATGACTTCCGTTTGGAGTTCTTAGAAAAGAAAAAAGACGAAGTTGAAAAAGCCCATAAAAGCCAAATAAAACAGTTAGAAGTCATATCTGGACTTTCTGCTGAAGAGGCAAAAGCACAATTGGTAGAATCTCTTAAAAATGAGGCTAAAACTGATGCAATGGCTTTTGTACAAGGCTCAATTGAAGAAGCTAAACTAACAGCACAACAGGAAGCTAAAAAAATTATCATTAACACCATTCAACGCATTGGTACAGAAGAAGCTATTGACAATTGTGTATCTGTGTTTAATATTGAATCTGATGATGTAAAAGGACGTATTATAGGTCGTGAAGGTCGAAATATTCGCGCTATTGAAGCCGCAACAGGTGTAGAAATTATTGTCGATGACACACCAGAAGCTATTATTTTGTCTTGTTTTGATTCGGTTAGACGTGAAATTGCACGTTTATCGCTTCATAAATTAGTAACGGATGGACGTATTCATCCAGCCAAAATTGAAGAAGTTGTTCAAAAAACCCAAAAGCAAATTGAGCAGGAAATTATTGAAGTTGGTAAACGAACCGTTATCGATTTAGGAATTCACGGCTTACATCCAGAATTAATTAAATTGGTTGGACGTATGAAATACCGCTCGTCTTATGGGCAAAACCTATTGCAACATTCACGTGAAGTTGCAAAACTTTGTGGTGTGATGGCAGCCGAATTAGGATTGAACCCAAAATTAGCAAAACGTGCAGGACTGCTGCATGATATAGGTAAAGTGCCAGATTCTGAAGCAGACATGGAAACACCTCATGCCATCTTAGGAATGCAATGGGCTGAAAAATATGGTGAAAAACCAGAAATTATCAATGCTATTGGAGCGCATCACGATGAAATAGAAATGACCACATTATTATCTCCAATCATCCAAGTGTGTGATGCTATTTCTGGAGCACGTCCAGGAGCACGTCGCCAAGTGTTGGATTCTTACATTCAACGTCTTAAAGATTTAGAAGATGTTGCTTTTGGTTTTAATGGTGTTAACAAAGCCTACGCTATTCAGGCAGGACGTGAGTTGAGAGTTATTGTTGAAAGCGAAAAAGTATCAGATGAGCAAGCTGCAAATTTGTCTTTTGAAATTTCACAAAAAATACAAACAGACATGACGTATCCAGGACAAGTAAAAGTGACTGTGATTAGAGAAACCAGAGCTGTTAATATTGCAAAATAGAACCTTATCTTTTTTATATATACAAAGCATCTAATTTGATTAGGTGCTTTTTTTATTATGACCAAAGACTGAAAAACTATTTCCTTGGATGAAACTTGTTTAAAACCTCTTTTAAATGGCTTCTATCCACATGCATATAAATTTCAGTCGTCGTAATACTTTCATGGCCTAACATGAGTTGTATAGCTCTTAAATCGGCTCCATTTTCAAGTAAATGTGTTGCGAATGAATGTCTAAACGTATGTGGCGAAATGGTTTTGTTTAAATTAATTTTTTTTGCCAATTGTTTAATGATAGTAAAAATCATCGCTCGCGTCAATGGTTTGCCTCTGTAATTCAAAAATAACGTATCATTAAATTCGGGCTGAATTGTAATTTGAGTCCTTACATGGTTTTTGTATAAAGTGATGATTTTTTGTGTTGCTGGTCCAATTGGCACAAACCGTTGTTTATCACCTTTACCAGTAACTTTGATAAATCCTTCGTCAAAAAACAAATCAGAGATTTTTAAATGGGTCAACTCACTAACGCGTAATCCACAACTATACAAGGTTTCTAAAATGGCTTTATCGCGCTCTCCAATTGCTATGCTATTATAAGTTTTTGCTAAGTCGATAGCGTTTATAAGGTTGTCAATATCTTGAATACTTAAGGTGTCTGGTAGTTTACGTCCAATTTTTGGCGATTCAATATGGTCTAACGGATTGGAAGTTCTATACTCTTCAAACACCAAATAGCTAAAAAAACTTCGTAAGCCAGAAATTAAACGCGATTGTGACCTTGGGTTTAACTGTTTTGAAACCTCATAAATAAATTCCTGAATTGTACTGTGAGAAATAGTTGTAGGCGACACATTAATAGCATGTTGCTCTAAAAAATCAATCAATTTTTTGATGTCAAATTCATAATTATCTATAGAGTTTTTTGAAAGTCCACGTTCAATTTTGAGATAATGCTTATAATCTTTAAGTGCATTTTGCCAATTCATTTACATTAATTTAAAGGTCAGATGTTTATGCCAAGTCACAAATTATAGCAATAAAATATATTTATAAGGCATTTCATAATGTAAAAATAGGGTATTTAGGCAAAAATAGAGTGTATTTTTATACGTATTTTGTCGTATTTTTGATAAAAATTGTTAATAAGTATAAAATTAAAATACTTATAATCAACAACTTATAAAATAATGTTAATAAAATTGTTAATAAGTGATTAAGATTTTTTTAATAATTCAAAAAAAAGTATTTAGTTTGTGTTAATCAATTTTAAAACTTAAAGAATTATGAAAAAATTATTTTTATTTGCTGCAGTTGCAGTATTAGGACTTACAGCTAACGCTCAAGAGTTCAAAGTAGGTGCTAATTTAGGATTGCCAATGGGTGATATTAAAGATTATAGCAGTTTAAACATTGCAGTAGATGCAAGTTATTTATGGAATGTGTCTGAAGATTTTAATGCAGGAGCAACTGCAGGCTATTCAACTTATCTTGGAAAGAATGGAGCTGATGCTTTTGGTTTTTTACCTATTGCTGCTGCTGGACGTTTTAATGTTTCAGATGATTTTACAGTTGGAGCTGATTTAGGGTATGCAATTGGGATTAACCCTTCTGGAATTGATAGCGGTTTTTACTACGCTCCAAAAGTACAATATGGAGTTTCTGAAAAATTAGACGTAGTTTTGGCTTACAAAGGTATTAGTATTAATGGTTTTTCAATAAGCTCTATAAACTTAGGCGTTGAATTTGGATTATAAGATCTAAAGCGTATGTATATAAAAGGAAGCAGTATTGCTTCCTTTTTTTATGCACTAAATTTCTTATATTTTGTGTTGTACATAATGGCAAATACTGTTATTTTAGCACTTTATTAACAAATCAATTTAAACAAAACCTATTATGAAAAAATTATTATTATGTACTGCTATTGCAGTATTTGGATTATCAAATGTTAATGCGCAAGATGCTGATACATCATCTAATTCAGGACAAACGTCTAAAGGTAAATGGTTAATTGAAGCTAATACAGGCTTTTCTGCAGGAGGAGAAGTTGGTTTAGTGCAGCATACTGCTAATACAGGATTTGGATTGTATTCTGTTAATGGTGAGACTGTTTGGTCAATTGGTTCAGAGGCAGGTTATTTTATAATGGACGATTTAGCTCTAAAAGCTGGTCTTGGATACACTGATTTAGATGGAAATACTTCAATATTCTCTTATAAAGTTGGTGCTAAATATTATGTAATTGGTAAAATTCCTTTTCAAATTGATATCAATGGAGCAAGTATAAAAGACGCTACTGAAAATCCATTATGGTTAGGTTTACAAGGTGGTTATGCTATCTTTTTAGGGGAAAATGTTAGCATTGAACCTGGTTTGAGATATAATATTTCTTTAAACAATGACTTTTATGACAAAGGTATTTTTGAAGTTCGTGTCGGATTTGCTTTACATTTCTAAAAACACAATTTTATCAAAAAGGAAGCAATACAGCTTCCTTTTTTTATGCCTTATTTTTAATATCTTTACTGTATGAAAAAGTTAGTCATCATTAATGGTCCAAATCTTAATTTATTAGGCACACGAGAGCCTGAAATTTATGGAAGTTTGTCATTTACTGAGTTTTTGGAAATCTTAAAGACAAAGTATCCAACAGTAAATTTAGAGTATTTTCAATCAAATATTGAGGGCGAAATCATTGACAAACTGCATGAAGTTGGTTTTACTTATGATGGTATTATTTTAAACGCAGCCGCTTACACACATACCTCTGTTGGCATTGGTGATGCTGTAAAAGCTATTAAAGCTCCTGTGGTCGAAGTTCATATTTCCAACACCTTTTCACGCGAAGATTTTAGACATCAATCGTATGTGTCTGTAAGTGCAAAGGGCATTATTATTGGTTTTGGTTTGCAGAGCTATGAGTTGGCAATACAGAGTTTTTTATAGGTAAAATATTAATATTAGAAAATAAAAAAAGTTCCGAAATTTTCGGAACTTTTTAGTTTATAATCGTTTGTCTAAGCTCTATTAAAGATGAATTACCTCACCATAAGCATCGGCAACTGCTTCCATAACCGCTTCACTCATTGTTGGGTGTGGATGTACAGCTTTTAAGACTTCGTGTCCTGTAGTTTCTAATTTACGGCCTAAAACGGCTTCAGCAATCATATCAGTTACACCAGCACCAATCATGTGGCAGCCTAACCATTCGCCATATTTAGCATCAAAAATTACTTTTACAAAACCATCTTTAGCTCCAGAAGCACTTGCTTTACCAGAAGCTGAAAAAGGAAATTTACCAACTTTTATTTCGTAGCCTTTTTCTTTGGCTTGTTTTTCAGTTAAACCAACGCTTGCAATTTCTGGAGAACAATAGGTGCAACCAGGAATATTGCCATAATCTAAAGCTTCTACATGTTGACCTGCAATTTTTTCAACACATAAAATACCTTCAGCAGAGGCAACATGAGCTAATGCTTGACCAGGAGTGACGTCTCCAATGGCATAATAACCAGGAATATTAGTTTGGTAGTAACTATTTACTAAAATTTTATCTCTGTCAACAGCAATACCTACATCTTCCAAGCCAATATTTTCAATGTTTGTTTTAATACCAACAGCACTTAGTATGATGTCTGCTTCTAAAATTTCTTCACCTTTAGCAGTTTTTACCGTTGCTTTAACATCTTTTCCTGAAGTATCCACTTTGGTCACTTCAGCAGAGGTCATTATATTAATACCACTTTTTTTGAATGACTTTTCCAATTGTTTAGAAACATCTTCATCTTCAACAGGAACCACATTTGGCAAATACTCAACAATAGTTACTTCAGTTCCCATAGCGTTATAAAAATAAGCAAACTCAACACCGATAGCTCCAGAGCCAACTACAATCATCTTTTTTGGTTGATTTGGTAACACCATAGCTTCTCTGTAACCAATTACTTTTTTGCCATCTTGAGGTAAACTTGGTAACTCTCGAGAGCGAGCTCCTGTTGCAATAATGATATGATCAGCGCTATATTCTTTACCGTCAACTTCAACTTTTTTACCAGCTTTTAGTTTTCCATAACCTTCTATAACATCAATTTTATTTTTTTTCATTAAAAACTGAACGCCTTTGCTCATGCCTTCTGCAACACCACGACTGCGTTTTACAACTGCTCCAAAATCTTTATCGGCCTCTTTTACAGAGAGACCATAATCTCCAGCATGTTTTAAATACTCAAACACTTGTGCTGATTTTAGTAAGGCTTTTGTTGGAATACAACCCCAATTTAAGCATACTCCGCCTAAGCTTTCTTTTTCTACAATGGCTGTTTTGAATCCTAATTGTGATGCTCTAATGGCTGTAACGTAGCCTCCAGGTCCACTTCCAAGAACAATAATATCGTATTTACTCATGTCAATTTTTTAATCATTTATTTGAAGCTACGAAGTTAATAAAAATCAATTTTTAAAAATCCAAATACCAATTTTATTTCGCATTTACTTCTGAAAACTTCTAAAATTTAGGTTTTGCTTTTTAGGGCTTCTGTTTTTTAAAGCTCATCTGTATAATGGCGTCGTCCTTTTTCTTTACTAAATTTTTCTTGATTGTAATTGGTTGAATTTCCTTTGGGAATAGATAAGGATGTCCAATGTTCACCTTTTATCAATGTGCCTAAAAATACAATTTGTCCAACATGGTAGGCGTAGTGTGCTAATTGTCGGTTAATAGCTTCAGTTATAGTGTGACCTTGATTTCTAATGTAGATGATGTGTTCTAAATCTTCAGTTTTTAAGGGGTTGATAGCTTCAAATAGACAGTCCCAACCTTTGTTCCAAGAACTTATAAGCTCATTTTTGGAAGTAAAGGTATCTTCAAATTCTGTATCGCGATGTCGCCATTCTTTTTCACCATCTTCTGTTAAAAAATTGGTCCATCGACTCAGCATATTGCCAACCATGTGCTTTACAATAATAGAAATACTGTTGGTATGATTTTTAAATGTTGTGTGGATATCATCATTGGTTAATTGCATAAAAGTTTTGTCGCCAAGGCTTTTATAATATTCAAATTGCTTGATGCTGCTTGATAAAAAAGAGTTTTCCATGGTGTCTGAATAAATTGTTGACATAAAAATAGTGATACAAAATCAAGTTGTTTATGATTACTTATTGTTTGATTTTATATCACTATCTCAATTTTTTATTCAGAAAAATTTTACTCTTTTGCTGGTATAAATTTTAAAGCAACACCATCAATGCAAAAGCGTTTACCAGTTGTTTCTTTTGGTCCATCATCAAAGACGTGTCCTAAATGACCACCGCAAACAGCACAATGTACTTCAATACCAGTATAACTGCTTCCTGTTTTTGCAAAAGCAATATTGCCTTTTATTTCTCTATCAAAACTTGGCCAACCCGTGCCAGAATCAAATTTGTTTTCACTTTTAAAAAGAGGTGTTTTACAAGCTACACATACGTAGGTTCCTGGTTCGTAATTTTTGTTTAAAGGGCTCGAAAACGCTCGCTCAGTGCCAGCTTGCCGCATCACATAAAATTGTTCAGGGGTTAATAAGGCTTTCCATTCGGCCTCAGTTTTTGTGACTTTGTAAGTTGTTTTTTTGTCTTGATTTTTCTTTTGAGACATTCCATTACAGCTTAAAAGCAGAAAAATAAAATTTAATAAAAGTATCTTTTTCATAACAATTTATATTTTGTGAGTGTTTGGTCGTAATGATGTACATTACATTACAGAGGCATTTTTTTTTGTGATTTGTTTAAGAATATCAATTTATGTTGCTGCTAATTTCACAGTTATTTTTTTTTGAATGATCATATTCATAAATAAGTTCGTAAAAATAAAATTGTGTTTTAAATTTGCGGAACAGTTTTTGTATTTTTATGTTTAGTTATCAATTAAAATTATGACCAATGAAACTTAAAAACCAAATCATAACCTTAGGTATTATAACCTTATTTTTGTCTTGTGCAACAAATCCATTTACTGGTAAAAAAACCATGGCATTTGTATCTAACGATCAAATATTTCCATCAGCATTTCAGCAATATGATCAATTTTTATCTGAAAATAAAGTTGTTAAAGGCACTTCTGATGCTGAAATGGTTAAACGTGTTGGTCAAAAAATAGCAGCTGCTGCAGAGCGTTGGTTGGATGCTAATGGCTACCAAGGGTATTTAAAAGACTATAAATGGGAATATAATTTGGTAGATGATAAAACCGTAAATGCTTGGTGTATGCCAGGAGGAAAAATTGTAGTGTACACTGGAATATTGCCTATTGCCAAAGATGAAGCTGGTGTTGCGGCCATTCTTGGACATGAAGTAGCACATGCACTCGAAAACCATGGCCAACAACGTATGAGTGCAGCTATGATACAACAAGGTTTAGCAGTTGCAGGTAATGTTGCTATTAAAGATGAACAAACACGCAATATCTTTAACCAATCTTATGGTATAGGGTCTAATGTTTTAGGAATGTTACCTTTTAGCCGTAACCATGAAACCCAAGCAGATGAGGTAGGTATTATTTTAATGGCGATTGCTGGTTATAATCCTGATGTAGCACCAGAATTATGGAAACGTATGAGTGCGCAAAGTGGAGGACAAGCACCACCAGAATTTTTGAGTACACACCCATCTAATGAGTCACGTATTGCAAACCTTACTAAGTTAGCACCTAAAGCAAAAGAAGAAGCCAAAAAATTTGGTGTTACTACTTTTAAAGATTAATTAAACTATAGTTAAAAATATTTAGCTATTTTAGAAGCTGTTCTATTAACGGACAGCTTTTTTTATTTTACAAACTATGACTACACACCAAAAAGGAAGCAAGAAATTGCTCAATGCTTGGGCATTTTATGACTGGGCAAACTCAGTTTATACTTTAACCATTGCGTCATCCATATTCCCAATATTTTATTCGGCTTTATTTATTTCTGAAATAAAAAAAGTAGATGCCTTCGGTTTTGAGTTTAAAAGTACAGCACTCATTACTTTTGTAACGGCTTTTACTTTTTTAGTTGTGGCTTTAACTTCACCAATTTTATCAGGTATTGCAGACTATGTAGGGAATAAAAAAAATTTTATGAAATTTTTCTGTTACATTGGTAGCTTAGGGTGTATTGGCTTGTACTGGTTTAGCTTAGAGCATATCTATATCAGCATTTTGTTTTATTTTATGGGATTAATAGGTTATTGGGGAAGCTTGGTTTTTTACAACTCATACTTGCCAGATATTGCTTTTGAAGAACAACAAGACAGCGTCAGTGCCAAAGGTTTCTCTATGGGTTATATAGGAAGTGTCATCCTATTAATTATCAATTTAATAATGGTAATGAGTCAAGACACAGGCACAGAAAAAATGATGATGATGCGGTATTCGTTTGTGTCAGTTGGTTTGTGGTGGGCATTATTTAGTCAATACACCTTTTATATTTTGCCAAAAGGCGTTTCTACAGGTCATAAAGTTACCAAAGCTATTCTTTTTAATGGATTTAGAGAATTGCGACAAGTTTGGCAGCAATTAAAGCAAGATTTAAGACTGAAACGCTATTTAATAGCTTTTTTTGTATTTAGTATGGCTGTTCAAACCATCATGTTGGTAGCTGTCTATTTTGGTGAAGAAGAAATCATTTGGAAAAGTGATGATGAAAAAACAGCAGGATTGATTGGCAGTATTTTGCTGATACAAATTCTTGCAATATTTGGAGCCATATTAACTTCAAGAGCCTCTTCAAGATATGGTAATGTTAAAACATTGATTGTGGTTAACTTTATTTGGATGGCCATGTGCTTTTATGCTTATTTTATGATAACTCCAACAGATTTTTATATTGCTGCAACAATGGTTGGTTTTGTAATGGGAGGTATTCAGTCGTTGGCACGCTCAACCTATTCTAAGTTTTTACCAGATACTGAGGATACAACGTCGTTTTTTAGTTTTTATGACGTTGCCGAAAAAATTGGAATTGTCATTGGGATGGTCATTTTTGCAGTCATAGACCAATATACAGGCAGTATGCGTAATGCTATTTTGTTTTTATTTGTCTTCTTTTTGATAGGTATAGTCTTACTTTTTAGAGTGCCTAAAGAGCGCATTCCAAATTAAATAATTTTGTTATGTTTGTAAAAAAAATAACCCATCTATTATGAAAAAGCTTAGTTTTCTTTTTTGCTTACTTATTTTATTGTCTGCATTTACCTGTGATAATGAACCTTTAGATAGTAATATCACAATACCAGATAACAGCACATCTTGTGAGCAAGCGACACAAGAAGTAGCTGATGCTGCTTTAGCTTTTACTAATATTGTTGATGGAAATTATACAGAGCTGTGCACAGCTTACAAAACAGCTTTAGAGAATTTGATTCTATCCTGTGGTGATCCAGACGGAAGCATTCAGTCTGGAATTGATGCTTTGGGAGATTGTTCAGACCCAAATGAATTTGATGATTGTCAAGCTGCAGAAAATGCAACCAATATGGCTGAAGTGAATTTCAATAACGCAACAGATGATAACTATTATGATTTTTGCAATGCCTATAAGTTAGCTTTGCAAAATCAAATATCGATATGTGGTGATGCTGATGGAAGTGTACAGGCTATTATTGATGGGTTAAATTGTACACAAACAAATCCTTCATCGGGTTCTATTACATTGGTTGCAGGATCATCGCCTATGACTTTTGATGAAATTTCAGTAGTAGTTGAAAATGGTGTTGTTAAAGTGACAGGAGAGACTTCATCAGCAAATAATTATTCTGTGTATTTTGAAGTAGCTCAAGACGCAACAGGAACAGATATTATTAATGATACATTTGTGTTGTCATTAATTTCAGAGTTTTTTCCATCTACGCAAGGATTTGAAGATTTTACTTCTACTATTGATACCAACACTTCTGGAGTGTTAAATGGCAGCTTTTGGGGTACTGTTACCAATGCAGATAATGGCAGTTTGAGTTTAACCTCTGGAGTGATAGACATCACATACTAATCCGAAAAAAAAATATAAAAAAAAGCCACTCTTCTTAATTTAGAAAAGTGGCTTTTTACTTTAATTTTGTTTTCAGTTCTTTTTAAAAGTGACACTACCATAATCAGAATTGATTTTTATAGTGCTTGCTGCATTAGGGTTTCCGTAATAGCCTTGGTAATATTTGTCTGTTGACTCTTCATACTTTTTTATAAATTCAAAACCATCAGTATCTCTTAATGATGCGTATTCTAAATCGATATCAAACCTAAATTGATAATTCGCATCGTAACCAATGGTAATGCCTACATAATCTGAATCAATAGTAAGGTTTCCAGCATTTGCAGTCATTCTGTCTATTTTTATAGACCCATAATCGGCTTCAATATCAATGTTTTTGTAGGCATCACCAATACGAGTGGTCAAATAGTCACCATTTCCTTTAATATTGTTGGCCTTTTGTATGGTCATAGATCCATAATCACAATTGTAAGAGACGTCTTCCGCTATTTCTACCACAGACTTTGTATAATCGGCAACAATGTCTATTTTTTTGGCTTTAGCTACTGTAAATCCACTATAATCGGCATTTATAGTACCACTTTTAATGTATTCAAAGTAAGAATTATTGGTGTAATCAAAATTGAGTGTGTTGTTGTCTGCCATCAATTCTTTAGTGGTTATTTTTCCATAATCGCAATTAATAGTAGCACGACCTTCTAATTTGTCCAAATTGATGCTACCATAATCATTGCTTAAATTAACATGATTGGTAATGGGAAGTTTAATGACATAGTTAATTTCCATATTCACATTGTTGTTATTGCCCCAATTCCACCAGCTTGATTTTGATTTGCTAAAAATGGTTTTTGCGGAAACTTCATTTGATGACGCATTAAAATCGACTGAAATATCATCCAATTTTTTTTGCACTTTTTCAGTATCATTACCATTGGTTTGGATGTTGACTTCAATAGTCACTATGTTGCCAGAATAAGTAACAATACTAATGTTTCCGTAACTGTTATCAATTTTTAAAAGTGCATTGCTGTTAACAGTAAATTCTTTTTTTATGGTTTTTTCTTTTGTGTATTTACCGTTTTTATTGTTTCCTAACAGTAACGTTGGAATCAATAACAGCGCAAAAACTGTTTTGTAGTATAGTTGAGTTTTCATAAAGGTTATTTTTATATTTCCCCAAAGGAGGAAATCTCATTATTTTTTTTGTTAAAGTGTCGTTTGTTTTAATTGTTTCATGTTTTCAATATTGGTTATAACGTTTTGCAACACGTCAATTCTACTTTGAAAATTGCTAATCATGGCATAGATAACGCGTTTATCGTTGCCACTTTCAGTAAGGTCTGTTTTTAAGGTTTGATAATCTTTTTCCAATAATGCTATTTGTTTGAGGGCATCAGCAATTAAGGCTTCGGTTTCTGGTGTACGTTCTTCGTTTAGTTTGCTTAATTCTTGTGCAATTGCTGAGGTAAAAAAGTCTTGTGTTTTTGATAATTCTGGCGATACACTTGCTAAATCTTTAACTTCAGGTTTTTGATGTAAAATAGTAAACAAACTAAAGCAAAGTACTATAGATGCTGCTACTGCAAGCAATGGTTTCCAATACGACTTTTTAGGTTTTGTCTCTACAAGACTATTGGAATTTAACCTATCTAAAAAGCGTTGTTCGTGACCTAAATTGGGTGTTTCAATATCAAAATCCTGATTTAGGTTTTTAAACAGTTGGTCTATATTGTCTTTTTTCATGGTTTGTTTATTTTAAAATTCAGCCAATGTCTGTAATTTTTGTCGCAAACTGTCTTTTGCACGCGATATTAAAGTTCTGCAATTGGCATAACTAATATTCATAATCTCACAAATTTCGTCATAATCATAACCTTCAATAAGGTGTAAAGTCAGTCCAACTTGGTAATTGTCTTTTAAAGATTTCATGGTTTCCAATACTTTGGCAGCCTTTAAGTTGGTAAACTCATAATCGTCATTACTACCTTCTTGATGGTCTTCTACTTTATATAACACATCATCTAAAGGAACGTCATTGTGCTTATTGTTTTTATGATAATTGTAAATACTATTGTTGATGACAATCCGTTTTAACCAAGCACCAAATGTTGATACGTCTTTTAAACTATCTAATTTGGTAAAAGCGGTCAAAAATGATTCTTGCATAATGTCTTCAGCCTTAAAACTGTCTTTGACAATTCTATAAGACGTGTTGTACATTGCTTTATAATATCTGTTATAAACCTCTATTTGTGCATGTTGGTTTCCAGATTTACAGAGCTGCAATACAGCTTCAATATTTTGATGGGTTAGTGTCAAAAAAACAATTGCTTTGGTATAATGATGACCTTAGGTAAACTTTGTTACACTTTTGTGTAATTTTTTTTCGATTTGATACAATAAAAAGCTAAAGTTACAGAGATATTTAGTTAATAATTCAATAATTAATACGTCTAAATGCCACCAATGGCATAACTATTGAAATTATAATAATGAAAATTGTTATGATATTGGGTTAATTTGTTTATAATCAGTATTAAAACAGTAATATTAAATCTTTTAAAAGTAAAACATTATGTTGTGTTAATGACATAATGACCTAAAAATAATATGAAAAAATCTAAATTTTTAAGTCTTGACAGTTTGTCATTTCAGGATTTTGACGAAAATTCCGAATTAATTCCTTTAATGACACCAGAAGATGAAGCCGAAATAAATAACGAATTATTGCCAGAAACCTTACCAATTTTGCCTTTACGCAATACGGTTTTGTTTCCTGGTGTGGTTATTCCAATTACTGCAGGAAGAGACAAATCTATCAAATTAATCAATGATGCTAATAAAGGCTCAAAGGTAATTGGTGTGGTGTCTCAAAAAGATGAAAATATTGAAGACCCTGTTGGTAAAGATATTTACAAAACAGGAACCGTTGCTCGTATTTTGCGTGTTTTAAAAATGCCTGATGGTAATACAACTGTTATCATTCAAGGTAAAAAACGTTTTGAAGTTGATCAGATAACTACAGAAAAACCTTATATCACAGCAACCGTAAAAGATATTGCTGAAGCAAAACCAGCCAAAAACAATCAAGAATTTTCGGCCATTATTGACTCTATAAAGGAGTTGGCACTTCAAATAATTAAAGACAGTCCAAATATTCCTACAGAAGCTACTTTTGCGATTAAAAATATTGAAAGCAACTCGTTTTTAATCAACTTTGTGTCATCAAACATGAATCTTTCGGTTGAAGAAAAACAGAAGTTATTAGAAATCAATGATTTAAAAGAACGAGCTTTAGCTACTTTAAAATATATGAATGTCGAGTTTCAAAAACTAGAACTCAAAAACGATATTCAATCTAAGGTTCAAATTGACATGAACCAACAACAACGCGAATACTTTTTGCATCAACAAATGAAAACCATCCAAGAAGAATTAGGTGGTGTTTCTTATGATGAAGAATTGGAAGAAATGCGCTTGAAAGCAAAAAACAAGCGTTGGGACGCTAAAGTTGCAGAGCATTTTAACAAAGAATTGATGAAAATGCAGCGTATGAATCCTCAAGTGGCTGAGTATTCTATTCAGCGCAATTATCTCGATTTATTTTTAGAATTGCCTTGGAATGAGTTTAGCAAGGACAAGTTTGACCTAAAACGTGCTAAACGAATTTTAGATAGAGACCATTATGGTTTGGATGATGTTAAGCGTAGAATTATAGAATATCTTGCAGTTTTAAAGTTGCGTAATGATATGAAATCGCCAATTCTCTGTTTGTATGGACCTCCTGGAGTTGGTAAAACCTCTTTAGGTAAATCAATTGCGGAAGCTTTAGGACGTGAGTATGTAAGAATGTCTTTGGGAGGTTTACGTGATGAAGCTGAAATTCGTGGCCATCGTAAAACCTATATTGGTGCTATGCCTGGACGCATACTTCAAAGTTTGAAAAAAGCAGGAACGTCTAATCCTGTTTTTGTGTTAGATGAAATAGATAAACTAACCAATTCTCACCAAGGTGATCCGTCATCTGCCATGTTAGAAGTTTTAGATCCTGAGCAAAATGGAGAGTTTTATGATAATTTCTTAGAAATGGGATTTGATTTATCAAAAGTCATGTTCATTGCTACAGCAAACAGCTTAAGTACAATTCAGCCAGCATTGTTAGACAGAATGGAAATTATTGATGTTTCTGGTTATACAATTGAAGAAAAAGTAGAAATTGGAAAACGTCATTTATTGCCAAAACAATTAAAAGAACATGGCTTAACTGATAAAAATTTAAAAATAGCCAAACCTCAGTTAGAAAAAATTGTTGAAGGCTATACAAGAGAATCTGGAGTGAGAAGTTTGGAAAAACAATTGGCTAAAATGGTGCGTTTTGCTGCCAAAAACATTGCCATGGAAGAACCATACAATATCAAAGTTACCAACGAAGATATTATTGAAGTATTAGGAGCTCCAAAATTAGAGCGTGATAAATATGAAAATAATAATGTGGCTGGCGTAGTGACAGGATTGGCTTGGACCAGAGTAGGAGGCGATATTTTGTTTATTGAATCCATACTATCCAAAGGAAAAGGCAATCTAAGCATTACAGGAAATTTAGGAACGGTTATGAAAGAATCGGCCACTATTGCCATGGAGTATATTAAAGCCAATGCTGAAGAATTTGGTATTAACCCAGATATTTTTGAAAAATATAATGTTCACATTCACGTACCAGAAGGAGCTACGCCAAAAGATGGACCAAGTGCAGGTGTTACTATGTTAACGTCTTTAGTATCCTTATTTACACAACGTAAAGTAAAAAGTGGTTTGGCAATGACTGGTGAAATCACTTTGCGAGGTAAAGTATTGCCAGTTGGAGGCATCAAAGAAAAAATATTAGCTGCTAAACGTGCTCATATTAAAGAAATTTTGCTTTGTGAAGACAATAGACGCGATATAGATGAAATAAAACCCGAATACTTAAAAGGGCTAAAGTTTCATTATGTTACAGACATGAGTCATGTTTTAAAACACGCATTAACACATCAAAAAGTTAAAAACGCTAAAACTTTATAAACCTAAACCTCAACAATTTGTTGAGGTTTTTTTTTCAATCAAAAATAAATTATACTTGCAACCGTTTAAGTTAGATATATTACTTTTGCGCATCTATGATAAAGAGGATTACCAGTTTGTTTTGCATTTTTTATGTAACCACAATTTTTGCGCAAATTGGTGGTGAAGCCACCTATCAATTTTTAAATTTGGTATCCTCACCTCGTCAAGCAGCTTTAGGCGGAAAAGTAATCACTAATTTTGATTATGATGTAACCAGTGGATTGTACAATCCAGCAACCATTAATCCAGAAATGGATAACCAATTGGCCTTAAATTATTCGAGCTATTTAGGAGGTATCAGTTATGGTACTGCAGCTTATGCTTATACTTGGGACAGACATGTACAAACCTTTCATGTTGGAATGACCTATATTAATTACGGAAGTTTTGAAGGTTATGATGAACATGGTAATTCTACTGGATCGTTTACAGGTAATGAAGCAGCATTATCTTTTGGATATGCATATCAAATTCCATATTCCGATGTTCATATTGGCTTTAACGGAAAATTAATTACTTCAAAATTAGAGCAATACAATTCACTTGGTGGCGCTATTGATGTTGGTATTATGTATATTAATGAAGATTTAGATTTTCATGCAGCGTTAAGTGTCAGAAATTTAGGAACTCAGTTTACCACTTACGCTGGACTTAACGAAAAACTGCCTTTTGAAGTCGATTTAGGATTGTCGCAAACCTTAGAAAATGTCCCAATTCGTTGGCATTTAACCTTTGAAAACTTGCAAAAATGGCCTATTGGAGCTTCAAATCCTGCAAGAGCCACAACCGATTTAGATGGCAATCAAACTCAAGAAAAAGTAGGGTTTTTAAATGAAACATTAAGGCATACTATTATTGGAGCAGAGTTGTTTCCTGATAGAGGGTTTAATTTGAGGTTGGGTTATAATTTTAGACGAGCCGAAGAACTGCGAATTGTTGACCAACGGAACTTTTCTGGTTTGTCTTTCGGAATTGGTATCAAACTCAATAAAATGAGATTTAATTATACACATGCACGCTATACAGGAGCTTCCAACACAAGTTTTTTTGGCTTGCAAATAGATTTACGTTAAATAACACTTCCATTTTTACAAAAAATGAATATGAAAAAAATTACCATAGCTATCGACGGATTTTCATCAACAGGTAAAAGTACGGTTGCCAAACAATTGGCGAAAGCTTTGGGATATATTTATGTAGATTCTGGAGCCATGTATAGAGCTGTCACTTTTTATGCAATGCAAAATGATTTTATAAATAATCATCATTTTGATAGTCAAAAATTAATTTCACAATTAAATAATATTCATATTTCATTTAAGTTCAATGCGCATTTAGGTTTTGCTGAAGTGTATTTGAATGGCAAAAATATTGAACAAGAGATTAGAACTTTAGAAGTATCACAATACGTAAGTAGAGTTGCAGAGGTGTCAGAAGTGCGAAGTGTGCTGGTACAGCAACAACAACAAATGGGCAAAAATAAAGGCGTTGTGATGGATGGACGCGATATTGGAACCGTTGTTTTTCCTGATGCTGAATTAAAATTGTTTATGACAGCCTCTGCAAAAACCAGAGCAAAGAGACGCTATGATGAATTATTGAAAAACGATTTAGATGTTGACTATGATGATGTTCTCCATAACGTTATGTTAAGGGATAATATTGACACTAATAGAGACGATTCTCCTTTGCGTAAAGCAAAAGATGCCATAGAATTTGACAATTCTAATTTGACCCTAAAAGAACAATTTGATATCCTTTATAGCTTAGCTAAAAAAACTATTAGAGAATTAATATAAGCGTTTTTAATGCATCTTTTATTTTATAGGATGATGTTTTAGAGCCTTTCAGCAGTTCCGTCTCCATCTATAAATAAACGTCCTTTGCCATTTTCAATAAATGAATTTGTTGGATTTCCCATATTATCAAGCATAAGAATAGCATCTTGTGCATCTAAAATACCACTTTCACTAATAGTTCCTGATATAGCAAGTAAAGCAATTGCAGTCTCTCCATCAGAAGTGACTGTAAATTTAACATAAGCTGAAAACTTATTTCCTGTTCCTGAATAGAAAGTATCTGTTGCATTTCCAAACGATGCACCTCCACCATCCATACCTGAAAATGAAAATGTCCTATTTTCTGGGTTTAAATTTGAAAATGTAAAGGTGCTCGTTACAAATTCAGTACCTATAGGATCATCATCTTCTATGTTTGTAGCTTGCAACACGTGTGTTGAATAGAAAAAGGTACCAGAAATATCTGGCTGATCTACACCATCATTAAAGTTAAACCCAAGTTGTTCAAGAGACGTCTTAAGGCTTGGAGTCACAAAGTTTTCAACTAATTGATTAATGTCTTTAGGCTGCTTATCAGAATCATCTTTACTGCAGGAAGCAGTTGTTGCTATGAAAATGGCAATCATAATAAATTTTAAATGTTTCATAATAGTAAGTTTTAAAAATTTGTATTGAGTTTATTACCATCGTTAAGCTAAAAAAATGTCATCAAAAAAAAATGAAAATAAAAAGCAACCCGAAAGTTGCTTTTAAATAGAAGTTTTATTTTTAGATTTTAAAATCTAAATCAATAATGCTTATAAATTTGGAATAATCAATTCTTGATTAGGATGAATTAAATCTGGATTCTTTAAAACATCAGTGTTTGCTGAAAAAATTTGCTTGTACTTCATGGCATCACCATAATAATGTTTGGCAATTTTACCTAAAGTTTCACCAGGTTTTACAATGTGTCTTGCGTAAACCGAAGTGTCAGCAACCTTAATGTCAGCAGCAATATCAGAAGGGTTGTCACCACCAATTGCCTTTATTTTGTCCCAAAGTATATTTTTTTCGTACTGTGTTTTTGCAGTTCCTTTAATTTTTAAAATGCCGTTTTCTTCTTTGACATCTCCATCCTGAATGTTTAGTGCTTGTCCTAAGTCTAAAACATCTTGATATTTTGCTTTTACCATAATGAATATTTTTTAATTAATAACACTCTAATATATCAATTTATATGCCATAAACCCAATATTTAACGCATCAGTTTTTAACAAAATAAAAGGAGATGATTTTAATAAAGAAGAGTCTTTTGAATTATTTGGAAATCAAAGAATTTAGTTGTATTTTTGCACTCCTTTTAGCGACACCTTGGAAGAGAAAGGAAATGAAATATAAAAAACAATAACACTTCTGTGTGTTTGTTGCTTCAACTTCCAAAAAACACTCAGAATACAAATTAATATTCAGCATATGTCTGAAAAAGAAACAAATCAAGCAGAAGTAGTAGCTACTGATGCAAATGAAGTAGTTGAAACTGCAGCTGCAACCGTTGAAGCTCCAAAAGTATCTGAAGCTCAAGCAAACCCAGAAAAATTCTTAAAAGAGTTCAATTGGCACAATTATCAAGAAGGTATTGAGCAAGTTGACGAAAAGAAACTTGAAGAATTCGAAAAATTAGTATCCGAAAATTTTGTAGACACATTAAACGATGAAGTTGTAGAAGGTGTGGTTGTACATATCACTGATCGTGATGCTATTATTGATATTAACGCAAAATCTGAAGGTGTTATTTCACTTAATGAGTTTCGTTACAATCCAAATTTAAAAGTTGGTGATAAAGTAGAAGTATTAATTGATATACGTGAAGATGCTAATGGTCAATTAGTATTATCTCACAGAAAAGCAAGAGTTATTAAAGCTTGGGACAGAGTTAATAACGCTCACGATACTGGCGAAATTGTTAACGGTTTTGTAAAATGCAGAACTAAAGGAGGTATGATTGTTGACGTGTTTGGTATTGAAGCATTCTTACCAGGTTCTCAAATTGACGTAAAACCAATTAGAGATTACGATCAATACGTTAATAAAACTATGGAATTTAAAGTGGTTAAAATTAATCATGAATTTAAAAACATAGTAGTCTCTCATAAAGCTTTAATTGAAGCCGATATTGAAGAACAGAAAAAAGAAATCATTGGTCAATTAGAAAAAGGACAAGTATTAGAAGGTGTTGTTAAAAACATTACCTCTTATGGTGTCTTTATTGATTTAGGTGGTGTTGATGGATTGATTCACATTACAGACCTTTCTTGGTCACGTATCAACCATCCAAATGAAATTGTTGAATTAGACCAAAAATTAAACGTTGTTATTCTTGATTTTGATGAAGATAAATCACGTATTCAATTAGGTTTAAAACAATTAAGCAAACATCCTTGGGAAGCATTGGCTGAAGACGTAAAAGTTGGAGATAAAGTAAAAGGAAAAGTAGTTGTAATTGCTGATTATGGTGCATTTATTGAAGTAGCTGATGGCGTTGAAGGCTTAGTTCACGTAAGTGAAATGTCTTGGTCAACCCATTTGCGTTCTGCTCAAGATTTTGTATCTGTAGGTGATGAGATTGAAGCAGTTATCTTAACCCTTGATAGAGAAGATCGTAAAATGTCATTAGGCATCAAACAATTAACTCCAGATCCATGGACTGACATTACAGGAAAATACCCAGTAGGTTCTAAGCATAAAGGTATTGTACGTAACTTTACAAACTTTGGTGTGTTTGTTGAATTAGAAGAAGGTATTGATGGGTTGATTTATATCTCAGATTTGTCTTGGACTAAAAAAATCAAACATCCAAGTGAGTTTTGTAACGTAGGAGACACTTTAGATGTAGTTGTTTTAGAATTAGATGTAGAAGGACGTAAATTAAGTTTAGGTCACAAACAAACTACAGATAATCCTTGGGACAAATACGAAACTGAATTTGCTTTAGGTACAGTTCATACTGCTGAAATTTCTGAATTAGTTGACAAAGGCGCTACAGTTGAATTTAACGAAGACATCGTTGCATTTGTACCTTCACGTCATTTGGAAAAAGAAGATGGTAAAAAATTGAAAAAAGGCGACACTGCTGAATTCAAAATTATTGAGTTCAACAAAGAATTTAAACGAGTTGTCGCTTCTCATACAGCCATTTTTAAAGAAGAAGAAATAGCTAATGTAAAAGCAGCAGTTGCTAAAGCTGAAGCTACAGCAGCAGAAGCAAAACCAACCTTAGGAGATGCTAATGATGCTTTACAAGCTCTTAAAGATAAAATGGACGGAAAGAAATAATAATTTTTTCTAACATTCATAAATTAAAGTCTCTCAGCAATGAGAGGCTTTTTTTGTGTTGTTTTATGTTAGTTAAAGAATAAATTTGTTTTCAATTTTAGTAACAAAAAAGAGCAAATGACTGCTCCCTTTTTGTTTTTTATATAACAGTATAGGCATCATTCAAATTTTACATTATCTTTGCTTACCAAATACGTTTGGAAACAATATGAGTCAAAAAGTGTTACTTAATGCAAAAGAGGTAAACATCATTCTTCATCGATTGGCTTGTCAACTTATTGAAAAACATAACGATTTTACAAATACGGTTTTGATTGGTATTCAACCTCGAGGTAAATACCTTGCTAATCGTTTGGCGCAAATGCTGAAAAACGATTACAAAATTAAAAACATCCAATTAGGTCATTTAGACATCACCTTTTTTAGAGACGATTTTAGACGAGGCGAAAAACCATTAGAAGCCAATACGACAGAAATCAACTTTTTGGTAGAAGATAAAAATATTGTGTTTATTGATGATGTGCTTTATACAGGACGAAGTATTCGTTCCGCATTAACAGCCATACAATCCTTTGGAAGACCCAATGAAATAGAATTATTAACTTTAATTGATAGACGATTTAGTAGACATTTACCAATTCAGCCAGATTATAGAGGCAGACAAGTAGATGCAATAAACAAAGAAAAAGTAAAAGTAAACTGGAAAGAAAATGAAGGCGAAGATGCCGTGTATTTAATTAAAAACGAATAACAGTTACAAATAATTTTATGAAGTCTTGTGTCAGGTCATGTTGCTAAATGAAGGCAAAACTGCCTTCTAATGTGTAAGAATAAATAATAAAAACAGAAAATAAACAATAGTAAAAATGAGCGAACTAAGTGTTAACCACTTATTAGGTATTAAATATCTTAACAAACAAGATATTCAGCTAATTTTTGAAACAGCTGACCATTTTAAAGAAGTCATCAACAGACCTATTAAAAAAGTACCTTCGCTTAGAGATATTACTATTGCCAATTTGTTTTTTGAAAACTCCACACGTACCAAACTCTCTTTTGAATTGGCCGAAAAACGTTTGTCTGCAGATGTTATTAACTTTTCAGCATCACAATCGTCAGTAAAAAAAGGAGAAACTTTAATAGATACCGTTAACAATATTTTATCTATGAAAGTAGATATGGTTGTAATGCGTCATCCTAATCCTGGAGCAAGTGTATTTTTATCGCAACATGTCAATGCAAGTATTATTAATGCTGGTGATGGAGCACATGAACATCCAACACAAGCTATGTTAGATAGTTATTCGATACGAGAACGTTTAGGCAGTGTTAAAGGAAAAAAAGTAGTCATTGTTGGCGATATTTTGCACAGTCGAGTAGCCTTATCTAATATTTATGCACTGCAATTACAAGGTGCTCATGTGATGGTTTGTGGTCCAAAAACTTTATTGCCAAAATACATTGATAAATTGGGTGTCAAAGTAGAAACTAACCTCAAAAAAGCCTTAGAATGGTGTGATGTAGCCAATATGTTGCGTGTTCAAAATGAGCGTATGGACATAAGTTATTTTCCGTCAACCAGAGAATATACACAGCAATATGGTGTTAATAAAGCCTTGTTAGATTCTTTAAATAAGGAAATTACCATTATGCATCCAGGACCCATTAATCGTGGTGTGGAAATTACGAGTGATGTTGCTGACTCTAAGCAAGCTATCATTTTAGATCAGGTGCAAAATGGCGTAGCAATTAGAATGGCAGTAATTTATTTATTAGCGTCCAAAATAAAACATTAAGAATATGATTATTGATAAACATGACAACATAACTATTATAACTCAAGAAAAAAGTACCATTATTGAGTTGGTAAAAAAATTGCAAGCCATTTACCCAAAGTTTAAAAATGATAACGTTATCATCAATTTATCAAGTTTAAATAAGGTAACTTTACAAAATATCATTGAATTTCTCGAAATTTCAAACACACATCGTCGTGCTAAACATTCATTTGTTATTGTAACAGATAAAGCAAATTTAGATGAAATGCCTGATGAAATTTTAGTTGTTCCGACACTTAAAGAAGCTTATGATATTATTGAAATGGAAGACATGGAACGCGATTTGGGGTTTTAAAATTAGCACTTCCAAAAAAATGCAAGAGTAAATGAAATTGACCATATTAGGTTGTTATAGCGCAACACCTCGTACTGACACCAATCCGACGTCACAAGTTTTAGAAATTAGCAATCATATGTTTTTGATTGATTGTGGTGAAGGCACACAAGTTGAGTTGCGCCGAAATAAAATAAAATTTGCACGTATCAAGCATATTTTTATTTCGCATTTACATGGTGATCATTTTTTTGGCTTGGTTGGTTTAATTTCTACATTTCGTTTATTGACAAGAGAAACTGATTTGCATATTTATTGTCCAAAAGGTTTAAAAGAAGTTATCACACTCCAAATGAAATTGGCTGATTCTTGGACCAATTACCAACTCATATTCCATGAGCTAACATCAAAATCATCTGAATTGATTTATGAAGATGAAAAAGTAGAAGTACATACCATTCCTTTAGATCATCGTGTGTACACCAACGGATTTTTGTTTAAAGAAAAAGAAGGCGAACGCAAATTAGATATGAATGCTGTCTTGAATGCAGATATTGATGTGGCTTATTACAGAAAGCTCAAACAAGGCTTTGATGTTACCAATGAAAAAGGAGAACTAATTAAAAACAAGATGGTTACCAAACCAGCCAATCCTCCAAAAAGTTATGCCTTTTGCAGTGATACTGCCTATAATGAAACAATTATCCCTATTATAAAAGGTGTTGATGTATTGTATCACGAATCGACATTTTTAGAAAAACATGCCAATTTAGCTCCAAAAACAAAGCATTCAACAGCAAAGGAAGCGGCTACTATTGCCAAAAAAGCTAAGGTTAAAACTTTAATTTTAGGACATTTCTCTACACGATATGCTGATTTGAACGACTTTAAAACAGAAGGACAGCCCATTTTTAAAAATATTGAATTGGCTGATGATGGTAAAATATTTAATTTTGATTAAAATTACTTAAATTCTTTAAGATTTTGAATCCACTCAATGGCTTCATCCAAATTAGAACAGCGTTTTAAACTTGTTTTAGTAAATAGCTTTTCAATAGAAGCGTTTGCATAATTATAGTTGTTGTAAGATACTGTAGCTGTGGCAATTATAAAGTTGTACTCTTCATAAAACCGAATCCATAGCTGTGGTTCAATAGAGTAAGAATTGACTCGGTTTGTAACATATCCTATTTTTTTGTGATAGCCATAATAATCGTATAAATAATCAATAACCTGAATTATTTTGCTCCAATCAAAATGCACACCTTCATACAATTCCGAAATCAAAAAATGGTCTGCTATATAAAAATTGCCAAACGGGAATTCAACTTTTTTGTGGGTAATAAGCTTAAAATATTTACTGTCTTCAAATCTCATTTTGGGGAAAAATTGTCTAAATTTATAAGAAATTTGGCAGTTTCAAAAATGTAAACAAAGAAAACCTTTTATAAAATTAATCAAAACAACCTAATGAATACAGACTTAAGTAATTACAGAAAGTCATATGAAAAGCAAGAACTTTTAGAATCTAATATCAGCAACAATCCAATAGAATTATTCCAAAAATGGTTTTATGAAGTAGAAGCTAATTACCATGTAGGCGAAACAAATGCTATGACTGTTTCCACGTTTGGATTAGACGGTTTTCCTAAAAGTAGAGTAGTGCTCCTTAAAAAATTTACAGATGAAGGATTTATATTTTATACCAATTATGAAAGCGAAAAAGGGAAAGCTATAGCCAAAAATCCAAACGTATGTTTGTCTTTTTTTTGGCAAGAAGCAGAGCGCCAAGTTATCATAAAAGGAACCGCTGAAAAAATTGCTCACAATTTAAGTGATGGTTATTTTGAATCACGTCCCAGAGGAAGCCAATTAGGAGCTTTAGTGTCACATCAAAGTGAGGTTGTAGAAAATAGAACAATTTTGGAGCAACGATTAAAAGAAATGGAGCACGAATATGAAGGTAAAGAAATACCAAGACCAGAATTTTGGGGTGGTTTTATTGTGAAACCAGTTGAGATGGAATTTTGGCAAGGTCGTCCCAACCGTTTACACGATAGAATTAGATATAGCTTAAATTCTGATTTTGATTGGAAAATGGAACGCTTATCGCCATAATGTTTTTATAAACCATATCTTTTTAAATAGTCTTATATCGATAAAGTGTAATTATTTATCGGTATAAAACTAATTTTTTTACTTCATTTGTGTATTTTATCGATGATTTACATATATTTTCGACAAAATGCGTGTTTTTAATCGATTTTAACATTTTATTAACAGTGTTTGATTTTATATGATGCTATTTTAGACCTACCAAATCTAAATAACCCTCTTATGAAACCAACATTATACTTGCCTGTTGTGGCTTTGATGGCTTTGTTAACGTTTTCATGTTCAACTGAAGAAATGCCAAGTAATAGCATTGATGAATCTGTTTTATTAAATGCTCCAGCGCCTAAAACTATTGAAATAGAAATTTTAGAGCTTATCAACAATCATAGAATAGAGATGGGATTAAATCCATTGCACAATCTAAATATTATCAAATCTGTAGCATATACACATACAGATTATATGGTAGAAGTTAATTCTGTTAACCACGATAACTTTTTTCAACGTAAAGCCAGTTTGCAACAAAATGCAGGTGCAATTGCAGTGTCAGAAAATGTTGCTTATGCGTATAGCACTGCACAATCTGTTGTAAATGCTTGGTTAAATAGTGAAGGGCATAGAGAAAATATTGAAGGCGATTATACAGATTTTGATGTGTCAGCCGAACAGAATAGTGAAGGTAAATGGTACTTTACCAATATTTTTATTAAGCGTTAGTCTGAATAAGTTTTTTACATAATTAGTTTGTTATTTTAACGAAGCCGCATTTTGCGGCTTTTTTATGTTTTAAATTAATGGTATTTTGAATGTTCAATTTATAATTAGATATTTTTATAAATACCGTTTCATTAATGAATAACTTACAAATAAAAACGAATCCTGAAGTTAATTTGGTTTTTGAAAGATACCCTGAAGCAATTCAGCGTCAAATGCAGACACTTCGCAATTTGATTATTGAATCAGCTAAAGAATGAGATGCTATAAAATCTTTAGAAGAAACCCTCAAATGGGGAGAATCAAGTTATTTAACAAAACATAGAAGCACTATTAGGATAGATTGGAAACCTAAAAGACCAAACCAATATGCTTTATATTTTAAGTGTACCAGTAGATTAGAGAGACTTTTTAAATCGTATTTAAACACATATTTGAATTTGAAGGGAAACGAGCAATCGTTTTTCAAATTCAAAGCGAGATTCCTAAAGAAGAATTAAATGCTGTATAAAGGCAGCTTTTATCTATCATAAAATAAAGCATTTACCAACATTAGGAATCTAAAGTTAGGTGTTTAATTAATTAGTAGTCAAATAATTATTGACTAAAACTTTGTAACTAATAAAGAGTTTTTGAACTTAATAGTAATAAAAAAGCAGACTTTAGAGCCTGCTTTTTCAATTTAAATTGAGGGTAATTTAATCCTTCAAGATATAAAAGTATGAACGTCTGTTTAATTGGTGTTCTTCAGGTGTACATTTTACACCATTTGAACATTTGTTGAGTAATTGTGTTTCACCATAACCTATTGCGCTTGCAATACGCTCTGGTGCAATGCCTCTTGAGATAATGTAGTCTCTTGTAGATTTTGCTCTTCGGTCAGATAATTTCATGTTGTAACTATCACTACCTCGACTATCTGTATGCGATTCAATTTTAATCACCATATTTGGGTGTTCGCGCATTACATCAACAATATTTTCTAATTCATATTGTGCATCAGTTCTAATGTTCCATTTATCAAAATCAAAGAATATTGGGTTGATAACAATTTGATTATCATTGATAAGTGGTGTCAAATTAAGATCAGCATTATTTACTTTGCCGTTATCAAATTCTGTTACAATTTCTTTTAAGTCGTCTTTATAATCTTTTTTACTTCCAACAACCGTATAAGTTTTGTTACAATCAGCATCAAAGGCAAAAGCACCATCATTAGCTGTTGTAATGGTTTCAATAATTTTACCAGCTTTATTGATTAGTTTTACTTCAACACCTGCTAAAATTTCTTGATTTTTGCTGTTGCGAGCAATACCTTCAATTTTTTGTTTGCAAGGTTCAGCATTAAAGCTGTAAATGTCGTCGTTTCCTTGTCCACCAGGTCTGTTAGATGAAAAGTAACCTGTTTTGCTTTCATCATTCATAAAAAAGGCAAAATCGTCATAACCACTATTGTAAGGTGCTCCTAAATTTTCAGGTTCTGCATTTTCGTCCTTAAGGATGTTCGATTTGAAAATATCTAATAAACCAAGGTTTAATTGTCCATCAGAAGAAAAGTACAAGGTGCTGTCTTTGCTCACAAAGGGGAACATTTCACGTTGAGCAGTATTCACTTTTGGGCCTAAATTTTTTGGTGTGCTGTATTTGTTGTTTTCTAAAATATCAACTTCATAAATATCAGTTTGACCAAAACCACCTTCTCTGTCTGATACAAAATACAATTTTTTGTCATCAGGACTTAAGGCTGGATGACCAGTAGAGTAGACGTTGTCATTAAAAGGGAGTTCAACAATATTTTCCCAGCTACCATTTTCTAATGTCGCTTTATAAAGTTTTAAATGTGAAGTTCCTTTTCTGTCATAATCTAATTTGTTTTTTCTGTCTACATTATCTCTTGTAAAGTACATAGTTTTGCCATCTTTTGTGATAGCTACAGAAGCTTCATGATATTTTGTGTTGATTTTTGACGAATTGATAAAATCTGGTGTTCCGTATTCTTTTTTACCATCTTTTTCGGTTACAGATACTTCATAAAGGTCTAAAAAAGGTTCTTGGTTCCAACCGTACAATTTTTTGTCATCACTGTTTCTTGCAGAAGCAAAAACAAGCTGATTGTTGTAGATGTACGATCCAAAATCGGAATATTTAGAGTTAAAAGGCAAGTTTTCAACTTCAACCACAGTGTTTTCAGTTGATGATAACTCATCATACATTTCTAAGTTGTTAACGTCAAAATCTTTAGATCTGCTCTCGCCATTTTGGATGTCTTTAAATTTAGCCAACCATTTGTCAGCTTCTTCATAGTTACCTAAACTACGCAAGGTTTGAATGTATTTAAAAAGATATTCAGGATTTACATTTTTGTATTTGTTGACGGCTTTTCCATACCATAAAGCAGCTTCTTTAGATTTAGAATTGTTGTAATAACAATCACCCAAGCGTGTCAATACATGCTCACTGCTATCTCCTTTTTTTACAGCTTCTTGATACAATTCAGTCGCTTTTATATAAGCGTAGTTTTCAAAAAATTTGTCTGCTAACTTTTTTTGAGCAACCATCAAAGTGCTACTAAGCGCAAAAAATAGTATTGTCAATTTTGTTTTCATAGTGATTGTTTTTTTAGAAGTATCTAGGAGATTTAATACGCTTGCTTTTAAATATTTCGAACATTAGTAATACCTCATGGGTTCCACTTGTGTAAGGTCTAAGATCAGATAGAGGATATTCATAAGCATATCCAATACGAAGTTGTTTAGATATTTGAAAATCAGCAATAGCACCAAGTGCCGCAGCTCTTTCATTAATACGATAAGCACCACCTATCCAAAACACTTCATTAAATAAGAAGTTAGCAGTAATATCAAATGAAAGTGGCGCGCCATTAGTAGCTTTAAGCAAAAATGCAGGCTTAAACTTTGTGGTTTCACCTAAATCAAATACATAACCACCTGTAAAATAATAACTGATGCGTTCCAAGGCTTCGTACTCTTCAGAACCATTATAGTCGGTATTTAGAATTCTTGGAGCTGATAATCCAATGTACCAACGGTTACTGTTCCAATACACACCTGCACCAATATTTGGTTTCCATCGGTTTTGGTAGCCATAAATTACTGGGTCAGCAGATTCTGATGCTTGATAATCAGGATCTAAACTGTAACCAGTAAATCCAGCTTTTAAACCAAAAGCTAATTTGGTTTGCTCACCAGTTTGTATGGTATATGAAAAATCTCCATAGAGGTATGAAAAGTTTTGATACCCAAGTTCATCATTGATAAAAGACAAACCTAATCCAATTTTTTCATTCCTTAAAGGGGTATGTATGGAAAGCGTTTGGGTTGTTGGGCCTCCTTGAAGGCCTACCCATTGGCTTCTATGCAAACCAACAATACTTAAGGTCTCTCTACTCCCAGCATATGCAGGGTTAATGGAAATAGTATTATACATATACTGTGTAAACTGAGGTAATTGTTGTGCAACTCCTAACCAGCAATTGAACAGTATAAAAGCGATAATGTTAAACTTTACAAATTTCATAGGTTAAAATTTATTTGGTTGCTACGTAGATTGGGCCTGCAAAAGGTTTTAATCCACTATTTTTAAGATTTATTATATAGTAATAGGTTCCTGTTGGGACATTTCCAGAACTTCCAACGGATGCTCTTGATGATTGACCATTCCAATTATTTTGATAATCTTTAGATTCGTATATCATTGCTCCCCAACGGTTGAATATTTGCAACTCAACAACAAACCCACAAGTCTCGACTCCAGTAATTGTGAAGAAGTCATTAATACCATCATTGTTTGCAGTTACTGTTTTTGAAATAACTACATCTTCAGCACCACAAGGTAATACAACACAATCATCATTAAGTGTAATGTTTACCACATTTTCACTTGGACAGTTACTATCTGTAAGAGAATATTTGAAAGAATAAACTCCTAATTCAAGTTCATAAGGGTTGAACGTACTTCCATTTAAAGTAGCATTTCCAGCAATAACTTCCCAGGTTCCATTAGGATCAACATCTCCAGATAATAAACTGAATAAGTCAAAGTCAATATCATCACCATTACACAATTCGGTGTCATTAGTTGTAATAGGATTTTCTATACTTACATTGATGGTTTGCGTATAAATGGCTTGGTTACCACAAGTATCTGTTACAGTCCAATCTCTTATAATTTGATAATCATTTAAACTGCCATCTGCTGTTGATGTTTCATTAAAATCAACGGTTATATTATCAGAGCAAGCATCTTCAAATACCAATTCTGGAACTTCAGGAATGTTACCACAAGTAACAGAAATTTCAGTTTCTAAGTCTGATACTAAATCAGGTGCTGTTACATCTTGCACGTTAATAGTTTGTGATGCTGTAGCGCTATTACCACAAGCATCTGTAGCTGTCCAAGTACGAGTTACAGTATAAGCACCAGCACAGTCACCATTAGTAGTTACATCTTCAAAAGTCAAAGAGACTTCAGACCCACAAGCATCTGTAGCAGTAGCTTGAGTAAACTCAGGCACATTAGGACAATCAATGGTTGAATCAGCAGGTAAGGCATCAATTACAGGAGCCGTTACATCTTGTACGTTAATAGTTTGTGATGCTGTAGCGCTATTACCACAAGCATCTATAGCTGTCCAAGTACGAGTTACAACATAATCACCAGCACAGTCACCATTAGTGGTTACATCTTCAAAAGTCAAAGAGACTTCAGATCCACAAGCATCTGTAGCAGTAGCTTGAGCAAACTCAGGCACATTAGGACAATCAATGGTTGAATCAGCAGGTAAGGCATCAATTACAGGAGCCGTTACATCTTGTACGTTAATAGTTTGTGATGCTGTAGCGCTATTACCACAAGCATCTGTAGCTGTCCAAGTACGAGTTACAGTATAAGCACCAGCACAGTCACCATTAGTGGTTACATCTTCAAAAGTCAAAGAGACTTCAGATCCACAAGCATCTGTAGCAGTAGCTTGAGCAAACTCAGGCACATTAGGACAATCAATGGTTGAATCAGCAGGTAAGGCATCAATTACAGGCGCCGTTACATCTTGTATGTTAATAGTTTGTGATGCTGTAGCGCTATTACCACAAGCATCTGTAGCTGTCCAAGTACGAGTTACAGTATAAGCACCAGCACAGTCACCATTAGTAGTTACATCTTCAAAAGTCAAAGAGACTTCAGACCCACAAGCATCTGTAGCAGTAGCTTGAGTAAACTCAGGCACATTAGGACAATTAATGGTTGAATCAGCAGGTAAGGCATCAATTACAGGTGCCGTTACATCTTGTACGTTAATAGTTTGTGATGCTGTAGCGCTATTACCACAAGCATCTGTAGCTGTCCAAGTACGAGTTACAACATAATCACCAGCACAGTCACCATTAGTGGTTACATCTTCAAAAGTTAAAGTGACTTCAGAACTACAAGCATCTGTAGCAGTAGCTTGAGTAAACTCAGGCGCATTAGGACAATCAATGGTCGTTGTTTCAGGTAATGTATCAATGATAGGTGCAGTAGTATCAACGATTGTAAATGTTGCAGTAGTTTCTGAAAAATTTCCACAACCATCAGTAGCTCTAAATGTAACTATAGCAAATCCTGTTGCTCCGCAATCATCTGATATTCCATTAAAATTATTAGACCAAGTAACACTTGAGCAATCATCGTTTGCTGTAGCACCAGCATGTCCATTTAACCAATTTTGTAAATAGGTTGTATTACCAAGTCCGTCACATTCAACAGTAAAATTAGCTGCATCAGTAATTTCTGGAGCTGTAGTATCTTGAATTGAGTAAGTTGCTGATGAGGATGACGAATTACCACATTCATCAGTTACTGTAAAAGTTACTTCAACAGGCGCAGAACAATCTGATTCAGCACCATTATAGTTATTTGTCCAAGTTAAGTTTGAACCACAATTATCTGAAGCAGTAGCTCCACCATTAGCATTAAGCCAATCTTGAATTGCCGCATTGTTGCCTTGGCCATCACATTCTACAGTTATATTAGCAGCTTGTGCAATAAAAGTAGGTGCTGTCGTATCTTGAACTGTAATGGTTTGAGAATGTTCAGTTGTTAATCCGCAGGCATCAGTTGCAGTCCAAGTTCTGACTAAAGTATAGTTAGAAGGACAAGACCCATCGTTACGAGTTTCGTTGAAAGTTACTGTTGCATCACCACAATTATCAGTAGCTGTTAAAGTTTCAGCGGTCGGTACCGCATCACATTCAACAGTAAGGTCAGTAGGTAAGGCTTCGTTAAAAGTAGGTGCTGTCGTATCTTGAACTGTAATGGTTTGAGAATGTTCAGTTGTTAATCCGCAGGCATCAGTTGCAGTCCAAGTTCTGACTAAAGTATAGTTAGAAGGACAAGATCCATCGTTACGAGTTTCGTTGAAAGTTACTGTTGCATCACCACAATTATCAGTAGCTGTTAAAGTTTCAGCGGTCGGTACCGCATCACATTCAACAGTAAGGTCAGCAGGTAAGGCTTCGTTAAAAGTAGATTTTGTCGTATCTTGAACTGTAATGGTTTGAGAATGTTCAGTTGTTAACCCGCAGGCATCGGTTACCCAGTCCAAGTTCTGACTAAAGTATAGTTAGAAGGACAAGATCCATCGTTACGAGTTTCGTTGAAAGTTACTGTTGCATCACCACAATTATCAGTAGCTGTTAAAGTTTCAGCGGTCGGTACCGCATCACATTCAACAGTAAGGTCAGTAGGTAAGGCTTCGTTAAAAGTAGGTGCTGTCGTATCTTGAACTGTAATGGTTTGAGAATGTTCAGTTGTTAATCCGCAGGCATCAGTTGCAGTCCAAGTTCTGACTAGTATAGTTAGAAGGACAAGATCCATCGTTACGAGTTTCGTTGAAAGTTACTGTTGCATCACCTCAATTATCAGTAGCTGTTAAAGTTTCAGCGGTCGGTACCGCATCACATTCAACAGTAAGGTCAGCAGGTAAGGCTTCGTTAAAAGTAGGTGCTGTCGTATCTTGAACTGTAATGGTTTGAGAATGTTCAGTTGTTAATCCGCAGGCATCAGTTGCAGTCCAAGTTCTGACTAAAGTATAGTTAGAAGGACAAGACCCATCGTTACGAGTTTCGTTGAAAGTTACTGTTGCATCACCACAATTATCAGTAGCTGTTAAAGTTTCAGCAGTCGGTACCGCATCACATTCAACAGTAAGGTCAGCAGGTAAGGCTTCGTTAAAAGTAGGTGCTGTCGTATCTTGAACTGTAATGGTTTGAGAATGTTCAGTTGTTAATCCGCAGGCATCAGTTGCAGTCCAAGTTCTGACTAAAGTATAGTTAGAAGGACAAGACCCATCGTTACGAGTTTCGTTGAAAGTTACTGTTGCATCACCACAATTATCAGTAGCTGTTAAAGTTTCAGCGGTCAGTACCGCATCACATTCAACAGTAAGGTCAGCAGGTAAGGCTTCGTTAAGTAGGTGCTGTCGTATCTTGAACTGTAATGGTTTGAGAATGTTCAGTTGTTAATCCGCAGGCATCAGTTGCAGTCAGATTCCTGACTAAAGTATAGTTAGAAGGACAAGACCCATCGTTACGAGTTTCGTTGAAAGTTACTGTTGCATCACCACAATTATCAGTAGCTGTTAAAGTTTCAGCGGTCGGTACCGCATCACATTCAACAGTAAGGTCAGTAGGTAAGGCTTCGTTAAAAGTAGGTGCTGTCGTATCTTGAACTGTAATGGTTTGAGAATGTTCAGTTGTTAACCCGCAGGCATCAGTTGCAGTCCAAGTTCTGACTAAAGTATAGTTAGAAGGACAAGACCCATCGTTACGAGTTTCGTTGAAAGTTACTGTTGCATCACCACAATTATCAGTAGCTGTTAAAGTTTCAGCGGTCGGTACCGCATCACATTCAACAGTAAGGTCAGCAGGTAAGGCTTCGTTAAAAGTAGGTGCTGTCGTATCTTGAACTGTAATGGTTTGAGAATGTTCAGTTGTTAATCCGCAGGCATCAGTTGCAGTCCAAGTTCTGACTAAAGTATAGTTAGAAGGACAAGATCCATCGTTGCGAGTTTCGTTGAAAGTTACTGTTATCATGCCCACAATTATCAGTAGCTGTTAAAGTTTCAGCGGTCGGTACCGCATCACATTCAACAGTAAGGTCAGCAGGTAAGGCTTCGTTAAAAGTAGGTGCTGTCGTATCTTGAACTGTAATGGTTTGAGAATGTTCAGTTGTTAACCCGCAGGCATCAGTTGCAGTCCAAGTTCTGACTAAAGTATAGTTAGAAGGACAAGATCCATCGTTACGAGTTTCGTTGAAAGTTACTGTTGCATCACCACAATTATCAGTAGCTGTTAAAGTTTCAGCGGTCGGTACCGCATCACATTCAACAGTAAGGTCAGCAGGTAAGGCTTCGTTAAAAGTAGGTGCTGTCGTATCAATTATAGTAAATACTCCTGAAGAGGAAGAACTTAAACCACATTCATCAGTCACGGTAAATAAAACGGTAGCTGAGGCTGTATTGCCGCATGTAGTTGTTAGTCCATTAAAGTTATTTGTCCAAGTAATTTCGGAACAAGTATCAAAAGCAGTTGCTCCACCATGATTGTCTAACCAAGCTTGTAATTCTGCTAAGTTTCCATTACCATCACATTCCACAGTGATATCATCTGCTGGTCTTGTGATAGGAGGACTGTTTGTATCGATTATTGTAAATGTAGCTGTCGTAGTTGATGTATTACCACAACCATCAGTTGCAGTAAAAGTAACTTCAGCATTTCCTGTATTGCCACAGCCATCAGTAAGACCGTTAAAGTTGTTAGACCATGTTACTGATGAACAGTCATCGAGTAGCAATGCACTTTCCACCATGATTGTCTAACCATGTTTGTAATTGTGTTAAATTTCATTACCATCATTCCACAGTTAAGTTAGATGCTTGCGTAATTTCTGGTGCTGTTGTATCTTGAATAGCGTAAGAAGCAGTCGTTATAGCTGAATTTCCACATTCATCTGTTACTGTGAAAGTAACTTCAATAGAATTAGTACAATCAGAAGCAGCTCCATTATAATTATTTGTCCATGTTAAATTAGTTGAACACGAATCTGAAGCTGAAGCGCCACCATTTGAATTTAACCAAGCTTCAATAGCTCCAGTATTACCTTGTCCATCACATTCAACTGAAATATTTGTTGCTTGGACGTCAATAGAAGGCGCTGTTGTATCCACCACAGAAATAGTTTGCTCAGCAGACGCGGTGTTACCACAATCGTCAGTTGCTGTCCAAGTTCTGGTAATTGTTTGTGTGTTGCCACAAGCAGCAATGGTAGCATCAGTATAAGTAATGGTTACAGAACCACAGGCATCAGAAGCTGTTGCAGTTCCAGTAGCAGCAGGCTCAGTAGATTCATTACATTCAACAGTTATATTTGCAGGCGCCGAAATAGAAGGCGCTGTTGTATCCACCACAGAAATAGTTTGCTCAGCAGACGCGGTGTTACCACAATCGTCAGTTGCTGTCCAAGTTCTGGTAATTGTTTGTGTGTTGCCACAAGCAGCAATGGTAGCATCAGTATAAGTAATGGTTACAGAACCACAGGCATCAGAAGCTGTTGCAGTTCCAGTAGCAGCAGGCTCAGTAGATTCATTACATTCAACAGTTGTATTTGCAGGTGCCGAAATAGAAGGTGCTGTTGTGTCCACCACAGAAATAGTTTGCTCAGCAGATGCGGTGTTACCACAATCGTCAGTTGCTGTCCAAGTTCTGGTAATTGTGTGTTGCCACAAGCAGCAATGGTAGCATCAGTATAGTAATGGTTACAGAACCACAAGAATCACTTCCAGTAGCTGTTCCAGTAGCAGCAGGCTCGAGTAGATTCGTACATTCAACAGTTGTATTTGCAGGTGCCGAAATAGAAGGTGCTGTTGTGTCCACCACAGAAATAGTTTGCTCAGCAGATGCGGTGTTACCACAATCGTCAGTTGCTGTCCAAGTTCTGATAATTGTTTGTGTGTTGCCACAAGCAGTGGTTGCATCAGTATAAGTAATGGTTACAGAACCACAAGTCATTTCAGTAGCTGTTCCGGTAGCAGCAGGCTCAGTAGATTCATTACATTCAACAGTTGTATTTGCAGATTGCCGAAATAAAGGCGCTGTTGTATCCACCACAAGAAATAGTTTGCTCAGCAGACGCGGTGTTACTACAATCGTCCAGTTGCTGTCCAAGTTCTAATTGTTTGTGTGTTGCCACAAGCAGCAGTGGTAGCATCGGTGTAAGTAATGGTTACAGAACCACAGGAATCACTTCAGTAGCTGTTCCGGTAGCAACAGGCTCAGTAGATTCATTACATTCAACAGTTGTATTTGCAGGTGCCGAAATGAAGGTGCTGTTGTGTCCACCACAGAAATAATTTGCTCAACAGATGGTGTTACCACAATCGTCAGTTGCTGTCCCAAGTTCTGGTAATTGTTTGTGTGTTGCCACAAGCAGCAGTGGTAGCATCAGTATAAGTAATGGTTACAGAACCACAAGAATCATTTCCAGTAGCTGTTCCAGTAGCAGCAGGCTCAGTAAGATTCATTACATTCAACAGTTGTATTTGCAGGTGCCGAAATAGTTGGAGGAGTTGTATTAGCAATAGTTATAGTTTGTGAACTTTATTGCATTTTGCCCACAGCTATCAGTAATTGTATATGTTCTGGTTACAATTATAGGACATGTTCCTGTTGAACTATCACTATAGGTTATACTTGCAACATTGTCTTCAGAAAATGTTCCTCCTTCAGCTAAAAATTCAGATACACTGATGGTGGTAGTAGTTTCATTATAAGCTAATGCTAACAAGTTTCCATTAGTAATATCATTGGTTGTACAACCATTGACAGTAATTCCGTTTGGAGCTGTAATTGTTAGGAGCAGTGGTGTCTAAAGTAATAATATTAAATGCCAGCAGGATTGCTGTACAATTAGAATTAGCATCACTTACAATGACTGTGTAAGTACCATTAAGCTAATTTGTTAAATCTTCAGGGTCTGAATCAGGATCTTGCAATCCATTATTATCCCAATCATAAGTGTAGCTACCTGAACCACCAGAGACTGAAATATCAATACTTCCATCTGTAGCGTTAGGACATAGAATTTCCTTCTTTATTGTTTAGAGTAATAGTTAGAGTATCATAAACAGTAACTGTAATTGGTGTTCTATCTGTATTAACACATCCATTAGTAGGGCCGGCCACATAGTAAGTAAAAACACCTGCAACGCTTGTATCAGGAATTAATGATGTTTGGCCAACAGTATCAGGATTGTTGTCTGTATAATATAATAAGGTATAATTAGGGTTTGTTGTTTGAGCAGTTAATGGGCTTGCTGTTTCATTTAGGCAATAGCTCACATTATCAACTTGTGGTGATGATCTTAATAGCATTCACTTCAATAGTGAAAATATAGTTACATGTATTTCCTGGAGGTATAGCATAATATGCTAACACCTAAAGTGGCAGGAAATGGATTTGAATCGGTATATTGTATTGATGCTGTTACAGGATACGAATCGTAAGAAAAGAGATCCTGGAGGAAACTGAGCTTCAACTTCAGATACAGGAATAGTATTACCTTCAAAACTACAATAAAAATCTCTTTTGGATGGATACACCTGTACAATGCTCTAAAATGTATTGTTCAGAATCTATATCAATTTCAATAAGGATCTGTGTTTGGTTCGCCTTGACAAATGCCATTTTCTTGGTATCCTTGTATTAAGGAAGATTATAATGTATTCCAGAAACCACACCGGTACCTGAAATATTTCCGCCTAAAATTACAATTTTTGGAGCACAGTTATTATTGATAATATAGCACAATCTTCAGTGGTTTTTAATTTAAAATGGGTATATCTGCAAGCAGCATGTTGATGTCTGCACTATTTAGTGGTAAGTGGAAACTATCCCAAACAATAGCACCTGTTGCTCCTTCATTTGCATCATAATAAGGCGCAGTTGCATTAAATAAGTTATGATATTCACCATAAGTAATACTGCCTGGCAACAAATTCAAGTGAAAAGGAATTGGAATGACTAATTTTGCATTTGGATAGCCTCCAGTCCCTTTATTTCGTATTTCTAAGCCATATTCTATCTGGTCACCAGGTTGCTACCAATTGACCACCTGTTGGCGTATTACTGCAATATTGAAACGGATAAAAGACCTTCAGACTCTGGGATGTATGCATCTACTGAAAATGTAACATTAAAAATGGCATAAGTATCTCCATCAGTATAATACCTAAATGAGGTTGAATTTTGATTGTTATCAATTGAGATTTATCAGCATTGTTTAAATTAAACATGCTAATATCCATACCGGTGTTGTTTTTAACATTGGATTTCTTGAGTTTCACCAGTTTCTATGGCTGAATGAAAGAAATTATTTGTATAATCTGATGTAGGAGCTAAAGTACTATAAGTCCCACTATTTCTTTTTCAATTTGAAAATTATCACCCATTAAAAGGCAACGTCTCTTCTCCAGCCATCATGCCTAATTTGACATTAAATTTTTGTGTAGCATTAAAACCATTAACATCTATAGTATAAGCATTGTTGTTTGTAGAAACCACATAGGCATGACCATCAAAAACAGTCACATCACGCCATTTCATTTTTGAGTTTTCATAAACCACAACCATTCCCAGCCACCATAATAGCAGTTCCATCAGGATCTCCTTCCTTTAGGGCTATATCAGCAACAAAATAATTACCTAAACCATTAGCTCTCACATAATCAGTTACTTCTGTATAAGCTGAGTACATATTATCATCAACACGGAAGAATTAGTAAATTTCATTGTCGGCTGCTGTTAGTTGCGTATAACTTGTTGCATTTGATTATTTTAATGGATATTTTGTGTTTGTTGTAAAGTTTTGGTTACCTGAATAGTTTCTGGAACGGTTTCATTATAAGTAATATCAGCATATGCTCTATCTGCATTTTGTAAGCGTAGTCAAGACACTTTTAAAGTGTAATTTGAATCTGAAAATATTTGATAAGGAGTCATCAAATAAACGTTGTAGTCACTTACAGAACTCATAGATACATTTTGTTCTGGTATCGTTAATAGAAACTTTAACGGTTTTATTGCTACCGGATGTTCTATAGATAAAAGCGACTTTGTTTCCAGACCCTGAGTAAAAGTAAACGTATAAGTTCCGTTAGATGATGATATATCTAAACTATAGTGGTATGAGTATGTTATCATTATCAAAAATTGATTCACTGCTTGTAGTTTGTTGGGTTGTAGTATTACCGGTAAGACATTTTTTGTTACTGTAAACGTATTACTTGAACCAAAAGCTCTCGGAGTCCAATATAAACCAGCATAAACAATGTTAGAACACTCAGGATTTGCACCATTTTCTTCAGAAAGCTGTAATGTTGCTGATGATGGGTTTACAATGTATTAGGATCATTATCAACATCCACATGTTCATATCATTACCACCATTATTTTCATCATCATCATAATTAACCAATGTTAGGTTGGTATTACCTATCATGGTAAAATCTCCTTTACGTATAAATGGTTTGTTTGGAGTGTACACTGAAGCCCTTGGGTCAAAGTCAACTTTACTTGGCTATAACTATGGTAAGAAGCTGATAAAGACAAAAGAACACCCAATACTAATTGTAGTATGAGTCTAAAGTTACTTGTTTTAAAAGGTGTATAGTTTTTCATTATTATAACTTTTAGTTAAGCTATTAGGTAAATTATGAGCGGTTTATTTTTTTATAGAAAATACTAATTTCAGGATCGGCATTTTGGATAAAAGCACGTATTTGAGATTCAGTAATAGGAAATTCACATTTTAAATAAATGTATTTTAAGAAGTTGTTAAAACCACGAATTAAATCCACATCAAAAAGGTGTTGTAAATCATTAACAGACTCAATATCGATAGTATTTTCTACCGCCTTATATAATTCATTGCGTGTTGATATAAAAACCAAAAGATTGTACATCTTTAAACTTTAAAACCGTTGGAGCCGTAGCACCTTCGCATTCTGAATGGCATTATTTTGTATATATATAGATGGTGCTAAACCATAAAGCAAATCTTTAGGGTATTCTATTAAAAAAAGAATATTGAAGCGTTTCTTGCTGTTAAATTACTGTTAGCCGAAACACCATCAGTATCAGATAATTGGTAAATTCTATTATCTTGTGCAAAGCCATTGCTTGAAAAATAATAAAAAGCATGAATAGGCTTAAAAACATTGAATTAACTTTATAGTTCATAATTCTGTAATTTTATTTAATCTTATGGTTTAGTACAACTGTAACCTTTATAGCTACAAGCTTTGTATTTTTATTTAAGTTTATACAATACGATGCTTAAACTTATAATTGTTTATATGAAAAAAATGAGAGGGAAGTGCACTGTTAAACAATGCGAGAATGGATTTATTAATATATTTTTGATTTGGGGTCATTTACATTAATTTATAGCAACAAAACAAATGATAACAAATGAGTTAAACAAATATAAATGTTGAAGCGACGAAAATAATCGATAAAACGGATATATGCAACACTTTATCGAAATATTTTGCATTTAAACGATAAAAAAATGAAAACATTAGTATTAATCAGACATGCAAAATCCTCTTGGAGCCACGGTTTACAAGACGTTGACAGGCCTTTAAGTGATAGAGGTTTTAATGATGCGAATTTACTGTCAAATGAATTTAAAACTTTAAATTTTATTCCTGATAGCGTTTTTTCAAGTCCAGCAAATAGAGCATTGACCACTTGCGCAATATTTTTATGGAAACTTTGCAAATATCAAAATGCAACGCTTCAAATTTCAAATCAGTTATACGATTTTGAAGGTCGGAAAGTGCTTGATTTTATTAGGCATTTTTGGACGATTCTATAAATAATGTTATGATTTTTGGACACAATTATGCACTTACAGCAATTTCAAATTTACTTGGAAATGTTTTTATTGATAATTTGCCAACTTGTGGTTTGAAAGTGGCAATTAATTTTGATACCGGTTTTGGAAAAACATCGATAAAGGACATCATGCTTTAACTCTTTTTCCAAAACATTTAAAAACATGATTAATAAGGCGTCATAAAGTGTTTATGAACTTCTTAATGAATAATTTCTTACAAATATTTTTATATTCATATCTTCTACTGCATTTAAAAAATAAGTTATAAATAGAATATATTTGTAAACGTGTTTAAAACTACGTAAACAGTAATGACAAAGACAAAAATAGTTATATAAATAGAGAGGTAAGCTGGTTGCAGTTTAATGAACGAGTTTTGCAAGAAGCTAAGATGAGTCTGTTCCGCTTATTGAGCGCCTTCCGGTTTTAGGAATATTTTCAAATAATCTTGATGAAAGTTTTAAAGTGCGTTACGCAACTGTAAAACGTATAGACGAAGCAAAGGAAAAACAGGACGCAGTGAGTTAGGAGGTATCAAAGCAAGCGAACTTTAGAAATTATTACACAAATGATTTATTAAACAACAAAGTGATAGTTTAGAAATTTTGGATGCCATCCAAAAAAGCCTTGAAAGTGAAAATATTTTTTTTATTAACGAAACCCAAATTGATGAGTCACAACATAATTTCATCAAAAATTATTTATACAAAATGTAAGTCCTTTGTTAGTAACAGAAATTGTTTTAAATGATTTGGTAAAATTACCAGCCTTAAAAGATAGTGCTGCTTATTTGGCTGTAAAAATGGTGTTTTCAAACCATAAAAAGCAATATGCACTTATTGAAATTCCTAAAACCGTGAATTAGAGTTTGTGAGTACTTCCTAAAAAGGAGAAATGACACATTATTATGTTAGACGATTTGTTGCGTTATTGTTTGAATGATATTTTTAATATTTTTAATTACGAGTCCATTTGTGCACATATGATTAAGATAACTCGTGATGGCGAATTAGATTTTTGAAAGTGATCTAAGCAAAAGTTTTATCGAAAAAATATCAGATAGTGTCAAACATCGTCAAATTGGAGAACCTGTGGGTTTGTGTATGACAAAGCATTGAAGAGGAAACCTTAACCTATTTTATGGACAAAATGGAAATAGACAATAATGACAGTGTCATTCCAGGAGGACGTTACACAGCCGACGCGATTATGTAAGTTTTCCGAGTCTTGGCAGAACCGATTTGTTATATGACAAAATAAAACCCTTACATTAAAAAGGACTTAGTTTAGAAAAAAGCATATTTCAAACCATTGCTAATAAAGACTATTTACTTTACACACCTTATCATACTTTTTCGTATGTGGTAAAATTTTTGCGTGAAGCTGCTTTAGATCCAAAAGTAAAAACCATCAAAATCACTATTTACAGATTGGCTGAAATATCTCATGTGGCAAGTTCTTTTAATAAATGCTGCCAAAAATGGAAAAAAAGTAACCGTTTCTAATAAGGTTGCAAGCACGTTTTGATGAACAAGCCAATATTGACTATGCAGAGCAAATGGAATCGGATGAATTAACCTACTTTTGAGTCAAGGCCTAAAGTACATAGCAAAATGTGTGTGATTGAGCGTGAAGAAAATGGCAACTTAAACGTTATGGCTTTATAAGTACAGGTAATTTTAACGAATCTACTGCAAAATTATATACAGATTTTACCCTATTTGGCAGACCAAAAAATTCTGAAAGACATCAACAAAGTATTCGACTTTTTTTAAAATTAACTATAAAATATTCAGTTACAAACACATCATTACCTCACCACATTACACAAAAACTAAGATTTTTAAACTAATTGACAAAGAAATTGAAAATGTAAAACAAGGCAAGCCTGCGTTTATTAAGCTAAAGCTAATGACATTTCAGTTTTATGATGATAGATAAACTTTACCAAGCAAAATGAAACAGAGTGTAAAGGTACAAATGATTATTAAGTATTTGTTGTCTGGTTCGAGTTAAGGATATGGTAAGAAAATATTGAAAATTATAAGTATTGTTGATAAATTTTTAGAACATACACGTTTATGTATTTTTGTAATGACAATGCTCTCCAAAAGTTTATATCTCATCAGCCGATTGGATGACACGTAATATTGAAAATAGAGTAGAGATTGCCTGTCCTATTTATGACCAAGATATAAAACAAGAACTTTAGAGGTTTATGAAATTGCTTGGAACGACAACGTTAAAGCACGCGTTTTAAATAGTACACAAGACAATGCCTATAAAATTGACAATAATCAAAAGTACGTACACAATTTGCACACTATGATTACTATTAAAAAAATTACAAAATTAGTTTATGTTAACCATTAAAAAATACGCAATATGATATTGGCTCTTCAATGCTGTAAGACTTCTTATTTCAAACATTATAGAGCAAAAGGGCAAACCAGCATTGTTCAAAAAAGTTCATTAGTGCGTGTACCTATTCGTTTGGGAGCTGACGTATTCTTAAATAATCAAATCTCAAAGAAAACGAATTGCGCATGTTGGACACTATGATGCCTTTGAGTTGCTTATGAAATCATAAAGTGGTAACTTATAAAGCCTGTTACTTCTGCCGTGCGCGAAGCTGAAAATGGTACTGAAATTGTAAAACAAATTTCAAAACACTCTAAAATAAAATTGATATTATTGATGGCGAAGAAGAAGAAGCTGCTATCATTGCGGCAACCGATTTGCAATCATATATTGACAAAAACAAGAAACCTATTTATACGTAGATGTTGGTGGTGGTAGCACAGAATTTTCAGTAATACATAGGGCAAACAGTCACTTCAAAATCATTTAAAAAATAGGAACCGTTCGTTTACTAAATGATATTGTTACCAAAGATGCTTAGTTAGAATTAGAATTATGGATTAAGCAACATACAGCAGATTATGAAAAAATTGATTTGATTGGTTCTGGTGGTAACATCAATAAAATATTTAAAAATCTCAGGAAAAGCCATAGGCAAATCATTGACTTACTTTTGCTTGACTTCATTTTATCAAATGCTTCAAAGTTACTCTTATGAAGGCGTATTACAATTTTAAACTTAAACCAAGATAGAGCTGATGTCATCATTCCTGCAACCCGAATTTACCTTTCTGCCATGAAATGGAGTGGAGCCAAAGACATTTATGTACCAAAAATTGGACTCTCAGATGGTATCATCAAAAAGTGTTTATTTTCAGACAGTTTCTGGTGTTAATATGTAACTAAAGTGCAGTTTATCTTCTTTTTTTAGTTGCATATCTAATATTTAATGATGTTTATTGGTTTTCAGTATATATTCACAGTCTCAAATCAATATTATTATGAAACATCTATTTGTTACCTTACTATTTGTTAGTATCACGACTTTCTTTTCTCAAGACACTAAGTATGGTGTGAGATTTGGAACCAATATATCAAACATGAATTATGCTGATGACCCAATTAATGCAAATCCCACTGAAATGGGTTTGTTTTTGGTGTTTTTGTTGATTATGGAATTACAGAAAAACTATCTGTAATGCCGGGAATTTCAATATTCAGCTGAAGGCTCTAACCTTAAGTATTTTAAAACAGATTATCTTGTTACCGGTCATTTTTAAATTATACCATTTTTAACAATTTTTCTATAGGAGTTGAATGCTCCAAGTAGGTTTAAAAAGTTCACAAAAAAAAATGATGGTTTTAAAAACTTTGTTTTTTCTGGTGTGTTGGTTTTGCACAATATATGATAAGTGAGTTTGGTATAGATTTTAGATACATCTATGGGTTGTCTAACGTGTTTGACAACAATTTGGTCTTAAACAAAAGCAGGTGTCATGCAGTTTGGCGTAAAGTTACAGACTGTAAATACAGCATCCAATAAAATAAAAAGGCTCCAAAATTAATTGGAGCTTTTTTTTATCATGCATAGTTTCTTTTTTACTAAGATTTTTCATTATTTCAGCTTCATAATCAAGAAGTTGTTGCCCATTTTTTATCAACCTCTTTTAAATTCGCCATACTGTCTTGCAAACCCCAAAAACATGGTGTAATGATTGGCTTCACTAACCATTAATTTTCTGTAAAATTCTGATAATTCTTTGTCTTGCAGTGTTCAGACAATAACCAGGAAACGCTCACAACACTTCTGGCTTCAATTAAAGCAGCATATAATAATCTGTGTACCATTTGTGTGGTTCTGCTGCCACCTTTAGGAAAAAATTTTAGTAACTCAATAACGTAATCATCTTTTCGGTCTCTGCCTAAAACCCAACCACGCGCTATAATCTTGTCGTGTACCATTTTAAAATGACTCATTTCTTCCTTTACAAAAGCAATCATTTCTTGAGTCAAATCAGTATATTCAGGAAAACTTACAATTAAAGAAATAGCTGTACTTGCTGCTTTTTTGCTCACAATACGCATGATCTGTAAGAATTTCTTCCAGATTTTCGACAATATTAATATCGTGGATCAGTAGTGGATTTAAGTCCGAGCATTAAATAGTTTCTTCTAAAAGATGAATATGATGTTGTCCTTGGCTATCAACGTCCATTTGATAAATTTTATAGGTGTTATCTAACGGGTTTAAAAACGATATTTCCAAGTTGACACGTTCTTTGGTTGATGTTTCTGATTAACCCAAACGTGTTCCAAAGTTGCATTGTTCAAAATTCAGAATGTGTGTTTAAAGGAAATTGCTCAACATTAATATGTGCTTTAAAAATAGCTTTTGAATTAAATTTACCAACAACCTGAATAAATCTCTTTGGAATGCTTTTTCAGAAGTTTGATTTTTTAAACCTTTTAATGTAATTGCTTGGTCATCAATGAATAATTTTTGATGTTAACTTCAAAACGGTTAGAAATTAAAGTATCAGTCACAATTTCTGTGTATTCTTTAGGATAAAATGTCACAATCTCATGGGGCCGCTTTGTTTTGGTTAAATTCGCTAATAGCTTGCTGTAATGATTCTCTATGGCTTTTTCTGCCATCACAGTTCATAAAAATTATAGATGTAATAAAAAGAAGTAAAAGTATTTTTTTCATAAGTTTAAGTTTAAACATCCAAACCAAAGGTTTTTTGAGCAATTCAATATTTAGGGTTTTTTCTTTTAGTTTTTCATATTTTTCAATAGGAGTAAAGGCATATTGTTTGGCTGCTTCTTCATTAACACTAATGTCTAAAGTCAAATCGAAGTTTTTTAAAGCTTTCCGTAAATATTCCATTAATGGAAATTGTGCGCGTTCTAACTCCAATTTTAAAGTCTCATTAGGAAAGGTCAACCCTATGGTTGTGCCATTTAGTTTTGGCGTATTCATTTCGAGCATTGATGCCATAAGTTTCTCACCTACGTGGTTTGCAATGATTTGATGTAAGTTTTCCACTCTTTTAAAAATTGCGCTTCTGTAAAATCTTCTTTTGGAAGGTCATTTGGGTCAATAACCACTTCCATTTGACGTATTTGGTGCTCTTTTTTGGCTTTTATACTTTTTAATGAGAAGACCTGAGGTGGCGTGTGTATCCTTTTTCCAGGATGATTTTGGAGTTCTTCTGTAACACTGTTAACAGATTCACAAAGGAAGCTGGTGTTTTTTTGCAATGTCTTTTTTAGGAGTCTCTTTTTTTGGAACTTGTACAGCAATAGGGTTAATACCTTTTGCTCCACAAATATTGATGAGAATTATGTAATGTCTGCTATTTTTTTTCTCCATCAAAGTGATAGAGGCTAATTGCATTAAAGTAAGTTCAACAAGTAAACGTTGGTTTTTACTGCTTTTATATTTGAGGTCACAGTCGTTTGCTAATTCAATGCCTTTAAGCAGAAAATCATAAGGTGCTTTTTAGACTGTTCTAAATATTTGGATTTGGTTTCCTCTCCAACTTCAAACAATTCGATGGTTGTTCATTTTGACATACCATCAAGTCTCTAAAATGTGAGGCCAAACCATAGCAATATAATGTTGACCATCAAAACCTTTAGATAAGGTGTCGTTAAATTGAATTAATAACTCAGGGGATTTTATTGTCTAAAATGAGGTCTGTCTTGGTAAAATAGGTTTTATTGTCAATACATTCAAATTCTCTGTAACCGCTTGACGTGTTTAAGTTTTTACCGGAAAAACTAATACTCTATCAAAAATGGATAAGGCGCATGGCACCCATCTGCTTTTGAGCAATGATATGAAGTGCATCATCTTCGGCGTTGATACCTTGTTCTTCAGCAATATATTTTAGATAGTCTTTGGCATCTTTAACTGTAATGCGTTTAAAATCAAATATTTGACAGCGTGATAAAATTGTCGGAATAATTTTATGTTTTTCCGTAGTTGCCAAAATAAAGATGCAATGTTTTGGTGGTTCTTCTAAGGTTTTTAAAAGGCATTAAAAGCTGCTTGAGATAGCATGTGTACCTCATCAATAATATAAACTTTATATTTCCCAACTTGTGGAGGAATACAGGCCTGATCGGTTAAATTTCTTATATCATCAACGGAATTATTAGATGCAGCATCTAATTCAAAAATATTAAAGGCAAAATCTTCGTCTTCTTTTTCAAATTACCCATCACTATTAATCATCTTAGCTAAAATACGTGCACATGTTGTTTTGCCAACACCACGAGTCATAATAAGAAATAAAGCTTGTGCTAAATGATTGCTTTCAATGGCGTGCAATAATTATTTAACAATAGCTGTTTGATGTAACGTCTTTAAACGTTTGTGGTCTGTATTTGCGATGCTGATACTACAAAATGTTCCATTGAGAAATTGTAAAGCCAAAGTTAAAATTCAATTCCAGAATTCAGAATTATGAATTCAGAATTTAATAGAATTCATTAACATTTTTGAGTTAAAAGGATGTAAAGTGAAAGAATTATAAGTTATTTGCAAACACTCAAAATAGCGGCTCTTAATTTGGAATATGGAATTTGTTAATTGCGCTGTTTTTTGTAAGTAAATCGCCTTATCGCTCATATTTTTAATTTGGGAGGAAAGTCCAAAGACACCATATTGCAATCATAATAGTGGTTAACAGCCACCAACCGTGAGTTAGGAAAAGTGCAACAGAAAGTATGTACAGGTTATGCTGTGAGTGAAACCAGGTAAACTCTATGTGGTGCAATGTCATGTAAACGGTGTTTGAGGCTGCCGTTCGATGCTGGAGGGTAGACAGCTAAAGTGTGCTGGTAACAGTACACGTAGATAAATGATAAGGAGCTTTTTTTAGAAATTCTTTTCTAAAGAAAAGTACAGAATTCGGCTTATAATTTGCTTACATAAACAAGCTCTTTGGTTTTTCAAAGGGCTTTGTTTTTTTATGCTTCTTCATGGCTCTATAATTCAAAAAAGCTAAAAACACTACTTCCATAATGTTTTGAGTACTTAAAATGCTCTAAATGCGATAAATTGGTTTGTTTGGCGTGTTCCAAAATAAGGACATATCGTTTTCTAAAATATTGTTTTGAAATATGAGTTCAGGAATTTTCGCAAATTGCTCAACAGAAAAACCATCGGGAGGATCTGCAAAAATAACAGTTGCTTTTAATGCAATGGTTTTCTAAAAACTTATACACATCACTTTAATGGTTTGAATTGGCATTTCAGTTTCAGCCGTTTGATTTGATAAATTTAATGCAACCAAAATCACCATCAACACAGGTAATAGTTTCACAACCTCTGGATGCAAACTCATAACTGATGCTTCCTGTGCCTGCAAACAAAGTCTATTACTGAAATCTCATCAAAATAAAAAGATTGTTTAAAATATTGACAACGCTTCTTTTGCCATGTCTGTTGTAGGACAATGGTAATTTTTGGTGCAGTAATTCGTCTGCCTTTAAATTGTCCTGAAATAATTCGCATTAGATAAAGCTATTTAAAATGATGGTGTTGTGATGCTCCTTTTGGGTTGGGTTTGGTCTGTGTATTTATATTTTTGAAATGGTTTATCAAAATCAACAAAACGAATGTATTTATAGGTTACTGCGTATAAATCGTCTTCTTTTCTGTTGCCAGAAAAGTTTTAAAATAACAGTTTCTGGATTGAGTTTTAATTGTTCAATGATAAAAGCACAAATAGATAAAGTCTTCTTTGGTTGCATACTCAAGGTGTTGTACAACAAAGCTTTCGCTTTATTTTAGTGCCGCAATTCAAATGATGGGCTTCTACATTGATGTATAATTTGACATCATTTGAAGTTTTTTTCTTTTGAAGGCAGCTATCTATAAATATGGTTGAGCTGTGTTTGTATTCAAATTAAAGCAAAGGTATCAAACAAATAATTGTTGATGTTGACATAAGGAACATACACATTTACTATTGTTTGTTGTAATGACATCATGCGAAATGAAATCGTTTTTTAAAATTTTAGAGCTAAATTTTAAATAATCGGCTACATTATTTTCGTCAAAAGAGATTGTGGTACTAAATTGGACAATTCATTTTGATAGATTGCAAAACTGAAACAAACGGTTGGTTCAACTCGGTTTCGGTTCTAAAACGGTTTAAGACGCTCTAAAGTTTCAAAAAGGGGTTATTTTTTTATCAAAATGAACTTGTTTTAAAATCAGGTAATGACATGACTTCTTGTTTAGGATACAAAAGAAAGTCCACTCCGAACTTATTTGGACAATACTTTGTTGGTATGTGTTGTCAAGTTATTGGTCGTTTGAATAGTTTTTTGGCGATTGCCATTGGTATTTACTTCATCCATTGAGCCTACTTTAAGCGTTGAATCATTAACACCATCTACTGAAACTACTGGTTTTCTTTCTCAATTAAATTTGGATCTTCACCATCAAGAATAATTGATTTGTCAACACTTGCTTTCAAATACAGGAATATCGTCTAATTTGCCTGCTTTAAAGTGAATTTTGCTCCAGGTTTTCCAACAGGTACGTTCATCATCGTTTTATGGCGTGTGTCTGCTCCAAAAAGCGAATCTTTAACAGGAACTGTCCCTAAAGTATCTATAATAACAATGTCTTTATAGTTTCTACTGCCAAATAATTTTATTTTTCTTTATCTAAAATGGTTGAGTCTCTACAGTTGGCCATTATATGATTGTATTTACCATTGTCAATAAATTTTACCAACTCGTCAAAATTATCTGTAAATTTACCGTTAACGGTTTTGTAGGCTAATTCGGAATCTCTGATGTCTTTTAATTTTTCAATAATAACTCGTAACGTTTTTTAAGTTTATTAAATTGTATTTCTCCATGGCTTGACATAAATGTCATATAAGCCAAAACCGCTATAATTGCCCATAAAGCAATATTTATAACTGGTTTAAGTTTTAGGTACAAATTTGTTAATTCTTCACGATACCAATCGTAAGAAGAATAACAACTTCTAATTGCAAAGTGTTAACATAGTTATGTGTTTATTATTTTGTTATAAGATTAAATCTACAATTTTTTTATTCCTACAAGAAACCAATACAAATAAAAATAAGATAAAATTAAGAGACTATTTTAAAATGTTTTCAATTTTAGTTTAAATATTTTAAAAGATATTGATAGTATTCTTTATAAATCTTATCTTTCCACTTTATTGACTATTGAAAAATTACGAATGAATTCATCAAATTTTTATAAACTTTTAAAACGAAAATTTCCATTTGAACCAACAATTAAACAAAATATTGTCTTAGAACAGCTCCTCAACTTTGTTTTTGAAACCTCGCCAAACAGTCTATACCTTTTAAAAGGATTTGCGAATGCAAGTCGCCAAATGTTGTTGGCACTTTGGTATCCAATTTATGGGAGGCAAAAAAAGTGCAGTCTTAATGCTTCCAACAGAGAGGCAAAGTTATTTCAAATTATTCAGGCAAAGAGGCCTTTACCATCCTAAAAAAATATATTTCCCAAAAAAAGATAAAGGTGGAGGCGTTAAGTTTGTAATGCAACCCAATAAACATCGCAATACTATTTTTATTGTAGACAGGCGTCAATGATTCCTGATAATCCATCCGATTCTAAACTTTTTGAAAACGGCTCACTTGCGAATGATTTGATGCAATATGTCTATTCTGGTCATCCACTGTAAACTATTGTTGATTGGTGACAAAGCACAATTGCCTCCCTGTAAAATCAGAATTAAGTCCTGCTTCGAATACAGCAATCACTCCATATCTGCATTATAATAAAAATGTTATTTCTTCAGAATTGGATGAAGTGGTACGACAAGGTGCGATTCAGGAATTTTTTGATGAATGCCGCTTGCGAAGTTTTGGATGGTCAGTTTTGACGCCTTTAATTTTTTTAATCTTAATAATTATAAGACATTTATCGAACTAATTGATATGTGAAATTATGGATGCTATAAATGATGCTTATGATGCCGAAATGTGAAGAAACTGCCATTATTGTGCGCAGTAACAAACCGCGCTATTTACAATAAGCAAATTAAGAGAGCGTATTTACTCAATGAAAATGAATTAACAACAGGCGATTTTTTAATGGTTGTCAAAAACAATTATTTTTGGATCAAACCAACCACAGAAGCAAGTTGTACAACAGATATAATTCAAATTATTTAGAAATTTTAACATCCAAGAGTTGTATGGTTTTTCGGTTTGCTGAAGTAAAAGTGCAAATGGTCGATTATCCAAAAAATACGACCTTTTGAAACCGTTTTTACTTTTAGATACCATTGAAGCAGAATCACCCATCGTTAACCTATGAAGATTCTAACAAACTTTACCAAGAAGTCAAAAGATTATGAAGATGAACCCTCCTAATTACCGAAAAGTTTTTTAAAATTAAAAACAATAAGCATTTTAATGCCTTGCAAGTCAAGTTTTCTTACGCTATTACTTGTCATAAATCACAAGGAGGTCAATGGAATACGGTTTGTAGAACAACCCTACTTGCCGTGGCATTGATAAAGAATATTTGCGTTGGCTTTATACAGCAGTTACAGAGCAAAAAATAAATTATATTTGATAGGATTTAAAGATGAATTTTTATTTGATATTAAACACCTAACAATCGATAACAGTGAAGCGACAACCGACTTTAAATTTTATAAAAAGATTAACCAACAAAGCCTTAAATTCCTACAAAAAGGTTTATTTTGAGCTGAAATTTGCAACTTAAAGATGAAGATAATTTCAATGATTCGATACGTTATAGTGCAACACGTTTCCTGCAAGCTCATGCAAAATTTAGCTGGAAAAACGGTTATTCTGAGAACCTATGAAGCCACAGTGGCTACAAATTTGTTTGATGATGTCTATGTGGTAACTGATAGCTCTAATGGCTGACGAAATTGTAAACAATGGCGGCAAAGCCATAATGAGCAAAAAGAACATCAAATCTGGAAGTGATAGAATTGCAGAAGCTGTTGAACATTTAGATGTAGATATTATTGTAAATGTGCAAGGAGTGATGAACCTTTACGGAACGTGAAAGTTTAGAAAAAGTGCTCAATGCTTTTAAAAATGATACAAAAGAAATTGATTTAGCATCACTAAATGGTACAAATCCATGATTGGGACGAAATTAACAATCAAACACCGTTAAGGTTATTGTAGATCAAAACAATTTTGCCTTGTAACATTTTTTCGCGTAGCCCAATTCCGTATCAAGACGAAGCAAGGCACGCTATTTTAAGCATAAAAGGAATTTATGCCTTTAGAAAACTTTAAACACTTCTTGATTTTTATAAACTGCCAATGCAATTTATTGAAGCTACTATGAAAAAATTGGTACATACACGCTATTTAGAGTATGGTAAAAATAAAAATGGTCGAAACACACATTAGAGCGTAGAAATTGACACACCAGAAGATTTAGAACGCGCAAAACAGTTATGGAAATAACATACAAAAACATAAAGTCATTTTACTTTTGATGCCGATGACACACTTGGGTTAATGAAACCTATTTTAGAGATGCCCGAATTGGCATTGCAAGAGTGATGGCACCTTATGAAACAGCCAATAAAATTGACCAAGAACTTTTTAAAGGAAATGGAAAATTTGCCTTTGTATGGATATTATGGCGTTACAAAGGCTTTATACTCTCAATGGTCGAAATTGGCTTTGGGGCTTGTCTAATAGCTTTGATTATAATGACACCATTGCATATGATCTTTTGAATATAGGCAAAGAAATGATCAACAAACCTGTAGAATTATTAGATGGTGTTGAAAAAGTTTTGCATACATTGTCCAGTAAATATCGATTAATAGTTGTAACCAAAGGCGATTTATTAGATCAAGAACGAAAATTGCAAAAATCCATTGGGATTGTTGGACTATTTTCATCATATTGAAGTCTTAAGTGACAAACAAGAAGCCAATTATTATTCAAACTATTGAATCATTTAGACATCAGAAAACCATCTGAGTTTTTGATGATAGGAAATTCGTTAAAATCAGATGTTTTACCTTTGGTAAATATTAAAGCACAAGCCATACATATTCCTTTTCCTTACATTAACGGTTGCATGAATTGGTTAATGAAAATTAGAGTAATACTAAAAATTATAAAACAGTAAATAGTTTGCTCGATATTCTTCAATTTCTGAATTAAAGTAAAGAAAAACTATAGTTAAGACAATATAAAATGAGTTATAAAAATTATCCAATGGTGTCCAGAGTTGTATTTGGACGCGGTAGTTTTAATCAATTGAATATCATTGCTCCTAAACGATTGAACACCGAAGCACCATTTATTTTTTGGTTGACGATGTATTTAAAGGCAATGATTGGATGACTTCAAAAATTCCGTTAGCTTATAAAGATCAATTACTTTTATTTCTGCTGAAGAAGAACCAAAAACATCACAAGTTGATGACTTGGTAGAACGAAATTATACTTTCACACCAAGAAAGGCCATCAGGAATTATTGGTATTGGAGGAGAGTACTGTTTTAGACTTAGCCAAAGCAGTAGCTATCATGCTGACCAATAAAGGAGAATCTAAAGATTATCAGGATGGGATTTGGTAAAAACACCAACTATTTATCATGTGGCATTCCAACAATTTCGGAACAGGAGCTGAAGTTTCCAGAACAACCGTCATAACAGGACCTGATAAAAAATTGGGTATCAATTCAGATTACACACCTTTTGATCAGGTAATTTTAGACAGAATTGACAAAGTGTTCCTAAAAATCAATGGTTTTATACAGGAATGGATTGTTATATTCATTATCGAATCGTTAAACGGCACCTATTTAAATATGCCTTTAGCCAAAGTTATGGTGAAAAAGCCTATGAATTGTGTAAAGAAATTTTGTAGATGGCAACTTGTCGGAAGAAGAAGCTCAAGATAAATTGATGATGGCCTCTTGGCATGGAGGTATGAGTATTGCTTATTCTCAAGTGGGTGTAGCACATGCTATGAGTTATGGTTTGTCTTACCTTTTAGGTACTAAACATGGTATTGACACAACTGTATTGTTTTTGATCATTTGGAAGAATTGCCAAGAAAGTGTTGCCTTATTCAAAAAATGAAAAAACGCACCATATTCAATTACCACAAGGTATTTGTGCTAATTTAGAAGACTATCAATTTGATATAATGATTGATGTATCCTTAAGCCTGTCGCCTTTATGGGAAAACGCCGACGGCAAAAATTGGAAACAAACCATGCAGCGAGAAAATTGCTTTCACTCTATAAAAAAGGTAATGCGTTGGTTGGCCAAATTTATCTATTTTAAACTTTTGGGCTGGCAACTTGTTAACCAACTACCTCATTATCTAAAAATACGGTAAAAAAAGCGGTTTTAATTGCAGTGCCACATACCAGTTGGCACGACTTTTACGTGGGCTTATTTTGTAAAGTAATTAGTGTCAAATCTAATTTTGTAGGAAAGAAAGAACTCTTTATTTGGCCTTTTAGTTATTATTTTAGAGCTATTGGTGGTGCCGCTTTAGATAGAACTTCAGGACAAAATAGAGTAGAAGCCATCGCTAAATTGTTTAATGACAGAGACGAATTTCGGTTGGCTTTAGCTCCAGAAGGGACACGCAAAAAAGTTAAACAATGGAAAACAGGCTTTTACTACATTGCCAAAACAGCCAAAGTCCCCATCATTATGTTTACTTTAGACTTTGAAAATAAGCAAAACTGTATTTCAGAGCCTTTTTATCCAACAGATAATATGGAAGCCGATTTTAAATTCATGCATAATTTTTTTAAAGGTGTTAAGGGGAAAATTCCAGAATATTCTTAAGTTTGGCATCAAATTTGAAAAAATAAACTATATGTAGTTAGTTAATGAAACATACAGTAAACATTTTTTGTCCCTAAAGAGAAACATGAGCTGACTGCATTTTATAAAGCCACTTCAAATTGAAGTGGCTTTTTTTTGTAAAAAAGAAGGATTAAAATTATACATTTCATACCCTTAGGTTCATTTCATTTTTTGTAATTTTAAAGTTTATAAAACAAGTCTTAACCATGTCTAAAAAAACATTTGGCACCAATACTATTTGTACTCATGTTGGTGAAATTGATGACAAACAATTTAAAGGTGCAATTTCGCCTATTTATATGTCAACGTCTTATCAGTTTGATGCTGTTGATGTAAAACGGTATCCTCGTTATTTTAATACACCAAACCAAGAACATCTTTCAAAAAAAATTGCAGCGTTAGAACATGCTGAGGTTGCCATGATTTTTGGCTCAGGTATGGCAGCCATCAGCACAACCTTATTAGCGTTTTTAAAAGCAGGTGATCATATTGTGGTACAAAATACCTTGTATGGAGGGACGAGTAATTTTATACGCGAAGAGTTTTCTAAATATGGCATTGAATATACCTTTACCAATGGCTATGAAGTTTCTGACTTTGAAGCCGCAATTCAACCCAATACTAAAGTGATTCATATAGAAACACCTTCAAACCCTTTGTTAACCATTACAGATATTAAAGCAGTTGCCAATTTGGCGAGGGCAAAAGGACTTATTTCAACTATTGATAACACCTTTGCAAGTCCTATAAATCAAAACCCCATAGATTTTGGTATTGATATTGTCATTCATTCTGCTACAAAATATTTAGGAGGTCATTCTGATATTTTGGCTGGAGCAGTTGCTTGCTCCAAAGCGCATATGGAAACTATTTGGAATGTCGCCAAAAACTTAGGTGGCAGTTTGAGTGATTTTACAGTTTGGATGTTAGAGCGAAGTATGAAAACATTAGCCCTTCGAGTCAAAGCACAAAATAAGAATGCGAAACGATTGGCTAAATATTTAGAACAGCATGAAGCTATAAAAAGTGTATTTTATCCAGGACTCAAAAGCCATCCACAATATGATTTGGCAAAATCACAGATGAAAGGTTTTGGAGGTATGTTATCCTTCGAATTGGCTGACGGATTGGACGCTTTACAATTTCAAAAAGAATTAAAACTTATCAAATCGTCCATGAGCTTAGCAGGTGTTGAAAGCACCATGTTGTCACCTCATAAAACATCTCATGCTTTATTGACACAACAAGAACGAGATGCCATAGGAATCAGTGATAATTTGATTCGTTTTTCAGTGGGTATTGAAACCAAACACGATTTGATAGACGATATAGAACAAGCGATAATTAAAGTAAAGCAAAAATCTAAATTGACCATATGACAAAAGGAAGATTAGAAGCATTTACAGATGGTGTTTTGGCTATCATCATCACCATTATGATATTAGAAATGAAAGTCCCTCATGGTGGCAATTTTGAAGATTTAAAACCTATTATTCCTGTATTTGGAAGTTATGTTTTGAGTTTTATTTACATCGGAATTTATTGGAACAACCACCATCACATGCTACAAACTGTTAAGCAAGTTACAGGTAGCATGTTGTGGGCAAATTTGCACTTACTATTTTGGCTGTCATTAATTCCTTTTGTAACTGGTTGGATGGGCGAAAATCACTTCACAGCAGCATCGTTGTTTATGTATGGTATAGTGTTATTAGGTGCTGCAATTGCTTATTTTATTCTGCAAACAGCAATTGTTAAAAAACATGGCAAACAATCGGTTTTGGCAATTGCTTTGGGCAGAGATTTAAAAGGAAAATTATCTCCTGTATTTTATATAATAGGAATTTCAACCTCTTTTTTTAATATTTGGATTTCTGGCATAACCTATATTTTAGTTGCCATTATGTGGTTGGTTCCAGATAAGCGTATAGAAAAAACGATGCAAAATGATGAACCAAAATAGATGCTACAAACAATGAAATTAGATATACTCGCCTTTGGCGCACATCCTGATGATGTAGAATTAGGCTGTGGAGCAACCATAGCAAAAGAAATAGCTAACGGAAAAAAAGTGGGAATTATTGATTTAACACGAGGAGAGTTAGGAACTCGTGGCACTGCTAAAACACGTGATGCAGAAGCTAATGAAGCAGCCAAAATTTTAGGAGTCCAAGTGCGAGAAAATTTAGAATTTGCAGATGGTTTTTTTGTAAACAATCAGCAACATCAATTGGAAATTATAAAAATACTTCGAAAATATCAACCAGACATTGTATTGTGCAACGCTATTGATGACAGACATATAGATCATGGAAAAGGCAGCAAATTGGTAAGTGATGCTTGTTTTTTGAGTGGATTGATTAAAATAGAAACCGAAGTAGAAGAGAAGTTGCAAACACAATGGCGACCAAAAGCGGTCTATCATTATATCCAATGGAAAAATATAGAACCCGATATATTGGTTGATGTTTCAGGATTTATGGATACTAAATTGAAAGCTGTTTTTGCTTATAAAACCCAGTTTTACAATCCAGACAGTAAAGCACCTGAAACACCAATTTCGAGTAAAAATTTCATAGATAGTATAGATTACAGAGCCAAGGACTTAGGCCGTTTAATTGGCGCTGACCATGCTGAAGGTTTTACAGTAGAGCGCTATCCTGCGGTTGAAAGCTTATTTAATTTATTGTAATATTTTTCAAAAAAAGGCTTTGTAGTAAATCTTAAATAAATTACATTTGCACACGCATTTAAAAATGCAATTATCTGGTGGTTGTAGCTCAGTTGGTCAGAGCATCGGTTTGTGGTACCGAGGGTCGTGGGTTCGAGCCCCATCATCCACCCAAAAATAAAAAGCTTCTCAATAATTGAGAAGCTTTTTTTGTTTATCCGCTTAAAAAAAGATTTTGGTATTAAAACAAATCGTTGAGTATTTTTGCTAATCGAATGCCACCAATTTCCATTTGTTTTCTTGCTATGTTTAGGTATTTATATGAATAGTCATAGCGTAGGTTATCACCTTCTTTTGCAGAAGCATAAATCTTTTTTGTCAACTGCTGTGTTTCATTAACCCAATCAATAACGCTCCCTTTTTGAATAGCCTTTGCTTGTTTTTTGGTTAAATATTCTGCATTATTAGCTAATTCAGAGTAACTCATATTAAAACTATCTATCATTTGGCTATCCCAAACTTTATGAAGATTTGAGTCTTTAAATTGCCATTGTAATTTGATGTCGTTTCCGCCTCTGTCACTTTCTAAACCTATGTGCATAGGTTGGTGTAAATCGCCAACAAGATGAATAAGCATTTTAAGATAGAATGCTTTGTCATCATCAGAAGCATTTTTATCCTGAATTATTTTTTTACAATAGGCAATTCCTGTTACCAAATCGCCATTTGGGTTTTTATCTGAAGTTTCATAGGTTTTATCAAAAGGCATGTTTACATAATGCCAAGTATAAAAATCATTATAACGTTTGTCTGATTTTATTTCATCACCAAAAGTCGATACAAAAGCAAGTGACTCTCTATGTAACAATTTTTTAATATGGCGTTTGGCTTTTCCGTTTAAATAATGGTCAGCAATGGCAGCAACGACTCTATGACCAGTTTGTCCCCAAGTTTTTGAAGCATTGGCATGTATGCTAATAAAAAAGGCACAAAAAAAGAGAGCTATAAATTTGATTTTCATAAAGTAAAAGGTTTAATGTTATTTTCTTTTGTTTTTTCTGTTGGCGTTTTTGTCGCCACGGGTTTTTGGTTTTTTATATTTTTTAGCAAGCTCTCTTCGGTAAGAGCCACCTAAATTTTTCTTTTTGTTTTTGTCTTTTTTTTCGTGAAACGCTGATTCAAATAAACCTTCTTTTTTTTGTTTTAAAGGATTATTTCGTTCTTTAATTTGTGGGCGTTCTTCTTCAATTAAATCTTTAGAAATTTCAACAGTTTCAGGAAGTGCAACCACATCAATTTCCATTTGCATCAATGCTTCAATGGCTTTTACTGCATCTTGTTCGTCTTCTGTTGAAAACAATAAAGCAATCCCTTTGCGTTCTGCACGACCCGTTCTACCAATTCTGTGCATGTAATTTTCAGGATAGGTTGGTGTGTCAAAATTAATTACATGGCTTACATTGTCAATATCCAAACCACGAGCCATGACATCTGTAGCAATCAAAATTCGATTGGCACCTTCTCTAAACTGTTCAATACTCCGCAACCTGTAATTTTGCGTTTTATTAGAATGGATAACACAGTTTTCGTCTTTAAAAAGCGTCTCCAATTGGTCAAATAAACGGTCTGCCATTTTTTTATAAGCGACAAAAATCAGAACTTTATTATAAGTGTCTTTATCGCTCAACAACTGTTCTAATACATTTATTTTAGTATAAAAATTTGGGATGTTGTAGCGTTGCTGACTGATATTTTCTAATGGTGTACCAGAAACAGCAACGGTTATACGAATGGGTTTTGTAAAAAAACTGGTTATTAATTCATCAACCTCTTGTGTCATGGTTGCAGAAAACATGATGTTTTGTCTGCGTTGAGGGAGTAAATCAAAAATGTTTAAAAGTTGATGCCTAAAACCCAAATCGAGCATCACATCAACTTCATCAATCACAATTTTTTGAATAGATTTGAGTTGCAATACATGGCTTACTGCCAAATCAAACAAGCGTCCTGGAGTGGCTACAATAATATCCAAACCTTGAGCAACTGCTTGTTTTTGAGTGTTGATATTGACGCCTCCATAAACACCAAGAACGCGAACATTGATGTATTTTGCTAACTTTTCAATTTCTTCTACCACTTGTACAACCAGCTCACGCGTGGGCACCAAAACCAAAATTCTGGGATTATCTTGTGTAGAATAAGCCAGATTTTTTAAGATGGGCAACATATAGGCAAAGGTCTTACCTGTTCCGGTTTGTGCAATACCAACCACATCACTACCAGAAGCAACCACGTTAAATGCTTGTTCTTGTATTGGTGTTGGTGTAGTATAGCCTAAATCGTTTAAAGCGTTATATAATGGATTGTTTAGGTTTAAATCTTGAAAAGTCACAATTAAAAATTTAGTTGCAAAGGTAATCTATTCTGTATTAAAGTAGTTTTTTATTACTGATAACTGTTTAACTTTGTTCTAAATCATAAATCTGCAAAAAGGTTGCGAACACAAAAATTAATTGAAATTAAGAATATTAGTTGTTTTAAACAGCAATTACTGTTGTGGAGTCAGCAATTTGATGATGTAGTTTGGTTAGATTCTAATGCGTATCATCAAAACCATGAAACCTTTGATGCCATCTTAGCAGTTGATGCGTTTACTTGCATAAAAACAGATGTTTGCGATGCTTTTGAGAGATTAAAGGAGTATCAAACTATTACTAAAGATTGGATTTTTGGGTATTTAACCTATGATTTGAAAAACGATTTAGAGCCTTTAACATCTACTAATTTTGACGGTTTAGAATTTCCAGAGATGTATTTTTTTCAACCTAAAAGGTTGTTTTTTATCAAAGAAACTTCTGTTGAAATTCAATATTTAAACATGATTGATGATGCGTTGGAAACTGATTTGAGTACGATTCAACATTACAAAATTTTACAAGAACCATCAATTAAAAAAAACGATGACATCAAAATAAAACTTCGCATTCATAAAGAAGCTTATTTTGAAAAAGTCAACACCATGTTGGAACATATTCATCGAGGCGATATTTATGAAGCTAATTTTTGTCAGGAATTTTATGCTGAAGACACTATAATCAATCCGTTGGAAACCTATCAAAAACTTAATTCCATTTCAAAAACGCCTTTTGCAACATTTTTTAAGTCGTTTGATACGTATTTGTTGTCTGCTTCACCTGAGCGTTATTTGAAAAAGAAAGGAACTACAATTGTTTCGCAACCTATAAAAGGAACTGCTAAACGGTCGTCAAATAAAAATGAAGATGAACAATTAAAAATTAATCTTCAAAACGATCAAAAAGAACAAAGTGAAAATATCATGATAGTTGATTTGGTGCGAAATGATTTGTCCAAAACAGCTATTAAAGGAAGTGTCAATGTGGAAGAATTGTGCAAAGTGTACAGCTTTCCGCAAGTGCACCAATTGGTATCCACAATCACCTCAAAAATTGATAAAAACACACATCCTGTTGATGTCATTGCTTCTACATTTCCTATGGGAAGCATGACAGGAGCTCCAAAAATTTCGGCAATGAAAATTATTGAAGCACTTGAAGAAACCAAGCGTGGACTCTATTCTGGAGCGGTTGGATATTTTTCTCCGCAAGGTGATTTTGATTTTAATGTCATCATTCGTAGCATTTTGTATAATGCGTCAACACACTATGTATCGTATTCTGTTGGAGGTGCAATTACAGCCAAAAGTGATCCTCAAAAAGAGTATGAAGAGTGTTTGTTGAAAGCAAAAGCTATGCGTGAGGTTTTGGAGAACTAAAGTTTTCTGTTTTAAATTCAATGTTAAAAGTTTCAAGTTGGTATATTTGATATTTATATTGAATCATTCGTGAATTTGTCGTAAAACAATGACCAAAAACTTTCAAAATCATATAACTCAAAACCTTACTTTTCTTACAAAAGGCAAACTTCTTATTGCTATTTCAGGTGGTTTGGATAGTGTGGTATTGACTCATTTATGCCATCAATTAAAGCTGAATTTTGCTTTGGCACATTGTAATTTTAATTTGAGAGCTGATGAAAGTGATGCTGATGAAGATTTTGTATTACAACTTGCCGAAGATTTAGAATTGGAAGTTTTTATTGAAAGTTTTGATACAAAAGCCTACACAAAACAACATAAGTTATCCACACAATTAGCAGCCAGAGCGTTGCGTTACAATTGGTTTTATGAATTGGCTGAACAATTGCATTTTGACTACATTTTAACAGCACATCATGCCGATGATAATTTAGAAACGTTTTTAATTAACCTCTCTCGTGGTACAGGTTTGGACGGTTTGATAGGAATTCCTGAAGTGAATGACATCGTTGTGCGACCTTTACTTCCTTTTTCGCGTCAAACCATTGCTGCTTATGCAAAAAATAACCGTTTGCAATGGCGAGATGATAGTAGTAACGCATCCAACAACTATTTGCGCAACAAATTGCGGCATAAAGTTATTCCTATTTTAAAAGATATTAATCCGCAAATGCTGTCTAATTTTCAACACACACAAAAGCATTTGAATGACACAAAAACCATTGTTGAAGATGCTATAATCAGTCTTCAGAAAAAAGTGGTTTCTGTAGAAGGAAATCTTATAAAATTGAATGTCAAAAAGCTTAAAAAACTGTCAAACCCAAAAGCGTATCTTTATGAATTATTGAAAGATTTTAATTTTACCGAATGGAATGACGTTGCCAATTTGTTAGACACACAATCTGGCAAGCAAGTGCTTTCATCAACCCATCGCTTAATAAAAGATAGAGATTACTTGTTGTTAACTGAAATGACTGCTGATGAAAATTATGATGAAATTTGCATCTCAGAAGGCGAAAAAGAAGTAAAAACACCCTTTGGAGTTTTGCTTTTTGATGAAGTTGACGCTGTTTTAAATAAAAAGGCTGAGGTTATTTATTTGGATAAAAATAAATTAAAATTTCCGCTAAAAGTCCGTCAATGGCAAGAAGGCGACTATTTTTACCCTTCAGGAATGAAAGGTAAAAAGAAGTTGAGTAAATATTTTAAAGACGAAAAACTATCTCTTATTGATAAAGAAAATAGTTGGTTGCTTTGTTCCAATAACACTATTGTCTGGATTGTTGGAAAACGTGCTGATGCGCGTTTTATGGTAACAGAAAAAACGAAACAAATTTTAAAAATTGAAATTCAATAAATGAAACTACAAGGTCAAATAGTCGATATTCAAAATAAACGCATTTACAAAGGCGAAGTAACTATTGAAAACGGAAAGATTTCACGTATTGAAGAAAAACAACACGAGGTTGAGCATTACATTCTTCCAGGTTTTGTCGATGCTCATATTCATATTGAAAGTTCTATGTTAGTGCCAAGTGAATTTGCACGTTTGGCAGTAACACACGGAACTGTTGCAACCGTTTCCGATCCGCATGAAATAGCCAATGTATTAGGTATTGATGGCGTTAATTTTATGATTAAAAATGGAAAACAAACGCCTTTTAAATTCAATTTTGGAGCTCCTTCTTGTGTGCCAGCAACCAGCTTTGAGTCGGCTGGAGCAGTGATTGATTCTGAAGGCATTCAGAAGTTGTTGGCTAATCCAGATATTAAGTATTTGGCCGAAATGATGAATTATCCAGGAGTTCTGTTTGATGATCATGAAGTGTTGAAAAAAATAGCTTGGGCAAAACACTATAACAAGCCAGTTGATGGTCATGCTCCAGGATTACGAGGTGCTGATGTGACCAAATATATTAACGCAGGAATTTCAACAGACCACGAATGTTTTACTTATGATGAAGGTTTAGAAAAACTTCAAAAAGGAATGAAAGTTTTAATTCGTGAAGGGTCTGCTGCCAAAAATTTTGAAGCACTCATCAATTTATTGCCTGACTATTTCGAAACGATGATGTTTTGTAGCGATGATAAACATCCTGATGATTTGCTGTTGCATCATATTAATCATTTGTGTGCAAGAGCTGTAGCCAAAAACATAGATGTTTTTAAAGTGCTACAAGCCGCTTGTATCAATCCTGTAAAACATTATAATTTGGAGGTTGGCTTATTAAAAGAAGGCGATGCTGCTGATTGTATTGTTGTTGAAGATTTAATAAATTTTAAGACACTTCAAACCTATATTGATGGCAACTTGGTTTTTGATAACGGAAGATCACTTATTAAATCGACTTCTTTTGAAATTTTAAACAATTTTAACACCAATAAAAAGCAAATTTCTGATTTTCAGTTTGAATCGTCTGCCAAACAAATCAGAGTTATTGAAGCCTTAGATGGCCAGTTGGTAACTAATGAAATTACTGCTGAAAGTTTGCTTCAAGATGGAAATTTAGTTTCAAATGTTGATAAAGATATTTTAAAAATGACTGTGGTTAATCGCTACCAAAACCAGAAACCTGCTATCGCATTTATTAAGAATTTTGGACTAAAAGAAGGTGCCATCGCAAGTTCTGTTGGACATGATTCTCATAACATTATTGCAGTAGGTGTGAGTGATGAAGCCATTTGTAAAGCCGTGAACCTTATCATTAAAAACAAAGGTGGTATTTGTGCAATATCTAATTCTGAAGAAAAAATTGTGCCACTTCCTGTGGCTGGAATTATGAGTGATCAAGATGGTAAAACCATCGGGAATAGTTATGCTAAACTCGATAAAATGGCAAAGCAATTAGGCAGTACACTTCATGCACCTTATATGACTTTGTCGTTTATGGCGTTGTTAGTCATTCCGTCATTAAAATTGAGCGATAAAGGCTTGTTTAATGGAACTTCATTCAAATTCACATCATTAGAAATTAAATAGAAATATAATGTAGATACCACAGGTTTTTTAAGATACATATAATGAATTTTGATTCAAACAAAATCAGCGAATTTCATAATTATCTGCATCATCAGTGTTTTATTGTTACTTTATTAGTCTTTTACAAAAACCATCTTTTTAATATTAATTTCATATATTTGAATAGAATGTAATTAGAAATTGTCAATTTTAAAGCTAAATTTCTATCACATTCTTATTTTTTGTTCAAAAATTAGATAATTAATCCTTAAGAAGATGCTTGTAAGTGAGACCCTTTCCGAAGTAAAAAATTATATAGATGGTAAATTTGAAAGAAATGGACAAAAGTCCATGGATGTTGTAAGTCCTTTAGATGGTAGCAAAATTTCTTCTATCCCATTATCAACAACACAAGACGTTGCTGCTGCTGTGCAAGCGGCAAAAAAAGCATTTCCTGCTTGGTCAGATATGACCTTTAAAGAGCGCGTACAAATTTTTTTTAGGTATCGTTCGCTATTAGAAAAACATATGGAAGAACTGACAAAACTGGTGCAATTAGAAAACGGCAAAACCTATGGTGAAGCTAAAGCCGAAGTCGAAAAAAGTATGGAGCTTTGTGAGTTTGCAGTATCGATACCACAAATTATTGTTAACGAAGTTCAAGAAGTAAGTAAAGGTGTAGAATGTAGAATTGAACGCAAGCCACTTGGCGTTGTTGCATCGATTACGCCTTTTAATTTTCCAAATATGGTGCCACATTGGACCTTACCAAACGCTTTGGTTTTAGGGAATACCATGGTTATGAAACCTTCAGAATTAGTGCCTTTGAGCACAGTAAGAATGGCAGAATTACTTAAAGAAGCTGGACTTCCTGATGGTGTTTTTAATATTGTCAATGGAGGTAAAGATGTGGTAGAAGCCATTTGTGACCATCCAGAAATTAAAGCAGTTTCTTTTGTAGGTTCTACTAAAGTGGCAAAAATTGTTTACAAACGCGCAACATCAACTTTAAAGCGTTGTGTAGCTTTAGGAGGTGCAAAAAATCACTTAATCGTATTGCCAGATGCTAATTTAGAGATGACCTCTTCAAATGTGGTTGCATCAATGTCAGGTTGTGCAGGACAGCGTTGTATGGCTGCTTCTGTGATGGTTGGTGTTGACAAAGTGCAGCATATTATTGACAGAATGGTTGAAGAAGCAAAAGCTATTATACCTGGAGAGAATTTAGGTTCAGTCATTAGTGCTGAAGCCAAAGCACGTATTGAAGGCTATATTGATGAGGCAGAACGAAATGGTGCAAAAATTCTTTTAGATGGACGCCATGCAACGGTTAGAGGAAAAGAAGGTGGCTACTATGTTGGGCCAACCATTTTAGATTATGTTACCACTGATATGTCTGTGGCTCGTGAGGAAATTTTTGGACCAGTAATTTCCATTATTCGAGCTAAAGATTTGGACGAAGCGATTGAAATAGAAAATGGTTCTAATTATGGTAATGCAGCCGCTGTATTTACACAAAGTGGTGGTTTGGCAAAACAAGTGATGGATCGTGCAAGTGCTGGAATGATTGGTGTCAATATTGGAGTTCCTGTACCACGAGAACCTTTTTCTTTTGGTGGATGGAATGAATCTAAATTTGGTGTTGGTGATATTACAGGACGAAGTTCTATTGAATTTTGGACACAAAATAAAAAAACAACCATCAAATGGAACCCAGAATCAAAAACCAATTGGATGAGTTAAGCCTGCTTATCCCAAAATTGTTAGAAGAATAAAAACAATATTTGGAATCTCGTCAAATCATAGTAAATCAATTTCAAAGATATTTCAAAACAACAACTATATAATAAATGGATCAAATCATAAAAGACAATCTCGATTACACATTATTTTCGTGGTCTAAACAAGGAGGATTAAATCCTATAAACGCATCTCATGCTAAAGGCTCTTATGTTTATGATCGAAACGGAAAAAAATATTTAGATTTTTCTTCTCAATTAATGAATGTCAATATTGGTCATGGAAATCAACGTATTACGGATGCAGTCGCTAAGCAAATGCAGGAAGTAAGTTATGTGTATCCAGGAATGGCAACTGATGTTAGAGGTAAATTAGGGAAGAAACTTGCAGAAATTACACCAGGAAATCTAACAAAAACCTTTTTCACACTTGGAGGTGCCGAAGCCATTGAAAATGCTATCAAGTTAGCACGAATATACACAGGACGACATAAAATAATTGCACATTATAGAGCCTATCATGGAGCAACATATGGCGCAATGACTGCAGGAGGTGACCCAAGACGTTTTGCGGTAGATAGCCAAGCGATGCCAAATGTTGTGCATGTTGAAAACCCGTATGCCTATCGTTGTCCTTGGAATTCTAATTCTATTGAAGAATGCGGTGAACGTGCTATTGCGCATTTAAAGCGTGTTGTTCAATTTGAAAATCCAGAGAGTGTTGCTGCTATTTTATTTGAAGGTGAATCAGGTTCATCAGGATGTATTAAATATCCACCAATGTACTTGAAACGCGTCAGAGAATTATGTGATACATACGGAATTATGATGATTGACGATGAAGTGATGAGTGGTTTTGGTCGCACAGGAAAAATGTTCGGAATAGACCATCACAAGGTTACTCCAGATATCATGTGTTTAGCTAAAGGTTTAACGTCAGGCTATCTTCCACTTGGAGGAGTTGTTGTTACTGATAAGATTGCAGCATATTTTAATGATAATCCTATGGCTATTGGTTTAACCTATTCTGCACATCCTGTTGCATGTGCTGCTGCTCTTGAGAATTTAAAAATTATAGAAGAAGAAAATTTAGTAGCACGTGCTGCTGAAATGGGAAAATACATTGAAGCTGAAGTTGAAAAACTAAAAACGAAGCATCCATCTATTGGCGATTTTAGAAACACAGGCTTATTAGGTTGTATAGAATTAGTTAAAAACCGAAAAACAAAAGAACCAGTAACACCTTGGAATGCAAAACCTAACGAAATGGAAGTTACTAATAAGATGGCTGCAAAGATTAGAGAATTAGGCATGTTCACCTTTGTAAGATGGAACTGGATTTTTATTGCTCCACCTTTAAATGTGAGTAAAGATGAAGTGGATGAAGGTTTAAAAATAATTTCTGAAGCTATTGCTATTGCTGATCAATACTGTAATTAATGAGTAAAGACATCGTAGAATTACAAGAAAACGTTTCAAATTCACCATTATATAGTGAAGATTTAGCTCCTGTTTCTAAAGAAAACAGAACTTGGAGTAAATGGCATCTTGCTGCAATTTGGGTTGGAATGGCTGTTTGTATTCCTACATATCTCTTAGCGTCATACATGATAAAAACAGGTTTAAATTGGTATGAAGCACTAATTATTATTGGTTTAGCTAATTTAATTATTACCATTCCAATGGTTTTAAATGGTCATGCTGGCGTAAAATATGGTATTCCGTTTCCTGTAATTGGTCGTGCCGCTTTTGGGACAAAAGGCGTGCATTTGGCATCTGTAACCAGAGGGATTATTGCTTGTGGTTGGTTTGGTGTGCAAACATGGATTGGTGGCTTAGCAATTTATGCCATTTTTAATGCAATTACAGGTTCTACAGGAGAATTAGGATTGTCTATTGGTAAGTTTATAGGCTTCGGAATTTTTTGGATTATCAATATGTATTTTATTTGGAAAGGCACCGAAAGCATCAAATGGCTTGAAACCTATTCAGCTCCAATCTTGATTATTATGGGATTGATTCTCATATATTGGAGTTATACTAAAGCAGAAGGATTTTCAGTAGTATTGGACCAAAGTATTCAACTTGAAAAAACGTCAGCAACCATCACTAAAACAAATCATCAATATTATTTGAATTTGAATGCTTTACACGATAAAGAAGGCAATATTAAAGCTACAGAATATACTATTATTTCTGATAAAAACTCCAGTTGGAATCCTTTAACAAGCAATCCGATAGCAATTTCAAACCCAGAAAACGTACAAGTACAATTTAGAAACACAAATGGTGTAACACCTGTGTTATCAAGTATTGTGACCGCAAATCTGATAAATTCAAGTTCAACTTCAAAAGCTAAACTTTGGAGCTATCTACTTTGGTTGACAGCTATGGTTGGTTTTTGGGCAACTATGTCTATAAGCATTGCAGATATTACACGTTACGCGTCAACCCAAAAAGACCAAGTGGCAGGACAATTTATTGGGCTCCCAGCAACCATGATGCTCTACTCATTTGTCGGAATTTTTGTAACCTGTGCTGCAATCATTAATTTTAAAGAGATATTAATTGCTGATGATGCACCTTGGGACCCAGTGTCACTCATCGCAAAATTTAAAAACCCAGTCGTGGTTATTGTGGCACAAATTTTTATGCTCATTGCTACTTTGAGCACTAATATTGCAGCCAATGTGATTGCACCTTCTAATGCGTTTTCAAATTTATGGCCAAAAAGAATCAGTTTTAAAACAGGAGGCACCATCACAGGAATTATTGGAATACTAATTTTACCTTGGTGGTTGTTAAATGAAATTTCTGGATTTTTAGTCTTTGTGAGCGGCTTGTTAGGTCCTGTTTTAGGAATTTTAATTGCAGATTATTTCATCATCAGAAAAAAAAACATTGCACTTGCTGAATTGTATAAAGAAGACGGGATGTATTCTTATAACAAAACAGGATTTAATAAAGCAGCGATGATAGCCCTTTTTGTAGGTGTGTTTTTGGCATTAGTAGGTTATTGGATTCCAAGTTTGAATTTCTTGTATTCACTATCATGGTTTACAGGATTCATCATTTCGTTCGGATTGTATGTTTTGTTAATGAAAAACAAGAAATCATCATTTAAAACTAATATTTAAGTCATGTCAATTTTAATTAAAAATGGTCGTGTGGTAACGGCTTCCGAAAGTTATATTGCTGATGTTTACACAGAAGGCGAAAAAATTGTTGCCATTGGTAAGGATTTAAAATACACTGCTCATACAATTATCGATGCAACAAATAAGCTCGTTTTTCCTGGAGGTATTGATCCACATGTACATCTCGATATGCCTTTTATGGGAACACATTCTAGCGATGATTATGAAACTGGAACACGTGCAGCTTTGCATGGAGGCACCACAATGGTTATCGATTTTATCTTGCAAACACAAGGCGATACCTTGCACAATGCCTTAAAAACTTGGCAAGGTAAATCAAAAGGAAAAGCTATTGGAGATTATTCATATCACATGGCAGTCACCGATTTTAACGACGATGTTGCTAAAGAAGTGGTGCAAATGATTGAAGAAGAAGGCATCATATCCTTTAAAACATTTATGGCTTATAAAGGTGCGTTGATGATTGATGATGGCCAAATGGTGCAACTTATGAAAGTGGTTAAAAAACATGGTGGTTTAGTCACTGTTCATGCCACTAATGGCGATATGATTGATTCATTAATTGCAAAAAATAAAGCAGAAGGCAACTTATCACCTTTATACCATTATTTATCACAACCTGAAGTTACTGAGGCAGAAGCGTCAGCACGTTTTGCTGATATGTTGCATTATACAGATTGTCCAGGTTATATTGTACATATGACTTGTGAAGGTGCTTTAAACGCAGTTCGAAAAGCCACACTACGCAATCAAAAAGTATTTGTTGAAACCTGTACGCAATATTTGGTTTTAGATGCTTCATTATATAAAAACGATTTTGAAGGTGCTAAATGGGTTATGAGTCCGCCTTTGCGTGAAAAGAAAGACCAAATCGCTTTGTGGTCAGGTATCAATCAAGGATTAGTTCAGGTAGTTGGAACCGATCATTGTCCGTTTTTATGGGAACAAAAATTGATGGGTAAAGATGATTTTTCAAAAATTCCAAATGGTCATCCAGCTATAGAACATCGTATGGAATTGTTATTTTCAGAAGGTGTTACTAAAGAAAAAATATCGTTGACCAAATATGTTGAAGTGAGTTCAACAAATGCAGCAAAAATTTTTGGAATGTATCCCAGAAAAGGCACAATCGCTATAGGAAGTGATGCAGATATTGTCATCTTTAATCCTAAAAAAGAACATACCATTTCAGTAAAAACACATCATATGAATTGTGATTATTCAGCATATGAAGGTATGAAAATTACAGGGAAAACAGAAACTGTAATTTTAAGAGGGCAAGTGGCAATTGAAAATGAAACGTGCAAACTCAAAGCGGGACATGGACAATTTATTCCGCGAGGAAAAACATCAAAAATTGTTATTTAAAGAAAAGAATAAAGAACCAAGAACTTAAATGAATATAAAGTATAAGAAGAACAAATAATTAATTTTTCAAAAACTTTGAACTCTGCGTCTTTGTGAGAGATAAATCATATTTAATCATAAAAAAAATCAGCGTTCTATAAAATTAAACAATTATGCCAAGAAAAGTAAAATCAGGATTGATACAAATGAGTCTTCCAATGACGGAAGGTGAAGGAACCATTAAGGAAATTATGGATGCAATGTACAACAAACATATTCCATATATTGAAGAAGCAGGAAAGCAAGGAGTTCAAATTTTGTGCTTACAAGAAATTTTTAACACACCTTATTTTTGTCCTGGACAGGATAAAAAATGGTATGAATCTGCAGAATCCGTTCCTGGTCCAACGACTGAAAAAATGCAAGTTTTGGCTAAGAAACACAATATGGTCATTATTGTGCCAATTTATGAAAAAGAACAACCAGGTGTTTTGTATAATACAGCAGCAGTTATTGATGCTGATGGAACTTATTTAGGAAAATACAGAAAAAATCATATTCCGCATACTACTGGGTTTTGGGAAAAATTCTTCTTTAAACCTGGTAACTTAGGCTATCCCGTGTTTCAAACCAAATATGCTAAAGTAGGCGTATACATTTGCTATGATAGACATTTTCCTGATGGCGCAAGAGCTTTGGGTTTAAATGGCGCCGAAATTGTGTACAATCCTTCTGCAACGGTAGCCGGATTAAGCGAATACTTATGGAAGTTAGAGCAACCAGCACATGCCGCAGCCAATGGTTATTTTATGGGCTGTATCAATCGAGTTGGCGAAGAAAAACCTTGGAATCTTGGGAAGTTTTATGGACAATCTTATTTTGTGGATCCTCGCGGACAAATATTTTCTCAAGCGTCAAGAGATGATGATGAATTGTTGGTTGCAGAATTTGATTTGGATTTGATAGATGAAGTACGTTCTACATGGCAATTTTATAGAGATAGACGACCAGAAACTTACGGAAGATTAACAGAACTTTAAACGATGGCAGAATACAAAAGACCAAATACAGAAGCAGAATTCAAAAAGAATTTCAAGCAAAAAAAACCATTGATGAATGATACCGAAGCGTATTATGAGGCATCTCGATGTTTATTTTGTTACGATGCACCTTGCGTTCAGGCTTGTCCTACGCATATTGATATACCGTTGTTTATTAAGCAAATCCACACAAATAATGTAACTGGTGCTTCAAAAACGATATTTGATTCTAATTGGTTGGGCAATGCTTGTGGTGTGGTGTGTCCAACTGGAGTTTTGTGTGAAGGTGCTTGTGTGTATAATCATCAAGATGTTCTTCCACTTCAAATTGGGAGACTTCAAAATTATGCCACTAACAAAACTATTGATGCAAATAAATCAATTTTTAAAGCAGGTAAACCCAACGGTAAAAAAGTGGCAGTTATAGGTTCTGGTCCTGCCGGAATTGCTTTTGCATGTGAAGCGCGAACTTTAGGTTATGAAGTAGATGTTTTTGAAGCTAAATCAATGCCTTCAGGATTGACAGTTCATGGTGTAGCACCTTATAAAATCACAAATGAAGAAGCTTTAAAAGAAATAGGATACCTTCAGAAGCATTTAGGATTCAACATTAAATATAATTCCGCAATCACTTCAAAATCACAATTAAAAGATTTAGAGCAAAATTATGAAGCTATTTTTTTAGGAGTAGGTTTAGGAAATACAAAAACTTTAGGATTAAAAGGAGAAGATAAAAACAATGTTATAGGAGCTGTTGAATTTATTGAAGCATTACGTGAAAAACAGCATAAAATGAAAGTCCCTCAAAAGGTAGTGGTTTTAGGAGGCGGAAATACCGCTATGGATGCAGCATCAGAATCAGCAAGAATGGGAGCAAAAAAAATAGTGCTGGCTTATAGAAATTCAAAAGAGCATATGGGAGCCTATGGTTTTGAGTATGATTTAGCCATAAGCGCAGGCGTGGATAGCTTATTTCATGTAACACCATTAGAAATCATTGGAAATGAGAACGTAGAAGGAGTCAAATTTGCTAAAACTGAACTTATTGAAGGAAAATTGCAAACCAACATGAACAACACCTTTATTGTGCGATGCGACTTAGTCATAAAAGCCACAGGTCAAGCAAAACAAGGACATCTATACAACCTTATAGACGGTTTAGAGTTAGATGCTAAGACTATAATAAAAGTCAATGATGCTTTTCAATCCTCAAATCCAAAGTATTTTGCAGGAGGTGATGCCATTAATGGTGGTGCAGAAGTGGTCAATGCAGCTTATGATGGAAAAATGGCAGCTATTGGAATGAATAATTATATAATGAAGAATGAAAAATAAAAAACACTATTTTTTTGTGATATATTATAATTTTTAAACGCATCTAATTTGTGAATACCAAAAGCAATCAGCATAATCAGTATTCCATAAAACCATAAATCAAAAATCAAAAATCAAATGATAGACTTATCCATAAATTTCGCAGGAATAAAATCGCCTAACCCATTTTGGTTAGCATCAGCACCACCAACAAATTCAGGTTATCAAATTATGAAAGCGTTTGAAGCTGGCTGGGGAGGCGCTGTATGGAAAACCCTTGGTGTTCCTGTAGTTAATGTATCAAGTCGTTATGGTTCTGTAAATTATAGAAACACCAAAATGATGGGTTTCAATAATATCGAATTAATAACCGATCGACCTTTAGCAGATAATCTTCGCGAAATTGAAGAAGTCAAAAAATATTTTCCAAATCATGCGGTTATTGCGTCTTTAATGGTCGAGACAAGAGCCGAATGGGAACAAATTATCAAAGATGTTGAAAACGCTGGAGCCGATGGGATTGAACTCAATTTTGGTTGTCCACATGGCATGTGCGAACGAGGCATGGGTTCAGCGGTTGGTCAAGAACCCGAAGTGCTTAAAACTATTGTAGGTTGGGTAAAAGAAACCGCAACTATTCCAGTAATTACAAAATTGACACCTAATATTTCTGAAATTGTGTATCCAGGTTTGGCAGCTGTACAAGGTGGAACCGATGCTATTTCGCTCATCAACACCATCAAAAGTATTGTTGGCATCGATTTGGACAGTTATGCACCTTATCCAGTTGTTGGTGGTAAAGGAACCAATGGAGGCTATTGTGGTCCTGCAGTAAAGCCCATTGCCATGAACATGCTCAAAGATTTGGCAAAACATCCAGAAATTAATAAAGTACCAATTTCTGGTATTGGAGGTATTGAAACTTGGCGTGATGTTGTAGAATTTATGTTACTTGGAGCAACTTCAGTTCAAGTATGTACAGCAGCAATGCACTATGGATTTGGTATTGTGCGCGAAATGGAAGCTGGTTTGCGTCAGTTTATGGAAGAAAAAAACTATACAACAATTTATGATTTTTCAGGCAAAGCCTTACCAAATGTGACTGAATGGAAACATTTAAATTTAAAACATAAAGTAGTTGCCGAAATTAATAAAGATAAATGTATTGGTTGCGATTTGTGTTATATTGCTTGTGATGATGGCGCACACCAAGCCATTGCGTTGTCTGATGATTTAAACGTTAGAATTCCGAGTATTATTGAAGAAAATTGTGTTGGTTGTAATTTATGTTCTTTAGTTTGTCCTGTAGAAGACTGTATTACCATGGTAAAACGTGATGATGGTACTCAAAACCTAACATGGAATGAGCGCACTCTTAATAATGATATTCCTGTTACATTTAATGATGATAGAGCAGGAGGAAAACATCATTTTGTGCCTAAACCATCTGATGCTTTGAAGTCTAAAAGATAATGCCACTACTCCAATCAAGCTACAAGGCACCTTATTTTTTTAGAAATGGATTTATTTCTACAATCTATTCTGGATTAATTAGGAAAGTCAATCATATTGATCAAAGTAGAGAGCGTATCACACTTTCTGATGGTGATTTTTTGGATTTAGATTGGAGTCATTCTAAAGAAAAAACCAATAAACTCATCATCTTACTTCATGGTTTGGAAGGCGATGCACAACGACCTTATATGACAGGAACAGCAAAACTCTTCAATAACAATCTTATTGATGCTGTTGCTGTAAATTTTAGAGGTTGTAGCGGTGAAGATAACTTAAAATTTCGTTCGTATCATTCTGGTGCTACGGAAGATTTGAAAGAGGTTATTCAGCATATTTTGGATGCTAAAAAATATACTGCTATTTATATCAAAGGCTTTAGTCTTGGTGGCAATATGATACTAAAATATTTGGGTGAAAGTGCTATAATTCCTTCTCAAATAAAAGCAGCCATTGCAGTTTCTGTACCTTGTTTTTTATATGGAGCGGCTTTAGAATTGCATACGATAAAAAACAAGCTATACGCTATTCGTTTTAAAAGACATCTGGTTAACCGATTAAAACAGAAATTGTCAAAATTCCCTGAGCAAATTACTAAAGCAGAGATTAAACAAATTAAAATTTTAATGGATTTTGATGAGGTCTATACTTCAAAAGCTCATGGGTTTGCAAATGCTTTAGATTATTATGAAAAAAGTAGCAGTCTGCAATATCTTCAACATATTAAAATTCCAACACTCATTATCAATGCGCTTAACGACTCATTTTTGTCAGCAGAATGTTATCCTATTACAGAAGCAAAACAAAATTCGCATCTTCACTTAGAAATGCCCAAACATGGAGGTCATGTTGGGTTTGTAGATAAAAAAAACGTCTATTATAATGAAAAACGTGCTTTAGAGTTTATTAACGCGTTGTAATTCATACCAATTTTTTCTTACATTTAAACAAACCAATTAAATATGCTCAAAAAAGTATTTGGAAGTGCTGTTTTTGGAGTGGAAGCCACCACTATAACGGTTGAAGTGAACGTTGATACAGGTATTGGTTACCATTTAGTTGGACTGCCTGACAATGCTATTAAAGAAAGCAATTTCAGGATTGCAGCAGCGCTTCAAAATAATGGGTATAAAATTCCAGGCAAAAAGTTGATTATCAATATGTCTCCTGCCGATTTGCGCAAAGAAGGCTCTTCATACGATTTGACGTTGGCTATAGGAATTTTAGCAGCTTCCAATCAAATTAAAGCAGATAATTTAGAAGATTTTTTAATTATGGGCGAATTGTCTTTAGATGGCAATCTGCAACCCATAAAAGGTGCATTACCAATTGCTATAAAAGCCAAAGAAGAAGGTTTTAAAGGGGTTATTTTGCCAGCTCAAAACGCAAAAGAAGCAGCTATAGTTAGTGATTTAGAGGTTTATGGTGTTGAAAATATTAAGCAAGTCATCGATTATTTTGATGTTGATATGCCTTTAGAACGTACGGTTATTAATGTTAGAGAAGAGTTTTATAAAAATTTAGAATATCCAGAATTTGATTTTTCGGATGTCAAAGGTCAAGAATCCATCAAACGCTGTATGGAAATTGCTGCAGCAGGAGGACATAATATTATTCTAATTGGTCCTCCAGGAGCAGGAAAAACGATGCTTGCCAAACGCTTACCGAGTATTTTGCCGCCAATGACTATCAGAGAAGCGCTGGAAACCACCAAAATACATTCGGTTGCTGGACGCGTTAAAGAACACACAGGTTTGATGGCACAACGTCCTTTTAGAAGCCCTCATCATACAATTTCAAACGTTGCCCTTGTTGGTGGCGGAAGTTATCCACAACCAGGAGAAATATCCTTATCGCATAATGGTGTGTTGTTTTTAGACGAATTACCAGAATTTAAACGCGAAGTTTTGGAAGTGATGCGACAACCCTTAGAAGATAGAGAAGTCACCATTTCAAGAGCAAAATTTTCTGTGACCTATCCCTCATCATTTATGTTGGTGGCAAGCATGAATCCGAGTCCGAGTGGTTATTTTAATGATCCAAATGCGCCAACTACTTCATCGCCTCATGAAATGCAACGCTATTTAAGTAAGATTTCTGGACCACTTTTAGACCGAATTGACATTCATATAGAAGTGACTCCTGTGCCTTTTGAAAAACTGTCTGATGAGCGTAAAGGTGAAGCATCTATTGATATTAGAAAACGTGTCATAGCGTCAAGAGAAATTCAGAGTAAGCGGTTTGAAGCTTTTGAAAACATCCACTATAATGCACAAATGAACAGTAAACTAATTCGAGAGTTTTGTAAATTGGATGATGCTTCACTACAATTGCTTAAAGTAGCAATGGAACGTCTTAATCTTTCTGCAAGAGCGTATGATCGAATTTTAAAAGTAGCAAGAACCATTGCTGATATAGAAGGTGTTGACTCAATTAATGGTTCACATATTAGTGAAGCCATTCAATACAGAAGCTTAGATAGAGAAGGTTGGTTGGGATAATTTGTAATAAAAAAGCTACGCCTAAAATTATTTTTATACATTTAAACGATTAATTAATTAATTAAAACCAACCTTATGAGAAAATTAGGATTATTAATAATAGGATTTGCCATAGGCGTTTTGGTCACCTATTTTTATTGTTGTACTAATGTTGTAGGCATTCCTATTGTTGCTCCAAAGGGCTTAATAACACCTTCTGAAGCAAAAACATTAGACCATGCTTTTGATACAAGACATCAGTTGATAAGTGATTCTATTGTGAAACGACCTGATAATCGTTCGTCATGGTATGCAATCACTGACATGAGAGACTACTTAAACTTTGCCGAAAATCAGGCTAAAACGTTAGGTTATACTATGGATGGCATTAGAGTATATCTTGGTGCGCATCCTGATGTTAAAGGACAAGTTGGGTATACTACCATGTTTTTTATTCCTACAGGGACTAAATCTTTATCAGAAGGTAATATGCTGTTTTTTAATACAGCACTTCAAAAAGGAGGTGATATTCCTGGAGGTTTTGGTTTAAATAATGGACCAACAGGCAATCCACCAGATGCAAATTACCCACAGTAAACACTGTTTATAATAGCAGTTTCATATCTTTTTTTAATAGAAAAAAGATGCTAAACTAAAAAAACGATTTAGATAATTTATTTTGGAATCATTCCTATTACAAAATTTTAACCTAATAAATAACGGAGTAACCTTTTTTGCTGCAATTGCTGGTATTTTTTGTTTGAAAAAATATAAAAACCCAATAGTATCAAGCTTTGTTTATTTTTTGATTTATGTTGCTGTTTTTCAGTTTGTAGGAAATTATCCAGCATATATGATAGAGTATGAATTTTTAAAACCGCTCAAAACGCTTGTTGAAGGAACAGGATTTCAACGAAACTATTGGTGGTTTAATTTGTTTTGGACAATAGGAAGTACCTTATTTTTTTCATTTTATTTTCAAAAGATATTAAAGACCAAATTCTATAAAAATATTGTAAAAGTAAGTGCAGTCATTTTTTTATTGAGTTCAATAGTTTTTATTGTAATTAATACAGACCTTTTTTTTAAATCCTCTATTCCTTTTATTGCACTTTTTGGAGCATTCATAATTTTTATTTATACATCACTTTATTTTTTTGAGCTATTAAAAAGTGATAGAGTTTTGACGTTTTATAAATCATTAAATTTTTTTATTTGTGCTACAATTTTTATTTGGTGGTTAGTGACAACTCCTGTAGGGTTCTTTAATATCTATTTTTCTAAATCAGACTGGAATTTTGTTTTTTTAAGATGGCAAATATTTTTGTTTATGAATATATTTATGTACCTATCTTTTGCTTTTGCTTTCTTTTGGTGCAGGCCAGAAAATGATTAATAAAATGATATTTTTTAAAATGAAAAATCTATTTATTTGCAACTATTTTATGTATCCTTATTTTGCAATTGGTCTAATTATTTCAAATTCTTCAAATGATTGATATGTTACTATTACTATTTCAAAGCCGACCAGTATCAACATCTGCAGAGCGTTATTTGTTAGTCTATATGATAGGTGTTTTGCTTATTGTAACAACTCTTGTGATTCTGTTTTTTATTGTATTCCAAAAACGAAAAAATAAATTGCTAATAGATAAAATTAAACAGCAGCAAGCCTTTGATGAAGAAATAGCACGTACACAAACCGAAATACAAGAACAAACCCTTAAACATATTGGTTGGGAACTGCATGATAATGTTGGACAATTGTTAGCCTATGCAAGTATGCAATTAAATATGTTGTCATCAAAAATTCCTGATGATATGAAACGAAATCTTGATGATACCTCAAGCACGATTAAAGAAAGTTTAAAAGAAGTGCGTTCACTTTCAAAATCACTTAACAATGAAGTGATTCTTAATATTGGTTTTGAAGAGTCTATCACTAATGAACTCAACCGTTTAAAACGAATGAAATTTGCTTCGGCTGAGTTGCATATTCAAGGTCAAACAGTCCCTCTAAAAAATAAAAAGCACGAAATCATTATCTTTAGAATTTTGCAGGAATTTTTCTCTAATTCGGTAAAATATTCTGAAGCTCAAAATTTAAGAGTAAAACTTAATTATTTGGCTGATAGGATTTTTATTGAAGCTTCTGACGACGGAAAAGGATTTGATGTTGCAACTACCAAAAAAGGGTCAGGATTGATTAATATGAAAAGTAGAGCTGTCTTAATTAATGCAGACTTTACCATAGAGTCTAAGCCTAATGAAGGAGTAAAACTCACTTTAAAATATCCAATTCAATAATATTTTTTTGTTGTAATTTGTTAATTACAAGCATCCCAAACAGCATCATTTGGTAAAGGTGCAATTACGTGAATAGTTTCATTAGATACAGGATGAACAAATTGTAACTCTCGAGCATGCAAATGGATACTTGCATCGGGATTACTTCTATCAAAACCATATTTCAAATCGCCTTTAATAACACAACCAATGCTTGCTAATTGTGAGCGTATTTGATGATGTCTTCCTGTTTCCAATTCAATTTCTAATAAAAAATAATGGTCTAATTGTTTTAATAATTTATAATGAAGAATGGCTTTTTTTCCGTCTTTTATTTCTTTTGAATACGCTGTTGATTTGTTGTTTTTTGGATTCTTTTTAAGCCAGTGTACTAAAGTGTCTTTAGGTTTTGGAGGTGCATTTTTAACCACAGCCCAATAGGTTTTATGAGCTTTTTTATCTACAAATAATTTATTGAGCCTTGGTAAAGCTTTACTTGTTTTAGCAAACATGACAATACCAGTGGTTGGTCTGTCTAATCGGTGTACAACACCAAGATACACATTTCCTGGTTTGTTATATTTGTCTTTAATATACGCTTTGACAACTTCACTCAAAGGTTGGTCGCCTGTTTTGTCACCTTGCACAATATCGCCAGCACGTTTGTTGACAATTATAATGTGGTTGTCTTCGTAAATAACTTGAAGATTATTTTTATTGGAACGTATTTTTTCTGGTTTTTGAGCCACGAATTCACTAATAATTTGCTGCTTACTCAATGCTAATACTGTTCATTATCATTTGGGAAATCTTCAGATTTTACATCAGTTACATATTTAGAAATAGCATCAGTCATCTCTTCATACAGGTTCATATAACGACGCAAAAAACGAGGATGAAACTCATGAGTCATACCTAACATATCGTGTAAAACCAAAACTTGACCATCAACACCATTTCCTGCACCAATTCCAATAATAGGAATGCTCACACTTTCAGCTACTTCTTTAGCTAACTTTGCAGGAATTTTTTCTAAAACAATAGCAAAACATCCAGCTTTTTCGAGCATTATTGCATCTTCTTTTAATTTTTTGGCTTCTTCTTCTTCTTTGGCTCTTACAGTGTATGTTCCAAATTTATAAATAGATTGTGGTGTGAGTCCTAAATGTCCCATCACAGGAATTCCTGCATTTAAAATTCGTTTAATAGATTCTTTAACTTCTTTACCACCTTCTAATTTTACAGCATGTCCACCAGATTCTTTCATTATTCTAATAGAAGAACGCAAGGCTTCTTTTGGATCACTTTGGTAACTTCCAAAAGGCAAATCGACCACAACCAAAGCTCGTTCAATAGCTCTCACCACACCAGCAGCATGATAAATCATTTGGTCTAAGGTAATAGGTAATGTGGTTTCGTGTCCAGCCATTACATTGCTTGCAGAGTCGCCAACTAAAATGACATCAACACCAGCACCATCTACAATTTTTGCCATGGTAAAATCATAAGCCGTAAGCATGGATATTTTTTCGCCTTTGGCCTTCATATCTACCAAGGTTTTTACGGTAATTCGTTTGTAATCTTTTTTAGCTACTGACATAGAGAATAAATTAGTTAGTTGGTGTAAAAGTAAAAATTATATATCAAAAAACGGCTATTTAACCCATGGGCTCTAAATTCCAAAAAAAATCAGATAGCTTTGAATTTAGCCTTAACAATCTGACATATTGACTCCAACAGCCAAACCGCCTTCAGAGGTTTCTTTGTATTTAGAATTCATATCTTTTGCAGTTTCCCACATTGTATTAACAACCTTATCTAAAGGTACTTTTACATTTTTAGGATCTGTGTCTAAAGCTAATTCGGCTGCGTTGATAGCTTTAATTGCTCCCATAGAGTTGCGTTCAATACACGGAATTTGTACCAAGCCACCAATAGGGTCGCAGGTTAAGCCTAAATGATGCTCCATAGCAATTTCAGCTGCAATCAATACCTGTTCAGGAGTGCCTCCTAATAATTCTGTTAAAGCACCAGCAGCCATTGCTGATGATACACCTATTTCTGCTTGACAGCCACCCATGGCAGCAGAAATTGTGGCGCCTTTTTTGAAAATACTCCCAATTTCGCCAGCAACCAATAAGAATTTTTTGACATGTTCAAAATCGGCTTTATGGTTTTCAATTACCATATAATACATTAATACAGCAGGAATCACACCAGCACTTCCGTTGGTTGGCGCAGTAACCACACGACCTAAAGAGGCATTCACTTCATTAACAGCCAAAGCAAAACAGCTAACCCATTTAAGTATTTGTCGGAATTTTACTTCGGTTTTTCTAATGGTTTGCAACCATTCGTTTGGATGAGTATATGGTAAATCGCTTTTTAAGGTTTGGTGCATGTCATAAGCACGACGACGTACATTCAATCCTCCAGGAAGATTCCCTTCTGTATGGCAACCAATATACATACACTCCAACATGGTATTCCAAATGCGGTTGAGCTCAAAATCAATAGTTTCAATTGGACGAATGGATTTTTCATTTTCCAAAACCACTCCAGAAATAGGCATATTGAGTTGCTTGCAAAACGCTAAAAGCTCAGTACCTTTTGTAATTGGATAAGGAAATGTACAGTAAAAAATAATTTTATTGGCTTTTGAAATTTTTCGTTCTTCTTGTACGACAAAACCACCACCAATAGAGTAATAGGTTGATTTTATCTTTTTGCCATTAATATAAGCCGTAAAAGTAAGTCCGTTGGGATGATAAGGCAAAAACTTTTTATTGAAGACAATATCAGTTTCAGGAACAAAATCCATAGGTTTCTCATTATTAAACATCAATGTATTGGTGTTTTTAATTGAAGCCACAATAATTTCAATACTTTCTGTCGGAACATATTCTGGGTCAGCACCACTAAGCCCAAGCATGACAGCATAATCTGTAGCGTGACCTTTTCCTGTTAACGATAAAGAACCATACAAATCGACAGTAACTTTTTCGACCTTGTCAAATTTGTTATTGGTTTTAAGTGCTTTAATCCAACGCTCTGCGGCACGCCAAGGCCCTAATGTATGCGAACTTGATGGTCCAACACCAATCTTTAGCATGTCAAAAACTGAAATACACTCCATTTACATAATCGTTTTAGTCTTGCAAATATAATCGCTTTTATGTGAATTTAGACTGAAAGTTATGGAGAGATTGCGTTATTTTGTCAATACTCTCAAACACAAATTTTTTAGCAATTCAATAATTTTTAAGATAAAAAATGACATCATGTCATATTTTTTGTCATGGCATAATCATTGACATATACAAATCGTAAATTAAAATGTACAACATAACAAAACGAATAAATATATCATTATGAGTAAAATAATTGGAATAGATTTAGGAACGACCAACTCATGCGTTTCAGTAATGGAAGGTAACGAGCCAGTTGTGATTACAAATGCTGAAGGACGACGTACAACACCATCTGTCATTGCTTTTGTAGAAGGTGGCGAAATTAAAGTAGGAGATCCTGCTAAACGTCAGGCAGTAACCAATCCAACAAAAACCGTTTATTCTATTAAACGTTTCATGGGTAATAAGTATTCTGAATCTAAAAAAGAAGCAGAACGCGTTCCTTATAAAGTAATTAAAGGTGATAACGACACACCAAGAGTCGATATTGATGGTCGTTTATACACACCTCAAGAATTGTCAGCTATGATTCTTCAAAAAATGAAGAAAACTGCTGAAGAGTTTTTAGACCAAGAAGTAACAGAAGCTGTTATTACAGTACCTGCATACTTTAACGATTCGCAACGTCAAGCGACTAAAGAGGCTGGTGAAATTGCTGGCTTAAAAGTAAGACGTATTATTAATGAACCTACTGCAGCAGCATTAGCCTATGGTTTAGATAAAAAAGGTAAAGATCAAAAAATTGTGGTTTTTGACTTTGGTGGTGGTACACATGACGTCTCTATCTTAGAATTAGGTGATGGCGTTTTTGAAGTGTTATCAACAGATGGTGACACCCATTTAGGTGGTGATGATGTCGATCAAAAAATTATTGATTGGTTAGCTGATGAGTTCAATAAAGAAGAAAGCATCGATTTACGTAAAGATGCAATGGCACTACAACGTTTAAAAGAAGCTGCTGAGAAAGCAAAAATTGAATTATCATCTTCTGCACAAACAGAAATCAATTTACCATATGTTACAGCAACTGCAAGTGGCCCAAAACACTTAGTACGTAGCCTAACACGTTCAAAATTTGAGCAATTAATTGACGATTTAGTAAAACGTACTATTGAGCCATGTGCTACCGCATTAAAAGCCGCAGGATTATCAAAAAGTGATATTGACGAAATTATTTTAGTTGGTGGATCAACGCGTATTCCTGCTGTACAAGAAGAAGTTGAAAAATTCTTTGGTAAAAAACCAAGTAAAGGTGTTAATCCTGATGAAGTTGTTGCTATTGGTGCAGCTATTCAAGGAGGTGTATTAACAGGTGATGTAAAAGATGTATTACTTTTAGATGTAACCCCATTATCACTTGGTATTGAAACCATGGGAAGTGTAATGACCAAACTTATTGAGGCCAACACAACCATTCCTACTAAAAAATCGCAAGTATTTTCAACAGCTGCTGACAATCAGCCTTCTGTAGAAATCCATGTGTTACAAGGCGAACGCCCTATGGCTGCAGATAACAAAACCATTGGTCGTTTCCATTTAGATGGTATTCCACCAGCACAACGTGGTGTTCCACAAATTGAAGTCACTTTTGATATTGATGCTAACGGAATTATTAAAGTATCAGCAACAGATAAAGCGACCAATAAAACACAAGATATTCGTATTGAAGCTTCTTCAGGATTGACAGAAGAAGAAATCAAAAAAATGAAAGCTGAAGCTGAAGCTAATGCAGAATCTGACAAAAAAGCAAAAGAAACAGTTGATAAACTGAATAATGCGGATGCCATGATTTTTCAAACAGAAAAGCAACTCAAAGAATTTGGTGATAAATTATCGGATGATAAGAAAAAACCAATTGAGGCAGCTTTAGAAGAATTGAAAAAAGCGTTTGAATCTAAAGATGTAGCTCTTGTTGATCCAGCTTTAGAGAAAATAAACGAAGCTTGGAAAGTTGCCAGTGAAGAAATGTACAAAGCACAAGCAGAAGCACAAGGTGCTGCTCAACCAGGACCAGATGCAAGTCAAAACGGACAAGCAGAAGGAAGTGATGTTGAAGATGTGGACTTTGAAGAAGTGAAATAAACTTAAATTATCTTAATATTTTTAAAAGCGCAATCAGAAATGGTTGCGTTTTTTTATGTCAATAATTAACTGTTATGCGTGCATACTATTTTGTTATATTTGCTAAAATCAAATTCATAAATATGTCTGCACAACTCACACAACTGCTCAACATCAAACATCCAATCATTCAAGCGCCAATGTTTTTGGTGTCTAACACAGCCATGGTTATAGAAGCCATGAAAGCTGGTATTGCTGGTTGTATTCCTGCATTAAATTACAGAACACTTGACGAGTTAAAAGTAGCAATCCATCAACTAAAAGAAGCAAAAGTTGAAGGTGGTTCGTTTGGTTTTAACTTGATTGTCAATAAATCCAATCTCAAATACAAAGAACAATTGCGTGTGTTGTGTGAAGAAGGTTGCGATTTTATTATCACTTCTTTAGGAAGCCCTGAAGAAACCATTAAGAAAGCACATAACGTTGGTATAAAAGTGTTTTGTGATGTGGTCGATTTAAAATTTGCTAAAAAAGTGGAAAGCTTAGGAGCTGATGCTGCTATTGCTGTCAATAATGAAGCTGGTGGACACAGAGGCAATTTAACACCAGAGGTCTTAATTACAGAGTTAACTCAAAACATAGCCATTCCAGTTATTTCAGCAGGAGGAGTTGGCTGCAAAGCAGATATTGATAAAATGTTGAATTATGGTGCTGCAGGCGTGTCAGTTGGAAGCCCTTTTATAGCCTCTATTGAAGCCAATGTTACAGACGAATACAAACAAGCTTGTGTAGATTACGGCGCCAAAGATATTGTGATGACTGAGCGTATTTCAGGAACTCCTTGTACTGTTATCAATACGCCTTATGTTCAAAAAATTGGGACAAAAGCGACATGGTTGGAATCGGTTTTAAACAAGCACAAAAAACTCAAAAAATGGGTAAAAATGATTCGTTTTGGTATTGGCATGCGAGCAACTGAAAAAGCAGCAACCCAAGTTACCTATAAAACGGTTTGGGTGGCAGGACCAAGTATTGAGTACACCAAAGCCATATTATCAACCAAAGAAATCATTGACAATCTTGTTAACTAAAAACATGATGACTCTTAAACGAACCAACGCTTCTGATAAAGATTTTATCCATTTAGTAGCTTATTTAGATGCCGATTTAAAAATAAGAGATGGTGACGACCACGATTTTTATCATCAATTTAATAATATTGATACAATTCGTTATTGCATAGTTGCATATCAAAATAATGACGCAGTAGGTTGTGGTGCTATAAAGAAATATGATGGCTTAACTATGGAAGTCAAGCGTATGTTTGTACATTTAGATTTTAGAGGAAATGGAATAGCCTCTAAAATACTTTTAGAGCTTGAACATTGGGCAAAAGAATTGCAAATAAACCGTTGTATTTTAGAAACAGGAATTAATCAACCAGAAGCTATTGCACTTTACAAAAAATGCGGTTATAGCATTATTTCTAACTATGGACAGTATGCTGACGTTGAAAATAGCATCTGTTTTGAGAAACTTCTTTAACGCTTTATTCCAACAAACCCATAATTATTTTTAGCTTATTTGATAAATATATTTTTTATCTAAGTGATAAAAAATATATTTACAATTGTTTTGTATATAACAACCATAACTAATTTAAACTAACATAATTATGAGTTCTGAAAATTCACCAACCAAATGGAGTCAATTTATTCCGCTGGCAAGCGTATTCTTTTTTTGGGGATTTGTAGCTGCAAGTAATGATATTTTAATTCCAGTATTTAAAAAAGCTTTCGATTTAACCCAAGGTCAAAGCCAGCTCGTTTCTTTAGCATTTTATATTGCTTACACAGTTGGTTCGCTTATTTATATGGGAATTTCACTTATAATAGGAAAAGATATTGTCAATAAAATTGGTTATAAAAATGGGCTTGTTTTAGGACTTTCTATTTCAGCTTTAGGAACTTTACTGTTTTATCCAGCAGCAAATACAGGGTCTTTTGCTTTAATGTTGTCTGGGTTATTTATTGTGGCTCTTGGGTTTTCGTTACAACAAACCGTTGCCAACCCATTAGCCATAGCACTTGGACCTATTTCAACAGGGTCACAACGATTAACAATGGCTGGAGGAATCAATAATTTAGGAACCACACTTGGACCATTGATTGTAAGTTTTGCCATTTTTGGAACACCTTTAGCTGGTGCAGCTGCAGATATGAGTATTGAAAGTGTAAAAATTCCGTATTTAATATTAGGTTTAGCTTTTTTATTGGTTGCTATTTTACTCAAATTTTCTTCTTTACCTGATAGACCAAAAACGATTGTTGAATCTGAAACTAAGGTGACTACTTCTAAATTATCAGCATTAAAATACCCACAATTGGTATTAGGAATGATTGCCATATTTCTTTATGTAGGCGTAGAAGTATCTACAGCAAGTAATTTGCCAGCATATATGGAACAAAATTTAGGATTTAAAATATCAGAAATTGCACCATATATTTCATTGTATTGGGCAAGTTTAATGATTGGCCGTTGGACAGGAGCTGTTGAAGCCTTTACCAACGATATTAGTATGCGAAAAATATTGCGATTTATTGCACCTTATCTCGCTTTTGGAGTGTTTTTGGCAGTCAATGCAGTTGCCCAACACGATTTGACACCTTTCTATATTTATGCGTTGGTGATTCTCGTTTTAATTGCTGCAGATATTGCAAGTAAAGGAAATCCTGCGCGAATGTTATTGATTTTTTCTGCTTTAGGCATTATTGCCTTAGGTATTGGAATGGCAAATGATGGCATGGTAAGTGTGTATGCCTTTACAAGCGTAGGTTTGTTTTGTAGTACCTTATGGCCTTGTATTTTTACATTGGCTGTAAGTGGTTTAGGTAATAATACAAGCCAAGGAAGTAGTTTTTTAATTATGATGATTATGGGAGGCGGAATTATCAGTTGGTTACAAGGTTATTTATCAGAAAGTATAGGCATTCATGCAAGTTATATTGTTGGTGTACTTTGTTTTGCCTATTTGGCTTTTTATGCTTGGAGAGTTAAAGGGATATTAAAAAAACAAGGCATCAGCTTTGAAGAAAACATGGCTGGAGGACATTAGTAAATATTAAAGTTATAAAATATCTTAATAGAATATGCTTTAGGATTTTTTTTATTGTGATAAGCGATGATTTAAAAACCTTCAAAAACAGTACGCTTAATTCTTAACCATTCACTTTTTAAAATGCCATAACAAGAAGTGTTGCGTCTAAAACCATTGTTCATTAGTGTGTCACTTCGCAAAATGCCTTCTAAAGTTGCACCTAATTTTTCTACAGCTTTTCTTGAGCGTACATTTCTTTCGTCAATTCTGAATTCCACTTTTTCAAATTCTAAAGTTTCAAAAGCATATTGAAGCATTAAAAACTTCATATTTTTATTTAAACCTGTACTTTGAAACTCACGTCCAATCCACGTCCAACCAATATGTAGCACTTTATTTTGCCAGTTAATGAGTCCAAAACGTGTGCTTCCTGCATAAGCATTTTTTGTTTTATCATAAATAATAAACGGCATGGTGGTTTTGTGATAATAGCCATCCATAGCAACTTGAACGTAGGCTTTCAGCTTTTCTGGAGTAGAAATATCAGAAGGTGAGTAGTAGATAAGGTCTTTTTGAGATGCAATATCTTGTAAATGCTTATAATTACTCAAATCTAACAATGTGAGTTTTACAGTATCGTTTTCTAAATGTGGTGCATTCATAAATGCTAAATTAGGGTGTTAATCAATTCTTTTTTTATTTCATGCTTGCCATCAAAAGCAATCATATTCAATCGATTTTCAAACAATTCAAACGCTCTATTTTTTTCATAACTAATACGGTCTGCATCTAAATATTCATCATTGGTACCATAAATTAAAGAAACTTTGGTGGTTTTGTCTAAAAATTTAAAAGCATCAACCTTTAATTCTTTAGGAATTCCACCAGATAATACTGCAATGTGTGCACACTGTAAGTGTCGTTTGGCAACATAACGCAAAGCCACAGAAACACCTTGTGAATAGCCTAAAACAATCAAATTTTTATCATTTGGGATATTTTCAGCCTCCAAAATAGCATCAAAATAGCGCATCACATTCTCGGTTTCTTTAAGGGTGCTTTCTTTAGTTAACCAACTGGCACCAACATGTTTAAGCTTTGGCGGAATGTAGTATTTACTTTGAGCTTGTGGCGCAATAATATAATTTTTGTCAGCATCTAATTCATCAAAATATCTTAAGAAAAATTTGCTCAAATAACCCATACCATGACACACAAACCAGACATTTTTGGTGGTTTTGCTAAGCTTGTTTAAAGTAGAATAGCTATTGGTTGTTTGATACGATATTTCTTTTTCTTCTGAATTCATTTTTAACTATGGTTTTGTACTTTTACGAAAATAAGTTATTTCTATGCAATTATCTAAAGAAGACGTTTTGAAACAGGCCAATGCCGTATGTAAAAATACATTAATGGAAACCTTATGTATTGAATTTATTGATTTTGGCGATGGTTTTGTAATTGCAAAAATGCCTGTAAATTCAAGGGTTTATCAACCAGATGGCGTGCTTCATGGTGGCGCAACTGTTGCTTTGGCAGAAAGTGTTGGTAGTTTTGCAGCCCATATTTTTTTGAATTTGGATGAAGTATTTGTACGTGGAATTGAAATTTCTGCTAACCATTTAAAAAGTGTGAAAGAAGGGTTTGTGTATGCAAAAGCGACCTTTATTCACAAAGGAAGAACGACTCAATTATTAGAAATACGAATTACTGACAACCATGATAATTTAGTGTCTTTATGTAAGCTGACCACCATTGCATTACCAAAAAATAAACGCTAAATGACTTTAGATGATTTTTTTGAGTGCTTAAACCAACAGTTTCAATCCAATTTACCTGTTGTTGCTTACAGAGCGCCAGATGCTATTGAGGTAAAAGCTTTTTTACAAGATTCAGAAACACTTTATAAAACTTCAGAATTTACAGAAAGTGGCTTTGTGTTTGCACCTTTTGATAATTTGGAAGACGCTGTTTTAATTCCTTTAGAACATTCGGAAATTATAACTTGTCATTTTGAAAATACTGATAAAATTACGGCTTCTAAAATTAAAAAAGCATCTCAAGCATCTGATAAAAAAGACCATATTCAGCTTGTAAAAAAAGGCATTAAAGCCATTAATCAGCAGCAATTGCGCAAAGTAGTGTTATCAAGAAGTGAAACAATTCCGCTTTTAGAAACCAATCCAATTCATACATTTAAACAGTTATTACAAATCTACCCAACGGCTTTTGTATATTGTTGGTTTCATCCAAAAATAGGTTTATGGTTAGGTGCTACACCAGAAACTTTACTAAAAACAGAAGGAAATAGACTGTCAACTATGGCATTAGCAGGTACTCAAAAATATAACGGAACGCTTGATGTTGTTTGGAAAGACAAAGAAAAAGAGGAGCAGCAAATTGTAACCGATTTTATTGTTGGTAGTATTCAATCTTCAGATAATACCATTGAAGTTTCTAATACAAAAACCGTTAGAGCAGGAAATTTGCTACATCTAAAAACAAGTATTAAAATCAATTTTAAACCTGAAACCTTAAACCTGAAACAATTGCTGCTAACTTTGCATCCAACACCTGCAATTTGCGGTTTTCCAAAGGACAAGGCGAAGCAATTCATCTTAAAAAATGAATCGTATAAACGTGAGTTTTATTCAGGGTTTTTGGGAGAATTGCATCTCAAAGAAAAAACCAATCGCAACCCAAGACGTCGAAACATAGAAAATAGTGCCTATTCTACAGTTAAAACAGTGTCTAACTTATATGTCAATTTGCGTTGTATGCAACTCAAAGCTAATAATGCCATTATTTATGTTGGTGGTGGTATTACCAAAGACTCTAATCCTGAAGCAGAATGGGAAGAAACGGTTCATAAATCGATGGTAATGAAAAGCGTCTTGTAATTTTTATTTAGGTGTTCTATTTTGTACTTTTGTAAGACGATTAATTCTTACATGAAATACCCAAAAATTCCACTTGCCCAAACGGTTATACAGCTTTGTAAAGCTAAAAACATAAAACATATTGTCATTTCTCCAGGTAGTCGAAATGCACCTTTAACCATTGGGTTTACCAACGATTCATTTTTTAAATGTTATAGCATTGTAGATGAGCGTTGTGCAGCATTTTTTGCACTTGGCATTGCACAACAAATACAAAAGCCTGTTGTGGTTGTTTGTACCTCAGGAAGTGCACTTTTAAATTATTATCCAGCAGTTTCTGAAGCGTTTTATAGTGAAATTCCGTTGATAGTTTTATCTGCTGATAGACCAAAACACCTTCAAAATATTGGCGATGGACAAACTATCAATCAAAAAAACGTTTATGAAAATCATATTTTGTATTCGGCAAATCTTAAGTTAGATTTAAAAGATGAACTGAACATTCCTGACCATGAAGAAATTCCTATTTTTAAATCGATTGAAGATAAATTAGAGCGTTTTTTCAAACTGCAAACAGATATTCAAACACACAATGAGCAAGAACTTAATGACGCTCTAAATAAAGCCATTTTTAAAAGTGGTCCAGTACATATTAATGTCCCTTTTGATGAACCCTTATATGATATGGTTGATGCTTTGTCAGTAGCACCAAATAACATTGAAATTGAAGTAAAAGAGCAAAAAATGGACTCTTATATTTTAGAGCGATGTTTGGAAGATTGGAATAAAGCATCTAAAAAAATGGTATTGGTTGGTGTCAATCAACCTAATCAAATTGAACAGAAATGGTTAGATTTATTAGCAAAAGATGACAGTGTGATGGTGTTTACAGAAACAACGTCCAACCTTCATCATCATACCTTTTTTCCGAGTATTGACAAAATTATCGCACCTTTATCTAACGACGAGTTTTTAAAATTACAACCAGAAATTCTTATCACTTTTGGAGGTATGGTGGTGTCAAAAAAAGTAAAAGCTTTTTTAAGACAGCATCAACCCAAAGAACATTGGCATATTAGCGAAACCAGAGCCTATGACACTTATTTTTGTTTGACACAGCATATTAAAGAAACTCCAGACTTTTTTTTAAGTGAGTTTTTGCCAAAGACACGACTGGTAAAAAGTGATTATAAAAACTATTGGAATGCCATAAAACAGCATAGAAAAATGAAACATCACCACTATCTTGAAGAAATCTCTTTTTCAGATTTTATGGTTTTTGATTCAGTATTATCAACCTTGCCAAATGAAACCATTTTACAGCTTGGTAACAGTTCGGCTATTAGATATGCGCAACTTTTTGATATTCATAAAACCATTCGGGTGTTTTGTAATAGAGGTACTAGTGGTATAGATGGAAGCACATCAACCGCTATTGGTTGTGCTGTCGCAAATAAAAAACAAACCATTTTTATAACTGGCGATTTGAGTTTTTTTTATGATAGTAACGCCTTGTGGAACAACTACATACCAGATACGTTCCGTATTATTTTAATCAATAATGGAGGAGGAGGTATTTTTAGAATTCTTCCAGGACACAAAAACACAGAAAATTTTGATACTTATTTTGAAACCAAGCATCAATTATCAGCAAATCAATTGTGTGAGATGTATAATTTTAAGTACAAACGAGTTTCAAATGAAAACGATTTGAAAATTGCATTAAAATCATTCTACTTAGAAAGTAACCAACCTAAATTACTCGAGATAAATACAGCAAGCCATTTGAATGATGAAATTCTTTTAAACTACTTTAAGTATATTAAATAATCGTTAATATGTGACTTTTTTTAGAAAAAAGTGTCCAAAATTAAGTATCTTTAAGTATAAAATAATTTTTTTAATTAAAAAACACTAAACATGAGTAAAAGAGACGAGTTAATTGAAAAGTATGCAGCAGATTTAAAAGACAAATGTGGTATTAAAGCAGATATGGCTTTATTGACTAAAGTAACCATTGGTTGCGGACCATCTATTTATAATGCTGATGCTGCTACAGTTTCTGGTTCTGATGAATCTGAATTAGCAACCGTTAAAAACAATTTTTTAATCAAAAAATTAGGATTAAAAGACAATGCCGATTTAGATAAAGGCATTAATGCTGTGATGGAAACCTATGGTCGTTCCAACCGAAACAAATATAGAGCAGTAGTTTATTATATGTTGACCAAGCATTTTAAAAAAGAATCTGTTTATAAATAATAGTATTAAAATTATGGCGAAAAGCGTTACATCACTGTGGCGCTTTTTTTATGTTCTAACTACTAATATTATTACCTTTGCAGCATGATACACATTGGAGAATACAATACTTTAGAAATCCTTAGAGAAGCTGAACAAGGGTTATATATTGCAGATGCAGAAGGCAATGAGGTTTTATTACCTAACAGATATGTGCCAGAAGCTTTCAAAATTTGGGATAAATTAGAAGTTTTTGTGTATTTGGATAATGAAGAACGCCTTGTTGCTGTTACAGACAAACCTTATATAACACGTGGTCAATTTGCTATGTTGCGTTGCAATCAGGTCACTCAGCATGGTGCTTTTTTAGATTGGGGAATGGTTAAAGAACTATTTTGCCCATTTAAAGAACAAGCTTTTAAAATGAAAGCTGGAAGCTGGTATTTGGTCTATTGTTATTTAGATGAAAAAACAGATAGATTAGTCGCTTCAAGTAAAACCAATCGGTTTTTAGACAATAAAAAATTAACCGTTCAACAATTTGATGAAGTCGATTTGATAGTCTCTCATCCATCAGAAATTGGGATGAACGTGATTGTAAACAATAAACATGCTGGACTTATATTTAAAGATGCTATTTATAAAGAACTAAGTGTTGGCGATAAATTAAAAGGCATTGTCAAAAAAATACGACCAGATAACAAGTTGGATATTGCTTTAGGTCAAATAGGTTATAGAAACATTGAACCCAATGCAGATACTATTATGCACGAGCTTGAAGATAATGGAGGTTATCTCAATCTAACAGATAAATCAGATCCTGAATCTATCAAAGAAGTGCTGCAAATGAGCAAAAAAACCTTTAAAAAAGCCATTGGAACATTATACAAACAACGTCTTATAGAAATAAAAGACGATGGCATTTATCTTGTTTAACAAGCTTAAGTTAAAATCATAAATTTGTAACTCAAAAAAAAATATATGAGTAAAATTAATTGGCAAACCGTTAAAACCTACGAGGATATTACCTATAAAAAGTGTAATGGCGTTGCACGTATAGCCTTTAATAGACCCAATGTTCGTAATGCGTTTAGACCAAAAACCACCAGCGAATTATATGATGCCTTTTATGATGCTAATGAAGATGTGACCATAGGCGTTGTGCTCCTTTCAGCAGAAGGCCCTTCAACTAAAGATGGCATTTGGAGTTTCTGCTCAGGAGGCGATCAAAAAGCACGTGGCAAACAAGGTTATGTTGGTGATGATGGTTACCATCGTTTAAATATTTTAGAAGTACAACGTCTAATTCGGTTCATGCCAAAAGCTGTGATTGCTGTGGTTCCGGGTTGGGCAGTTGGTGGTGGACACAGTCTGCATGTGGTTTGTGATTTAACGCTTGCAAGCAAAGAACATGCTATTTTTAAACAAACAGATGCCGATGTGACCAGTTTTGATGGTGGTTACGGATCTGCGTATTTAGCTAAAATGGTAGGTCAAAAAAAAGCGCGTGAAATCTTTTTCTTAGGAAGAAACTACTCGGCTCAAGAGGCTTATCAAATGGGGATGGTCAATGCTGTCATTCCGCATGAACAGTTGGAAGACACAGCTTTTGAATGGGCTCAAGAAATCTTGGCAAAATCGCCAACATCTATAAAAATGCTTAAATTTGCTATGAATTTAACAGATGATGGTATGGTTGGACAACAAGTTTTTGCAGGAGAAGCAACCCGTTTAGCGTATATGACTGATGAAGCAATAGAAGGACGCAATGCCTTTCTTGAAAAACGAAAACCCAACTTCGAAAAAAAATGGATTCCATAAACCCCTAAACTTTATTGATGAATAAATTAAAACCTTGGTTGTCTGCATTCAGGCTAAGAACATTACCACTGTCTGTTTCTGGAATCATTTTAGGAAGCTGCTTTGCACATTATAATGGCTATTTTGATGCCATGGTTTTTATATTAGCCATACTTACTACCATTGCGCTTCAAATACTTTCTAACTTAGCTAATGATTATGGCGATGGTATAAAAGGCACAGATAATGAACATCGTGTTGGGCCTGAACGCGCTATTCAGAGTGGACAAATTACACCGCATGAAATGTTTGAGGCCTTGAAGATTAATATTCTTATTGTTATTGCCTTGTCTATCTTTTTAATTTATATGGCTTTTGGTCATGACCACTTTTTATATACCTTATTGTTTTTTGTGCTGGCTGGATTATCTATTTATGCAGCAATGCGCTATACTGTTGGAGATTCGCCTTATGGATACAGAGGTTTAGGAGATATTTATGTGCTCATTTTTTTTGGATTGCTTAGCGTTATCGGAAGTTATTTTTTATATGCTAAACGGTTAGACCACATTGTGGTTTTACCTGCAATTACTTTAGGATTATTGAGTGTTGGTGTTTTAAATCTCAATAATATGAGAGACATAGAATCTGATAAAATGTCAAATAAAATAACTTTTGCAGTAAAATTGGGGAAACAAAACGCAAAAAAATACCACCTCTTTTTAATTAGTGCAGCAATGATTATTTCATTGATTTTTGCAATTTTATATTATAGGTCATTTTATAATTTCTTGTTTTTAATTGCCTTTATTCCGTTAATTTTACATCTTAAAAAAATAGCAAAGGCTCAAAAATCTGATGATTTTGATTCACAATTAAAGGTATTAGCCTTAACAACCTTTCTATTTTCAATACTTTTAGGAGTAGGATATATACTCTAAAATAAATGGCTAAATATTTGTTGGTCAAATAATTAATTCATATATTTAAACATAAATTTTTTCAGCCAACATATATTATTTGCTATTAAGTTGGTTATAAAATTTGGGGCTTTAAAACTCAGACAAATTCTTCAATCTGTCTGAGTTTTTTTGTATTTTCAATTTTTAAATTTTTCTATACTATGAAAATCACTTTTTATGGGCATGCAAGTTTAGGAATTGAAGTTAATGATGTTCATATTCTTGTAGATCCTTTTATTACAGAAAATCCTAAAGCATCACATATAGATATAACCACCTTAAAGGCAGATTATATTTTATTAACACATGCTCATAATGATCATATTTTAGATGTTGAAACCATCGCAAAACGTACCAATGCAATTATTGTGTCTAACTATGAAATTGTCAATCATTTTGAAGCTTTGGGTATTGAAGGACATCCAATGAACCATGGTGGTAGTTGGGATTTTGAGTTTGGAAACGTTAAATATGTCAATGCCATTCATACATCATCATTTGCTGATGGTAAGTATGGAGGACAACCAGGAGGTTTTGTAATTGAAGGGGAACGTAAAAACATTTACATAGCTGGTGATACTGCTTTGACTTTTGATATGAAGCTGATTCCGATGCAAATTAAACTCGACTTGGCCATTTTACCTATTGGAGACAATTTTACCATGGGTATTGATGATGCCATTTTAGCCAGTGATTTTGTTGGATGTGATAAAGTGTTGGGTTACCATTTTGACACCTTTGGTTATATAGAAATAAACCATGAAGACGCTAAACGCAAGTTTTTTGAAAAAAACAAAGATTTAATGCTTTTAGAAATTGGAGAAAGTATTGAATTGTAAAATTTTACTATATCAAATCAGTTTTTATACCATTGTTTAACCTCCATTTTTTTTCGCCTTGAAATAGGTATTTCAATATCATTAGTTACCATAAAATGCGTTTCTTTAAAGTTTTTAACATGCAATTTATTAACTAAAAATGATCTGTGACATCTAAAAAAAGCTTTGTCACAAAGAAGTTCATCAAAATAAGCTAATGTTTTGGACAATAGTGTTTTAGAGCCATTAGTCAAATGGATGTAGCTATAATTTCGTTCACTTTCAATAAAAATTATTTGCTTTAAAGGCACTTTTAAATACCCTTTTTGAGTGTATAACACAAGGCGCTGTTCATTAATTGAATTTGTTTTGAAATTTTTTAAAGCCGTTTGTATATGGTCGTAATTGGTTTTGGTAAATAAAAGGCGCTCTACAGCTTCATTTAATTCTATTGTATTGATGGGTTTTACCAAATAATCTAAGGCGTTAAAACGAAATGCCTTTATTGCATAATTACTATGTGATGTTGTAAAAATAATTTTAAAGTTGATATGCTTTAGCTGGCTTAATAATTCAAAACCATTCATATCTGGTAGTTCAATATCTAAAAATACAACGTCTGGTTGTATTTGATTAATCTTATAAAGTGCCTCTTTGCCTGTTTTTGCAACGCTATCAACCACAATATCTGTGTTATATTGCTGAAGCATATCTTGCAAAATGTTAGCCATAAAACTATTGTCTTCTATAATTAAAGCTTTAAGAGTTTTCATATTACAAATTATAAATAAACACTATTTATGACCATTTGATAATTTAACACACCACTTGATAACAGTTTTATAAACATTACAGTCTATTAGTTTACATTAGTGTAAAAATAAACCAACTAAGCTATAATGAATCACTTAACTTTTAAAAAATACTTAACTTTACTGTTAGTTGTAACATCAAGCTTTGCTTTTGGACAACATTTTAATAATGATTCGTTATATAACGTTTGGTCCAACAAAAAAAATAATGATTTAGAACGAGTTAAAGCATACTTCACTTTTTTCAACCAAAAAACTCAACCTAACAATGAAATTATAAAAAAATTTATTATAAGTGAAAATTTGAATGCTGAAGATGCATTGTCTATTGCTCAAAAATACCATAAAACAGACTACTTAGGCATACTTTACGTTATTGCAGCTTCCTATCAAGAAATTAATGGTAATTTAAACAAAGCTTGTGACTATGCTAATTTAGGCATTACAAAGTTATTAGAACAAAAAGATGATTTTCATACACTAATTTATATAAGAGGAAGAGATTGCCCACAATTTGACAGTCAGCGTATTGAAACAATACTTAATTTAATTAATAGCAGACTTGAGGAACCAAATATTCCAATATTCAATTTAGTTTCTGGTTATTTTCAGCATTACAATCTTAACCATCCAGAAAAGGCATGCGAGTATTATTCTAAAGCTATTGAAGCTGCTTTAAAACAAAAGCAATTTGATATGTTATTTTTAGGGTTATGGGTTATAAAAAATACCAAGTGCAACCAATATTCATTAACAGATATTGATAGGATGCTGCAACTAATAATAAAAGATAAAGAAAGCCAAAATTTAGACTATAAAGATTATATAGACTTTTACAGTAAGCTAAGCCAATTCTATGCAGCCTCAGACCAATACCCAAATGCTATGCGAGCTGCTCAAAAAGTTTTGTGGTATGCAGAAACATATAAAGATTATCAAGGCGACTATATAGAAGTTTTGCAACGATTAGGCAGAATGCATAATGACATTGGCAATTATAATGAAGCCGAAAAGTACCAACTAAAAGCACTAAAAAGAGCCAAAGAACTCGATGATTTAAACTACATTGGAGGCAGCTACATTAATTTAACCAACATATATATCAATAAAAAAGAAAAAAACAACGCTCAAAAATTTCTCGATTCGGCCATTTATATCATGAGAGACAAAAAAGAATGTGAAAATTGTTATATGAGTGCACGAAGAGTTAGAGCCCGATTAAACAATTTGTTAGGAAATTATAAAGATGCTTTAGATGAATTGAATGATATACAAAAATTTATTGAACGTAAAGAAAACCACTTTGAAACAACACAATTATATGGTACTTTAAGTACTACGTACCTTGGTTTGAAACAATATGATAAAGCCATAGCAAATGCCCAAAAAGGAATTCAATTAAATGAAAACAATTTGTCAGATAACTCCAACCTGTTTGAAGTACTCTACCAAGCATCAGAAAAACAAGGCGATTATAAAAATGCTCTAAAAAACTACAAGCAATACGTTAAAATACAAGACTCTATGAGTGTTTTAAGAAATGGCGAAGAAACCACACGATTAGAACTTGAAAGAAAATTTTCACAACAGCGATTAACAGACAGTTTAAAAGTGGCAAAGCAAAAATTGCAAACCCAATTAACCTTCCAAAACCAATTAAATAAACAAAAATTTGTCAAAAATTTACTCATTGTCTTAGGATGTTGTTTGTTGCTGTTTGCCATCGGACTATATTATCGATTAAAATTTATTAAAAAAACAGAAATAGAACTAAAGAAAAAAAACGAAATTATTGAGGCAGAAAAACAAAAAGCACAAGCAAGTGAAAAAGCGAAACATCAATTTTTGGCCAATATGAGTCATGAAATTAGAACACCAATGAATGCTATTAAAGGAATGACTGATATTTTAATACGAAGAAAACCAAGAAAAGACCAAATGACATATTTGAATGCTATAAAACAATCATCAGACTCACTATTAATAATTATTGATGACATTTTAGACATTTCTAAAATAGAAGCTGGCAAAATTGAACTAAAAAACCAACCTTTTTCAATTTATGAACTCGTTAATAACATTCATACCACAATGCAATTTAAGGCAGAAGAAAAAGGCTTACAATTAAAAAATAATTTACCACCAAAGGATATTATAGTTTTAGGTGATGCTACAAAATTAAAGCAAATCATTATTAATTTGGTTGGCAATGCCATAAAATTCACAGAAAATGGAATTGTTACTATTACTGTAACTTCTGAGCATGTAGAAGATAAATTAAAACTACACGTGACAGTTTCAGATACAGGTATCGGTATAGATCAAAATTTAAAAGAAAAAATATTCAAATCTTTTGAACAAGCTTATACAGATACCAGTCGTAAATATGGAGGCACAGGCTTAGGGTTAAGCATTTCAAAAAAATTGATAGAATTACAAAATGGAAAAATTTGGGTAGAGAGTAAAAAGGGACAAGGAAGTCAGTTTCATTTTACAATTCCATATAAATTAGTAACTGATACTGATAAAGAACAAGGTAAGACTATAGCAAAAAGTGATAAAATAATGACATCCTCTCAATTAAAAAACACTAAAATTTTATTAGTAGAAGACAACCAATTTAATGCCATGGTTGCTAAAGACGAATTAGAAGATGCCATAGAAAACGTTTTTGTAGAATTAGCCGAAAATGGTCTTATTGCCTTAGAAAAATTAAAAACCCAAAAGTTTGATATCGTACTAATGGACGTACAAATGCCAATAATGAATGGCTACCAAGCAACAAAAAATATAAGAGCACTTACAAATGACGATGCAAAACTACCCATTATAGCAATGACAGCCAATGTGTTAAAAGACGAAATAGACAGATGCTATGAAGCAGGTATGAATGATTTTGTAGGAAAACCATTTAATACAACAGAACTACTTAATAAAATAGCTAAACTTATAAAAAACTAATAATTATGAAATCAAAACCAAAAGTATTTATTGTTGATGATGAGCCTTTATTAGCAGAAATGTTGACTGATTATTTGAAAGAAAAAAATGAAGGATTTATCATAGAATCATTTTCAACAGGTGAAGCTTGCTTAAAAAAACTGCATGAACAACCCGACGCTATCGTATTAGATTACTACCTAAATTCTAAACAAACAAACGCAGCAAATGGCATTGATGTATTAAAAGAAATTAAGCGAAAAGATAAAAAAATACCAGTAATCATGTTATCTAGCCAAACAAGTTATGTTACAGCTTCAACAACAATTAGAGATGGAGCAGTTCATTATGTGATAAAAGGTACCCAAGCTTTTGAAGAAATTTATAATGTCTTAAAATTTAATATGTAATGGTTGATTTAAGTTTTTTAGAAAAATTCACAAAAGGTGATACTAAAAAGATAAACCGTTACATCCAACTATATTTAGATGTAGCAACAGAAACATTTAACCGTATGCAAGATAATTTTAATGCAAATGATTGGGAACAGTTGCGCATAAATGCCCATTCATTAAAACCACAAGCCGAATATTTAGGATTTAACAATTTAAAAGATGTTTTAAATGCTATAGAAACTGCAGTAATACATAAAAATTATACAACTTTGCAAAAGTTATTTGAAAGTTCAAAACAGCTGCATGAAGTTGCTAAAAAGGAACTAAAAAACTATGGCAACTAAATAAAAAGCAAACAATAGATAAATACCTAAAAGCGTATGATAGTTTTTTTGATTATTGTTTTAGCCATTCTTTTCTTAAATCATCACTTAATACACCTTTGCCATCATGTCGCCAACCTGGAGGTTTTATAAAGTAAAGCCATCTGTTTTTTATCGATTTTCTACCACAAAAGGCATCTTTAAACATATAAAACCACTCAATAAATGCAATTTTTATTGGATTATAGGTGTTGATATTTTTTACCAAACCATAGGTTACTTTCTCGTTGCTAAGTTCTGGCTGAAAGGTACCAAACCATTTATCCCAAATAATTAAAATACCAGCATGATTTCTATCCAAATACAAAGGATTGCTTCCATGATGTACTCTGTGATGAGAAGGTGTATTCATCACAGCTTCAAACCATTTTGGCAATTTATCAATAGTTTCAGTATGTATCCAAAACTGATATAGTAAGCTTATAGACATTTGTAATAAAATCATGCCTGGATGAAACCCTAACAAGGGCAACCATAACCAAAATACAAACGAATAAAAGCCACCAGACCATGTTTGTCGTAATGCTGTGCTCAAATTGTAATGCTGTGATGAATGATGCACTACATGAGAAGCCCAAAACAACCGACATTCGTGTGACACGCGATGAAACCAGTAATACGAAAAATCATCAGCAAAAAATAAAAGCCCAAAACTCCACCAAGTTATTGGAATGGTAAACAATCTAAAATGGTTATACACCCAAAAAAAAGCAAACAGCACAATGGCTTTGCTCAAAAAACCCAAAAACACATTGCCAAGTCCCATGGCAATTGAGGCAAAAGCATCTTTGGTTTCGTAGGTTTTGACCTGTTCTTTTGTAGTTACATACAATTCCAAAAGCATTGAAAGGATAAAAAACGGAATGGCATAAAGAATAATATTAGGAAAATCAGGCATTTATAAAAGCGTTTTATCTTCCTCTAAAATACAAAAATAATTGAGTATTTTTGGGCTTATTATGACTGCAAGTTATTATCGGTATATTTTAAATTTTAAGCAGCCAAGTGGCACTTCAAGAGGTGTTTTAAACACTAAGGAAACTTGGTTTATTATGATTTCTAATAATGGAAAAATAGGCGTTGGCGAATGTGGTATTCTAAGAGGGTTGAGCGTTGATGATCACCCAAATTATGAACAAAAACTAAAATGGACTTGTGAAAATATTCAATTAGGATTGGACGCTTTATGGCAAGAGTTAATTGAATTTCCGAGCATTCAATTTGGGTTAGAAATGGCCTTTCAATCAATAGAAAGCAATACACCATTTGAATTATTTCCATCAGCATTTACACAAAGTAAGGCGTCAATAGCAATAAACGGTTTGATATGGATGGGAACGGAAACGTTTATGAAACAGCAAATAAAAGATAAAATTAAAGCTGGATTTAGTTGTATCAAATTAAAAATTGGTGCTATCAATTTTAAAACGGAACTCAATTTGCTCAAATCCATCAGAAAAGAATTTTCTGCAACAGATATTGAACTTAGAGTAGATGCTAATGGTGCTTTTAAACCATCAGAAGCTTTAGAAAAATTGAAGCAATTATCAGCGTTCAATTTGCATTCTATTGAACAACCTATCAAAGCAGGACAGATAGAAGAAATGGCATTATTGTGCCAGCAAACTCCGTTGCCAATTGCTTTGGATGAAGAATTGATAGGCGTTTTTACGGAAGCACATAAAAAACAACTTTTGCAAAGCATACAACCACAATATATTATTTTAAAACCAAGTTTTATAGGCGGTTTTAAAGGCACTAAGCAATGGATAAACTGTTGTAAAAATCAAGAAATTGCTTGGTGGATTACAAGTGCTTTAGAGAGTAATGTTGGTTTAAATGCCATTGCACAATGGACGTACACACTTCATACAACAAGGCCTCAAGGCCTTGGAACAGGAAGTTTATTTACCAATAATTTTGAGAGTCCATTACACGTAAAAAATGGTAACTTGCATTATGATAATTTGACCGATTTTAAATTTAATTTAGCTTAAAAATGAATTATATACAACAAGCCTATAAAGGAAAAAATGACCTTTGGATGTTTATTGTGACAGCCATTCTTATTTCAGGAATTTTTGTTTTGAATTTTATATTTTATTTGATGACTTCTAAAGAAGACATGGATGCCATGTATGATATGATGAAAGAAGTGCCATCAAATTTATCATTGATTATCAATTTAGTGCCATTTGCTTTTTTATTGGGTTTACTTTTTGTAATGGTAAAATTTGTACATCAACGTAGCATTATCTCATTAACAACATCACGTTCAAAACCCGATTGGACCAGAACGCTCTTTTCTTTTTTACTGATTACCATGATTACTTTGGGTACGTTTGCCATTTCGTATTATGCAGATCCGTCGCAAATTGAATTGCAGTTTAACCCTGTAAAATTTGGCATCTTATTTTTGATAAGCATTATCCTTTTTCCATTTCAAATTGGTTTAGAAGAGTATTTGTTTAGAGGTTATTTTATGCAGCAAATAGGCATTATTGTAAAAAATAGATGGTTTCCATTAGTGGTTACCTCTGTATTATTTGGTATAGCTCATAGTGCCAATCCTGAAGTAGCAGAAATGGGATTTGTCATTATGATATTTTATATCGGAACAGGCTTTTTACTTGGTATTATGACTTTGATGGATGAAGGTTTAGAATTGGCTTTAGGATTTCATTTAGGAAACAATTTATTAGCAGCTTTATTGATTACTTCAGATTGGTCTGCGCTTCAAACAGATGCAATTTTTAGATATACTGCAGAGCAGGCTAATAGTACAGTGGTTGATATTATCATGCCTGTTTTTGTTGTGTATCCAATCATTTTGTTTGTTTTAGCTAAAAAATACAAATGGACTAATTGGAAAGAAAAATTATTTGGAAGCGTAGTAGAGCCTCCAAAAGAGGATTATAAAGTATTGGACGATATCAATAAAATAGGCACGTTATAAGTGCCTATTTTATTGTATATTCTTGCTATTTTGCTTTAAAGACAATAACTGCTTTATTAAAATCGGATGATGCGTTGATGACATTTCTAAATTCGTCATAACGATGCAAATCAAACTCATTTGTTTTGTAAAACTCTTGAATGGTTATGACTATTTTATCGTCATCTAATTTATAATTCGATTCAAATTTGCACAATGTTTCGCCAGTAGATTTTGATTTATAGCTTTTATTGATAACCAAACTATTTAAGCCCTCAACAGAATAACCTTCTGGAATGTGAATCGTAATCGTATAATCGTACTGATTTGGATATTGCATCACTATTGGGTTGATGCGTTCAGTTTCTTGATAAAGTTCACTTTGCGTTCCAATAACTTTTCCAATCTGAAATAAATAGCTGTTGCCAGCATCTTCAATTAATGATTCTGAAGTGAATTTACAATTCACAATAAAAGGCACATTGTATTCCGTTTGGTTTAAACTGGTATTTTCTAAATCATATTTTTCAATGACTTTATCATCAATACCAGAGCCAGTTATGTAATCTTTAAATTCAGCAAGTCCTTGTTCTGTTGATAGGCTGTAAACAGCTCTATTGGTTGCAGACCAATGTCCTGTGTATTCTTGGTGTTGTTCAATAGTGGCACTTTCAAAATCATCATTAAAGGTGATGTTAGATTGACGTTTAACACGACTATAATCTGGATCGGCTTGTGTGATTTTTGAAAAATAATATTCGTTCGTTTTTTTGATATACAAGCCATAATTGCCTAAAATATTAAAAGGAGCTTCGCCAACACGATATTCGATGTTGTTTGGAGCAATGTATTTATCTTCTTCAGGAAGATAGATTAAAAAATCGCGCAACATGTTTGGCAAAAAGAAATCAGGATCAAATTTGGTAATAAAACGGTTGGCAGTAATGACCACATCACATTCAATATTTAAGGCTTCTAAATAATTGATATAGACTTTTAAAATACCAAAATCACTTGCAGACCTGTTTTTTAAGATATAATCAAGGTCAGACAATTCTGAGTTATTATTTTTTACGATGGTATAATTGGTTTTGATAAAATTATCAACCATTTCGGCTTTTTCGTAGGTAGTCAAATCTGTTTTGCCTTTAAATATAGAGTCAATATCAGCTATTGCCTTTTCCGAAACTGTTTCAGGAAACAGTTTTCGCCCAACATTATTAACTACATTATTCCAAAACATTGTTTGGGTTATGGTTTGTCCTTTTGGATAGCATTGGTAAGCTACAGAAATTTTATTAGCATTTGGTGTTGCATATTCTTCTTCAACCATTGCAGGAATGTTCGTTAAGATGAGTTGTTTGGCTGGCTTGCCATCAATGTCAACAGTTTCAAAGGTTTTATCAGTATTATAAGCTTTTTCTTCAGAGTTTAAATTGCCTGTGATATATAAAAATTCTGCTTTTTTAATTGGAAAATCACTTTGAATGGTTTCTGAGCCATACAAATCATATTCTTTTTCAAGGGTGTAAAGCACTTCAATTTCTGAATTTTTCTCGGCACCTTCAATGGCAAATATCTTAAAGTCGCCATATTCATCCACATTTTTAACTTCTTTAATATTGTCTTTGTTTAATAAGGTCACTTTGCCATCAGCAGTAATGGTTCTGGCTTTAATATCAACCACATTTTTAACATTGTACATCGGAATATAAACGGTGTTGTGTCTTCCAATCCCTTTTTCGTCATTAACTCGTGTAATGGTATGTGTCGTTTCAAAAACTTGAGGTTCTTGAGATAATAAAGGCTCATAATACTCAACAATTATTTTTTTTAAAATGCCAATAGAAGATTCTTTGGCTTCTTTTGGTGTCAAGGTATGATGTTCTGGTTTTTCAGTCCAGTCGTAGGTTTTATAATATTGTGCAAAGCTATGTGTTGAAGCAATGAATAGTAGGAGTAAAAACGATTTTTTTAGCATTAGTTTTGTTCTAAGATTATACTTTTTTTGTAGGCTTTTGTAATGTTTTTGATAAAGTCGTTCCAGGATTCAAAATCATCTTTTTTGACACGGAGTGTATTAACATAGATGTCTTTATGTTGAATGATGGTGTTATCTTTTTGTGTGTATGTAATTTTAAAGCCATAATTTGGGTTGTCAAAAGATACATCATCAGGAATGTAAGTTGCTTTATACCCTTTAGGAATTTCAAATGTTGTGATATAATTTTTGGAGTAGGTATGATCAATTTTTTTATCATACTTTTTGGTGTCTATGTCAATTTTGCTTTTAGAAAGGACGCGGTCAATATCTAAATTGATGTATTTTTTTGTGCCAATGGTTTTAGCATAGCTATCAATAGTCAAATCGTAATTGAGCATTAAAGGTGTGCTTTGATTGTCAAAATGTGTTTTGGTAAAATTGGTATAATTGGTTTTGTTGTTACCTAATTGTAAAGTGTTATTCAAAAACTCTTCGTCGGTTTTGGTGTCTTTTTTATAGGTGTAATCTATTATAAAATCCACTTTTTCATAACCTGACAGTTCACGTTGTTCTTTAACATTCATCACATTACCATCTAAAGTAATGGTTGATGTAATGTTTGTCACATTTTTATCAGCAGGTTGTATAGGCACTTTTATGAGTTTGTAATGGTCTTTATCAATGCCAACAAGGGCTTCTTTGGTTTGTATAAAGGCACTTGGCATACCAAAAGGCACATTGCTATCAGTAGCATCCATAAAAATAGTTTTGCCATCAATTATTGCTGTGGTAATCATATGGTTATCTACCATTGGCGTTGGAACATCTACATAAGAATAAGGTCTGTCTCGAGTGCCAATCCAAGTTCTGTGAGCTTCAATACCAACATGGTTTAGCATTACATACAATAAATTTGCCATGTCTTTGCAATCACCATAACGCTTGTCACATACGCTTGCAGCACCACGTGGTACAAAGCCACCAAGACCATCTTCAAAAGCGACATAATTGATGTTATCTTGTACCCAATTAAAAACAGCTTTTGCTTTCTCTGTTTGCGTTGTTAGTGATTTTGTAAGGTTATCAGCAATGGCATACACTTTATCTAACGATTTGGTATCAATTTGATCAACTAAAGACGCATACCATTTATACAAATCTTTAGTGTCATTTAGTACATTATAGGTTTTGCCTTTGTACTGGTAATTTTTGATGTACACAATAATATGAGGCACATAATACAAAGGTGCTTCACTATCGGCTTCACCTTGATAACCTTTAGTATTGGTTGCTGTCCACGTATAAGTGTTGGTGTTTTTGTTAGATGCTTGCTTGAATTTTAAATTGATGTCTTTGGTATTAAAATCAATATAACCAATGGTTACATTTTTAGGAAACTCAATAGATAATTGTGCGTTTTTTGTTGGGACATAAGTTCCAAAACGAAATAATCCTAAAAAGTGAGGGTCTTTTATAATTTCGTTATAGCTCAAATTGGTAATAGCACCTTTAGTAACCGCAGGAAATGTAAAGGTTTTTGATTCTTGGTCACTATAAAAAACACCATTGTCAAAATCGCGTTTGGTTTCAATATAATCAACTTTTATTTTTTTGTCTGTACTCGGAATGTAAGTATAAGCATCAATATCTTCAATACTGGAAAAGCTATCAAAACTCATCGATTCATTAGCAAAATATAGTTTGTTTGAATTTTGATATTCAGCCTGTTCAGAGACATTTTTGGTAATGTCAAATTGCTGTTTATTAAGCCCAATTTTGATGTGTTCAAAGCGTTTTAAATACAAATAATCTTCATTAGAAAAATCTTGTGAAAACAGCGTCAAAGGCATAAAAAAGCTCAAAATTAAAAGATACTTCATAAGAATTTACATTAAGTTCAAATATATATTTTTATTATTTAATTAATAACTTAGCTGCGTTAAAAATAGTATAAATTACATAGCTAATACCATACCAAAATGACGCCTACTTTTGATAAAATACACTTAAAATTTAAGCTCAATTCTAATAATTATACTTTTGAAGAGCTCAAAGAGGTTGCTTATAGTTTAATAAAAGAAGGTGCATTTTATGAGAAAGTTTTGGGCGATTTCTTATTAGATTGGCTCAATCCAAAAGCGTATATCAACGTAAAAACATCAGGTTCTACTGGACAGTCTAAAGTAATGAAAGTAAGCAAGCAAGCTATGGTAAACTCAGCTATTGCCACAGGAAATTATTTTAAAATGAGACCAGGACAAACGGCTTTACATTGTTTGCCAACCCATTATATTTCAGGAAAAATGATGTTGGTAAGAGCTATGATATTGGGTTTAGAATTAGACATAGTAGAGCCAACATCGCAACCAATTTTTGATTATGAAAAAAAATATGATTTCTCAGCAATGATTCCGTTGCAATTACAGAACACATTAAATTATGTGCATCATATTAAAACATTGATTATTGGTGGAGCAGCTATCTCAAAACCTTTGGAAAAGGCTATTCAGCCTTTAAAAACAAAAATTTATGCCACTTATGGAATGACAGAAACAGTAAGTCATATTGCTGTAAAAGCTATGAATGGAAAAGCAAAAATGGCACATTTTACAGTGTTTCCAAAAGTTAAGATATCGCAAGATAATAGAGGCTGTTTAGTAATTGATGCGCCACAACTTTCTAAAAATATAGTGACAACCAACGATATTGTAACCTTAATTTCTAAAAACGAATTTGATGTGATTGGTCGTTATGACAATATGATAAATTCTGGCGGCATTAAGCTGTTTCCAGAGCAAATTGAAGCAAAGCTTGAAGGTAAAATAAAAGACCGTTTTTTTATTGCTTCTGAAAAAGATACCGCTTTAGGCGAAAAACTAATTCTTATTTTAGAAAGTGAGAAAGACACACTAAAACCTTCAGTTTTTAAAGCATTAGATAAATTTGAAATTCCGAAACAGGTTTACACTATTCCAAAATTTAAAGAAACAGCCACAGGTAAAATTCAGCGTTCAGAAACTTTAAAATTGTTGAAATAAAACGTCGCTTAACTTAAAAACACACTTTACTCATTGCTGGTTTTATAAGTTTGATATTGATGATAGTTTTACTGTAAACTAAAATCAATTATTATGAAACAATTATTACACATTGTCTTTGTATTATTACTATCAATGCAAATTCATGAATCAGCTGCTTGTGATGCAATCAAGACATTCAAAATATGATAATATAGCAAGCATAAATGATGTTTTAACTTTAGCAGAATCTGCCAAAAACCTTGATAAAGATGCTTATAGAGCTGAATTTATAAGGTTAGTATAAACCTACGAAAGTTTATGGAAAAGCAAAAAGCGTAACTTTTAGTTGCACTTTTTTGTTTTTAATCTTCATGCAAAAACATCAATTTTTGGTCAGTATTTTTTAGCAACTCTTTTGCCTTCTCATGTTGTTCTTCAAAAGCTTTTAAGTCAATTCCTTTACAAATTCCGTAAGAGTAGTGGTATTTTAAAATTTCTAAATCTATTTTTGAGAGCTTACATATTTCAGAATTGCACTCTGATAAAAAACTGTCACAAGATAGCATGACTGTTTTATGAAAATGACCTAATGAAAAGAAAAAGTCCTTTTTTGCATCAAAAATCAAGCGTTCTTTATTGAATAAGATTTGCGGATTTAATTCTAACATACACTTATAAAACTGTTGTTTTCCATCCCAATTTATATAATAATCAACACCATCAAGACTTTTTAGTCGTTTTTCATATTTATAGTCTTTAGGTTTATTTAAACTGTAAACAAAATAATTGGATGCTTCTTTGGTATTTACTTCTCTTATTTTTAATGAATCGACTTTGTCGGATAACTCTAAAGCGAATTTTAAAAGCTCTTTTTTGACTGTTTTGTCAACCGTTTTGTCAAAATATAATTTTATTTCATCTTTCCAATATCTTATAGTTTCATGTTTTTTAATATTTTTTTTCCAATATTTACTACTTTGAAACACCACATCTTTATAGAGCTCTAAAAAAACGGAATCTCTTTCTTCATAAGGCACCAAAACACCTTTTGGCATTTTATAATTATTTGATACAATTAAAGTGTCTTTGTCTCTAATTATAAAATTCAGTGAATCTTGTTTTGTTAACTTTTCGCCATTTTGCTGTTTGTATAATTTTAAGGGAATAAATGTCTTTTTTATTGTTTTTTGTGTTGACAAACTATCTTGTGATAAGGTAACTTTAATACCTGAAAAAAACATAAAGAATAAAAATAAATACTTGTATTTTAAGGACATACGGGATAATTTAATCTATTAAAAACTTGGTTTGGTTTGGATGTTCTTTTCTCAACCTGCCATATTCTTCAATTATGTCTTCATATTTAAAGATGGAAACATCAGAATCGTAATTGTTTTTGTAATGAAAATTTAAAATTTTGTAATCTAAATCGGTAAGTTTTTTATTTGTACTATGACAATCAGCCAGCATACTTTCACAAGGGACATTATTGATTAGCCAAAATTGACCTAATGATTTAAAAAAATAAACCTTCAAATTATTGATTTGTTCATTAAAAGAGTAAATAGACATTGTATTAAGCCTCAATACGCCCTTATAATATTTATTGTTGGCACAAAGTAAATTGTATGTTATAGGATCATCTTGTTTTATGATAGGTTGATCTACATCTGAAGGAGAGTTTGTACAATAAATTAAGTAGTTTGAATCTTCTAACTTTGAAACCACACTTATTTTTAAAGAATTTGAATGCTTAGAAATATCGTTAAAAAAAGGAATAAGTTCCTTTTTTAGCTTTTTGTCAACACTTTTGTCCAAATAGACTTTGATATTAGATGACCACATTTTAATAAATGATAAGTTGTAGTCTTTCCGTCGTGTTTTTGCATTACCAAAAACAGCAGCCTTGTAATGCTCTATAAACTCTAAATCAAAATCTCCTAAATCGACTTCAAAAACTCCCATTGGAATACTTTTTTCGACAACTAAAGTGTCATTTTCCAGATAAATGGCATTTTTAAGACTGATGTTTTCTGAATTTTTTGTGGTGTTGATAGAAACATATTTTCTGTTAATAGCCAAATTGCTTTGAGCAGTAACTTTTGTGAATATCAGCGATATTAGTAGTAAACTTAATGTTAATCTCATTTTAAACATTTTTATAAATGAAAGTTTTTATCCAATTCATTTTTAAAAGCATTGGCAACATCTACTTCAAAATGGCCAGCTTTAAAATAATACATACCAAGTTTGTTGATAGTTACTGTAAAATCACAGGCTTTATAACCGTTAGAAAACAATTTATATAGCAATTTTTTAGCATCAACATTACTGTATGTTGATACAAATTTTGTTTCGTAATGTGCACATAACAAATCGGTATTCATTTGCTTTTTTAAGGCATCAAAAAAAAGTTTGCTTTTAAGTGTATTTATCTGACTGTAAGAGTTGTACCAACAATCACTCATCGGTTTTAGATATGAAATAGTCAAATAGTTGAGACTGTCTAAGTCTTTGTTGAAAGTGGTTTTAAGGTAATTTTTTAAAAGGGTTAAATCTTTTGGGCTTAATTGTCGGTATTCAATTGATTTTGGATTGTGTTTTACATCTTTTAAAAAAGCATTTTTTGAGTTTTTTTGCTCTTGTTTTTCAATAGTTTGTGTTGGTTTACACGAAAACATTGTAAAAACAAGAAGCAGCAAAAAGGAAATCTGTTTAGTCATGTTTATGTTTTTAATTACACTTGCAAAACACCTAAGTTAAACTTTTTTTCAATAGGAGCGTGGTTAGCAGCTTCAATCCCCATGCTTATCCATGTTCGTGTGTCTAAAGGATCAATAATAGCGTCTGTCCAAATACGAGCTGCGGCATAATAAGGTGATACTTGCGCATCGTATCTGTCTTTTATTTTGTTGAATAGCTCGTCTTCTTGTGCTTTGGTGATGGTTTCTCCTTTCTTTTTTAATGAAGCTGTTTCAATTTGAAGCAGTACTTTAGCAGCCGAATTTCCACTCATTACTGCTAATTCAGCACTTGGCCAAGCAACAATCAACCTTGGGTCGTAAGCTTTTCCACACATGGCGTAATTGCCTGCACCATAACTATTTCCTATAATAATTGTAAATTTTGGAACGACTGAATTGCTCACCGCATTTACCATTTTGGCACCATCTTTAATAATGCCACCATGTTCACTTTTACTTCCAACCATAAAACCAGTCACATCTTGTAAAAACACCAACGGAATTTTCTTTTGGTTACAATTGGCAATAAAACGAGTTGCTTTGTCTGCACTATCGTTATAAATAACACCACCAAACTGCATTTCGCCTTTTTTAGTTTTAACTAATTGACGTTGATTTGCAACAATTCCAACTGCCCAACCATCAATTCTGGCATATGCTGTAATTATAGTTTTTCCAAAACCAGCTTTGTATTCATCAAATTCAGAATGATCTACTAAGCGTTTGATAACCTCATACATATCGTATTGGTCTGCGCGACTCTGTGGAATAATGCCATAAATATCTTCAGGATTTTCTTTTGGTTTTTCTGATGTTGTTCGGTTAAAACCAGCTTTGTCATAATCACCAATTTTACTAATAATATTTTTAATAGTATCTAAAGCATCTTTATCATCTTTGGCTTTATAATCGGTTACGCCACTTATTTCGCAATGGGTTGTTGCACCTCCAAGTGTTTCATTGTCAATGGTTTCTCCAATAGCTGCTTTTACTAAGTAGCTTCCAGCAAGAAAAATACTTCCTGTTTTATCCACAATTAAAGCTTCGTCACTCATAATTGGCAAGTAGGCTCCACCAGCAACACAACTTCCCATAACGGCTGCAATTTGAGTAATTCCCATACTACTCATAATGGCATTATTTCTAAAAATGCGACCAAAATGTTCTTTATCTGGAAATATTTCATCTTGCATCGGCAAATACACACCAGCACTATCCACTAAATAAATAATAGGTAATCGGTTTTCAATGGCAATTTCTTGAGCACGTAAATTCTTTTTTCCTGTGATAGGAAACCAAGCACCAGCTTTAACAGTTGCATCGTTGGCTACAACCATACATTGTTTACCTTGTATATAACCAATTTTAACAACTACGCCACCAGAAGGGCATCCACCATGTTCGGCATACATATCTTCACCTGCAAAAGCGCCAATTTCTATGCGTTTAGATTTGGCATCTAACAAATAGTCAATACGCTCTCTGGCAGTCATTTTTCCTTTAGAATGGTGTTTTTCAATGCTTTTTTCACCGCCACCAAGTTTTACTTTTGCTAATTTTCTTCGTAAATCGGAAAGGAGTAGTTTATTGTAATCTTCGTTTTTATTGAAGTTGATGTCCATAGTCAAAATTTATTTGCTACGAATTTACAAAACCAATTGATGTTTAAAAAGTGAATAGTTTGTTAAAAATATAATACACGGAAATAGTTTCCTTGGAAACTAAATAAATTTATTGTATATTTGCCCTATGAAAAACAAACAAACAAAACACATTATAGCTTTTGCAGGAAGTAATAGTCGTAAATCAATTAACAAACAATTAGCTATTTATGCTTCAAGTTTGGTTGAAAATGCAAAAGTGACCATTTTAGATTTGAATGATTTTGAATTGCCAATTTTTAGTGTTGATTTAGAAGCAAAAAAAGGAATTCCTGAAAATGCCCATAAATTTTTAGAGTATATTAAAAACTCTGATGGACTTATTGTTTCACTTGCAGAAAATAATGGTGCTTATACTGCAGTATTTAAAAATTTATTTGATTGGATGTCAAGAATTGAAGGAAAAACATTTTTTGGAAAACCAATGCTATTAATGGCAACATCTACAGGAAGTAGAGGAGGACAATCTGTTTTAGCTATCGCAAAAGATAGATTTCCAAGACATGATGCTCAAATTAAAGCAGAATTTTCTTTACCAATGTTCAATGATAAATTTGCTGATGGGAAAATTATTGATTCTGAATATGATTCAACATTAAAACAAGCCGTAAAATTATTTCAAAATAAACTATAGTATGGATATTAAACACAAAGACGACGGAAAAAAAGGTGCTTTTTACATAGAAGTTGATGGAAAGCAAAAAGCATTGATAACTTACACTTATGCTGGACCAAAAAAAATAATTATTGATCACACAGAGGTTGATGCTTCTTTAAAAGGACAAGGTGTTGGGTATCAATTAGTGGAAGCTTCAGTTCAGTATTTAAGAGACAACAAGCTTAAAGTGATACCATTATGTCCTTTTGCAGCAGCCGTTTTTAAGAAAAAACAAGAAGATTATAAGGATGTGTTGTCGTAAATTATTATTGAATACTTAAAGCATGGGAGATATTTCAAAAGATATAAATTCAAAATTTCCAAACCATAAGGTAAAGGCATTAATCAATATTTTGTACACAGCCAATTGGATTGCGAGCTATCAAAATGAGTTCTTTAAACCTTTTGGAATTTCTCCACAACAATTCAATATTTTAAAAATTTTGAATGGCGCAACAATGCCTTTAAAAGTGCAAACTATTAAAGAACGCATGATTGAACGCGCCCCAAATGCCACACGATTAATGGATAAATTATGCGCAAAGCAACTCATTAAACGCTTGCCATGTCCTGAAGATAGACGTGTAGTTTACATTGAAATTACTAAAAAAGGAAAAGATTTGTTGTTGGAAATATCGGATAATTTTAATCACGATTTATTAAAAAATATTACTGAACAAGACGCGCAACTTTTAAGTAATTTGTTAGATAAAATGCGCTAATTAATTCCTGTCAGTACAGGAATTATTTCAAACAAAACAGAAATATAAATTAAAAGGTTTCCGCCTTCGCGGAAATTAAGAAAGGGTTTTTTAAAATGAAAACAATAGTTCATAAAGCAAATAGTAGAGGTTATGCAAATCATGGATGGTTGCAAGCCCATCATTCCTTTAGTTTTGCAAGTTATTACAATCCAGAAAAAGTGCATTTTGGAGCACTACGTGTTTTAAATGATGATGTTATTGCTCCAAAAATGGGTTTTGGAACACATCCACATGACAATATGGAAATCATCACTATTCCATTAAGTGGAAGCCTAAAACATAGAGATAATATGCACAACCATTGGCAAACTATTGAAGCAGGAGAAGTACAAATTATGTCTGCAGGCAAAGGTATTCAACATTCAGAAATCAATGGTTCAGTTGATAATTATTTGAGTTTATTTCAAATTTGGGTCATTCCAAACAAACAAAATGTAGAACCACGTTATGACCAAAAAAGATTTGATGAAGCAGATAGAAAAAATAAACTTCAAACGTTGGTAACATCTATTGATGAAGACTTTGAAGGCAGTTTAAAAATTCATCAAGATGCTGTCATATCTCTAATGAACTTAGATAAAAATTTGAAGTTTGAATATCGCTTAAAAAGTAAAAATCATGGTGTTTATGTTATGAATATCCACGGAAATGTTACAATTGACACCAATGTATTAGAAACACGAGATGCTTTGGGTATTTCTGAAACAGAAACTTTTACAGTGCATTCAAACGAGTCTTCTGGTTTGTTGTTTATTGAAGTTCCAATGATATAAAATTCAAAAAAAAGCATTTTAAAAGCATCCATAAATAGGATGCTTTTTTATTTAAAAAGTACGATATTTGTAGTTCCCTTAAAAATTAAATTATGGCAATGAATAAAAATACCGTGTTGGCTTGGGCCACCACAATTATGATTGTAGTAGGAATTGGTTTAATTGCACTTGGAGCTTTCAGGTATGATGATGTGGCTGGTTATGGCTTTGCGGCTGTTGGCATTGGTTTTTTTGCCAATGCTTGGGTGTTTAACGCACTAAAAGGACGCGTATAATTAACGTTTAATTAAATTGAAATTCTTAATTCAAAAATCGTAAATACAATGTCTGACGATAAAAAAGTAATTTTCTCAATGTCTGGTCTAACCAAGACATTTCAAGGCGCCCAAACACCTGTTTTAAAAAACATCTATCTAAGTTTCTTTTATGGAGCAAAAATTGGAATTCTTGGACTTAACGGTTCTGGAAAATCGACACTTCTTAAAATAATTGCAGGTGTTGATAAAAACTACCAAGGCGATGTCACTTTTCTTCAAGATTATTCTGTGGGTTATTTAGAACAAGAGCCAAAATTGAATGATGACAAAACCGTAATGGAAGTTGTCCGTGAAGGTGCTGCTGCAACCGTTGCAATTCTTGAAGAATACAATAAAATTAATGATATGTTTGGCTTGGAAGAGGTCTATTCAGATGCTGATAAAATGCAGAAATTAATGGATAGACAAGCTGTACTTCAAGATCAAATTGATGCAGCCAATGCTTGGGAGTTAGACACCAAATTAGAAATAGCCATGGATGCACTTCGTACACCTGATGGCGATAAGAAAATTTCAGTACTTTCTGGTGGCGAACGTCGTCGTGTAGCATTATGCCGATTGTTATTACAAGAACCAGATGTGCTATTATTAGATGAACCAACCAACCATTTAGATGCCGAATCTGTACATTGGTTAGAACATCATTTGGCACAATATAAAGGTACAGTCATTGCAGTAACGCATGATAGATATTTTTTAGATAATGTAGCAGGCTGGATTTTAGAACTGGATAGAGGTGAAGGTATTCCGTGGAAAGGGAATTATTCGTCTTGGTTAGATCAAAAATCAAAGCGTTTGGCACAAGAAAGTAAAACAGCATCCAAACGTCAAAAAACATTAGAGCGCGAGTTAGAATGGGTTCGTCAAGGAGTTAAAGGGCGTCAAACCAAACAAAAAGCACGTTTAAATAATTACGATAAGTTGTTGAGTCAAGACCAAAAACAACTGGATGAAAAACTGGAAATCTACATTCCAAATGGACCACGTTTAGGGACTAATGTCATTGATGCTATTGGTGTTAGTAAAGCTTATGACGATAAATTATTATACGAAAACTTAAATTTTTCTTTGCCACAAGCAGGAATTGTTGGTGTTATTGGACCCAATGGTGCAGGAAAAACCACTATTTTTAGAATGATTATGGGAGAAGAAACTCCTGATAAAGGTGAATTTAAAGTTGGTGACACTGCAAAATTGGCTTATGTAGATCAAAAACATTCTAATATTGATCCAGAAAAATCTATTTGGCAAAACTTTAGTGATGAGCAAGAATTAGTATTAATGGGTGGAAAACAAGTTAACTCTCGTGCTTATTTGAGTCGCTTTAATTTCTCTGGAAGTGAGCAAAACAAAAAGGTAAAATTATTGTCTGGTGGTGAGCGTAACCGTTTGCATTTGGCTATGACACTCAAAGAAGAAGGTAATGTGTTACTTTTAGATGAGCCAACCAACGATCTTGATGTCAATACCTTAAGAGCTTTAGAAGAAGGTTTAGAAAACTTTGCTGGTTGTGCAGTTGTTATTAGTCACGACAGATGGTTTTTGGACAGAATTTGTACACATATCTTAGCTTTTGAAGGCGATTCTCAAGTGTATTTTTTTGAAGGAGGTTTTAGTGATTACGAAGAAAACAAGAAAAAACGTTTAGGTGGCGATTTGATGCCAAAACGTATTAAGTACAAAAAATTAGTGCGATAATAGGTAACTAAGCTGATAAAAAAGCCTGCAATTGCAGGCTTTTTAAATTTTATTTTTGAAAAAATGTTTATTTATTGTCATATAAATGACCATCTGTAAAATCTTTGTAGCTATTATCTACATCAGATTTGTAGGCATCCATTTCAGTTAAACGTTTGTTTTCTGCTTTAAGTTTATACATTTTAATAACAGCAATACCTATAAAAAAAACAAATATTCCAGCGGTAATTAAAAGAATTATTGTAAGATGTTCAGTACTTACTAATAAGCTTATGTTTGATAGGTTAGTAGAAATCATTTTCATTAAAAAGATTTGGTTTGGAAGTCAAATATACAATTTAATTTAATATACCAACTATTTCATAATAAAAAAGTTACATCAACTACAACGTTGTAGTAGTTTTTTTAATCAATCAAAAATACTACTTATTCATACCAGTTAAGCTGAATCACTTCAATGTCTTTATTTTCTTTATTTACAAGGCTTTTAAATTTTGCGACATCACTTAATCCTTCAGTGCCTCTATAATGGTATGGATACACTTTTTTAGGTTTAAAATCTAAAACAGCACTTGCAGCACTTTCAACCGTCATGGTGTAAGGCAAATTCATACATACAAAAGCAACATCAATGTTTTTAAGTTGTCGCATTTCAGGAATATCTTCAGTATCACCAGAAATATAAATGCGTTCATTACCTAAAGTCAACACATAACCATTACCACGACCTTTTGGGTGGAATTTTAAAGCTTCTTTGCGTAAGTTGTACATTGGTATGGCTTCTACATTGAGCTTTCCAAATTGTTTAGTCTCAGTATTATTAAGCACAACAACAGATTGAGAATTTGTTTTTGGCAATAGCGCTTTTACCGCTTGAGGCACTATAAGTGTTGCTTTGCTCAAATTTAATCCTTTTAAAGTTTCAGCATCTAAATGGTCACCATGTATATCAGTTATCAACACAAAATCAGGTTGTTTTTGAGCTTTAAAAACATCACTTCCGCCAACAGGATCGACATAAATGACCATATTTTCATATTCTAAAACCATCGTTGCATGGTTTATTGGAATTATTTTTAAGACAGCTTCCATGTTCTTTTCACTCTTTTCAGAAGCAATGACTGAAGTTGTATTTGGGTTTCCTTTGCAACTGTTAAATGATAAAAAGGCTGTAATGGTGATGATGATTATCTTTTTCATTATTACTTTTTTTGGTTTCCTAAAGGTAATCACTTTAAAACAGTTATTAAAACCATGTAACATTTTTATAGCATTAACTACCAATATTTAAGGAGCAATAATTTTGAAACTCATATTTTTTGACGAAATTGCTACTTATTAAAAATTTGTTCAACACTATTTAAACAAACAACACAATATGTCTGATGATTTTGATTTATTAGAAACCAATTCTAACGAAAAAACAGAAAAAGTAGATGTCAATTGGGGAAAAGCCATTGACACTATGAAATCTAAATTAGCACAAGAAGATGATCCGCAAACGCGACAAAAAATATTAAATGCAACGCTTGATGATGTGGTTGGAATGGCTGAAAAGGACAGAACCACCTTATTAGATGCTATTAAGGATTTAACTGATTATCAAGATGAAGTTGGTATTATCTTCGAAAAATTTTCATCACTTAATGCCAATGAGCAAAAGGTGATTGACGATGCCCAAAAAGCTTTAGAACGTGCAAAAATTGAATTAGAAGATGCTCAAAACAAACCAGATACTTGGTGGAATAACCTTTGGGGACGAAAAAGCAAAATCAAAAAAGCAGAAGCAGACCTTCAAGAAGCTGAAAAAATTCGTGCTGCTGCTGATAACAAAGCAAAAGCAATGTTTCAGGAACGTATTGAAAGTGCTGATGTGCAAACCCTGTTAAGTGAATTGTCTTACAAATCGCAAGCCGCTGTAACACGTTTAAAAAACAGAGAAGTTGAGATTAAAGAAGTAGAAGATAAACTGCAAGATGCTATCGTAGAAGCAACAAAAAACCATACCAAAGCCTTAGAAAAAAAGAAAGAAGTAGAAGCAAAGCTTGAAGAAGATTACGCATTACTTAAACAAGCACGTCAAGAATTGGAAGAAATTGTTGATAAACAATCTGCTGAATATGCGCAAGCGGTTGGTAAAGTGACCACCTTAGAGCAAAAAGTAGAGGAACTTGAAGGCCTTAAAAATGCCTACACAACCTTAGCCGCTTCTAAAGATAGTTTTGTGCACAAGCATAACTTAACTATTAAAGTTTTGACCTCTTTACGTAGCAATTTGCAAACGCATCGCGCAAAATTAAAATCAGATACTGAAGAGCGTCTTAAATACTATGATGGTTACGTTATTGCCTTAAAAGCAAGAACAGATCAGGAGTTTGCAGCTATTTTAGAACATTTAGGTGTTAAAACTGACGAGCATATTGGCGAAACATTGGCAGCAATGCACACCGCAAGTGCTAAAGCACGTCAGGAAATGATGGATAATATTCCTGTTCACGAAAAAGTAATGCAAGGTGTTTACAGCAGTTACGCAGAGGCTTTGCAAGAAATACGTGCTAAAGATGTCGATATCCAAAAGAATTTTGCAGAGCGTTATGGTATTGATATGAAAGAAATTTTTGAAGACTATTATAAAGCAAATGCTAACAAACCATCTGATGATGCAGGCAAACCTGCTGGAACTCCAAAACCAGAAGCTAATGACGACGATTTATTGTCATAAGTTTTGATGAGAAACTATTCGTGGTTAATTTTTAATTTTTAATCCAAAAAAGTGTCCATAAATCAAATTGTTACACCTTTAGACTCTGCTGTTCTCGATTCAAAAGAGCAATATGTGTTCTATCATCAAATGGTCGATTTTGCGCTTAAAGAATTAATTGTGAGCATCCAACAAAATCAATTGAGCACGCAGCAAGAACTTATCTTTTTTAAACAATACAATGATTTGTTATTGTATTCCATTGAAGCCATGCGTATTAAATATATGTATGATGAAGAAGATAACATGAAAGTAGATTTAACAGATTCTGGGTTTCCTAATTATTTAGAATTCAGATATTTGTTTAATGATTTATCGCTTCGTGACAATTATATTAATAAACTCAAAGATGTTAATGAGTTACAGGAAGAATTTTTAGACCAGCTCCTTCGAAAAAAAGAACTTGTTAAAAAAGAAAACCTATTTAAAGCAGCATCTATAGTATATTATACCTCTGTTGAGCAAAAATTTATTTTTAATCGTTTTGTGCAAGGTAAAATTATTGAAGCACCACAAGGCAGCGCATCACAATATATGACCAGTTGGAGTTTTTATGATGTTGCCAACAACAGACCTTATGTGTGCTTTATGTATTTTGATTATGAAGGTAAAAACATCAATAACGATAAAGATGCTATTTATGAGGTTTTAAAAACCACTGCTGATAGAGATATGTCTTTAGATACGATGGCTTACGGAATAGATAGAAAATTACCAGAAGTAAAACCAAAACATATCAAACGTATCGATTTAGGACCCTTTCACAACGTGTTTGCAAAAGATGAAAACGAAATCACACACGCTATTTTAGGAAGTATTTCAAAAAAGGAGGTTCCTTTAGAATCGTATGCCTTGTCTCTTAAAATAGATGAAGTATTTTCAGGAAGTGAATTTTCTGAAGGTGGCTATTTTTCAAAACAAACCTTGCAAAAATGGAGTAAACCCATATACCAAAAATACGTATTTGCACCACATCGTATCATTCAATTATTATACAATAAAACACCAGAAATTATGAATGGGTTAGCAAAAGCACCTTTTCAAATATCAGATTTAAAAATTAATAAATAAAAAGGATGCAGTCACAGTCGCAGCATATAAACTGTTGATTGAGGCTGAAAACTGAAAACTGAAAAATGGAACACAACTCAACCTTTCCTATAAAACAAACCGAACTCGACATGCTTCGCGATGAAGCCACATCGTATTTAAAAAGTATTCAATGGGAACAAGGACAACGTGCCAAAAATAAAGATAAAGACGCCAAAGACGAATCAATTTTACTCTATTTGTCGCGTGCTAATAATGGCAATACGGCCGAAATAACTTCGGTTTCAAGAACTATTTTGAGTTTAAAAAAACGTTTGTTGCCAGAATCTGTCGCAATTCCTTTAAATTTAAATCACACGTTGTATGCTGTTCAAGAAGGCATGACATTAGGTATTTGGATTAAAGATAGCTATTATGACGCTTCGGGTTTATCAAGTTTAAATGAACGAAAATCAGCTCTTGATGCTTCAGGAAAACGAGAATATGAAAGCAAAATGCAAACAGCAACTGCCTTTATGTTATTTGCAACCGCTTACAATATTTTGCATAATCTAAAAACTATTGCTTCAGATGATTTGAGTGTTATGAAGCAAAAGTTTGCAGGCATTCCAGAAGTATCTCTCCTGTCTCCTTTAAAAGGAATTTCATGTTGTTTGTACTATTATGACAAATATTTAGGACATCCAGAAATTGTAAAATCTGATAACGATGTGGTCGATTTTACAGTGGTTTATTTTGAAGCTTTGATAGATGAGATTCAGCTGCGCAAAAGCACTTTAGAATATCAAGAAACCATTTTAGACAGAACTTATAAACTCGAAAAATCTGAATTTGCAATTTCTGGTTGGAACAATGTGTTTTCTGGAACCACTAAAAGCATCGAATTTAATAAAATTGAATTTGAACAAATTGTTGGTAACAGAGATGCCAAACATTTTGCACGTCGTTTGACAGAACGTTTATTGAGTTATGATTTTGCAGCTAAAAAGAATCCGTTTCAAGAATTAGGTGGTTTTATGCCAGTTTTTATGGGCTACGGAATTCCTGGAACTGGTAAAAGTATGCTCATTGCTGCCATTGCTACACGATTAAAATCGCACTGTGATCATTTAGATATTCCGTTTTTATTTCATCCAATGCCAGACACGTTAATTAGTACTTTTCAAGGTGGTTCTGCCGAAAAAATGGTGGAATGGATGAAGCCTTTGCAAGATCCTTCAAAATTAATTTTTGCCCCAATTGATGATGCTGAAAATAATTTGCAAGAACGAACTGCACAAGGCGTTTCGGCTGGCGTAAAAGAGGTAATTGGTGTGTTTTTGCGCTATACAGAAGGTGCTTACGCTGTCAATTATGGCAATAGTTCTATCGGATTGTTTACCAATTTGCCTGAAATGTTGGATAAAGCGGTGATTTCTCGTGTACAAGGGCGTTTTAAAATAGATGGAGCACGTACAGAACACGATTTTTTAGACCAAGATTATTTGTGGTGGAACAAATTACAAAACACCATACCAGATTTTGTCAATATGCAAAACCCAAAAGCATATAACTATTTGCAAGATCAAGGTTTGGCAAAAAACATGGGAGACATTCTTAATACAGTTGATAAACCAACAGAAGCGCGTGTTCATAGCGTTTATGATAAGATAGAGCAGCAATACAAAACCAACGAACATCTGTTTTATGCCAATTTATATATGGAAATTCAAAAGATATTTCCGTTTTTCTCATCAAGAGATGTGAGAAATATTCAGTCTGCAATTTCGTTGCGTTTAACAGATTTTGATTTAGAAAAAAGCTGGTTTGATACACCTGAAACCTATTTCAAACAGAATTATAAAACCAAATTCAATATGCTTCAAGAATTGATGAAAGCCAATATGAAAGGTTTGAATTTTTCTGAAATAAGACGACAAGAAGTGGTTCGTTACCTCGATAATGTTGCAACTATTGCAGATACTGACTTTAAACGAAAAGTGGATGATAGAATCAATCAATTGCACGTTGAAACTGAAGCAAGAAAGAAATTTGAGAAGTTTGAATAGCGATTTTTAATTTAAGAAATGAGTATAAATATTTGTGAATCTACCTGTTGGCAGACAGGTTTGTGACAAAAATGAAAATGCAAAAACTAAAAGACGCCAATTTATATAGAAGTGCGCTTATTCCCATTAGTGGGAAATTGGTGGAGCGTTACAATCAGTGTTTAACAAAACTGGGTTTTTCACCAACCAAACTCACCAATTTTTCTATTGATGGTATTGGTTGGAGTCCTGAAATTGCTGAAGAAAAGAAAGAAATACACTATTTAAATAATGGAGAAGCCAATCCGAGTGGTATTATCATTTCGCCATTACAACAAGGAAACCCTATTTACAATCCGTTTCATACGTTTGATAAAGATATGATGCAAGAAGTATTTAAAACGTATGCTGATAAAATTAATGACATCACACGCGATTGTGCTATTTGTATTGATTTTGACCAACATATAGACGTCTTTTATGAGCCTTTAGATGTTTTGAAATACAAAGATGTTTCCATAACATTCCATTTAATTAATGATTTGGATAAAATTCAGAAAGCACAATTTCAATTGATAGAAACCTTTAAAGCAGGAAATAATTTTATTGATGAAAGTTTGCATCAACAATTGTTAGCCTCTGCTAAAACTTATGGCGATTTGCGCCATAGAGATTTAAGCCTGAAAGCACTCAATTTTACTACAGATTCCTTTTATACAAAAGCGTTTAATGGCATTTATGTACTACGCGATTTTATTAAACCTATTGTCGTTTTTGAAGATGAAAAATGGTATAAAGAAGCCATTAAAGACACTACCTATGATGTGTTGATTTATCATATTTCGCAACCAGAGCTTATGGACAAACTGCGCGATTATGTGATTATACAATATGATTTGGAAGATGTTGTTACAACTAAACGCTATGAACGCATCAAAAAATTCATGCTATCTCAAGCATTAAAAAATACGCAACATCCTATAAAAGATATTTTGGATGATTCGGTCTTGTTTAAAAGTTACCTTAATAAACTTGATATCGAAACACGAAAAAAAGTCATGAGTGTTGAGTTGTACCTTGAAAAGCTCGAAACAAGTAACCAATATAAAATTTCAGATATTGTAGATGAAAAACTTTTTGAAGCCTTACATGAACCACATTCGTCGTTAGAGGCAAGACATCAGGATTTAATATGGAAATTGTTGGTTACCATTTCACCTTTAGATGTGTTGTTTTTGTATTGGTATGACAAAGAACAATTTTATAAAACCTATGACACTTGGGACGAATCGCTCAAAGATTGGGTTATTGAGGTTATAAGTAACAATATTTAAGTTTTTTAGACTAATTTTATAAAGACATCAATTTAAAAACTAAGCATAATGACTTTAGAACTCATCATATTTATTGCCTCAATATTATTTGGAGCCTTATTATATTGGAAAGAATCCAACGGAAATGGCTTATATCGATTTTTTAATAAATTGATGAATTCTAAAGAGTTAAGAATGAAACCAACAGATAAAACAGGTTTTGTGTACCAGCAAAAATTTTTTATTAGATTGGTCTTTATAGGATTGCTCTTTCTAATTGGCATTGTAGTCACTCGTTTTCTAATTCCTATTGATTTAGCAACTATTTCAATTTTTACGTCCATGATTATTGGTACACTTGTAGGTACTTATTTGGCGAATTTTATTTTTAAATCGTCTGAAGTGATTGATGAACAAAGTGAATCTATAGAAGATAAAATTCATAATACCTTTGAAAAAGGCAAAGATTTTATTGAAGACTTAAAGGTAAAAAATGCAAATGTAGTTGATGAAACTAATGAAAACCCTGAAGCAGAACCTGAACCCGAAAAGAAAAGTGCTCGCGAACGATTGAAAGACAAAGGTTTAATGTAAAAACAGCATGCAAAAATTTAGATACATACTTTTAATTATATCAATAATTTTATTGATAATTCAACTTTATATGGCTGATTATGCCAACTTTTGGACGTTTACCAACTTGCTAAACATTGTAGTTCCAATACTTTTAATTATTTCGTTTGCAGGAAGCATTAGGGATGTCAATAAAAATGGAGAAAACAAATAGTGCTATGATTAAAAAATACTGGAATAAAGGTTCAAAACAAAAGCGAATTACCATCATTGTCAGCATTATCCTGATAGGACTTTTGTTTTTTATGCGAGATGATTATCAACCTTTTTTGTTATTTATCAGAAAATTTATTTTTATTATTCTTGTTTGTGGTTTGGTGTTATTTTTTGCTTTGCGAAAATTTAGAAACTCACCAAGTACAGGAAAGCGCTTAGGTATTTTAGGATTACTTTTGCTGTTTTTTGGAGTGTTGTATGTTGTTGGTTGGCATTATCAAATGTATAATTATATGAAAACTTATAACGTATTCAATAATTTGCACAGAGTAGAGATAGACCAATTGCCATTAACACAAAATGAACGTATTCAACCACTTCGCAACATCTATTCAATGGCTAATGAAAGTGTAGGTGAAACCAAAGATGTATCATTACCTCATTTGGTTAGAGTTGATGGCGAAAACAAATGGACAATGGCCATTCAGCCAACTGAAAAGTATGTATGGCAAGGAATGACAGATAACATTGAAGAAGTTTTTGCGGTGTCAAGCACGTCACCTTTTCCGAGGTTTTCGAGTGATAATCGTATTCCTGTTACCTTTTCTATTGGCGAATCGTTAAAGTTTAGTCGCAATACTTACAATGCAGTTGTGCAACGTTTTAATCCGTGGATGTTATTTAATTACGAGCCAAGTGACACGTTTTATATGAAAAATGATTCTGGTCAATGGGTTGAAGTGGTAAGTTTGATAAAGTGGAAAGGATTCTTTTTTCCGTATCCAACCTTTGGAGGTGTCATGGTAATTGACAATGGCGCACACAATTTTAAGGATTATTTAGAACGTATTTTTATTGGAAAAGGAACTTTTATCAGTCCTGATGACATGCGTCACTATCCGTATTTGACCAAACAAAACACCTTAGCAGAAAAAGTATCGCGTTTAGAAGCAGAATCTTTAAAGTTTTTAGGTGGATTTACAGATCCATTACCTTGGAAAATGGAAACAGCTGTTAAAATTCCAGATTTGCCAGATGACCAAAATCAGCAACCTTTTGTAACCGATTTTAATTTTTCTGATAGTAATTTTGGTGCTTATAGCGGTTTGTATCATTGGTTTGGTTTAGAACCAGTAGGCGATGAGCGTACCAGTTTAATGTACAGTGTGTTTATTCCTGCTGATGGCACAGACAAACTCTATTATTATGATCATGCAGCAAAAAAACAAGGATATGCAGGTGTTTCGGCAATGCCTTTAAAAATGATTGAGTCAAGAAAAGAATTTGATTGGTCAGTCAATAAACCTGTAGAGTTTAGACCTTATATAAAAGATATAGCTGGACGCAGACGCTTATTTTTTTTAGGAACGGTGTCAGCAATTAAAGACGATTCTAAAAAATTTGATGGCTCAGCCACTCCAGATTTGGCACTCATTGACAGCGAATATCGCGATGTGGTTTGGATAGATGTTAAACATCCAAGTGAATGGGATTTGGAAGTCTATAAGCAATTAAATGAGGCTTGGAGAGCCAGTGAAGGTATTGGGTATTATTATGTTGAACAGACTAAAAATATTGACATCAACCAGCAAACGATGGACTCATTAAACCGTATTCCTAAAGTAAATAAAAATGCTGATAAAATTGAAAAACTGCAACGTCAGTTAGATTCGTTGAAATCGGTCGGAAATAATTAAAGAAAATCAATTGCTATGAGCTCTCATAAAATCGGTTATTAAAAAACTGATAAGTTTACCAACTTTAGTTTCTGTTTCAAGCGTTGGGGCTGCTTCACAAATATGAAGATATTTTACGTTTTCAAACGGTCCAAAATAATTGATAAATCGTCTTGCTTTTTTGACACTAAATCCGCTTGGTGTCATAGCACTACTCGGAATATTCTTAATAGCATCACAATCTATTTCAATACCAAAAGGCTTTTCTGAAACAAATTTTGATGCACGTTCCATTTCAGCTTTAAAAGACAATTCATGCCTTATGGAAATAGCTTCAAAGGTGTTATATTGTATACTTTTAAACTTGTTTAAGGTTTTAAAAATAATATCTGAAGTGTAATTTTCGTGCAATCCAAAGATAAAATAGTTTTTCAAAAATCCTTCGGCATAAGCATAGCTAAAGCCATTACCACTATGACGACCTTCTTCACTTCTAAAATCGGAGTGTGCATCAAAATTTACTGTATTTATAGATTTTTGGAGTGCTAAAGACGTTCCTTTTATAGCTCCATAAGCATTATTATGGCCACCTCCAATAATAATAGGTGTTTTACCTGCTTTAACTATTTGACAAACTAAATCTGTTACATGTGTATCCATTTTTGCAACGAGTTTTCGTGCTTTCTGGATGTCTATTTTATTGGTTTGGTTTAAACTATCTGCCTTTTCCATTTCTTTAGAAAAGTCTAAATAACCAAGAATTAGCACTTTATCAGGATTTGTAAACGAATTGCTTTGGATATTTAACAAAACTTTTAGAGTTGCCTCCCAAGCGCTTGCAGCTCCTCGTTTTCCATAGTTTGCAAATACACCAACATCTTCAGGAATACCAAAAATTACGTAGTCAACGTCCAAAGTTGTCAACGCATCGTATATAGTAGTAAAGTTAGGAAGTATTTTAATGTGTTCGCCAAACTTAGATTCATTTGGACGTTTTTTTAACATCGCATTTAAAGCATTTGTATTAAATAAAACAAGTTTATCCATTGTGGATTTTAAATTTAAATATTAAAAGTACATTTTTATTTATTTCTAAACTTAAAAAGTAAAAATAAAAACAAAAAGAATTAACGTATTAAATAACCCAAAACAACAAAAACTTATGGAAAGTTCAAACAACAACAAAAACACAGGATTAAAGGTAGCATTAGGTATATTATTGGTCTTATTTGTAGGAACCGGATTTTATACTTCAAAATTGTACAATGACAAAAAAGAAACAGAAGCATCACTTACAAAAGAGAAACAACAAGTTATGAATGACTTGAACAATATGGCAAAGCAATACGATATTGCTATTGGTGAAAATGAAGTTGCAAATAAAGACTTGGTTGATGCAAGAAATCGTATTCAAGGTTTGATGGATTCATTAAAAATTTCTCAAAATAGCGTGAACAGTTTATGGAGATACAAAAAGAAATTTTTGGCATTACAAGAAGAAATGGATAAACTTTTAACTGAAAATGACAAACTTAAAATTGAGAATTCATTATTAGCAACATCGTTAGACAGTACAAATATGAAATTGGCTGAGCGTACTATGTTTACCGATTCTTTATTGGTTCAAAACACTCAATTAGCAGATGTTGTTGAAAACGCTTCTGTATTGCAAACTGTGGGTTTAAAAGGGTTTGGAGTGATTGAAAGAAGTTCGGGAAAATTAATTCCAACTGAAAGAGCGCGTAGAACTGATAAAATTAGAGTTTGTTTTACAGTTGCCAAAAATACTTTGGTTGGAGCTGGTGATAAAGAATTATATGTTCAGGTTTTAGATCCAAAAGACAATGTGCTTGGTGCTAATGAGCAAATACAATTTGGTGACACAGTGTTAAATTATAGCTTAGTGAGCAAATTTAATTATGAAAACAGAAATTTAAATATTTGCGAATTTGTAAGTCCAAATGGTGAATTTGCGGAAGGAAAATATACAGTTAATGTGTATAACCAAAAAGAATTAGTTTCTACAACAGAATTCACTTTAGAATAATAAACCTCTAAAATAATTAAAAACCCGAAAGCTAAACTTTCGGGTTTTTTTATGCAATTACTCTAATAATCGTCCATTTATAATCACTTTATCAATAAGGTTATCGCCAAAAGCATAAGGCAAGCTATAATAACTATTGATAGGTTTTGTAATGATAATATTCGCTTTTTTTCCTCTGGTAATACTTCCGTACATATTGCTTATTCCCATTGCATAAGCACCATTTATAGTGGCTGCATTGATGGCTTCTTCTGGTGTCATTTTCATCTTAATACAGGCTGTGCTTACCACAAAATTCATGTTTCCGCTTGGTGTAGAGCCAGGATTGTAGTCGGTTGCAAGTGCTAAAGGTAATCCAGCATCTATAATTTGTCTTGCAGGTGTATAAGGAATGCTCAAAAAATAGGAGCAAGAAGGTAAAGCAACAGGCATTGTTTTACTATTTTTTAAAATATTGATATCTTCTTGTCTCATTTCTTCAAGATGGTCAACTGAAAGCGCATTGTATTTTACACCAAGTGCAACACCTCCAAAAGCGTTAAATTGGTTGACATGTATTTTTGGAATCAATCGATGTTTAGTGCCAGCTTCTAAAATACGTTCGGTATCTTCTAAAGAAAAATAGCCTTTTTCACAAAAAACATCAACATAATCAGCTAATTGCAATTTTGAAACTTGTGGAATCATTTCATTGACTACTAAATCTAAAAATGCGTCTTTATTATTTTTAAATTCTGTAGGAATGGCGTGAGCGCCTAACAATGTTGCTTTAATTTTAGCAGGAGAGTCTTGTTTTAATCGTTTAATGACACGTAGCATTTTAAGTTCGGCATCAACGGTTAGACCATAACCTGATTTAATTTCAATGGCTCCAGTGCCCAATTTTATGACATCATTAAGTCGTTTTAATGATTGTTCATACAATTCATCTTCACTTGTATTTTGAAGTTGTTCTGCCGAATTGAGAATACCACCACCACGTTTTGCAATGTCTTCATAACTAAGACCATTAATTCTATCTACAAATTCTTGAGATCGGTCGCCTGCATACACAATATGCGTATGAGAATCACACCATGAAGGAAGCACAATTTTGCCTGTGGCATCAATAACAACATCAGCTTCTAACCCTCTGCATTCTGACATTGTACCATATTGAATAATGGTATCATGTTCAATAAGTAAATAAGCATTTTTGAGGGTTGGTAACATTTTCATATCACTTCCTTTTACAATATTTACATTGGTGTCTCTTACTTGAAGCAGTTCTTTGATGTTGGTAATGAGTATAGACATAGTTTGAAAATAAAGTCTCTAAAATAAGCATTTTAAACTTGCTTTTAAGAATTCTTAAAAAAAGAAGCGTTAATGAACATCATTAACGCTTTTTAAATAGATTGAAAATATATAATATTATTCTTTTATAAATCTGAAATTTGTAGTGTAACCATCTAATTTAAGAAGATATACACCAGATTGAAGGTTTGATACATCAAAAGGACTTTCAGGATTTAAAGTTTCTTTTAAAACTTCTTTTCCTATCAAGTCATATATAGAAACCTTGATACTTTGTGTAAGACCTTTAAAGTTTAAGAAGTTTTTTGTTGGATTTGGATATATACTAATGTCTTGCAGTGAAACCTTTGGTGTTGATAAGGTATATTTAAAGTTTTCAAACCAGTTGAGTGCATCTTGATTGTATGAAACGCTTGAAATGTCTAAGTCGTTATCATTATCAAAATCGGCAATTGTAAAGGCAAACGTTTGGCTTTGAGTTATGTCTATTATCATTTCACTTGAAAAATTACCAGATCCATTATTTTTAAACCAAGCAAGATCGGTGTTATTAGGTTCTAAAGCCTCGCCTTGGGAATTTCCTAAAATAATATCTTTTAAGCCATCATCATCTAAATCGGCAAAACCAACTGTTGAAGGGTTGTTTATTGATGTTGGGATATTAGTTTCAGTAAAGGTGCCATCTAATTCTTTTTTGTACCAATATAAATAGCCTTGGGTTGTACCATCTCCAGCATCAGTTGCTAAAATATCTAAATGATTGTCATTATCAACATCTGCAAAAATTGTATTAAATAAATAGTAATTACCAGTAGTTACACTGTTTGCATCTTTTGTAAATGTTGTTGTTCCGTTAGGGATTAAATTGTTATAATATACTTCTACATTGCCAGCAGCTCCAGCATTTGCAATAACAAAATCCAAATCGTTATCATTGTCAAAATCAGCAACGTCAATACTTCCAGGATAACTTGCAGTTGCAGTAGCTAAAACTTGTGCTGCAGCAAAATTGCCAGCGCCATCATTAGAAAACCAAATGGTTTGCCCAGTATTATATGCTAAAGCAATAACGTCTTTTGTGGTATTATTGTCTAAATCGGCAATTGCAACACCAACAGGAGAGTTCATATTGGCTATCAATTTTTCGGAACTAAAATTACCTAAGCCATCATTTTGAAACCACACAACTTTTCCTCCAGAGTAAGTTGTAACAACAACATCATTAAAGTTGTCTCCATTGACATCTCCAATTTTTAAAGCATAAACATAGCTTAGCGTTGATGATATAAGTGTTTGTTCAGTAAAGGTTCCATCGCCATTATTTTTATACCACTGAATTTCATTTCCAGATTCAGTACCTATAACGATGTCTTTAAACGCATCATTATCAATCAACCCAGAATCAATAACATATGGAGTGTTATTAGTTGTTGGATCAATGGTTTTTTTAGTTGAAAATGTGGTTTGAGAAAAAGATACACCATAAATTATGCTTATGGTTATTAATGAGAGTAAAGTTTTTTTCATAGATACACAAGATTATTTTTTTTGCTAATATATAAATTTTATTTATGCTAACATATTGATTTTATATTATTTAAGGCTTCCAACCATGTCTTCTGGTTTTACCCAAGCATCATAATCTTCAGCAGTTACATAACCTAATTTTATAGCTTCTTCTTTTAATGTAGTCCCATTTTTGTGAGCAGTGTTGGCAATTTCGGCTGCTTTATAGTAGCCTATTTTAGTATTTAAAGCGGTTACCAACATTAAAGAGTTATTTAATAATTGTTTGATTACATTATAATTAGGTTCAATACCTTGTGCGCAGTGTTCATCAAAACTCATGCAAGCATCTCCTAATAATTGAGCCGATTGTAACACGTTGGCTGCCATTACTGGTTTAAAAACATTCAATTCATACTGACCTTGCATACCACCAACACTAACAGCAACGTCATTTCCCATTATCTGAGCACAAACCATTGTTAAAGCTTCACATTGCGTAGGATTAACTTTTCCTGGCATAATAGAACTTCCTGGTTCGTTTGCTGGAATGGTAATTTCACCAATACCACTTCTTGGACCAGAAGCCATCATACGTATATCGTTTGCAATTTTATTTAAGCTAACAGCTAATTGCTTTAAAGCACCATGGGTTTCTACCAAAGCATCATGTGCTGCAAGGGCTTCAAATTTGTTTGGAGCAGTTACAAAAGGAAAGTCTGTAAATTTTGCTATGTATTCTGCAACACGCTTGCTATAACCTTTTGGCGTGTTGAGTCCAGTTCCAACAGCAGTTCCACCAAGTGCTAATTCGCTTAAATGGGATAGTGTGTTTTCTAAAGCTTTGATACCATGATCTAATTGTGCCACATAACCAGAAATTTCTTGCCCAAGTGTTAAAGGTGTGGCATCCATCAAATGTGTACGACCAATTTTAACTACATTTTTAAAGTCATTTGCTTTTTTATGCAGTGTGTTTCGTAATTGAATAATGCCAGGAATGGTTGTTTCAACTACTTTTTTATAAATAGCAATGTGCATTCCTGTTGGAAATGTGTCGTTTGAGGATTGAGATTTGTTAACATCGTCATTTGCTTTGATAACCGCTTCATCTTTGCCAATAGTTTTACCTGCTATTTGTTGTGCTCTGTTGGCAATAACTTCATTAACGTTCATGTTGCTTTGCGTACCAGAACCAGTTTGCCAAATAACTAACGGAAATTGGTCGTCATGCTTGCCTTCTAAAATTTCATCACATACTTGTGCTATTAAATCTCTTTTTTCGATAGGGAGTACGCCTAATTCGCAATTAGTGTAAGCTGCAGCTTTTTTTAAATAAGCAAAGCCATATATAATTTCTAAAGGCATAGATGCGTGAGCACCAATTTTAAAGTTATTGCGTGAGCGTTCTGTTTGAGCGCCCCAAAGTTTATCTGCAGGCACTTTTACTTCGCCCATAGTGTCTTTTTCTATTCTGAAATCCATAAGAATTTTAATATTTATTAGTAGTACAAAGTTAAGGTTTTTAGGATTTATTTGTTAAATACTTCGTTTAGTTTATCAAGATATTTTTGTTGATAGTGATTTTTAAGAATGTATTTTTACGTTAAAAGTTTTCTTGAAAACCCTGTTAATAAATCTTAAATTTGGTATTGTGTATCAATTTGGTTTGACGTATCTTTGTTTCATATAATAAAAAAGAACTCTCGACATGTTTACATTTGAACAATATTTAGGATTTTTAGCCTTCTTAACCATTTTAACTATTGGTTTTTGGTTAATGATGTTTTTGGTAAGTTTTGTAATTCCGTATTGGATTTTTGGAGCATCAAAAGAACGTATTACTGAAATTATGGAAGCTCGCAAAGAAAAACGTAAAAGAGCAACTCATTAATAACGAGTTTATTGATATAAAAAAAGGAAGCCATTTGGCTTCCTTTTTTGTTTATTAAAGGGATGAACATTAACCTTCATATTCCATATCATCACCACCATTTTGCCCACGGTCTCTATCTTGTTGTTTCTTTTGTTGATTAAATCTGTAAGTGAATGATAGATTAAAACTGCGTTCTCTCCATTGAAATTTAGCATTGCTATTAAATGTAGATGTGTATGATTCTATAATTCGTTTTCTGCTATTAAATACATCACTTACATTAAAGGCAATAGATGCTTGGTCTTTAAAAACATCTTTGCTAAAAGCTAAGTCAGTTGAAAAAATGCCTTTGCGTTTATTTTGAGCATCTTTACTTGGACCTCCATAAAACATGCGAGTTTGCCAATCAATATTACCAGGTAATGTTAATTTGTTGTTGATTCGTGCAAACCAACTCAAATTGCTTGCTCCATAATCAACATTGTTATAAAACCCTTCTGTTTTGGAGTGGAATAAGTTAAAATTTCCATTTAAATTCCATTTTTTGATAGGTCTGTAAGTTAATGTAAATTCAAATCCGTATCTGTCATTAGTTGCCAAGTTTATTGGAGTACGTTTTATAACATTAATTGGTGTTCCGTTTATAACCGTTACTTCTCCAGTATCTTCTGATATAAAAGTAAAAACATCTGTTGCGTGTTCATAATAAATAGAAGAGTTGAGGGTTACTTTACCAAATCTGTTAAGGTATCCAAAATCTACTTTGTTAGAATAGCTTGGTTCTAAATCTGGGTTTCCTTGAAATAAATTGGTAGCACTACTTCTTGAAGGAAATGGATTGATAAACCTAGAACGTGGCCTACTAATTCTTCTGTTATAACCTAATGACAAGCTTTGTTTTTCTGATAGTTCATAGCCTAAGTTGACAGTAGGAAATAAGCCTAAATACTGTTTTTTATCAAAATCACCACTTGTTGCTTGGTCAATGGTTATTCTGGTTGATTCCATACGAAGTCCGAATAAGTAAGAAAGTTTAGCTTTAATTTTGCTTCCAAATTGAGAGTAAATGGCATTGATTTGCTCTTTATAATTTAGATTGTTGCTCAAATCATTATTGCGAACAAACTGACCATCAATATTTTCTTGAAACGTATAATCGGTATCTAATAGATTAAAATTACCTTTATAACCAAATTCAAATTGGCTATCCTCACCAATAGGAAGTACATAATCGGATTGTAATAAAATACGATCTTGATTTTCTAAAGTTCTGACTTTTTCTGCATCGTTGCCATCTTGTGAAATGGTTGATTTTTCATCGTCTGTATTGTCTTCATATTGAAAATCAAAAGTAAGTTTATGACCTGGTTTGGTGAATTGTTTATCAAAATTGACTGCATATTGAATGGTTTTGTCACTTTCATTTTCTGGGTCGAAACGCAAGGACTGACTTAATAAATTGCCATCACTATCTAATTCTTTAATCGTGTTTTTAGTATTATTGGTTTGATTGCCATCTTTGTAAAGAAAAGACGTTGTTAATGAGGCTGTGTTGTTTATATACCACTCTAAACCTAAATTGGTATTAAAGTTTTTGCTTTGTCTGTCAAATTTTCTGTTTTCGTTTAAAAAGGTACTTGGATTGGTTTCATTAAAATATTCTGTTTTTGTTAATGAGTTTCCAGGAGTTTCTCTATAACTGTATCCAGATGTGTTAAAAAAATTGAAATTGCCTGTTCTGTAATTAACGTTACCAGAAATTCCGGCACTTGTTGGGTAACCAACATTGCTTGTTATGGCACCATTAAAACCTTGCAATTTGCTTCGTCTTAAAATGATATTCAAAATACCTGCAGTTCCTTCGGCATCATAGCGTGCAGAAGGTGAGGTAATGACTTCAACGCGTTCAATAGATTCTGCTGGTAGTTGTCTAAGAGCTTCGGTAGAATTTAATCCTACCAAACCTGATGGTTTTCCGTTAATAAGGATGGTTACATTGTCATTACCTCTTAAGGACACGTTGCCTTCAACATCAACTGAAACCGAAGGAACGTTATCTAATACATCACTAACGGTTCCGCCTCTAACAGTAAGGTCTTTACCAACATTATATATTTTTTTGTCGAGTTTCATTTCAACAGTAGTTCGCTCTGCAATCACATTTACAGCATCAAGAGCTTCAACATTAATACCAATACTGAGCGTTCCTAAATTGGTATCACTAAATAGTGATTTATTAAGAAGTTTTTCAGTTTTGTAGGAGATATATTCAACAGATACGTCATAAGTACCAGCAGGTACTTGAATACTAAATTTTCCGTCCATATCTGTAATACCACCAGTCACAATTTTATTTTCGGCTTTGTCAAAAAAGGCAATGGTTGCATATTCTAAAGGTTGGTTAATATCTTTATCTATGACAACTCCTGTAACAGTAACGTCTTTTTGGGCTTGTATAAAGTTGCTATTAAATAAAAAAAGGAGGAGCGTTAAATGTAAGAGGTTTTTCATAGTAGTTAATTGTCTTTTCTGTTTTTTTTCTTTTTCTTTTTCTTCTGTTTTTTTAATTCAGAAGAGTTGTCTTTTATAAAATTTTTAATGGCAGCCATTGTGTTTTCAGATATAATATCTTTAATATCAGAAAAATAAGAAGCATCTAATATGCTTAGCTTTTCATCTTTTTCAAAATACTTTAAAGTTTCATCTTGAAGAATTAGCTTTTTTTCGTCGTAATAGGTATTGAGTTTTTGCTTAATGATTTCTTTTTGAAAATCGTCAGTGTTTAATTCTGAAACAAAAGTTTGAATACGTTCTTCTTGGTCTTCTTTAAGCTTTTTTTGAAAAGTCTCTATTTGCTTTTTCATTTCGGCCTCATCTTGTTGTGCATAATTGATAGATGTTCCTAAAAGAAAAAGTGATATGAATACTGTGATGTATTTTAAAGACATAGGTTAGGGTTATTTCTTTATTAAGACCGCAAAAATAACCCTTGGTTTAATGGTCACTGGTTAAAGTTGTGTTAAAAACCTCTTAAAAAAATAGGTAGATTTTTAAAGAATATCGAAGATGTTTTCAGCAGGACGACCAATAACCGCTTTGTTGCCATTGACAATTATTGGGCGCTCTATAAGTTTTGGATGTTTGACCATGATTTTTATAAGCTCATCGTCAGAAAATTCAGAAGATTTAAAATTTTCTTTCCAAATAGATTCGTTAGTCCTTATAAGTTCTAAAGGTTTTATACCAAGAAGTTTGATGAGCTGTTTTAACTCTTTAACTGTTGGAGTGTTTTCTAAATAATAAACAATTTCAAAGGGTTGTTTTGAAGCTTCTAAAAGTTCTAAAGCACATCTTGATTTGCTGCATCTGTTATTATGGTATATTTTTATCATAGTAAGATAATATTATTGCTTCTAAAGCTCATTAGGTTTTTCTTCTTTTTGACCCATCATCATCAAATAGGCTTTTAAAAAGGGTTCAATATCGCCATCTAAAACAGCATCTACATTTCCGGTTTCATGGCTTGTACGTACATCTTTAATCAATTTATAAGGGTGTAAAACGTAGTTGCGTATTTGGCTTCCCCACTCAATTTTCATTTTACCAGCTTCAATATCGTCACGTTGTGCTAACTGTTTTTGAAGTTCAATTTCATATAGTTGTGATTTTAGCATTTGCATTGCTCTGGCTCTGTTATCATGCTGTGAACGGGTTTCTGAGCATGAAATTTGAATACCAGTTGGTTTATGTGTCAATTGTACTTTAGTTTCTACTTTGTTGACATTTTGTCCGCCAGCACCACTTGAGCGTGCTGTTGTAATTTCAATATCGGCAGGATTGATTTCAATTTCAATAGTATCATCTACTAAAGGATACACATAAACCGAAGCAAAACTTGTATGCCTTTTGGCATTGCTGTCAAATGGCGAGATACGTACTAAACGATGAACACCATTTTCACCTTTTAACCAACCAAAGGCAAAATCGCCTTCAATTTCTAAGGTTACAGTTTTTATGCCTGCCACATCACCTTCTTGAAAGTTGAGTTCTTTAACTTTAAAGCCATTTTTTTCAGCGTACATCAAATACATGCGCATCAGCATACTTGCCCAATCACAGCTTTCGGTGCCGCCAGCTCCAGCAGTAATTTGTAAAACAGCACTTAAGCTATCACCTTCATCAGATAACATGTTTTTAAACTCTAATTTTTCAATGAGGTCTAATGTTTTGTCAAAATGTGTGTCTAATTCTTCAGCAGTAACGTCATCTGCTTTATAAAATTCATAAAGCACTTCTAAATCTTCAGTAAGTGTTTTTGCTGTTTGGTAGTCTCCAACCCATTTTTTCTTTTCTCTGAGTGATTTCATAATCACTTCAGCCGATTTTGAATCGTTCCAGAAATTTGGGTCAAAGGTTTTTTCTTCTTCGTTGGTTATCTCAATGGTTTTGGCATCGATGTCAAAGATACCTCCTCAACGCTCCAAGGCGTTCTACAAGATCTTTTATTTGATCAGAAGTAGTCATAATAGGTTGTTTTTTTGACAAAGTTAATACTAAACCATTTGTATGGAAGTTTTAGGGCAATAATTTTTAATTTGAGTTTAAAATTAACTGCTAAAAATTGCACTTGATAGCCAAACCATGCGCTTTAAAGAATTTATTTGATTGCTTTTTGAAATTATGTGATATTTCAATGTTGAAACTTAGCCAACTATAAAATGGTATTGAATTTTAGAAATACAATTTTTTGGATATTGGATGCCTTAAAAGGAGGTAAAATACACAAACATTACAAAGAGCTTGGTGTGATATTGGAAGATTATAACTCTGACAATTCAAAAAATCTGAGAAAAAAACATCTCAACCATTTGCTTAACCACGCTGCTAAAACCGTTCCTTTTTATAAAGACATTGCAGACAAAAATAACTTAGAAGCATTTCCTGTAGTCAATAAATTGATTATTAAAGATAATTATGATGCTTTTAAGTCGTCAAGCTATCTTAATAAAAAAAAATATAAGGTTTCTACCAGTGGCTCATCAGGAACACCATTCAATCTCTATCAAAATAAAAACAAGCAAAATAGGAATAGTACAGATGCCATATATTTTGCTAAAAGAGCAGGAATAGCTATCGGAATTAAAGTGTATTTTATTAGAGTTTGGACCAAATACAATAGGAAATCTGCTTTGTTGTCTTGGATTCAAAATGTTGGAATGCAAAATGCTGCCAATTTAAATAAAGCTGAAATAGAAAACTTTATAGCCAAACTACTCAAGTCTAAAAAGTCTAAAGGAATTTGGTCATATGCTTCAGCTCTGGATACCATTTCAAAATATGTTCAGGTAGAACACAAAGAGCCAATAAATTGCAATATGACTTGTGTTGTGGCGTGTTCTGAGCGTTTAAACCTTCATACAAAAACAACGCTTCAAACTTATTTTAATGCACCTGTAATATCAAGATATTCAAATGCTGAAAATGGTATTTTGGCGCAACAAAAAGCAAATACAGACCATTTTGACATTAATTGGGCAAGTTATTATTTTGAGATATTTAAATTTGATGAAGATACACCAGCCGAATTAGGTGAATTAGGAAGAGTAATCATAACAGACTTGTTTAATTATTGCATGCCAATAATTAGATATGATACAGGTGATGTGGCTAGCATTGAATTAGATGAGCATAATGTTCCCGTTTTTAAAAAGGTTGAAGGCAGACGACAAGATTTGATTTATAATACCAAAGGCGAGCTTATATCGTCATTTGTTATTGGTGCTGTGATGAAAAAATATTCAAACTTCAAACAATTTCAATTTATTCAAATAGATGAAAAAGCGTATGTTATAAAATTGAATACAGACACGCTTTTTAAAGGTGAACAACAATTGATTAATGAGTTTAAAGAAGCGTTGGGCAACAACTGCTCTATAGAAATCAAATATTTAAATGAAATTCCTTTACTAGCTTCTGGTAAACAACGACAAGTAATGAGTGCATATAATAAATTATAGACCAATGAAAACTGTTTATATAGGAATGACTGCCGAAATTATTCATCCAGGTATCATTAATATTATCAATGAAGGCGCAAAACATGGTAAAGTGCTGATAGGATTATTGACGGATTCCGCTATTGCAAATCATAAACAATTACCCATTTTAGATTATAACCAACGTTTGAATGTCATTTCTAATTTAAGAGGTGTTGATAAAGTTGTACCTCAAAATGAGTGGAGCTATGTGCCTAATTTAAAAACCTACAAACCAGATATTATTATGCATGGTGATGATTGGAAAACAGGACCTTTATCAACCATTAGAAAAGATGTTTTTGAGTATATGACCAGTATAGGCTCAGAAGTTATTGAAATACCTTATACACTTGGCGTTAATTCTTCAATCCTTATAGAAAAAAATAAAAGTGTTGGGACAACTCCAGAATTGAGATTAAAATCATTAGCTCGTTTAATTAAAGCCAAACCCATTGTCAGAATTTTAGAATCACATAGTGGTTTGACAGGCTTAATAATTGAAAATTTATCCATTCAAAAAAATGACGAATGGTTAGAATTTGATGGTATGTGGTCCAGTAGCTTGACAGATTCAACTGTAAAAGGAAAACCAGATATTGAAACCGTTGACATTACGCGACGCTTATCATCATTAGCTGATATTTTGGAATGCACTACAAAACCAATAATTTATGATGCTGATACTGGTGGAAAATTAGAACATTTCCCTTTCTCAGTAAGGTCTTTAGAACGTAATGGTATTTCTGCCGTGATTATTGAAGACAAAACAGGTTTAAAGAAAAATTCACTTTTTGGTAACTCAGTACACCAAGAACAAGATACCATTGAAAATTTTTGCGATAAAATAAAAGCAGGAAAAGAAGCACAAGTAACCAAAGACTTTATGATTATTTCAAGAATTGAAAGTTTTATACTTGGTAAAACAGTTGAAGATGCCTTAGAACGTGCTTTTGCTTATATAGAGGCAGGAGCAGATGGCATTATGATACATAGCAAAAACAAATCGGGTGATGATATTTTTGATTTTGTAAAACAGTTTAGAGCCATCAATACAACCACACCAATAGTTGTGGTACCTTCAACTTATAACCATATTACAGAGCAAGAATTTATAGATATAGGTGTTAATATTGTTATTTATGCCAATCATATGCTTAGAGCTGCGTATCCAGCAATGGTCAAAGTAGCAACTCAGATTTTGGAAGACCAAAATTCAGTGAGAGCTTCAGAGCATTGTATGTCTATTAAAAGTATTTTAGATCTAATTCCAGGCACCAAATAACATGATTTCAGTAGAGCGTTTTTTTAAAGTGTTTTTAGATAATGAACTCCACTTTTTTACTGGCGTTCCAGATTCGTTATTAAAAAATTTTGTTTCCTATGTTGCGGATACTTTAGATGGAAAAAACCATACCATTACCTCAAATGAAGGTGCAAGTATTGCTTTGGCAGCAGGTTATCATTTGGCAACACACAAAATTCCTGTAGTGTATATGCAAAATTCAGGTCTGGGTAATGCTGTAAATCCGTTAGTGTCTTTAACCAGTGAAAAAGTCTATAATATTCCAATGCTATTGCTTATTGGTTGGCGTGGAGAGCCTAATGTAAAAGATGAACCACAACATGTAATGCAAGGCGCAATTTTATTAAAGATGTTGGAAACTATGGATATTCCATATGTAATTATTGATGAAGATGAAACAGTTTCTATCAGAAAAACAAATCAGATGATTGACGCTGCAAAACGCTTAGGAAAGCCTCATGCGTTGGTGGTTAGAAAAGATGTATTCACACCTTATAGCTTAAAAAAGACAGTTCATAATTTTGAAATGTCAAGAGAAGATGCCTTAAAAATAGCAACCGATTCTTTGACTGAAAATGATGTAGTTGTGTCAACTACTGGGAAACTTTCCAGAGAGTTATTTGAATACAGAGCAAACAACAAGCAAAGTCATGACAAAGATTTCTTAACCGTTGGATCCATGGGTCACGCTTCAATGATTGCTTTGGGTATTGCTAAAGAGCAACCAAATGTAAAAGTATATTGTTTTGATGGTGATGGCTCAGTTTTGATGCATGCAGGAAGTTTGAGCACTATTGGTAATTCTGGACTTGAAAATTACAAGCATATTGTGTTCAATAATGGGGCACACGAATCTGTTGGAGGTCAGGACACTTTAGGACTTAAGGTTAATTTTCCTGAAATAGCCAAACACAATGGTTATTCAACAGTTTATAGTGTCAGTAAAATGGATGAACTCAAAAAAATATTACCTAAATTTAATGCAGAAAAAGGCGTGTCTTTTTTAGAAATTAAAGTAAAAATGGCATCCAGAAACAATTTAGGAAGACCAACTAAGTCACCAAAAGAAAATAAATTAGGATTTATGTCAAATCTACTGTCAAATGGAAAATAAAAAGCCGCAACCATTGCGTATCATGGTAGATTTTTGTGCAACCATGCTCCATCATGGACATATCAGATTGATACAAAAGGCAAAATCACATTTTAAAAATATAGAGACACAAATTGTCATTGGTTTGGCTACAGATGATGAAATTGTCTTGTATAAAGGCTATCAACCCGAACTAAGTTTTGCTCATAGAAAAGAAATTTTAGAGGCGTTGAGAGTTGTGGACGAAGTGGTTGCTACACCTTGGAAAATTACCGAAGCTACTTTGAAAACTTACCATATTGATTATTTGGTGCATGGTGATGATAATCAAAACGACGTCGAACAGTTGTTGGTGTTTCCAAGAACTGAAAGCATTTCAAGTAATCAACTAAGAATTAAAACGGTTCAGTCTATTGTACAAAAAAGAAATTCAGAAAAGTTGATGTTTACTCCAGGACCTTCAAATATGTCCTATTTAAATATGTTTGACTTAAAAAGTGCTTTTGGACGTGGTGATGACGAATACACACAGATTGAAAATTTAGTTCTAAAAAATATTTTAAAACTTACAGACCATGACCAAATTGTAAGGTTGCAAGGAGGAGGTACTACAGCTATTGATGTGGCAACTTCCAATATTGTTTTAGGTAAAATCCTGATTATTGATGCTGGTTATTACAGCAAGCGCATAAGTCACATTATAAAACAAAAATTGGACAGTTTGCCTGAAACCACCTATAAAATTATTAACTATAACGATATTGAAAAAGAACTTTTAGTTGAAAATACTTATGACTGGATTGCAACAGCTTATGTAGAAACTGCAGAGGCATTTTTGAGTGATATATACTTGTTAAAAAAACTGGCAGCGCGTAAGCAAGCAAAATTATTTTTAGATGCTACAGCGTCTATCAATTTAGAACCCAATCATCAGTTGGCTGATGTGTGTACTTTTAGTTCTTGTAAAGGCTTGGGAGGTTTAACAGGAGCTGCTTTTATTACCTATAAAGCTGCTGCGTATCAACCTGAAAAAAGAGGTGATATTCCTTTTACTTTAGATTTAGAAACTCATAAAAATAAATTGTATACAGGGCCTTATCATGCCATATGTTCATTGCATAGCATTTCTAAAAATTTTAGTAGTATTACAGCAAATGTAAAGCAAAGTAAAGCGTTCTTTTTAGAAAAATATAACAACCGAATAATTCGTCCACTTAGCCAACAACCTTTAATTTCAACACTCATAAAGGCTAAATCTGTTTCTGCAAACCAAAACGTGGTGTTGTACCAACCGCGAACTTCAGCAAAAAATACAGCAGTGATATGCCATTTAGGTGATATGTTTGCAAACTCAAAAAACTGTGGTAAAATTTATGATGCCTTATTGATACATTGAGTTTTTACTGTTCATAATAATTATGTAGCTTTATAAACTAATTCATTCATTATGAAAAAAGCAGTAATTTCTTTCGTTTTCTTTTTAGTTGTAAGTCCCTTTTATTCTCAAGTTACAAGTCCTTTTTTTTCAAAAAATTTAAAAGATAAAACCGTTGAAACCTATAAAGGGTATTTCAATTTTTATTATGATGAATCTGAAGATAAAATTTATCTTGAAGTTGATAAACTAGACCAAGAATTTCTTTATGTCAACTCGCTTGCAAGTGGTATTGGTTCAAATGATATTGGTTTAGACAGAGGTCAAATAGGTGATGAGCGTGTTGTCAAATTTATAAAAGCAGGTAATAAATTATTGCTCATTCAACCCAATCAAAATTACCGAGCGAATACAGATAACGATTTAGAAAAGAAAAGTGTAGAGCAAGCCTTTGCAAAATCAGTCCTTTTTGGTTTTAAAATTGAAGAACAAAAAGAAGGCAAATATATTATTGATTTCACGCCTTTTTTACTGCAAGATACACATGGTGTTGCCGAAACTTTAAAAACAAAAAACGAAGGTGTTTATAAATTAGATGTAACAAAAAGCGCCTTGTCTTTAGAACGTACCAAAGCCTTTCCTAAAAATGATGAGTTTGAAGCATTGTTGACGTTTGTTGGCGAACCAAAAGGAAGAAATATCAGAAGTGTAACACCAACCGCCTCTTTAGTGAGCGTTATTCAACATCATTCCTTTATTAAATTACCAGATAACAACTATCAACCACGAGAGTTTAATCCACAAAGTGGTGCTATTTATATGTCATATATGGATTATGCAACGCCTATTCAAGAACCTATCATAAAGCGTTATATCATTCGGCATCGTTTAGAAAAAAAGAACCCAGAGTTAGCAGTGAGTGAAGCTGTAAAACCTATTATTTACTACCTCGACCCTGGAGCTCCAGAGCCTGTGCGTTCGGCACTTTTAGAAGGAGCAAGTTGGTGGAACCAAGCTTTTGAAGCCATAGGTTTTAAAAATGCGTTTCAGGTAAAAATGTTGCCAGCAGATGCTGATCCAATGGATTGTAGATATAATGTCATTCAATGGGTACATCGTTCTACAAGAGGATGGAGTTATGGTGCAAGTGTGATTGACCCAAGAACTGGCGAAATCATAAAAGGTCATGTAAGTCTTGGCAGTTTACGGGTTCGTCAGGATTTTATGATTGCACAAGCCTTACTAAACAAACCTTTTGCTGAACGCGATGACAATTATCAACCTATGTTAGATATGGCTTTAGCACGCATTAGACAATTAGGTGCTCATGAAGTTGGTCATACACTTGGTTTTGCACACAATTTTGCAGCAAGTACAAATGATGATGCTTCGGTGATGGATTATCCACATCCAAAGGTAACTTTGGTTGATGGGAATATACAAATAGATAATCCATATGCTACAGGAATTGGTGTTTGGGATAAAGTCACGGTTGCGTACAGCTATACACAATTTGATAAAAATACGAATGAACATAATGCCTTAAATACCATTTTAAAAGAAGCTCAAGATAAAGGCTTACGTTTTATAACTGATTCTGATGCTCGCGCAGAAGGTGGTGCTCATGCTTTGGCACATCTTTGGGACAATGGTAAAAGCGCTTCCGCAGAATTGGAACGTGTCCTAAAAGTAAGAGCAAAAGCTATTGCCAATTTTTCTAAAGATAATATTCGTACAAATGAGCCTTATTCCGTTTTAGAAGATGTGTTTGTGCCTTTATACTTTTTTCAGCGTTATCAAGTAGAAGCAACTTCAAAAGTGGTTGGAGGCTTAGATTATAATTATGCAGTAAAAGGGGCTGATGCGTTGATTTCTAAATCGGTAGATGTGCAAACCCAAAAAGAGGCTTTAAATGCGTTGCTGCATGCGATGTCTGCTGAAACCTTGGCGATTCCAAAAGATAAACTAAGTTTATTTTCACCAAGAGCTTATGGTTATGAACGTACAAGAGAATCATTTTCAAGTCTAACAGGTGTTGCTTTTGACCCTTTAAGTGCCGTTTCTACAGCAAGCGACATGACTTTAAAATTGCTTTTAAATCCGCAACGTGCCAATAGATTGCTTCAACAGTATAGTCTTGACAACACACAATTGAGTTTGGTTGATGTTTTAAAAACACTGGTAGATAATTCATTTAAAAAAACTTATAAAGATCCCTATTTAAACCAAGTACAGCAGATGATTAATGTCAATGTGCTTAAATATATTATGAATCTTGCAGTGAATGACAAGGCATTTTTTCAAGTAAATGCCATTGCAAATAATGCTTTGGCTGATATTTCTAAAACTTTATACGATAAGAAACATAAAGACATGCTATATGCTTCGCAATACAGCAAGCTTATGAACGAATTTAGAGAACATCCAGAAAAATTCCAGATGGAATCTGCTCCTAAAATTCCAGATGGTTCTCCAATAGGAACCGATTATTGTAATTATAATTTAAACTAACATGATTATAGATTTAAGAAGCGATACGGTTACCAAACCGTCAAAAGGCATGTTAGATGCTATGATGAGTGCTAAAGTTGGAGATGATGTTTTTAAAGAAGATCCAACAGTAAATGCACTTGAAGAACGTTTAGCAAAAATGTTTGGTAAACCAAAAGCCTTATTTTTTCCATCAGGAAGTATGGCAAATCAAGCCGCTATAAAATTGCATACACAACCAGGAGAACAAGTTATTTGTGATAAATATGCACATATTTATAATTACGAAGCTGGTGGCGCATCATTCAATAGTGGCGTGTCTTGCAAGTTGATTGATGGCAATAGAGGAATGTTTACAGCACAACAGGTGCTGGAAGCTATCAATCCATCAGAATTTTATTATAGTCAAACCCGTTTGGTAGAAGTTGAGAACACTACCAATAAAGGAGGAGGCGCTTGTTGGGATTTTGAAGAACTCAAAAAAATCAGAAAAGTTTGTGATGATAATCAGTTAGGATTTCATCTCGATGGTGCACGATTATGGAATGCCTTAGTAGTTAAAAAAGAAACCACTCAAGAGTATGGACACCTTTTTGATACCATTTCTGTATGTTTAAGTAAAGGTTTGGGTTGCCCAATTGGCTCTGTTTTAATTGGCGATGAGGCTCTTATGAAAAATGCCATTAGAGTCCGAAAAATGTTTGGTGGCAACATGCGTCAGGTTGGCTATTTGGCTGCGGCAGGTTTGTATGCTTTAGACAATAATAGCCATAGACTTATTGATGACCATCAAAAAGCAAAAGAAATTGGCGAGGTTTTAAAAAGGTTGTCTGTCATTAAAAAAGTGGAACCTATTGAAACCAACATTATCATTTTTGAGTTAAATACTGATGTTGATGAAAAAGAATTTCTCAAAAAATTAACCAATAAAAACATTCACATTATAGGTATGGGAAGCAGAAAATTGCGGATTGTAACTCATTTAGATTACACCAATGCAATGCACGATTTATTTTTAAGCGAGTTAAAAAATTTGAAACTTTAGTCTATTAACTTTTAGCGATACGGTCTTAGGTCTTATTTAAACATATCCAATCCAGGAATATTTGGCATTCCATCTTTGGCAACAGCAGCCAATTCGGTTTCGTTTACACGAGTTGCTTTTTCAATAGCTTTATTTAAGGTTAAAATTAAATAATCTTCAAGCATATCTTTATCTTTCAGCAAATCATCATCTATTGAAATCGATTTTATCGTTCTATTAGCGGTCAACGTTACTTTTAACTTCTCATCATTGCTTTTTTCATCCACCAAAACATGATTTAAACGCTCTTTAGTGGCTTCAACTTTCTTTTGAGTTTCTTTAAGTTTTGCCATCATTCCCATCATATCTCCAAACATACTTTTCAAGTTTTAAATTAGAATGCAAAATTACTAAAAGTTAAGATGATAAAGCAAAAGCAATTTTCTTTATTCTTTTCTCTTTATTCTTTATTCCAAATAAACCTTACTTTTGCACTCTTCCTAAAGAAAAAATCAATGACAAAAACAAAAATAGAGCCGCCAAAAGCTAAAAAAATCCAAAAACAGCTCAAAATTCATAATGATATTAGAGTGGATAATTATTTTTGGTTGAATGATAGAGACAATCCAGAGGTTATTGCGTATTTGAATGCTGAAAACGCTTATTTTGATGAAATGACCTCGCATACCAAAGATTTTGAGCAGCAATTATTTGAAGAAATGAAAGCCAGAATCAAGGAAGATGATGAGTCGGTTCCTTACAAATACAATGGCTATTGGTATATTGTCAAGTATGAAACTGGCAAAGATTATCCTATCTACATTCGTAAAAAAGACCGTTTAGATAATGCTGAAGAGTTACTTTTTGATTGTAACAAAATGGCTGAAGGATTTGAGTATTTTAAATTGGTTGGATTGAGTGTAAGTCCTGATAACACAATGATTGCTTATGGAATTGATACGGTTGGACGACGCAACTACACGTTGCAAGTCAAAAGTTTAATGACTGATGAGGTTTTTACAGATGCTATTGAAAACACCACAGGGTCAGCCACTTGGGCAAATGACAATACAACCTTATTTTACACAAAAAAAGATGAACAAACGTTGCGTTCCGATAAGGTTTACAAACACAAATTAGGAAGTTCTTCAGCCGAAGATACTGTCATATTCAATGAAGAAGATGATACGTTTGGTGTAGCAGTTTATAAATCAAAATCCAGAAAATATATCATTATTGCCAGTTATAGCACTTTAACTAACGAATATCATATATTAAATGCCAACACACCTGATGTGCCTTTTAGAGTTTTTCAAAAGCGGATTAGAGGATTAGAATACAGTATTTCACATTATGACGATCAGTTTTATATAGTGACCAATATTGATGATGCTATTAATTTTAAATTGATGAAAACGCCAGAGACAGCCACTGAAATTTCAAATTGGACTGATGTATTGCCTCATAGAAATGACGTGCTATTAGAAGATATTGATATTTTTAAAGACTTTTTAGTTGTGAGTGAACGTGCAAATGGTTTGAATTTAATCCGAATTATACGTTGGGATAACACAGCTGATTATTACTTGCCTTTTGATAACGAAACTTACACTGCATATACAGGAACCAATGTCGATTTTGATACTGATATATTGCGTTATGGCTATAATTCTATGACAACACCATCGTCAACTATCGATTTTAATATGGTCACTAAAGAAAAAACCATTTTAAAAGAACAAGAAGTATTAGACCCAAATTTCGACAAAAATAATTACGAATCAGAGCGTATTTGGGCTACCTCAGCAGATGGCACCAAAATTCCTATGTCGTTGGTTTACAAAAAAGGCATCCAAAAAGATGGTACAAATCCTGTTCTGTTATATGCTTATGGTTCCTATGGTCACACTATTGACCCTTATTTTTCGAGTATCAGATTGAGTTTGTTAGATAGAGGTTTTATATACGCAATAGCTCATGTTAGAGGAGGTGAATATTTAGGCAGACTTTGGTATGAAAACGGTAAATTGCTTCAAAAGAAAAACACTTTTACCGATTTTATAGAGTGTTCTAAACATTTAATTGAGCAAAATTATACCTCACCAAAACATTTATATGCTTTAGGTGGAAGTGCAGGTGGTTTGCTTATTGGAGCTGTTATTAATGAAGCGCCACAATTGTATAATGGTGTTATTGCTGCAGTTCCTTTTGTAGATGTAGTTACCACCATGTTAGATGATAGTATTCCGTTAACCACTGGAGAATATGATGAATGGGGAAATCCAAATGACAAAGTTTATTATGATTATATGAAATCCTATTCGCCTTATGATAATGTAAAACCACAAGCATATCCAAATATATTAATTACCACAGGATTACACGATTCGCAAGTGCAATATTGGGAACCAGCCAAATGGGTCGCCAAACTTAGAGAGCTAAAAACAGACACTAATAAACTGCTTTTAAAAACTAACATGGCAGCAGGTCATGGTGGAGCTTCAGGACGTTTTGAAGCCTTAAAAGAAGATGCCGAAGAGTACGCTTTTTTGTTAGACTTAGAGAATATTAATGCCTAATTCAAAAAAATCTTGTACTTTTGCGAGGTTTTGGTTTACATTTTTTTGTAAATTGAGATGGATAAATAGCATGTATGAAAAAAAATATTCAGGTATTTGATAATGTGTTACAACTCATAGGTAGCACACCTCTTATCAAATTAAACAAAATGACTGAGGATTTTAATGGTGATTTTTTTGCAAAAGTAGAAGCCTTTAATCCAGGTCACTCCTCAAAAGACAGAGTTGCTCTACATATTATTGAACAAGCGGAGCGTCAAGGAATATTAACTCCTGGTGATACCATTATTGAAACAACTTCGGGTAACACAGGTTTTAGTGTTGCTATGGTAAGCATTATCAAAGGTTATGATTGCATTTTGGCTGTGAGTTCAAAATCATCGGCAGATAAGATTGATATGCTTAAATCAATGGGAGCAAAGGTGTATGTCTGTCCAGCTCACGTAAGTGCTGATGATCCAAGATCGTATTATCAAGTTGCAAAACGCTTACATGAAGAACTTAAAGGTTCCATATACATCAATCAGTATTTTAATCAGTTAAATATTGATGCACATTACCATTCTACAGGTCCAGAAATTTGGGAACAAACCGAAGGGCAAATCACGCATTTAGTTGCATGTAGTGGTACAGGAGGAACTATTTCAGGGACTGCAAAATACTTAAAAGAGCAAAATCCAAATGTCAAAATTATTGGAGTTGATGCTTACGGTTCTGTATTAAAAAAATACCATGAAACACGTGAGTTTGATGAAAAAGAAATCTATCCATATCGCATTGAAGGTTTAGGCAAAAACTTAATTCCTACTGCAACAGATTTTGATTTGATAGACAAGTTTATAAAAGTAACTGACGAAGAAAGTGCACATACAGCAAGAGAAATTGCACAAAAAGAAGGATTATTTGTAGGTTATACAAGTGGTGCAGCCATGCAAGCCTTAAAACAACTAAGTGAAGAAGGCGAGTTTAAAGCAACAGATAAAGTGGTTGTTATATTTCCTGACCATGGATCACGTTACATGAGTAAAGTTTACAGTGATAAATGGATGGAAGAACAAGGCTTTTTTGATAGCAAATCATTGGCAAACGTTTCATCTATTCAGTATATAAAATAGCGTGTTGACACACCAAAAAGCCTATTGCATTTTTTTTGGAGCAATAGGTTTTTTTGTATCTTAAATGTTATAAACAGCGGTTTATAATTTTATTATGCTATGATGAGATATTTATTTAATTTTGCCCTTACTAATTAGACTAATTTAAGTTGAATGAAAGATTTATTTGATAGAATATATAAAGATAAAGGACCGCTTGGTAAATGGGCTTCACAAGCAGAAGGCTATTTTGTGTTTCCAAAACTGGAAGGTCAAATCTCAAACCGAATGAAGTTCCAAGGAAAAGATGTAGTGACTTGGAGTATTAATGATTACTTAGGCTTAGCAAACCATCCAGAAGTACGTAAAGTTGATGCGCAAGCTGGTATAGATTATGGTTCTGCTTATCCAATGGGAGCACGTATGATGTCTGGTCACACCAATCTTCATGAAACCTTGCAAAAAGAATTGGCTAAATTTGTCAATAAAGAAGCAGCTTACTTACTAAACTTTGGTTACCAAGGTATGGTGTCAACTATTGATGCTTTGGTTGGTAAAGATGATATTATTGTATATGATGTAGATGCACATGCTTGTATTATAGATGGTGTACGTTTGCACATGGGAAAACGTTTTACTTATAAACATAATGATGTAGAAAGTTTAGAAAAAAACCTTGAAAGAGCCACTAAAATGGCTGAGCAAACAGGTGGAGGAATTTTAGTAATTTCAGAAGGTGTATTTGGTATGCGCGGCGAACAAGGACGATTAAAAGAAATTGTTGCACTTAAGAAAAAATATAATTTCCGTTTTTTAGTAGATGATGCTCATGGCTTTGGAACACTTGGTAAAACAGGCGCAGGAGCAGGTGAAGAGCAAGGAGTACAAGATGATATAGACGTGTATTTTGCAACCTTTGCCAAATCATTAGCAAGTACAGGTGCTTTTATTGCTGCTGATAAAGAAATTATTGATTATTTAAAATACAACTTGCGTTCTCAAATGTTTGCTAAATCATTGCAAATGCAATTGGTTGTTGGTGCTCTAAAACGTTTGGAAATGCTTAAAACCATGCCAGAGCTAAAAGCAAAACTTTGGGAAAACACCAATGCCTTGCAATCGGGTTTAAAAGAGCGTGGTTTTGATATTGGAACTACCCAAAGTTGCGTAACTCCTGTTTATTTAAAAGGAAGTATTCCTGAGGCGATGGCTTTGGTTAAAGACCTACGTGAAAATCACGGAATTTTCTGTTCAATAGTAGTATATCCAGTGATCCCTAAAGGCTTAATTTTATTACGTTTAATTCCAACAGCAACACATACGTTAGAGGATGTCAATGAAACGTTGGATGCTTTTGATGCCATCAGAACTCGTTTAGAAAACGGAACTTATAAACGCCTATCAGCTGCGGTTACCGCAGCAATGGGTGAATAGATAGAAGATTAAAATTTCAATAATAAAAAAACCAAATTCCGATACTACTTCTGGAGTTTGGTTTTTTTATTTTATGTGTTTTGAAGAGCGTAAAAAGATTTTTAGGTAATACAAAAGCAGTCACAATTAAAATGTGTGATTTTTTAGCTAATATCCTTCCGAACGGTTTTACGTCGTTTGAAAACTTCTGATTTAAAATGTTTCCAAATTTGATGAATCGCAATATTGTCTTCTAATTCTGGAGTTCTTATGCAATTCTTGATATTTTTTTCTGTGAATGTGTTGTAATATTCATTAAAAATAACCGCATGAACACCTTTGTTTTGGTAATCGGGATGCACGCCAATCAAATAAAAAACAACATCTTTACTATGTTTTTTTGCATGTAAAATATGTCTAAAACCAAAGGGGAATAATTTACCTTTCGTTTTTTGAAGTGCTTTTGAAAATGAAGGCATTACAATAGCAAAGGCAACCAAGTTTTTATCTTTATCTATTACAAATTTGATATATTCAGGGTTTATAAAACTGATAAATTTTTGCTTGAAATATTCTTTCTGAATATCTGTAATTGCTACAAAAGAGGATAAAGATGCATAAGAGTCATTAAACAAATCAAACATTTTGTCAGCATAAGGCATTACCTCTTTAGTTTTTGTAAAGCTTAAAGCCTTAAGGCCGTAACGCCTTTTGATGAGCTCTTGGGCTTTGACAAAAGTGTCTGGATTAACATTTTTAAAAGAAAAATGGCTTTCAGAATAAAGTTTTTCGTCTCTAAAACCCAATAATTCAAAATGTTTGGCGTAATAAGGATAATTATACCACGTAATCATATTGCCCAAATGCTCAAAACCTTCAGTCATCACACCAACTTTATCCAAATTTGAAAATCCAACAGGACCTTCAACATAATCTAAATGGTTGGCTTTGCCAATTTCAGTCACTTTTTCCAAAAGGGCTTTGGTAACAGTTATATCATCAATTACATCAAACCAACCAAAACGCATTTTTTTTTGGTTTTGATTTTTTACTTCCAACCAATTGATTATTGCTGCCACACGTCCAACAATTTCATTGTTTTTATAGGCTAAAAAGAAACGTGCTTCGGCATCATTAAAAATGGGATTTTTCTTTTTGTTAAAGGTCTCTAACTCTTGTTTAATAATAGGAGGAACCCAATATTTGGAGTCTTTATATAAATTAAAAGGAAACTTTACAAAGGCCTTTAGGTCTTTTGCAGAATGAATTTCTTTAACTATAATCATACATTCAACTTATAAATTGCCATCATCATCAAAATCGATTGTTTTTTTGTTTTTCTTGCTTCTGGACTGACGTTTACCTTCTTCTTTTGCAGAATTACCATTGTCAATTTCTTTGTCTTTATGAAAATCAAAACGATATGAGGCTCCAAAATTGACACCAAAAACAGAGGGTGTATCTTTTGTATTGAAAGTCAAAGCAGTGTCTAACTGAAAATCTTTTGACCATAAATAGCCAGCACCAAAACGAAATAAATTATCAGCATAAAAGTTACTTTTAATTCCTTGTGCTTCTCCAAACACAGCCCATTTTGGATTGAATGAATGTGTCAATGTTAAAATGTATTGAAAATCGGAATCATCAGTACCAATATGGTCTTTTATCAGATTAATCACAAAAACCCAACCGCCTGAAAAATTATTTTGAGAAATAACAGCAATTTTTGGACTAAACCCTTCAACTCCAGGTGCTGTGTAAGGATTATTTTTGGTATCAAAATTGGCACCAGCATACACAGCAACAGCAGGAATTAAGGTTTTCCATTTAAACTGATGGTTGGCTTTCCAGCTGTAAAGGTTGGGTTTGTCTTCTTCAGCATTTTTATAAGGATCATAGACCAAATATTTGGCTCCAATGGTAAAGTTTTTAAAGTTAGACCTTGTGTTTTCTGATGGAATTGCTGAGCTATTGATAGTAAAGGTATCGTGTTGATAGGTACCTTGAAGACTTAGTTCTAATGCTTCTAAAAGCAAACCATAGCGTGCTGCAAAATCAATTCCAAAACCTGAAACCTCATATTTTAATGGTGTGTGTTTTTCTTTGACAATATAAGGACCTGTCTCTAATTGAATGACATTAGGTCCAACTGCAAAAGCACTTTGTGATACACCTGGTCTGTTAGAGTTTATGACATCAGTGTATTGGCTAAAAGCTGAGTAGGAAAGTGCAAAAAGTAGCACTGTAAAATAAATTTTGATAGATTTCATTGTCATGCAGATTAGGTTCAAATATAGAGATTTTATATTTTTTTTTAGTATTTATAACTGTTTTTAAGTGCTAAGAATTGTATTTTTGAAAAAAATTTAGATTCATGTTGCAAATGGCATCTTTTACAGGGTTTTTAAGAACCATTTTAATTATTTTGTTGATTTGGTATGGTATTAAAATCTTATCCAGATTGTTTGCTCCTTATTTGGTCAAGTATATGACTAATAAAGTGCAAGAGCGTTTTGGAGCACAATTTCAAAATTATCAACAGCCTCATACATCGAGAGAAAAAGAAGGTGAAACGGTTATTGATAAAGTACCAAATACGAATAAAACTTCAAATAAAAACGTTGGTGAATATATAGATTACGAAGAAATTGATTAATTTTCAAACTTGTAATCATATCAAAAATTCATGCAATTATCTATAAAGAAGTTTCTTCCGCATCTTTTAATTCTTATTGGCTTTGTAGTCATTTCGTTAGCTTATTTTAGTCCTGTTTTAAGTGGTAAGCAAATATCTCAAAGTGATATTGCGCAGTACATTGGCATGTCTAAACAGCAAAATGAATTTAGAAAAGACACAGGTGAAGAGACCTATTGGACCAATAGTGCTTTTGGTGGTATGCCAACCTATCAATTGGGTGCACATTATCCGCATAATTACATCAAAAAATTAGATTCGGTTTTACGTTTTTTACCACGTCCAGCCGATTATTTATTCCTCTATTTTATTGGGTTTTACATCCTTTTGCTAACGTTGAAAGTTGATTTTAAACTTGCAGCTTTAGGTGCTTTAGCTTTCGGATTTTCTACCTATCTTATTATTATTCTTGGTGTTGGACACAATAGTAAAGCGCATGCTATTGCGTACATGCCTTTGGTGTTGAGTGGTATTTTGCTCACTTTCCGACGACAATATATTATAGGTTTTTTATTGACTTCGGTTGCGATGGCTTTAGAAATTAGTGCCAATCATTTTCAGATGACCTATTATTTGATGCTATTAGTTTTAGTGTTAGGATTGGTGTATTTGATTGATGCTTACCGAAAAAAAGTGTTGCCACATTATTTTAAATCGGTTGGAATACTACTTGTTGCTGTGATTTTATCTATTGGGTTAAATGCCACCAATATCATGGCAACTCAAGAGTATGTCAAACATAGTACACGTGGTAAAAGTGAAATTACCATCAATCCTGATGGAACACCAAAAGTAGCAACTTCTGGTCTTGATAAAGATTATATAACGGAATACAGCTACGGCATTTTAGAATCTTTAAATCTGTTTATTCCTCGATTTATGGGAGGAGGCGGTTATGAAGATGTTGGTAAAGATTCAGCGTCTTATAACTATTTTATAGGTTTAGGAGCTTTACCAGTACAAGCCTTGCAGCAAACTAAACAAATACCGACCTATTGGGGAAATCAGCCAATTGTAGAAGCACCTGCTTATGTTGGCGCTGTTGTATTGTTTTTGTTCGTGTTTGCCTTGTTTTTGGTAAAAGGTCGCCTAAAATGGTGGCTTGTTGGTGGTACTCTTTTGTCTTTACTATTGTCTTATGGAAAAAATTTAGGGTTCTTAACTGATTTTTTTATTGATTATGTGCCAATGTATAACAAGTTTAGAGCCGTAAGCTCAATTCAAGTTATTTTGGAATTGTGTATTCCTGTGCTTGCCATTTTTGGATTGGTTCGCTTATTTAACGATTTTGAAAGTAAAGACGATAAATTGAAAGCCTTAAAGCTTTCAGCCTTAATAACTGGTGGTTTAGCTATTTTATTTTTGGTGTTTAAATCGTCATTTAGCTTTGTAGGCATTAGTGATGGTTATTATATTCAAAATTATGGGCAAGCGTTTATAAATGCTGTTAAAACAGATAGAAAGACCTTTTTTACAGAAGACACGTTGAGGTCTTTACTATTAGTGTTGCTTTCCGCAGGAACCATTTTTATGTTTTTAAAGCAAAAGGTATCAGAAAAATCAGTCGTTGTTATATTTGCGGCATTGATACTATTCGATTTGGTTGGTGTAGACAAACGTTATGTCAACAACGATGATTTTGTGTCTGCTTTGCAAGTCAATACTCCTTTTCAGCCAACAAAAGCCGATATACAAATAGCAAAAGACACAACACATTTTAGAGTGTATGATGTTACTTCAGGAGGTGCGCGAGCCTCTTATTTTCATAATTCGTTGGGTGGTTATAGTGCAGCAAAATTGGAGCGTTTTGAGGAGTTGAACAGTTTTCATTTGGCAAAAAACAACATCAATGTACTCAATATGTTGAACACCAAATACATTATTGCTGATGATGATAAAGGCGCAATTTTTCCTTATTTGAATGCAGATGCCAATGGAAATGCGTGGTTTATTAATGACCTTGTAAAAGTAGCGTCGGCAAATGAAGAACTGACCTCTTTAGATAGTTTAGATACCAAAATAAAAGCCATTACGACTCAAAAGTTATCTAATCAAAAATTTATTACAGATTCAACAGCAACTATCAGTATTAAAGTGTATAAGCCAAATTATTTAAAGTATAAGTCGAACAATAAAAATGATGGTTTTGCAGTTTTTTCTGAAATTTATTATGCCGAAGGTTGGAATGCTTATATTGATGGAAAATTGACACCTCATTATAGAGTTGATTATGTATTGAGAGGTTTGCCAATTCCAAAAGGAACACATACGATTGAATTCAAATTTGAACCACAAGTCATCCAAACAGGAAGTAGTATTGCTTTGGCAAGTTCTATTTTGTTAGCATTGCTTATTGTTGGTGGTTTGTATTTACAATTTAAAACTAAACCTGAAGAAAGTGCATAAAAAAGCACTCATTATAACTTATTATTGGCCACCAGCAGGAGGTCCTGGTGTACAACGTTGGTTGAAGTTTGTTACATATTTGCCAGATTATGACATTCAGCCTATTGTGTATTGTCCAGAAAACCCAAATTATCCTATTGTTGATGAAAGTTTATGTGCTGAAATTCCTAAAGAACTCATTATTTTAAAACAGCCCATCAAAGAACCATACAGATTTGCAAATTTGGTGTCCAAAAAAAGTTCTAAGATCATTAGTTCTGGCGTTATTCCTAAAGAAAAGAAGCAAACTTTTATTCAAAAACTCATGTTGTTTGTAAGAGGAAATTTCTTTATTCCAGATGCTCGAAAGCGCTGGATTCAACCTTCTGTAACCTTTTTATCAGATTATATTCAAAAAGAACAGATTGAAACCATCATTACCACAGGACCTCCACACAGTTTACATCTAATAGGCTTACAATTAAAAGCAAGGTTAGGAGTGACTTGGTTGGCCGATTTTAGAGATCCTTGGACCACTATTGGTTACCATAAAAAATTGAGACTTACAGCTTCATCTAAGGCCAAACACTTACAATTGGAGAAAGATGTATTAATAACTGCTGATCAAATTATTGTGACGAGTGAAAATACGAAAAAAGAATTTTCAACAAAAACCAAGCAACCTATTACAGTAATTACAAATGGTTATGATACTACTTCGATTGAAAAACCCTTAAAGGACGATAAATTTACTTTAGCGCATATTGGGTCGTTATTATCAGAACGCAATCCGAAACAATTATGGAAAATTTTGAACGAATTGATTTTAGAAAATGCCGACTTTAAAGCGGCTTTTGAGCTAAAACTTGTTGGTGTTGTTAGTAATGATGTTTTGGAAAGTATTGCTGATTTTAACCTTAAAGAATATACGTGCTTAAAAGGGTATGTATCTCATAATGAAGCATTAATTGAACAAAAACAGTCACAAGTATTATTGTTAATTGAAATTGATTCTGAAGACACCAAAGCAATTATTCCTGGTAAATTGTTTGAATATATGGTTTCTGATACACCAATTTTAGCAATTGGACCAAAGGCGTCTGATGTAGAGCGTATTATTAATAACACAAATACAGGAAGTTACTTTAATTATGATGATGAAGTCCGTTTAAAATCGCAAATTTTAGCGTATTTTGAAGCTTATAAAACCAATAGTTTAACAACGTATCCTATTGGATTGCAACAATACAGTAGAAAAGCATTAACCAAAACCTTATCAGAACTCATCTAATGGGAATTGTTACCAACCAATCTTTTAAAAACACGATTACCACGTATATTGGTTTCTTTGTAGGAGCCATTAATACGTTGTATCTGTATTCGTATTTTATATCAGATAATTATTATGGTTTGGTGGCTTTTGTGCTTTCTACAGCTAATATTATGATGCCTTTAATGGCTTTTGGCGTCCATAACACAATTATAAAATTTTATTCCACTTTTAAAACCAAAAATTCGCTCAATAGTTTTTTGACCTTGATGCTTTTTTTGCCTTTTGTCATTATTATTCCGTTAGGATGTATTGGTTACTTTTCTTTTGATGTGATAAGCGAACTCATTTCACAAAAAAACCCAATTGTTAAAGATTATGTCTGGTATATTTTTATAACAGCTATTGCTATGGCATATTTTGAAGTCTTTTTTGCTTGGGCAAAAGTGCAAATGCAAACCGTTTTTGGTAACTTCATGAAAGAAGTATTTCATCGTGTTGGTGTGACCATTTTACTGCTTTGTGTGCATTTTGATTACATCACAGTTGATACATTTATCAAAGGAATTGTTGGAATTTACATTTTGAGAATGTTGGTGATGAAAATTTATGCCTTCTGTATCAAATTTCCTGTGCTTAAGTTTAACAAAGTCCCAAACCTCAGTTCTATTTTAAAATATTCAGCATTAATCATTATAGCTGGCTCTGTTGCAACGCTTATTTTGGATATAGATAAGTTTATGTTAGGACAATACATTCCAATTGAAGAAGTGGCTTATTATGGTGTTGCTATTTATATTGCAACGGTTATTGCAGTACCTTCAAGAGCAATGCAGCAAATACTCCAGCCTTTAACAGCAAAATTTTTAAATGATAAAAATAAAGTTGCATTAAAAGATTTGTACCAACGTAGTACATTGACCTTGTATATTATTGGAGGTTTTATCTTTTTGTTGATTCTTTTAAATATCAATGAGTTGTACGTTACCATTCCAAAAGAATTTGCAGGAGGTCTTACAGTTGTCTTTTTTGTTAGTGCAGCAAAACTTTATGACAATTTGATGGGTTGCAATAATGTAATTTTGTTTAATAGTGATTATTATAGAGTCGTGTTGCTTTTTGGTGTGATTTTGACCATTCTTACAGTGGTGTTAAATATGATATTTATCCCAATATTTGGAATCAACGGATCCGCATTTGCTACTTTTTTAGCCATCACCATTTACAATACTATCAAAATTTATTTTGTGATGAAGAAATACAAAATGTCACCATTTACTGAGCAAACCGCTAAGGTAAGCGTGCTATTGGTAGTCAGTTTTATGGTGTTTTACTTTTGGGAATTTCCGTTTCATCCAATTGTCAATATTGCGTTAAAATCGATGTTGATAACCGTAGCGTATGTGTATGCTATTTATAAATTAAATGTGTCTGAAGATATATCAATGCTTATCAAAAAATATTTGCGATTGAAATAAAAAAGGAAAATCCCGCAAGGTGCTTTGAGGCATACGACTTGCAGGACATTCCAACTAACCAACCAAAAAATTATATAGGTTTATAAATTTCCTCTTCTCTTAGCAGATTTAGTTCGACTTTGTGTTTTATTAGAACTTACTTTCGACTGACTTCTGCTTTTGCTTTGAGTAGTGTTCCGTTTGTTATATTGACTTTGCTCTCTATTAGATATACGATTATTTGATGTTCTTGGTTTTCTAACAATAGCATTTTTTTTAATTGTACGTTGATTATTAGACACAGAACGTTGTGGTTTAGTCACATTTTGTTTTTCTCTTGTTCTTACAGTTCTATCATTTTGTACAGTTGCACGTCTTGGAGTTTGGGTTCTCACAGCATCAGATGTTGTTCTGTTGTTTTGTAAGGAACGTGTATTTGTGGCTGCCAAAGTTCGGTTGTCATTTCTTCGTGTTCTAATCTCAGCATGACGTGGTGTTGCTTCTTGGCGGTATCTATCACTAATTCTACTGTTGTTGGCAACAGCATTTCGTCTGCCATTGTTTGTAACGCTTCTATAATTATAATGTACAGGCTGTCTGTAATTATTAGTGTAAGGTCTGTAATAGTGGTAACGCACAGGTTTGTAGTATTGACGATAAGGTCTTGAATAGACGATGCAATAGTTTGGAGCAGGTACAGTATAATATCTGTGCCAAGGTTGATATACATAAACACGATTGTACACGTTGATAAACCCAGTACAATGTGAAAATACTCTATTACTGTTATAGTAAACATACAAACCACCAACATTAGACACATAGCCAAAATTGTTATAGTGTATATTAACGTTGCCTGCTTGTGTGATACGACCATAATAATCATAATAAATTGGGACGTTTTCTATTTGGATGATAGCACCAAAATCGTCATATTGTACATAAGGGCTATAATCATAACCTGTATTAAAACTGAAAGACACATTTGGTGTGTTTATAGAAATACTTCCATTTGGACCATAGTTTGGAGCATAAAAGTCGAATTGACCATCAGGAAACACAGAAAACTCAATGCCACCTTCCGTAAAGATGAAAGAGTTGCCATAACCTCTATAATTGTTATATGTTGTGGTGGTTTTTGCGCTTACTGATGCTCCTATTAGGAACACTGCAGTAAAAAATAAGGCTAATTTTTTCATGAGTGTTGTTTTTTTGTTAAACATGTAAAGTATTATTCAAACAACGTGCCAAAAAAAAAATAGCTATAAAATGTTACTCTTTTGAAGCCAAGTAGTTTCTCATACACTATCCATACACTATCCATACACCTGACCCGTCCTAAAATAACTATACAGGTTATTAAATAAATCCTGATATAATTACACAAAAGATTAATAAAGAGGCTATTCATATAATTTTTTTATTTGATTTAAATGGGTATTTGTTTTATGAAAAGCGTGTGAGATTTGAAATCAGCGCTATGGCATTATAATTATAATATAAACAGAATACCTCAAGACACCTATAATTATATCAAATACGAACCAGAATTCACCTTTGAAAGCAGAGGAAAAATTCAAGCCAAAGGTAAAGGTGAGGTAGAAATGTACTTTGTTAGCCGAAACTTTAGCAAAGGTTAATTTTGTGAGTAAATCTATATACAAAATTTAGAAAGTAAAAATCCCAAAGCCGTTTGGGGACAAGCTTTGGGATTATAATGCACTTTAGTGATTTAAAGTACAGATTCAACTAACAAAAATCAAAATTTATCGTTTTATCTTTTTCTGCTTTTTAACAGTCGTTCCTTGTTTATAATAATAGTAATCTTCATCATTAAAATTGTCATTATTATCTGTATCAGCATAACTATTATGACCATAATAAACGGCTGAGGTATTATAGTGGTTAACTACACCTGAAGCATGAACAATTTCTCCCCATCCATTATAGTTTACTCGTAAGCCTCCAACTTGGGTTAAACGCCCATTTCTTCTATTATAAGTCATATATACGGAACCTATTCGTTTAACTTTTCCAGTTCTATCATAATTTATGAATACATTTCCAATACGTCTTACTTTTCCATCATGATCATGTTGTATTAAAACACCATAACTTCTTGGTTGTGAATAGTGAATTCTACTCACTGTTCCTGGAGCACCAAAAGTTACATTAACTGAACTTCGTTTGGTGTTTGTTGTTTTGTAATACTGATCATCATTAAAAGAATCATTAATGTTCGTATTAAAATCAAAACTTCCATCAGGAAAAATTAAAAATTCAACACCACGCTCTACAAACGTGATAGGTTCTGCATAACGATAGCGTGTCGTATTTGTAAAATCTTCCCCATTGGTTGTAGCATTTCCTGCTGTGACTGTTGCCGATGTTAACCCTATTAACATCAAGGCGCTAAAAAGTACTTGCTTTTTCATAATATAGGTTTTTAAGATGATGCCTAATCTTCCAAATACTTTTGGAAGGCGTTTCGGCTTACGCTATTTGATTTAAATAAACCAATTTACGTGCCAAAATATATAAGTAGTTTATTGTTAACATGTTAGAATTTCACCTTCTGTTTGAAAGGAGTTTTGAAAAGCCATTGACAAATTGCTATATTTATAACCATCAACCAACCCTAATACTAATGTCAAATAAATTAACCGAGTGTTCTAATTGCAATCAGCATTTTGAAGCCTATTACCCATATTGTCCATATTGTGGGCAAAAAGCACAAGATGATTTAACCCTTGGTGTGTTGTTTAATAACACTATTAGTAATTATTTTTCAGTAGATGCGCGCTTTTTTAGAAGTTTTATGCCATTAATGTTTAAACCGGGTTATTTAGCCAAAAAGTTTATTGAAGGAAAGCGTTTGTTGTATTTGCATCCTGCACAATTTTATCTATTTGTATCTGTGGTGTTTTTCTTTTTGTTCTCTTTTGTGTCCAGAGAGCAAACGGCAGAATTAAACAAAGAACTTCAAAAAACCTTAAAATCTGAAACAGCCAAAGTTGTAGTTGATAGCGTTGCAGAGCGAAAAAAGGATTCTTTAGAAAGAGTAAAACTTCGTAAAACACTTTACGATAACCAGTTTTTAACAGGAATGAAAGATAAAGAGATAGACTCTATAGTCAATGTTAAAGACTTGACCAAAAAAGAGGTCAATTTTGGTTTTAATGAAGACAAAATAGACTCACTGATACGTATTGATGCTCCAGATACTGAAATATATAAGGTGATGGGACTAAATCCTGATGCTGGAGTTTTTAAGCGGAAGCTTTACAGTCAGATTTTGAAATTCTACAAATCAAGAGATGGTGGTAATGTTTTAAAAGCATTTTATGATACCATTCCAATTGCATTGTTTTTTCTGTTGCCTCTTTTTGCGCTTATTTTAAAGTTGCTTTATTATAAAAAAGGCGCTTATGCCAATCATTTGGTATTTAGTTTTTACTTCTTTTCGTATTTATTCACAGTGTTTAGTATTCTTGTGATATGCGATTTGATATGGGAAAATTTTCCAGGTTGGATTACACTTCTTGTTACTTTATCCACCTTTTTCTATCTGTTTTTGGCAGTCAAACGATTTTATCAGCAAGGTTGGTTTTTGAGTTTTTTAAAAACATCATTAACGACCTTTATTTTTATATCATTGATAATCCCATCAGCAGCAATTATCATAGGTTTCTTTGCATTTTTGTATTACTAATTCTAATTGATGTTGTTTGCAAAGGCTTAAAAGGTTGATTACAGCTTAGCTTTCAAATAACTTCCAGTAATCGACTTTTTATTTTTTACCAATGCTTCAGGAGTTCCTTGAGCCACTATTTGCCCACCAAGTTCACCTCCTTCTGGTCCTAAATCGATGATGTAATCGGCACATTTGATGAGTTCTAAATTGTGTTCAATAACGATGATAGAATGTCCTTGTTCAATTAATGCCTGAAAGGATGTTAATAATTTTTTGATGTCATGAAAATGAAGTCCAGTGGTTGGTTCATCAAAAATAAATAACGCATTATCACTTTTTGCACCTTTACCTAAAAATGATGCTAATTTGATACGTTGTGCTTCGCCACCAGAAAGCGTAGAAGAGCTTTGACCTAAAGTAACGTAACCTAAACCAACATCTTGAAGTGGTTGTAGCTTGTTTTGTATTTTAGATTGTTTGTGTTTGTCAAAAAAAGCAATAGCATCGTCAATAGTCATGTTAAGAATATCGTCAATGTTTTTATTTTCAAAGGTTACTTCTAAAACGTCTTTTTTAAAACGCTTTCCATTACAAGTTTCGCAAGTTAAATGTACATCAGCCATAAACTGCATTTCAATGGTCACTTCACCATCACCTTTACAGGTTTCACAGCGTCCTCCATCGACATTAAAAGAAAAATGTTTTGCCTGATAATTTCGAATTTTACTTAATTTTTGATTGGAAAATAAAGCTCTAATATCATCATATGCCTTAATATAGGTCACAGGATTGGAGCGTGACGAACGACCAATTGGGTTTTGATCTACAAATTCAATATGCTTGATATTGCTGTAATTTCCTTTAAGCTCAGAAAATTTACCAACTTTATCTGCAAAACCAGTTAATTGTTTTTGAATGGCAGGAAATAATATCTTTTTTACTAAGGTACTTTTTCCACTTCCTGAAACACCTGTAATAACGGTCAACATTGATAAAGGAAAACTGACATCAATGTTTTTTAAATTGTGCTCACGTGCTCCAACAATGTCTATATGATATTTAGAAGTTCGACGTTTTTTAGGAACTTCAATTTCTAAAGTGCCATTTAAGTAGTGTGCTGTTAATGAGTTAGATGTCAAAATATCCTGATAGGTACCTAAGGCAACCACTTCGCCACCAAAAGTTCCAGCTTCTGGTCCAATATCAATAATTTCATCAGCAGCTTTCATAATGTCTTCATCATGCTCAACAACAATGACAGTATTTCCTAAATCGCGTAACGCTTTTAAAACAACAATTAACTTTTCAGTATCTTTTGGATGTAAACCAATACTTGGTTCATCTAAAATATACATTGAGCCAACTAAACTACTACCTAATGATGTGGCTAAATTGATACGTTGACTTTCGCCACCAGAAAGGCTGTTAGAGCGACGGTTAAGTGTTAAATAGTCTAAACCAACATTGGATAAAAAGCTAAGTCGATTATGGATTTCTTTTAGTAAACGTTCTGCAATTTTAGCGTCATAAGCGTTAAGCTTTAAGTTTTTAAAAAAAGCGGTTAACTTATTTAAAGGCATTTCTACAAGGTCTGTAATGGTAACATTACCAACTTTGATGTAATTGGCTTCAGGACGCAAGCGTTTTCCGTGGCATTTATTGCATTTAGTTTTGCCTCTATAACGCGATAGCATTACACGGTTTTGGATTTTGTAAGCTTTAGATTCTAATTCTTCAAAAAATGAATTCAATCCTTCAAAATAGGTATTGCCATCCCAAATTAGCTGTTTTTGTGCTTCAGTTAATTGAAAATAAGGTTTATGTATAGGAAAATCGAATTTATGCGAATTGTTAACCAATTGATCTCTGTACCAACTCATACTTTCGCCTCGCCAAGGAAAAATGGCATTTTCATAAACTGATAAGGCTGTATTTGGGATGACTAAATCTTCATCAATACCAATAACGTCGCCATAACCTTCACACTTAGGGCAAGCACCATAAGGATTATTAAAACTGAACAAATGCACATTAGGTTCTAAAAACGACATACCATCCAATTCAAATTTATTGTTGAAGGTATGTTGTTTATTATCAGATAAGGACTCTATAATTGTGGTGCCTTTGCCTTCAAAAAACGAAGTTTCAATAGCGTCTGCCAATCGGTTGTAAAAATCATCTTCATGTTTGACAACAATTCTGTCAACTACTAAAAATGTAGCTTTCTTTACTTTTTTATGGATGGCTTCTTCAATTCGCAACACCTCATTTTCATGTTTAACTCTTGCATAACCTTGTTGTAATAAGGTTTTGAGTTTGTCTTCCATAGTTCGTCCTTCTTCTAATACAATAGGAGCAAGGAGAAGCAATTTTTCGGTCTCTGAAAATGATTTTACAAGCTGTATAACATCAGCAGTTGTATGTTTTTTTACTAATTTTCCTGAAATAGGTGAATAGGTTTTGCCAATGCGTGCAAACAAAAGTTTGAGGTAATCATAAATTTCTGTAGAAGTGCCAACCGTTGAACGTGGATTGGTTGAATTCACTTTTTGTTCAATAGCTATTGCAGGTGCAATTCCTTTAATATAATCAACTTTTGGTTTGTTAAGTCGCCCTAAAAATTGTCTGGCATAACTTGATAAACTTTCTACATAACGTCGTTGTCCTTCAGCATACAAGGTGTCAAATGCTAAACTCGACTTTCCAGAACCTGATAAGCCTGTAATAACAACCAATTTGTTGCGAGGTATCACCACATCCAAATTTTTAAGGTTGTGCAAATTGGCACCTTTTATGATGATATTTTGCTTTGGATTAACTTCGGAAAGGTTGATATTCATAGGAATTTTAGCGTATTGAAGTGCAAAGATACTATAAGTATTTTATCCTAAAAAGAAACTTATTGTCCATTAAAATGTTAAAGTTTGGTCTTTTTTTTTGCATTTTAGGAATGATTGTTGTTATATTTGAAGCATAAACAGTTAAAAATTAGTTGCCTATAACATAATATTACTTTATAAAATGAACCCCAAGCTAAGAAGGAAACTTCTATGCCCTTAAAGTAATGATTATGAAACATGAACTTATCACTGATGCTGTTTTAGTCCGCAACTACTTGCAAGGAGACGAAAGTGCTCTATCTGTACTCATAAGTAGGCACAAACAAAAAATTTATAGTTTTATTTATTCTAAAGTTTATGACAGAGATATTACTGAAGATATTTTTCAGGATACCTTTATCAAAGTCATTAAAACCCTTAAACTTGGTAAATATAATGAAGAAGGTAAGTTTTTACCTTGGGTAATGCGTATTGCGCACAATTTGGTTATAGACCATTTTAGGCGTAATAATAGAATGCCCAAATTTGATAATGCAGGAGAATTTAGTATTTTTTCTGTTTTGAGTGATGCGTCTTTAGATGCTGAAAAACAACTCATTAAAGAGCAAATTGAATGCGATTTGCGTCGTTTGATTGAAGAATTGCCAGAAGATCAAAAAGATGTATTAGTTATGCGTATGTACAAAGACATGAGTTTTAAAGAAATTTCAGATAAAACAGGTGTAAGTATTAATACGGCTTTGGGTAGAATGCGCTATGCTTTGATTAATTTGAGAAAGGTAATTGACCAAAAAAATATAATTTTAACGAATTGATATACTAAATAAAGTTTTAATGCGTTATTAGAATATAATCACCTAAAATTCTAAATAATGGCAAAACTTTACTCAGAAAAAATTCCCCAAAAACAAGACAATCTTAACCCAAAAAAAGAAACCATTGATTTTCTTTTAAATTATTCTAAGGCTTTAAGTGTTATACATTGTAATAAATTGAAGTTTGAAGCACTTCTAAACTAAACTTGGAAAAGTCCTGATATTTAGCTCATCAGGACTTTTTTTTATGTTTGCGAAGGCAGGAACTTTAATATTATTTTTTTGCATAATACGCTTTTAAAACCGATGCTCTTCCAATAGTTTTAGTAATAATATCGTTGTCTAAATTCCAACCTCTTGCAGGCGAATATTCACGTCCATACCAAATAATTTGAAGATGTAAATCATTCCAAAGTGCTTTAGGAAACAAACGTTTTGCATCTTTTTCAGTTTGAATTACATTTTTTCCATTGCTAAAATTCCAACGATACATCAATCTATGAATATGCGTGTCAACAGGAAATGCAGGAATGCCAAAGGCTTGTGACAATACTACTGCAGCTGTTTTGTGGCCAACAGCAGGTAAGGCTTCTAAAGCGTCATAAGTTTTTGGAACGTTACCATCATATTTTTCAATCAATATTTTTGACAAACCGTAAATACCTTTGCTTTTCATAGGTGATAAACCCACTGGTTTAATAATTTCTCTAATATCTTCTACAGATAATTTTACCATATCATAAGGGTTATCGGCTTTTGCGAATAATAAAGGCGTAATTTTATTCACTCTAACATCAGTACTTTGAGCAGACAATAAAACAGCAATAAGCAAAGTATAAGGATCTTTATGTTCTAAAGGCACAGGAATGGTTGGATATAGTTGGTTTAACGTATTTATAACAAAATTGACCTTCTCTTGTTTGTTCATAAGTTGTATTTTTACAAAGAATCAAAGTTAATTAAATATGACCAATTTAAAAGTAGGCGATAAGGCTCCAAATTTTTCAGCAAAAGATGAATCAGGTAACACCATTTCTTTATCAGATTATAAAGGAAAAAAGTTAGTCGTTTTTTTCTATCCAAAGGCTAATACACCAACCTGTACGGTTGAAGCTTGTAACATACGTGATCATTACAAAGATTTAAAAGATAAAGGTTATGAAATTTTGGGTGTGAGTGCAGATAGCCAAAAGAAACAATCCAATTTTAAGAAAAAATTTAATTTTCCTTATCCATTAGTAGCTGATGAAGATAAAAGTGTTATAAAAGCTTTTGATGTTTGGGGTCCTAAAAAATTTATGGGTAGAACCTTTGATGGTATTCACAGATTGACTTTTGTGATTGATGAGCAGGGCATTATAGAAAAAATAATTGATGATGTGAAAGCAAAAATTCACGCAAATCAAATATTAGAAGCATAAAAAAAAGCGACCATTTGGTCGCTTTTTATTTTATTTATTATGAATAATCTCTTCGGCTTCATAGCCAAAAAGGCTTTTTTCTTTGATGATTTTTGCAACACCTTCGGGTAACATCGTTTCCCAACCTTCTTTTCCATCAGCAATGGCTTTTAAAACCGTTCTTGAAAAAATAGAAAGAATTGAAGAGTCATAGTCTGTAATATCTACAACTTTTCCGTTGTACTTAAAGAATTTGTACAATTCTTTCATACGTGGATGTACTTTTAAATTTTCGCTATCAGTTACTGTACCATCAGTATTTTCCATAGGGTATAAGTACACTCTCAAATCTTTAAAGAATAATTTTCCGAAAGCTTCCAAAATACCACCACTTAAATGGCGATAGTATTTTTCATCAAAAATGTCGACTAAATTATTAACTCCCATAGCTAATCCCATTCTATTTTTAGAGTATTGAGAGAAGTATTCAACCAATTTGTAGTATTCTTGAAAGTTGGATATTAATACAGTATGACCTAAAGAACACAACAATTTTGCTCTGTCCATAAAATCTTGCTCGTCTATTTCGCCTTCAGCTCTAAGGTTTGACAGTGTAATTTCAAATACCACCTGAGTATTGTCAGCATCTACTTTATTTTCTTTAATAAACATGTTGTACGATTTCTCGAACATGTCAATATTAACCTTGGTTACGGGTCTAAAACTACCACGTAATGCTAAAATATTTTTTTTGTAAAGGACTCTTGCTGGTAAAACGTTGTTTCCGTCTGGCGCAAACATGACAGCATCTGTCATGCCATTTTTAACCAATTGTAAGCTCATCAAACGGTTATCAACATTTTCAAAAGCTGGACCAGAAAAATTAATGGTATCAATTTCTAATTGGTCTTTATCTAAATGGTCGTATAAATAACGCAGTAGTTTTTTAGGTTCGTTGTATTTGTAAAAAGCACCATAAATAAGATTGGTTCCTAAAATTCCAAGGGTTTCTTGCTGTAATCTTGCATCATTTTCTTTAAAGCGCAAGTGCAAGGTAATTTCATTATAATCTTGGTCTGCCTCAATTTGATATTTAATACCAACCCAACCATGACCTTTGAATTGTTTAGCAAAATCAATAGTAGTTACTGTATTTGCAAAAGCAAAAAACATTTTGTTTGGATGTTTATCTCGTGTTAATCGCTCTTCAATTAAGTCAATTTCATGGGTTAACATCTTGCGCAAGCGCGCTTCAGTAACATAGCGTCCATCGTCTTCCATTCCGTAAATGGCATCACTAAAATCTTTATCATAAGCAGACATTGCTTTTGCAATAGTTCCAGAAGCACCACCTGCTCTAAAAAATTGGCGCACAGTTTCTTGTCCTGCTCCAATTTCTGCAAAGGTTCCGTAAATGTTCTCGTTTAAATTAATACGAAGCGCTTTAGTTTTTAATGATGGGATGTCATCAAATTCTTTATCACCTTTAAGCGTAATTTCCATGTTTTGATTTGAGTTAAATAACTATATTACAAAGGTATCAAATTAGAGGTCTAAACAAAAAAATAACCTTATTTTTGTTGTAAAGTTAAGACTCTTGAAGATTACGTTTTTAGGTACAGGAACATCACAAGGCATTCCAGTTATTGGAAGTGAGCATCCTGTGTGTTTGAGTGAAAACCCCAAAGATAAACGGTTACGTGTTTCGGTTTTAGTTGAGTGGAACCATTGTACGTGTGTGGTTGATTGTGGTCCCGATTTTAGACAACAGATGCTTAATGCAAAATGTAGTCAATTGGACGCTATCCTTTTTACCCATGAACATGCTGATCATACTGCAGGTTTGGATGATATTAGACCTTTTTATTTTCGGCAAGGCGATATTCCTATTTATGCACATCAGAGAGTTTTAGAAGCATTAAAATTGCGGTTTGCCTATATTTTTGAAACACACAATAAATATCCAGGTGCTCCAGGTGTAACTGCTTATGAGATTAAAAATGAAGCGTTTAAACTTGGTGGTATAAATGTGATTCCAATAAACGGAATGCATCATAATTTGCAAGTATTTGGATTTAGATTTAAAGATTTTGCGTATTTAACCGATATGAAAACCGTTGAAAAGGAGGAAATAGAGAAACTAAAAGGAGTAAAAATATTGGTGGTAAATGCTTTAAGAGAAAAAGAGCATATGTCGCACTTTAATTTGACTGAAGCTTTAGAGTTTGTTAAAAAAGTGAACCCAGAAAAAGCCTATTTAACACATATAAGTCATTACTTGGGTTTTCATGACGAAGTGCAACAAAAACTTCCTGAAAATGTTTTTTTGGCTTATGATAACTTACAAATTGAGATATAGATTATGAAGAGTAAAATTTTTATGTACTTGTTTATTTTCGCACTATTGCTGGTGTTATTTGAGTATATGAATTCTAAAAGTGTTTTAGAATCGTATGAAAAACAATTGACGCATCTTGAGAAAAAGGAAAAAGCATATAAAGATTCTATTGCCACTTTGCAAGATCAAATGACCGATTTAAAACTTTTTGATTTGAAATATAACGATGATGCACTCGATTATTTTGAAAACCAAGGTTATAACGCATTAGAGCTAATTCCTTTTATAAAAGATGAATTGTACAAACTCAACAATTACGAAGGCGACGACCATCCTATTGTGCCATACGCATCTATGACTGGAAATAAAATGATGATTAACAATATAAGATTATTGAATCATAAGTGGATCATTGCCAACTATTCTGATGGGAAATATTGGGGCGAAATGCTGATTAAATATACAGTTTCAGACAAAAAAGAACTGAAGTTTGAAGTTTTGGATTACTTAATGTACAGGCCTTAACGCTATATTTCGTCGTTTAACCAACTTCTGAATTCATAAAAATTTTGAGGAGAAACACCATGACCAACAGGAAATTCGCTATACGTATTTTTAATATGAAGTGCATTTAAAAATTGAGGCGCTCTGCGAGCCCAATCTACAGGAATAACTTGGTCAACACTTCCATGCGAGCAATAAAAACTAAGATGACTAAAGTTGTTTGCTTTAAAATTTTCGGATAACATTTTTTCGTCAACATAACCACTTAATGCAATAATATTCTTAACTTTTTCAGGATAGGTAAGTGCTACGGCATAACTCAAAATAGTGCCTTGACTAAAACCTAACAGTGTCACATTTTTTGGGTTTACAGGATATTTTGAACAGACTTCATCTATAAAATTTGAAATCAAATCTCTTGATTGAATGGCTTGTTTAACATCATTCCATTTGTTGAATTCTGCATCAAAATTGATGGTGTACCACGCATTTCCATAAGGTTGCATTGGGTAAGGTGCTCTTACTGAAATGATGAACAATTCTTCGGGTAATTCTGCAGCAAATGAAAATAAGTCGTTTTCATCACTTCCATAGCCATGACACATCATAAGTAATGGTGCATTTTCTTTTAAGGATGATGGTCTTGTGATGTGGTGTAATAAAGTGTTCATGTTATTTTCCTATAGATGCAAAAATCTTTTGAAAAAAATCACCTAAAAGCGGAATTGATTGTGCTTTTCCAATAAATGCGTTAAAAATTCCGTAAAAAAATAAGATACCAAAAAATAGCCAAAATGAAAATGTAATGCTCCAACTATCAAAACCACTGGTAACAAAGCCAAAAATCATTTCTAAAATCCATAAACCAAGTGCCTGACGTGTGTGAAATGCCGTAAATGAATTTCTTTTTTCATTATTCATAAAAAAAGCGATTAATGTTCCAATAAGGGTTAAATAGCTAACAACAGCCAATGTTTTTCCTTCTTGTATGGTTTGTTCGTTCATTTTTAATTTAAAATAAGTTGATTATTTGAAAAAATGCCATAGGCTTTTCCTTTTAATGGATGATTCTTAAAAATGGCATTTTTTGAAGTTGATTGTATGTGTTCGGTTGCAAATTTATAATCTATTATGGGATTAAAAAAGGTCAAGTTTGCTTTGTTTCCGATAGAAATTGAGGAACTTTCAATACCAAAACGTTGTTTTCCTTTGGTTAGTAACTCAATCGTTTTTTTTAGTGTAAAAACGGTGTTTAAAGCACCAAAAGCGCTTTCTAAACCAATAGTTCCATAATTTGCAAAGTCAAATTCTGTCTTTTTGTGCTCAATGTCTATTGGGTTATGGTCGCTGGTAACCATATCAATCGTACCATCTTTTAAGCCTTCAATAAGCGCATCGCAATCGGTTTGTGTGCGCAAAGGTGGAGCCACTTTATAATTGGTGTCAAAAGTGTCTAGTTTAGAGTCTGTAAATACTAAATTATGAATGGCAACACTACAGCTAACATCGAGTTTGTTTTGTTTTGCAGTTCGAATGAGTTCTACTGATTTTGCTGTTGAGATAGTTGGAATATGGAGTTTTCCACCTGTATATTCTAATAAAAATAAGTCTCTTGCAATTTGAAGTTCTTCTGCTAATGTAGGATTTCCTTTCAAACCCAACGAAGTGCTCATCACATTTTCATTCATCACACCTAAACCAGAAATTTTAGATTCTTGTGGAAATGACATCACCAAACCATCAAAATTGCTTGCATATTGCAAAGCTAACTTCATAAGGTTCGGATTTCCGATAGGTTTTTGATAATCATAAAAGGCAATAGCGCCTGCATTTTTCATATCAAACAATTCTGCCAAATCTTCACTTTTACTTTCTTTGGTCAAAGCTCCAATAGGATATAAATATACAGCATTTCCATGTGATTTTCCTTTCAAAAAAGAAATATCAGCATAACTATCAATTACAGGATTGGTGTTTGAATTAACAGCAATTGCCGTAAAACCTGAGCGTGCAGCCGTTTTTAGACCATTGACAATAGTTTCGCGTTCTTCGTAACCTGGTTCACCAAAACTAACACTACTATCAAACCAACCTTGTGAAATATGAAGCTTATCTAAAGCTATTTCTTTATAATTTTTAGTGTTTTTTATCTGCTTAGAAATTTCTGTAATGACTCCTTTTTCAATTAAAACATCCAAAGTTTGATTGTGAAAATCGCTTTTTGAGTCAATAATTGTGGCAGATTTTATGAGTACGTTCATTTAAGAAATTTTAAGATGAGCATTTCGATAATTAAAAAAGCTAATGCAAAAATAACAAACCATTTCCATAGCGCATTCACATTTGTGACACTTTTTATTGAGTCAAAAGCTGATGCAATGGATGTGTTGGTACTAACATTTTCCAAATTTGAAAGGTTATAGTAATTGAGGTTGCTTTCGTTTCGGTTGTAATTAAAACTCAAATGTCTTAAAACGGTTTCTTTGTTTTTAACCTCAAAAACACCAGCAATATCAGGATATTCATTGGCAATTAGTGCCACTTTATTAGTGTATGTTTGCTGTAAAGGAACTACTGAATTTTCACCTTTATGCAAGGTTAAAATATCATCTTGACGCAAATGTATGTTGATGTCAATGTTGTTTTTTTGACCAATAGTGTAGTACAATTGTGGCAATTTTAGGCTTTGTTTGCCAATATTATACAACACAGGAACAATCAATGGCGAATTTTTAAAATTGGAATTTGTATCATCAATAGCAGCAGAAAATGCAAAAGCTTGCTGCGCTTGTGATAAAAAGGCTGAATTGTCTTCAAAATTTAAAACTGAACTTGCTGTTGATGGACTTAAGCTAAAAGCAGAATTTACTTTTGGATACTGAAAATTACGTACTTCTTTATCAAACACATTGGTTAATAATGGATGTGAAAAATTAATTGAAGTTACTTTTTTTTCTATTGAATTTAGAGTTCTAAAAGTTGGAAGATTATAATTTGTAAATAATTGATTGTAAGAATTTAAATTAGAATTATTTGAAGGAATAATTAATAAATAACCACCATCAGTTGTAAATGATTTTAAAGCCGTTATCAACGAATTTGGAATGTCTTTTAACTGATTTAGCACTACCAAATTTTGCGATGCAATGGTATTGTAGTTTAAGGCATCAAATTTTGAGGATGTGTACTCAAATTCGTCGTCTGTATATATTTTTTTTAAAAACGTATCATCGGTTTCATTGACAGACAGCACCTTAATTTTGTCTTGTTTATCTAAATTAAAATACAAGCTGTTGTCATATTGCAAATTGGTATCTTCAATCGTTAATTTTCCGTCAAATGCTGTATTTATAGGAATTGTGAAGTTTGTTAACGCTTTATCTTTGATTGCAACCGAACTCTTTGCAACCAAATTATCGGCATTATACAATGAAACTGGAAGCGTTTCAATAGTTTGACCTTGATTTTTGAGTGTTACGGTGAGTTCAATGTTTTCAGCATCAGTTTTAGAAATATATGCCGAATCAATAGCAGTATTACTCTTGTTTTCAGGATGTAACTGTACTAACCTATAGTTGATAAGGCTGTCTTTAGCAATGGTAAGTGGACTATTTTTTTGCTGAAAATCAGAAATTATTACCAAATTTTTGATGCTGTTTTTATCTTTTGAAAATGCCTTTTTTCCTTTTAAAATGACAGCATCATAAGCCAATTGATTGGGTGAATAACGGAGTTGAATCAAATCATTTTTAATGGCTTTTAATGTTGTATTTTGAAAACTGATGTCATTGGTAAAAAAAGTGATAGGTTCATTGACATCAACATTGGTAATTAAATCTTGTATTGCTTTGTTTAAAAGGGTTCCGTTAGCACTTTTGGCTTGCATACTAAAGGAATTGTCCAGATAAATAACCGTTTCATTTTTGCTGTTAAACGCATCAGAATTAGCAATAAATGGTTGTGCAAAAGCAATGATAATGCAAGCAAGTAACAACAAACGGGTTAGTAATGTTAGCCACTTTTTGAGTTGTGAACTTTTGCGTGTTTGTAGTTTGATGTTTTTTAAAAACTGGACATTGGTAAATTCCACTTTTTGAAAACGCCGCAGTTGGAATAAATGAATAATAATAGGAATAATGAGCAGGAGTAAGGCGTAAAGTAGTTCTGGATGTTTAAACTGCATTCCTATTTTTTTTTTTTGCTTTAGACCTTCAAATATAGAAAATGCTACAAGATTACTGGCTTTAGATTTTGAGAAATTTAACTTATGGTCCAATTTGTTCAAACATCTAACACATGATAAAATGAAGGATCAAAAAAAAAGCGATTTATTAAAATCGCTTTTTATCCGTTTTGTGATTGTTTAATACTTAGCTGATTTTCCATGAGACAAAGATGTATCAATAAAAGCTCTAATATCATCATTAGCTTGTTTTAAATCGTCTTTTCTCAAATACATCATATGACCACTTCTGTAACCTTTGTAGGTAAAACGATTTTTTAACTTTCCACTTGGGTCTATATTCCACATGGTTTCTTTCGCCTGAAAATAAGTTACAGCACCATCATAATAGCCAGATTGTATTAGTACTTTTAAATTTGGGTTTTCGGCAAGTGCTGAGCGCAAACCTTCTCTAACATTATTATTTCTGTTATCCCAAGGATGAACGTCTCCAAACATATTGTAGGTCATATCAGTTTTAAAGCCTAACTCGTTTTTTAGATAATCATTAATAGGAGGTGTAAATGCGTGTAGCCAAGAGGTCAATTCGGCATTGTAATCAGGGTGGTCTCCAGCGAGTGTTTTGTCAATACCTAAATATCTTGAATCCAACCTACCTATGGTATAACCTGTTTTTCTTCGCAATAATTCTTTCCAAAAAAAGTTAGTTGGTATATCAAGATTTTGGTCTAAAACGGCTTGTTTAGTTAACCCTGTGTAATACGCCATTTTTTCTGCAACCTTGTCTTTTTCAGTAGCATCTATAAAGCCACCTTTGGCTAAGGCAGGCAAGGCTTCATTTAGTGCAAATTGTTCAGATTCAGGTAAAATGTCTAACAAATCTTTGCTTTGTAATGCTTGCGGCAACATATGATGGTACCAAGCTGTAGCTGTATAATATGGTATATTTGTTATAGAACCAACAGCACCTCCTGTATTGTAAATTTCATAATCAGCTGGTGACACCATAATAACGCCATTTAAAAACATCCATTGCGAATTTTGTAACGCATTAGCTAAACCCATGACACGTGTGCCTCCATAACTTTCGCCTATGATATATTTTGGGGAGTTCCATCTATTAAAACGCGATGTAAACGTAGTCATCCATTCTGATAAGTATTTCACATCGGCATTAATACCAAAAAACAAATTTCGGTCAGGATATTTACCTTCTTTATCTTTTACCATACGCGAGTATCCTGTATTTACAGGGTCAATGTAAACAATATCTGCAACATCTAAGATAGAGTTTGGATTATCTTTAACACCGTAAGGTTGTATAGGGTAACCTTCATCATCAATATTAAGAATTTTTGGTCCAGTATAGGCAATGTGCATCCACACGGAAGCAGAACCTGGACCACCATTAAAAGAAAAAATAATTGGACGTGTATCTGTGTTTTTAATATCTGAACGTTTGTAGTAGGTATAAAAAAGAGTTGCAATAGGCTGATCATCAGCTCCCCAAACTGGGAGCATACCAGCTGTAGCACTGTATGGAATATTTTGACCTTTAATAGTAACAGAGTGGTTGGTAATAATTGTTGTGTCTAAAGGAATTGTACGATTTTGTGATTGCAATTGTATTGTAAAAGCAATGATAAGGATGATGCAGAGTTTTTTCATTTGGTTTTTTATTTAGTAATTTTTTATAAAGTTACAATCTTTCAAAAATTTTCAAAAACTCCCAACCCAAATAAAGCAAAATCATATTTTACTGGGTCAATTTTATCCATTTTTCTGAGATTGGTGTCAAGTTCTAATAAAGCTTTGCCATCATTTTGTTTGCGTTTGAGCAAGCCTAACTTTCTGGCTACATTTCCTGAATGTACATCTAAAGGGCAGGACAACTGCGCAGGAGAGAGGCTTTTCCATAATCCAAAATCGACACCTTTGGTATCATTTCTCACCATCCATCTTAAATACATGTTGATGCGTTTGGCTGCTGAATTTTTTATTGGATCGCTCACATGTTTTTGGGTTCTTGGCAAATGGTCTATTTCAAAAAACGCTTTTTTAAAATGATGAATGGCATTTTGCATAGAATTACTTTCTGAATATTTAGAAAACACATATTCTAAGCCATGATATTTTGTGTAAATGTGCTGTAAGCTCTTAATAAACTGAATAAAATCATCACTATTAAAGGTTCGATGAACAAAAGGCAAAAGGGTTTCTAAGTCAGTTTTTTGATGGTTTAAAACAAAATCATAAGGTGCATTATCTAACAATTGCATCATGCGTTTTGCATTATTGATAGTACTTTTACGGTTTCCCCAAGCAATGGTTGCAGTTAAAAATCCAGCAATTTCAATATCTTCTTTAGTATTGAATTGATGCGGAATTTGAATAGGATCACTCTCAATAAACTTTGGATGGTTGTATTGCTCAACTTTGGTATCAAGAAACTCTTTAAGATCGTTTTTGGAAAGCTTCACTTTAAACTATTTTTCCGTCCACCATCACTAATTTTCGGTCAGCCATATTGGCTAATTCTTCATTATGAGTCACAATCACAAAGGTTTGCCCAAGTTGGTCACGCAGTTTAAAAAATAAGTTATGAAGATTTTCAGCCGATTCACTATCTAAATTTCCTGAAGGTTCATCAGCAAAAATCAAATCGGGATTATTGATTAACGCTCTTGCCACAGCAACACGTTGTTGTTCGCCACCAGACAATTCGTTTGGTTTGTGATGGTATCTGTCTTTTAAGCCTAAAAAATCAAGTAATTCTTTTGCTCTTTTTTCAGCATCAACCGTTGGCGTTTTTTTTATAAAAGCAGGAATGCACACATTTTCTAAAGCAGAAAATTCTGGCAATAATTGATGAAATTGAAAAATAAAACCAATATGGTCATTTCGAAATTTTGCTAAGTTTTTATCGTTTAAAGCCATCACATCTATATCATTAATGACAAGCTCGCTTTTTTCTTGATTGGATGCTCTATCTAAAGTACCTAAAATTTGCAAAAGTGTTGTTTTTCCTGCACCAGAAGCGCCTACAATAGACACAATTTCTCCTTTGTTAATAGTTAAATTGACACCTTTTAAAACGTGCAAATCGGTGTAATGTTTATGGATATTTTTAGCTTTAATCATGCGCACAATGTACTACTTTAAGCTGTGATTGGCAATACTCAACTGTTTTTCTTCTGAAACACATTTTTGATAGATGCGTAATCAATATAATACTGCAAACGCAACGAAAACGTATTTTGGATAGGTTGATTAAATAGGCTTTTTATGCTTTCACTAAATGTATGTGTTGAATGGGTATCATAATTAAATAGCTGATTTCTGTATAATGCAGTTAAAAAACTTCCTGGTGCAAATTGCCATGAATAGCTAAAATCTAAATTCCATGTATTGAAATTAACATTTGGATTGCTGTCTAAATCGTCAAGGGTGTAGCCTGAATTTTTATTTAAGCGTCCATTGTCTTGAAGTGTAAACAAATCATTTTTATAATCTACAACAGACCAATAGTTTCTAAAAGTTAAGGTCAATCCATGAAACGAATTAAAGGTGTAAGTTCCTGAAATAGAGTTAACTACTGTTCTTCGGTCGCGTTCACCAAAAATAATATCATTCCCAATATCAGAAACGTAGCCTCTATCATTAAGCGTCTTATCATAATCAACAGCGTAAATAAGCAAAAACTTATCATTAATACGGACTCTTGGACTTATGCCAAACCAGTATTCATCACTATTTCTTTTGTTTTCAAAATAAGTGGCGCCACCAATATTGGCATCGAAAGCAAAGGCTTTGTTGTAGTTGGATGAAATCCAGATATTTGAGTTAAGTCTATTTTCATAAATAAAATAGCGTCCTTCTGTTCTTGGTTCAAAATAATCATACTGTTTGCCAACTTGAAAATTGATATTACCTCCAAAATTATGAAGCGTTTTAGTTTGTGCATCAAAATTAACACCAAAGCTGCTGCCTGTGTAAGTACCAGGATTGGCCAAACGTGTATAATTGACATAAGTACCTACAAAATATTTATTGAGTTTTTTTGTTGGCTCAAAAATGCGATAGGTAAGATCTATCCCAAAATTGTTGTAATTATTTCTTGAAATAAAGCCTAAATCGTTAATGTCATATTTGGTATCAGCATAACTATGGTCAAAACTATATCTAAATTTTCCATGAGATTTTCCTGCGTAAAAAAAAGTGCTATATCCTGTTAAATTATCTTTTGGAAGATTGATATGACTCATTCTGGTTTGCCCAAGAATAGTATAGGTGTTTCTTTTGTTAGAAATGTCAAACAATAACCCTGTTACATTGGCATCTCTAAAGGCGCCATCACGTGTAACATTAGTGTTTATAAGACTTACTGATGAGTTTTTATTAAATTGTTGGTCTAAAACCAGAATATTATAATTAGCCAAAGGTTCAACAAGTTGTTCTCTGGTTTTACCTGTAATGGTATCTCTTATTGAAGCGTATGTTTTTTCTGTAATAGCATTAAATAAGCCAATTCCAAGCCCTTTTTTGGTTCTGCCAGACACTTTAAGCGCATTTAATACTTTAACATTGCTCGGAAAATCGGTTATTTTTTCATGTGCGTTTAATTCAACATCACCTGTTGGAGCACTTCCGACACGTCTTGAAAAGAATAAATTTCCTTTGTTAAACAAATCGACACCTTCAGTAAAAAATTGACGTTGCTCAGAATAGGTTTGCTCAAAAGGCCCTAAATTGAGCTCAAGTTTATCAAAACCAGCTTGACTGAAATCTGGAATTAGTGTTAGGTCTAAAGTAAAATTTTCGCTAATGCCATATTTTAAATCCAGACCAAAAGTCAAATCAGTTTGGGTTTTGCCATCATAAGTATTTACCAAACCAGAGGCAAAAGGGTAAAAACTTAAGCGTGTAGGAGGCTCAATATTTTCAATACCTTTTAATTCACCATGATACAAACCTATATTGCCTTTTGAAACATCAATAGGATTCCAAGTGTATTGCGAACGGTCTCTTCTAAACTGTCGGTGAAATTGTATGCCCCAAGTTTGTATAGCTTGATTAGAAAAGCGAAGCGCATTATATGGGATTTTTATTTCAACAATCCAGCCATCATCAACTATTTTTGTAGCACTTTCCCAAACGCCATTCCACCCAAAATCTTCGCCATTACTTGGTGTTGATAGCGCATCGGCTTGTGTGCCAGAAGGAAACACAAAAAATTCGGTATCGTTTTGAGCATCGTTATTTGGGTTGAGTACCACTCCAAAAAAATCTGATTGACCAAAATTATCTCTGGTTGTCATTTGTTGCATTATTTTAGAAGGCTCATCGTGTAAATACGCTCCAAAATAAATGGCATTGTCATCATAAGTTACTTTTACAATAGTTTTGATTTCAGTTGAATCTTTAACACCCATTTTGGGTCTAAACTCCGTAAAATCTTTAGCTTCTTCGGCATTTTTCCATGCGTCATCATTTAAAATACCATCAATTTTTGGCGGATTTTTAGTTCTGACGATGTGCAAGGTTTTTTTGTTTTTTTCTTCTTGTCCAAGCATTGATGAGATGCTAAAAAAGACAACAATAAAAAAGATAAAGTGAATTTTCATAAATTTTTGATTGATGATTGGTTGTTTATAAAGACAATGCTTTATTCAGATTGTTACAGTAATTTGCAAATCTACATCTGTCAAAAACGATAAGTTCCTAAGTAAAAGTTAAAAAAAACCAGATTTTGTTAATGTTTTAGTAAGGGTTGTTTCATATTTATGACAAAGATATTTTGTGTATTTTTATACTTTAATTAATTAGAAGTCCAATGCCATATAAAAAATTTGAAGAATACAATATAGAAGTTACTGATGATGTAAAAGCACGTTACAAAAGCATTATTAAAGATTTAGGCGAAGATGTAGCCAGAGAAGGTTTGCAAAAAACGCCTGAACGTGCCTCAAAAGCGATGCTGTTTTTAACACAAGGGTATCAACAGGATGCTGAAAAAGTGCTCAAAAGTGCTATGTTTAAAGAGTCTTACAATGAAATGGTGATTGTAAAAGATATTGAATTGTATTCGCTTTGTGAACATCATATGCTACCATTTTTTGGAAAAGCGCATATTGCCTACATTCCAAATGGTCATATTGTTGGGTTGAGTAAAATACCAAGAGTGGTAGATATTTTTGCACGTCGTTTGCAGGTTCAAGAACGATTGACCAAACAGATTTTAGATTGTATCAACGACACCTTAAAACCACAAGGTGTTGCTGTGGTCATTGAAGCGTCACATATGTGTATGATGATGCGTGGTGTACAAAAGCAAAATTCGGTTACAACCACTTCAGGTTTTAGAGGACAGTTTGAAAAAATTGAAACGCGTAACGAATTTTTGAAATTAATCAGCACAAAACTGTCATAATAAGTTTGGTATATTTCTTGTTTATAATTGGTTATATAAATTAATTATTAAATGAATAAATACAAAAAATTAGGCTTAAGCATTCTTTTTGATGGTATTGGTTGTTTTAGCTATTTTTTTCCAGGAATTGGAGAAGTTACTGACATTATTTGGGCACCAATATCTGCATGGATTATGACAAAACTTTATAAAGGCCAATCTGGTAAAGTTGCAGCAATCATTTCATTTGTGGAAGAAGCCATCCCAGGAATTGACATCATTCCAACTTTTACCTTAATGTGGCTTTATACTTATGTCATAAAAAGTGAAACGACTGTTATAGAAGTAAAACAATAAAAAAATCCCTTTCTTGATTGAAAGGGATTTTTAATTCTTATAAGTTATAGGTTATTCCTACATTAAAATTCCGTCCCATATTATAAATTCCCTCGGGTTTTAATCGTGATAAGTGATTAAAATAGGTTTTGTCTGTTAAATTGCTTCCAGAAATTCTAAGGCTCAAATCGTTATTAAAAACTGAAAACGTACCTCCAAAACCTGCACTTAGCAAGCTATAACCACCTGTTGGTGTTTCAAAAGCACTCACATTATTTTGATTAAAGGTTGTGCTTAATTTTATGAACGCATACCCATTTTGAATTTGTTTTGTGTTAAACTCTACTCTAACAGTGTTATTTACAGAGTTTGCAGGAATTAAGGGCAAGTATTTATCATTGCGCTGTTTGCCTGTGACGGTTTCAAAACTACTTTCAATATGCAACCAATCTAAAGGATGTGGATGAATGTGCAAACCAATTTCGCCACCATACAAATGAGCATCTGCTTGTAAATAATCATAAGCAGGATTGTTGTTAATAATGGTTCCGTTTGGCGATAAAAAGATATAATTGTTTATTTTGTTATAAAACGCATTGGCATAAAACTCAACATGCTGATTTTTGTATTCTAATGCTAAATCCGTTTGAAAATTCTGTTCTGTTTTTAAGTCAGGATTTCCAATTTCATAACGGTTAGTACCTTCATGCACACCATCAGAAGTTAATTCGGCTAAGTTGGGTGCTCTAAACCCAGTTGCCAAGTTTAAACGCGCTGTAAAATTGTTAGAAATAGTTGTTTTGATGCCTGCTGCACCATTAAAACTGTTAAAATTTTTGTTGATGCCAGAAATCACATTAATAGTTCGGTTGTCATAACGCGCACCTAATTGCATATCGGCTTTTTCAAAATGAATATGAGCTACTGCCAAAATGCCTATATCATTGGTGGTTGCATCAGGAATTAATTGTTCTTCACCATAATTGCTATTGGTTTGGTTCATGCCTTGCACTCCAACAATGGTCTCAAATTTTCCAAGCGTAGGAAGGTTGTATTTGACATCATAATTAAAGGTTTTGAGTTTTAAATGCAATGCTGCTTCTAAATTTGCGTTGTTTAATGCAGTTTCTGAAAACTCTTTTCTGTCATTATAAAGCAATCCCAAATTGACGTCTAAACTCGAATTATCAAAAAACAATGTTGATTTTGAACTCAACACATGGTTGGTTATATCCTGAAATGGAATCAGTGGCGTTCTATCGACATTTTGAACACCAAGTTCTTCAGGAATCCCTAATTTAGAATGGTTGATGTTGTAGCGTACTTCGGTTTTAAATTTATCAACCTGATACCCAATGCCTGTTTTAAAATCTTGTTCTCTAAACCGTGTGTTGGTCACTCTGTAATCTGCTGTTTTATAATCGGAATGTTCGGCAAGACTACCTCTAAACAAAAATTTAAAGTGATTTGCAGACGATTTAAAACCTGCATTGGTATTAAATCCTTGAGTGTTGCTAAAATAATTGACGCTTGCATCGGCTTTTGAAGTATTTGTAGAGGCAAATTTTTCAGGGTTTAAATACAAAACACCACCAAGGGCATCACTACCATAGAGTAGAGAAGCAGGTCCTTTGATAACTTCTACACTTTCTACACCATCATCGCTTAAACCTAAACCATGTTCATCGCCAAATTGTTGGTTTTCGAGTCGAACTCCTTGTGTATAGACCAAAACTCGGTTAGAACTCAAACCTCTAATAACAGGTTTTCCAATACTAACACCTGTAGTTACACTTTCAACACCAGCAATATTAGTAATGCCATCGGCTAAAGTAACAGCACCTTTGGTTTTTAAATCGCTAACCGTTTCGCGCTCAACCTTCATCACATTTTCGCTTTGCAGTTTATGAAATGGTGTTGAAACAATGACTTCTTCCATTTCTATTGCTGATGGAATCATTGCGATGGTTAAATCCGTTTTATTAGGGAATGTGATGTTTTGAGAAACGGTTTCATAACCAATATAGGAAACAACAATAGTGTAGGTTCCGTTTGGGATATTTGACAAGGTAAATGCGCCATTGTCGTCTGTGGTTGCACCTTTTTCGAGTTGTGGAATGTAAATATTCGCAAAGGTGATTGGGTCATTGGTGTTTTTATCTGTGATGATTCCTTTTACATTGTTTTGTGCATAAATTGATGATACTGCTAATAATAGCAATACATTGAATAGTAGTTTCATGTGTTGATTTTAAATTAATTGAATACGAATGCTTCTGAAAAAGTTTCAGAAAATAACTTATACTAAATTAATTTGAGGTGGTCCTCTAAGCGAAAAATGGAGTTTTTGATAACTGCTTAAAAGGGTGTACTGCGATTTGATGATTTTGTGATTATCTTCAACAGAAAACAGCTGAAACGTAAATGTTGGAATTATGAATTTGTAATTAAATTGTAGGTTATTATAAAAATCACAAACCGTGTCTAAGGTATGCACATGTGTTTTTGGATTGTAATTGCATAAAACATGCTCGTGTTTTACAATAACATCTGCATATCTTATAATTGCAGGCGTTAGCATTACTATCACTAAAAGTAATGCTGCAAGTTTAAAAAGCAGATGTTGTTTAAGTTTGTGCATTAGTTTTTGAAAGATTTAAAACCAAGCCTGTAAAGGATTTTCTTTTCAAAATTCCAAAAAAACTGGAATTGTCCAAAAAGCCATCCAAAGCTAACTAACAGAATTTGGTAGAAAACAAGCGCAATAATACTGTATAAAATCCAATACACAAAAGGGTTTAAGTTTTCTTTAGTAATTCCAATAAAATGGATAATAGGTTTGCCAATTAAAACAGAAGACGATCCTGTGACAGTAAACACAATAAAAATACGAATCAGTTCCCATTTAAAATTAACGTTCCATTTGTGCTCCAATTTTTTGAATAAAAACAAAATAAATTTCAAAAGGATAAAATAGAGTAGGATAGTAGCCAAAACAATAGCAACTAAAGAGAAATCACCTACCACCAATTTTGCTAATTTATAACAGCAATACACTAAAATTAAAACACCAAGCACTGGAAAAACTAATTGCCAACTTTCTTTTATTTCCCAACGGTTTTTAAATTTTTGCATCCTTTTTTTGTGTATGCAAATTTAATTCAAATTCTTGGAATATAACCAGCTAATTGCTGCTTGTATTTTAATTGAAAGTAGATGAAATAGTTATATAATTTGTAGTTAACTTCATAGCCATAATCAATATTAGGTTGATAGTCTATTTGCATAGTATACAGGCCAGAATTATAGTATTGTGGCTGCAGCACACGTTGGTTATAGGCAGTGACATATTGTAAATTTCTGCCTTCTAAATACCCTTGAGTATAGTAGCCTTCAGGTTTTGCGGTACTTGCCAACCAACTATTAAAACCGGGTTCAATAATAATAATTTGATATCCAATTTCATCATTGGCAATTTTTACAGTGTCTTGTGTTGTAAGATGTTGTTCTTTTGCGGACTGATTTACAATTGATTTTGGAGTATTGCAGCCTATAAATAATCCACAAATTATAAGACTGTAAATTAAAGCTTTCATAACCTTTGTTTTCTATTAAAGTTACAAAAATTAAAGCTAAAGTCTTGTTGTTTAATACTTTTTAACAAAAAAGCCAAACCCTAAAGTTCAGCTTTTTCAATTATATGATGTGATTTAGTTTTAGTTTTTTCCACCAAACAAACCGCCAAGTAGTCCGCCAAGACCACCTTTCTTTTTATTGCCTCCTAAGACCATACCTGCTACATCATCAATAACACTTCCGTCACCATCAGCATCTAAGATAGATTCTAAAAAGCTTTGCTCGTGTTGTGGAGAATTGCCTTTTAGTAAGCCACCTAACAAACCGTCTAAGCCACTTGGACTATTAACGTTTTGCTGTTTTGCCTGACTGCCTAAAACACCCATTAATATTGGTGCAGCTACTTTTAAAATTTGACTGATAGAACCAGCATCCATTCCAGATTTTGCACTAAGTGCATTTTCTACGTTTTGTTGCTTACCACCAAGGACGTGTCCTAAAATTTTACTTCCATCATCTAAAACATTACTATCAACACCACCACTAAATAAACCTCCAAGGTTGTCAAGGATGCTACCATCGTGCTTGCTATTAATGGCGCCAAGTAGCCCTTGAGCACCTTCTGGTGTAGATGCGTTGCGTTTCATTGCAGACATCAAAACAGGCAATGCCATAGTTAAAACATCTTGTGTTTTGTTTTCGGGTTGATTGGTTTGTCCTGCAACACCACTAACAATTGATTTGCCGAGGTCGCTGTTCAATAAATCTAAAATTCCAGACATGATTTTTGTTTTTTTAAGTTTGAAAGTTCAAATTACAAAAAAAGCTTACCAACTAAGAGTTTGTAAGCTTTTTTGTGCGATAATGTTAATAACTTTTAGACTTCTTGAGTTTTTAAGATGCTGATAATTTGCTCAGCCAACTCAGTTCCAATACGATCTTGTGCTTCATTGGTTGCAGCACCAATATGTGGTGTTAATGATAATTTTCCATTCATTAATACTTGTATTGCTGGTGTTGGTTCATTTTCAAAAGTATCTAAACCTGCAAAGGCAACTTTGCCATTGTCTATTGCTTTTATAAGGGCAACTTCGTCAATAACACCACCTCGCGCAGCATTGATAATACCAATGCCATCTTTCATTTGTTCAAATTGTTTTTCAGTAATCACATAATCATCTTGAGCAGGAACATGCAAAGTGATAAAATCTGATTGTTTTAAAAGTTCTTTCATTGGCTGCGTTTCAATTTCGACATTAATAAATTGACCATTATAAAATTCAACTTTTATAGTCGCTTTTCCTACAAATTTATCACTTGCTATTACTTTCATGCCAACACCAAGGGCTATTTTTGCTACCTCGCGACCAATACGTCCAAAACCGATAATACCAAGGGTTTTGCCTCTTAGTTCAACGCCTTTTCCATAATTCTTTTTTAAAGAATTAAATTGGGTGTCACCTTCTAAAGGCATATTTCGGTTAGAGTCATACAAAAACCGAACACCTCCAAATAAATGAGCAAACACTAATTCGGCAACGGATTGTGATGATGATGCTGGTGTATTTATTACATGAATTCCTTTGTTTCGTGCATATTCTACATCAATGTTATCCATGCCAACACCTCCGCGACCAATAATTTTAATGCTTGAGCAAGCATCAATTAAATTTTTGCGTACTTTGGTTGCGCTTCGTACTAATAAGACGTCTATGGTATTGGTGTTGATAAAATTGATTAATTGTTCTTGAGCTACTGTGGTGGTAATGACTTCAAATCCTGCTGCTTCTAAAGCTAATATGCCACTTTTTGAAATCCCGTCGTTTGCTAATACTTTCATTCTATACTATTTTGTTGTTTCCGAGAATGTGGAAATCTTTATATTTATTATTCTAAATTACTGTTAAGCTTTCGTTTCTAATTCGCTCATCACTTCTACAAGCGCTTTTACACTGTCTAACGGCATGGCATTGTACATAGAGGCTCTATAACCTCCAACACTTCTGTGTCCATTAAGACCACTAATTCCTGCTTCTTTTAGCATGGTGTCAAAGGTTTCTTTCAAATCGTCATTCGCCAAAGTAAAAGTAGCATTCATGTTTGAACGATCTTCTTTTACAGAATAGCCTTTAAATAAAGGGTTTAAATCAATTTCAGAATAAATAACTCTGGCTTTCATTTCATTCACTTTTTCAATAGCTTGGATGCCACCAAGTTTTTTAAGCCATTCTAAAGTTAACATACTTGTGTAAACTGAAAAAACTGGAGGTGTGTTAAACATACTGCTTTTGTTGATGTGAACTTTATAGTCCATTATTGAAGGGATTTTTCTGGATACTTTTCCTAAAATAGCTTCTTTAACGACTACTAAAGTTGTTCCTGCTGGTCCCATATTTTTTTGAGCACCTGCATAAATCAAGTCAAATTGTGTAAAGTCTAAAGTGCGCGAAAAAATATCACTACTCATATCACACACCATTGGTATTGGAGACTTTGGGAATGATTTTAACTGTGTTCCGTAAATGGTATTGTTTGATGTGCAATGAAAATAATCATAATCCTCAGGAATCGTGTAACCTTTTGGGACATAATTGTAACCAGCATCTTTAGAGGAGGCTACTTCATAAATATCATCATAAATTTTAGCTTCTTTAATGGCATTGTCACTCCAAGTACCAGTATTTAAGTAGCCAGCACGTTTTTCTAATAAATTTAAAGCGACCATTATAAACTGCATGCTTGCACCTCCTTGCAAAAATAAAGCTTTGTAGCCTTTGCCTTCTAAACCTAAAAGTTCTAAAACTAAAGCTCTGGCATGTTCCATGACGTCCACAAATTGCTTGCTTCTATGCGATATTTCTAATAAGGATAAACCGCTATGATTGAATTCTATAACTGCTTCAGAAGCTTTTTGCATCACTTCTTTTGGCAATATTGATGGGCCTGCACTAAAATTATGTATGTTCATTGTTTAAGTTTTTCAAAGTTACAAAGGTGCTAAATTCAGATAAAAAAGTTACTAATAATATGATAATTTATCCACTATATTTTTAACAAAAACGCAATAGTATCTACGGTATCTGCATAATCCCAAAGTTGTGGTTTTTGTGTTTGACCAAAACCAATCTCATTGCTCAAAACCCCTTTAGATACAATACATTGAATATTTTTTGATTCGTCTTTTAGCTTCGTTTTAAGAGTTTCTAAATCGTTGTAGTACTCATAAAAAACCGTGGCAATAGGAGAAGCGTAACTTGCGTCTTCTTTAATCATTAAAAAACCATTTTCGAGCATATCAAATTCGCTCATCAAATAAACGGCTTTATTGTAATCGTAATTATTAGCGTATTTGGTTTCATTAATAATTGGATGCCAATCATAAACGCCGTTAAAAAAGGCATCAAAATTGTAATCTTTTGGTACAAAAAGCTTAGAAACATTCCTACAACCTAACCCGTAATACCTAAAAATATCTTCAGAAAGACACTTTAAATCAGCTTCAGTTTCACTTCCTGTTAAAACGGCTACAGAATTTCTATTTTTTCTGATAATGGAAGGCTTATCTTTAAAATAATACTCAAAATAGCGTGCTGTATTATCACTTCCTGTTGCAATCACAGCGTCAAAATTGTGGAGTTTTCCTTCTGTAAATTCAATGTTACCTTTAAATTTAGGCTCTACATGCTCTAAGTATTTAGAAAGAAAAGGAAGTAAGTGCTTATCATTTGACGATTGTTTTACAACTACCTGATGACCTGAAATAAGCACTGATAAAAAATCGTGAAACCCAACTAAAGGAATGTTTCCAGCCATAATAATGGCAACTTTTTTTGGATGCACTATGTTAAAGTGATAGTTGTCTAACCATTTGCTAATATTGCTTTTAGTCAATAAGTTAGCCCATCCATTTGTAGCAAATAAAACATGGTCTTTGGCAAACCATTCATTGTGTTCTTTTGCTAATTGTATTTGGTGTTTAAAACCCTCAAAAAACAAATCATTAAATAAAACCGTGTCTTTTTTTTCTATTTTTTCATTAGAGAATTGGCTTAAAAAATCACCTAATTTTGCAAAAGCGTTAATTCTTTGTTGTAAATCCATTTTGAGTTTGGTTATGAATGGTTTTGGCGTTATTTTTGCACTGCAAAGTTAGAAAAAGATTATGCTATGGCAATTATTATAACAGACGAATGTATAAATTGTGGTGCTTGTGAGCCAGAATGTCCAAATACAGCCATTTATGAAGGTGCTGACGATTGGCGCTATAAAGATGGTACCAGCTTAAACGGAAACGTAGTGCTTCCTAACGGAAAAACAGTTGATGCTGATGAAGCTCAAGAACCAATAAGCGATGAAATTTACTACATAGTTCCTGATAAATGTACGGAGTGTAAAGGCTTTCATGATGAGCCTCAATGTGCAGCAGTATGTCCTGTAGATTGCTGTGTGCCTGATGACGACCATGTTGAGACTGAAGAAGAATTGTTAGGAAAACAACGGTTTATGCACCCAGAAGACTAAATACTAAACGTTATTTAAAATTATTAAATCCTCAGCGTATGCTTAGGATTTTTTTTATTCAATTAATTGATATAATTAACTAAATTTGCACGCGCAAAAAAGCCATAGTCTTGGTACTTTTGTCTTTAATCTAATTATCTAAAGTAAATGAAAGCCGGAATTGTAGGATTACCAAATGTAGGAAAATCGACCTTATTTAACTGTTTATCAAATGCAAAAGCACAAAGTGCCAATTTTCCATTTTGTACTATTGAACCTAATATTGGTGTGGTTAACGTTCCGGATCCTCGCCTTGAAAAGTTAGAATCTTTAGTTAAGCCTGTTCGTGTACAACCAGCAACCGTTGAGATTGTTGATATTGCAGGATTAGTGAAAGGTGCCAGTAAAGGTGAAGGTTTAGGCAATCAATTTTTGGCAAATATTAGAGAAACCGATGCTATTTTACACGTATTGCGTTGTTTTGATAATGATAATATTGTGCATGTTGATGGTAAGGTCAACCCAATCAGAGACAAGGAAACGATTGATATGGAGTTGCAGTTAAAAGACTTGGAAACAGTCGATAAAAAACTTGAAAAAGTAAAACGTGCTGCAAAAACTGGAAATAAAGACGCCCAAAAAGAAGAAGCAGTTCTTTTAAAAATTAAAACTGCCTTAGAGGCAGGAACATCAGTGAGAGCTTTAGAATTTAGTGAAGAAGATTACTCCGACTATGTAAAACCTTCACAATTTATTACTGATAAGCCAGTTATGTATGTTTGCAATGTGGATGAAGGCTCAGCGGTAAATGGTAATGCGTATGTAGAAAAAGTTCGTGAAGCCGTTAAAGATGAAAACGCCGAAATATTAGTGTTAGCTGTTGGTACAGAAGCCGATATTAACGAGTTAGACGATTATGAAGAACGTCAAATGTTTTTGCAAGATATTGGATTAGACGAGCCAGGTGCTTCAAAACTAATTCGTTCAGCCTACAAGCTATTAAAACAACAAACCTATTTTACAGCAGGTGTTAAAGAAGTTCGTGCTTGGACAATTGACATTGGCGCTACGGCACCACAAGCAGCAGGTGTCATTCATACCGATTTTGAGAAAGGATTTATTAGAGCCGAAGTTATTGGTTATGAAGATTATGTGGCTTTTGGCAGCGAAACCAAAGTTAAAGAAGCTGGTAAAATGAGAGTAGAAGGGAAGAACTACATTGTAAAAGATGGCGATGTGATGCACTTTTTGTTTAACGTTTAACTTAAGTAGTATCATTACGAGTGTAACGTTGTAAATACATTAACAAGTAATTGCAATCAGCCTTTAGTAATTAGCTAAAGGACATTTTATTATACTTATTTCGATATTCTATAGGTGTAAGTCCTGTAATTTTTTTAAAAATAGAGCGAAAGGCTTTAGAGTCAGTATAACCAACATCGTACATAACTTCACTAATATTTTTCCGACTCGATTCAAAGCTTCTTTTAGCAAATTCTATTTTAACTCTATTGATGTATTCCAAAACAGAATTATTTGTGGCAGCCTTAAATCGTCTTTCAAAACTTCGTCTTCCTAACAATACTAAATCTGCTAATTCATCAATCGTTATTTTTTCCTGAATATGGGTGTCAATGTAGTCTTGGGCTTGTTTAATAGCATCATCCGAATGGTTTTTTTGACCTTGAAACATAGCAAATGCTGCTTGACTTTCTCTATCAATATCAATAGCAAAATATTTAGAGGCTAAAATAGCGGTTTCCCTATCCGTATATTTTTCAACTAAGTACAGTAATAAATTCCAATAAGACATTGCACCACCACTTGAGTAAAGCCGATCTTCTTCAGTAACAATACTACCATCTATAACTTCAACTTCAGGAAATAGGTCGCTAAATTCATTTTGAAAACCCCAATGAGTCGAACATTTTTTACCATTAAGCAAGCCTGTTGAGGCTAATAAAAATGCACCAACACAAAGAGATGCTACTTCTGAACCCTTGTGGTATTGTTCTTTTATCCATGGCAATAATTTTTTATTAGAGGTAATAGCTTGCTTCATATCGCCAAATAAAGCAGGAATGATTATCAAATCGGTTGCCTTAACTTCTTCTAAAAGCTGTGATGTATTGATTGAAAATAAGCCATCGTTTATTTTAACTTCCTTTTTAGCACCAACCAATTCTACATGAAATAATGGCTTTTTGCCAGACACTGCCATAAACTGATTGACTGCCGAAAATAAATATTGTGGATCTGCAATGGCTTGCATTACCGAATTTTCAGGAACAAGGATGCTTACATGTTTCATTTTATGGATAAATGGATTCTTATTTCAAATATAAAAATCATTTTGTCGTAAATAACCCCTTGGTTGTCTTTTTTGCACATTATAATTTTTAAAATATCGTTGCATCTTTGTATTGATAGTTCAAACCATGTATACTAACAATTTAAATAGTTTAAAAATGAAGCAAGTATTTATCAATTTAGCAGTAAAAGACCTTAATAAGTCAATGGATTTTTACAAACAGATAGGTTTTTCTAACAACCCACAGTTTTCTGACCACACAGCAAAATGTATGGTATGGAGTGAGCACATTTTTGTCATGTTACTAACACATGAAAAATTTAAAACATTTACGGCAAAACCCATCGCAAATACAAAAACCGAAATTGCAGGACTCTACTCACTCGCATTAGAAAGTGTAGAACAAATGAATACAACCGTTGAAAAAGGTATTGCAGCAGGTGGAACAGAACCAAATGAAATGAGAGATTACGGTTTTATGCAGCAACGAAGCTTAGAAGATGTTGATGGCCATACTTGGGAATTTGTATATATGGATATTACTAAATTTCCTCAACAATAATTTCTAAAATTAATAACAATTAAAAATGAAATAAAATGGAAAAAAACAAAGTAACCTTACACAGGGTTTTAACAGCATCTACTGATAAAGTTTTTCGTGCTTTTTCTGATGCCGATGCCATGGCAAGTTGGTTACCTCCTTTTGGATTTGTGTGTAAAGTTCATCAATTAGACTTTAAAGTTGGTGGTCTTTTTAAAATGAGTTTTACCAATTTTACAACAGGCAGCAGACATTCATTTGGAGGTGAGTACTTAGAAATCATACCCAACCAATTATTAAAATATACAGACAAATTTGACAATCCAAATTTACCTGGACAAATGATTACAACAGTACAATTAACACCTGTAAGTTGTGGAACAGAATTGCAAATAACACAAACAGGCATACCAGACATGATACCAACTGAAATGTGTTATTTGGGTTGGCAAGAATCATTAGAAAAATTAAAAAAATTGGTAGAACCTAATATTCCTGATGCGTAATTTCAATTAAATAATTAAAAACGTAGCACAGGTTAAAATTTAATGAAGATTGCAAATAATGCAAATAAATGTATATCTCACTTTTAATGGAAATTGTCGCGAAGCAATGACATTTTATCAAGCGTGTTTGGGTGGTCAACTCAAGTTTCAAACCATTGGCGAGTCGCCATTATCTGATAAAATGCCAAAGAAAATGAAAAACAGTATTTTACATGCGACACTATCCAAAGACAACATGTTGCTAATGGCATCAGATATAGTAAATGAAAATGGGTTGCTAAAAGGTAACAACATTGTACTTACACTTCATTGTAAAAGTGAAAAAGAAATCAAAAACTGTTATGCAAAACTTTCTGAAAATGGCATTGCAAACCATCAATTAGAAACCACCTTTTGGGGCGCATTGTTTGGCAATCTTACAGACAAATTTGGCAACCACTGGATGCTTAATTACAATAAAAATTTATAATAATTAAATCGTTACAAAAATGAAAACATCAATAAAAAACAAAGTCTTATTTGTATTAGCACTTTTATTTGGACTCCTGTTTATCAATGCAGGTCTTAACAAGTTTTTAAACTATATGCCAATGCCTGATAATTTACCAGAAAAAATGCAAAAAGCAATGGCTGCATTTATGGAAATAGGTTGGGTAATGCCACTTGTTGGATGTGCCGAAATAGCAGGCGGTTTACTAATAATTTTTCCTAAAACAAGAGCTTTAGGAGCTTTAATAATCTTACCTGTTATGGTAGGGATTGTACTTACTAATAGTGTGCAAGATACCAGTGGCTTGCCAATAGCTTTAAGTTTAGCCGCTATCTTAACTTGGATTTTGTTTGAAAACGCAGATAAATACCGTTCACTAATAACCACAAATAAAAGAAATGGCTAAAGAGGCCTTCTAACATCAACAATCAAAAAACAACAGTTATGCGAAAATTAAAATTGCAAATGCAAATGACTATTAACGGTTATGTTGCACAACCCAATGGCGGAAATGACTGGATGACTTGGAATCCAGATGACGAACTTATTGCATTTATGAGTTCTTTGCTCGATACTTCTGACACGCTTTTACTTGGCAGAAAAACGGCTGAAAGCATTATAAACTTTTGGGACGATACTGCAATTAAAAACCCATCACATCCATTTGCAAAAAAAATTGTAGATATTCCTAAAGTAGTTTTTACAAAAACGCTTGATACATCAATTTGGAACAACACCACCTTAGCTAAAGGTAACCTTGCAGATGAAATTGCCAATATAAAAGAGCAAAACGGAAAAGATATTCTTGTTTTTGGTGGTGCCGATTTTGTTTCGTCACTTATAAGCAAAAATCTTATTGACGAGTATCATCTTATTATAAACCCAACGGCAATCAGCCAAGGAATGACCATTTTTAACTCATTTGATAGTGTGCTAAAATTTACACCTATTCAAACAAAACTCTATTCAGGTGGCAAAACGGTTTTGAGTTTTAAACCCAAAAAAGACTAAAGCGTGTCAAATCTAATATTAGGCAGTATCTAAACTGAGCAAAACCGACATCAAATGGGTGTTGGTTTTAATTTGACCTAAAAAAACTGACGTAAGTGTAGAGCTTCCCAAATCTTCAACACCTCTGCATGATATGCAACTGTGTGTTGCTTTTAGAACGACACCTACATCTTTTGTGTCAAGTGTAGTTGATAACTCTTGAGCTATTTGCATAGTTAACCGTTCTTGAACTTGTGGTCGTCTTGCATAAAAATCTACCAACCGATGAATTTTTGACAAACCAATCACATAATCTTTTGGAATATAAGCAATATTGGCTTTTCCTTGTATGGGAACCAAATGATGTTCGCAAAACGATGTAAACGGCACGTTTAGTTCTATCAAAGGCGTATGATACGTATATTCATTCTTAAAGACAGCAATTTTAGGCTTATTTATTGGGTTTAACCCTTTAAAAATTTCATTTACATACATTTTTGCCACTCTATTTGGTGTATCTTTTATGCTGTCATTGCTAAGGTCTAACCCTAATATATCAATAATGTCTTTAAACTTATCAGCAATTAATTTAATCTTTAAATCGTCATCCAAGTCAAAAGCATCATCACGCAGCGGATTTTGTATCGTTACGTGATGATTTGAATTGTTTGAACTTTCTTCTTTTAAAAATATGTTTCCGTTCAATTTCGTCATTTTAATTATGGGCTTTTATTGCATCAGTATCTGAAAGTTTAGCTAAAGAAAAAGCAGCTATTGCCATTACTAAATCTCTTACGGCAACGTCAACATAAGACCAGCTAAAAATTAAAGTTAGTGCAATGGCTGTTAACCAAGCAGCAACCACATAAGCGCCTATTTTTGTTTTGGTTAATACGAGCACACCTGCAACAATTTCAATCACACCAACTACCATCATAAAGGTAGAGGGTTCAAAAGGCAACATTCCTGCAAATCCTTCAGAAATGTATTGAGACCAATGGGTTAAAATGTTTGTGAATTTGTCCAGTCCTGCAACTATTGGCACTAAACCAAATGTGTATTTTAAAAGGGTTTTTACTAAGGGTACGTTTGAGTTCATAATCTTAAAGTTTTAATTGTTTATAATTTTGTTACACCCTTTTGATGCTTAATTAAAAAAAAGGATACAAAATTTTGTATCTTTTTTTCGGTTTCGGTATCTAAAAGGAAAACAAACAGAATATGGAAGCAATAAATATCAATGATTTCAACAATCATAAAATAAAAGAAGAAACAGTAATACAACGCATTTTGGGTGGCGAAAAAGAACTGTACGAAATATTGGTAAGGCGCAACAACCAAAAATTGTATCGTATAATCAGAAGTTATCTAAATGACGAAAGCGAAATTGAAGATGTCATGCAAAACAGTTACATCAATGCCTACACCAAGTTGTATCAATTCAATTTACAATCTCAATTTTCAACATGGTTGATTCGCATTGCCATCAACGAATCGTTAACATATTTGAAAAAGAAAGGAAAATTACTGCATTTAAACAACTACAATCATAGTACAGGCGATGACTTTGTTTTAGAAGTTCCAGACCACAAACAATTAAATCCGCAAGAAAAAATGGCACAAAAAGAAACAAAACAGCTTTTAGAAAATGCGATAGACCAATTAGAAATTAAGTACAAAACAGTCTATATCATGAAAGAAGTAGAAGAAATGAGCCTAAAAGAAATAGCCACTACTTTAGATATGAGTCTTGCCAATGTAAAAATAAGGCTACATCGTTCTAAAGAAATGCTTAAAGAAAAACTCTATGAAGTCGCTAACGATAAAAACATATTTGAATTTGGCTTTAGCAGATGCGACAAAATAACTGAATATGTTATGAAAAATATTTAAACACATGAAAACCGTAAAAATTATTTCAATCCAAAAAGCTACACACGATGTAGTACATATTAAGACAGAAAAGCCTACCGAAATAGACTACTTACCAGGTCAAGCGGTAGATGTGGCATTAAACACTCCACAAATGAAAGATGAATTAAGAGCATTTACTTTTACATCTTTGCCTAATGATGCCTTTTTAGAATTTTACATTAAAATTTATCCAGAACACGATGGTGTAACTAAGCAAATTGCAACACTAAAAAAAAATGATACCTTATTAATTGGCGACACCTTTGGCGACATTACGTACAAAGGCGAAGGATTGTTTCTTGCAGGAGGAGCAGGCATCACGCCTTTTTTAGCCATCCTAAAAAATTTAGAAGCTCAAAACAAAATAGGGAATAACAAATTGATTTTTGCAAACAAAACCTCAAAAGATATTATTGAAAACAACTATTTTGAACGCTTATTAAAAACCAACTTCACAAACGTATTGTCTGAAGAGCAAAATGCCAAAATGCAATATGGCTATATTACTAAAGAGCTAATAAAATCAAATATTAATAACAAACAACAGTTTTATTATTTATGCGGACCACCACCAATGATGGATGCGGTTTTGAAGCATCTGGAAATACTCGGAATAGACAAGTCAAAAATAGTAAAAGAACAATTTTAACTTAAGACACAGCTTATATCTTTGCTTAGCAAAAAACATTACCATAGCTAAAAACAAGTTGGTATAAATTTTAATAAGAGCTATCAAAATACAATTCAGCCTTAAAAAACAACAGTTCAGAAATCAAAACTTTTAGATACCAATGTATTCATTTTATTTTTGAACCATTCAAATCAATAAGCAAACCAAAATTGTAACATAGCATAAAATAAAAGAAAAGCTTTAAATTGGAATGTAAACAAAATTTAAAAGCGAAACACAACCAATCAAAATAAAGGGTAATGACAAAAAAAAAGATAAAACAAGTCGCAAAAATAGGATTCATTTTAGCAAGTATATCTTCATTATGGTTCGTCCCATGGGTTTTAGTAAAAGCATGGATTTTACCACTACCAAATAACGTTCAAGATCAGCTAAACCAAGGAATTAACCATGGTTTTGACGGAATGATTGTTTATATAGACCAAGCAGGTAAGCCACCAGAATTTTATGCTGCTGGTTGGCACGACCGAAAAAACAAAATACCTGCTTATCCTCAAGCCTTATTTAAAATTGCCAGCATTACCAAATTATATATTGCTGTTGCCACCACAAAATTGGTCAAAGCAAAACGCTTGTCTTTAGATAAAACACTTGCCGAATACTTTCCAGAACTTGCCGATAGAATTGAATATTCAGATAAAATCACTTTGCGAATGATGCTACAACATAGAAGCGGCATCCCTAACTATATTGACCATCCAGACTATTGGACCAAACCACCGACAAATAGGCAAGAAACACTAAAATACGCACTCGATTTACCAGCCGATTTCAAACCAGATGAAGATTATGGCTATTCAAATACCAATTATATGTTGATTGAAGACCTCATTGATAAAACATTAGGTTATAGCCATAAGCAATACATCAAAGAAGAACTATTGATACCACTTGGATTAAAAAATACCTTCTGTTCACTTGATGAAGTCAATATAGACCAGGTGATGAGTGGCTATTATGTAGGCGTTGATAAAGATTTTAAGTATGACAACACAGGCTTAATGCTTGCAACTGCTGAAGATGTAGGTAAATTCTTAAGAGCATTAAATGAAGGAACTGTATTTAAAGAAGGCGAACAAGAAATCTATTCCTCTATCTATGTTTACAAACATACAGGCTTGCTTGTAGGTTATCAAAGCATTGCCGAATATCACAAAGACATCGATACAGTGATTATTCAATTTAATAATACAACCAACTTTGATGGATACAACTGGAATTTAGCAGAAATCCTATACAATCGTATTGTTAAAATAGTGAAACGCAAAAATGCACACAACAAAGTATAATTCACTTAAAGGCTAATTGCTTCAAACACATTTACAAAGTGCAAAGAGGTATTCTCACATATTTCTCACCACAAACCATCAATCAAATCATTAAATAAACCATATAAAAACAATGAAACATTATATTTCAATTATAATAATAATTTTAACACTTTGCGTCTCGTGTAAAAGCACAACTAACCCAATAGGAGCAGAAACTGCTTTGGAAAGCAGACTTGAATCTTATATGGTTGAGTGCAATAAAAATGGTCTTTCTGCAAGTATATTAGTCGCCAAAGATGGAGATATACTTTATTCTGATGGTGTTGGACTAAGAAATAAAACTGAAAATCTTCCAATAACTAAAGAAACCATTTTTACAATAGGCTCATTAACAAAACAGTTTACAGCAACCGCTATTCTAAAACTACAAGAAGAAGGTAAATTGTCGGTACATGATTCCATTTACAAATTTTTTGAAAACGTGCCGAAAGACAAACAAAACATTACTATTCATCAATTACTGACACACACTTCAGGAATAGTCGGAAATTTGGGTTACGGCGTAGATTTCGTTCCCATCTCAAAAGAGACATTTTTGAATGAAGTTTACAAGTCACCATTAGATTTTGAACCAGGAAAACAATTTAGTTATTCCAACGTAGGTTATAGTCTTTTGGCAATGATTATTGAAAAAGTTGCCCAAACCGATTATGAGACCTATTTGCAAGAACATCTGTTTCAAAAAGCAGGGATGCAACATACGGGTTATCTTTTTCCAAAATGGGACACCACCCAAATAGCTCACGGCTATAAATGTGGTGAAGATTGGGGAACGCACCTTATGAAATGGCAGGCAGATTCAAATCAAATTTCGTGGCATTTAAAAGGAAATGGCGGTTTACTTTCCAACCCTTCTGATTTGTACAAATGGTATAAAGCATTAAAAGAAAACAAAATAATTTCTAAAAAATCGTTTGAGCAACTCACTTTTCCACACGTAAAAGAAAATGAATCAGGCAATTCACACTATGCCTATGGATGGACCATAATGAATAGTGATAGGAATACAAAAATTATAGCACACAACGGTTCTAATGGTGTTTTTTACGCCGATTTTATTCAATTGCCAGACGAAGATACCGTAATTATATATATGACCAACGAATTAAGATACGATACCCAAATGGTAGCATGGGAAATAGAACAATTACTTTTTAAGGAAGATTACACACCTGTTGTACCCAAAATGAAAAGTATAAAACACGGCAGTACCGATGTTACAAATAAACAACTTAAAATCATCCATCAGTTTGTAGAATTAATTTTGACAAATGATGCAAACGTTAATGATTTCATCAACACACACGTTGCTAATAAAGAAAGAGAACGAAGATTTAAAATGTGGATCAAGGACATGCAAAAGGAGTTTTTAGGCTACAAATTAAAACACATTTTGGAGTATGGCGATTTAAGCTATGACATAATACTTGAATCCAAAGATGGAAAAATTGTTGATTTAACCCCATGTTTTGACCTACAGTTCAATGAAAATAATAAAATTGTCGCTTTCGGATGGTAAATCAAGTCCGCAATCATATAGATAGCTCTTTCTATAATTGGGTGGCTACCTATAAATGGTAGAACAAGAATTCGGTATCCGGAAAAAAATTATGAAATAATAGAAAGAGAAAAACCATTTTAGGATATATGAAAATAATTAAGCCGAGTTTTAAAAATTAATTAACAAGTACATTTTCTATCAAGGAAAACGTTGAGTAAGTTATTAGTAAAACTTTTGTTGTCCTAAACGAAGAGGTGGCATAAATTCAATGTTTAATCAATTTTAATTTTTGTGAAGCACTACCTTCTATGAGCACAAAATAAACGCCTTTAGCTAAATTAGAGATATTATAAGAATTTTGGGTACTGCTAAATTGTTTTAAGATTTTTCCGTTTACAGCCACTATTTTTAGGCTTCTAAATTTAAAACCAGTAGGCGTTTTTAACTGAAATGATTTGCTTGCAGGATTTGGAAATAATTGAAATTCATTTTTTACCATATCCACATCATTTGTGGAAAGTGTGGTGGTAGAATAATTAACCACTACGGCATTTGGCAGATAAGTCACTTTCATATGATCTTGATAATCGGCAGGGAAATTTACGGTAGTAAACGTACCGCTCACACCGCTGGCTGCCGTCATTATGCTGTAGTCCTCATCGGTAGTTGGAGCGTAGCCGTTCACAAAATTAATGTTTAAAGTGCCACCGTTTAAGTTAATTGCCGCACCAGCCGTTACTCTGTCATAGTTAGTGCTACCGCCTATTTCAAAATTAGCATTTGCTGTATTTTGGTGGGTATAAGCGTTGTTAAAATGGTAAGTTCCTATCCCGTCATCACCAGGGTTAAGTGTGCCTGCATTAATGAAGCTTCCTTCATGAAAGATGCTGTTTCCGCCCCAAACACCATTGTTGGTAGTGCTGCTACCATCAGCGTCATACAAGGTATTATTATTAATAAATGTACCCGTATTTACAAGTGTTTTTCCACCAGGCTGGGTTCTGTTAAAAGTGCCATTGTTTATAAATTTTGTAAATGACTCCGTAGTAAAATTACCGTCATTGTTAAAAATGCCTGTATTATTTAAGATGCTGCCACTGTAAGTTACACTATGTCTAAGCATGAAACTGCCGTCTGCAAGATTATTAAAGGTGCCAGCATTTACAGAATTATTAGGTTTATAGACTTCAAAAATTCCGTAATTGTCTGCAACACCTTCATTTATAAATTGGGCAGCTTGAAATTTCGCATCTATGGCATTGTATAATGCTGCTCCTGCAAAGTTATGGAAAGGGCCATAGTAATTTACGCTACCTAAAGCAGCAGGAATTGGGGTAAGATTATTAAAGTGAGCACCACTTTTATTGTTCACAATTTGATTCTGTTCAAAAAAAACAATAGTTGAGTGGTTGTTTACTACACCCTCATTATTGATGGTACTGTTACCTGAATATATGTAGCCATTATTATTGAGCAAGCCATTAGGCGCATTATTAAATTGTGTACTTACAATAGCAATATCACTGCTTCCGGAAACCCCTGTGTTATTAGTAAAAACCTCTAATCTGCCAGCATTATAAAAAGTATTATCCATACTAATTTTCCCTGTGTCATATACACGTACGACACCATTATTATTAAAGGTATAATTGGGCTTAAAATATAAAAAACCAGAACCAATAACATCAATAATGTCTGTACTTACATTGCTGCAACTTTGTTCAATGGTAAGAGAGTTAGAAAGATAAAAATGTCCACTTGGCGGGCATTGCGCAAAGCTTAAACTGCTGCTGAGCAAATAGCTTAAAATAAGAAATTTGGTTTTCATTGTTTAGTTTTTAATTTGGTTTCCAGCTTATTTAAAACAATATAATAATTTTCACCTTTTAGCGATTCGTAACACTCAAATATATAACTTATAGTTAGATTATTAGTATTTATATTTGGCAATCAGCATGATAATTTGGCACAAAACAATTCAAATTAAAAAAACAATCAAAAAGAGAGTGTTACTTATGCTATAAAGAATGTGAATGTCATTCCAATCACCCAAAAAAATAAGTCATTAAAAATGGCACAGTAATAATAAAAGAAACCAAAATCCACGCTATTACAAATCAATTGATAAATCAACCCCTAAAAATTCTGTAATTATTGGTGTAAAGGAATCCATTCCTATGGCTAAAAACCCATCTAATGGAATAAATGCAGTACGTTTTGCCAAAGAAACAAGGCTATAAATTTATCAAGGTACATACTTGGTTAAATGAAGAACCCTTTAAAGTGATTATAGAGGAAGCCCAAAAACAAAGTATGAAAGTAATAGGGCATATTCCAGTCACTTTCGAAGGGAAACCAGCCAAAGATTTTTTTGTTCCTCATTTTGGTTTAATTGCACACGCCGAAGAATTATCGATACAAACAGACGATTACAGCTATGAAAAAACACAGAAATTTGCAAGTTTAATAAAAGATAATGGCACTTGGTTAATTTCCAATTTAACCAACAGGCTATCCATTAGCCAATAGGCTATATCATTACAGTACATCAAAAACTTACAAGGGTTTAATGAGGTCCATCCTCTAATGCAAAGTAAATGGTGAACCCCAAATGGGTACTATGGAACAACTGAAAAATTAATTGAATATTATAATAAATTTATCAGGTAAATTTAGTTTGTATTTACTAAATTAGGTGCTTAACCACGCAAAAAAAACATACACAAAACCGTTGTAAAACATTCGCGAAACTGAATTGGAAAGAATTAAATAAAGATATTTATCTACGTGATGGTTCATTACGAGATATTTATGTTATAGGTACAAACAGAAACGATTGGAAAGTTTTTGTTGACTTTATAAATGAAAATTTTAGAATAAATTGGTTTGATGAGATTACTCAAAAAACGGAAACAAAAATCAAATTTGATCGAATAATTCAATTTTGGGATAATAAAATTGACTGTAATAATACCGCAAATATTTTTTTAGGCAATATTCAAATAAATACGCATTTCTTCGATGAAAACGAAATAGAATGCGATATCGACCCAAATGAATTCAATGAAATTAATGACCATAAAGAGTTAATGGAATTTCTAACCCAACTATCTAATCGATTAAAAAAAAGAATAATATTAACGCCAGAAAATTGCCAGAAAATAGAACTAATCGGAATCGAAAAAAATAAAATCTCAATCAATCTAAATTCTCATTTTAAAGACTGGCCGATTAGGACAAAAAAATAAAAATGTTTTGCATCTTTGTAAGTATGCGAGCATGTAAACTCATTGTCAAAAATCATACACGTCGTAATCGGTATTTTAATTACACTATCAATTAACAATTAGAATAAAAACCTAAAATAGTATGCTAACAGACATCAATCCAAAATTACCAATGCGTGACAAAAAAGTGACTCGAGAATTTTACACAAACCAATTAGGTTTTAAGGAATTTGGGAGTGCCAATTTTGACGGTTATCTGATGGTAAAAAAAGACCAAATCCAAATCCATTTCTTTGAATTTAAAGAACTCAACCCGAAAGAAAATTATGGGCAAGTTTACATTCGGACTGATAATATTGACAAATTTTATAAATCATTATTAGAAAAACAGACTGAAATTCATCCAAATGGAAAATTGGAAATTAAATCTTGGGGACAAAAAGAGTTTTCTGTTCTTGACCCTGACAATAATCTATTAACATTCGGGCAAAATATTTAAATAAACTACACACAACAAACTACTGCGGTAAAAAACAAACCCACATACCAACCCTTGTTAATCTACGCCACAAACAAGCATCATCACAATCCCCAGTTCTGTTGTCATTGTGAGGGGGCACAACCAAGCAATCGCATCAAAACAGCCGCACACCTCAACACCCCACGCTACACCATAACCATTCGTCGAACAAATCATACACTTAATCGAAAATAAATTTGGAAATATCAAAACCATTTTCTACATTCGTGGTGTTAAGTGGTAACTTAATAGCCTAACAACAAGTAAAGTAGCTACCACAAAACACTTCGAAGTTAGTTTTTTCACAACAACCCTTTTTTACCGAAACATCTCGGATTGCAAAATATTTGCCATTCCGTAACAAAGATGCCCTTGTACCACTTTTAAATGGCTGGTTGGGTGGTGCAAGCAGACAAAATAACGAAAGCCCTAAATCAATTCTTATGATTATGAGAACAAAAATGCTCAACGGTTCCCATCCGCAAGCCGCAGAAGAACTAATCAAAAGGTCTGCAGAAATGCCTGCCAACCTACTTGCCAAGCACAACATATCGCTGGCAAAAAGCACTTTAGTAGAGGAAAGCCCTCAACAAGTCCAACCCCAAAACCTTAAGGTAAAACCTTCAGGTCGCTATTACGAATCCAATATTACCAAAAACATTCGTAATGGAGAGCTAATCGTTAACTATCTCATGAGTTATGGCGATAAGTATAACCCTAATAGAGAAGCTATTTTTATAACAGCACTACAGGCGTTAAACCTACAAGCACATACCTATATTGGTACCGTTAGAGATAACAAACAAACCAATAGCAATGAGAAAATTCAACGACGTAACGTGTACAGCAATATCAAAACATTGGCAACACGTATCCTCAACGAGCTTATAGCTTCTGGCGCACCAAAAAGCGTAGTAAAAACCGCAAAACACTTTGTAAAAAACATACAAGGAGCGCGTATCATTAAAATTACGCCCGAAACTGCCGATGATAAGCATATCAGTGCTTCGCATACTACTTTTGCAGAGCAAATACAACACCTATCAGGTTTAGTAGGAGTGCTCAACAGCACACCAGAGTATAAGCCTAACATTCCAGAGCTTACTACGGCAGCCTTAACGGTCAAAATAAATGCCATGGTAGCAAGCAACAGCAATGAAGGCACATCCAAAGCCGAATGGAGTACCTCCATAGTAGAACGCAACAAGTTCTTCAATCAAGAGGGCACAGGCTATATAGACATCTATGCCGCTGTCAAACGTGCTGTCAAAGCAATCTTTGGTGCCACAAGCCCAGAGTACAAACAAATAAGCGCTTTAACATTTGTACGTATTTACGATTAAGCCTATCCTGAGCTATGTGTCATGCTGAGCTAGTCGAAGCACTTAAGCACACAATTTTTTAATAACCCTAAAGCCATGAATTCAAAAGAGTTCATGGTTTTTTTATTCCCTACCCTAAGCATAGTCGAAGGTCATTGCGAGAATCCCGATAGCTATATAGATACGAAGCACAGTACTTCCCTATAAAAGCACAATTCCTAAATACTAAAGTACTATTTTTACTATTCCACTTTACGACAATTAAATTTGAAGAACTAGAAAACTTGACTATATTTGCCATATAGTGGCAAGTAACAATTTAGCAAGTACCTAAAATGGCAATTTTTAGAGAGTTTTTGAGAACTGAAAGAAAAAAAAGAGGATTAAATCAGAGTGAATTTGGACAACCTTTCGGCATCATAATGACCGAGATTTCTAAAATTGAAACAGGAAAGAAAAAATTCCCCTTTGCCAGTTTAGAAGCACTTGCCAAATTTTTAGAAATAGATTACTTGAAGTTAAAAGACCTATATGTTGCTGATAAATTGGTTGAAGAAGCTCATAAATACGAATGCTCAGATGCTGTTTTCACGGTAGCTGAAAGTCAGTCAAAATATCTGAGAAATAAAAATGTGAAACAAGTAAAAATTAAATTCTAATGAACTACAAAGACTACATACAGACATTAGGATTTGTACCTAAAGAAAATACTTCGGGAATTTTTCACAAAAAATACAATGATTACGCCATTGAAATCGATTTTGAAAACTCAACTTTCAATTTCGGCAACAAAATAAAAGGTGAAAGTAAAACAACTCAAAATTTTTCTCAGGCTGAAAATTGGGTGGTACTTGAATGCGTTGACAGACTTTTAGAAAAGGGCTATCCACCTCAAAACATAGTTTTAGAAAAAACGTGGAGAACAGGACATGGCACAAGTGGACGATTGGATATTTTGGTAACTCGTGATGATGGCTCGGCTTACCTAATGATTGAATGTAAAACTTGGGGAGCAGAATTTGACAAAGAATTTAAAAATTTAGAAAAGAACGGTGGTCAACTTTTTACATACTTCCAACAAGATAAAGATGCTGATATTTTAATGCTTTACGCTTCACAACTTCAAGCAAACGACATTGAGTTTAAAAATATCATTGTAAAAATTGAAGACGATTACCGACAAGCAGGAAATGTAAAAGATTTCTTTGAGCGTTGGAACAAACTACCTAAAACCAATGGTATTTTCGATAGTTGGGTAACGCCTTATGAGTTTCAAAGTAAAGCACTGACCAAAAATGATTTAAAGGTTTTAAAACAAGAAGACAGTAGTTTTATTTTTAATCGTTTCTTAGAAATACTAAGACACAATGTTGTTTCTGACAAACCCAACGCTTTCAACAAAATATTTACGCTCTTCCTGTGCAAAATTGTTGACGAATATTCTAAAGATGATGACGATGAATTAGAATTTCAATGGCTTGAAGGCAAAGACAACCATGTTTCCTTTCAAAAAAGACTGACAGACCTTTATGGGAAAGGAATGCGAGAGCTGTTAGAAAAAAACGTAACCGATGTAAGTGATGAACAACTGGATAAACGATTTGCCTCTATTGATGCAAAATATCAAGAAGAATTCAAGCAAATTCTTACTGAAATTAGACTAAAAAAGAACAACGAGTTTGCCATTAAAGAAGTATTTGACGATGATTCTTTTGAAGAAAATGCTAAAGTGGTTAAAGAAGTTGTTCAACTGCTACAAGAATATCAATTGCGATACAATTATCGTCAGCAATTTCTAAGTGATTTCTTTGAACTACTCTTAACTACAGGCTTAAAACAAGAATCAGGACAGTTTTTTACCCCTGTTCCTATCGCTCGTTTCATCATTAAGAGTCTGCCACTTCAAGAAATTACCGCTCAAAAAATTGAGCAAGGAAATAAAAATGACTTGTTGCCAACCATCATTGATTATGCCGCTGGAAGTGGTCATTTTTTAACGGAATCAATGGAAGTTGTTCAACAATATTTAGATAATTTGGTATTGGCAGACTACAAGCCGGAAACAAAAAAGCAAATCCAAGGTTTTCAAACGGTTCAATTTGACTGGGCGGAAAAATATGTTTACGGAGTAGAAAAAGATTATCGCTTGGTAAAAACCGCCAAAGTAAGTTGCTACCTACACGGAGACGGTTTGGCAAAAGTAATTCATGGAGACGGTTTGGGAGATTTTGCCACTTCTAAAGAATTTAAGGATTTGTTGAAAGAAACCGACAAAACCTATCCGCAAGACAACAAGCAATTTGATGTCATCATTTCAAATCCACCTTATTCGGTTTCCGCTTTTAAAGGGTTGATGGATGAAGAAAAAGCAAAAGTAGGTTTTGACCTTTACAACCGACTGACCGACCAAAGCTCCGAAATAGAATGTTTATTTATTGAACGCACCAAACAACTACTTAAAGATGGCGGAGTGGCGGGTGTAATCCTGCCAAGTAGTATTTTGAGTAATACAGGCATTTACACACAGACAAGAGAAATACTTTTAAAACATTTTGAAATTCTCGGAATTGCCGAATTAGGCTCTAATACCTTTATGGCAACCGGAACGAATACCGTTACCTTGTTCCTAAGACGCAGAAATAATGCAGATGCTTACAATGTAGAAGAAGCTATCAAAAAATGTTTTGCATCCATGCAAGATGTAACCATAAACGGCATTGAAAAACCATTTGCAAAATACGTTGCTTACGTTTGGGATAACATTTCATTTGAAGATTATAAAACACTCTTGCAGAAATCACCTAACAAGAACGTAGAGCAACACGAAATTTATAAAGAATATACCAAGAAAATTAAAGCCAAAAACGAACAAGAACTTTGGACTAACATTTTAGCCCTTGAACAAGATAAAATACTTTATTTTATTTTGGCTTATCCTCAAAAGTTGGTGTTAGTAAAAACAGGCGAAAAGAACGAAGAAAAGCGTTTTTTAGGCTATGAATTTAGTAACCGTAGAGGTAGTGAAGGCATACACGCTATACAACGAAGTAAAAACATAGACGAGTGTACTCAGTTATATGATGCCGACAGCTTTACCAACTCCAAAAAAGCAAGCTTTTATATTTACAAAGCATTCTTGGGTGAGTATGACATAGAACTGCCTGAAAATTTACAACAAAATGTAAGCTATCATAACTTGGTAGATATGTTCACTTTTGACCGAGTGGACTTTGAAAAAAACATTTCGCTATCAGCTAAAAAAAAAGTAAAAATTGAGAGTAAGTGGGATAGTCTAAATATAGGTGATTTAATTTTTGAACAACCTAAATCCAAAATCAAAGTAGGTACTGCAAAAGATTCTAAAAGTGAAGATTATTTATTTTTCACAAGTGGCGAAAGTGTTCTGACATATTCAGAGTTTCTTGTAGAAAATGAAAATATATATTTATCTACGGGAGGAAATGCTGTTGTGAAATATTATAATGGAAAAGCATCATACTCAACTGATACTTATGCTATTAGAAGCAAAGACAATACAAACCTAAAAACAAAATACTTATTTTATGTTTTAGAGAGTATTATTCATATAATTAATAATCATTATTTCGCAGGAGTTGGGTTAAAACACCTTCAAAAAACTGATTTTAGAAACATTAAAATCCCTCTTCCTCCTCTCGACATTCAGAAAAAAGTAGTTTCTGAAATTGAAGCATTGGAAAAACAGGAGCAAAAAGCAGTTGAAGAGGTTGAGAAACTCAAAATTGAAATTGTTTCAAATTTTATTGCATTAAAATATGAATCTATCTTGCTTGGTGATATTGTAAGTTTTAAAAATGGTTTAAATTATAGCAGACAAAGTTTAGGCGAGGTAATAACAATTGTGGGAGTAGGAGATTTCAAAGAGGATTTTTCCCCAAATCCTGATAAACTGGAAAAAATTCAAATCGAAGGTGCTTTAAGTCAAGATTACGAGCTTAAACCGAAAGACATTTTAGTTGTTCGTTCTAATGGTTCAGCAAGATTAGTCGGAAGATTTTTATTCATTAATGAATTAAAGGATAAAACTTCATTTTCTGGATTTACAATCAGGCTAAGAGTAAATTCTAAGGATATTGATTCTAAATTCCTTTGTCACTATCTAAAAACTGACATAGTTCGAAATGGCTTAATGAAAGATAGTAAGGGTTCAAATATTAAAAGTTTGAATCAATCACTGTTATCTTCAATTAAAATACCTTTACCTCCAATCTCCGAACAAAAAAAGATGGTTGTCGCAATAGAAAAAATTGAAACCAAAATAGCTGAGTTGGAAAAGCAAATTGCAGACATTCCAAAGCAGAAGGAAAAAATTTTGAAAAAGTATTTGGAGTAATCGCCAATACTATTGGTAAGCACATTTAAAAGCCACACAACCCCATCCCCAAAGTCAGATAACACACCTAAGGAGTTAGAAAACACACCTAAAGAGTTAGAAAATACACCTAAGGAGTTAGAAAATACACCTAAAGAGTTAGAAAATACACCTAAAGAGTTAGAAAATACACCTAAAGAGTTAGAAAATACACCTAAGGAGTTAGAAAATACACCTAAAGAGTTAGAAAATACACCTAAGGAGTTAGAAAATACACCTAAGGAGTTAGAAAATACACCTAAGGAGTTGGAAAATGCACCTCCAAAAAATCCTTGAACCCCCTATAAAACCTAAAAACATCGACCAAATACACACCAAAAACCCCACAAATTCAATCACCAACCACTATCTACAGCATACGCCTAAAACATATCACCTACCAACAACCAATTGTTAATTACTTTACCACACAAGGGTTTTATGTTTTACACCGAAATGTTATATTAGCGTCCTATCTAATTTTTTTGCTTTTATGTCTCAAGAAACCAACTATACCGAAGATAATATACGTTCCCTCGATTGGAAAGAACATATTCGTATGCGTCCCGGAATGTATATTGGTAAACTTGGTGATGGTTCATCGCCAGATGATGGAATTTACATTCTTTTAAAAGAAGTTTTAGATAACTCCATTGACGAGTATGTCATGGGAGCCGGAAAAACCATCGAAATTTCTATCCAAGGTAGTAAAGTCATCGTCCGAGACTTTGGTCGTGGCATTCCACTTGGCAAAGTGGTGGACGTCGTTTCTAAAATGAACACAGGCGGAAAGTATGATTCCAAAGCCTTTAAAAAATCGGTAGGGTTAAATGGTGTTGGTACCAAAGCCGTCAACGCCTTATCATCATTCTTTAGAGTAGAGTCCACACGCGATAATAAATCTGCTTCTGCAGAATTTGAAAAAGGCAATCTTATCAATCAAGAATTATTAGATGATACCTCACGGCGTAAAGGCACAAAAGTATCTTTCATTCCTGATGAAGCCATCTTTAAAAACTATAAATACCGTAATGAGTATGTTCAAAAAATGCTCAAAAACTATGTGTATCTCAACACAGGACTAACCATTGTTTTTAATGGCGAAAAATATTACAGTGAAAACGGTTTAAAAGATTTACTGCAAGAAAACAGCAACGAGTCAGATTTAGCATATCCAATCATTCACCTTAAAGGCGAAGATATAGAAGTAGCCATTACACACAGCAAAACACAATACAGTGAAGAGTACCATTCCTTTGTCAATGGACAAAACACTACACAAGGCGGAACACACTTAGCAGCTTTTAGAGAAGCCTTAGTTAAAACCATCAGAGAGTTTTATGGTAAAAATTATGAAGCCTCTGATGTCCGAAAATCCATAGTATCTGCTGTAGCCTTAAAAGTGATGGAACCTGTTTTTGAAAGTCAAACCAAAACAAAACTCGGTTCTACCGATATGGGAGGCGATTTGCCAACCGTTAGAACCTATGTTAATGACTTTCTTAAAACACATCTAGATAACTATCTACACAAAAACCCAGAAACTGCCGATAAAATTCAACGCAAAATCCTTCAGGCTGAAAGAGAACGTAAAGAATTGTCAGGCATTCGAAAACTTGCTAAAGACAGAGCCAAAAAAGCCAATCTTCACAATAAAAAACTAAGAGATTGTCGTGCACATCTTGGCGATTTAAAACACGACAGACGCTTAGAAACCACCTTGTTCATCACCGAAGGTGATTCTGCCTCTGGAAGTATCACAAAATCAAGAGATGTCAACACACAAGCAGTCTTTAGTTTACGTGGCAAGCCTTTAAATTCCTACGGAATGAGTAAAAAGATTGTGTACGAAAACGAAGAATTCAACCTATTACAAGCCGCATTAAACATTGAAGAATCTATTGAAGATTTGCGTTACAACAACATTGTTATTGCAACAGATGCTGATGTAGATGGAATGCACATTCGTCTGTTATTAATTACTTTTTTCCTTCAATTCTTTCCAGAACTCATTAAAGAAGGCCACTTATATATCTTGCAAACACCTTTATTTAGAGTAAGAAACAAAAAAGAAACCATCTATTGCTATTCCGAACAAGAACGTCGTGATGCCATTGAAAAACTCAAACCAAAGCCAGAAATTACCCGATTTAAAGGACTTGGAGAAATCTCACCTGACGAATTTGTACATTTTATTGGCGACGATATCCGTTTAGACCCTGTCATGCTCGATAAAGAAACCACTATTGAATCGCTTTTAGAATTTTACATGGGCAAAAACACACCAGACAGACAAGAGTTTATCATTGACAACCTTAAAGTTGAATTAGATATTGTAGAAGAAATCAATGAGAACTAATAATGCAAAAGTAAAAAGCTTAATTGTATCAGTCTATTTTATTCTGATAGTGCTTGCTATCCTCTTAGCAACCGTTTTTAGTGCTTTTAAACATTTAACACCAAACCCAACATTAACGTTTTTTATCATCGTGTTTGGTTTTATCACCTTATTTCTCATTGTACACCGCATTTCAAAATATTTTGAATATGACAGTGATGGTGTTAAAGTGGTCATCCTTAATAGTGGATTGATGTTAGCCGATCATTTTAATTACAGAGAGCATAAACTCGAATTTGAAAAAGAACAACTTATCGCTTTTAAATTTAAAAATTACATCATTTATAAAAGCTTGACACTCTATCTTAAAAGCTCAAAAGGAAATAAAAAGAAAGAAACCTTTAATATTACCTTAGTGACACACAAAAAAAGAAGATACATTCGCCAGTCCTTAAGTAAAATGGTAAAAAGTAACATCAAAATAAATCAATAGTTTTAATGAGTTTGGATACAGAAAATTTACATAACGAAGACGAAAACAAGCACGAAATATCCAGTAATGAAACCATTACCAGAGTTAGTGGTATGTTTAAAGACTGGTTTTTGGATTATGCCTCGTATGTTATTTTAGAACGTGCAGTACCTGCTATTGAAGATGGTTTTAAACCTGTGCAACGACGCATTATGCAATCTATGAAAGATTTAGATGATGGTCGTTACAACAAAGTGGCAAATATTGTAGGTCATACCATGCAATACCATCCACATGGTGATGCCAGCATTGGTGATGCCATGGTACAAATTGGTCAAAAAGATTTATTAATTGATACCCAAGGAAACTGGGGAAACATCCTAACAGGCGATAGTGCAGCTGCACCACGTTACATTGAAGCGCGTTTGTCTAAATTTGCTTTAGATGTTGTCTATAATCCAAAAATTACAGAGTGGCAAGCCTCTTATGATGGTCGTCGTAAAGAACCAGTCAATCTTCCTGTCATGTTTCCGTTGCTGTTGGCACAAGGAGCAGAAGGTATAGCTGTTGGTTTATCAACTAAAATTTTGCCTCATAACTTTATAGAACTTATTGAAGCCTCTATCAAACACTTAAAAGGAAAGAAATTTACACTCTTTCCCGATTTTCCCACAGGTGGTATTATTGATGTTACCGATTATAAAGATGGTTTACGCGGTGGAAAAATTAGAGTACGTGCCAAAATATCGCAACTCGATAAAAGCACCTTAATTATTAATGAAATACCTTATGGAGCCAATACCTCGTCATTAATTGATTCTATTTTAAAAGCCAATGATAAAGGCAAAATCAAAATCAAAAAAATAGAAGACAACACAGCTGCTGAAGTTGAAATCCTAATTCATTTACCTTCAGGTATTTCACCAGATAAAACCATTGACGCCTTATATGCTTTTACCAATTGCGAAAATTCTATTTCACCATTAGGTTGCGTCATTGAAGATAACAAACCACTGTTTATTGGTGTTTCTGAAATGTTGCGTCGTTCAACCGATAATACTGTTCAGCTCTTAAAAAGTAATCTCGAAATCAAACTCGACGAACTTGAGGAGCAATGGCATTTTGCATCTTTAGAACGTATTTTTATTGAAAAACGTATCTATCGTGATATTGAAGAAGAAGCCACTTGGGAAGGTGTTATTGCAGCTATTGATAAAGGATTACAACCACATATCAAACATCTCAAACGTGCCATTACAGAAGAAGATATTGTGCGTTTAACAGAAATACGTATCAAACGCATTTCAAAATTTGATATTGATAAAGCACAGCAAAAAATTGATGCTTTAGAAGATCAAATTGCTCAGGTAAAATATGATTTAGCACACTTAATTGATTATGCAATTGCCTACTTCAATCGCTTAAAAACAGAGTATGGCAAAGGCAGAGAGCGTCAAACCGAAATCCGAATTTTTGATGATGTAGATGCTACCAAAGTGGCTATTAGAAACACAAAACTCTATGTCAATAGAGAAGAAGGTTTTGTAGGAACCTCACTCAAAAAAGACGAATACGTCTGCGATTGTAGTGATATTGACGACATTATTGTGTTTACCAAAGATGGCAAAATGATGGTTACCAAAGTAGACGCTAAAACCTTTGTAGGCAAAGACATTATCAATGTTGAAGTTTTCAATAAAAAAGACAAACGCACTATTTACAATATGATTTATCGTGATGGAGCCAAAGGAGCCTCTTATGTTAAACGTTTTTCGGTAACAGGAGTAACGCGTGATAAAGAATACGATTTAACCAATGGAAGCAAAAATTCTTCAGTTTGGTATTTTTCATCCAATCCAAATGGTGAAGCGGAAGTGGTTACCATTCTTTTAAGACAAGTTGGAAGTATTAAAAAACTAAAATGGGATTTAGATTTTGCAGATATTCTTATTAAAGGCCGAAACTCAAAAGGGAACTTAGTGACCAAGCATGCTATTAAAAAAGTAGAGCTAAAAGAAAAAGGCTTATCCACCTTAAAACCGCGTAAAATATGGTTTGATGATGCCGTTCAGCGTTTAAATGTAGATGGAAGAGGCGAGTTGATTGGCGAATTTAGAGGTGAAGACCGTTTGCTCATCATTACACAATCTGGTATTATTAAAACAATTTTGCCAGAACTGACGACACATTTTGAAGACGATATGATTGTGCTTGAAAAATGGATTCCTAAAAAACCAATTTCTGCTATTTATTATGATGGCGAAAAAGACCGCTATTTTGTGAAACGCTTTTTGATTGAAAATGAAAATAAAGAAGAAATTTTTATTTCAGAACACGAAAAATCGCAATTAGAAATAGTTTCAACAGATTGGAAGCCAATGGCTGAAGTTGTTTTTGGCAAAGAAAGAGGTAAAGATCCAAAAGAAAACTTAGAAGTAAATTTGGAAGAATTTATTGCTATTAAAGGCATAAAAGCACTTGGCAATCAATTAACTACAGAAAAAGTAAAACAAATCAATCTTTTAGATTCTTTGCCATATGAAGCACCTCAAGATATGCCTGCTGACGACATAGAAGTAATTGATGAAGAAGAATTAGATGTAGAAAACAACGAAACTTCAAAAAAAGAAAACAATAACACAACAGCATCAACAACAAAAGATTCTGATAGCGATGATAACGATTTTTTAGACGAAAAAGGACAGATTAAACTCTTCTAATTCAATTAAAATAGAGAAACAAAAGGACTCTAATTAGAGTCCTTTTTTGTTTTCTTATTGATTCTCACATTCAAAAACTCTACAAATAGCGAAAACGCAATCGCAAAATACAAGTAACCTTTTGGTATAGCACCAACCTCGTTACCAAGTAATTTTGTGTGAGATAGATGAGCGGCTTCCGTAATTAGCATAAAACCTATTAAAATTAAAAAAGCCAAACCTAACAATTGCATGCTTGGATGTGTGTCAATAAATTTCCGGATTGGGTTAGCAAAACGTATCATAATTCCTATAGAAATAATTACAGCAATAATCATCAACATTAGATTATAGTTATGGTTTTCATGCAATCCATTAGTCATACCAACTGCTGTTAGAATTGAATCGATAGAGAAAATAAAATCAATAAGTAAAATTTGAGTAATAGCCTGCGATAGTGATTTTATTTTTTTGCTTTTTAATTCTTTTTCATCATGCTTTGGCAACTCTACCTTTTCGTGAATTTCTGAAGTGCTTTTGTAAATTAAAAAAACGCCTCCACCAAGTAAAATAAGGGCTTGCCAGCTAATCGATGTATGCAACCAAACCCAATCAATCGTATAAAAGGGCTCTTTTAAGCCAATTAAAAAAGATACAAAAAACAGCAAAATAATACGTTGTACCATAGCTAACAACAAACCAATATTGGTAGCTTTACTGCGTTTGTCTTCAGGAAGTTTATTGGCTGCAATCGATATAAAAACAATATTATCTATACCTAAAATGATTTCTAAGAAGGTCAAGGTTAACAATGCCATAATGGCATCACTTGTAAACAAAAAGTCGAGCATAACTAATCTATTTTTTTTGCAACACCTTTTACAACCCGTCTTTTTTGATTAGAGCCATTAATGACCAAACTGTACTCAAAAGTATAAGAATTTGGAGTAGTACTCAAAATTTTCATATGGATAGGTTTTTCCTCCTGCATATTTTTTGGATGCAATGTTTTTTGGACAAACTCACAATCATTTATCCAGCGTATAGAAGCAGAATCTATTTTGTTTTCGTAATAATCAATGTTTAAAGTATCTGTTCTAACAAAACGGCCTGTTTTTTCGACACCATCTGTAGTGTATTTAAACTCAAAAGTACCAGTTTTAAAATCGGTACAATTGCGTTCTTGATTGTAACATCCTGTAAATAAGGTAAGTATTAAAAGTAAGGCAAGAAATTTCATAATTAAGTATTGTAATACAAAATTAAAGAAAAGAAAGTGATTTAAGGCTAAAATTAAAAAAGCTTAAGGCACAAAATTTTTAAAGGTACCATCTTTATAAAAAATGACAATGCGCTCAATATCTTGGTTTGAAGTTGATTTTTCTTTGTCTGTAATATGAGTAATTGTAGGAGGTAAAGAAGGTTTTGTTTCTGTTTCTTTATTTTGAGATGGAAAATGACCTTTTCCATTTAGTAGCCAATACAGTTCAACTTCAGGATAGAAGGATAAGATTTTTAAAACAAAATCCAAACTTGGCTTATTGCGTCCAGATAAAATATGCGAAATACTTGAGCGTTGTACACCAATTTTTTCAGAGAAGGAAGAGGCTGTTTCTCCGTAAAAATCGATGACTTTTTGTAGTCGTTTTGAAAAATCATCACTGTTTATCATTGTAAACAAAAGCAAACTGTTATTAACGTTACAAATGTAAAAAATAGTATTGATATTATCATCAAAACACTATAATATATTAAATTTAATATTAATTTAAACTTTATATAAAGTATTTTAAATTACTGAAAATTAATAATTTAAAATACAAATAAAAAACATCAAATAAACAAGCAGATTTTCCTGTTTAAATTTTTAGCTCCAAGCATCTAACTGTTGAACGTTGTAAACAAATTTAGTTGATTTTGTTGTTTACATTTGTAAAATACTAATTGTTTACATTTGTATATTAACTTTTTAAAATGACCTCACACACATTGCAGCAGTTGTTTAAAACTTATAAAGAAAAACAACTTCACCATCGCTATATTTTTAGTAAACACATTTTGCCTTTGCTAAAAAAACATACATCGCATTTTGAAATTGAAGTGATTGGACAATCGGTTTTAAAAGAATCTATTTACGCTATCAAAATGGGTTCTGGTAAAACCAAGATTTTTATGTGGTCGCAAATGCACGGAAACGAAAGCACTACAACAAAGGCAATTTTTGATATGTTAAACGTTTTTGCAGAGTTTGATGACGCATCTATTAAAACTATTTTAAATCAATGCACCATTGCTATCATTCCTATGTTGAATCCTGATGGTGCCAAGGCTTACACACGTTTAAATGCCAATCAAATGGACTTAAATCGAGATGCACAAGACTTAACACAGCCTGAAAGCCTTGTTTTAAGGCAATATTTTGATGCGTTTCAACCTCATTTTTGCTTTAATCTTCATGGCCAGCGCACAATTTTTAGTGCAGGAAACACTAATAATTCTGCGACAGTTTCCTTTTTAGCTCCTGCTCAAGACGCAGAATGTACTATTACCAAAACGCGAAAGAAAGCAATGGAGATTATTGTAGAAATGAATAAAAACCTCCAAAAACAGATTCCAAATCAAGTAGGCATTTATGACGATGCGTTTAATCTCAATTGTGTTGGTGACACGTTTCAAAGCTTAAACGTACCAACGGTTTTGTTTGAAGCGGGTCATTTTGTTAACGATTATGAGCGAGAGCAGGTAAGGGGTTACATATTTCAATCTATTTTGCTTGCAATTCATTTTATTGCGAGTGCACAAATAAGTGGAAATGGCTATAAAACGTATTTTAAAATTCCACAAAATGAAAAGCTGTTTTATGATATTGTGATTCGAAATGCCAAAATACAAGCGGAAATTAAAGATATTGCTATTCAATATCAAGAAATCTTAAAAGATGAACAGATTGAATTTGTTCCAAAAATTGAAAAAATTGGAAATTTAAACGCTTTTTTTGGTCATAAAGAAATTGACGCTAAAGGTAAAAAAGTGACGCATCCAAATTTTGAACCTCTTGAAGAAGGAAACGAAATCGTTTTCGTTTGGATAGATGATGACAATATTGAATTGATTATGAAAAAAAACTAAAATTTAATGTATTATCTTCAATACAAATCTTCTATTTTTGTATAAAATTTAATAATTTACTGAAATGGGGAAGTTTAAATTAGATGAAATTGATCATCAAATTTTAGATATGTTAATTGATAACACGCGAATTCCGTTTACAGACATTGCTAAAAAATTAGTGATTTCAGCAGGAACGGTTCATGTTAGAGTAAAAAAGATGGAAGAAGCTGGCATTATTCAAGGCTCATCATTAACATTGGATTATAAAAAATTAGGCTATTCGTTTATTGCCTATGTTGGCATATTTTTGCAAAACACATCACAAACAAAATTTGTTTTGGAACGCATTAATGATATTCCGTTTGTAACAGTAGCACATATTACAACAGGCAAATTCAATATTTTTTGTAAAATTAGAGCAAAAAACACAACACATGCTAAAGACATTATTTTTATGTTGGACGATATTGAAGGCGTTTACAGAACTGAAACCATGATTTCTTTAGAAGAGAGTATCAATGATAAAAAACGCTTGATGCACACTATTTTTAACGAATTATAACGAACTATAAATTTCTTAACATTTATATAGTATTTAACCCTTTATTGTGATTTTAATAAAGGGTTTTTTAGTAATTTTAGGTCAGTAAAAACTTATATTATGATAGCTAAAGACTTAACCGTTGGTGAATACAATCCATATTATCAAACCTATATAGATAAAGCGAATGCGTTGGCAATTCCTGAAGGATTGTCAGCCAATTCAAAGAGTGTTGTTGCGTTTTTTGAATCAATTCCTAAAGACAAATTAGAGTATCGTTATGCTGAAGGTAAGTGGACTATTAAAGAGCTTTTGCATCATATTATTGATACAGAACGCATTTTTGCTTACAGAGCTTTGCGTGTTGCCAGAAAAGATAAAACACCATTGCCAGGTTTTGATGAAAATGAATATGTGCTACCTGCTAAATCCAATGACAGAAGTATAGAAAGTCTTTTAAACGAATATAAAGCCGTTAGGCAAGCTACATTAGCTTTATTTGAAACTTTTACCAATGAAATGCTTATTGAAATTGGTACAGCAAGCAATAGTCCAATTTCTGCCAGAGCTATTGGTTTTATTATTACAGGACACGAAAACCACCATTGTGAAGTGGTAAAAGAACGCTATTTGTGAGTGTAAGTTAAATTTAGTGAGACGCTTCTTTGTAATACTCCAATGATTTAATTATCAGGTCATTTGGTACCAAGCAATCTGTTTTAGGAGTTCCGATAGCTTCTAAAAGGACAAAATTGATATTGCCATGTTCATTTTTCTTATCGTATTTTAAAAGTTCAATAATGGCTTCATAATCTGATGCTTTAATTTCTACTTTTTTGAACATGTTTAAAATAACTTTTTTTATATGTTCTAAATCATTTTTGGGTAAGCCCAATAATTCGGCAGAAATATAACACTCTAAAATCATCCCAATAGCAATGGCTTCACCATGTAATAAGGCTTCTTTATTAGTGTTACTCAAAAAGTAAGATTCAATAGCATGACCTAACGTATGTCCAAAATTGAGCGTTTTTCTGAGTCCATTTTCAAAAGGATCTTTGGTAACAATTCTATTTTTTATGTCAACCGATTCATAAATTAAAGCGTCCAAATCACTTAAAGATAAGCGTGATAAGTCAGTAAGTTGATTCCAGTAAACTCTGTTGTAAATTAAACCATGTTTTAACATTTCTGCTAAGCCAGATTTTAGTTGATTTTGTGGAAGTGTATCCAAAAATGAGGTATCTATTACTACCATTTCTCCAGAATGAATTACGCCAACTTGGTTTTTTAAAACGCCAAGATCTACGCCTGTTTTTCCACCAACTGACGCATCAACCATGGCCAATAAAGACGTTGGCACATTTATGTATTTGATGCCTCGCTTAAAGGTACACGCAACAAAACCACCTAAATCAGTTACCACACCACCACCTAAATTGATCATCAAACTTTTTCGGTCGGCACCAAGCTCAGAAAGCGCATTCCAAACACCAACGCAGGTTTCAATAGTTTTATGGTGTTCGCCAGTTTCAATCTCAATAATTTCAATAGGCGTTTTAGTGTTTAGATTTGCTATAAAGTTAGGCAAGCAGAACTCATGTGTATGCGCATCAACCAAAATAAAAATTTTAGAAAAATGCTGTTTTTGCAGATAGGTGTTAAGTTGTGTGTAACCTTCTGAATTAAAGTGTATTGAATAAGTTTTGGTTGCTATAGATTTCATCAAATTGTGTTGTCATTAAAAGGAGTTTCAAAATAAGTGGTTTTTAATTAAAAAATAGCGAATGAATACATATTTTTGTTATTATTTTATAACATGACTACAGAACGATTTTTTGATAATACCGAAATTGCTTTTCAATTAAAAAGCGATTCAGAGTTGGAACGTGCTTATTTTTTATTTAAAATGATTTCTCATCAACCTTTAGTAAAAATAGGAACTGCTGCAACAAACTTTGCTTTAAAAGCACATTTGCCTGTTGAAGGTTTGATACGTTCCACCGTTTTTGACCATTTTTGTGGAGGTGTCAATGAAGATGATTGCTTGACTGTTATTGATAAAATGTACACTAAAGGCGTGTGTTCGGTTTTGGATTACTCGGTTGAAGGAAAAGAAGATGAAGCCCATTTTGATGATGCGGTTACTAAAACTCTAAAAATCATCAATTTTGCAGATGAAAAAGAAGCTATGCCAATTGCAGTATTTAAGCCTACTGGTTTTGGTCGTTTTCATTTGTACCAAAAGAAAGGCGAAGGCAAACCGTTTACAACTCAAGAACAAGAAGAATGGAATAGAGTAGTGGCACGTTTTGACAAAGTTTGTAAGCTTGCTAAAGAAAAAGATGTGGAATTGTTGATTGATGGTGAAGAAAGTTGGATGCAAGATGCTGCAGATGCCTTGTGTGAAGATATGATGCGATTGTATAACACAGATAAACCAATTGTTTACAATACATTGCAGTTATATCGTTGGGACCGATTGGATTATTTAAAACAATTGCATGAACGAGCCAAACGTGACGGATTTACCATTGGTGTTAAAATTGTGCGTGGTGCTTATATGGAGAAAGAACGCGATAGAGCTGAAGAAAAAGGCTATGAGTCGCCAATATGTGCCAGCAAAGAGGCTACAGATATTAATTTTAATGATACACTTGAGTATATTTTAAAACATTTAGATACTATTTCATTGTTTATTGGCACACACAATGAACAAAGTTGTTATTTGGCAATAGAATTGATGCAAAAGCTAAAAATTGATAAAAATGACAATCGTGTTTGGTTTGGACAATTGTATGGAATGAGTGATCATATTAGTTTTAATTTAGCAAACCAAGGATATAATGTTGCTAAATATGTGCCTTTTGGACCAGTTAAAGATGTGATGCCTTACTTAATTAGAAGAGCTGAAGAAAACACCTCAGTTGCAGGACAAACAAGTAGAGAGCTCAATTTGTTGAAACAAGAAAGGGCAAGACGTAAATTATAACAAAAAACTCCGATGTTTGTCATCGGAGTTTTTTGTTATTTAGGATTTCCAAGATTTCTTTTTCTTGTTAGGATTATTACCATAGCCATAGCCATACCCTTTTTTATGCTGAGTTCCGTTTAGTAAAACAGCCATATTAGGTAAACGTTTTTCGGTGTACATGGTTTGTGCAATATGGAGTTGGCGTTTGTCTATATTGTTAGCACTTACTACATAAATAAACAAATCAGCATACTTGCTAATTAAAAGCGTGTCTGTAACTAAACCAATGGCAGCAGTATCAACAATAATATAATCATAATTGTTTTTAACGGTTTCAAATAATGTTTTTACACGCTCACTCATTAATAATTCAGCAGGATTTGGAGGAATTGTACCTGATGGAATCAAATCTAAATAAGGATTGTCTTTTACAGAGATAGTCACATCTTCAATACTCAAAGATTTGTCTGAAATGTAATCTGTAAGACCTATACTGGCTTTAATATCCATATAATCATTAACTCTTGGCACTCTAATATCAGTTTCAATTAATAAAACTCGTTTTTCTGAAAACGAAAATGAAGAAGCTAAATTAATAGAAGTGTGTGATTTTCCTTCTTGACTTGTTGTGGATGTAACAAATATAGTTTTACACGGTTTGTCAATTTCTTGAAGCATAAAAGAAGCATTGGTTCTAATAATCCTGAAAGCCTCTGCTTTTGGTGAATAATCTACTTTTTTGATTAAACGTGTTTTATTGCTCGATTTTGGAATATCGCCAATATAAGGTGCGCTTAAATGTTTGATTAAATCATCTTTTGTATGAATTTTAGTATCAATCAAATCTTTAGCATAAATGTAGGATACAGGAACAAAAAGACCCAGTAAAATGGCAGCTAAATAGATGATTTTTTTCTTTGGAGATACTGGCTCACTAAAAGTATAAGCCATGTCTATAATTTTAGCATTTGGGGCAGACATACCAAGGGTTATAGCTGTTTCTTCGCGTTTTTGAAGCAAATACAGGTATAATGATTCTTTAATATCTTGTTGGCGTTTAATGTCTCTGAATTGACGTTCTTTTCCTGGTGTTGAATATATTTGTGCACTTATACGTGCATCTTCATTATTTAGGTTTTTTAAGGTGATTTCGTTGGCAGACTTTATGTTTTCTAAACTTTGGTTTAGATTCTTTTTAAGAGCTTCAATTTGGTTGTTTAAATTGATGACTGTTGGATTTTTTTCGCTCGAATTTTTTAAAATTCTATCGCGCTGTAATACTAATTCATTATGACTTTTGGTAATTTGTGAGACTGCGTTATCAGCAATCCCAATGTCGGCTGGTAATAAATCGGAATTGCTATTATGCTCAGCCAAATGGTCGCTCATATAATCTATAAGCTGTAATTGGTTAGAAGTATTGATAATTTTTGATTCGTTTTCTTTTTCACTTTGCAAATAGATGTTAGATTGAGATGCCAAAGCTGTCAAACGGTTGTTTTTTTGCAAATTCTCAGCGGTAAAATCAACTTGTTCTAATTCGGCAGAAACAACTTCCAAACGGTTCGTTATAAAATCGGACGTTTCTTTAATAATCGCTTCTTTGTCTTTAACCACATCGTCATTGTATTTTTCAATCAGCTTATTTAAAACCAAGCGTGCCTTTTCTTGAATGCCTTCGTTGAGAGAAAGCTTAATCACATTTGATTTTTGTGTGGTTTCTACTTTTATCTTTTTTAAATAATTCTCCACAACCACGTTTATTGGTGTGAGTTTAATTTCTATATAGGAGTTAGGTGTTGAGCCGTATGTTCCAATATTTGGTGTTAAGACAAAATCGCCAAAATCAGCTTTTACTCTTTCGCCAAAGGCATGTGTGGTAGCGTCACTGGTATCAAATTCTATAATTTTATTGTTATTGGTTTTTGATAGTTCAAATTTATCGGCAGAAATAATTTTGATAAAAATTGATTTGTCAATAGTATTTACAGCAGAGTCACTTAAAAAGAAACTGATATGTACAGGAGGTTCCATATACACTTCTTGTTCTTTTACTTTTCCGGTTACAAAATATTCGATGTTTAATTTTAAATCTTTAACCACTTCACTGATAATGGATCTTGATTTTATAGTCTCTACTTCATCAGTAACATTGGTGAAATCAGTGGAAAACATACCATAATTTTGCAGTGATGAAATTTCAGAGAGCTTTTTTGAATTTTCATCTTGCTTTAATTTTATGGTCGCATTTGCCTGATATTCATAAGTGCTATATCTAATTTTTAGATAGGCAAAACCTACTGCTATTAACAAGCATAATAAAATTAGCTTCCATTTTGAAAGGTATAATTCTACTATATTTATAGCTGTTTCTTTTTTGTTTGGAGTGGTCTGAGTCATAATTATAACTAACTAATGGTTAGCGTATTAAAATAGCTGCAATGGTTGCTAAAGTTGAAATAGCAGAAATAATGACAGCAGTGTTTGGATTATAGGTTGACGATTTTATTTTGGCATTATTTGGTTCTACATAAATGACATCATTTTGAGCCAAATAATACATTGGCGAATTTACAATTCCAACAGAGGTTAAATCTAATTTAGCAAAGCGTTTTTCGCCATTAACCTCTCTAATCAAAAGAATATTTTTTCTTAAGGCAGTATTGCTCAAATCACCTGCAAGCCCTAAAGCTTCAGGAAGTGTAATGCGTTCATCTTGGATGGTGTAAGTACCAGGTTTATTAACATCTCCAATGACAGTAATGGTAAAGTTTGCTAAACGAATATTAACAATTGGGTTTTTGATGTATTCTGATAGACGCTCTTTTAGATAATTTGTAGCTTCACTACGTGTCATGCCTCCAATTTTTAAAGTTCCTAACACAGGAAATTCAATTTCGCCTTTGGCATTGATTAAATAGGTTTGCATTTTTAAGTTTCCTTGCGCACTTATGACAGATTCTGAATAAGAAACTGCAGATAAATTAAAAGGTTTTGAAGCCTCTGGATCTAAAGATGATACATCGATAGTCAATAAATCATCTGTGTTGTAAACCAATTCTGTGTTGAAATTTTGAATTTCAGTTTTTGATATGGGTTCGTCTTGAAAGTACACAACATCTTTTCTTGTGGCACAAGATGATAAAATGATGAGAGCTAACATAGCTGTACATTTTATACGTTTTTTTGAAATTAAGATTGGGTTCATTTTTATATTTTTTTGGTTGATTTTTAATTATTCTTTTTTGAGTCAAGCACTTCAAATGTTGAATTGTTTGACAAATACTCTGGCACTATATTTTTTATTTGTGATACAATTTCTAAATTTTGCATTTTGGTATTGATAGCGCATAAATTATTTATTTTACTTTCAATATCAATAACATCAAGATTTTTTGTTTTGGCAATCATAATTTTTTCATGATAGGTTGGTTTTGTATTTTCTCCATCTGCCAACAGCTCTTCATATATTTTTTCACCAGGACGTAATCCTGTAATTTTAATAGTGACATCTTCAGGAAATCGCAGTCCTGAAAGTGTAATCATATTTATAGCTAAATCGTATATCTTAACAGATTTACCCATGTCAAATACAAATATTTCGCCTCCATTTCCCATAGTTGCGGCTTCTAAAACAAGTTGGCATGCTTCAGAAATGGTCATAAAATAGCGTGTAATGTCTTTATGCGTTACTGTAATTGGACCACCAGATTCTATTTGTTTTTTAAATAATGGAATAACAGAACCATTAGACCCTAAAACATTACCAAACCGTGTTGTTATAAATTTGGTCTGACCTTTCCCTTTTAAGCAGTTTACATAAAGTTCAGCAATACGCTTTGTAGCTCCCATAACATTGGTTGGGTTAACTGCTTTATCGGTTGATATGAATATAAATTTATTGACGCTATATTTAACTGATAAGCTTGCAATATTTTTTGTCCCTATAATATTGACACTAACCGCTTCATAAGGATTGCTTTCCATTAATGGGACATGCTTGTAAGCTGCAGCATGAAATACAATTTTTGGTTTGTACACATTAAACAACTGTTCCATTCTGTTATTGTCTCTAATGTCTGCAATGATGGCTATAAAGTTGGCAACACCTTGTTGTTTAAATTCTTGTTCAATATTATATAATGAAGATTCAGCACTATCAATAAGAATTAATTTTTTATAGTTGTATTTGGATACTTTTCTTGCCAATTCGCTTCCAATAGAACCAGCAGCACCTGTTATAAAAATAATTTGGTTTTCATATTCTTCAATTAAAGCAGTGTTGGCAATGGTGATAGGTTCTCTACCTAAAAGATCTTCTATATTAATGTCTTTAATTTGACCAATACTCAAATCGCCATCAATCCAATGCTGTACAGGAGGTACAATTTTGACTTTTAATCCTAATGCAAAAAGTTGACTTGAAACTTGTAAAAGTCTAACAGGTTCAATGTTTTGAGCTGAGATAATGACTTCTTGTACCTTACTTTTTTCAACAAATTCAGCAGTAATTTTTGATAAGCTATAAACGTATAGCAAGTTTATTTTTTTGCCTATTTTACGTTCATTATCATCAATAAAGCCAACAACTTCATGCTGATTTTTAGGATCGTTGGTAATGGCATCATAGGTAATCATACCAGAGCTTCCTGCTCCAAAAATTAAGACTTTTTTAGCTTCATTAAAATCTTGCATTAAATAATTATACATCGATTTTATAAATAATTTAAAGCCTATAAGTGTTAAGATATTTAGTAGTAAATGGATATATATAATTGAGCCAGAAAGGTTGAGGTAGCTATCAAAATTATATTTTCTATTATAAAACGTGGTCATTAACAAAGTGGTAGCAATGATGTTAACACCTATGATAATATTTACAACATCTTTAAAACCTGTATATCTAACAACGCCTTTATGTGAACCGACTGCTAAAAAGCTAATTAGTGATACAAGTAGAACAAAAGGAAGTTGTTTTAAAACAATAGCTACGTCAAAATCTATTATAAAATTAAATCTGATTAAATAAGCAAGAAAAAATGTAATGGCTACTATGATTAAATCAAGTAGTAAGATGAGCCATTTTGAGGCGTATTTTTGTGATATTTTATGTAAAAACTTCAAAATCATACACTAAAATACATTTTTATTACTGATAAAACGTTATTAAGTTCATTTTCAGTTAAGTTAGATCCGCTTGGTAAACATAAGCCTTTTTTAAATAAGGTGTCAGAAACGCCATTCAAATAGTGTGGACAATCTTTAAAAATAGGCTGTTGGTGCATAGGTTTCCAAAGTGGTCTGGACTCAATATTTTCTTTTTCTAACAGAATGCGCAAATCTTCTCGCATTTGTTCAGATTCTGTAAGAATGCAGCTTAACCATCGGTTTGAAAAATGAGTTTCAGGTTCATTTAAAAACGTTATGCTGTTGATGTTGTTTAAATGATGATGATAAAATTCATAATTTGCTCTTCGTTGCGCAACTCTTTCATTTAGTACAGTCATTTGACCACGACCAATGCCTGCCAACACATTAGACATTCTGTAATTATAGCCAATTTCTGAATGTAAATACTCTGCAGCATTATCTCTTGCTTGTGTCGCTAAAAAAACGGCTTTGTCTTTGATGGTTTTATTTTTGGTTACCAAAGCACCACCACCAGAGGTGGTAATGATTTTATTTCCGTTAAAAGATAGAATGGCTATATCTCCAAAGGTGCCACATTTTTTGGATTTATAAGTACTTCCTAAAGCTTCAGCGCTATCTTCTAAAACAGGAATTTCGTAACGTTTTGAAATGACCTCTATTTCATCAACTTTATAAGGCATTCCATACAAATGAACAGCAATAATAGCTTTTGGTTTTTTTCCCTTTTTAATGCGGTCTTTTATGGCAATTTCAAGTTGTTCTGGGCATAAATTCCATGTGTCGGCTTCACTATCTATAAAAATAGGCGTAGCTCCTAAGTAAACAATTGGATTTGCTGATGCTGAAAATGTCTTGCTTTGGCAAAGCACTTCATCACCATGAGTAACACCTAATAAAATAAGACCTAAGTGAATTGCAGAAGTGCCAGAACTTAAAGCGGCTACCAAGCTACCTTCTTCAAGATAGTTTTGTAAATCATTTTCAAATCCTGTTACATTTGGACCTAATGGCGCTATCCAATTAGATTCAAAAGCCGAAGTGATATAGGCTTGCTCTTTACCACTCATATGAGGTGAAGACAGCCATATTTTTGCATCCATAAGCAAAATTGTTAAGTAAATTTATTACTATTCAATTTTCATGTTTAGTGTGAGGGACTTGGAACAGAAAATTTTACTATTAATCGTTTTATAAACAACTTAATGGTTATAAATGTATTAATTAATCTGAAAAATTCTTGATAAATATCAATTAACTCCTTGTGACAAACCAAATAAACACGATAAAAAACAATTTTTTACGTTAACTTAGCGTCAATATCTCATTTACAATCTTTTACATAAAACCTTAAAATTGCCTATAAATTATTCTATTTTTGTGCAACTAAACTTTATGAATAAATGACGAATCCATTTACGTCAAAAACCTTTGTTTCTATTTGGTCAAAGCATTTTAACCAAAGCAAAAATGCTATAAAGTTTAATAGCGTAAATAACGTTTTATTTTATAAAAAGAAGTTTTTACCCTTATATATTAACATAGGAAAAAACTTAACCAAAGGCGTAGATTATGTCATAAATTACGAAGCTAACGACTATAAGAATAAGGTGTTTTTAATTTATGATATCCCTGATTTTTTTAATGTAGCTGCTATTGATGAATCAAAAACGGCATTACGATGTAAGCCGCTTTTTCAATACCAAGGGTTTTTATTGAATTTTGAATCGTTTCCAACAGCAGAAGATTATATAAAAAGTAGAGTAAGTTCTAAAAACCTTAGAGGATTTAGGTCAAGAACGCGTCGTTTAGAAGATTGTTTTGATATTTCTTATAAATTTTACACAAAAGAGATTGATTTAGAAACTTTTGATGTATTGTTTGATCAATTTCATGGGTTGTTATCCAAACGCTTTGCAGACAAACAAGTGAACTATCATCATTTAAGAGCAGATAAATGGGCTTTCCACAAGGAGTTTGTGTATGCAATGTTGCAAGAAAACAAAGCGTCTTTATTTGTTATTTACAACGGCAAAATGCCAATAGGAATTACTCTAAATATCCATTCTGAAACTATTGTTTTTGTGGCAATTACGGTTTTTGATCCAGATTATTACAAGTTTAATATTGGAAAACTAACCATTGTAAAAATCATTGAATGGTGTTACGAAAACACGATGGCTATTGCCGATTTTTCTAAAGGCGATTTCGACTTTAAACACGAATGGTGTAATGTGGTTTATGATTTTAATTATCATTTATTATATGATTCTAAATCATTGATTTCTAAAATATTAGCTTATAAAATAACACTGTTTTTTAAATTTAAACTCTATCTAAGAAATCATCATGTCAATGCGCTGTATAGAAAATTGTTATTTAAGTTAAATACGAAAAATGATGAGGCCTATAACACAAATTTTGTTGCAGAAGATATAGACAATTTTAAAGTAGATACTACTTTTGATGAAATTGATTTGGATGATGACAAAGTAGATTACATTAAAAATTTTGTGTACTCCTTTTTGTTTGCTAATCCTGAGCCGTTAAAAGCAATTAAAGTATATAAAAAGAAGACTTCAAAAACATTTATGATTGTTGGAAGTCAAAAAGCTCAACGTATCACGTTCAATTAAATTTTAGCATTCTATCACATTTAGAGCACATTACTCCAGCTTTGTAGTTGATAAATTGTGAATTGTTTTTAGTCCCTTTTAGCCATTCAATATAAATAGCTGGAGTGTTAACTCCTGCTTCATGTGAAAAAGGGTAACCGCCTCCAAATCTTGGATTTAACTCTAACACATAAAGTTGATTGTTGGTTTCAAAAACATCACAATCCAAACTTCCAACATGTTTTAAATGTTTTGAAATAGTTGCACCAAGCTGCTCAAATTTTTCATCGATGACTGATATAGCTTTATCAGTTTCGCCAGAGCGCATACTCAATTTTTCTCTTACAAAAGTGCCAATATAATTGCCTTCAAAATCATTTAGAATATCCATTCCATATTCTTTGCCATTGAGCTTTTCTTGAATAAGAATAGCTCTATCAAAATCATTTTGACTTACTGTATTTAAGATTGATTTTTTTAGCTTCATCTGTTGTAACGCAAATGACAAATCAAGTTCATCCATCGATTCAGGGAAATCAATACCAATAGATGCGCTTCCCCAACGAGGCTTTACAACTAATGGAAATTTTAAACTTTTATCATTTAGTGCTGTTTTGGCCTCGTGAAGCGTCGTATAAGTTTTTGGAGTTTTTAGACCTATATTTTGTATAAAATTAAAAGTCTCCATCTTATCAAAAGCAATATCAATAACGCGTTCATTAGAAATAATCACTTTGGCACCTTCAAGTTCTAATTCTGCTTTATGCTTTGAAAGAATAGGCAATTCTAAATCATTTAAAGATATGATAGCAGTAATTTGATGCGTGTTAATAACCTTTTTTAGTACAGAAATATAATCGTTATCATAACTATTAGGCACTAAAATAGCCACATCAGCATCTATCATTGCAGGAGCTGTTAAGCTCATATCTGCAGCTAAAACTTTACCTTGACCATGTAAGGCTTCTTTAAAATAATTGATAAGATAATTGCGTCGTCCTGCACAAGTAAAAAGAATGTTTATCATGCTCAAAGTTGTTAAGAGTTTGGATTGGTTCCTGTAAAATCGGGAACAATATCATTTTCAACGCTATAAATACCTTCTTTTTTAAAGATTTTTATAACGGTTAAACATAAAATTTTAAGGTCTAATAAAAACGATAGCTGCTTTACGTACCAAACGTCAAATTCAAATTTTTGTTCCCAACTAATGGCATTTCTTCCATTTACTTGAGCCCAACCTGTAATGCCAGGTTTGATGGTGTGTCGTAGTTTTTGTGTTTCGTTATACAAAGGTAAATATCTAACGTGCAGTGGTCTTGGGCCAATTAAACTCATATCGCCTTTAATGACATTGATAAGTTGCGGAATTTCATCTAACGAGTATTTCCTAAAAAAAAGTCCAGCTTTTGTCAGTCTAAGATCTGCAGATAGTAAGGTACCATTTTTATCTTTTTTATCATTCATTGTTTTAAATTTAATGATTTTAAAGATACGTTCATTTTTTCCAGGACGTTCTTGAAAGAAAAAGGGCTTTCCGCCGTTGACAATCATTAAAATAAGCATCACTATTAAAAAAACAGGAAATAAGATTATAAAGCCTGTTAAAGCTAAAATGAAATCTAAAAAGGGTTTGAAAAATTTTAGGTATAGCTTCATCTTATTCTAAACTTTTATAAAATTTCAAAAGATCCTCCCAAACTAAGGCTTGCTGATATTTTTTGATGATATTAGAGCGTGATGCTTGTGACATTCTTAAGCGTTCTGAAGGATTTTCCATTAAATAGTCCATTGCATCGTAAAGTGCATTGTCATCTTTTGGAGGAATAATGAGTCCATTAATACCATCTTCTATAATTTCATTGCAACCATTGATATTTGAGACAATACAAGGCAAATTCATAGAACTTGCTTGCAAAACCACATTTGGAAAACCTTCTCTATAGCTTGGAAATGTCAAAATATGTGAAATAGCCACGTAAGGACGTATTTCTTTTTGCCTACCAACCATAAGAATGTTTTTATTTTTAGCAATAAGTGCTTCTGTTTTTGCAAGAAGCGGATTTAAGTGGTCTTCACGTGGACCAACCATGATGAGTTTACAATGAGGTTTAACAGACGACAATTTATGGAATGCACTGACTAATTCATTAACACCTTTGTCCTTGACCACACGACCGATAAAAATGAAAACAGTATCTTCAGGCGTAATGTTAAGTTCTTTTTTTAGAGTTTCTTTGCTTGCTTCACTAACTTTATCAGCATCATAATGGTTGGTATCAATACCATTAGAACTGCCATTTGCAATCACTTTTAATTTGTTTTTGGTAGTATAGTTTTGCTCAATAATAATACGTTCTAACTCAAACGAATTAGGCAAAATATGCGTAGAGCAGGCATACGTTATTTTTTCAACAACATCCAAAAGTTTTCGTTTAGCACCTGTAGCTTCTAAAAGAGGCAAGCCAGCAATTGTATGGATTCTGTTTGGTACACCAGCCAATTTTGCAGCAAGCATACCAACAGTTCCTGCTTTTGGTGTGTGCGTATGAACCATAAAGGGTTGCTCTTTTTTAAAAAACTTATAAAGTTGATAAGTTGCTTTCAAATCTTTAAAAGGCGTTATGGTTCTGGTCATTTCTACACGAAATGTTCTAACACCTTCGTTTTGAGTTATTTCAATTAAACCATTTCCATCTCTACCAATACCAGAGACTCCTATGACTTCATAATGCTGGCTCATAAATTTAAGTTGTCCTTTCAATAAATGTCGCAATGAGGCAGGAACGGTTGTGATACGGATTATTTTTTTCAACACTAAAAAGGTTGTTTTTATAAATTAATGATGGCTGTAACGATGTCTTTTTCCTTTATCATCGTAATAATGACAAACACAGTCTTTTCCAAAAAGGCCGAGGTTATGAAGTTGTCGTTTTACAAACTCAGTACCTTTCATTTTTATATTGTCTGCCATTGAAAACCCAAAATTATTAGAGCTTATTGACACCTCTAAGCCATACACACAATGCCACCATTGTTTTGGAATAAAGACCATTTGTTTAGGCTGTAAAACCACATAGTAAACTTGTGCATGTTTTTTGAATAATGGAAATTTTGCTTCATCAAAATTCCGCATATCTACAGTGCTCAATTTAGAACCTGGTTCATATTTTTGGCTTGGATACATGTATTTGGTTTGGTTTGGATGTGCCAATAGTACCAATTTACTTCCTTTTACTTGTGCTAAAATATTGTCTGCCAATCTATCTGTATGCCAGCCAGTTAAAGTGCCTTTTGGGCCAATCCACAACGATAAAGAATCTCTTACTTTAAAATTGGAAATCAATGAAAAATCAACATCTTGCCTTAATTGCGGAAACATGTTTAAAATAGGCAAATTCATGAGGTAACCACCTTGTGTAGCATCTTCAGATTTTTCAATTTTTTCTATAGAATCTAAAAAATTACCATATTCCCATTTGGTATCTTCTTGAAAGTTATTGCCTTTAGAAATAAAAGTGCTTTTATCTTTTCCGATGGCTTTAAAATAATCGAGCGACCATGTTTTGGAGGCTTCCCAATCGTCCATCATACCTGTCATCACAACGGGTTTATTCTTTTTTAAATAGGTAGTGTAAAACTCTTTGTGGTTAGTTGTTTTGATGGTCTCAATTGCTTTTAAAGGCTTGTCTAAATAGGATTGTATTTGAGTTAAAAGTTCTGTTGCCATTTTTGAAACTGTTTTAATCGCTGTTAATAATTGCTTGCCTTATGCTTTATAGTTATTGATAATAATCTTTCGTTTTCCTGAGTCTAACAGTGGTACTTCCTCTACATATTCAATTTTAATGATGCTGTCAGCTCCAAGCACGTTTTTAACGTCTAAAATTAAGCTATTTTCGTCATTAAATGATTTAGTGGTATTTAATTTGATGGTGTATTTTTTTTGATGTTCTTGTATAAACTGAAATTGTACTACTTCAATATATTTCATCATAAAGCCTGTTATGGTCAATGAAGAAATAAGTTCGCCTTTGGTATTGTAAATGAGGTCTAATTTTCTGCCTTCAATGCTCTTAAACACAGGAATTTGATTTTCGTTAAAATCTTGACAAGCCACATCGCCAGTATCATATCTAATAATTGGCATATAATAATTAAATAAATCTGTAATGACCACACGACCTAATTCGCCCTTTGCAGCAGGTACATCTTCATCAAATTTCAATATTTCAAAATAATAACTTGCCCAATTTAAATAAAAATCGTCAGAGCCATAGGGTTTTTGTTGTGCAAAAATTCCGTTTTCAGCATTTGAATATCTTGATATGACAGCGGTTTTAAAGTGATCTTGGATTATTTTTTTGGTCTCTAAATTAAGATATTCAGAACAGGCTACAATTGATGATAAGTTACATTTTGGAATTGTATGTCCAGATTTTATATAATTAGCAATATTGTCTAAGGATGATGCGTAAGACCAGATTCCTTTTTTATAATTATTTTTTGATAATTGGTTAATAAACTTAGAAATTTCATCAGTATTAAAGTTTGAAATGTCTTGCATCTTTACATTTTGCATCCATGAGAGCAAAGGGTTTTTTATATTCATTTCATTCCAAACCCTTAAAAAATAAACTTCCATTCCTATTTTAACACCAGCTTTTTCGGCAAAATAGATAGCATCTGCAACGTTTCTGTAGCGTTTTTGACTGTCTTGGTATAATTTAAAAGGTGTTCCTGTTGAGCCACTTGTAGCTACTTTGTGTTTTATTTTAAACTGATTGTCTGTTGAAGTAAACGCGTCATAATTTTTTTTGATAACCACTTTGTTGACCACCGGAAATTCTTGCAAGCTATTGGTTGCTTCATAATTTTTATAGTATGGAACAGTTGAAGACACATGTTTTAATAGCGTTTTTAAATAGGCTTCACGCAAGGCAATAGAACGTTTGTCACCATAATTTTGATTAAGGTATTTTATGTCTTTATAGTTTTTCAAAACAGGACTTCCTTTTAGGAAATCAATAAACCAAAAAGCATTGTGTCTAATAGCTTCTAAAGGTCTCATTAATGACAAGTTATGATTGTAGGTTTGCTTAGGTAAAGATTAAAAAAAAGAGTGGTTAAAAAAAATAAAAACTGTATAATGCAAATTTTGACTTTTAAGTCAATTAAACGATAGATGCAATTTATACAACTAATAAGTTTTTGATAAATTGATTAATATCTCTATCAGAAAGATAGGTATCAAATTTAGCTCTGTTGTCAGTATTATCAGTATCAGAAAGGCCTTTTAAAATAGCATTTGAAAGACTGTTAATATCATTTGTTTCTGCGGTTATCACGCCATTAATCATGTCTATACCTCCTGCGCATTTTGTTGAAACCACAGTATTGTTTTGAGACATCATCTGTAGAAGCACATTTGGAAACCCTTCAATTCTTGATGAAACCACACATAATTTTGCAGTTTTAAAATAGTCATAAACATTAGTGACATGACCTAAAAGTAGTATATCATCAGTTAAATTTAATTTTTCAATTTGTGCTTGTAATGCACGCTTAAGAGCACCATCACCTAAAAGCAATAATTTTAAATTTTTATGCGTTTTCTTGACCTCATAAAAAGCATCTATCAAAATATCATAGCCTTTTTCTTCAATCAACCTTCCGGCAGAAACTATAAATTCGTAAGGAAGGTCTATTGTCGATTTTTTTTGATTTATTTGTTTTAAATACTCAAGATTAATAGGATTCGGAATGGTTTTTACCAATGTTTTGTTCTGAATTCCTTTAAAATGCTGAATTAATTGCGCTTTCATAACCTCTGTTTGGCAGATGATTAAATTTATTTTTTTATAACCAACCTTGTATGCGAGTTGGTATAAAAACAGCTTAAACCCTTTATATCTTAAAAAAATTGAGGTGGACTCGCGCACAATAAATTTTTTAGTTTTTAGAATTTTAAGACTGAGTAAGGTTCCAACAAGGGCATTAATATATACATGTGACGTAAAGATATAGTCGTATTCTTTTTTTTGTCTTAAGCTAAAAAGAAAGAATTTAAAAACTCCGAAAAGAATATGCTTTGAAGAACCAATAGAACGTTTAGTTTTTTGCCCAACATCTTCCCATTGTTTGGTATGATTTGTTTTTAAGAAAAAAATAGAAACATCTTCCTGCTTAAAATAGGTCGCAACCATTTTTAAGTATTGTTCTGCACCACCAAGCGCATCGTTTGGAAGGACTATAAGAATTTTCATTTTTGCTGCTCAATTGAAAGCTTAAAGAACAAAGCTTCATATTTTTTTAAAATAAAATTTTTATCATATTTTTTGGCTACAGACGCATTAATAAGTTTTGGATTCCATTCTTTTTTGTTGAGTATAAAATCAATTTTTTCAATAAATGCTTCGTTAGTATCAACCATAAATCCGTTGACATTGTCTTCAATAATTTCTTTGGTACCTCCTGGAGCGTTAAAGGCAATAACAGGAGTGCCAACCACACAACTTTCTAACAAGGCATTAGGAAATCCTTCAACATATGAACCTTGTATAAACACATCGCTGTTTGATAAATAATGTGCAACATCATTAGTGTGAGGTACATATTTTATTTTATCAAAAATGTTTAATTGTTTAGCTAAATTAAAAATGGTGTCTTTTTCGATACCAGTTCCAATCACAGTATAGCAATAATCAAATTCTAATTTAGAAAGTACTTTTAGAATGCGTTCATGTCCTTTTTCTTTACTCAATCTGCCAATAGTGATAAGTTGCTTTGTTTTTTCTTTAGATGAATGTGGTTCTTTTATGGGCAAATGGCCAGTAATAGGATTGTTGATAACATGTATTTTTGTTTTAGAAAATCCATAATTAGTCACTAAGTCTTCAACCATATCTTCAGATTGACAGATGATAGCCTCTAAATACTTGTGATAATTTCTAAAAAAAGGAATATGTGTTTTACGATGTGTCATTGCAAATGTTTTCATAATGCTTGACACACTGGCTTCTCTACCAACAAATTTTGTTTTTGGAAAAAATAGTGAAAGCATTGCAAGCACTCTGTTAACATGTGATATTGAACCAACAACAATAGCTGGTTTGTTAAAAAAAAGGTATTTAAATAGTTTTGGAATAGCATTCAACACTCTTTTTTTATTAAGAAAATGAACTTCAATTCCTTGAGTATCATAAACAGCATCTTGCTGATTTCCAACTATTATAAGAATACTTTTAAATTTTTGAGACTCTAAATTTGTGGCTATAAACGATATTACGCGTTCAGCACCACCAGCTTTTAAGGAAGGTAATACAAAAACGATTTTTATTTTAGATTCAGACATAAACTTTATTGGATAGATATTCCTTTTCCATTCGTGTTTAACCACTGTTTTAAAACCAATAAGGACCAAATTAATGGATACCTATTCCAAGAACCATCCATATGTTGATTGATTCTAAATTTCACTTTATCAATATCAATACAAGGGATGGATTTTAGGCCTTCATCATCAAGTTCGCTTAAAACAAATTCTTTTAAGTCTTCTCTAAACCATCTTTGAAAAGGCATTGTAAAACCAGCTTTTGGTCTGTTAAAAATAGATTCAGGAACTGACTCATACAGAATGTCTTTTAAAATCCGTTTTTGATTGTTTTTATAAAATTTAAAATCAGTAGGTAAGGAGCGAGCAAAGTCAACCACACGATGGTCCATTAATGGTGCTCGAGCTTCTAATGAATAGGCCATAGTCGCTCTATCTACTTTGGTGTTGATGTCCCAATTGAGATAGGTTTTAATATCAAAATCGGAAACACGTTCAAATAAATTTTTATTTGTATGGTTTAAGTATTTTGACGCTTCAACGTTTCTAACATCTACATCAGAAGTAATCCAACTTAAATCAACCGCAGACATGACGCTCAAGTACGCTTCATTAGCGTCTTTAAATTTTAGAGCTTTGGCTATGACTTTATGTTTGTAATAAGGTGACAATTTTATGATATTGGAACCTATTTTGCGCAGTGGAAGAGGAACTACAGAATATAATTTACTGCCTTTTTTTACCCAATTGTAACGTTGGTATCCAATAAAACTTTCATCGCCACCATCACCAGATAATGCAACGGTTACCTGCTGTCGTGTGTATTTTGCTAATAACATAGACGGAATTGCTGAGGAATCAGCAAAGGGTTCATCATAATAATGGCTGAAATTTTTAATAAGGTCTATACCTTCATCATAATTACATTCAATGACATGATGGTCTGTTTGCAAGTGGTCAGCCACTTGTTGTGCATAAACACTTTCATCAAAGCCTTTTTCATTGAATTTTACAGAAAAAGTTTTAATTTTAGAAGGCGTTGATTTTGTAGCTATTGCTGATACTAATGACGAATCAACACCTCCAGAAAGAAAAACACCAACAGGAACATCGGCAAAAAGGCGTGTAGAAACCGCATCTGAAAGAATGTCATTCAATTCTGTTTTTGCATCTTCATAGGTGCCTTTAAAAGGATGTTTTGCTTGATAATCTATATTCCAATAGGATTTGGTGTTAAAATTTCCTGTAGCCAAATCAAAAGTAAAGGTGTGTCCTGCTTCCAATTTTTGGACCTCATTAAATATACTTTGCGGATCTGGAATGTTGCCCCAAGCTAAATAATAGGCAATGGCTTTGCTTGAAATAGTCAAATTGGAATGATACATTTGAATGGAAGAAATTTGACTTGCAAATTCAAAGTCTTTCCCATTAAGGTAATAATAAAAAGGTTTTTTTCCCAATCGATCTCTTGCACCAAAAAATTGTTGCTTACGTTCATCATAAATAACAAATGAAAACATGCCATTAAAATGGTTAACACAATCTTCACCATATTCTAAATAGGCAGCGCACATTACTTCGGTATCACTTGTTGTGTGGAATTTATAGTCTTTTTTTATAAGAGTTTCCTTAATGGTTTTGAAATTATAAATTTCACCATTAAACACAATATGGATATGATTTTCATAATTAAAAGGTTGGTTGGAACGTGGGTCTAAATCTATAATTGAAAGACGATTATGACCAAAAATGACATTTTGGTTATCTTTTGAATAAAAGTTATAACCCATTTTGTCAGGACCTCTAAAAGAAGTTCGTTTTAATTTTTCTTTTATCTGCTGCTCGTTATATTTTAAAGTGGTTCCGTAAATTCCGCACATATGTTATTTTTTGACTCCTTAGGGTTTTGCTGTGGTTTAAACTATTGATTTATACAAATGTAAATGTTTGTTGTAAACATTTTCAATACTAAAGGTTGAATTAATTTCTGTATACAATTTGTTAGCTTTTAACAAGGCAGCCTCATAGTGTTGCATTACTTGTATCATTGCTGAATTAAAATGGTTTAATGTGCTAACTGTTGCATTGCTATCATTTAAAAAATCGGGAATACTTCCAACAGGTGTTGCAATTATTGGTAATTTGGCTGCAGCCGCTTCGATGATAACAATAGGCATGCCTTCCCATAAAGACGGTAAAATTAAACAATGTGAACTATCTAAATATGGTTTTATATCACTTTGAAACCCAACTAAATTAAAGTGAGCATCCAAATGGTGAGTTTTAATTTTTTTGCTGAGTTCATCATATAAAAAACCATCACCAACCACCTGAATGATGAAATTTGTCATCCCACTTTTTATTAAATGTTCTGCTGCCAAAACCATAAATAAGGGATTCTTCTCGTCACTTAATCGTCCTAAAAACAGAAAGGAAAATATATTTGGAGATTCAAATTGACGCTGCGTATTGTATGATAATGCCTTAAAATCTACACCATTTGGAATGATGTCACTATTTTTTAAAAACCATTGCTTTGCATTGCTACTGAAAATAATATCCTTTTTTCTTAAGGGTTTGGTTAAAAAAAGTAACATTTTTCTACTAAAGCTTTTTACAGTACTTGAATGCAATGTAAATACTATTGGTTTTGAGTATCTAAGGTTGTACACCATTCCTAAAAGGCAGCCATGAAATTGATGACAATGAAACACAACATTGGGTAAGTCTTTTATAATAAGGTGCATTTTTTTTAACCCTTTTATGAGTGTTTTATTTCTAAACGAGTTGATACCCAAAAAATAATATTCTATTTGATGTGCTTTGAATTTATTTTCTATGGTATTCACATCTGTAATAGAAAAAACAATAGTTCTAATTGTTGGACTACTTTGTTTTGCCAATTGGAGCACCATTTGTTCTCCGCCACCACCTGCTAAACTATTTGTTATGTGTACAATAATCATTATAACTAAAACTGCAAGTTTGTTACTAAGGTTATTAGGTTTTTACGAGTCATATTAATCATACTTTTGGGTTATTTATCTTCGTCTCTTAACAATAGCATCAATAACCGTTAGTTTGCCTGAGTAATTTAGTGTATGAACAGATCGAACATCATTATCCCAATTAGGATAAATGGACTGTATGTAACGTTCTTCATAGTCATTTTCATTTAAAGTCATAATTTCCATAAGTTGTATCCCATAACCATAATGTTTAGAACAATCTTGACCTGGTCTAAAAATTCTATCATTAAGCTTAAAAATATTACCAGCTGGTCTTGAATGTCTATGGTCTATGGCTATTGGGTTTTGAGGATGTGATTTCCAATTGCCTTCTAAAAGGTTGTCTGTATAAAAAAGCATAAGTTCGTTAATCAAATTTATACCTTTATACTCTTTAACATTAGTGAATAACCAAAATTTGTCATTATGCTTTAATATGGTAGCATCTACAGCCATAATATCATTAATTAGCACTTTTTTAAATTCCCATTTGGTTGGAAATTCAACACATTTGTACAATTCAATAGTTCTGTTTTCTTCCGTTTCGGGCATCATATACAATTCGCCACCTTCTTCAATCAAAAAAGGATAGGAGAGATGGTAATCTTTTTCTAAAACAACGGTTGGTTGACTATAGTTTCCATTTTGATCCATTTCAATAACCGAAATTTTACCTTTTTGTTCTTTATTGACATACTCTTCAATAAAAATATAGTATTTGTCATTTTTTTCAAACACAAAAGGATCTGCCCAAAAACTATCTTTTGGTGGTAATATTCTCTTAAATTTGTAAAATGATTTTGAAATTGTTTCGGTACTATTAAGGTTGAATAGAATAATCCATTGTGATAAGTAAAACTTTCTTGAAATCATTCCTTTTATAGCCTTTTTCCAATTGGCATAGAATACTTTTATAAATTCTAAATTTGAAGGTGCTTTAAAATCTCTATTATAATAAAAAAGGGGTTCGGTTTTTTGTTTTTTTAATTTTTGAAAGAATTCTTTTTCGCCTATTTGGAATAATTCATCTAATTTTCGAGGTAAAATTGAGACAGAGTTTTTGTAGAGCATATTCATGTTTCTTTTAATGCTTACATGGTCTGTAGAAAAGAATGCCTCATGAAGTTTTATACAGTCTTCAAGGTCTTCAGACAATTTAAGTACAACTGCTTTGGTTTCGTCCCAATCCTCAAAAACCTCCCAAGCACCTGTTAGATGGTTGGCGCGTTTTAAATTATAATCGGCATGGTGGTAAGCCCAAATACCAAACTTAGAGGCATTGAATATGTCGCCAACTAAATTATTAAACCCAAGTTTTATAAAAACATCAATATTATAGGTTTTAATCTGATTGATATCGGCTTCTGTAATACAATCATTATGGTTTATCACCTTAGGCGTCACTATTATTTCAGAGCAATTGATGTTGTTTTTTAAGTTTTTTGGAGTAAAGACATATGGTGATGGTTTGAAAATTTTTTTGTCAATCTTATTATATATTTCAAATAAGATGACACTTCTTTTTTTCCATAAATTTTTTAAGAAAGAATTTTTTGTTGGCTTTGGTGTTTCTTTTTTTAAAACAATGAGTGCTATTTCTGAATGATTTGACTTTTTAATCATATCAACCATATCAAAAACCCATGATGGTACAATATAACTATCAATCAGTAGGCCTATTTTTAGTTTATGTTTAATCATTTTATAATGTACTTAACTGTTTTTGTTCCTCTTCAATAGGGTTATCTTCGGTTAGGGTTAGCCTAAAATACAGCCAAATAGAGACAAAGGTAACATGACTAATGGTATCAAAATTATGGTTTGTTAAATGTAATGCGAGCAACGAAATTGCGAGTAACGTTAGATGTACTTTAGATTTAAATGTTTTTAGACTTTTAACCAATAAAAAGACATAAATAGCAATAAAAATAAAAAAGGGCAGCACACCAGCTTCTCCTATAATTCTTAAATAATTATTATGTACACCAATTGAGTTGTTGTCAACTCCTGGAGCTCCAGTAAATGTTTGATAGCCATTGCCTAAAATGGGCGATTCAAAGACACGGTCATAATACATAGCCCAAGTGTTTCTGCGAGAGCCTTCCTCAATGGTTTGTTCTGACGCATTGTTATTTAGAACACTATCAACCATAGAAAGCCGAACTGTATTTAATTTTAATAATGCGGCTACACTTAATAACAAAACAATTGAAGCAATCCCTAAGGTGAAAATTTTTAAATTTTTTCCGCTTTGAAAAATGGAAATTAGGATTAAAATAGCCCATAGCAAAAAGAATGTTCTTGAAAATGTAAGGACACCACAAAAGGTAAATATGAATAAGCCTATTAGCTTCCACTTTTCGTTTTTAAGACCAAAAGACAATGCACAACCTATAAGACAAAGAAATCCTGCAGAATTTGGGTCTAAATAAAAACCGCTATAACGTCCATAATCTAAAGGGAAGAATACTGCATTAACCAATATACTTAGAGCTCCAACAAGCAATAAAATATAGAGTTCGCTCAATTTGGTTTTTCTGGCTAATTCGCCACCACAAATAACTAATAAAAGATATTTTACAAAATCTATATAAAAGGTTTTTTCATCATCTATAAAAGTTAATCCTGAAATGACAAAAAAGCAAATTCCAAATAGCACAAAAGGCCATGCTGTTTTATGTCTTTTGCCAGTAAAATAAAAAAGTAATAACAACAAAAAGCTTAAATAGCTAAAAAAACTACCTGCTGAAGTGCCATAACCAACCAAAACAATCCCTGGAATATTGCATAGTATCAAAATTAAGACAAGATATCGAAGTAGTTTCATACGAGTTATTTAATGCTTTTTACGCAGGTTTTTTACTTAAATGATTAACATAAAGATATAAAATAGTTGTGTTTAAAATACAGACTACTGAGGTTGATAAAGCAAGCCCATAAACACCCCAAATTTTCATAAATAGATAATTTAATCCAATATTTAACAGCAGGCTAAAAATAGCAGCAAACACCATAAATGTGTTTTTATTGATAGCTTCCAAAAATCGAACAATGATGATACCTGCAATATAGGCAGGAATTTGTAATAAATACATTTGTTGGATTTTAGAAACGATAACTGTATCTGAACTTGTAAAAGCATTGTGCTCAAAAATAAGTGTTATAATTGGTGTTGACAATAAAATCAAAACTATTGCAACACAACTACTTCCAATAATTAATAGTTTTAAAATCCGCTTTAATTTTTTAAAGGTTTCCACACGGTTTTCAATAGCTTTTTTTGAAAAATAAGGCAATAGTACATTACCCAAAGCCATAGTGACAATTCCAATAGAAAACATGGGTATTTTGACACCATAATTTAAAGCAGCAATAGAGCCAACAACCAAAGCAGCAGCAAAGTATTGGTCAACAATGTCATTAACACCAGATAAAATATTAGCTGCCAATTTAGGAGGTAATTGTCTGAACAACTCTTTTACATTGTCAGATTTAAAATCTGGAAATTTTAGATGAATAATTTTTCGTTTTAAGGCGACGGTTAAAAGAAATATAAAACCGAACATACTTCCAATAAGTGTCCCAGCAGCTAATACAAGTGTGCCTAATTCTTCTTTAAAAAAGAAAATACACACCATAATAGTTATTGGTATAAATATAGAACTTAATGATGAAAACGTAAACTCATTATCAATATTCAAAAGCCCATTCAGCAAGGATGAAATTCCCCAAAAAATGATACTTGGTATGATAACATAAAACTGAGTTTTGACCAAGTGGTAATATTCTAAGGTATGCCCTTTAAAAAAAACATCCAAATAAATGTCAGTTACTAATAGTGCAATAAGACAAAAGAAAATGGAAACTCCAAAAGTAACCAAAAAGCAGGTTGATTGAAACGAACCAATATTTTTACCTGTATTAAGTTCAATAACATAATTTGGTATAAAAACACTTTTAAAGCCACCTAAAAACACATTGCTCATAAAACTTGGAATCAATACAGCAATATAAAAAGTATCTAAAAGCTCTGACAGACCAAAATTGTCTGCAATAATGATTTCTTTAGTAAATCCTAACCCTTTTACTAAAAGCGTTATTATTCCTACAATAATTATGTTTCTTATTGTGGCATTATTAATCCCTTTTTTAAAACTCTGTAGCAATCTAATTTTAGGTATCAATTAGCTTTTTTTAATGATAGCCATTCTGTTATGGTCAATTTATCTGAAGTCAATAGTACAAAATAAATAGATATAATTAGTAATAAGTGGTTATTGTGCTATTTTCTTAGATGAATGTCTTTGCTCTATTTGTTTGTTTTTCTTTTAGATTTGAATATATCATTCTGTGTTGTAATCTCTTACAACTGTTAAAGTTTATATTTAGGACAACTTTATATGTAGTTTTGCACGTATTTAATTTATGTATGACAGTTTATAGTTTTCATAATAGCAGTGAAAACTATTTTTTTAATTAAAATCTTACAAATTGTAGGAAAATATTTTCATAATTATACATTATATCGAATAATTTAAGCTTTAAACGTTTAATCGAACAAAATTATATAGATTGCCCACATAATAGCGCCCCAAATTAATAGCAAATGAAGTCCCCAAATTTAAGCTGCCATAAAAATGGCTACAACACATTTTGTGTAAAAATTGTATTATCTCTTATTTTAGCTTTTTTAAGCTCCAATTTATTCTCTCAGCAATTAGCATTTCCTTCTGCCGAAGGCTTTGGTAGATTTGCATCTGGAGGACGTGGTGGCATTGTCATTAGAGTAACTAATTTAAATAATAGTGGCCCAGGAAGTTTAAGGGCTGCATTAGAAGCAAATGGTACAAGAACAGTAGTATTTGAAGTTGGTGGCACTATAGATTTATCTGGTAATAATATTTATATAGCTCATGGCAATCTAACAGTAGCAGGACAAACGGCTCCAGGTGATGGGATTTTAATTAAAGGAGGGATGGTTCAAGTAGAAGCTTCAAATGTAATTATTAGATATATAAGATTCAGGCCTGGTTCAACTGCTAATACAGATACAGATGGCTTAAGTATTACAGCTTGGAGTGGAAAAACAGTTTCAGATATCATTGTTGACCATTGTTCCATTAGTTGGGCAAAAGATGAAAATTTTGATATTAGAGCTGTAGGTTCTGGGATGGTTAGCGACATTACTATACAATATTCAATTATATCAGAATGTAATAAAGGTGCCTTGGCAGGACAAAGAACCTACAACAAAACCTATTATAAAAATTTATTTGCAAATAATTTTGAGCGGAATATTAGAACAAATTTTCCAAATCCTGGAACTTTTGATTTTGAAATGATCAATAATTTAGTTTATGCGTTTAAATGGCCAACAGTACCAAGCCTTGGCTCAAAATTCACAGTACTGAACAATAAATATAAAGCCTCAAGCCAAGTTGCAATTTCAATAGATGTGATTGTAGATGGTGAAGAATCTGGTCAAGGTACAGTTTCTGAAACTTACGCTTATATAAGTGGCAATATTTTAGCGCAAGGGACTCAACAAAATGATGCTGTTTTAAATCAGTATTTGCATGCTTCACCATATTCGGATTCTGGAATTGTACCAATTAGTGCTTCACAAATTGAAGCAGACATACTATCTAATGTTGGTGCCAGTTTACCAAGTAGAGATGCTGTGGATACGCGAATCATTAACCAATACATAGCAGGAAATGGTACTTTAGCAAATACTGGCGTTTATCCGAATATTCAAGGTGGAACAGCTCCAGTTGATACCGATAATGATGGAATGCCTGATTATTGGGAAGTTGCAAACGGTTTAGATATAGATAACCCTAATGACAGAAATGTTGTGCAAGCAGATGGTTATACGAATCTTGAATACTACTTAAATGGAATGTCATTGCAGCCAACAGGAATTATAGCCAACGCTGGACAAGATCAGACCATTTGTGAAGGCTCAAGCACAACCTTAACAGCAACAGGCGGTTCAACTTATGAGTGGAGTACAGGCGAAACCACTGCAAGTATTACAGTAAGTCCTGATGCTACAACAATCTACACTGTAACAGCTTATGATGCTACAGGAACTAATTCAGATACAGATGATGTGACGGTTACAGTAAGTCCATTACCAATAGCTAATGCAGGTGATGATGTGTCTACTTGTTTAGGAACTAGTGTGACGTTGACAGCTTCAGGAGGTACAAATTATTTATGGAATACAGGAGCCACCACACAAAGTATTACAGTCAATCCAACAGCAACGACGACGTATTCAGTAGAAGTGACTCAAAATGCGTGTTCATCAACTGATGAGGTTGTTGTGACAGTCAACCCAATTCCAACCATAGATGCAGGACAAGATGTAACCATCAATTTAGGTGAAAGTGTAACGCTAACCGCATCTGGAGGCAATTCTTATAGTTGGAGTACAGGCGATAATACCCAAAGTATCACAGTCAATCCAACAATGACAACAACTTATACAGTGACAGGATTTTTAAATGGTTGTGAAGCTACAGATACGGTTACCATTTTTTTGGTAGATAACAGCGTTATAGCTAACGCTGGACAAGATCAGACCATTTGTGAAGGCTCAAGCACAACCTTAACAGCAACAGGCGGTTCAACTTATGAGTGGAGTACAGGCGAAACCACTGCAAGTATTACAGTAAGTCCTGATGCTACAACAATCTACACTGTAACAGCTTATGATGCTACAGGAACTAATTCAGATACAGATGATGTGACGGTTACAGTAAGTCCATTACCAATAGCTAATGCAGGTGATGATGTGTCTACTTGTTTAGGAACTAGTGTGACGTTGACAGCTTCAGGAGGTACAAATTATTTATGGAATACAGGAGCCACCACACAAAGTATTACAGTCAATCCAACAGCAACGACGACGTATTCAGTAGAAGTGACTCAAAATGCGTGTTCATCAACTGATGAGGTTGTTGTGACAGTCAACCCAATTCCAACCATAGATGCAGGACAAGATGTAACCATCAATTTAGGTGAAAGTGTAACGCTAACCGCATCTGGAGGCAATTCTTATAGTTGGAGTACAGGCGATAATACCCAAAGTATCACAGTCAATCCAACAATGACAACAACTTATACAGTGACAGGATTTTTAAATGGTTGTGAAGCTACAGATACGGTTACCGTTTTTGTCGGAAATGAAACTATAAATGCAAATGCTGGTGAAGACGAAACAACATGCCAAGGATATGGTGTTACCTTAACAGCATCTGGAGGTGATAGCTACTTATGGAGTACAGGTGAAACTACTGCAAGTATCATCGTAACACCAAATAGTACAACTACATATACCGTAACTGTATTTGCTGGAAACCTTCAAGATACTGATGATGTGACGGTTTTTGTTAATCCAAATCCAAATGTTATCATTACAAATGGGACTGATGCAACAATTTTGGCTGGTGAGTTTATCACGCTTTCAGCTACAGGAGCAAATAGTTACCATTGGAGCAATGGGGCAAATCAGCCAAACATAGCGGTAAGTCCAAATGCAACAACTACCTATGCTGTTACAGGATATATAAATAATTGTTCCGATGAAAAACAAATTACAGTCAGTGTTTTGCAACATGTTGATGCCAATGCAGGAGATGACGTTACAACCTGTGTTAATGAACCTGTAACACTAACAGCTACAGGAACTGGAGGTGATGAATATTTATGGAGTACAGGTGAAACGACACAAAGTATTACGGTTAACCCATTAGAAGACACTGAATATTCTGTAATGATTTATAATGCATTAGATTATGATACCGATGAAGTTATGGTGTTTGTTAATGAATGCGATGCTATTGAAACACCAGTCGAACCGACAGAATTTGAATTTTTAGCATATCCAAATCCTACATCTGGTGAATTGAATGTTAAAATATCTGGACTTTTAAATGTGTCTCAAATTTATATTTTTGATATTTCTGGAAAAGCGTTGTATAACGAAACAATTTCTGATAATGAGCAACACACTTATACAAAGACTTTAAATTTATCAAACTATGCCACTGGCATCTATTTATTAAAACTTGTTGACAACACCAATGTCGTCACTAAAAAAATAGTGGTAAGATAAAAACATAAAACTCAGTAATTTTTACTGAGTTTTATGTTTTAATAAAGTAATGGATTGTATCGTAGCTACTGAATCACAATTTCTGACAATCAATTTAAAGTCTTGCGTTTTAAAACTATTTTCTACATGATACGTTTTACAAGGTTTTGATTGGGTGTCACTTTTAGAAAAATCTATAGTCCCATATCTAATCAAATCATTTACAATGGTTGAATCTAAATGATATTCAGCCATAGCAACTTCCGCATTTTCTGAATATTGCTTATGCTTTTTAGAGATGTTTTTTGTAGTTCTGGCATTAGGACCATAATCACAAGATGTTTTTTTTCCACTTAAAAAAAAGATGAGCAAAATAATTCCTAAAGAAAAGCCACCAAAATAATAGGCCAAACGATGAATAAATTTCATTTAATATTGATTTACTATAAATGCTGATGCTGTTTTAGCACTTAAAAAATTAATAGGTTAACATCACTGTATTTTAAATCAAACCAATCTGCAACCGATTTGTTTGTTAAAATTCCGTGGTAAAAGTACAACCCATTTTTTAAACCTCTATCAAATCTTAGTGCATTTTCAATACCTCCATCTTCTGCAATTTTCAACAAATAAGGTGTAAAAATGTTACTTATTGATACTGAGGCAGAACGTGAATATCTTGCAGGAATATTAGGCACGCAATAATGTGTTATTCCATTAACTTCAAATGTTGGATGATCGTGGGTTGTCACTTCACTCGTTTCAAAACAGCCTCCCATATCAATGCTAACATCAATTATTACAGCACCAGTTTTCATAGCATTCACCATGGCTTCTGTGACTACAATAGGTGCTCTATTAGCACCTCTTACAGCACCAATGGCAACGTCACAGCGCTTTAATGCTTTTATTAAATTTTTTGGTTGAAGTGTTGAAGTATATAATGTACGCCCTAAGTTTGATTGAACGCAACGCAATTTTGTTATAGAATTATCAAAAATTTTAACATTGGCTCCAAGTCCAATAGCTGAACGTGCAGCAAATTCTCCAACCGTTCCTGCTCCAATAATTACAACTTCAGTAGGTGGTACTCCGCTAATGTTACCAAACATCAGTCCATTACCTCCGTTGATGTTTGATAATAATTCAGACGCTATTAAGATAGAGGCGGTTCCAGCTATTTCGCTTAAAGCTCTAACTGCAGGGTAGGCACCATCATCATCTTTTATAAATTCAAAAGCTAAGGCTGTGATACGCTTTGCTGCTAACGTTTCAAAATATTTTTTACTTTGAGTTTTTAATTGTAATGCAGAAATTAGTAATGTTTGTGGATTGATAAGTTTTATCTCATCCAGTGATGGTGGTTCAACTTTGAGTATAATGGGACAGGAAAAAACTTTAGCAGTATCTTTGGTTATTTCGGCACCAGCTTCACTATAATTTTTGTCTTTAAAATTAGCACCATCACCAGCACCAGATTCAATTAAAACACGATGGCCATTAGAAACCAATGCAGATACGGCATCTGGCGTTAAACACACACGTTTTTCTTGAAAATAGGTCTCTTTTGGAATTCCAATATAGAGATCTCCTTTTTTCTTGAAAATTTCTAAGGTTTCTTCCTGTGGAAGCAATTGTGCCTTTGTAAATGGAGATAATGATTTGCTCATTTAAGTTCTGAATAAAAACTCAAATTACAATATTTTTTTTAGGTATCTAACAATAAGTTTAAAAATACTGACGGATTTTTTCCCAAAGCCCTTTTGGACCTAATCTAAATTCATCTTCAAGCTCTTGCATAGTTTGGTTGGCAGTGTGTACTTTATCAAATATTTTTGCCCTTATTAAATATATGGAAGGAATAACAATACACATAATTGGTAATAAATAAAATATGTGAAATTCGTCCATATACTTATCTGTATGAAAAGCAGCAACTACTTGAAAAGTAAACATTGAAATTGGTACTAATAGTGCATGATACCACCAATGACGACAGGTAAAAAACCAAATAAGAAGTAATAATAAAGGCATAAACTTCATCATCAAAATCCACATGGCAGTTTGGGCATTTTGATAATACCCACTTTCATAGGTAAACAAAAAAGTGTTCCAAACCTTTGTGTTTGGAACACTTTCGTATGAATAGAATATAAAAGGAGTTGTAGCTATTAAAGTACCTACAATACTTCCTATAATCATACTCTTTCTATCAATCTTCTTAGCCCCAAGGGAGAAGTTTGATGGTTGTTTTGTCAACTTGTGTTGTGTTTTGTCCATTTAAGTCAATTAAGTTTGTAGCTTGAGCTGTAAACAACACACCACCGAAAATCGCCATAGCGATTAAATACTTTTTAGTTTTCATAATTTCAAGGGATTTAATTAATTAATTATTGTAACAAATTTAAAGGCAACACAGGCTAAATTGTGTTAAAGAAATGTTAAAATAATTTTGTCAAATCGCTTGAACGTTACGGTTTTTCCGTACTTTTCAAATATGCTGTGGTGTGAGAATACCTATTTTTTTTAAAAAAATTTATGCTCCATAGCTATGTTATTGGTTAAATTATGATTTTTGGTCCATTTGAGGGTTCTTGAGGCATCATTATTTAGAACAATGCTTATAATTTCTGCTTGTTTTGGTAATAGATCAGATATTTTTTCTGGCCATTCTATGAAGATATAATGATTGCTCATTAAATAATCTTCAATACCAAAATTGAGAGCTTCTTGTTCGTCTTTAATTCTATATAAATCAAAATGATAGATTACATCATTCTTTAATTCATATTCATTTACGATAGAAAATGTCGGACTGTTTACAGTGTCAATGCTTCCTAAGGTTGCTGCTAACGCTTTGATAAACGTTGTTTTACCAACACCCATAGCGCCATAAAACAAAATTGTTTTAGAGCTCAAGTTTTTAGCAACTTTATTAGCAACTGTTGTTATGTCATCAATATGGTAAGTAATTTCCATAGGTAGCAATCCAAAATTTAAATTGAAGTACAATATTAAAAATAAATATCGAGAAAAACTAATAAAAAATGTATTTCATCGGATTTTTTTGCATTACACGGAGTTATTTTGGGTTTAAAACAATAAAAGGGATAATCATTTCTTCCAAAGAAACACCACCATGTTGATAGGTATTTCGATAATAACTAACATAATGGTTATAATTGTTTGGATAGGCCAAAAACATATCACCTTTTGCAAAAATAAACGAACTACTCATGGTTATTGAAGGCAAATGAATGGCTTTTGGATCTTTGGCAACCAAAACATCTTTAGCTTCATAGGTTAAACTTCTACCAGTTTTATAGCGCAAATTAAGGCTGGTATCTCTATCACCAATTACTTTTGAAGGATTTTTAACATTAATAGTTCCATGGTCTGTAGTAAGAATGAGTTTAAAACCAGATTGTTGCGCTTGTTGTATCATTTCTAAAAGCGGCGAATTTTTAAACCAACTAACCGTTAGAGAGCGATAAGCTTTGTCATTAGAGGCTAATTCTTTTACTACGTCCATTTCTGTTTTGGAATGTGATAACATATCTACAAAGTTATAAACAATTACAGATAAGTTATTGTTTTTTAAAGCTTTAAAATTTTCTACTAATTTTTTTCCTTGTTTAAGATTGGTTATTTTATGATATTCCGTCTTTAAATGTTGTAGTCCTAAACGCTTGAGCTGACTTTCTAAAAACTCGGCTTCGTATAAGTTTTTTCCACCATCTTCAACATCATTTTTCCAATATTGTGGAAATAGTCGCTCCATGTCACTTGGCATTAATCCTGAAAAAATGGCGTTACGAGCATATTGAGTTGCAGTTGGCAAAATACTGTAAAAAGGAGTTTCAGACATTTTTTTATAGTAATTATTGACAATAGGTTCAAATGCTTTCCATTGGTCATAACGCAAATTATCAATAACCACTAAAAGTGTTGGTTGATGATCACTTAATTCTGGTACCACCTTGTCTTTAAATAAGGTATGTGACATGGTTGGTGCATCTGCGTTTTTGTCAAACCAATCTTGATAATTTTTTTCTATAAATTTTCCAAACTGAAGATTGGCTTCTGTTTTTTGAGACTCTAAAATTTCGGTCATACCAACATCTTCAATATCTTCTAATTGCAATTCCCAATAAATTAGCTTTTGGTATAAATCAGCCCATTCTTCATAACTATTAACCATAGCCATATCCATCGCAATTTTTCTAAATTCTTGCTGATAATTAGAAGTCGTTTTTTCTGAAACTAAGCGCGAGTGGTCTAAATTTTTCTTGATACTCAATAAAATTTGGTTTGGATTGACAGGTTTTATAAGATAATCTGCAATTTTGTTACCAATAGCTTCTTCCATAATATATTCTTCTTCACTTTTGGTAATCATCACCACAGGAAGATTGGCACGACGTTCTTTAATTTCATTTAAAGTTTCCAAACCTGTCAATCCTGGCATATTTTCATCCAAAAACACAATATCAAAATTGGTGTCATCAATAATTTCAAGGGCTTCTGTACCACTTTGGCAAGTAGTTACCTTATATTGTTTTTGTTCTAAAAAGAGGATATGTGGTTTAAGCAAATCAATTTCGTCGTCAACCCATAGAATATTTATAGTGTTCATGTATATTTGTTTAAAATTAATGTAAAAGCACCAAGTTTGGATACGATAAACAAACTCAAGATATTTAACGACCCAATTTACGGATTTATTACAATACCAAATTCGTTAATTTTTGATTTGATTGCGCACAAGTATTTTCAAAGGCTTCGCCGTATTTCTCAAATGGGCTTGTCGTATTTAGTTTATCCTGGAGCACATCACACACGCTTTCATCATGCACTTGGGTGCATGCACTTAATGCAAAAAGCGGTCAATGTACTTCGTTTTAAAGGCGTTGAGTTGTCAACTGATGAAGAAAACGCGCTTTATATAGCCATACTTTTGCACGACATTGGTCATGGACCCTTTAGTCATGCTATGGAACATAGTATTGTGAATGGAGTATCACATGAAGCAATTTCACTGCTTTTTATGGAAGAATTGAACGCAGAATTTAACGGAAGTTTAACGCTTGCCATTCAAATTTTTAAAGGCGAGTACCATAGAAAATTTTTATGTCAGCTAATTTCGAGTCAATTAGATATGGATAGAGCTGATTATTTAAAACGCGATAGTTTTTATACAGGAGTTGCTGAAGGAAACATTAATAGTGAACGTTTAATTACGATGCTAAATGTGGTTGATGACCAATTGGTAGTTGAAGAAAAAGGAATTTACAGTGTCGAAAAATTTTTAATGGCAAGACGATTGATGTATTGGCAAGTTTATCTACACAAAACAAGTTTGGTAGCAGAACAATTGTTGCTTAGAGTTTTAAAACGTGCCAAAGAATTATCCAATGAAGGTGTTGAACTTAGAGCGAGTAGTGCTTTGCAATACTTTTTACAAAACGAAATTACAGTAGCCAATTTTGATAGAAAAACCCTCGAAACCTTTTCTAAATTAGATGATTACGATATTGTATCTGCAATGAAAGAATGGCAATACCATAATGATTTTGTTTTGCGTAACCTGTGTGATATGATTATCAATAGAGATTTGTTAAAAATAAAACTCAAGAACAAAAAAATAAAAAAAGACCAACTTAAAATTCACAAACAGAATCTAATAGATAAGTATAAAATTAACGATGAAGACGCCAATTATTTTGTGTTTATGGGCAATATATCTAATCAAGCCTATCAATTAGACTCTCAGAATATCAATATTTTACTAAAAAACGGTAAAATTCAAGATATCGTTAAGGCTTCAGATCAATTAAACTTAAAAGCCTTGTCAAAGCCTGTGACCAAATATTATATTTGTTATCCAAAATAAATTTTATAAGTTTAGTGTTCATATAAAATTAATAGAACAATTGTAAACAACTCCACAACAAACAACTTAACAACAAACAACAATATATGATACATTTTTTCTATTTTTGCGGTTAATGAAATTTACAGCATTACAAATAGCAGGGATTTTAGAAGGCGACATTGTTGGTAATCCAAATGTTGAAGTCTCTAAACTTTCAAAAATTGAAGAAGGAACAGAAGGTTCATTGACCTTTTTGGCTAATCCTAAGTACAAGCCACATATCTATTCAACAAAAGCATCTATTACTATTGTAAACAAAACATTTGAAGCAGAAAACACCATAACCACAACTCTTATAAAGGTTGATGACGCTTATAAATCGTTTTCAAAATTGTTAGAATATTATAATCAGGTTAAACTTAACAAAACCGGAATTGAGCAACCATCATACATTTCAGAATCTTCAAGCTATGGCGAAAATCTTTATATTGGTGCATTTACATACATTGGAAATAATGTAAAAATTGGCAACAATGTTAAAATTTTTCCAAACTCTTATATTGGCGATAACGTAACTATTGGTGACAATACCATTTTGTTTGCAGGTGCTAAAATTTATTCAGAATGTATCATAGGCAACCATTGTGTTATTAATTCTGGAGCTATTATTGGTGCTGACGGATTTGGGTTTGCACCAAATGAAAATGGTGAGTTCACTAAAGTGCCACAAACAGGAAATGTCATTATTGAAGATTATGTTGATATTGGAGCCGCAACCACAATTGACAGAGCTACTTTAGGCTCAACCCTTATCAGAAGAGGTGTAAAACTTGATAATCAAATTCAAATTGCGCACAATGTAGAAATTGGTAAAAATACAGTTATTGCCGCACAAACAGGCATTGCTGGTTCAACCAAAATTGGCGAAAACTGTATGATTGGTGGGCAAGTTGGTGTTGCTGGACATTTGACTATTGGTAACAATGTTAAAGTACAAGCACAATCTGGCATTGGCAGAAACATTAAAGATGATGAAATACTCCAAGGATCTCCATCATTTAACTATGGCGATTGGAATAAATCGTATGTTTACTTTAAAAACTTACCTAAAATTGTTAAATCTATCAATGATTTAGAAAAGAAAATAAATGGCGATAATTAAAACAGACATCAAGCAAAAAACAATTCAGCAAAACGTCTCATTGACAGGTGTTGGATTGCACACAGGTAAAGACGTAACACTTACATTTAAACCAGCAGCAGTCAATACTGGTTTTGCTTTTAAACGTATCGATTTAGAAGGCAGTCCTTTAATTGAAGCAGATGCTAATTATGTTACCAACACACAACGTGGTACCTGTTTAGAAAAAAATGGCGTCACAATCCAAACCTCTGAACATGTTTTAGCGGCTTTGGTAGGTATGGATATTGATAACGCAATTATAGAACTTAACGCTTCCGAACCTCCTATAATGGATGGATCTTCCAAATTTTTTGTTGAAGCCTTAGAAAAATGTGGCGTTGTTGAGCAAGAAGATTTTAGAGAAGAATATGTTGTTTTAGACGTGATTTCTTATGCTGATGAAGAATCTGGCAGTGAAATTATTGTAATGCCATCTAAAGAGTACCAAGTCACTACCATGGTTGATTTTGGTACCAAAGTATTAGGAACACAAAATGCCACTTTAAACCATATTTCAGATTTTAAAGAAGATATTTCTAATGCAAGAACGTTTAGTTTTTTGCACGAAATAGAAATGCTTTTAGAAAATGGCTTAATTAAAGGAGGCGATTTAAACAACGCTATTGTATATGTTGATAAAGAATTATCACCAAAAACAATGGAAAAACTAAAAGTAGCCTTTAAAAAAGATACCATTGCTGTCAAACAGAATGGAATTTTAGACAATTTAACCTTGCACCATCCTAATGAAGCTGCAAGACACAAACTACTTGATGTGATAGGCGATTTGGCTTTAATTGGCACACGTATTAAAGGCAAAGTAATAGCCAACAAACCAGGACATTTTATAAACACCCAATTTGCAAAAAAAATGTCCAAAATTATTAAAAACGAAAGACGCAACAATGTTCCTAATATCGATTTAAATCAGGAACCTTTAATGGATGTTAATCAAATTATGGCAATGCTGCCACACAGACAACCATTTTTGTTGATAGATAAAATATTTGAATTAACAGAATCTGGAGTGATTGGGATGAAAAACGTCACCATGAACGAACCATTTTTTGCAGGACATTTTCCAGGTTCTCCAGTAATGCCAGGAGTTTTAATAGTAGAAGCCATGGCTCAAACAGGTGGAATTTTAGTGTTGAGTACAGTTCCAGATCCTGAAAATTATCTGACGTTCTTTATGAAAATAGACAATGTCAAATTCAAACAAAAAGTTGTACCAGGAGATACTTTAATCTTCAAATGTGATTTAATAACACCTATTCGTCGTGGTATCTGCCATATGCAAGGCTATGCTTATGCCAACGGAAAACTTTGTGCAGAAGCAGAATTGATGGCTCAAATATCTAAAGTAAAATAAAAATTTATGAATCAACCCTTAGCATACGTACATCCTGGAGCTAAAATTGCAAAAAATGTTGTAATAGATCCTTTTACAACCATTCATAACAACGTTATTATTGGCGAAGGGACTTGGATTGGAAGTAATGTGACCATTATGGAAGGCGCTCGTATTGGAAAAAATTGTAATATTTTTCCAGGAGCAGTCATTTCAGCAGTTCCTCAAGACTTAAAATTTAATGATGAAGACACATTAACAATTATTGGAAATAATGTTACCATTAGAGAATGTGTTACCATTAACAGAGGTACCTCAGACAAAATGAAAACCGTTATTGGTGATAATTGTTTAATTATGGCGTATTGCCACATTGCACATGATTGTATTGTTGGTAATAATTGTATTTTTTCAAACAATTCTACACTTGCAGGACATATTACTGTTGGTGATTATGTGGTTTTGGCAGGAATGACTGCAGTACATCAGTTTTGTTCTATTGGAAATCATGCTTTTGTGACAGGAGGTTCTTTAGTTAGAAAAGATGTGCCACCATTTGTAAAAGCAGCTCGTGAACCTTTGTCGTATGTTGGAATTAATTCTGTAGGATTGAGACGACGCGGTTTTTCAACAGAAAAAATTAGAGAAGTACAAGACATTTATAGAATTCTATATCAAAAAAATTACAACAACACACAAGCATCAGAAATTATTGAAGCCGAAATGCAAGCAACTACTGAACGTGATGAGATTCTTCAATTTATAAGAGATTCGCAACGAGGTATTATGAAAGGTTATTTCAAATCCAATTAATTTATAATTAAAACAACCTAAAAGTTACATTAAACAAAAAACAATAATGGCAAATACATCAGATATTAGAAACGGATTATGTATTAGATACAATAATGATATTTATAAAATCATAGAATTTTTACATGTAAAACCAGGAAAAGGACCTGCTTTTGTTAGAACCAAAATGAAAAGCGTCACCAATGGGAAAGTATTAGATAACACCTTTTCTGCAGGACATAAATTAGAAGATGTTAGAGTAGAAACCCACAAATTTCAGTTTTTGTATAATGATGGCGAATTTTACCATTTTATGAATACTGAAGATTATACACAAATCCAACTTAGAGAAAGTGCTTTAGACCGACCAGATTTAATGAAAGAAGGCGAAGTAGTGACGGTTATAATTAACGCCGAAGACAATATGCCTTTATCAGTAGAAATGCCTGCAAGTGTTATATTAGAAGTTACAGCAACTGAACCTGGCATCAAAGGAAATACAGCAACAAACGCAACAAAGCCAGCAACTGTTGAAACTGGAGCTGAAGTTAATGTGCCATTGTTTATCAACGAAGGCGATAAAATACGAGTGGAGACTGAAAAAGGAACTTATAAAGAAAGAGTTAAAGAATAATTCTTGTGAAATTTCCTAAAACATATACTCTTAAACAAATAGCTGAAATTATTAGCTCAACCTATGTTGGCGATGAAAATTTTCCAGTTTTTGGAATGAATGAAATTCATGTAGTTGAAGCTGGTGATATTGTATTTGTTGACCATCCAAAATATTATGATAAAGCGTTAAAATCAGCTGCAACCATTGTTCTAATTAACAAAGAAGTCGAGTGTCCTGAAGGAAAAGCATTATTAATTAGTGATGATCCGTTTCGTGACTTTAATAAGTTGACTCAGCATTTCAAACCTTTTCAAAGTGCCAACCAAAGCATATCAAACTCAGCTAAAATTGGCAAAAACACAATAATTCAACCCAATTGCTTTATAGGTCATAATGTGGTTATTGGAGACAATTGTGTCATTCATTCTAATGTAAGTATTTATGATGATGCTATCATTGGAGATAAAGTTACTATTCATGCTGGAAGTATTTTAGGAGCAAGCGCTTTTTACTATAAAAAACGTCCAGAAGGTTTTGACCAATTAGTTTCTGGAGGACGCGTTATTATTGAAAATAATGTTCATATAGGTGCTTTATGTACTATAGATAAAGGCGTTACAGGCGATACAACTATTGGTGAAGGTTCTAAGTTAGATAATCAAATTCAGGTTGGACATGATACCATTATTGGTAAAAAATGTTTGATTGCCTCACAAACTGGTATTGCAGGTTGCGTTGTTATTGGTGATGAAGTAACCATTTGGGGACAAGTTGGTACAACCAGTGGTATTACAATTGGCTCAAAAGCCGTTATCATGGGACAAACTGGTGTTACCAAATCTATTGAAGGTGGAAAAACCTATTTTGGAACACCTATCGAAGAATCAAGAGCTAAACTAAAGGAAATAGCTTCCATAAAACAGATTCCTCAAATTATTGAAAAATTAAAACATCTATAATGTCGCCAAAAAAAATTGTCAAAGCATTTTATGAATCAGATTTAGCTAACGATATAAGTTTATTATCAAAATTTTTGCACAAAGACTGCACTTTGCATTGGAGTAGTAGCAAAGGCTATACTGTTTTGAATTTTGATGATCTCAAAACCTTTTTTGAAGATATCAACAAAGCATATACAGCTTTAAGAATGCAAATAAGCCATCTCTTGCAAGATGGAAATTTTGTAACCACACGCTACACACTTTATGTTCGAACTATTGAAAATCCTGATGAAGAAGTCCCTCTTGTGCACTATATATCCATTTGGGAAGTAAAAGACGGAAAGCTTTTTGACTGCTATGAAATTAGCCAACCTGTAGATGCAAGTACAGCAAGCTTAAAATCATTTTCTCAAATAAAAGTGTAATATTCACTTTATAAATGCCTTTAAAAAGATTACTTTTGTCAAGCTTTTAAAAATAAAAATCAAAATATAAATGAGTGTTTTAGTAAATAAAAATTCAAAGATAATAGTTCAAGGATTTACAGGGAGTGAAGGAACATTTCACGCAAGTCAAATGATTGAATATGGAACCAATGTTGTTGGTGGTGTAACTCCTGGAAAAGGCGGTCAAACCCATTTGGACAAGCCCGTTTTTAACACTGTTAAAGACGCTGTAGATGGGGTTGGTGCTGATACCTCCATTATTTTTGTTCCACCTGCATTTGCTGCTGATGCCATTATGGAAGCTGCTGATGCCGGAATTAAAGTCATTATTACCATTACAGAAGGAATTCCTGTTGGAGACATGATTAAAGCGGCTGACTATATCAAAGATAGAGACTGCCGTTTGATAGGTCCAAATTGTCCTGGTATCATTACACCTGAAGAAGCAAAAGTAGGAATCATGCCTGGTTTTGTGTTTAAAAAAGGAAAAGTAGGTATTGTTTCAAAATCAGGAACTTTAACATACGAAGCTGCTGACCAAGTGGTTAAGCAAGGTTTAGGCATTACAACAGCCATCGGAATTGGTGGCGACCCAATTATAGGCACCACAACCAAAGAAGCGGTAGAATTATTAATCAATGACCCAGAAACAGAATGTGTCGTAATGATTGGTGAAATTGGTGGGCAGTTAGAAGCTGATGCTGCTAATTGGTACAAAGCAAGTGGTAGCAAAAAACCAATCGTTGGTTTTATAGCTGGCGAAACAGCTCCTGCAGGACGTACTATGGGACATGCTGGAGCTATTGTTGGCGGTAGCGATGACACTGCACAAGCTAAAAAGAAAATTATGAGAAGTTGTGGAATACATGTTGTAAACTCACCTGCGGAGATAGGAAAAAAAGTTGCTGAAGTATTAAACTCATCTTGTTAAAATAATCTTAAAAATACCACGTTATCAATCCGTTAGCTTTACATTAGTTAACGGATTTTTTTTCAACTAACACTTACATTAATCAAAAATGAAAAATTACTTTAAATTATTCTCAGTTTGCCTGTTACTAACTTTAGCAGTAAGCTGTAAAAAAGAAACAACAAAAGAAACTACAACGTATGTCACGGAAACTCAAAAAGACAGCAATGGATTTAGTTATGAAACCGTTACCAATGATCCAACAGGACTGCGTCTGTACACCTTAGATAATGGACTTAAAGTCTATTTAAGCCAAAATACGGATGAGCCAAAAATACAAACCTATATTGCTGTAAGAGCAGGTTCTAACTACGACCCAAAAGAATCAACTGGGTTAGCACACTATTTAGAACACATGGTATTTAAAGGAAACTCAAAATTTGGAACTGCTGATTGGGAAAAAGAAAAAGTCTATTTAGAACAGATTTCTGATTTATTTGAGCAGCACAAAGCGGAAACCGATCCTACAAAAAAAATGGAGCTGTACAAAAAAATAGATGAAGTTTCTCTTGAGGCCTCCAACTATTCCATAGCAAATGAGTATGATAAAATGACCAGTTCACTTGGTGCAGAAGCTACTAATGCGCACACTTGGTTTGAAGAAACCGTATATCAAAATATAATTCCTGCCAACGAGCTTGATAAATGGACAACCTTAGAAAGCGATCGTTTTAGTGAGTTAGTTCTACGCTTATTTCATACCGAATTAGAAGCCGTTTTTGAAGAGTTTAACAGAGGTCAAGATAACGATTTTCGCAAATCGTATGCAGCGATGTTGGATGGTTTATTTCCTACACATCCTTACGGGCAACAATCAACCATCGGAATAGCTGAGCATTTAAAAAATCCGTCAATGGTAGAAATTCATAACTATTTTGACAAATATTATGTACCAAATAATATGGCTGTTGTTTTGGTTGGCGATTTAGAGTTTGATTCTACTATCAAAAGAATTAATGACACTTTCGGAAAATTCAAAAACAAAGAAGTAACACATCCAACCTTACCAAAAGAATCACCTATTACTTCTCCAATTATTAAAGAAGTTTATGGGCCAACCTCAGAAAATGTTACCATCGCATTTCGCTCAGAAGGTGTCAATACAGAAGAAGAAAAACTGCTAACACTTGCTGATATGATTTTGGCTAACGGAACTGCTGGTTTGATAGATTTAAATCTTAATCAAAAGCAACTGGTTCAAAGTGCAGGATGCTCACCACAGTTTATGAATGATTATGGATTTCATCAATTTACAGGAGCGCCAAAAGAAGGACAAACTTTAGATGAAGTCAAAGATTTGTTATTAGCACAAATAGACAAGCTTAAAAAAGGTGAATTTGACGATTGGATGATTGATGCCGTTATCAATGACCTAAAACTCAGAAATATGCGTCAATATGAAAATTCTACAGCCTTGGCAACTGAATATTACAACGCATTTATTCACCATGAAGATTGGAAAAACAAAATAGGCTTTATTGACGATTTAAAAAAAATCACCAAACAACAACTGGTTGATTTTGCAAACAAGTTTTATGGCAACAATTATGTAGTTGTTTACAAGCGCAAAGGTGAGGACAAAAACATTGTTAAGGTTCAAAATCCAGGCATTACACCAGTACATTTGAATAGAGATAAAAGTTCAGATTACCTTGTAAACTTCAATAAGATAGAAGTAGAGCCACTACAACCTAAATATGTTGATTATGCAACAGCTATTAAAGAAACCAAAACAGATAGTGGTTTAAACGTTTCTTATGTTGAAAATCCAACAAACGACCTATTTAACTTGAATATCATTTTTGATATGGGAAGTGATAATGATAAAAAATTAGCTTTAGCTGTTGGGTATTTGGAGTATTTAGGAACTGATAAAATGTCCTCAGAAGAAATTAAAAAAGAATTTTACAAATTGGGTATCAACTACTATGTAAACACAAGTGCCGAAAAATCATACGTTGGCTTAAGTGGATTAAAAGAAAACTTACCAAAAGGGTTAGATTTATTAGAAAATTTATGGGCCAATGCAACTCCAAATCAAGAAGCCTATAATAATTATATTGACCAAATAGCAAAAGACCGTCAGGATACTAAAACCCAAAAAGGAAGTATTCTTTGGACAGGTTTGAAAAATTATGGACAATATGGCGAAAACTCTCGTTTGAGAAACATTATGCAAATAGATGAAATGAAAGCCATCAATCCACAAGAATTAGTAGACCTTGTAAAAGATTTAAAAAACTACAAACAACGTATTTTTTATTATGGAAAAGACGTCAATGCTGCCGTAACTGCTTTAAACACCTATCATAAAGTGCCTTCAGAATTAAAAGAGTATCCCGAAGCAATGACTTATGCTGAAAGAGAAACAGGTGGCAATGTATATTTTGTAAATTATGATATGGTACAATCTGAAATGTTATTTTTAGCAAAAGGAAATGCGTTTTCACCAGAAAACATGGCAGCAACCAAGCTATTCAATGCGTATTTTGGAAGTGGTTTATCATCTATTGTCTTTCAAGAGATAAGAGAGTCTAAATCTTTAGCGTATTCTGCCTTTGCAAGTTATAGTACCGCAAGTGATAAAGATAAATCCAACTATGTCATGGCCTACATTGGCACCCAAGCCAATAAAATGCCTGAAGCTGTTGATGCTATGATGGATTTAATGACCAATATGCCAGAAGCTGAAGAACAATTTAATGCAGCTAAAGATGCAGCACTCAAGCGTATTGCTTCAGATCGCATTACCAAGGCTAATATTTTCTGGTCTTATGAAAATCTTAAAAAATTGGGCATCACTAAAGATAATAGAGAAGAAATGTACAATACTATTAAAAACATGACCTTAGAGGACCTAAAAGCCTTTTTTGATAAAAACATCAAAGGAGAAAATTACAATATTATGGTGGTAGGCAATAAAAAAGACATTGATTTTAAAGCTTTAAGCAAATTAGGAAAAGTGCAAGAAATGGATGTTGATTATTTGTTTAATTACAAAAAACCTGAAGATATTAAAATGTAAATTGTTTAAAAATAGTATTAAAAACCTCACAACTTTGTGAGGTTTTTTTATTGGGTACACATTGTAATTGTTATCTTTGAAGGTCAACTAACATTAAAAAAACAAAATGAAATTACTTGAAGGAAAAACAGCAATAATTACAGGCGCAAGTCGTGGTATAGGAAAAGGAATTGCTCAAATTTTTGCGCAACATGGAGCAAATGTTGCATTTACGTACAGCTCGTCTGTAGAGTCCGCAAAAGCATTGGAAGACGAACTTAAAGCTACTGGTATTAAAGCTAAAGGCTATCAAAGTAATGCAGCCGACTTTAACCAAGCACAACAATTAGCTGATGCTGTTGCTGAAGAATTTGGAAGTATCGATATTTTGGTTAATAATGCAGGTATTACTAAAGACAATTTATTAATGCGCATTACTGAAGAAGATTTTGATAAAGTGATTGAAGTCAACTTAAAATCGGTGTTTAATATGACTAAAGCTGTACAACGGACTATGCTCAAACAACGCAAAGGATCTATCATTAATATGAGTTCTGTAGTTGGAGTTAAAGGCAATGCTGGACAAACCAATTATGCGGCTTCAAAAGCTGGTATTATTGGGTTTTCAAAATCTGTGGCTTTAGAATTAGGTTCAAGAAACATTAGAAGTAATGTGGTTGCTCCAGGATTTATTGAAACAGAAATGACAGCCAAATTAGATGAAAATACCGTCAAAGGTTGGAGAGATGCCATTCCTTTAAAACGCGGTGGAACTCCTGAGGATATTGCAAACGTATGCGTGTTTTTAGCAAGCGATATGAGTGCTTATGTTACAGGACAAACGCTGAATGTTGATGGTGGCATGTTAACCTAATTGATGTCAATACAAACAGTTTTATATTGTATCATTGCTGGAATTATAGCGCTATTATTAGCGCTTTTTCAGTATATCTATAAATCAAAAAAACGCTCAAAACGGTATCTGACACTGACGTTTCTAAGATTTATCACTATTTTTTCTGTACTACTGTTGCTCATCAATCCAAAATTAGATCAAACTACCTATTATAATGAAAAACCAAATCTGATTATAGCTGTTGATAATTCAGAATCTGTTGCTTTTTTAAAACAAGACAAAAAAACTGAAGCATTAATTGCTAATTTAAAATCAAACGAAGCTCTTAATCAACGATTTAATTTAGAGTTCTACACTTTTGGAAAAAACATTAAAGCCACAGATTCATTAACTTTTGACGAAAAGCAATCTAATGCAGCTTTGCTTTTTGACCGACTTTCACAAGTTTATAACAACACGACTGCGCCAACTATATTCATATCTGATGGCAACCAAACCTATGGAACAGATTATGAATTTTCATCACAGCGTTACAAACAGCCAGTGTTTCCAGTGGTTTTGGGTGATACTGCAAAATATACCGATTTAAAAATTGAGCAGCTCAATGCAAACCGTTATGCGTATTTAAAAAATAAATTTCCAGTAGAAATTATTACAACTTATAATGGCCAATCAACAATTACCACACAATTAAAAATTACTTCTGGCAATGTGACTGTTTTTTCTCAAAATATCAGTTTTGACAAAGCAAACGCATCTCAGGTAATAACTGCAATTTTACCTGCAAACAGCGTAGGTATTAGTACTTATAAAGTAGAAATTGTTCCTATTGATAATGAAAAAAACACCATCAATAATGTCAAAAATTTTGCGGTTGAAGTGATTGACCAGAAAACAAATGTCGCTATTGTTTCAGACATTATCCATCCCGATTTAGGAGCTTTAAAAAAAGCGATTGAAAGTAACGAACAACGTCAAGCCAGTATTTTAACTCCAAATGAATTTTTAAGCAAACCAAATGATTTTCAATTAGTTATTTTGTATCAACCAAACAATAACTTCAAATCAGTTTACGATGAAATTGAAACACTAAAACTCAATAAATTTGTCATAGTTGGCACACAAACCAATTGGTCTGCATTGAATAGTTTTCAGTCTTATTACAAACAAACAATTACCAAGCAAACGGAAGATTTTCAACCAACTTTAAATACTAATTATGCAACTTTTATTGTGGATGATTTGAATTTTAATGATTTTCCGCCTTTGCAATCGGAGTTTGGAGAAACTACATTTTCTATTCCAACAGAAACAATCCTTTATAAAACTATCAATGGAACTCAACTTAAAGAAGCGTTACTATCAACTTTTGAAGTGAATGATAGGAGAGAAGCTTTGTTAAATGGCGAAGGTATTTGGCGTTGGAGAGCTCAAAGTTTTTTAGATGACAAAGCATTTACCAATTTTGATAATTTTATAGGAAAACTGGTGCAATACTTGAGTTCCAACAAGCGAAAAAGCAGATTAGAGGTTAGTTATGAATCTTTTTACAATGGCACTGATGATGTGAAAATAGCCGCTCAATTTTTTAACAAAAACTACGAATTTGATGCCTCAGCTAATTTAAATATCACTTTAAAAAACAAAGCCGATAATAGCACAAAAACCTATCCTTTCATCTTAAAAAACAATAGCTACGAAGTCGATTTAAGCGGATTGGCTGCAGGTGATTATGATTTTACAGTTACTGCCAACAATGACAACCTATCCAAATCTGGCGAATTGAAAATATTGGATTATAATGTGGAACAGCAATTTTTGAATGCGAATGTTGCAAAAATGAAAACGTTAGCAAACAACAGCCAAGGTGCGCTTTATCTTATTGATCATACTCAAAATTTAACGGCAGATTTGTTAAACGATTCGCGCTTTGCAATCATCCAAAAAAGCAGTAAAAATGTGGTACCACTAATTGATTGGAAATTTTTATTGGCTATTATCGCACTCAGTTTATCAGCAGAATGGTTTATCAGAAAATATAGTGGATTAACTTAAAAAAGAATCGAGCTACAATACTATGTACCATTATTTTTACCTAATCAAAATTCAATACTTAGGGTTTCGCTATCATGGTTGGCAAAAACAATCAGGTTTTAAAACGGTTCATCTAATGGTTGATAAAACGCTGAATTTTATTTTTGAAGCTAAACAAAACTTTAAAACTTTAGGAGCAGGACGAACAGATGCGATGGTTTCTGCACAAGAAGCGGCTTTCGAGTTATTTTTAGAAGAACCTCTTGCTGATAGTGAAACGTTTATTCAAAAATTTAATTATTATTTACCTCAAGATATTAAAGCTATTTCTGTAGTTGAAGTAGCAAAAGAGTTTAACATCATTCAAGATTCTAAAATTAAAGAATATCAGTATTTGTTCGCTTTTGGACAAAAAACACATCCTTTTTGCGCTTCTATAATGACCACTTTTAGAGACGATTTAGATATTGATTTGATGAAAAAAGGGGCTCAATTGTTTGAAGGACAACACAATTTTAAATCTTATTGCTCTGATGTTTCTGAGAATGGCATTTATGAAAGAACTATCATAACTTGTAGGCTTTTTGAAAATACTATATATACAGCAAGCTTTTTTCCTAAGCACTCTTACATTCTCAAAGTTGAAGGCGAAGGATTTGGATACAATCAAATTCGTTTGATGATGATGGCATTAGTCAAATTAGGCAAAAGTGAGCTCAGTTTACAAGATATAGAAAACAGCTTAAAAGCCACAAGTACCTTTAGTTTAGATACTATTGCTCCAGCTTCAGGATTAATTTTAAACAGTATTGTGTTTAAAGCATAAAAAAAGCATCAAAAATTTGATGCTTCAAGTTGGCATTAACCTATCCAACGTTTGGAAATAGCTTTATTAGATAGCCAAATCAAAAACAATCCGATAACTGGTATCATAACAGTCATAATCCATCCAAAAGTGTCGTAATAATCTGTGGCGTTAGTCATAAAAAGTTCGTGAGAAAATTGGACAATAACACCTAATAATGAGATGATAAATAATGTTTTAGCTAATTTTTTTCGAAGTAATAAAAATACACATCCTAAAGCACCAGCAAAAACAGCAATAGCAAAAGCTGCAGTTGCCCAAGCTGGTTTGGTATCCATAATTTTTAATAAGGGTTCACTAAAATTAGATCTAAATTCGGCAGTGTTATAGGCTTCTTGCAAATACGCGTTTACACCCATTAAATTCCAAAGTAATCCAGCTATACTTGCTATCCAAAAGCCAGCAGAGGGTTTGTTTCTTGTTAAATCACTCATAAATTTTTGTTTAGTTAGTTAATAATTTCTTTTAAAAATATTATTAAAAGCACAACAATTTATGAATTTTTTTAATTTAATTATAAAAATAACTAAAAACTATTGCAAATAACGCAATACAGCTAATCTTCAACAACGTGCAAAACAGGTTCTTTGTTGACCCATTTTCCATTTTTAGATTCTCCTAAAATGATAACATCCTTAGTTAATTCATACTCTTTTATGGTTCTGAGCATTTGTTCTTTAGAGTCTCTATGAATTTTTATTCCTGTATTTTTTCCTTTATTGCGTATTTCTATATAGAAACCATCTCGAAATTTTATTGGTTTTGTTGGTGGTCTTCCCATGAGTTTTTTTATTGAAGGATTTAACTTGCATATTAATGAAAATAATATGAAAATGCAAGTTCATCATTATAATTCCCAAAAATAGATGAATACAATCTGTTAAAGCTCCTTAAGTAATAGTAATTATTTATTTAATAATTGATAAGTGCTATGCCAAAAAGTTTTTATACTTTTAAAGTTCACTTGAGTGTTTTAAATTGAAATCCATGAAAGTAAAAAAGAAAAAAAAATCTTATAAAACACAAAATCTTCCACCAGGAACTATCGCATATAAAGGCAAAAAACAGTCGGCATATACAGCAATAGACATCATCAATTACAATAAAGACACTTATAAAAAATTAGAATCAAAACATGTTGAAGATGCTTTTAATTTTAAAGGAACAGATCACATTACATGGATTAATATCAACGGACTCAATAATGTAGATGAAATTGAAAAGCTTGGAACGCACTACAATTTGCATCCACTCACTTTAGAAGATATTGTAAACACCAATCACAGACCAAAAATTGATGAGTTTGATGATTATCTATTTATTGTTCTTAAAATGCTGTATTTTAAAGACGATGATGAACTTATCTATGAGCAGTTAAGTTTGGTGGTTGGAGATGATTTTGTTTTGACCTTTCAAGAAGCTGATGGTGACGTTTTTAATGAATTAAGAGATCGAATTGCTACCTCAAAAGGACGTATAAGAGGGTTAGGGTCAGATTATTTGATGTATGCCATTATTGATGCAGTTGTAGATAATTATTTGAGTATTATCGAAGCGTTTGGCGATAGAATTGAAGACCTTGAAGATTCTATTTTTGATGCTGATACTGATACCAATGCAAGCAGCATACAAGCACTAAAACGCGAAGTATTAAAAATAAGACGCTCCATTTTTCCGCTTAGAGAAGTTATCAATCGTTTAGAAAAAACCGAATGCAAAATTATTGACCCAAAAACACATAGTTATCTTAGAGATTTGTATGACCACATTGTACAAGTTAATGAAAGTATTGATTTGTATCGTGAAATGATTTGGAGTTTAATGGATATGCACATGTCCATTATTAGTAATAAAATGAATGAGGTCATGAAAGTATTGACTATTATTGCTACCATTTTTATCCCATTGACCTTTATTGCTGGTATTTATGGTATGAATTTTGACAACATTCCTGAACTTCATTATCAATACAGCTATTATATACTTTGGGCTGCAATGATTATCATGTTTATTTTTATGCTACTTTATTTCAGAAAGAAAAAGTGGCTTTAAACACCCAAAATATTGATTATGACTATGACAATTCCTTCTGAAACTTTATCATTTTTTACAACCCTTGAAAAAAATAATGACAGAGATTGGTTTAATGAACACAAAAAAGAATTTAAAGCTATTGAAGTCAAAGTAAAATTGGCATATACTACCTTATTTGAGCTATTAAAAAAGCACGATGAAGTCGATCAATTCAAATTATTTAGAATTTATAGAGATGTGCGTTTTTCTGCCAATAAAGCACCTTATAAAACCCATTTTGGAGGTGCTTATCACAGAAAAAAACCACAATTGCGAGGTGGATATTATTTGCATATTCAACCTAATGACCAATCGTTTATAGCAGCTGGTTTTTGGGAACCATCCAAAAACGATTTATTCCGCATCCGAAAAGAGTTTGAAATGGATGACGAAGAAATCCGTTCTATCATTAACCACAAAACCTTTAAAAATATTTGGGGAAATTTTGTTGGAGACGAGTTAAAAACGGCTCCAAAAGGGTTTGATAAAGATCATCCAGCGATTGACTTGATACGTAAAAAGCAATACATTTTTACCAAAAAATATACGGACAAACAGATAATTTCTGATAGTTTTTTGGAAGATGTAAATATAGCGTTTAAAGCCATTCGACCTTATTTTGATTATATGAGCGATGTGTTAACCACTAACATTAATGGCGAACCACTTATATAACTTCAGTAATTGTAAAGGTATTTCCGTTAAAATCAACAACATCACCTTTGCGTTTATTTTTTAGCAACATTCCAATAGGAGAGCTCATTGAAATAGCAAACGCACTTAGGCCTTCAACCTCAACTTTTCCAGCACTTATAGAGATAAAAAAATGATTGGACGTTGTTTTTACAAGACTTCCCAAAACCACAGTGTCTGAAACCATTTTTGGGCTGATTGCTTTTAAACTATCTAACATTTTTTGGGCATCATTCAAATGCTGAGAATTTTTCTCTAAATCGTTAAACAGTTTTCCGTTGCCAGAATCGTCATCGTCATCACTACTTTTGTCATTGTTTTCAATAGACTCTTTTATGATGTCAATTTCATTTTTATAATTGCTGATGCGTTTGTTGGCATAATCATAACATGCCTGAAGTAACTCACTTTTTATTTTCATATAATTCCTGCAGCCTTAGGCTCAAATAGTTGGATATGATCTACCAAACGCTCTTTTACAATGTTCATCATTCGCTTGTTTAAATCTGAAGAATTATCAATATAAATAGCATATTCCTCAACAGTAAACTGGCCAATAAGCATTCCTTTTATAGAGTTTCTAAATTTCATATCCTTATGGATAGCATTTTCTATATAGTCTAATTTTTTGGGTAAAGATAGTTCATAAAACACATTTTTGTGCTTGGAGACATAATTTTTAAAAACAGCGATTAATAAATCGTGTTGCAATTTAATAACAGGTCGTATGGTAGCGTTTTGAAAGCGTTCGTCGCAACTCATATTGTCAAAAAATAAAGCAGATGAAATTGTAGGACGAATCTGTAATAGGTCATTAGTTCTGTTGGACATGGCTTTAAGTTTTTTTAAAAATATAAATAATGAATTTCTTACAAGCGCTCTTTGGTAGATGTTGTTAACTGCTTTATTAACAAAATAGCTATTATGTATAAAATTATAGGGCTTTACTATCAAAACAGTTATGGTATAACGCATTTATAAAGTATCTTTGGTTAAAACAAAATGAAATGAAATTTGGAAGTGTTGACAATCCAGAACATATTGATTTTACCTTGCCAAACGACCATTTAGACACCATTGGAGTGTTAGACAAAGTAAAAGATGATACTGTGCCTAACATTTATGTTGGTTGCGCCAAATGGAACAAAGCAGATTTAAAAGGGTTTTACCCAAAAGGCACTAAAGATGAGTTGGAATATTACGCACGTCAATTTAATTCTATTGAGCTTAATGCTACGTTTTACAACAACTTTCCTGCAAATCAGTACACAATTTGGTACGACAAAACACCAGAAACCTTTAAGTTTTTTCCAAAACTTGGGCAAAGTATCAGTCATTTTAAAAGACTCATAAACGTACAACCTGTTGTAGAGGATTATTTGTTTAATATGGTTCACCTTAAGGAAAAACTCGGAACCGTCTTTTTGCAAATGCACAATAATTTTGCTCCAAAAGATTTTGATAGAGTAGTAACCTTTGTTGAAAATTGGCCAAAAGAAATTCCGTTAGCAATAGAATTTAGACATACCGATTGGTACAATGATTTAACTATTGCGGAGCGTTTGTATCATCTTTTAGAAAGCCATAATATCAGTAATATCATTGTAGATACTGCAGGTAGACGCGATTTGATGCACATGCGCTTAACCAATGCCACTGCTTTTGTGCGTTATGTTGGTGCCAATCATTCAAGTGATTATGCACGTTTGGATGATTGGGTTCAAAGACTTAAAGAGTGGCAGGAGCAAGGGATTAAGGAAATAGATTTTTTTATCCATCAAAATATTGAAAAAGAATCTCCTTTATTATCGTCTTATTTTATAAAGCAACTAAACAAAACATTGGGATGCAAATTAAAAATTCCTAATGATGATTCTGATTTAGATGTATTCACATCATAAAAATTATAATAAACATTCTATGAGATTTCATACACGCAAATGGGTAAAACCCGAAGATTTAAATCCTAACGGAACACTTTTTGGAGGTCAATTACTGGCTTGGATTGATGAAGAAGCCGCTTTATATACAGTTATCCAACTCGAAAATTCAAAAATTGTAACCAAATACATATCCGAAATCAATTTTATGGCCACAGCCAAACAAGGCGATATTATTGAAATAGGAATGGATGTTGTTAAATTTGGAACGTCTTCAATTACTTTAAAATGTGAAGCGCGCAACAAGATGACTCGCGAAACCATTTTGACAGTTGATAATATTATTATGGTTAACCTTGGTAAAGATGGCAAACCAAAACCTCACGGAAAAACAAAAATTGAATTTGTCAAAGACCGCTTAAAATAAGGGTTTAATCAATTTTCATTCATTTTTGATAATACGCATTATAAAAATTTTAACATCCTTTAGTTTGTTAAAAACGTATTTATAAAAACTTAGGTTGATAAAATTTATCACAAATCTTAAAAACGCTTATTATGAAAAAAACAGGAATTTTGCTTCTAACACTACTATTTTTGTCATCATGTTCTTTATCAAAAGTCGAAAAAACGACTCGTAAAACTATTGATGGAACTTGGACACTTACCAACGTAAGCTATGATACACAAGGTGTTTTTAACACAATCTTATTTAACGACGCTACAACGTCTTGCTTTAAAGGAAGTCAGTGGTTTTTTCGTTCCAACAACAGCACAGGCAGTTATACTATTTTAAATTCAGATTGCTCAACAGGTGTCCGAAATATACGTTGGTCTGCCAACGAAACCAGTAAAGATTCTGGAATGTTTGATTTTACGATGAAATTTACTGACGAAAAGAAAAAAGACCTTCAAAAAAATACAGGTTATCGTATGAAACTAAAATATTTAGATGCTAATTCTATGCAGTTGACACAAACTGTCTTGTTTGAAAATCAACCATTTCATATCAATTTAAACTTTTCAAGAGTATCACAATAAAAACAACTAAAATTATGAAAAACGCTATAAAATTAATAACTATAGTGCTAATAACAAGCACTTTAATTATGGGTTGTGAAGCAACCAAAAATGCAAATAACAAACAAAAAGGAACTGTCATTGGTGCTGCTGGAGGTGCTGTAATAGGTGGTGTTATTGGCAACAATGTTGGAAACAAGAAAAACTCGGCTTTAGGCGCTATTATAGGAGCTGTGGTTGGTGGTGTTGCAGGAAACTATATTGGCGATCGAATGGATAGACAAGCAGAACGCATTGAAGAAGAAATTCCTGGAGCTCAAGTAGAACGTGTAGGAGAAGGAATTAATGTTACTTTTGATGAGAAAAGTGGTGTATATTTTGACACAAACAAATATAACATTAATGCAGCATCTGCTGAAACATTAAATAAGTTAGCAGGTATTTTTAAAGAGTATTCTGATACCAATATTTTGGTTGAAGGTCATACAGATAACACAGGTTCTGATGCATATAATATGACGTTATCACAGCAACGTGCTAATTCAGTAACCTCGTTTTTAGAAGGTAAAGGACTTTCAAGTGGACGTTTTACTACTAATTGGTATGGTGAAACACAGCCTAAATATGATAATTCTACAGCTGAAGGCAGAGCAAAAAACCGACGTGTAGAGTTGGCTATTGTTGCTAATGATGCTTTGAAAAAAGAAGCAATGGAAAAAGCTAAAAACTAAGCTGTAATGCCTAAACAAAAAAAGCAGTTCAATTGAAGAGCTGCTTTTTTTGTTTAGGATTCTTTGGTAATTATGCCTGAGCTAAACTCAAATATTTTTAAGTCAAAATAAGGAACAGCAGCAAGTGCATGATCAAAAATATCAGACATAATATACTCGTAATTTACCCAACGTTTATCACTACTAAAGGCATAAATCTCTAATGGAATTCCTTGAGCCGTTGGAGCCAATTGCCTTACCATTATAGACATATCCTTATTAATGGCTGAATGGTTTTCAATATAAGTTTGTATATATTTTCTAAAAACCCCTAAATTAGTCATGTTTCGACCATTAATTAACATCGATTTATCAATAGCATTTGAAGAATTATAAGCTTTAATATCTTCTTGTCTATTAGTTATGTATTTGGAAATCAATTGTATTTTCTTAAACTTTTCAACTTGTTCGTCAGATAAATAATGGATGCTATCTGCCTTTATTAAAATTGAACGCTTGATACGTCTTCCACCAGAAGCTGTCATACCTCGCCAATTGGTAAACGAATCAGACATTAGCGCATAAGTAGGAATATGAGTAATGGTCATGTCAAAATTTTGCACCTGAATGGTTGATAAATTAATTTCTATAACATCACCATCAGCGCCATATTTATCCATGGTAATCCAGTCGCCAATTCTGACAGAATCATTAATTGCGACTTGAATACTTGCAACTAAGCCAAGAATGGTGTCTTTAAAAATCAACAATAAAATAGCAGATGCAGCACCTAAAGTGGTAAAAAATGTCCAAAGAGGAACGCCTGTCAGCACAACAAAACAAAGGCCAAAACCTGTAATCCAAACAAATAACATGACAACTTGTATATAACTGTCAATGGGTTTGTCTTTTAAACGAGGTAAGGTTTTAAAATAGGCTTCCAATGTTCTTAAAATGCTTCTCAAAATCCAGATGCCTAATAAAATACCATATACTTTTAAGATGACAATAAAAAAAGTTTCAAACTCAGGAAAATCATAAAATACAATTGGAAATAGTTTGATAGTTATAAAAAGTGGTACTAAGTGCGCAAGATTGCGTGGTGCCTTGTGACTTACCAATAAGTCATCAAAATTAGTAGAAGATTTTTCGGCAAATTTATTGAATGCTTCCACCAAAATCTTTTTGGCTATAACATCTGATATGAATAAAACAACAGCCAAAATAAGCAATAACACGAGCATATTCAAATAAGAGGCTATTGTATCAGACAAACCTACACTTATAAAATAATCACAAAAATAATGGGCATAATGACTCATTAAGCTGGTTTTTGAGTTAAGTATTTCTTCTCAATGTAAAAAGTACCAAAAGGAATTACTGAAGCCATCAAAACAATCCAAAGCGGATTTGATTTCCATTTTAATTGGGCTCCAACCAAAAGTGCTAACACAATATAAGCTATAAACAATAAGCCATGTGTCATTCCTATAGGAAACAGTAATGAATGGTATAGTTCTGGAGCATTTGGTTGAACCAATAACATATTAGCAAAAAGAACCAAATAAGAAATACCTTCTAAAATAGCAACAATTTTAAAGCTTTTTAATAATGAAAACATAGGATATTAATTTTGTGCAAAAATACCCTATGTAAAAGAATATTACTTAGTTTTTAACAACTTTTTTAACAAGAACCACTTCATTGTTTGCATTGGTTAAGTGTATAAAGTAAAATCCTGAAGCTAATGATTTTGTATTGATTTGAATTGTGTTTTGCTGTTTTATAATAGTGGTGTTATAAACTTGTTTGCCATCTACAGAATATATTGAAACCCCTAATTTACCATCATAATTTGACGAAATATTAAACGTATCATTAAAAGGCACTGGATAAATTTTTGTCTCAGCCAAATCTTTTTGAGAATCAATTTTTAAACTACCATTAAAGTATTGAGTAGCTAAATTATAAGCTTCAATTCCTATTTTATGGCCAATAATTCGACCTCTAATATCATCCATTGGTGGATGGATGCCTCCCCAAATTCTTGACAAACTGCATTGATCTGAAGCGTCTTTGTAGCTTGCCCATTGTAAGGTCATATCTTGCGTAGGACCTTCTTCAAAGACTAAAAACTGATTTTGTGTTACACTGAATGTTCCCATACCACCAGGAAAATAAGGACTTCCTGTTAACAAACTTAATGTTTCAGCTGCAGCTCTTGAAAACCCAGAATGTCCTGATAAATATCCAGCGAAAGGAGGAGTTACAAAGGTTGGGCGTTGGTATGGCCACCAATGAGTTGCTAATATCCAATCAACGTGGGCAATATCTGTATCTGGATTGGCAATAAAGTCTGGCCCTTTCCATGCGCGCAATTTAATTTTTCCAACGTTTTCATCATTGGTGCCAGCTAATGGGTCGCCTGTTTCAATTAATTCAAATAAATTAGGAATTAATGGAATTCCTTGTGGATCATAACTTGGTAAAGAAGCATTGCTACTTTGCCCTTTTCCTGCCATATAGCGTATGGCAGATACAGGACGAATGTAATCATAGTAGCCTTTTATTCCCCAAATATCAACAGCGCAGTCGTGTACTGCACCTGCTAAGGCTAAGTAACATTTGACATCCCATTCTAAATCGCTCAAAATAGGTCCTTGACCTCCTAATCGCTTTTCGGTTAGCGGATGGTCACTTACATAGTTCATAATAGTAAACCAATGTCCTGGCGGTGTTTCAGAATTTGGACCATCTGCCCAAAATTCTGCTAACACTCTTGCATAATCGGCTCTTTTGACAATTTGTGGCGTATAAGGTTGATGTGTTACTGGATTTTCGGTATAACCTGTTCCTGAGTCACCACCATTAGTAAAATCATAAAAATTTGGGTACTCTTCTATTGTTTGTGGCAAGTCTTCAAAATCTACATTACCTATAGAAGCTGGTGAAATATCAATTTCTGTTGGGTCATTTGGATCTAATTGAGAGGACCAAGAAGCCACCAAGGCAAATGTCCACTTGTATGGGTCATCAATTCCGTTTTCGTTTGAGTTTTGGATATATCCTGGCGGTCCTGGATCATTATAAACATAGCTGTTAAACCCATTATTTAAAATCTGTAAATCTTCATTTTTTAAGGCAAATGGCGTTACGGCTCCCCATTCTGGATTTACAAAAGGAGGTGTTCCAACAGGAGAAACTAATCCGTTTTGGTCTATAAAAGTTTCAAATGCTAACGGTTGCCAGCGGTTTGGGTCATTCAAATCATTCGTATCTGTATAATAACCTGTTTCCATAATTAGAGGGTTATTAATAGGTGCATAATATTGGTTGGCATACCCATTTTGCTCGTTAGAACCATCTTGCAGCCCAAAAGCTATCATTTCACTCGCCATATAATTTCCTAAAGCTCTATAATCTCCTGTACTATAATCAATTGAAGTAAAATCTTTATCATACCCATAGGTGTCCATTTGATTATCAAACTCTTGAAGTAATGCAAGTCCACCAGGTGATGTTGCAAAGCGATGTTTTAACAAGCGATACATAGCATAACTTATAATTTGATGTCTTGCCAAATCTACATTAGCAGGTGCTGTAATGCCATTAAACGGACAAGTAAAACCACCAAAAGTTTTTCCTAAAAATACGGTTTCTGCTTGTGTATCAAAAATTGCCCAAGCATCATACATTAGCACAGAACTATGAAACAAATTGCGCGCATGAACCGTTGGTCTTGGCACATCACTTCTAATAGCATCCAATAAATTTTCATTCCAGTCTCTGGCAACCGAATGCTGTGCCACTGAAGAGCTTACAACAGAAAGAATAATTACAAATAGTAGGAGTAGAGTTTTTTTCATTTGTTATTTGCAGTTTGATTATTAAAAACAAAAGTAATAAACTATTTTAAACCAAATCTAAAATCTAAAAAAGTATCACTCATGTGTCACTTTTTCTATTCAACAGGTTGGTATAGATATAGCCATTCTGTTAATTCTTTAGTTGTGAGCGTTTGCGCTAACACAAATCCATTTTTTTTATAAAAATGATGTAAATGAGCTTCTTCTATAAGCAACCAAAATTTTTGCTTTGGTAACTTGGCCTTAAGTTGCTGTAACCAAATAGTACCTATATTGTGGTTGCGTTTCATTTCTGACACAAACAAAAAACCTATATATAAATAACCTTTATCAAACCACTGTTGCGCTTCATTTTTATAGTAAAAAAGGTCTGGTGGACAGGTTGAAAATACAATACCTCCAGCAATTATGTTTCCATCTTCTTCAAAACCATAAATGGTGGCAGCGTCTTTGTAGGCATCCCAAAATGGTACAATTGCATCTTGCCATTCTTTTGGTAGCATCTCAAAAAAGCGATGCTGATTCGTCTCTAAAACCGTTAGTGTGTATGCCATTATTGATTATAAAAGCCCCCAAGACCATAATTTATCTGAATCTTCAAACCAGCGGTCGCCAATATCGGTTCTATAATAACCGTTGTTGACAATAATGGTGCTGATGCGGTTATTCATCATTTTTTGCGCATCTTTCATAGTATGTCCAGTTCCTGTAACCAACAACGCAATTCCTGTATTGCCTGTAATAAGCCATTCGTCATTAATTTTTTTAAGGTGCATAGGATGGATACCTTCTTTCAGGTCTTTTCTGAAAACAACTACAGCATCTTTTGAAAAGAGTTCAAACGTTTTTTTGTCATCATAAGGAAATGGAGGTACCACAATAAAGGCACCAACCTGAAATCCTTTTTTAGTGCTTATTTTAAACGATTGCCCTTCGGCTATTTTGTACAGCATTTGCCCAATAGGTTCATTGATGCCTGCACGTTGTATAAAGACTTGTGGATAGCCAAAACGTGAGGTAAACTCTAAAGGGTAAATGCCATTACCATTTACAATGCAGTTTATATCTATATGTCCAACAAACTTAGTTTTTGCTAATGTAGATTCAAATTTCTTTAAGGTTGCATCAAAAATAGGAGAGTGGTTAACCCAAAACATGCTGGAACCCATTTCGCCAGTAGAAACTCCTAATTCTTTAGGAAATAGCTTTTTGTGCTCAAACGTAATGTTAATAGGACGCAAAAATTCTTTGCCATTAAAAAATGCAGCTACTGATATTTCTACACCTTTGACCTTTTTTTGCAACTGAAAATTACCAAAGTCATTTCCCCAAGATTTTTCATAAGCCTTTAGTACACGTATAACGTCCAGTCCTTCATCATCACTGCCAACAAACAGCAATTGTTTTAGCTCTTGAGTTTCGCCTGAAGGCTTGACAACATAAGCATCTGGATGTGTTTGTACATAACTTATGGCTTCCTGAAAACTTGCAAACTCTTTGAAGGGTAAGGTTTTAATTTTGTGTTTTTTTAATTCATCTTGTCCAAAGGTACGATCCAATTCTAATAAGTCTGTGTATTCATTACCTCCAAACACCAATTTGCCTTGAGCTCTAAGCGCATTACAAATAGCACCATAACCTGTATAATCAAAAATTAAAACATCTGCCCAATCCACATGCGATTTCCAGTTTTTAACTTTTTTGACAAAGCCTGTCCCAATTTCTCGTGAAGTCTTGTCTTCAATAAATAATTTTACTTCATTACCTTCATTTAAGACGGCATAGGCAATGTCTAATATTTCGCCCCAACGCGAAATAAATAAGAACTTCTTCTTAAGTAGTGGTTCTTTTTTCAAGGATGTTGTGTTAAAGTTTTAAAGTCTTTTTTTGACTTATTTTAATAACACGAATGTAGAAAATATTTCGTTTCAAAATAAAGAAGTTATTAACCAAAAAAGGCTACTCAATGAGTAACCTTTTTGGATTAATTAATTAACTTTAAATGCTTAGTCATTTGAAGCCATTAATGCAAAAAACTTGTTGATGTTTGGAAGAATGACAATACGTGTTCTGCGGTTTTTAGCTCTATTTTCATTGGTATCATTGGCTGCAATAGGTTGGTAGTAACTTCTACCTGAAGCAATCAATTTTTCTGGAGCCACGCCATAATCTTCTTGCAATTTACGAACAACTGAGGTTGCACGAAGTACACTTAAATCCCAATTATCTTCTACTTTTGAATTGTGAATACTTCTGGAATCTGTATGACCTTCAACCATGACTTCTATACTTGGTTCTGAATTAATTACGTTTGCCAATTTTTGTAAAATATCATTAGCTTTATCACTTACTTTATAGCTTGCTGTGTTGAATAACATTTTATCTGAAATGGAAATCATCACAACGGTTTCATCAATATCAATAGCAATGTCTTCATCTTCATTAAAATGGCTGTTATCCAATGAAGCTTGCAAATTATAAGACACGGCAAGGTTCATGGAGTCTTTTAACGTTTTTGCGTTCATCAAATAAGCTGGTGGCACTTTTTTAAGAGTTTCACGCATTGCTTTTTTGGTATCTTTAGAAATGACAGCAACGTTATCAACCGTTACTAATTGTGCGTTATTTTCTTGGGTAAGGGAATTAATTTTTGAGTTGTACTTATCAACTCTGGCCTGAATAGCATCAAACTTAGTTTCAAGTTCTTCTTTTTCCACTCTGGTTTTAGTGAGTTCACTTTTAATTTCTCCGTTTTCTTGTTCTAATGCCATATATTTCTTTTTAGAAACACATGAAGTCATTACGATAACGGCTAAAATTGAAATACTTAGTTTTTTCATAATATGGTTTTATGGTGTTGTTATGGTATATGTACGAACCATTTTATGATATAGATGATAAATCTCTCTTTTTTTGTTTTTTTTAACATTTATAAAAATGATTAACCTATAAATTTAAAAGTGTACTTTTATAAGTAATAAAACTAACAAAATCCATATGACAGCTACACCCATCTGTGTCCATTTCCATAGCATTAAAAGAGTTTTTACAAAACCTCTAAGCTTTTTGATGGGATTATATGTAATTTTGCAGCTTTAAATAAAGCATGAAGCAATCACAAAATAAAACCCTTATTATATTAGCATTCTTTGCCATTTATGTTATTTGGGGTTCTACGTATTTATTGAATAAAATAGTGGTCACTGAGGTGGCACCTTTGCTATTAGCATCCATTCGTTTTTTATGCGCAGGCATTCTCATTGTTTGCATTGCCATACTTTTAAAACTACCTTTAAAAATATCAAAACTGCAATTGCGCAATTGCATCATTGCTGGCTTTATGTTTCTTGTATATGGCAATGGCGTTTTTGTATGGGCTTTAAAGTATGTTGATAGTGGCTTTGCTGCTTTAATTGCAGCAACTCAACCGTTATTTGTCATCTTTTTGATGCGTGTGCTGCATGGTAATAAAATCCAATTAAAGTCTATGATTGGTGTGGTTTTGGGCATTATTGGGATGTATCTATTGGTAAGCCAAGATGAGTTATCTTTAACTCACGACAGCATTATTGGTATTTTAATGCTATTTTCTTGTGTTTTAAGCTGGAGCTATGCCAGTATTTTTGTATCTAAAGCCGATCTACCAGACAGTTTTTTTGTAAGCACTGGCTACCAAATGCTTGCTGCAGGTGCTATGCTTGCCATTATGAGCGTGGTTTTAGGTGAAGCTTGGTTAACGCCATTGTCATGGAGCGTCAAAGCACAAGGCTCTATGGTCTTACTCATTCTTTTTGGCAGCGTGGTAGCTTTTACTGCCTTTAACTATTTACTTAAAGTAGTTTCTACTGAAAAAGTGTCCACTTCTGCCTATGTCAACCCGTTGATTGCGCTTTTGTTGGGTTGGTATGTGTTAGATGAGCATATTAGTGTGCAATCAATTGTTGCTGCATTCGTGTTACTCACAGGTGTTTACTTTATCAATTCTAAAAAGAAGCTGGTCCTTTTTAGCCGATTTAAAAAGTAATAAATCTGCGTTAAACTTGGCCAAACACTTTTTGTTGTAAGCCTAAAGCCTTAATTTTATAAGGAATTATTCGTATAAATTAAAATCAATGAAAATTAAAGCATTTGGTACCAAAGCAGCTAACGCTGCTTTAGAACCTTTAGATATTGAACGTCGGTCTATAACGTCTAAAGATATTAAAATTGATATTGCGTATTGTGGTGTTTGTCATAGTGATATTCATACAGCACGCAACGAATGGCATGGTTCTGTATATCCAGTAGTTCCAGGACATGAAATTATTGGTCGTGTTATAGAAACAGGAGCAGAGGTAACCCATTTTAAAATAGGCGATTTGGTAGGCGTTGGTTGTATGGTCGATTCATGTCATAGCTGCTCTGCTTGTGAGGATCATTTGGAACAGTTCTGCGAAAACAAAGCAACATATACCTATAATAGCCCTGACAAGCACCTTGCAGGACAACGCACTTATGGTGGTTATTCTACAACCATAGTGGTTGATGAGGCTTTTGTATTGCATATTCCAGAAACTATTGATGCTGCGGCAGCAGCACCTTTGCTTTGCGCTGGCATTACCACATGGTCGCCCTTACGTCATTGGAACATCAAAAAAGGAGATAAAGTGGGGATTGTTGGACTTGGTGGTTTGGGTCATATGGGGGTTAAGTTTGCCAATGCGCTTGGAGCTCATGTTGTGATGATTACAACATCGCCTTCTAAAGCAGCCGATGCTAAAGCCTTAGGGGCAAATGACGTCTTAATTTCTTCTGATGCCCAAGCCTTAAAAGCACAGGCTAACAGCTTCGATTTTATACTGAATACTATTCCTGTAGGGCATGATATGGATCCTTATATTGGCTTGCTTAAGCGCGATGCCACTATGGTACTTGTTGGTGCTATTGAACCGTTGAAACCGTTTCATGGTGGCGGACTTGTTAGTGGGCGTAAGCGCATTGCAGGATCGCTTATTGGAGGCATTAAAGAAACACAGGAAATGCTCGACTTTTGTGGAAAACACCACATTGTGTCAGATATTGAACTTATCGCAATGCAGGATATTAACGCGGCTTATGAGCGTATCTTAAGTTCAGACGTTAAGTACCGTTTTGTAATTGATATGCAGTCTTTAAAAAACTAAAGAGGTTAATATATCGATTAAAAAAGAGGCGTTTTATAGATGTCTCTTTTTTTATTAAATCACTTTAAACACATAGCCTAAAAGCCAATACAAAATAATAAATACTATGATAGTGCCAAAGCAACCACATTTACCGCCACCTATCTTTTTTGCTCCCCATGCAGCACCAATAATTCTTAATAGTTTTTCCATAGATAAAGATTTAGACTAAAAATAGTAAATCTTGTTAATATCACAATGTTAGCCTTAAATAAAATATCCTATAAGGCATAGTAACTAAGACGTTTGCCAAATCTAAATCAAACGGCTTGCATTTTATCGTCAATAATTGACGTTCATATCATCTGCATTCTTTTTATCGTTTAATTTTAGCGTTCATGCGATTTTTTGTGTGCGACGGTTTGAATACTTTAGTTTTGAGTCTATTAACAAACAATCGTCCCATGAAAAAGTTAATGACCATACTGTGTTTTGCTGCTTATATTAGCACTTCTCAAACGCTTATAGCACAAAATGCAACAAGCACTTTAGAAAGTATTCCTTCCGATTATATCACACGTAGTCCTATTTATGACTATTCGGAACGACAATTAAACAATACCGATAGTATTCCTGATTTTGAAACGAAGCCTGATAAATTAAAAATAAGTGGTACTATTTATCAAGCCGATGGTGTGACGCCTGCCAAAAATGTTGTGCTCTATATTTATCAACCTGATGAACATGGTAATTACAACATGAAAACGCTTAACCAAAAGCGTTATGTAAAAGACAGAGCTTGGATTAAGACCGATGCCAATGGAAATTACACTTTTTACACCTTTGTTCCAGGAAGACACCACAGAGGTACAGAGTTTAAGCATATCCTTTCCATGGTCAAAGAACCAGGAAAAGCTGAATATGACATTGATTCTTTTTTATTTGATGACGATCCATTATTGACTAAAATATGTCGTAAACGATTGGCTAAAAAAGGAATGGACAACATCATTCTTAAACTCGAAAAGAAAGACAATATGTATGTGGCTACCAGAGATATTGTGCTGAGTTCTTCTGCACCAGATTTAAAATAAGACAATCTCTATTTATAATAAACAAAATCTCACACCTTTTAGTGCTATTTTATGCTATTAAATCTTTTTTAAGGCTACTTTTATAACTGTTGTCTTTGCATTAAGAAATAGGCAAACCACCTAAACCATATCTACAAGCTCTAATCGATAACCAACCCCATGAACATTGACCAATGAAATATTTGGGTCGAGGGACAGTTTTTTCCTAAGTTTTGAAATATAGGTATCCAAACTACGTCCTACAAAAACACCTTGATCTTCCCAAACCGTTTTGATTAAAAACTCACGTTTTATAACGGTATTAGGTTGCTCACTAAACAGTTGCAACAATTCACACTCCTTTATTGTCAGTGGAATCATTGTATCATGATATAACAATTGGTGCTGTTCTGTATAAAATTTAAAAACTCCTAAGGTAGTATAAGGATTGTTATCTGGTTGTGTTATTGCTGCTTTACTTTTTGATTGGTACACCAAGCCAACTCCTATAAATCCAACTAAAATTAACGAATACAAAGGGTAATGCTTATAAGGTATCAAAGTATCTTGAGGCTTTGTAAAAATCACTTGTATGGTATAGCAGTTTAATGGCAACTCTCGTCCTGCACAAGGGACTATTTGGTCAGTAACACGTTTTGAGTTTTGATAACTATAAGCTACTTCTCGCGTAGCACACTCTCGTACTTCAGTAATATAATCTAATGGCAATTGAGCAGTGGTCATACTTTTATCAATATACTGTACCAACGTACTTGGTTCTAAGTAAATATCAGTTCCAAAAGACAATTCGTAACGCAGTGCACCAACAGACACTACAGGCATCACAAGTGAGGTTCTGTCTTGGTTGGCAAGTAATAACTGGTTTCCAGCATCACGCAAAGCCACCTTTACTCGTTCATCAAAATGAGAATTGGGTGTATCAGAGCTATATCCTACTAAAGCCAAAGCAACAAGTGCTAAAAATGGTATTACTAAATATAAAGGCCTAAAGCGCATTTATTATAAGCTTATAAAGTTTAATGGGTTCAATTTACAACTTTTTGCACTTCTTTTACAATTTTTTGACATCCTAAAGGACTGACTCTGTATAAATTTGACAAAAAACAGAAAGAACATGAAAACACACATCTTATTTGTAGCTACTTTAGTGGTAAGCAGTATTGTCAATGCGCAAAGCATCTTAAGCACCAATCAATTTGAAATAGACCCCTCTAAAAGTGTTTTAAATTGGCACGGAAGTAGTCTTTTTCAAATCAACGACCATAATGGCACGGTGCAATTCAGTAGTGGCTATTTAAAGATTGAAAATGGTCAACTTTGGGGAGGCAGCTTTAAAGTTGATATGACTACAATACATGCCATTGATGGAGGTGCTAACGGTGAGTTGGACAAGCATTTAAAAAATGCCGATTTTTTTGACGTTACAAAGTACCCAACCGCATGGTTATCTATACAAAAGGTCAACCCCATAGAAAAAAACACCTATGAAGTAGAGGCTAACCTCAACATTAAAGGCATTACAAAACCTGTGTTGTTTGTGGCAAAACTGCAAGATGTAGGGACCAATTGGCAACTGAGCACACGTTTTATCATTGACCGCAGCCGATGGAATATTATCTATGCCAGTAAAGGTAGCGAGATTATGAATCCTATTAAGGATTATAGCATTTCTGATGCTATCAAGTTTGAAGTTACCATCATTACCCGTTAATTATCATCAGTCATATTTAACGACACTAAAAAGGAAGGGCAGTAGCTCTTCTTTTTTTGTGGGTATATAGGAGTTTACCCAAGAAATACCGAAGAAAGAGCGGAAGAAGGAACAGGAAATGTAGAAAAAGTCATAGGTTATCTAAAATTTGTAGGCAATTATTCAGTATATTCGTTTTCATATTGTGAATTGACATCCTACTGTGTTTATTGCTTTGTTAGATATGCTTTAGTTAATTTATTTAAAGGTATTAACTAAAAATAAATTACACACTATGAAACCATCAAGAGTATTTAAAATGTCATTTGCAAGAATCTATCCGCAGCCTATACAAAAAGCGGAAAAGAAAGGTATAGCAAAGATTGAGAAAATTGTTATTATTTGTTGGCTAACAGGCAATACTTCAACAGCTTTAAAACACCCATTAGACGCACAAACCAATTTTCAAACATTTTTTACATCTATCTATCAGCTAATTTATGAATTGGCTAAAAAAAAAGCCTGTATAAAAACTTTGGAGGTACTGAAAAGCTTACGATACCATTAATAACCAATTGAAAACCTAACAAACAACCTTATTATGAATACAACCGCTGACCCAACTAAAGAACAGCTTGCACACAAACCTGTACACCCATTTCTATTTACCATTCTCATCTTGCCAATGGGTGTTTCGGGAGGCTTTGTGTCTGTTACCCTTGGATATTTGCTATCAGAGGCAGGGGTTTCGGTAGAAAAGATAGCCGCTTTGGTAGGTGCTACGCTGTTGCCTCATGTTTTTAAATTTATTTGGGCGCCATTAGTGGATACGACCTTGTCGTTTAAAAAATGGTATTGGATAGCGAGTAGTATAAGTGGTTTTGGCATTTTTGCTATAGGTATTTTCCCTTTAAACGCTTCTAGTTTACCATATTTGACAGCACTTGTTTTGGTGTCGCAGTTTGCTATTACGTTTTTGTGTATGGCTACTGAAGGTTTGATGGCTTATGATGTGCCTTTGGCATTAAAGGGAAGAGCTGGTGGTTTTTTTCAAGCAGGGAATCTTGGTGGTGTTGGTCTTGGTGGTGGCGTAGGTTTGTTTTTGGCAGAACGTTTATCGGCTCCTTGGATGGTCAGTGCCACTTTAGGGCTGATTTGTTTTGCTTGCTGTTTGGCGCTCTTCTTTTTTAAAGATCCTAAGATTACGATTAAGGCAGAACAACTCCGTAAAACCTATGAAAACCTCTTTAAAGATGTTTGGAATACCATTAGGTCAAAAAGTGGCTTGCTGGCCTTGATGCTTTGTTTTCTAACACTTGGCACAGGTGCTGCAGGCAATTTGTGGTCGTCAGTCGCCAAAGATTGGCATGCCAGTGCTGATATCGTCGCTTTGGTAACTGGCATCTTTAGTGGATTGATTTCTGCTGTGGGTTGCATGTTAGGAGGTTATATCTGTGACCGAATGAACAGCCGCAATGCCTATTTGCTCTTTGGATTGATGGGTGCTGCCTGTGTGTTGGGGATGGCTTATGCACCAAGAACAGAACTGATGTTTGTTGTCTGGACTTCCTTATATGCGATGACTACAGGTTTGAGTTATGCAGGTTTTACAGCTTTTGTATTAGAAGCCATTGGCAAAGGTGCAGCAGCTACCAAGTATAATATTTTTGCTGCGCTGTCCAATTCGCCTATTTATTTGATGACCTATGTAGCAGGAGTTGCTTATACCAGCTTAGGGACTCGAGAAATGCTTATAACCGAAGCCGCTTTTGCCGTAGGTGCTGTAGTGCTTTTTTTGGTGGTGCAAAAGGTGATGTATGGTCATAAGGTTAAAACTAAGATGAGTTAGTAGCAATTGTATTAGTATGACCATGTCTACGAGAATTGCGCATTTGGAAATTACTTAATAAAAAAATGGAATATATTGTAAAGGCTTGATTGCGTTTGGGATATTTTGTATACAATAAGAGTTATATCATAGCGTTACAAATGTTTAAACACATATCAAACGAAATTACTACAAATGTTCTATAATTTATATTATGTAAAATAGATTATTTAAAGCATACCTCCAATATACCATCTTATGACGACTCTTTAGCTTTTAAAGCGGCTACCTTACCTGTATAATTCATATAAGAACGCTGTGAACTACTGACATCGACACTACTATTGTAATTAGAAAATAAACGGATATAAATCTGATAATTTTCGCTGTCGTCTTTAATAGTAAAATAAATAAGCAACTGGTTTTTCGTATTGTCTCTGTCTATTTGTAGGTTTTTGGGTTGGCCGTTAAACGCAATGCCAACATTATCATTATAGCCACCACCTGTATAACGACGCCCAAAAAAAGGCAAATGCGCTGTGGTACTATCCATTTTCAATGTGAGTTCATTAGAATTGCCTAAGATATTGATTTGGCTACTACCTTGTGGTAAAGCCCAATCGCTAACGATGCTAATGCCTTCATTATGAATCCACGCCTCTATTTGATTTAGCTGCTGTTGAGCTTTTGCCTGTGCCTCAGGACTTTTTTGAACACTTTTACAGCCCAACAACAGCAAGATACTTAGAATTATTAAGGGTTTCATAATTAAATTAGTTTCCTTAATTAATGCAAAAATTATTCCATACGATGATGTTATGTAATCTTTTAATTTTTTAAGCCACGTCCTGGTGTGTACGGTACACCAGCAGCCACTAATTGAGTTTCTAATTGTTTGACATCGGTATTATAGAGTTTTTCTACCTGTTTACGGATGCTATCTATTTGTGTTTTAGCTATCTGGTAACTGTCTCTATGTGTTTGTGTTGGTGCAGCTGTTGAGTATTTTTGCTCATAACCAATAGTGCCCAAACGGTTGGCAGGACTTTGTAATTGATCCATATCTAAACGCGCTTTTACTGGGTCGCCATATAAGGCAATATTGATGGTTTTTATCTGATTTTCAATAGCAAGTGCTGTGGTGTACAAATTCCCTAAAGGACGTTCAGCACGTTTGATAGCTTCTTTAATGTATTTCAGTTTGTTGTTCATTTCGTTCATCAAATACTGTGTTTTCTCCAAATCGGCTTCTAAGGCAGCAATATCCTTTTGAAAAGCTACTTTTTCGGCACGGTCTTTAGCTGGCATTACGGTATTGTCTAAAGCTTTAACCTCAAAACTTACAGGCTGAGTCAATGCTGTACGCTCAGCTCCTTTTAATAAACTCATGCTTACAGTATAAGTTCCGGGTACCACCAAAGAACCTTCATCACGACCTGCAAATGGGTTGTAAAATTCTGAAGTATTGAAATTTACTGGGTTTTGAAGCGTGTAGCGCAAGTTCCAATTAAAGCGTTGTAAGCCTTTGGTAACAGGTTGGGTCTGTTTTTTAACAATAGTACCATTGACGTCTTTAAACTCAAACAGTAATTGAGGGGTTTCCTCTTCGGTTTCTGCTTTTAATTCGTTATAACTTGGATATGGTGTATCTTCGTTCTTTTTAATACGTTCTTTTTCTTGTTTTTTACGCTGGTCTTCTAAGGAGGTGTAAGTATCATCATAATAATAGGTAATCATCACTTCTGGGCCTAAATTAGGAGCTGTATAAAAATTATCGCCTTGAAAGGCTTTTCCTGGTAAGCCTAAAGGGGTACTCTTTTCCCAAATGAGTGCTTTGCGGATAGGATATATTTCGGCTTTTTGAGTTGGGACAGCATTTTTAATGCTACGCAAAGACGAATAATCATCCAATACATAAAAGCCCCGTCCAAAAGTTCCTAACACAAGGTCGTTTTCACGTTTTTGGATGGCAATGTCACGCACCAAAATTGTTGGGAGTCCATTGCCCAAAGCTTTCCAACGTTGGCCACCATTAGGTGAAAAATAGACTCCAAATTCGGTACCGCAAAACAATAAATTGTTATCTACAGGGTCTTCTGCTAAAGCATAGACACTGCCACGTTCTGGAAGGTTGGCACTGATATTAGACCATGTACGCCCTTTATCGGTAGATTTGAATACATAAGGGTTAAAGTCGCCATACTTATGATGATTAAAAGCAGCATAAATCACATTGGCATCATGGCTTGAAGTTAATACGCTATTGACATAAGAACGTAAAGGAGCACCACTGATGTTACTAACTTTGCGCCAATGTGCACCAGCATCTTCAGTAATTTGTATCAGGCCATCATCAGTACCTACAACAATTAGGTTTTCGTCCACAGGTGATTCTGACAGAGCAACAATGGCACCATAAGGTGATGTGGAACCATTTTTTGCAACCGCATCAATGCTGACTATGCGGTCATATACTTTTAAGTTATTACGGTTGATGTGTTGTGAAAGGTCACCACTAATCACTTGCCAACTGTTGCCATAATCGTTTGAACGGAATAGTTTATTGGCAGCAAAGTAAATACGACCACTTTTATGATGACTGACTGCTAAAGGTGCATCCCAGTTCCAACGATAGGCATCTTCTCCTTCACGTTCTTTGGGCTGAATACCTACAGCTTCACCACTCTTTTTGTCATATCGAACCAGTCCACCATTTTGGGATTGGGCATAAACAATATCAGGATTTTGTTGGTCCACTTGCGATTCAAACCCATCGCCACCGTTGGTAATAAACCAATCAAAATTAGTGATGCCATGGTCGGTTATCACACGAGAAGGTCCTCCAATACTAAAGTTGTCCTGTGTGCCTCCGTACACATTATAAAAAGGATAGGCATTGTCTAAGGCAACCTTATAAAACTGAGTTACAGGAATGTTCTCTTTAAAATCCCATGATTTAGCAGCATCAAAGGTTTCGTAAAGACCACCATCGCAACCTACCAGCCAATGTTTGGTGTTGTGAGGGTCAATCCACATACAATGGTTGTCTACGTGCTTAAAGTCTTCACCTACATTATTAAAGGTTTTGCCTCCATCTTTAGTAACGCTCATCCAAGTATCCATGGAGTACACGGTGTTTTCATCTAAAGGGTCGGCAATAATTTCTTGGTAATAATTTCCACTGGTTACATGAGCACTCATTTTATCCCAACTCACTCCCCTATTGGTAGAGCGGTAAAAGCCTCCTTTGCCTTCAGCAGCTTCTACAATGGCGTAGATATACTCAGGATTGGCTGGTGAGATAGCTAAACCGATACGTCCAAGTTCGGTAGTTGGTAAGCCTTTTTCTAACTTGGTCCAGTTAATACCTCCATCAATACTTTTGTAAAGTCCAGAACCAGGTCCACCACCCACATAGGTATAAACATGGCGGCGACGCTGAAAGGTAGAAGCATATAGAATTTGTGAATCGCGAGGATCCATGACTACATCATTAACTCCTGTGTTTTCATCAACGGTGAGTATGGCTTTCCACGTATTACCACCATCGGTTGATTTGTAAAGTCCACGCTCACCACCTTTAGACCATAATGGACCGATGGCTGCAACGTAAATGACATCAGAATTATCAGGTTGCACAAGGATACGTCCTATATGTTCCGAAGTTTTAAGACCCATGTTTTTCCAACTAACACCGCCATCTTCGGACTTGTAAATACCATCGCCATAATTGACAGAGCGTTGGTTGTTGTTTTCGCCTGTGCCTACCCAAATGGTATTAGAGTTATTTGGGTCGATAGTGACACAACCTATAGAAAATGAGCCTTGAGCATCAAAAACTGGGGTATACTCAACTCCTGAATTGATGGTTTTCCAAACACCACCAGCGGCGGAAGCTACATAATACTCATAGGGATTGTCTGGATTGACCGCAATATCAGAAATACGACCCGAGGTTAATGAAGGACCAATATGGCGCCATTTAAGTCCATCGAGCTTTATGGTGTCTAAGGGTTGCTTATCTTCTTTCTTTGATTTTTGTGCATAGGTCATCTGCAGACTTAGGCATAAAACTGCAAAACTTAAAAGAGTTGTTTTTTTCATTTGGAAATTTTTTAACGGCGTAATGGTAGTTAAATGAGGGCTTGGTCATAAAATTACAATTTTTATGTGATTCCAAAGTAATAAATTTTGGCTCCCTTTTTACATATATGGACATTTATAAATATGCACCGTCCTTTACGGTTGGATACAAGTCTTCATAACAGACCATATCATTCTGCATTTGTTTATGAATGAATTTGCGTTGAAGTTGAGACAAATCGGTACAACCAGCACCAGCAAAGAGTTCTAAAAAGTCTTTGAGAGTTTTAGCTTGGTAATTTCTAACGCGTTTCCATTTATCTTCTACTACCAAACCACGAATCAATTTGCCATCTTGAGTTGCCACGCCTGTTGGGCATTTGTTAGTGTCACAGCGTAGTGCTTGGATACAGCCTAATGCTAACATCATGCCACGCGCCGAACTACAAAGGTCGGCTCCTATACATAAGGCTTTGAAGATATCAAATGCAGTAAATATTTTAGTAGCTGTAAAGACTTTGATGTCCTTTTTAAGGTCATAACCACGTAAGGTATCAACCACAAACAATAAAGCTTTTTCCCATGGCATTCCAACATAATTAGAGAAATCGATTGGTGCAGCTCCTGTACCGCCTTCGGAGCCATCTACCGTGATAAAATCTGGTTTGATGTTGGTTTTTACCATAGCTTTACAGATGTCAATAAACTCCTGTTTGCTTCCAATACAGAGTTTAAACCCTATAGGTTTACCATTAGAAAGTTCGCGCATCTGTTTTATAAATTGCATAAGACCTTCCGCATCACTGAAAGCCGAGTGTCCTGGAGGTGAAATTACATCAGTATGCGCTTTGACACCGCGAATACCAGCTATTTCATCAGTATTTTTAGCTGCAGGTAATACACCACCATGACCTGGTTTTGCACCTTGAGAGATTTTGATTTCAATCATTTTAACCTCAGGTATAGCGGCTTTTTCTTTAAACTTTTCAGGTGAAAAATGCCCATCTTCGGTTCGGCATCCAAAATAGCCTGTGCCAACCTCATAGACCAAATCACCACCTTGTAAATGGTATTCAGAGATGCCTCCTTCGCCAGTATCATGGAAAAAGTTTCCTGCTTTGGCGCCTTTATTTAATGCCATTACCGCGTTTTTGCTCAAAGCACCAAAGCTCATCGCTGAGATATTAAACAAACTGGCGGCATAAGGCTGCTTACAATCTGGACCACCAACCAACACTCGTGGTGCTTCTTCTAAAATGGCAGCTGGATAAATACTGTGTTCCATCCATTTGTAGTTGTTGGCTTCAACATTGAGCTCTGTCCCAAATGGATGAGTTTCTTTATCAAGTTTTGCTCGCTCATAAATGTAAGTGCGATGGTTTCTGTCAATAGGTTTTCCATCGGTATCAGACTCAACAAAGTACTGATGGAGTTCAGGACCTATCATTTCTAACAGATAACGCATGTGACCCAATAATGGAAAGTTTCTTAAAATAGTGTGCTTTTTTTGTACAATATCATAAATGCCTATTACTAAAAAGATAGCAGCAATGACGATAATTCCTATTTTTGGCCAAATAATAACGCCTACAATTAAAGCGGTCAAACAACTAATAATGAATGTAAACTTTACAGCTTCTCTCATAAGATTGTGAATTAAAATTATTAGATTTAATGAAAAGGAGTTCTTCAAAATTACAAAAAATTAAAAAACTCTTATTTTATTTTAACATCTTGTATAGATTTGCTATTGCTAATTTGTATGACGATTAATTCCAAAAATTGCATCATAAATAGACAAAGTCTCTTTATAAATTTACTTAATTTGCACTGCTTTTAAATTGCCAAAAAAACAATAATGTGACTGTATGTATAGCTGAAAAACCCAGTGTAGCACGAGAAATTGCCTCTGTATTAGGTGCTAACACCAAACATGATGGGTATTATGAAGGCAATGGCTATGTAGTAACCTATACTTTTGGGCATTTGTGTACCTTATGCGAACCCAATGATTACAAGCCACATTGGAAAAGTTGGGATTTGAACAACCTACCAATGCTTCCAGAAAAGTTCAAGACCAAGGTTACAGATAACGCTGGCATTCAAAAGCAATTTAATATTGTAAAACGATTATTTGAAAACACTAAGTTGATTATCAATTGTGGTGATGCAGGACAAGAAGGAGAATTGATACAACGTTGGGTTATGGAGCAAGCCAATTATAAAGGTGAAGTTAAACGTTTGTGGATTTCGTCTTTGACTACTGAAGCCATAAAAGAAGGTTTTGAAAAACTAAAACCTGCATCACAGTATGACAATTTGTATTACGCTGGCTTTTCGAGAGCTATTGGTGATTGGTTATTAGGCATCAATGCCACACGTTTATATACTGTAAAACATGGTGGTTACAAACAAGTTTTATCTGTTGGTCGTGTGCAAACACCAACCTTAGCAATGGTAGTTAGCCGTTTTAAAGAAATCGAAAATTTTGTACCACAACCCTATTGGGAATTACAAACATTATACAAAGATACCTTATTCAGTTATGAAGAAGGACGTTTTTTAAAGATGGAAGCAGGCGAAATCTTGGCTAATAAAGTAAAAAATCATCCTTTTGAGATTGTATCAGTTACCAAAAAGAAAGGAAAAGAGTACGCACCAAAGTTATTTGATTTGACAAGCTTACAAGTGTATTGCAATACTAAGTTTAGCTTTTCGGCTGAAGACACCTTAAAATTGGTACAAAGTTTATATGAACAAAAAGTAGTGACCTACCCAAGAGTGGACACTACCTTTTTGCCTAATGATGTGTATCCTAAAGTGGCAGGTATTTTAAAGCAACTGACCGCTTATAGTTCATTAACAACTCCTTTGCTTGATAAAAAAATCAAGAAGTCTGCAAAGGTGTTTAATGATAAAAAAGTAACCGATCATCATGCTATTATTCCTACAGGTATAGAAATGCAACTACCTTACAACCAACAATTGGTATATGATAGTATTACACGTCGATTTATTGCAGTGTTTTATGACGATTGTACAGTATCTAACACCACAGTGTTAGGAAAAGTGACTGATGTCAATTTTAAAACCACAGGAAAAGAAATCTTAAAAAAAGGTTGGCGTGATGTTTTTGAAACAGACGATAGCTCCAAAAAAGAGCCTAATATATTGCCGTCTTTTACCAAAGGCGAACAAGGTCCACACGAGCCATCTTTTTTAGAAAAGCAAACCAAAGCACCAGCACAATTTACGGAAGCTTCCCTCCTACGTGCAATGGAAACTGCAGGCAAGCAAGTAGATGACGATGAGTTGCGCGATTTGATGAAAGAAAATGGCATTGGACGACCATCAACACGCGCTAACATTATAGAAACTCTTTTTAAGCGCAACTACATCATTCGAAATAAAAAGCAAGTGTTACCCACAAATACAGGAATTCAGCTAATTGACACTATTCAAAATGAATTGTTGAAAAGTGCAGAGCTTACTGGTCAGTGGGAAAAACAATTAAAAGATATAGAAAAAGGAACTTTTAGTGCTACAACTTTTATCAATAATATGAAGCATATGGTGGATGAACTGGTGTATGAAGTGCGTAGTGAAACTGTAAAAGCAAACATATCATCTGAAAATAACACAAAAAACAAAACAAAACACACCGCAAAAAAAGCAGTTGTAGAAAGCATTCCTTGTCCAAAATGCAAAAAGGGTGTTGTTATTAAAGGTAAAACCGCTTATGGTTGCAGCAGCTATAAAACTGGTTGTGATTTCCGTTTTAGCTTTGAAGATATTAGAGCCAAAGCACAAGGAAAAAAACTAACTAAATCACTTGTTGTTACTATTTTAAATGGAACAATCTAAAGCAACACATCACCAACATTTTAAACTCAATAAACCCTTTGGTTATTTGAGTCAGTTTGCAAGTAATGCCAAGCATCAGCAAAAAATGAAATTCATAAGTGCACTGTATAATTTTCCTGAAGGCACAATGCCTATTGGTCGTTTAGATAAAGATTCGGAAGGTTTGTTATTACTAACCACTGATGGCAAATTGGGTAATGCCATAAATAAAGGTGGCTTGGATAAAGAGTATTATGTACAAGTAGATGGCAATATTACAGAGTCTGCTTTAGCCCAATTGCGACAAGGTGTTACCATCAGTCATAAACATGTTGCCTACACCACAAAGCCTTGTGAAGCGAAATTATTAGAGCAAATTCCTGAGTTTTCTGAACGTGGTAAAAAGATACGTGATGAACGTCATGGCCCAACCTCATGGGTTTCGATTGTTATTAGCGAAGGTAAATTTAGGCAAGTACGCAAAATGACTGCCTCAGTTGGTTTTCCAACACTTAGACTTGTTAGGGTGCGTATTGGGAACATTCATTTAGGACAGATGCAAGCCGCAGAAGTAATCCCTTTAAAACAATTGGTTTAAACCTTTTGTACTTTAACAGCATTCATGCCACGTTGTCCACGTTCTAACTCAAAAGTAACTTTATCGTTTTCAACAATATCACTTAATAAACCGCTGACGTGGCAGAAGTATTTTTCGTTGTTTTCTGCATCAATAATAAATCCGAAACCTTTTGAACTGTTATAGAAAGTGACTTTACCAGTACGTGTTGGATTATCATTTTCGTCACTTTCTTCTTTTTTAGGAACGCCTAAAACAATGCTTTCAGCATCTACTTTAATTTTGTCTTCAGGGTTTGGAGGTGTGTCGGTTAAATTGCCATAAGCATCTACATAAGCAAACTGAATACCTCCGTTGCCACCTTCTGCTTTGCGTGCTTCTTTTTTCTTTTGCTTTTCTTCTCTTTTTTTAGCGCGAGCTTTTTCTTTTTCAATTTTACTATAGGTCTGTTGCGACTTTGCCATTCGTTTTTATAAAATATATTTTAAGGTTAATTATTGAGTTACTAAAAGAATGCTAAGGATAGGCAATTAAAAAAAAGTAATTGATTTACCGAAAGATTAATCCAGTGTTTAAAATGCTGATGCCATTATGATTTTATGACAAGCTTCTTAAACTCCTTACAAATATAGGGTTTAGAATTTAATTGTAAAAAGTATGATGATGATTATTACTCTTTTACTACTATAATTGTGGCTTTGACACCAGTTAGGAGGTTCCATTGTTTAGAAGATACTAAAACATCATTGTCATCATACACCTGAAACTCTGCAGTATTAGGTCCTGAGTCTCCTTGATTGAGTGCGTAGAAGTCTATTTTGTTGATACCTTTAACCAAGGGTACTTTAAAGCTTTTGTAACCTGAGGTTAACAATAAATCTGGTACAAAAACTTCGTCATTTACAAACACACGAACACGGTCTCCATCAGGATATTCAAAATCTCGACAAATAATATTAGCATTTTCGCCCACCATCGTAAAGTTGCCCAAAAACTGGTCTTCCATAGTTTCGGGTTTAAAACCTTGCTCTATGGCTTTGGCATTCCATTTTTTTTCAAATATTTGTCCAGGATTAATTAAGGTACTGTTATCAAACATAGAGAATTCTTCTTTTTTATTTTTGATAGTGAACTGTTTTTTGATATTAGTGCCTTCTACATTATCATTTTTAGTAATACTTAAGCTGGGTTGCGGTTTTGGTTCTATTTTGATAGGTTTTGTGATGGAATCTTTTTGCCCATTTTCAGATTTTTCAGCAGGAATTGGTACCGATTTTTGCTCACCATCTTTTACCTGAGCAAAAAGATGCACAGATAGCAAGAAAAAAAAGAAACAGACTATTTTAAATTTTATGGAACTCATAGACTATAAAAAAACAGATGTTGTTTAAAGAATCAAAAACTGTACCCTTTAGCGAAACTAACGTTTTATTGTGATTAAAATTTTAAAGAAAACGTTAAAACTTTCCGTTGAAACTTAATCTTAATTTACGATTGTATTCCTCCATTAACCAATCTTTGTAATTTTGGGTACTGTTCATGATACAATACGAATATTGCTTGATGCGGTATCCAATATCATCTTGTAGCAATTTGGTCATGGCTCTGGCTTCAAAAATGGTGTCGCAATTATCTATAATGATTTGAGAATGTTGTTCGATGGAGCGCTCAATTGCTGTAATAGATTTTAAACCTTCACTGGTTGCTTTTTCATACTCGGCTTTGATATCAAAATCAATATTTTTCGATTTTTTAAAGCGTGTACGTGTACTATCTGGCATGACATATACAAACTCACGTTCAATATCTTCGTCCATTCGCAAGTTATCAAGATAAATATCTGGGTATTTAAAAATATGTTGCCAATCTACATGTTGATCCCAAGGACCAAAACGTGCAATGTTGTTTCCTAAATCTAAAACCAAAAAAGAATTTTTGTCATCTAAAATTCGAGAGCCTCTACCAATCATCTGAAAATAAAGCGTAAGAGACCGTGTAGCTCTGTTTAAAATAACCGATTCAACTGTTGGTTCATCAAATCCTGTAGTTAAAATACTTACTGAAGTTAAAATGCCATCTGGTGTATTTTTAAACCATTTTAAAATTTCTTTTCGTTCTTGTTTGCTACACGTGTTGTCTAAGTGTCTGATGTTGTAGCCTGCGCGCTTGAATGAATAATAAACTTCTTTTGAGGTGTTGATACCATTATTGAAAATTAAAGTTTTTTTGCCTTTAGACATTTCTTCATAGGCAAAAATAAGTTTGCTTTGCATATACGAGTTGGTGTACAAAGCTTCTGATGATTTTACAGTATAATCGCCATTAATACCAATTTTAAGCGTATTGAGTGCAACATCAAAGTTGTAAAGTTCAGCTTTTGCTAAAAAACCGTTTTTAATTAAGGTCGAAATATCATCACCAACAATCAGTTTTTGATAGTTGTCTTTCATTGGCAATTTAATATTAGAACTTAAAGGTGTTGCTGTAACACCAAGGATAAAGCAGTTTTCAAAAAACTTAAACAATTTGCGGAACGAGTTGTAATGCGCTTCATCAATAATAACCAACCCAATATCTTCTAATTTTAGTTTGTTGTCATTAAGACGATTATTTAACGTTTCAACCATGGCCACAAAACATTTGTAATGGTCTTGGTCAGCAAGTTCTTTTACTTTGCTGTTGATGATTTTATTAGGAACCTCAAAACTTGAAAGCATTTTTGAGGTTTGTTTGCATAATTCAATACGATGGGTTAAAATCACTACTTTTTTGTGGTGATTTTGAATGTATCGTCTTACAATTTCAGAGAAAATGACGGTCTTTCCTCCTCCTGTTGGCAATTGATACAATAGATTATAGTTGTCTGGTGAATTTTTTATAACTTCAAAAATTCGGTTTAAATCAGCAAGCTGATAATCATAAAGGTTTTTTTTGGTTTGTTGTTCGCTAATTGCTTGTATTGATGATGACATAGAATTGTTTCCCTCAAAAAAATTTTCACAAAATTAAGGTTTTATAGAGTTATTGCGTTGTATTATTCAAAAGATTTCAGAATTGTTATTAACCATACTGTTTGATAAGTTAAATGTTAAAATTTGTTAAATCATTACTTTGTTATACAAGGTACTGTAACAAATTTTATATTCTGTCGTCTATTAGGTATAAAACAATCTTAAACAATATAAATTATGAGAACTTTAAACAACAATCAGTTAACAGGAACTTTACAGAATACTAAAAGTTATTCTTGGAACACTAAAAGACGTTATAGATAACGCTTAACATATATTAACTATCAACCAAAAAAAACTGAATCAATGAGAACTTTAAACAACAATCAATTAACAGGAACTTTACAGAATACTAAAAGCTATTCTTGGAACATGAAAAGACGTTATAGATAACGCTCAGTAATAGCAAACAATCAACATCAATCAAAAAAACATGAAAGCACTATCAAAAATCATAGACTCGTCAAACCATTTAAACGACGATTTAGAAACTATCAAGTAACAAAAATCAATCAAAAGGCAATTACAACTGGTAAGCTCATCACTTACCAGTTTTTTTATTAATTTTATGCTATTCAGCGTATAGAATCCTTATCAACTTTTAAAACTCCATAATGAATGGTTACTTTTTTTCTGCCCCAATTTTTGGCAGCAGTCACATTTGTTCCCATATATATATCGATGCGGTTTTTCCAACGACTGTGCATGCGGTCTTTAACCAGGTAAGTTCCTTCTAAACCATCAATTTTTATGGGTGTATTGTGTTTTAAACCTAATTTATACAAATCTCTGGATACAGCAATGTATTTTAAACCAGGCTTTAAGCTATCGCCAAAAGCTGTAATATGCGGATTAGAATTGGTTTGGTATGCCAATGAATTGTAAGCTGTTGCCGTAACTTTTAATGGTAACCAAGTGTATTTAGAGTCTTCAGTCTCTTTACAAGACCAAATAAAAAGTAACATAATTAGTATGAGATACTTTTTCTGCATTAACTAATATACAATTAAAAAAGATAGAGTGTTGTATCTATTTTTAATTTCTTAATATTAAAATCAGTCAAAAATCATTATCATATAGATTTAAACACACGTAACTCTCCTTAAATCAATATGCCAAAACCTCCTTCAAAGCCGCTTCAAACTTACCTTTTGCTAAATATTGGTTTTCTAATTGGTTGATAAACGGAATAGGTGTTTCCATACTTGCAACTCGTTTTACAGGTGCATCTAAAGCCTCAAAGCACTGCTCCATTAACATTGCAGAAATATCGCTTGCTATGCCACCAAACAAAGAGTCTTCTTGTAAAATAATAGCGCGTCCTGTTTTTCTGACAGAATTAAAAATAGCTTCCGTATCTAAAGGTTGTAAACTTCTTAAATCAATCAAATCTGCTTCAATGTCTGGATTGTTTTCTAAGGTTTCTAAAGCCCAATGTACACCTGCACCATAAGTAATAATGGTAACCGCATTTCCTGTTTTTAAAAGCGATGCTTTTCCAAAGGGAATGGTAAAATAATCGGTTGGCACCTCTTGTCTGACACTTCTATACAATGCTTTGTGCTCAAAAAACAATATAGGATTTGGATCGTTAATTGCGGTTGCTAACAACCCTTTAGCATCATATGGAAACGCAGGATACACAACTTTTAGACCTGGTGTTTTGGTAAACCAAGCCTCATTAGTTTGTGAATGGAAAGGACCTGCTGCAACACCAGCTCCACAAGGCATACGTACTACAACATCCGCATTTTGATTCCATCGATAATGCGATTTGGCTAAGTAATTGACAATAGGATTAAAACCAGAACTTACAAAATCGGCAAACTGCATTTCTACTACTGCTTTCATACCAGCAATAGATAAGCCCATTCCTGTTTCAATAATTGCAGATTCGCAAATAGGTGTATTGCGTACTCGCTCGTTACCAAACGCTTCTACAAAACCTTCGGTAATTTTAAAAACGCCACCATATTCTGCAACGTCTTGCCCCATAATGATCAAATCATTATGACGTTCCATAGACTGTTTTAAGCCTTGTGATATGGCATCAATAAAACGTATTTCTTCTGTTTTTGATTTTGGCTCAACATGCTGATAGTTAAAATGTTTATAAACATCATTTAATTCAGTACTTTCATTAGCTTCAATAGAGACTTCAGCATAGGCTAATTGTAAACCTTCTTCAATTTCTGTTTTAATTTGAGCATGCAACTCGCTATCTTTGGCTGCATTTAAAACTCCTAAATTGATTAGGTAGTTTTTATAGTTTTCAATTGGGTCTTTGGCTTCCCATTTGGTCATTAATTCATCAGGCACATACTTAGTACCACTCGCTTCTTCATGACCACGCATTCTAAAGGTTTTAAACTCTACTAAAATGGGTCTTGGACGCTTACGAACACTTTCGGCAAGTTTTAGAATTTTTCCATACACTTCTAAGATGTTGTTGCCATCTAACACAAAAGCATCCATACCATAGCCTTTGCCTCTATCGGCTAAATCTTTACAGTTATACTGCTCTTTTGTAGGTGTTGAAAGTCCGTAACCATTGTTTTCTATACAAAAAATCACTGGCAATTGCCATACAGAAGCAACGTTAAGCGCTTCGTGAAAATCGCCTTCACTCGTTCCACCTTCACCTGTAAACACAGCCGTTACCTGACTTTTGCTTTTCAATTTGCTTGCCAAGGCAATACCATCAGCTACGCCTAATTGTGGTCCTAAATGAGAAATCATTCCAACAATTTTGAATTCTTGAGTACCAAAGTGAAACGAACGGTCTCTGCCTTTTGTAAACCCATTGGCTTTTCCTTGCCATTGGCTAAATAATCTGTGTAGCGGAATGTCTCGTGTTGTAAATACACCAAGGTTTCGGTGCATTGGCAAAATATATTCTTCCTTTTGAAGTGCCATAGTAACACCAACAGAAATGGCTTCTTGGCCAATACCTGAAAACCATTTTGATATTTTACCTTGACGCAATAAAATAAGCATTTTTTCCTCTATTAATCTGGGCTTAAGCATGTTTTTATACAATAGCAAAAGCGTATGATTATCAAGGTTTTTTTTATCGAAATTTATAGAACTCTTTGTACTTGTCAGCATATTGGACATATTATATTCAAAACTCAAAAGTAACTAAAAATTGATTGTATTACTGGTAAAGCTCAAATTTTTTAAGCAATATTTATAGTGTAAAATTTAGTAGTATTTTCGTTAGTTTTGTATTATTGTAGTAAAATCAAAAATATATATAGCGATGAATGTGATACCAAGTGTGAATCTTCAGGATTTTATTTCTGGTGATCCAGTAAAAAAACAAAAGTTTATTGATGAAATCGGCAAAGCTTATGAAGAGATAGGATTTGTTGCCTTAAAAGGTCACTTTTTAGATGATAAATTGGTAGATAAACTCTATGGTGAAATTAAAAAGTTTTTTGCTTTGCCATTAGAAATTAAGGAATCTTATGAAATTCCTGAAATTGGTGGACAACGCGGTTACGTGTCTTTTGGAAAAGAAAGCGCAAAAGGAAAAAAAGAAGGCGATTTGAAAGAGTTTTGGCATTTTGGACAGTATGTTGATGACGATCCAGAACGCGCTAAAGAATATCCAGCAAATGTAGAGGTAAAAGAATTGCCAGAATTTAACAAAGTTGGAAAAGAAGCCTATCAAATGTTAGAAAAAACAGCAAAATATGTGCTACGTGCTTTGGCATTACATTTGGGTTTAGAAGAAACGTATTTTGACCATTATATCCATAACGGAAATTCTATTTTACGACCTATCCACTATCCACCTATTACACAAGAACCTAAAAATGCTGTTCGTGCCGCAGCACATGGTGATATTAATTTAATCACCTTGTTAATGGGAGCTCAAGGTCGTGGTTTACAGGTTCAAAACCATAAAGGCGAATGGATTGACGCCATTGCTGAACCCGATGAATTGATGATAAATGTTGGCGATATGCTATCACGTCATACCAACAACAAGTTGAAATCAACCATCCATCAGGTAATTAATCCACCAAGAGAACTTTGGGGAACTTCACGCTATTCTATTCCGTTTTTTATGCATCCTATAAGCGAAATGAAGTTAAATGTTTTAGAAAGCTGTGTAGATGAAGACAATCCAAAACAATACGATGATATTACTGCTGGCGAATTTTTGAACGAACGTTTGATAGAATTAGGCTTAATTAAAAAATAGTTGACCATCAACAGTCTTCAAGTTAGTAATAAAAAGCTGACTGAAGACTGCCAATGGATAGCAAAATACTAAAAAAATGGACTTGCAAGACCAGCTAAAAAAATTATTTCCTGAGCATATATCAGAAGAAGTACCACAAACCGAAGCAAAATCTGATATTTGGCTGCAAGACGAACCTATACTTTGCAAATTTGAAAAACGAAAAGGCAAACCCATAACCATTCTTGAAGGTTATACAGGAGCCACAGAAGATTTTAAAATTTTAGCCAAAGAACTAAAAACAAAACTTAGTGTTGGTGGCAGTTTTAAAGACGATAAAATTATTATACAAGGCGATTACAGAGACAAAATCATGCAAATTCTTAAAGAAAAAGGTTTTGCTGTAAAGCGAGTTGGTGGATAAATGATAAAAAAAACACTTCATATTACCAATGGTCATGTGCTTACCGATTTTTTACAAGAATTAGATATCAAAGGCGATATATTAACTTGGCAAGAAATGCTGTGTGAAGGTCCTGCAGAAGAACTTATAGATTCTGAAGCTTTTTTTAAAAATAGAAAAGCATTTTTAAATGACTTTTATGATATTGAAGTGAATGATGATGAGTTGAAAAGTGAAATCCAGTCGTTAAACCATACAGAATCCTATTCAGAAATTGTATTGTGGTTTGAATATGATTTATTTTGCCACATTAACCTTATTGCTGTCATCAGTTTGTTGGCTCAAAAAAACGTGCAGCTTCCACTCTACTTGGTTTGTAGTGGTCGAGTTGAAGACGAAAAAGATTTAAAAGCACTTTCTGAATTGACACCAAACCAACTCTTAGCACATTACCATAAAAAAATAAAACTGAAAACCGAAGATATAGATTTGGCAAAAACACTTTGGACAATTTATTGTGGCAAAGATCATAATTTATTCACTCCTTATGTTGTTAAAAAATCGTCATTTATCTACTTAAGCAACTGTCTAAAAGCACACATTAACCGTTTTCCTGATTCTAAAACAGGCTTATCTGCTTTAGAGCAAAACATTCTGGAGATTATAAAAAAATATCCTATAAAATCAAGATTACATTTATTGGGCTATGCTTTGAATTATCAAGGATATTATGGCTACAGTGATATGCAGATGATGCGATTAATCAATCAACTTTCTATTTTTTTTGCTGAAAATGAAGATAGCTTAAAGCTCAACCGAAAAGGATACGAAGCCCTTTTAGGACATCACAATCTTGCTTCAGAACTCAATATTAACATGACTTTTGGAGGTATTCAAAAAACAGATTATTTGTACAATGCCACTGAAAATAAACTTATAAAAACCATAATCAATGCCTATTAAAGCTTCAGAACTTATTCTAAACCCTGATGGAAGTATTTATCATCTAAATCTGCGTCCAGAACATATTGCAAACACCATCATCACAGTTGGAGATCCTGATCGAGTGGATAGTATTACCAAACATTTTGATACTGTCGAATTTAAAACTCAAAAACGCGAATTCCATACCCAAACAGGAACCTACAAAGGCAAACGCCTTACAGTCATTTCTACAGGCATTGGCACAGATAATATTGATATTGTGTTTAATGAGTTGGATGCTTTGGTAAATATAGATTTTGACAAACGTGACATAAAAACCCATCTGACCTCTTTAGAAATTGTAAGGATAGGAACATCAGGCTCTATACAAAAAGAAATCCCTATTGATGCCTTTTTAATAAGCGATTATGCAGTAGGTTTTGACAGTTTACTTCACTTTTATAAAAGCGAACAGGTGCAATTTCCAGACATTTCAAATGCATTAATGCAACATACCAATTGGTTTACCAATAAATCAAAACCTTATGTCGTAAAATGTAATGACCTATTATTTGACAAATTAAGCTCAAGTAAAACCCATAAAGGATTTACAGCCACTAATGTTGGGTTTTATGGTCCACAAGGTCGTATTTTGCGATTACCTATTCAAGATGACGACCTAAATGATAAATTGGCAAGTTTTGATTATAAAGGAATGCCAATCACTAATTTAGAAATGGAAACCGCAGGTATTTATGGATTAGCAAGCCTATTAGGCCATAAAGCAGTATCTATGAACGCCATTATTGCCAACAGAGCCACAGGTGAATTTACAAACAGACCAAAAGAAGTAGTTGATGAATTGATTATATACACACTAAATAAACTCATCAAATAATATAAAATTAATAATCCTTCGCGTCTTTTTACAACTTCGCGAGCAACCATTACAGATTGAAAACAGTAAAAATTGGAGGTGTCCCAGAGCATTTTAACTTAGCCTGGTATTTGACACTTAAAAACGGTGAATACAAAGCGCAAGACATTAATTTGCGTTGGGAAGATTATCATGGTGGTACAGGCGCTATGAGTAATGCCCTTAGAAATGGCACAATTGATATGGCTGTTATCTTAACCGAAGGCATTATTAAAGAAATTGCTGAAGGAAATCCGAGTAAGATTGTGCAAACTTTTGTACAAACCCCTCTAATTTGGGGCATTCACGTAGCATCAAACTCTGATTATAAAACGATTGCTGATTTAAAAGGAAAACGAGCTGCCATTAGCAGATATGGCTCAGGATCGCATTTAATGGCTATTATTAATGCCGAAAATAACAATTGGGATATTGAAAAAGACTTAAAATTTGAAGTTGTTCATGATATTGATAGCGCAGTAAACGCTTTATCTATTGGTGATGCAGATTATTTTATGTGGGAAAAGTTTATGACCAAGCCTATTGTTGATAATGGTATTTTTAGACGTATTGGTAACTGTCCAACACCTTGGCCTTGTTTTGTTATTGCTGTAAGAGATGAGTTTTTAGAAAATGATGCAGACACTGTAAAGACCATTTTAGATATTATAAACAACACAACATCAGACTTTAAAGATATTCCAAGCATTGATAAAACCATTGCCAATCGTTATCAGCAAAAATTGGAAGACGTACAAGAATGGCTGAGTTTAACAGAGTGGTCTCAAAGTGTTTTGGACGAACCAACAGTAATGAAAGTACAAGAAAAATTAGTTAAATTAGGTATTTTAAAAAGACAAAAATCCTATCAAAATATAGTCTTCAAAATTTGACAACCTAAGGTTTTACTTAACAAAATTTTAAGTTTTTAATTGTTAAAGCGCTATTTTTCAAAAAATTAATTACATTTGTAAAACCAAATCGTCATAATAAACTTGACATTAAATATATTTATATGATAATGACAATTACTTTAATACTACTTTCTTTAGTTGCCTTTAATTTTTTTCTACTTATATTTAGTTGTAATAAAACAATCAAAAAAGAAAGTATTGAACAACCTCAAGCTATTAGACAAACAGCTACTGCAATTCCTACCAAACAATTGGTTTCTCACCAGCTTGCTCCAACAGGAAGTTAGTTTTACTAAACTGTTTATTGCCAAACCAATAACCTCTATTGGCACTTAAAGGCGAAGGATGTCCTGTAGCCAAAATGGTATGTTTTGATACATCTATATGTTTAGTTTTTTGTTTTGCAAATCCGCCCCAAAGTAAAAAAATAACTTTTTCTTTTTGATTGCTTATTGTTGATATCACTGCATCTGTAAAGGTTTCCCAACCTTTTTTTTGATGACTTCCAGCCTCATGTGCTCTTACAGTCAATGTGGCATTCAAAAGCAAAACACCTTGTTGAGCCCAACGTTCTAAATTTCCAGATTTTGGATATGGTACACCTAAATCCGATTCAATTTCTTTAAAAATATTAATTAAAGAAGGTGGATGTGTCATCCCATCATTTACCGAAAAGCACAAACCATTTGCCTGACCTATTCCATGATAAGGATCTTGCCCAATAATAACCACTTTCAACTCATCTAAAGGACACCAATTAAATGCGGCAAAAATTTGCTTTCCAGGAGGAAAACACGTTTGCGTTGCATATTCATGTTTTACAAAAGTTGTTAAATCTTTAAAGTAAGGCTTATCAAATTCATTTTGCAAATGTGGTTTCCAACTCTTGTGTATCGTTACGTTCATTAAAAATAGCTACTTTTGTGAGGCTAAAAATAGTATAAATATTAGGAATGATTCACATTCACGAAAAAACATTACACGATATTGAATTTTACACAGTGCTCAACCAAATGGCAGAACACTGCATAACTGCTTTAGGAACTCATAAAGCCTTAGAGACAAAACCTTTTTCTAATAAAACAGAGCTGCTAAAGTCATTACAACTTACTAACGATTATTTAGCGTCGTTTTATAACGATAATCACATTCCAAACCATGGTTTTGAACCTATTACCAAAGAACTTCAATATTTAAAAATAGAAAATACCTTTTTAGATACTACCAGCTTAAAAAAAATTGTATCTATTTCAAATACTTGCAATGAAATTATTCAATTCCTTAAAAAATTTGAAACCTACTATCCAAACCTGTATCAATTTTCAGCATCCATAGAAATTACCAAAGTACTTATAAAAGCTATTGACCTTGTTGTAGATAGGTTTGGCGATGTAAAGGATACTGCTTCAGACACATTATTGCAACTCAGACACGATATTAATGTTGTAAAAGGGAAAATCAATCAAAGTTTTAATTCAGCTTTAAATACTTACAGTAGTTTAGACTATTTGGATGACATTAGAGAAAGTGTTTTTGATAACAAACGTGTACTTGCTGTAAAAGCCATGTATAGACGCAAGGTAAAAGGCGCTATTATGGGAAGCAGTAAAACAGGAAGCATTGTTTATGTTGAACCTGAAACCACTTTTAGATACAATAGAGAACTTAATAATTTGGAGTTTGATGAGCAAGAAGAAGTCATGCGTATTCTAAAAACGCTGACCAATTTTATACGTCCTTACACACCGCTTTTGCAACAATATCAAACCTTTTTAACTGATTTAGATGTTATTGCTGCCAAAGCGAAATACGCTAAATCTATAAATGCTATTTTGCCAAATATTAATGATGATAAAACGTATAACTTAAAAGAAGCTTATCATCCACTCCTCTATCTTTCCAACCAAAAAAAGAAACTAAAAACCTATCCACAATCTATTAACCTTCAAAATGACAATAGAATTATTGTTATTTCTGGGCCAAATGCTGGTGGAAAAAGCATCACGTTAAAAACAGTTGGATTGCTTCAGGTAATGCTGCAAAGTGGTTTTCTAATTCCTGTACATGAACGAAGTAGTGTCTGTTTATTTGATAGAATTTTAAGCGATATTGGTGATAATCAATCGGTTGAAAACCAATTGAGCACTTATAGCTACAGATTAAAACAGATGAATTATTTTTTAAAAAAATGCAATAAACATACTTTGTTTTTAATTGATGAATTTGGTACAGGAAGTGATCCTGAACTTGGAGGTGCTTTAGCTGAGACTTTTTTAGAAGAATTTTATCATCGAGAAGCTTATGGCATTATCACAACCCATTATTCTAATTTAAAAATTTTAGCCAACGAATTGCCTTATATGCAAAATGCCAACATGCTTTTTGATGAAAAAAGTTTAGAGCCTATGTATAAATTGGCTTTAGGGCAAGCAGGAAGCTCCTTTACCTTTGAAGTAGCTCAAAAAAATGGAATTCCTTACAGTTTGATTAACAGAGCAAAAAAGAAAATAGAACGCGGTAAAATTCGTTTTGATGCCACTATTGCTAAACTTCAAAAAGAGCGTTCCAAGCTTGAAAAAACAGGCAAATCTTTAATGTTGAACGAAAAGAAAAAGATAGCAGAAGCTGATAAGTTGGAAGAAATCAATGCCAAAATCCAGAAAAAATTAGAAAGCTATCAAGAGTTATATGATAGTAATCAGCGTTTGATTTATCTTGGACAAAAACTAAATGATTTATCTGAAAAATATTTTGACAATAAACGCAAGCGAGAGTTGTTGGACGAATTGTTTAAATTAGTGCAGATTGAAAATTCTAAGCGCAAAAAAGTATCTGCAAATCAGAAAAAAATTCAGAAAGCAAAAGAGCAAAAAGTGATAAAAGAAGCTGAAAAAACAGTAGAAGTCATTAGACAGAAAAAGAAAGCCGCTAAGAAAAAAGTAGAAGCAACACCAAAACCTAAACCAATTTTTAAAGTGGGCGACAAAGTGCGTATGGAAGATGGTCGTGCAGTTGGAAGTATTGACAAAATAGAAAAAAACAAAGCTGTTGTAAATTATGGTATGTTTACGACTAACGTAAGTGTTGACCATTTAGAATTGGTTGAAACCAGCAAATAATATGATTCTGTTACCAAAACATAAACAACTCATTCTTTTTGATGGAGTTTGTAACCTTTGCGATGCTTCAGTTCAGTATATCATTAAGCACGATAAAAATGAAGTGTTTATGTTTACGGCGTTGCAAAGTCAGGTTGGAATGGAGATTATCAAAAAATTTAATATTGATACTACAAAAATAGATTCCATCCTCCTTTATTCAGAAAAAAACGGTATTTTTTATAAATCGACAGCCGCATTAAAAATTGCTTCCAAACTTGAATTTCCTATAAACCTAATGGCAGTTTTTCTTATTATTCCAGCTTTTATAAGAAATTGGGTTTATAACTTTATAGCCAAAAACCGCTACAAATGGTATGGTAAAAAAGAAGCTTGCATGATTCCTACACCAGAACTTAAATCAAAGTTTCTTTAAAAATTATCCAATAAAAAAAGCCCTTTGGCGTAAGGACTTTTTCTAACATTTAACAACTAACTTAAAAACTAATTTAATCTAAAAAAACACTTTAATATTGAGGGAATAATCTATTGATTAATAGCACTTTTATTTTGATATTGTAAATGTAGAAATTCTGTTAAAAGGCATTTAATAAACTCGATGTATGCCATAAAAAAATTGATTAAAACTTCATAGGTGTCAAAATCATCTACAAAATGCACAAATTAACCTCGTGTATTACAGTAGGTTACATTTTGTTGGGTTTTACTAACCCAAATATCCCGTTTACCAATACAATTAAGGAGTTCACTCAAACTTACTTTTATAATAGATGTATATACTTTTACTTTGAATATAGCGAGCCTCAAGACAAATACTCCAATTTGAGCCTGATTTCAGTTAATCAGGAAGATATCAAATTCTTATGTAGTGCATGTCTAACATTGCATAAGTATTCAGATAACATCTGATTAGGTAAGATTTCGTTTTGAGGCTTTGTTTTATGAATCCAAATCGAAAGTTTCCGTTGGGTTTTTGGTATCGTGGTAATCGAGCATGTTTTCGCCATTCGCAACAATAGAGCACACAGTCGCATCTCCTGTTACATTGACAACTGTACGGAACATATCCAAAATTCTATCCACAGGAAAAATAATAGCTATCCAAGCAGGATTTAGTCCAACCGAATCCAAGACAATAATCAGCATTACCAAACCAGCACTTGGTACAGCTGCTGAACCTATTGAGGCCAATGTTGTGGTTAATACAACCACCAATTGCTGTCCAATGGTTAAGTCAATCATATGCAATTGTGCCAAAAATATAACCGCAACGGCTTGATACAAACTGGTACCATCCATATTGACAGTAGCACCTATTGGCAATACAAAACTGCTTATTTTTTTATTAACACCAAGGTTTTGCTCTACACATTCCATAGTTACAGGAAGTGTCGCTGCGCTACTTGATGTTGAAAATGCTAAAGTTTGTGCAGGACTCATGGCTTTAAAAAAGCCTGAATAAGGGATTTTTTTTACAAATGTTTTTAAAAGTGTTGGATAAGCAACAAAAATCATCAATAACAATCCTAACAAAACAGTTAGCGAATACCAACTCAAGCCTTTAAAAATCTCAACGACTTTTCCAATATCATTTCCTGCCATTTTGCTGACGACACCAGCTAAAAGTGCAAATACAAAAAAGGGTGCTGCTTGCATAACAAAATCGACCATTTTAAGAAACACTTCGTTGATACTATCTACTAAATTGATAACTGGTTGTGCCTTTTCATTAGGAATAAAGAGCAAACAAACACCAAAAAAGATAGCAAAAAAGATAATTTGAAGCATTAAGCCGTTGTTTGAAAGCGAATAGAAAAAATTATCTGGGACAATATCTACCAAAGGCTGCAAAGGTGAAGTTTGCTTTTGTTTATCGGCTTTTTCAAGTTTATCAGATACGGAAGCTTCTTTGAGTTCACTTTTAGAGAGCTCAGATATTTCTTGAGCGCGTTTAAAAAAATGAGGATCTTGTAAATAGTTAATGCCATCTTTAATTTCATGGCCTTGTGAAGCTGCCCAAATTTCATAACTAATTCGGTTATCAATTCTGCTTTGTTTATCTATAAGTTTTCCGGGTTGAATGGTATTTACCAAAACTAACCCTAAAGAGATGGCAAAAATAGTGGTCACTAAATAAAGAAGTAAAGTCTTTCCTCCCATTCTGCCCAAGCTTGAAGGGTCTCCAATGTTGGCAACACCACCAATTATTGAAAATAAGACCAAAGGAACAGCTATCAACTTTAATAGATTGATAAAAATGGTTCCAAATGGGTCAATCCAGTTGATGGTAAAAGCACTCCAACCTAATGAACTTGATAGTAATGCCCAAATGATACCAAGAATCATTCCTATAATAATTTTCCAATGTAGTGCCAGTTTTTTCATATGCTATTGTGCTGTTTTAGCCCTGATTGCAGCGATATCCTTTTGCTTTTTTGCAAAAGATAAAGCGGAAAGCAGGAAAATGCTACTTATAAATTTTATTTAATAACCAAAAATCGGTTAAAACCAAGGCTGCCATAGCTTCCACAATTGGAATGGCTCTTGGAACGACACAGGGATCGTGGCGACCTTTGCCTTGCATTTCAACGATGTTACCTTGATTATCTAATGTGTTTTGCTTTTGTATGATAGTGGCCACAGGTTTGAAGGCTACTCTAAAATAAATATCCATACCATTGCTGATGCCTCCTTGAATGCCTCCTGATAAATTGGTTATGGTGGTTCCATCTGTATTAAATTGGTCGTTATGGTCACTGCCTTTCATTTTAGCACCACAAAATCCGCTGCCATATTCAAAGCCTTTTACAGCATTGATGGACAACATGGCTTTGCCAAGTTCGGCATGCAATTTATCAAAAACAGGTTCTCCAAGACCTATTGGTACGTTTTGAATGACGCAAGTGACAGTACCTCCTATGGTGTCTCCTTCTTTTTTGATGGCTTTAATTTTTTCAATCATTTGGTTGGCAACAAAGTCATCAGGACAACGTACAGGGTTGTTTTCAATTTTTGAGAAATCTAAATCTTGATAAGGTTTTTCTAAAAACAAATCGCCAACGGATGATGTGTACGCGTTAATTTTGATGTCTTTTATCACTTGTTTAGCTATAGCTCCAGCCACGACTCTACAAGCAGTTTCACGAGCCGAACTGCGACCTCCTCCTCTATAATCTCTGATGCCATATTTTTTTTGGTAGGTAAAATCGGCATGACTTGGACGATATACGTCTTTTATATGGGAGTAGTCTTTAGATTTTTGATTGGTGTTTTCAATGATAAAACCTATTGGAGTTCCTGTGGTCTTGCCTTCAAAAATTCCAGATAAAAACTGGACGTCGTCTGGCTCTTTACGTTGTGTAACAATCTCTGATTGACCAGGTTTACGACGGTTCATCTCTTTTTGAATAGCCTCAAAATCTAACATAATACCAGCAGGACAACCGTCAATGACACCACCAATGGCATCGCCATGAGATTCACCAAAAGTGCTTAGCTTAAATAAGTTTCCAAAGGAATTTCCTGCCATAAAATGTAGTTTGAATTCGATTTATCGTTGCTAAAATAATTTTATTATCACAGAAACAAAAATTATAGCAGTGCTTCTTTTAAAATTGTAATAGGATGTTTAGCCTCTCGTTTTGTACCATCTTTGATTTGATGTCTGCAACTGGTGCCATTTGCAGAAATTATGACGTCGTTAGAGACGTTTCTGACTGCAGGAAATAAGGTTTGTTCACCAATTTGCATACTAACGTCATAATGCTCCTTTTCATAACCAAAACTTCCAGCCATTCCACAGCAACCACTTGGTATTATGGTGACTTTATAATTTTTTGGCAAATTCAAAACAGCAAAACTTGAAGCTTGACTGCTTAAAGCTTTTTGATGGCAATGTCCATGAAACTTAATGATTTTTGCTTTTTTGGTAAATTGGGATGTTGTAATGTTTCCTAATTTGATTTCTTGCTGAATAAACTCTTCTATTAGAAAAGTGTGTTTTGCTATTTCCTTTGCTGAAGTTACATCGTCAGCCAATTTGAGGTATTCATCTTTAAATGTAAGAATTGCTGAAGGTTCAATGCCAATTAATGGCATGTCATCAGAAATTAAATCTTTAAATATCGAAACATTGTGATTGGCACAGTTTTTAGCTTGTTCTAACAAACCTTTAGACAGAAAAGTACGACCCGATTCTGAATGGTTTATAAGTTTAACCTTATAATTTAGAGCATTTAAAAGTTGAATGGCATCTACACCAATTTGTGTGTCTAAATGATTTGTAAATTCGTCATTGAACAGATAAACAGTTTTGATTATTCTATTATTATCTAATTGATTTTTAATTAATTGATACTCTTTATCTAAACTTTTATTTGATATTAATGGTAAGCTTCTTTCTTTGGCAATTCCGAAAGTTGTTTTTAAAATATTTGATGTAAATTTAGTTTTAAAAAGGACGTTGGTTAGCTTTGAAGCATAACTTCCATACTTATTCAATTTATTGTTATAAGCAAATAATTTTGTTCTTAAACTAATGCCATTTGCCTTTTGGTATTGATACTGAAATTCGGCTTTTAAACTTGCAACATCTACGCTGCTTGGACATTCGCTTGCACACGCTTTACAACTCAAACACAAATCAAAAACATCTTTTAATTCTTTGTAATTGAATTTATTAGGCTTATTTGAATTTGTCAAAAATTCACGCAAAGCATTCGCTCTGGCTCTTGTGGTGTCTTTTTCGTTTCGAGTGGCTCTGTAACTTGGGCACATCGTTCCTCCAAATTCTGGTAATTTGCGGCAATCGCCTGAGCCATTACATTTTTCGGCTTCACGAAGAATTCCTAAGGATGCTGAAAAATCTAATAAAGTTTCTATTTGTGGTTCGATTCTATTTGGCTTATATCGCAAGGATTGGTCCATTGGAAACGCATCTACAATTTTTCCTGGATTGAAGATATTGTCTGAATCAAAAGCCGATTTTATTCGTTTTAAAATTTGATAATTTGAGTCGCCAATCATCATTGGGATAAATTCTGCTCTCACAATCCCATCACCATGTTCTCCACTCATCGAGCCTTGATATTTTTTGACCAAATGCGCAACCTCAGTTGTGATTTTTCGGAACAAAACCACATCTTCTTGCTTTTTTAAATTAAGAATTGGACGTAAATGCAACTCTCCTGCTCCAGCATGCGCATAATAAATGGCTTCTTGATTATGGCTTTTCATAAGTTGAGTAAACTCCTTAATATAACTTGCCAAATCTGGTAAAGCTACTGCTGTATCTTCAATACAAGCGGCTGATTTTTTATCGCCAATCATATTGCCCAATAAGCCCAAACCTGCTTGTCTTAAGGCGATAGCTTTGTTTATGTCATCTTCTATCAACACAGGAAACGCATAACTTAAGTTTGAATTCTGAATATCAGCAACTAATTTGTTCGCCAATAATTGAGCTGCTTCTTTGGTATCTGCTTTGATTTCGCACATCAAAATGGCTTGCGGATCACCTTGTATAAATTGTCTGTTTTCTTGTTGTGTTTTGTTGTGTTTTGTACAGTCCAAAATAGTTTTATCCATCATTTCACAGGTGTACAAATGATGCTGCATTACTAATTCGACAGCATTTAAACAGGCTTCAATACTTTTAAAATGTGCTGTAACCATCATGCTTTCTTTTGGAGGCAAATCGTCCAACTGCAACGTGATTTCTGTTGTAAATGCTAAAGTACCTTCACTACCAGAAAGTAGTTTGCACATATTAAAAGGTTCATTTGAATTTAAAAAAACATCAGATTTGATGAGTTCATCAATGGCATAACCAGTATTTCTACGATGAATTTCAGGTTTTGGAAAGTTGATTTTTATTTCATTTTGAACAGTTTTTGATTCTAATTCTTTATGAATAGTTTGATAAATATGACCTTCTAAAGTTTTTAGCTTAGTTTTTTTATAAAATTCTTCTGAAGTTACATTTTTAAAAACCGCGTCGCTTCCATCACTTAAAATAGTTTTAATTGCCAAAACTTTATCACGTGTCACGCCATATTGTATTGAGGTTGTTCCTGATGAGTTATTGCCAACCATTCCACCAATCATGCAGCGGTTAGATGTAGAGGTATTAGGACCAAAAAACAACCCAAACGGTTTTAAATAATGATTGAGTTCATCACGTATAACGCCTGGTTGTACTGTGACGGTTTTTGCTTTTTCATTAATATCTAAAATTTTTGTAAAATATTTAGACACATCAACCACAATACCATTGCCAACACATTGTCCAGCCAAAGAGGTGCCTGCAGTTCTTGGAATTAAGGAGGTTTTATTGGTTTTTGCAAAAGTTATCAGTTGCTTTATATCGTCTTTTGTTTTTGGATATGCAACTGCAAGTGGCAATTTTCTATATACAGAAGCATCTGTTGCATAGAGTGCTTTCATTAAATCATCAACAAACAATTCTCCTAACAATCTGGTTTTTAATTCCTGTAATTGAAAATGGATATTCATATAATTAAATCTGCTTATAGGTAACTAATATAGCTATATTTTAGTGTTATAATTATGCTAAAGTATGTTATAGTGAACAACTTTTTGCCTATATTAACCGTATATAACAATATAACCAAAAATAATAATTTTATGAAGAAATTAATTTTAGTAGCCATTGCATTTATTGGCTTTACAACATTAGTGAATGCACAAGATATTTCGCAAAATGCCATTGGTTTAAGACTTGGCGATAGTAACGGATTTGGAGCAGAAATTTCCTATCAAAGAGCCTTGGGTGGCGACAACCGTTTAGAAGCCGATTTAGGATTGCGTAGCGGTAAAGGCTATGATGGTTTTAAACTTACAGGTGTTTACCAATGGGTTTGGACGCTTGATGGCGCCTTTAACTGGTATGCTGGTGTTGGTGGTGGTGTTGGATCGTATAGTTACGATAAAGTGCCTGCTGGATTTGACAATAGCGAAACCTTTTTATTTGCCGCTGGCGATATTGGTATTGAATATAATTTTGATATTCCGTTGATGCTGTCTTTAGATGCGAGACCAGAATTAGGCTTTGGTGATTACAGAGACGATTTAGATTTTGATATTGCACTTGGTATTAGATACCAATTTTAATTCGAAACTGTTTATATATAGAAAAGCCACTTCATAAGTGGCTTTTTTTTATTGATGTCTCTTTTTTACACTAAGCACTTTTTTAATGTTTGCTCATAAATAGCTTCATATTGTGGTACAATATTATGAATATCAAACTTCTGAGCTACGTTTTTGGCACTTTGTTTGAATAAACTAAGCTGTTCTTTATCTTTTAAAATACGCAAAGCATTTGCTGACATAGCTTCAACATCACCAACATTGCTTAAAAACCCTGAAACGCCATCCATATTTACTTCTGGAATTCCACCAGTATTACTCGATATTACAGGAACACCTGATGCCATGGCCTCTAAAGCTGATAAACCAAAACTTTCGGTTTCTGATGGCAATAAAAACAAATCAGAAAAACATAAAATTCTATCAATTTCATTACTGTTTCCAAAAAACACTACTTTGTCTTCTATACCAAGCAGTCTACACAAACGCTCTGCAGGCTCTTTTTCAGGTCCTTCGCCAACCATCATCAGTTTTGCAGGGAGTTCCTTCTGGATATTATAAAATATTTTGACAATATCGTCAATACGCTTTACTTTTCTAAAATTACTAATGTGTGTAATTATTCGTTCATCCTCTTTTGCCATCATAGCACGCTGACAATCGGTAAAAACATGTTTGTATTTGTTGATGTCGATAAAATTAGTCACTACATGAATTTCCTTTTTTATGTAAAATAAACGCAAAGTGTCATCCTTTAAGCTTTGTGATACTGTTGTTACAGCATCTGATTTGTTGATGCTAAACGTCACAGCAGGCTTATAAAACGGATGGCTACCAACCAAGGTAATATCGGTTCCGTGAAGTGTGGTAACAATTGGCACATAAATGCCTTCTTCTTGCAACATTTTTTGAGCCATATATGCTGCATAAGCATGCGGAATGGCATAATGTACATGCAAAATTTCAATTTTATGGAGCTTTACCATATCTACCAATTTACTCGATAAAGCCAGCTCATAAGGTTGGTACAAAAACAAAGGATATTCAGGAACGGTTACTTCATGGAAATGTACATTGTTGCCCAATAATTCGAGTCGTACAGGTTGACTGTAGGTTATAAAATGGATTTCGTGTCCGCGTTTTGAAAGTGCTAAACCCAGTTCTGTAGCTACTACGCCACTTCCTCCAAAGGTTGGATAACAAACGATGCCTATTTTCATTTTTTAAATTTTAAGTTTTATAAAGCGATTCAAATTTGACTTTTCTACTCTATAATTGCTTCATAGATTAAGCGCTGTATTTCTGTTCTAATCCCTTCTTTTAACAATGCATTGTTTCTGGAATCTGGATAGGTTCTGTTGGACATAAATACATACACAATATCTTTATCAGGATCTGCCCAAGCATAGGTTCCTGTAAAGCCTGAGTGTCCAAAACTTGACATTGACACACAACCACAGGTTGGACCTTCGTCACCTAATTGAGGTTTGTCAAATCCAATACCTCTCCTATTTCCTTTGCTACAATAATAACAGGTATTAAAGGCATCAAATGTTTGGGTTTTAAAATAGCGTTTTCCTCCATAATACCCTTTTTGTAAATACATCTGCATTATTTTTGCTACATCATTTGCATTGCTAAAAATACCAGCATGTCCACCAACACCATTTTGCATAGCGGCTCCCATATCATGTACATAGCCATGAACTTGTTGGTAGCGATAGTAATTATCTTCTTCGGTCGGAATTATTTGTGTGTCACTAAACAATTTTGATGGATTATAGGTTGTGTGATTTGCTCCAAGCGACTGATAAAAGTGTTCTTGCACCAATGCGTCCAATCCTTTGTCGTAATGTTTCTCAATATATTTCTTTAAAATATAATAAGGTAAATCACTATATCTGTATCTCAGTGTTGATAAGAGATCACTGTCTTTAATTATTTTTTGAATGGTGTCTGGATAATCATGTCTCAAATACATTTCGTCAGCAACTTTAATACTAAACATTGGACTGTATTTGCGTCTGTAGTATGTAGCTGATGGTTTTTTAGTCACTGAATCTAAAGTTGCCATATAAAATGGAATCCAAGGCTTTAAACGTGCATAATGCGATAACATTTGTTTTAACGTGATGCTCTTTTTGTTCGAATCTTTATATTCTGGAAGTAGCTGAGATAGTTTTGAATCTAACGAAATGACACCTTTATCATAAAGTTCCATTAATAATGGCAAAGTTCCTAATATTTTGGTAAGTGATGCAACATCGTAAATATCGTCTGGTTTTACAAGCTCATTGCCATCATAAGTATGCTTTCCAAAAGATTTATTATAAATCACTTTTCCTTTTCTTGCCACTAACAATTGCAATCCAGGAGTAGTTTTATGGCGTATTGCAAGTTCAGCCATGGAGTCTAATTTCTTTAATTTTTCAGAACTCATTCCAACATCTTCGGGCAATCCATAACTCAATAATTGAATGGTGTTATACGAAATGCCATCACCCACGTTGAAATGTTCTCCTGTTGAAACAGGCAAACGTCCTTTAGCAGGAATAGCGCCAAACAACATTTGCGCCGATTTACGTTGTGCAATTTCACTATTTTGATAACTTATGACAATTCCTTCTATGTTTTCAATGGAATGTAAATCTATTAACGCATAAGGTCTTGCGAAAATATCGAGAATTACAGTGTTTGTTCTGGCTATCTCATAAAGCCAAACTAATTCTTGATCTGTAAACTGATAGGGTTTCCAAGGACTTTCATTAGATTTATGAAACCCAACAACAACTGTATTATAGTTTTGCAATTTTGTGATAAGTTCGTCTAATTTATCAGCTGTAACCTCGTGAACTTTAGTGTATTTTTTGAGTTCATCCAAAAACGGAGAACCATCATCATCACCAAATTTTACATAAGCTATTTTTTTAGTTTCAAAATGACGTATAGGCAAAATTTGTTTTTGATTGCGTACTACTGTAATGGCATTTTCCATCAACTTTTCATATAGCATGTCATCTTTTAAACGATTCAAATCGTCCACCAAATGAGCTGTTCCAATTGGGCTGTAATGATTAAGCCCTACTTTGTATTTTGCCATTAAAATCTTTTTTACCGAAAGTGCTAAACGCTCTTCAGTAAAATCTTTGTTATAATAAGCGTTTACCAATTTATCTATGCCTTTTTCAACATCAGCAGAAATCAGTAACACATCATTTCCAGCCAAAAAAGCAGCCAAATCTACATCTGCCGAATCACTAAAATTTGAAGCGCCTTTCATATTAAGTGCATCTGTAAATATCAAGCCATTAAACTGAAGTTTTTCTTTTAAAATGCCTGTAACGATAGGTTTTGATAAGGATGATGGAATGCCTTGTCTTGGTTCTAAACTTGGCACGTTTAAATGTGCCACCATCACACTTGATAATCCTGCTTTTATCAATTTTTTATAAGGATACAACTCTACGGAATCAATCCGTTCTTTATCAAAATTGATCGTTGGTAATGATTTATGCGAATCGGTATCAGTATCACCATGACCAGGAAAATGTTTTGCATTTGCCAATACACCAACACTTTGCATGCCTTTCATAAACGCCAAAGCTTTGGCAGTTACATTATCTTTATCTTCGCCAAAAGAACGATTTCCTATAATTGGATTTTTTGGATTGGTGTTGATGTCAACATCTGGAGCAAAATTAAAATGAACGCCTAAACGTTTACAATGTTCGCCTATATAACGTCCAGTTTGCTCAACTAAATCATTGTCTTGAATAGCGCCAAGGGTCATGTTCCAAGGAAACGCATATGTAGAATCCAAACGCATATTCAAACCCCATTCAGCATCCATCCCAATCAGCAAAGGCACTTTAGAAGCAGCTTGCAATTCATTATTAAGTTTTGCTTGACTTACAGGATCGCCTTTAGAATAAATAATACCACCTATTTTTTGGTCTAATATCAGTTTTACAACTTTGCTTTTTGTTGGTTCATCCTGATTAGAAAACACTTGAATCATATACAATTGCCCAATTTTTTCTTGCAAAGTCATGCTGTTATAGATGCTATCTACCCATTTTTGCTGAGCTTCAAAATCTTTAGTTTGTAATGGATTGGTTTGTGCGTGTAAGCTGCCAACTGTTAAAATAAAAAATAAGGAGATAAGGGATACGATGGACTTCATGAAATCAGTTTCTGTTTTAGAATTAAAAACTGTGCCAAATTACCATTTTTAAAAGAAGATTGAAAGACTTTAAGATAGATTTATCAATAAGGTTATTAAGAATTTATAAATTGAATAGGACGCTAAAAATTGAAAAATTAAAGTTTTCATTTTTTTTTCTTAATTCAAAAATCTTGAATGCCAACTTTCGCTTGCAGGAACTTCCCAATTATCATTAAATTCGGCAATATTAATCACTAAATTATTAAAAACAATGGTGTTTTTAGAAACTGCTTTTTCTTTTGCCATCTTTTTAAAGTCCATCAAAGATTTATAAGCAATAAAATCACCTTGTTTATATGACACGTTCATTTTATCCATTAAATCTACATTGTAATCTTTTTCTAAATCTTGAATAAAACGAACAGAAGCATCAATTGAACATCCTGTTGCTTTGTTTAAGTTTTGGTTTAAAGCTATTATTATAAAACGTTTATATTTAATAAGATAACTCGATTGTAAATCGCTTCCATGTGCAGTCCAATTTTCTATAAACACATCCAATTTAGATTGTATTTCAGAAATTTCGTCATCTGTAAATGAACGATTGGCTTGGTAAATCCAAACGCGTGATTCTTGTGGTAAGGTGTTGAAATCGACTAACATTATAATTATTTTGAAGGATTATTTTTATTTAATTTTCGTTGTGTTCGATACTGTAAAAAACCATTAAAAGCTCCCATCCATAAAAAGAAAAGAATGAATTTCCAAAGTGAAAAAGGCTTTTGATTATAAAGGTCAAATAAAGCCATTATTCCTGCAAAAACAAAGCCTGAAACCAGTCCTGCAATTAAAATTTTGTGTGTGGATATTTTATTTTTAGTCATCGTTGTTCGGTATTAAATAAATCAATATGTCTGTCATGATAACCCAACAAATACAACACACCATCCAAACCTATGCTTGATATTGAGTTTTGCGCATTATCTTTAACTGTTGGTTTTGCATGAAACGCTATGCCTAATCCTGCAAGATTAAGCATAGGTAAATCATTAGCACCATCACCAATAGCGATGGTTTGATTAATGTTAATGCCTTCTTTTTGCGCAATTTCTTTAAGGTACTTTGCTTTTTTTTCGCCATCAACAATATCGCCAAGATAGTTCCCTGTCAAAACACCTTCTTTAATTTCTAATTGATTGGCATACACATAATCTATTCCTAATTCTTTTTGCAAATACTCGCCAAAGTAGGTAAATCCACCTGATAGAATGGCTGTTTTAAACCCATAGGTTTTTAATGTATCAATAAGTCGCTTGGCGCCTTTAGTGATTGGCAAATTGACAGCAACTTCCTGAAGGACTTCTTCTTTCAACCCTTTTAAAAGTTTCATTCTACTTATAAAACTTTCTTTAAAATCGATGTTACCTTGCATCGCAGCTTCTGTAATTGCCTTAACTTTATCACCAACACCTGCTAATTCTGCTAATTTGTCAATAACTTCTGCTTGAATAAGTGTAGAATCCATATCAAAACAAACCAAGCGTCTGTTACGTCTATAAATTGTGTCTTCTTGAAATGCAATGTCCACATCTAAATCTTTTGAAATTTGCATAAATTTTTCAGTAAATTCCGACTTATCATCTATTTTTCCTCTGATGGAAAGTTCTATAGAAGCTCTTGGATATTCGTTTTCTTTTACAAGTGATGTTCTACCTGTAAGCCTTTTTATAGCATCAATATTTAGGTTTTTATCAGAAATGACTTTTGTTACCTCTGATATTTGATTTGCTGTCAATTTTTCTCCTAAAATAGTGACAATGTACCTATCTTTACCTTGAAGGCTGACCCAATGTTCATAATTACTGAGTGTAATTGGTGTAAACTTAGCTTTAATACCAAGTTCATAAGATTTAAAAAGTAAGTCTTTTAATACCGCTGCCGATTTTTTTCCTGCTGGAATTTCGAACAAAATCCCTAAAGACAAGGTGTCATGTATGTTTGCTTGACCAATATCTAATACTTTAGCACCATATTCTGCCAAAACACCTGTTAAATTGGAGGTTAACCCAGGTTTGTCTTGTCCAGAGATATTTAATAGGAAAATTTCCTTAGACATTATTTTGTGTTATGGTTTGGAAGGTTATAAACTTATTGTTATTTGATTTTTAAAAGGTTTAGACAAAGAAGTTATTAAATTACAAATCTTGAGCATTAGCAATTAGTTCAGCAATATCCATAACGGCTACATCAGCTTCTCTTTCTTTAGCTTTGACACCATCTGTCATCATTGTGTTACAAAATGGACAACCTGCTGCAATAATTTCTGGTTTAACGTCTAAAGCTTGTTCTGTACGTTCTACATTCACATCTTTTTTTCCTTTTTCTGGTTCTTTAAACATTTGTGCGCCTCCTGCTCCACAGCATAAACCATTGCGTTTGCAGTTTTTCATTTCAACCAATTCGGCATCCAACTTACGAATAAGGTCTCGTGGTGCTTCATACACATTATTGCCACGACCTAAATAGCATGGATCGTGAAAAGTAATGCGTTTGCCTTTAAATTGACCACCTTCTATAGTTAAACGTCCTTCATCTAAAAGTGTTTTTAGAAATTGTGTGTGGTGCATCACTTCATAATTACCACCCAATTCTGGATATTCATTTTTAATGGTGTTGAAACAATGTGGACAAGCCGTAACAATCTTTTTAATTTCGTAAGCATTCATCACTTCAATATTGGTCATAGCTTGCATTTGAAACAAAAACTCATTTCCTGCACGTTTTGCAGGATCTCCTGTACAGCTTTCTTCTGTACCAAGCACTGCAAACTCTACATTCGATTTATTGAGAAGCTTTACAAAAGCTTTAGTTATTTTTTTTGCTCTATCGTCAAAACTTCCAGCGCATCCAACCCAAAATAAAACTTCTGGTTGTTTGCCTTGTGCCATAAACTCTGCCATAGTTGGCACTTTAAGTAATTCGCTCATTTTTAGGGTTTTTAAAATTAAATAAAACACTAAATTAATAGCCTTTTATTTTTTAAAAATATTTTATTTTAATAATCGGAATGCGTTTGAAAAAATTACACCAAAGCCCATTCCTATTAACATGCCTCTCATAAAATTGTTCGCATGAGGCATAATATACGGATAACTTATTCCTGCAATTAGCAAGATAAAACCACTTAAAATTATATGTTTTGCTTTATAATTAAGCAATTTATTCATTTTTCCAATTTAAACGATCCATTTGGTTGTAAGGCCAAGGCGCTCCATTGTTTTCAATGTTGGTCATCATATTATTGAGTTCCATTGGCGCTGCAGACTGTTCCATTACTAAATAGCGACGCATTTCAATAATGATAGACAATGGGTCGATACTTACAGGGCAAGCCTCTACACAAGCATTGCAACTGGTACATGCCCAAAGTTCTTCGCGTGTAATATAATCGTCCAACAATTGTTTTCCGTCGGGTTTAAATTCACCTTTATTAGCATCTATATTTTTACCAACTTCTTCCAATCTGTCACGTGTATCCATCATAATTTTACGAGGTGACAATTTTTTCCCTGTTTGATTTGCAGGACATTCGCTGGTACAACGTCCACATTCTGTACAGGTATAAGCGTTAAGAAGGTTGACCCAACTTAAATCTTGTACATCGCTTGCTCCAAATTTTGCAGGTGCTTCGGTACTTTCTGGTTGAGCGGCAAACGGATCGACATTAGGATCCATCATCATTTTAACTTCATTAGTCACCGATTCTAAATTATTGAATTGTCCTTTTGGTGTTAATTTGCCATAAAAAGTGTTTGGAAATGCTAATAAAATATGTAAATGCTTAGAAAAATATAAGTAGTTTAGAAATATCAAAATTCCTAAAATATGCAACCACCAAGCGCTTTGTTCTATAACATGAATCGTGTTTTCTGAAAAATTATTAAATAATGGTTTAATTAATTGACTGACAATATTTCCAGAATTAAGACTTTGAAAATGGCTATCTGTTGCATTCATCACTAAAAACAAAGTCATCAAAATCATTTCAAAATACAGAATAAAATTACCATCATTTTTTGGCCAACCTTTCATTTCTGGTTTCCAAAAACGTTGTAATTTGATGATATTTCTTCGTATCCAAAATATGGTTACTGCTATAAAAACGAGTGCTGCTAAAATTTCAAAACTTCCAATTAAAAAGCCGTATAAGCCTTGTGGAATAAGGGTTGAAAATATACGATGTGTACCAAACAAACCATCAATGATGATTTCTAAAACTTCAATATTTATGATTATAAAACCAGCATACACGATAACATGCAAAAAACCTGCAATAGGCCGACGTACCATTTTGCTTTGCCCAAGTGCAATCATTGCCATATTTTTCCAGCGTTGCGCTTTGTTGTCGTTTACATCAACATCATGCCCAAGTTTAATGTTTCGAATGAGTTTTTTTACATTTTTTGCAAAATAACCAATGCCTAAAACAAGTGCTATGGCAAAAAGTATGTTGGGAATGTAGTTCATGGCTTAATTTTTATCTTTTAGCTCATTGCCTTCTGCGTCATATTGTTTTGCTTTTTTTCCGAAGAGTGAAAAGTGTACATAACGTTTTGGATTGAGTTTCATATCTTGTAAAAGTTCTTTTAATTGTTTTGAAGCACCTTCTAAGTTATTATACAAACCTTCATCTTTTAACAATTTGCCTAAAGATCCATTTCCGTTTTCTAAATCTGCCATTAACGCATTAACTGAATTTAAGGTCTCATCAAGTTTAGCAACGGTTTGCGAAAATTTAACTTCTTTTAAATCTGAAGTGATAACAGCCAAATTACTTGAAATAGAATCAAAACTTGTAATTGCAGAACTTAATTTTTTATCATTTTTTGTAATGAGTGAATTTAATGAATATGATACATTTTTAAACGAAGTAATAGTAGTATTTAACTCTGCTATAGCATTTTTTAAGCCTTTGTCAGAATCGTCTTTAACAAGCTTATTTAGATTAGTCATTAAGGAATCGGCAGATTTTAATGTAGAATCGAGATTGTTGCTAATGCCTGAAAAGTTTTTTGATAGTGTTGTTACTAAACCGTATTCTACTTCAGATTTTAGCATATCGCCATCTTTGGCATAATCTGTATCATTTGCAGGTATTATGGCAAGTCCATTTCCGCCCATCAAACCCGTTTCGTACATACGAACAATACTGTTTTTTGAAAATTGTAAATCGTCATCAACAGAAAAAGCGACACGTGTTTTTCTTGATTTAGAATTGTAAGTAATACTTTCAATTTTTCCTATTTTGTTCCCCTTTATGGTTACAGGTGATGCTTTGTTGAGCGCATTATAATCAAACTCGGTATAATATTTATCTGTTGAATCAAAAAGGTTGGTGCCTTTTAAATAATTGAATAAAAACACCAGTAATACAACGCCTGCTATTACTAATATTGCGGTTTTAACTTCTCTTGATATTTTCAATGTTATACTATTTAGTTACTCACAAAATTAGGGATAAATATATTAAGAATGTTTTTAATTAGCAGGACTTTTTAGGACCTCGTCTAAGTCAGTACGTTTTCCGTTTTTGTAAGCCACAATAAAACAGGAGCTAAAGCCTTTTTGTTTGGCTTCTTCTTGAAGTTCTTTGATTTTATTATAATCGGACGTAGCACCATAAAAATACTTGTAGAATTTACCTTCTTGCTCTCTTGACACGTCTTTAAGTCCTTTAAAATTATAAGGCTTTGGCTCTAACTTATTGGTGCTTGCCGCTAATTGTACTTTAAAAACTGTGTTGTCATAAACACGTTTAGACGTATCAGTTACGGCAGCAACATCTTCAATACCTTCTTTATCTTTTGGGATGGTGTCTTTTTTATCATAAACCATTTCACCTACATTTTGATCTAATTTTCGTTTATAACTTATAATAGAACTGTAGATGGAATTTGCCATTTCATGTTGTCCTTTTGGAGAATTTAAAAATTTCCCTTCTGGTAAATAGGTCAAAAAACCAACTTCAACCAATACACTTGGCATATATGTATTGTGCATAACCCACAAACTTGCTTGTTTTACACCTCTACTGTTTCGTTTTTGAGATTCTGCAAAATTATCTTCAATAAGTCGTGCTAATTTAATACTGTTATCAGTATATTCTTCTTGAAGAATCATTAAACCAATGGTTGATTCTGGTGAATTTGGGTCAAATCCTTCATAATGCTGTTTGTAATCCGATTCTAAGAAAATAACTTCATTTTCTTTTTTGGCAATTTCAAAATTGCGTTGGGTATTAGCAACTCCTAAAACAAACGTTTCAGTACCATGTGCATCAGAATTGTGCGAATTGCAATGTATGGAGACAAATAAATCGGCATCAGCTTTATTGGCTATAGCAGCTCGTCCTCTCAAGGTGACAAATACATCCGTTTTTCGGGTGTAAATAACTTTGATGTTTGGATGTCGTTCTAATGCTTTGCCAATATCTAAAACAATTTTTAAAGCAATGTCTTTTTCTTTAAAGCCATTTCCTAAATTTCCTGGATCATGACCACCATGACCTGCGTCAAGCACCACCACAAATTGGTCTTTATTTTTTTGAGGTGTACCAGCAGATGTTAAAAAACATGTAAATATTAATGGTATTAATACGAATATAGATTGTAAGTGCGTTCTCATAAGGGTTTAAACGGATAAAAAACTCGGTTTATTTTATTTTTAAATTTTAATTGAATAATAAATTAATCACAAAAAAATATATGTAATTTTGGCTTTTCAAAAACCGAGCCATACTTTTACAAAAATACATTTAAAAGCATTGCATACAAAAAGCTTCCACATACTTTTTTTTCTAAGTTTTACAGTGTTTATTAACACTTTTAGCTTTGCACAAGAAGTTTCTAAACCGAAGCCAACTATTCCTGCAAAACCACAGAGTGATACGCTTACTGTTGTAGTTGATTCTATACTACCTAAACCTGTCAATATTAAAGAAGGTGACTCTATTGCTTCCGATTCTATTCCGAAAAAGAAGGAGTTTTTAACTGATAAAGTGACTTATACAGCAAAAGAATACGGGCTTATGAACCAACGTTTGCAAAAAATATATTTATATAACGAAGCAGAAGTGACTTACCAAGATATGAATATTAAGTCTGGTATTATCGTCATTGATTATAGTAAAAACTTAGTGTATGCTGGACGACTAAAAGATTCTGCAGGTGTTTATACACAGTCGCCAGTTTTTAAACAAGGAAGTAATGTGGTAGAACCTGATTCTATCATTTTCAATACTGAAACCAAAAAATCGATTATTTATAATTCCAGAACAGAACAAAGTGGTGGTTATATTATTGCCGATATTACCAAAAAAGAAAATGATTCGGTTTACTTTATTAATAGAGGAAAATTTACCACGTCTGAAGATAGAGACGATCCTGAATATTACTTTTTAATGCGTAAAGCTAAAATTGTTCCTGGCAAAAAAGTGGTTACAGGCTTAACTAATATGTTTATTTATAATGTGCCAACACCAATTGGTTTGCCTTTTGCCTATTTTCCATTAACCCAAAAACAAACGTCTGGTGTCATATTTCCATCGTTTGGTGAGCAAAATAGCAGAGGTTACTTTTTGCAAAATGGTGGTTATTATTTTGCCATAAGTGATTATGCTGATTTGGCTGTTTTAGGCGATTATTACACCAATGGCAGTTATGGATTGCGCGTAGAAAGCAACTACGCGTTACGCTATAAATTTAGAGGCAACCTCAGTTTTAGGTTTGAAAACTTGATTACCAGTGAACGTGGTTTTCCTGATTATACTAAATCGTCTATTTACAACATTAGATGGTCGCATAACCAAGATGCTAAATCTAATCCGAGTTCTCGGTTTTCGGCTTCTGTCAATTTAGGAAGTAGCAAATACTATCAACAATCGGTCAATCAGTTGAATGCTTCAAATTTTTTGAATAACACCTTATCGTCTTCTGTATCATACTCAAAAACATTTCAAGGCGAACCACAAGTAAATATGAGTGTTACTGCAACCCACTCGCAAAATACACGTACACAAAATATTGATATGACTTTGCCAACCTTTCAAGCCAGTGTAAGTCGTGTCTACCCTTTTGCACCAAAAGAAGGCACAAAAAAAGGAGCTCTGCAAAACATCAACTTTCAATACAATGTAAGAGCAGAAAACAGAATTCATACAACCGATTCCTTATTCTTTAAAAAGGAAATGTTTGATGATGCTAAAATGGGATTTCAGCATAGCATTCCACTCACAACCAACTTTAAAGTCTTTAAATATTTTAGTATGAGTGCTAGTACTAATTTTGAAGAAAGCTGGACGTTTAATACCATTAAAAAATCATATGACAATATCAATCAAGAAATTGTAATACAAAATATTAAAGGGTTTGATGCTTTTAGAACTTATAATTTTAGCACAAGTATTGGAACCACTATCTACGGGTTGTTTAACTTTAAAAAAGAAGGAAAAGACCCAAAAATACAAGCCATTCGACATGTGATGCGTCCTTCAATTAGCTACAATATCAATCCAGCTTTTGACAATTATTACGACAGTTTTGATATAATTACTGCTGATGGCGACTTGACACGTCAAGAATACAGCCGATTTGAACAATCTATTTATGGTGCTCCAAACAAAAACTTTTCGAGTTCTATGGGGTTTTCACTTGGTAACAATTTTGAAGCCAAAGTACGTGACAAAGACTCAACCAAAACCGAACCAAAAAAAGTAGTGCTTTTAAACAATCTAAATTTTTCTACTTCGTATAATTTTGCAGGCGATTCTTTGCAATGGAGCCCACTCAAAGTCTCAGGAGGTACGCAATTGTTTGACAGCAAAATGAGCATTAATTTTGGAGCTACATTAGACCCTTATGCTTTAGACAACAACAACCGCAAAATAGACAAATTCAATATTGATAATGGTGGTAGTTTATTCCGTTTAACTTCGGCCAACATTAATATGGGTTATACCTTGACAAGCAAAACATTTTCTGGTAAAAGTGCTCCAGATAGCGCTGCAGAAAAAGAATCGTTACGTAGTGGTGGACGTGCTGATGACCTGTTTGGAAAGCCAGAAGATTTTGCCGACAAACGTTTATCTGACAATGATAAAGATGATAAAGACAAAAAACCAACCGAATTGTACAATTACAAAATTGATTGGAGTTTGCGTTTAGCCTATGCTATTAACTATACCAATAATGCAAGAGAAAATGAAATATCATCCAATTCTTTGATGTTTTCTGGCGATATCGATTTATCGCCAAGGTGGACAGTAGGCGCTTCTTCAGGTTATGATTTTAAAAACAAAGGTTTTACTTATACACAATTTAGGTTTGAGCGTGATTTGTTAAGTTGGCGACTTAACTTTAGTTGGATTCCGTTTAGTACCAGAAGTTCTTGGAATTTCTTTATTGGCATCAAATCGAGCTTATTAAAAGACATCAAATACGACAAACAAAAACAACCCGATCAGCAATTATAATACTCATAATTATGAAAACCATTATTAATACATCAAATGCTCCTGCACCTATTGGACCTTATAGTCAAGCTGTTTTATCAGGAAATATGTTATATACTTCAGGTCAAATTGCATTAAACCCAGAAACGATGACATTGGTTTTAGATGATATTAAAACAGAAACCAAGCAAGTTATGGAAAACCTAAAAGCTGTTTTAGAAGCTGCCAATATGGTTTTTGAAAACGTGATAAAAGTGTCCATTTTTATTAGCAATATGGATAATTTTGCACAAATTAATGAGGTTTATGGAAGCTATTTTAATAATGATACAGCACCTGCTCGAGAAACCGTTCAAGTTGCTCGTTTGCCAAAAGATGTAAACGTTGAAATAAGCCTCATTGCTGTAAAATAATTATACGTTATCAATCTTTTTTTTTGTTTCTAACAATTTATCTAATTGCCACTATCAACACCCTTTAATGTAAGGTTTGCAAGCTGTCTGTCCTCTTTCCTAAAACTCCAACGGCAATCATTTCTGGAATTTGTTCACTAATATTAGTGTGTAATTCTATTAAACCAAATTATGGTTTTATGTAAGGATTCAAATTAATTAAAAGAATATTTTTAATTTTTACAATCCTCGCAACAATAACTCAGCAGTTGCAGGATTGGTTGCTAATGGTACATTATGAACGTCACATAAACGCATTAACATTAAAACATCAGGTTCATGCGGATGTTTTTCTAATGGATCTCTAAAAAATAAAACCATGTGGCACTTTCCTTCTGCTACACGTGCTGCAATTTGCGCATCACCTCCAAGTGGTCCAGAGAGCAAGCAGGTAACTTCAAATCCTGCTTTTAATACTTTTTCGCCTGTAGTACCAGTAGAAACTAAGGTTATTTGTTTTTGATGAAAAATGGCTTTATGTTCATTAATAAATTGAACCATTTCAGGTTTTTTCCCATCATGTGCTATGATTGCTATTTCCATTATAGATATTTAGTATGATAGGTTACTAATCCTTCAATAGGTCGTCTAACAATATTACCAACTTCAAAGTTCAGTTCTTTAGCTACTGCTTTAATTTCGTTTTGTGCAAAAAATGCGATAGAACCTGCAAAATGGACTGGTACTTGTTCAATTTCAGTTTTAAATTGAAGAATCATATTTTTTGCAAAGCGTTTGACACCTTCTTTAATTAAATTTTGGATATATTCTGAATCGTTATTTAAAAACATAAATTCAGCAAAACTTGCTAAATAAGCATTTGGGTTAGGTTGTTTGTATAAGTTGTATTTTATATAGTCGGCATCTAAATTATATTTATCTGCAAATGCTACTTTAATAGATTCTGGCATGTGATTAAAATAGTAGTCTCTAATTAATTGTTTGCCATAATAATTTCCAGAGGCATCATCCATAAGTGTATAGCCCAAAGATTTTACACGTTGGTGTAATAACGCTCCATCAAAATAACTACAATTAGACCCTGTTCCTAAAATACAAACAACAGCAGCTTCATTATCATGGTTGAGTGTTGCTCTAACAGCTGCCATGGTATCTTCGTGGACTTCAACTTCGGCGTTATTAAAAATATCTTCCAAAATACCTTTTAGCAACAATCGAGGGTTTTCTGTTCCGCAACCTGCTCCATAAAAAAAGACATGTGACACATCGTGCCTATGCGTCATCAATACATCACTTTTTCTAATTGTTTTTTTGAGCTTTTTCTCTTTTAAGATGGCAGGATTTAGACCTTTAGTCCTAATTTTTTCAAAAAGTTGCTTCCCATTCGTATCTACAGAAATCCAATCTGCTTTGGTAGAACCACTATCAACAATTAATATCATAAATTTAGATGCAAAAAATCCGAAAATATATCTTTTATGTTAATATAGAAAAATATTTAGGATTAAAGTGAATGGATATGTTGTGCTAATTCTACTAATTTTGTAGAGTAGGCAAATTCGTTATCATACCAACCAACCACTTTAAAGAAGCGTGAGTTGAGTTCAATTGAAGCGTCTGCGTCAAAAACACAGGTTCTGGTTTCACTCACAAAATCTTGAGATACGACAAGGTCATCGGTATAACCAACAATGCCTTTTAAACTTCCTTCTGAGGCTTCTTTAAATGCGTTTTTGATGGCTTCTAAAGACGTTTCTTTTTTGGTTCTTACTGTTAAGTCTACCACAGACACGTCTGCTGTTGGAACTCTAAAAGCCATTCCTGTTAATTTTCCGTTTAAATGTGGGATGACTTTTCCAACAGCTTTTGCAGCACCTGTTGATGCTGGAATGATATTCATTAACGCACTTCTTCCTCCTCTATAATCCTTTCTTGAAGGACCATCAACTGTCAATTGCGATGCTGTTGTTGCATGTACTGTTGTCATTAATGCTTCTTCTATACCAAAGTTATCGTCTATAATTTTTGCCATTGGAGACAAACAATTGGTCGTGCAAGAAGCGTTTGATACGATGTTATCGGATGCTTTAGCAGACAAATGATTGACACCCATAACAAACATTGGAGCATCTTTACTTGGCGCTGAAATGACTACTTTTTTTGCACCTGCATCTATATGGTATTGAGCGGTTTCCATGGTTGTAAAAATACCTGTACAGTCTGCTACAACGTCAGCATCTACTTCATTCCATTTTAAATTTTTGGGATCGCGTTCTGCGGAAACTCTAATTTTTTTTCCATTGACTACTAAGTGACCATCTTTAACTTCAATAGTTCCATTAAATCGTCCATGCACAGAGTCATATTTTAGTAAGTAGGCTAAATGATCTACATCTAATAAATCATTAATGGCTACTACATCTACATTTGGTTTATTTAATGTAGCTCTAAATACTATTCTTCCTATTCTTCCGAATCCGTTGATTCCTAATTTTAAATTTGACATTTTATATATTATTTATGTTTTATTAATAGTTTCTATTTGAATTAATTGCTCTTAATTAAGTTGTCATTATATCTGACACTCGCAATAATTCTAAATTTATTTTTGATTTTCCTTTTACAGCTTGTTCTAAAGGTGTCAATGCCATTTCATCGTTGATTAGCCCAACCATATAGTTAGTTTTACCTTCTAATAAACTTTCAACCGCTTTTACACCCATTCTTGAAGCTAAAACTCGGTCAAAACACGAAGGGGATCCTCCTCTTTGCATATGGCCTAAAACAGACACTCTTACTTCGTATTCAGTCATATTGGCCTCTACATAATCTTTTAATTCAAAGACGTTTTTACCAATTTTATCGCCTTCTGCAACCACTACAATACTTGATGACTTACCAGATTGTTTACTGCGTCTTAAAGAGTCTAAAAGGCGGTCTAAACCTAAGTCTTCTTCAGGGATTAGAATTTCTTCGGCTCCTGCTCCGACACCAGCGTTTAAGGCTATGTGGCCAACATCACGTCCCATTACTTCAACAAAAAACAAACGATTGTGAGAACTTGCGGTATCTCTAATTTTATCAATACACTCTACAACAGTATTTAAAGCAGTATCATAGCCAAGTGTATTTGTAGTTCCATAAATATCATTATCTATTGTCCCTGGAATGCCAATAACTGGAAAATCATATTCTTTATTAAACACTAAACCACCATTAAAAGTCCCATCGCCTCCAATAACTACCAACGCATCAATTTGGGCTTCCATCAATTTTTGATGTGCAATTTTTCGACCTTCTGGTGTTTTGAATTCTTTTGAGCGAGCCGACTTTAAAACAGTTCCTCCTTTATTGATAATGCCTTTAACACTTCGTGCATTCATTTCTTTAAAATCGCCTTCCATCATCCCTTCATAACCACGATATATACCAACGCATTCTATTTGATGGTAAGCACAAGTTCTAACAACTGAGCGGATGGCTGCGTTCATTCCTGGAGCGTCACCTCCTGAGGTCATTACTCCAATTTTTTTTATGTTTTTTGCCATTCAAATTTTGATTAGTAAGTAAAACTAATAAACTAAAATTATAAATGGTATAGTATTTAAGATAATTTTACAAGTGTGTAAAAACTCAAACGTTTTCGTTAATAAAAAAGATTTAAATTGATAAAAAACAGTTTGTTTAATTTCCTTTTTTATCAGATTCTGATTTCATATTTATATAATCTGGAAGTGGATTTTCATCCTTTTTTGCTTCTTTAGGTTTCTTCTTGTTTTCTTTGGTTTTCTTATTTTTTCCAGAAAAGATGATTTGTAGCAATTCTTTAAAGGTATCAAATTCTACATTATATGACAAACCAACACCTTGTGTGTAGCCAATTTCTTCACCAAAATTACGAATGCTATTTTCTCTGTTAAAAAATTTAGCCGAAAGTGTTCCGTCATCATTTAATAATAATTCAATTTCTGCATCACCAGCTATAACGGTTTCATTAACGCCTCCAATTGGCACACCTACTTTACCATTAAATAGTACACGATCACTAATTTTTGTGCTTAATGTCAACCCTAATCTGCTGTCGGTTTTATAATCTGTGGTTTCTTCTCCTGCTTCATAATTTAAGCCAAGTTTTAACTTGTCGTCATCACTTGATAGCAAATTATTAAACAAATTATTAACTCTATCAGCAATGGTTCCGTAGGCTTGTTGTCCCAAACTTAAATCACTGGCAAATGAACCCGTTGCTAACAAAAACAAGGCTTGGTTAGCTCTGCTTTCTTTTGTTTCTAATCGATATTCTAACTCTGATTTTATGGTAGAACTTACTCCTGGAAAAGTAAAGCTAAAATCTGGATCAGGTTGTTCTAACTGTCCTGTCAGGTTAATTTCTACATTGACATCAATACTTCTATTAATTGGGTTATCTAATAAAACAGATGGGTTTGCCTCTGTTTTATAGATGGCTTTTAAATTGATTTGGGCTTTGAGTGGATCTCCATCCCAACGGATACTTCCACCTGGTTCTACTGAAAGTTGCTTTTCTATCAAACCACCATAGGCAAAATTATAAGTTCCTTTAAATACTGTAAAGTCGCCATACATATTAAATTTTCCGTTGGTATCAATATCAAACTGCAAAATTCCTTCGCCACGACCTTCAATGGTGCTTCCTGATTTTCGGTCAATTACAATTTCTATGTCTGCATTTTGATCAACGTTCAAATCAAACTTAAGTTTGAGTCCTTTAACTTCAGTTTCAGTGATGGTTTCTCCTTTAAGTCGTGCTTGTTTTTCTTCAGGTGTCAAAAAATGGATGTATGAGTTGTCACCAAAACTTTCGACATCATTTAGCGGAATTTTAAAAACGGTTCCTTGTGCTGTGCTTCCATCTACTTTAATAACCAATTCGTCAGTTGGTCCATAAATACTGGCTTTTCCGCTCATAAATGCTGTTCCGTAATATAACGACTCTTCGGAGTCTTTGGTGTTTAAAACCAAAAGTCTATCGGTTGTAATATCCAAGCCAAGTTTCCAATCGGAAAAATTAGTATGACTCATATAACCGTTTAAAATAGCTTTTGAGAAATACTCAGAATCTGTTAAAGTTACATCGTTAAAAATAAATTTTTGGTCTTGAAGTTTGACTTCAGAATCAAAATCAAAAGCATAATCAACATTGAGATATGGAATGGTAAGACCTGCATTATTAAGGATTAAATCGCCATTTATATTAGGTTTTTTAAGACTTCCTGTAACTTTTACGTTTCCGGAGGTGTAACCTCTTATGTTGGTAATAACATCTTTTCCAAACACATTTAATGGATTGAGCAAAAACTCATCAAAAGCAATATCCAAATCAATATAAGAATTGGCATTGCTCACATCAATAGTGCCCTTTGCGTCTAACGATTTTAAATTGTCATTCTGAAGTAACAAATCGACCTTGTAATTTGTTAGCGATTCGTTACCAACAACATCTGCTTTGAGGTTTCCTAAATGATGTTCATTAAATTTAAAATTGGCAATAGTAACTTTTGAATTTGGTAAATAGATGCCATTTTGCTGCAATATGTCCAGTTTACCATTAACTGTTCCTGCAAAAGTCATGCTGTCTAATGTTGGTGTGATTTTGGTTAAATCGACATCTTTAAAATTAAGTTTGATGTCTTTATAGGTTGAATCTCTTACAGTTCCTGAAAGTTCAATTTCTTCTTCAGCATGACTCATCAATAAGTTTGAAATATCAAATTCTTTAAAATCTCGGTCAAAAGCCACCTTGTTTAACCTGTTTTTATCTTCATTAATGGTCCATGTGTTGTCTTTAAAAGTAATGTCCGATTTTTTAAACCCAATAACCGATTTGTTGTTTTTATCAATAGTGTAAAACAAACTCAGGTTAAAATTATCTTTGTTGGCCTTACCACCATTAAATTCCGATTTTATAAAAAGTGTATCTCTAACCGTCACATTAATAAGGTTAAATTTGGATACATTATAGTATTTGGTGTTTAGTGAATCTATTTGAACATAGGTGTTAAACAATGGATTGCTATTGTCAATCTTAACCTGAATGTCGTTAGCAAAATAATTGAATAGTTTTATTTTTGGCGATTTGAAAGTTAGATTAAATCCACTTTCGTCACTTTCAATTCGTCCTTTTACAAAGGTGTTTGCGCCTAATTCTAATTTATGATAAAATACTTCAACAATTTTGTTGTAAATAGTAAAGTTAAAATCGAGGTATTGATTGGTTTCTATTTTATGAGGCACATAATTGGTGTAAATACTACCAACTGAATTTTCGACCAATTTACCAATATCTTCAAATTTAAAAATACCACTTACAGTTCCTTCAATAATATCTGGCGAGTTGACTTCAATGACTCTTTTTTTGCCATCAAATTTTGAGGTTATATCAAAATCTTCAAAATAATACTCGTCATTTTGATTAATATAGGTTGTGTTTTTAAAATTCAACGTACCAAAAGCATCATCAATACCTTTCCCTTTCATAGACATGGTAACATTGCCTTTAAACACTGAGATGCTGTCTTTTTTAATAAAGTTGAGTGCTCTTAAATTGGCATATGCAACATCTGCCGTAAAATCCATGGTTTTTATGTCTTTTGACATATCTGCCAAACCGTTAAATTTGAATTTAAAATTTTGATCGTTTGACACCAACAACCCATTAAACACATTATTACCAAGTTTACCAGAAATAGTAATGTCTTGATAATTATAATTGTTATAATTTATAGAAAACACCTGTCCTTGTACATTGGTTTTAAGGTTTTTTAAAGTGAACCCTTTTCCATCTACATCTACATTAAACGAGGTTTCTTTAACCATTGGATCATTTAAAAGTTGACCAATATCAAAACTGTCAAACACTACATTTCCTTTATAACTTGCATTATCAATGTCATCAATACGTTGCATACTTAGGTTAGAGTCAATATGACCAAGCTCTGTATTAATCTTCAAATTAGCATCAATGGTTGTTGCTGTAATATAGGTAGTTCCGTTAATTTTGAAGCTGCCTAATTTTGAAAAAATACTTGGTATAGATTCGCCCAAAACATTTGGCAAGAGTGCTTTTAATTCAAAATAATTTGAGGACAAATTATCAAAATTACCTTGCATTGAAAAGTTGTTTTCTTTGGTATTAAATAAGTTTTTAAAATTGATGTCACCATAAATTTTAGTTTGTCCATTGGTGTTCAATTTTAAGTTGTTAGCCTGTAAGTTGTTAAGTGTTCCTGTAAGATGAACACTCAATTTGGCATGTTGGTTGACACCAAACTCATTATAAAAGGTATTGAGTTCGTCCAATAAAACATCCGAATCTTTAAAATTGGCAACTACTTCTACTTTATCGGTAAACTGTTTTAAATCTTCACGCTTGTATTTAAACGTAACCTCGCCTTTTAATATCGAATTGGGAGTTTTTAGGCTCAAATCCTTAAAACTCATGTGGTCTAACGTATATTCAAAATTGGTGACCATATTTTTAACTTCCAAACCTCTACTGTCCTTAAAAGCAAAGGTGTTGATGCGAGCACTTACATCACTTCCATCAATCAAAAAGTTGGTTGCGTTAAGATTTAATTTACTAAACTCAATAATTTTTGGAGTTTCTTTATTATCATCAATCATTCTAAAAGTGCCACCATAAATTGACACGTCGCTGGACGATAATAAAAAATCGCTTTTATGTTTCCTTGGATTGTCTTCATCAAATTTAGCCACAAAAACATCTAAATTGGTTTCGTCAGCACCTTTATAAGTTCTGATATTAAACGTCAACCCTTCAATATCAATATCACCAAAGGCTAATTTGCTATTGACCAAATTCTTAAAATTTAAAATAGAAGTGTTAAGTTCATCAATACCAATGAGTGTATCTTTTTTATAATCTTCAATGTAAATATTTTTGAGTTCTACATCGCCATTAAACTGTAAACCCACTTTACCAATATAAATATGAGTTCCAAAATCGTCATTAATACGCTTGGTAGCTTTTTTGCCAAGATAAGTTTGAACTGCAGGAATAGAGAGTACCAACACCAAAATGATGAAAAGCAGCAAAATAATTGCTGCAATTTTAGATACTATTTTTAAAAATTTTTTGATACGTGTTTAAAGTTATAACTTTGAAGCCAAAATTAACAATTATTGTGCCTAATTTTTACTAATGGCTTCACAAAATATATATATTCTTGCTATTGAATCGTCTTGTGATGATACAGCAGCTTCCGTAATGCTCAACGGACGTATTTTGAGCAATGTTGTTGCAAACCAAAAAATACATGAAGCTTATGGTGGTGTTGTGCCAGAATTAGCATCAAGAGCGCACCAGCAAAACATTGTTCCTGTGGTGCACCAAGCACTTAAAAAAGCTAACGTTAGTAAAGAACAATTAAATGCTATTGCGTTTACACGTGGTCCTGGTTTAATGGGTTCTTTATTGGTTGGCACATCCTTTGCAAAATCTTTAGCCTATGGATTGCATATTCCGCTAATTGATGTCAACCATATGCAAGCGCATATTTTAGCACATTTTATTGATGAAGATGGTTTTAACAAACCTCCTTTTCCGTTTTTGGCGATGACCATTTCTGGTGGCCATACACAAATTGTAAAAGTGAACACCTATTTTGATATGGAAGTCATTGGCGAAACCATTGACGATGCTGTTGGCGAAGCCTTTGATAAAAGCGGAAAACTTCTTGGGCTTGGTTATCCTGCTGGACCCGAAATTGACAAACGCGCAAAATTGGGCAACCCGAAAGCGTTTAAATTTACCAAACCAAAAGTGGATGGTCTTAATTTTAGCTTTTCAGGATTAAAAACTGCCATACTTTATTTTATTCAGAAGGAAAGCAAAGCAAATCCTAACTTTATTGAAGAAAACCTAAATGACATTTGCGCTTCTATACAATACACTATTATTGGCATTTTGATTGATAAATTAAAATTGGCTTCAAAACAAACTGGCATTAATCATATTGCTATTGGTGGAGGCGTTTCGGCAAATTCTGGCATCAGAAATGCTTTAAAAAATGGCGAAGCTAAATTTGGATGGACCACCTATGTGCCAAAATTTGAGTTTACTACTGATAATGCGGCCATGATAGCAATTGTTGGTTATCTAAAATATTTAGAAGGTACTTTTGCCGAATCAAGTGTTTCAGCCTCTGCACGATTAAAATTTTAAAGTTATAAACAATTAATTCTTAAAAAATTAAAATAAATTCTGTTTTAGACTACAGTTTTCGTTTTAAATTTGAATCTCATTAAACCACTTAATGTATGCGTTACCTTTTACTTTTTGTTCTTTTTAGTTTTTCAACTAATACTTTTGCACAAAATGATTTTGAAAAACAATTGGATTCCATTCAAAATGAAACCCAAGCCTCCTCATTTATCCAAAACCACAAGCATAATCAAGGTAAACTATTGGTATTCAATAAAGAAAAACATAAAAGCCAATTAGCAAAAGCATTGTTTACTTTAGGTTCTGGCAGTAAAAAAATATTTAAAACTGATGTGGATAAAACGTTTTACAAAGTCATTGATAAATATGAAACCCCTTATTACAGAGTGAGCTATGTGTTTTTAGATGGTTCTAAAAAATCAATTGAAGACATCACAAAATTACGCCAAGAAATTATTGCCAAATATAATAAAGGCGTTCAATTTAAGGCCTTAGCAAAAAACTATTCTATGGACGAAAGTGCCAAAAAAGGTGGTGATACTGGTTGGTTTAAAGCTGGTGAACTCAATCCTGAATTTGAACAAGCAGTTATAAAGGAGCCTCATACGATTGATGCTATTTTTACCGTTGATGTTCCTGAAAAACAAGCATATTATGTGGTTGTAAAAACTTATGATTCTAAAAATATTGAAGAAATTAAAGTCTTAAAAGTTACTGAACCTCTTAATTAATGCAGCTTTTTTACAATCCACATATTGCCGAAACCACTACTCAAATTACATTTGACAAAGAAGAAAGCAAACATATTGTCAAGGTTTTACGCAAAAATGTGGGCGACACATTATATATTACAAATGGTAAGGGATTTCTTTTTATTGCAGAAATTACGCTTGCAGACATCAAAAATTGTTTGGCAAATATAACATCCAAAACACTTCAACCGAAGCACAACTATCATTTGCATTTGGCTGTTGCTCCAACAAAAATGAACGATAGATACGAATGGTTTTTAGAAAAAGCAACCGAAATTGGTATTGACAGCATCACTCCTATTATTTGTAGCCATAGCGAGCGCAAAGTTGTTAAAACAGACCGATTTGAAAAAATCATACAAGCAGCTATGAAACAATCGTTGCAGTGTCATTTGCCAACTTTAAATGAACCAATAGCATTTCAAAAGTTTATAGAACAGTCATTTATTGGGCAAAAATTTATAGCACATTGCGAAGAAACGGATAAAAAATCTTTAAAAAACGAATTAAAAGCGCATCAAAATATCACTGTTTTAATTGGTCCAGAAGGCGATTTTAGTGTTAAAGAAATTGAAACAGCCATTAAAAATAATTTTATTCCTGTAACTTTGGGAACAACCCGATTGCGAACAGAAACCGCAGCCATAGTTGCTTGTCATAGCGTTGCCTTTGTAAATGAATAGCATGAAAAAAATTATTTTCTCTTTTGTCTTTTGCATTTTATCTTGTGTCTCATTTTCACAAGAAATCGCGCTTTTAAAGTACAAAGGTGGTGGCGATTGGTATGCCAACCCAACGTCTTTGCCTAATTTGGTAAGCTATTGCAATGCCAACATCAATACCAAAATTAACCCAAAAACCCAAGTTGTAGAACCAGGAAGTTCCGATATTTTTCAGTATCCATTTGTTCATATGACAGGACATGGCAATGTTTTTTTTAGTGATACTGAAGCTGAAAATCTTAGAAACTATCTTATGTCTGGAGGTTTTTTGCACATTGATGATAATTATGGCATGCAACCTTATTTGAATAAAGAACTCAAAAAAATATTTCCTGACCAAGAGTTGATTGAGCTTCCAAAAACTCATCCTATTTTTTCTGAAGCCTATAAGTTTCCTGAAGGTTTACCAAAAATACACGAGCACAATGGCAAACGCGCTCAGGCTTTTGGACTTTTTTACAAAGGCAGATTGGTGTTACTTTTTACTTATGAATGTGATTTAGGTGATGGTTGGGAAGACGAAGAAGTACATAACGACCCTTGGGAAATTAGAGAAAAAGCACTTAAAATGGGTGCTAATATTGTTAAATACGTTTTTGAACACTAATCTTTATAAGATTTATTTTTAAAATTCGATTTATAGCAAACTATCAGATGCAACTCTCTCACAATACATCACCATTTAAAAAGCAAAAATTTTTGATTACTTTGGTTTGTGATCACGTTACCAACGCTCCTAACCTCGGAAGTTTATTTAGAACTGCCGATGCCTTTGGTGTTGAAAAATTGGTGTTTTGTGGTGCTAATATATCTTTAGGCCGAAAGATGACAAAAACATCACGTGCTACAGAAAAATATGTCAATTATGAGATGCATTCTGATATTTCAGAAGTTATTAAATCACTTAAAACCAATGGATATCATATTGTTGCTTTAGAAATCACGACTAACAGCCAATCTATTCAAAATCATACGTTTAATAAATCACAAGCTATTGCATTAATTATTGGTGATGAAAATTTTGGCATTTCAGAAGCTGTGTTGCAACAAGCAGACACTGTGCTACACATTGATATGTATGGACAAAATAGCAGTATGAATGTCGTGCAAGCCACTACTGTTGCCTTATACGAAATCACAAAACAGCTGTCTTTATAATTTCTTTATTTACAGCACAAATAAATCTATTATATTTACAGGATGAATTCAAAACTAATTGCTAACGGAATTTTGCGTGCAGTAGGCATTATACTTGCTATTCTTTTAGTGCTTTTTTTTCTTTACAAAATCCAATCTGTTATTGTTTATATTGCCATTGCTGCTGTGGTATCGCTTATTGGCAAACCTATTGTTAGGTTTTTGCGGCGCAAATTAAAATTTAATAACACCCTTGCTGTAGTAGTTACTATGCTGTTTTTGGTTGGTTTTTTGGTAGGATTAATTGGTATGTTTATTCCTTTAATTACAGAACAAGGACATAATTTATCACTTTTAAACATAGACCAACTGCAAACTAATATTGAAGATTTATATATAAACCTAACGCATTATTTTAGCGTCAACCACATAGATGTTGAGCAATCTTTAAAAGAATCAAAACTATTATCAAAATTAGATTTGGCATTAATCCCTAATTTTCTGAACAGTGTTTTGTCTGGTTTTGGAAGTTTTAGTATAGGCCTTATGTCGGTTTTATTTATTTCGTTTTTCTTTTTAAAAGATTCCAGCTTATTTCAAAATGGGATTATGGCGTTTATTCCGCAAAAAAATGAAACTGCAACTAAAAAAGTGATTTCAAAAATTTCCGATTTACTCTCACGTTATTTTATAGGTCTTATCTTTCAAATTCTTATCATTTTTGTCATTTATACTATTGGTTTACTCATTGTTGGCGTTGACAATGCTGTTGTAATAGCTTTTTTATGTGCATTGCTCAACCTTATTCCTTATGTTGGTCCACTTATTGGAGCCATTTTGATGCTAACCTTAACACTTACCAGCAATTTAGGAGCTACTTTTAATGACGTGGTTGTCAATAAGGTAATTGGTGTTGTAATTGTGTTAGCTATTGGGCAGCTTATTGACAATTTTGTAAGTCAGCCTATTATTTTTTCAAAAAGTGTAAAATCACATCCTTTAGAAATTTTTCTGGTAATTATCATTGCAGGCATATTGTTTGGAGTTATGGGAATGATTATAGCGATTCCAACTTATACAGTCATCAAAGTCATTTTAAAAGAGTTTTTATCAGAATATAAGGTTGTTCAAAAACTCACAAAAGGATTATAGTATTACTTTGAATAAAAATATATTAAATGTTGATATTCAAAATTTTATAAAAAAAAATATAAATTTTGAAATTACTTCATTGCTATTAAAAGGTACACCTTTTGATAACGTTACAATACAAGAACTTGCAGAGCAAATTGAAGCCAAAAAACGCTGCCAAAAGAAGTTGCCAGCATGGTTTACTGCATCCAATATTTATTATCCAAACAAGCTCAATATTGAGCAAACATCTTCTGAACTTACCGCAGCTTATAAAGCAAATTTAATTTCTGGAAAAACGGTTATTGATACTACAGGTGGTTTTGGAGTAGATGCATTCTACTTTTCTAAGCATTTTGATAATGTCACACATTGCGAGTTGAATCCTGAGCTTTCTCAAATAGCAGCTCATAATTATCAGCAACTTAACGTTTCAAATATTCAAACTTTAGCGGTTGATGGTATCGCTTTTATATTAAATCATAAGGCAACATTTGATTGGATTTATATTGATCCATCACGAAGACATGACTCTAAAGGCAAAGTATTTTTCTTAAAAGATTGTTTACCAAACGTTCCTGAGTATTTAGATGATTTGTTTGCACACTCAAACAATATCCTTATAAAAACATCGCCTTTATTAGATTTTTCAGTAGGCATTAATGAATTAAATCATGTAAAAAGCATTCATGTTGTTGCTGTAAATAATGAGGTTAAAGAACTCCTTTGGGTTTTAGAAAACAATTTTAAAGGCGACATAGAAATTAAAACGGCTAATATCAAAAGTGAAGCCATCGAAAAATTTGACTTTTATTTAACGCAAGAGGCTAATTCAGAATCCGATTTTAGTGAGCCACTTGCCTATTTATTTGAACCTAATGCTGCTATTTTAAAATCTGGTGGATTTGATTCCATCACACAGACTTTTAATGTCAAAAAACTACATAAACACTCACATTTATATACAAGCGATGTGTTTATAGATTTCCCAGGACGCTGTTTTGAAATAGAAACCGTTTTTTTATATAACAAAAAAGCTTTGAAGTATTTTGGCATAAAAAAGGCTAATATAACCGTAAGAAATTTTCCAGAATCGGTTCAGCAAATTCGAAAAAAACTAAATATTAAGGATGGAGGAAGCACCTATTTGTTTTTTACAACCAATTTAAAAAACGAAAAAATAGGAATGCTTTGTAAAAAGTCTCATTTTTAAAAAATTAAAATCTTCAATACAACTAAAGTAATTACTGCTTTGAAGACAATTATAACACTGAGTGTAAATTTATTGTTGTACTAATTCAAAATAAAATTCAACAGTAACTTTATTGGCTATTTTATTGGCTACAATTTTAGGAATTTTAATATTATAGTCTTTTGGATATACACTCATTTTTCCAGACATTGATAGAATGCCATCCTTTAGTATTAGTGTTACTTCAATAGTTTTTATGGCTTTTGTAACACCATGAAATGTTAGTGTTCCTGTAATTGCTCTTTTAGTTTCAGAGCCACTTAGGTTATCAAACTGAAAATCATCTATTTGACCTTTAAAAATAGCCTTTGGATACATACGGGATTCAGCATAATTTTCATTAAAATGCTCTTCCATCAGAGCGTTTTTAAATTTAAAAGCATTAATAAATGCCAATGCAGCAAATTCTCCAGTATTACTATCAAGAATAGCAGTAACAGAATTATTTTTAGCAGCAACCTCCTCAAACGAAGGCACAGAAGCTTCAAAATTTACCTGTCCAGATTTAGTAATGTATTTGGCTTGCGAAAAAACAGTCGCAGAGGCAAGAAACAAAAAATATAGTGCAATTTTCATAATATAATTATTTATAAATTAGTTTTCCAACAATCCGTCAGCTTCCCATTGTATTATGACATCAATAAGATTTTGTGGCAATCTTGGACCTCCAAATGGCATCAAAAAGCCTAAGTCTTCAGATGATATCCTGTTTATTAATCCTCTGTTTAGTATAGCGTCTTTTACATTGTTATACATGAGCAAAGACATTGGAGCACCATTTTCTGGTGGATTCGTATGACAAGAAATACAATTATTACTGATGATGGGCTTAACATCTGAAGTATATGTTACCAAATTAGGAATTTCTGTGTTGTCAATTAAATCACTTTCACTTGAATTGCTGCATGAAATACTCATTAGAGCTACACCTATAAATAAAATATTTATCGTTTTCATATGCAAAACTTAAAAAGTACGACTCAGGTTAAAACCAAAATAAATATTGCCATCACTCCAATTTCCTGTAGCCTGACCTAAAAACCCATTTGTATTCATGGCTTGTGCATTGGTAAAGTGCATTTGAAATACATGTCCTCCAGTTTCTAAATCTAAACCTATAGATAAAGGATTTCTAAATGGAGACACTTTTGTCCTATTGAGGTGCCAACCATAATCTGCATTTAATGACCAACGTTTGCCCAATTTGTATCGTCCACCAAAGCCTAATGCAAATTGTGAATTGTCTTGATTATCAATTGCCACATAATTATCATGGAAAAATGTTGGTGCTATCTCAAAGGACCAATTGGTGTTAATTTTTCTCGATATTAATATCTGAACCGTATAACCCAAGCGATGTTTAAATTTTAACTTTGGCAAATTATCTTTCTCTAAAGCAGTATTTAAAAGAATAGAATTGTAACCAACAACTGTGAATGGAAATCCATTGCTAACTTGCCTCAACAATCGATATTTTATAGATGATTCATATATTTTTTGAAAGGTGCTACGCGAAACGCTGATATTAAACCCATCTGACAAACCATACACAAAATTTAATCGTGTTACTGCATCATCTAAACCAAAAAAGTTGTTAAACCCTTTTTCAATACTTCCAAACCTGTGAGACACTACAAGAGTAAATTCCTTTTTTGCGACTAACTTTGTGGACTCAAAATTAACAACTTTCAACCCTTTAAAAGTGGCTATAGCATATTGGTTGCCAATAGAATCAGTATCTATTTCATCTAATAAATCGTTTTGCGAATTAGCATATAACGACATAAAAAGAGCACAACATATAATTAAACAATTCATTTTCATAGACATAAAAAAAAGCTGCTTCAACATGCGAAACAGCTTTTTGTTTTAGTTACTTTTTAATAAAACGTTTGGTTTGACGCTGAAGATTATCTGTTTTGATGGTTATGAGATATAATCCTGAATTTAAGGCAGATACATCTATAATTAGTGTTTGTTCATTGTCAATAACCTGAGTCAGTACAACTTTTCCTAACAGGTTTTGAATGATGGCTTGACCATTAAAAATATTTTGAGAAAACTCTATATTCAAACTATTTTTAGTTGGATTGTTGAGAATTTTAAAACTTTTTAAAATTTCATCATCTACACTCAAGTTATTCACAACTGTTATGGTACCTGACATACTTGCAGCCCCATGAATACCACAAAAATAGTCATTAGTCCCCTCAACAGTAAATGTATGTGAATAGGTTTCGCCAAGACCTGTTAGAGTACCACTATTAAAAGTTTCAACAGAGCTACCTACAACATTTTGCACTGTATGTGGAAACGCATCGGTCCAAGTCCAAACAACAATATCGCCAATTTCAATGGTAATGTCCATTTCAGGTCCATTTGCAAAACGCTCCCAATTTAGGTTGTAAGTGGTTTGCGAATTCATGCTTAATGCTACAAAAAGCATCATTAGAAGTAATGTTTTTTTCATAATACAAATTTTATTTAAGGTTAATTAATTATATAACATTGATCTAATTTGACTTGTTTAAGCAAATCGTCATAGCCAATAAAGCGTCCTTTTATTGTCAGTTTTTTAGCAGTATTAATAGATTTAATGGGCTGTTCAAATTGGCAAAACACGGCATTGTTTAAAGTGAGTGTTTTATCATTTTGTGTTGAGATTATTCCAGAGATTTCAATGGTTTTATTAAAATATTTTTGCTCTGCTTTTATTGAGTTAAATGCAAACTCTTTGTCTATGTCTTTTGCAAAGACTGTGAACGAAGCAGGTTCATTTTTAATATCTCTATGAGCTTGATAGATGTAATTATAAGCCACAATGCCTGCTATAACCAACAATCCTATTAAAATCCATTTACGCATCCTTAGATTTGTTTTATGTGTAGGTTTATTATGTTGAGGCTTTAATTTTAAAAACGGCTTCAAACTTTAAGTTGCTGAAGCCGTCTTCAGCTAGTTGTCAAATGTGTTTTTTGGCTAATAAAGAGAGAGCATTTGACCAATCAATTTTTCTTTTTCAATTTTCTAAATTTCTAGCTTAGTTTTTTTCAAAGGTTAAGGTATCTGTTCCTCCATTTCCTCCACTGATGTCTATCAACTCTATTTTAGTGCTGGAATAGGAAACTATTTCCCAATCGTCATTTAAATCTTCAAAATTATTAGTATCTGGCACTGCAAAAAGGATATTAAAATCAATATCATCATCATTGTTGCTATCATCACTACTGTTATTAGAATCGGTTATTGACCAAACACCTGTAAGCTCAGTGCTTCCATTGCTGGCAGTAAGCACATTATTGGCTCCAAAAGTAAAGTTATAATCTGCAAAATCAGTGGTTTCATCTTGACCTGAATCTATAAAACTTGTTATTTTCCATGTGCCAGCAGTTGCTGTTGCTTCTATTTGAGCAATGACTTGGCTGTTATTGTTGTTTGAACCACCATCGTCATCAGAGGAGCACATTGATGACATTAGTGAAAAATTTAACATAATTAACATGGCATAAAAAAATCCTTTTTTCATAATTTGTGTGTTTTAGGTTTATTTAAAGTTTAATGTTGTTCTTTTTGTTTAATTACAATTACTTTCCAACCTGAATCTATCATTACTATCTCTTAAATCAATTTTTGTTTCACCTGAATAAGTTTCAATTTCATGTAAAATCCAGTAATCACTATTGCAGTATGGCAAAGAAGGAATATTTATAGTGACTGTAATATTGTTGCCTGTACCTTCAGTAGTCCATGTTCCTGGGTATGTATTTCCTAAGTATTGGGCTGTTAAGGTTCCATTTGCCATAAAATTGAAGGTATAACCTATGTAATAATCTTCATAATCAGTATCGTTTCGTTTAAGCTTGTCAACTGACCAATCTGTACATTGTGTCAAAATGTTAGTGAATTCTAGTGGTGTGCAGGTGTCACAATCATCATCAGTATAATCGTTATCATCGTCTTCATCGCAAGCATCGACATAATTCTCAATGGTGGTTTCTAATTCGTTTAAATCACTTATTATCAATTGTGTACCATCAAAAAGAGATATTGTAATCGGAAAATCGACTGTAACAAAATCATTCACATCAATGGAGTCAATAAAAGTATAAAGTTGATAATCTGAAGTTAATGTAATACTGTACAATAGCTCTTCATTGGCATTAAAAATTGAAGCTGAGATAGGATAATCAAAATCGACACATTCAATATCATCATCAGGCTCATTTTCGCCATTACAATTGATGGAATAGCTATACAATTGGTTGCTGTCTGTTATAATAGTAGATGTAAAATCATTAAATATAATGGTAATTGGAAAATTAATTTCGAGCTCATCTGTATCGTCATCAAACTCATCAAAAACACCTTCAATGCTATCTAAATCGTCTAAAGAATTTATTGTAATTTCTAAACCATTTGCCACAACGGTTACTGGAAGTTGCACTGTAAAACAGTTAGAATTATCAATAATATTATCAACTGAACCATCATTCATAGCTGTACGCTGCATTAAAGATGCAATGTTTGAATTTGCTTGGAGTGTTTCTTCTTGTGGTGCTTGCTTAAATTCTATTTCTTCTTTTCTACAAGAAGTAAACAAGACAGAAAAAACAATACAACATGTAAAAAATAGGTGGCTCTTAATTTTCATATACTTAGCATTGCTGTTTATATTAAAACAACCTACTTTAAAAATCTCCTGAAAAAAATTTAAAAAATATTTACATATATTTAGAAAACTAAATAATTGAACTTGCCAAAAGAACTCCATACAAACATTTGCGAAACTTCTGTTTTTGAACAGGTTTACAAAAAATATGCAAAAGACTTGCATAATTTTCTTTATTATAAATATGGAGCTCAATTTGATGCTGAAGATAAAGTACAAGAAGCTTTTATTAAATTGTGGGACAATTGCAAAAGTGTCTCTTTAAACAAAGCAAAGTCTTTTTTATTTACGGTTGCTAATAATTTAGCTCTTAACGAGGTTAAACACCATAAAGTAGTGCTAAAGCATCAACAATTAGGGCATAAAAACTACACCAACGAAACACCTGAATTTCTTTTAGAAAAAGAACAATATTTTGAAAAATATCAAAAGGTATTGAGCCATCTTACCGACGAGCAACGTGTCGCTTTTTTATTGAGTAAAGTTGAAGGCAAAAAACACAGTGAAATTGCTGAATTTTTGGGGGTGACACAAAAAGTGGTGGAATATAGGATTTATAGTGCTTTTGATATTTTAAGAAAAGAACTACAATCCTTTAAAATAAAATAAGGAGAAATACAAAAACAGTTGTTATATAATTAAATAAGAACCCACAATGGATAAAGATTACTTATTAAAGCAATGGTTGAACAATGCCCTAACTGCTGATGAAGAAAAAGCATTTAAGCAATTAGAGGACTATGAGTTTTATAAGACCATTGTTGATGATGCCAACTACTTTAAAGTTTCAGATTCTGAAAACAAAACAGATTTTGAAACATTTAAAGCAATGTATGAATCACGAAAAAAGCCAATAAAAAAATTAAATTGGTTAACTCCTATTATGCGTATTGCAAGTATTGTTGTGATAGCTTTAGGAATTTATTTTACTTTTTTTAATATGCATACAACTGAAGTCAAAACCTTGGCACACGAAACAACAACGGTTAAGCTTCCTGATAATTCTTTAGTAACATTAAACGCTTCAACTAAAATTAGCTTTAATAAAAACACATGGAACAATCACAGAACGCTCAAATTAAATGGCGAAGCTTATTTTAAAGTACAAAAAGGAAAAACATTTGATGTCATCACTTCCGATGGCGTGGTTACAGTAGTTGGTACTCAATTTAATGTAAAGCAACGCAACGCCTATTATGAAGTGCAATGTTATGAAGGTGTTGTAAAAGTTGTAACAAACCATGCAACCAATACGTTATATGCAGGAGATACATATAGAATCATAAACAATCAGGAAGAAAAAAACACAACACCATTTGTAGATCCTCAATGGACTCACGGCAAAAGCTCTTTTAATAATGTTCCTTTAAGTGAAGTTTTAGATGAATTAGAACGACAATATAATATTAAGATAACGCTTATTAAAGTAACAGATAATCGTTTATTTACTGGAGGTTTTACACATAATGATTTAGAGAGTGCTCTAAAATCCGTAACGCAACCAATGGATTTAACCTATGACATCCATAAAGCAAATGAAGTTGTAATACATGACAATAAAGAATAGACAGTATCCAATATCAGTCTTTCTCTTTTTCCTTTTTATTTTGGGTATAAATGCTCAGAATAAAACAGAAAAGCAACCGCTTTTTGGCATTTTGGAAACAATTCAAAATCAATATCATTACCAATTCAATTATGCAAAAGACAGCGTAGATGACTTATATATAATTCCACCTTCTAAAGATTTAACCTTTAATCAAACACTCGCCTATCTTGAAAAGGCAACAGGGCTAACTTTTGTGATTGATAATGAAAACTTTGTTTTAGTCACTAAAACCAAAAGGCTTTTAATTTGTGGCTATTTAAAAGATAAAGACAGTAATACACCTATAGCATTCGTTACTATACAAGGGCAAGAAAACACCGCAATTAGTGATGAAAACGGCTTTTTCCAGCTTTTGGTCAATACAATTTCAGAAGTGGTTACAATCAGACATTTGGGTTATAAAACAGCAGCTTTAACCTATTCAGATTTTGATTCAAAAACTTGTACAACCATACATTTAACTCCCAACTTTCAATCCTTATCAGAAGTAATGATTTCTAATTATATCATTAATGGAATTAATAAGCTAAGTGATGGTTCTTTTCAAATAGATTTTTCTAATTTTGATATTTTGCCTGGTGTAGTAGATACTGATGTACTTCAGTCAGTACAAGCATTTCCTGGCATTCAAAGCAGTAACGAAACCGTTTCTAACCTTAATATTAGAGGTGGATCTCACGACCAAAACCTAATTCTTTGGGATCATATTAAAATGTACCAATCTGGACATTTTTTTGGACTCATCTCTATGTACAATCCACAAATCACACAAAGGGTAACTTTACGCAAAAATGGTTCAGACGTTAGCCAAACAGATGGTGTTTCTGGTACAATTTCAATGGAAACTGACAATGTAGTAAATACAATTTTTAATGGAAGTCTTGGTGCAAATTTTATTGATATCAATGGCTTTGTTGATACTCCTGTTGGAAAAAAATCATCAGTTCAAATAGCTGCAAGAAAATCAATTAGCGATTTTATAAAAACCCCAACCTATCATGAGTTTTTTGAACGCATCTCACAAAATACCGAAGTTGAAACCAATGGTAATAGTATAATCAATTCTGATAAAGCTTTTGATTTTTATGATACATCATTGCGATGGAATTATCAAATAAGTGATAAAGATGAGTTGCGACTTAACTTTATTAATGTAGGCAATGAACTTCTTTTTAATGAAAATGCTATGATCAATAACAATGAAGTATCTCGTAGAAGTAGTTTAAGCCAAAACAGTATAGCTGGTGGTATCTTTTATAATCGTACATGGAATCATCAATGGAAGACTACTTTAGAGGTCTATGAAACTGATTACACGCTCAAATCAATTAATGCCAATATATTAGACTCTCAACGCTTTCTTCAAAAAAACAGCGTTTCTGAAACCAGTTTAAAGGCAATAGCAAATTACAGAATTAATAAAACACTGCAATTGCAGAGTGGCTACCATTTTGTTGAAACACAAGTCACAAATTTAGATGATGTAGATAATCCATTATATCATTTATTCGTATCAGAAGTTATTCGAACACACAGTGGTTTTTCAGAAATAAAATATATTTCCTTAAACAAAAAAACTCATTTTAATGCTGGTGTGCGCTTTAATTATTTGAACAAATTTAAAAGACAACTATGGGAACCTCGGATAAGTTTCAATCAGCGTTTTTTAAATTATTTTACCGTTGAGGTCCTTGGTGAGCTTAAACATCAATACACTTCACAAATTGTCAATTTTCAAAATGATTTTTTGGGTATAGAAAAATACCGTTGGCAACTATCAAACAATAAAGATATTCCTATAATTACGAGCAAGCAAATTTCAGTAGGCTTTAGTTATAATCATCAAGGTTGGCTTAGTAGTATAGAAGGTTATTATAAAAAGGTAGATGGTATTACAACGCAAAGTCAAGGCTTTCAAAATCAATATAAATTAAATAAGACAAATGGATTTTATGAGGTTAATGGTATTGACCTTTTGTTGAGAAAACGAATAAATGCTTTCAATATATGGTTAAGTTATGCATTTATGAACAACACTTACGCCTTTAATGATTTGACTGAAAAGCAATTTCCAAGCAATTATGACATTACTCATGCCCTTACCTTAGGAACTACTTATGCAAGAAAAAAATTAAAAATCGCTACAGGAATAAACTGGCAAACAGGCAAACCAACAACATTACCTTTAGCGTCCAATTCTGTTATAAATAATGAAGTTCAATATAAATCTGCAAATAGCGGTAGGCTAAAAAATTATATGCGCGTTGATGTCTCGGCTTTATATAATTTAAAATTATGCCATCATATCAATGCAAAAATTGGAGTTGCCCTTTGGAATGTATTAAACACTAAAAATACCATTAATAGTTTTTATGATGCGAATGAAAATATGCTCATTCACACAACTCAAAATGCTCTTGGCGTCACACCAAATATGTTTATCAGAGTTAGCTTTTAAAAAAGCAAAAAAACAACCCTAAAATTAGAGTTGTTTTTATTTAGCGGTATTAATTAATATATAATAATACTAACTATTCAATATATTAAAGGGTTTCAGGCTCTACAGCTACTAAATGGTTGTCTGCACCCAATTCCATATTTAAAGCTGTACAATTGCTCATTATGTACTGCGCTTTTTCACCATACACATTGGTACTTCTAACAACAAATAAGGTGGTGCCTTCAGTAAAAGTCATCCAATCAGAAACTGAGCCTGGAGCAATTCCTATTTCAGAATTGATAAATGCTCCTTCATCATTATAAATCTCTAAATCTATAATTAAAGTTCCATTATTAGTAATTCTAACTTTTGGATCTAAACCAGTACAAGGCGGATTGGTTTCATCATTGATTGATACAACTGCATTAATACTATTTGAAATAGATTGTATTTGTTCGACAGGTTCTACAGAACAATTGAACGCAGAAAATAATAGCATTGCACACGCAATGCGAGATAGTAGGTTGGTTTTCATTTTGATTTGGGTTTAAATGAAATTATATGTCAAATGTAGAACATAAAATTTGATTATCACAATAAAAATTCGATAAAATGTATATTTTATTCGATTAAAAGTGTTAAATATGAAATATCTTACAAATTATAACATTTTAACGACAAGGTTAATTGGCTGAATTTTAATATCTTATAAAAACAAATAACGATAGAATCGCTTAAAATCAACTTATTACTATAAAAAGAGGCATTCAAAACTGCTTTTTTAAGTATATTCGCAAAAATAGAGAAAACATGATTAAAGCAGTTATTTTTGATATGGATGGTGTTATTGTTGATACAGAGCCTTTACACCACAAAGCCTATCATAAAATGTTTGATGATGTTAATATTAAAGTTCCTAATACGCTTTACAAAACATTTACAGGGCAATCTACCTATGCTATTTGTGAGTTTTTATGTAAAAAATATAACTTAAGATTAGCACCTCAAACTTTGGTTGATATTAAACGCGACCATTTTAAGTTTTTGTTTGAACATGATACAGAACTTCAACTTATTGAAGGTGTTTTAGACCTTATCACAAACTATCACAACAATGGACTTACTTTAGTGCTCGCCTCTTCAGCTTCTATGTCCAATATCAATCAAATTTTTGAACGTTTTAATTTGAACTCCTATTTTAAAGCAAAATTAAGTGGTGCTGATTTAAAAGCATCTAAACCACATCCTGAAATTTTTATCAATGCTGCAAAAGCTTCTGGTTTTGATAAACATAAGTGCATTGTTATTGAAGACTCTACCAATGGTATTGAAGCAGCCAAAGCAGCAGGTATTTATTGCATTGGGTTTAAAAGCCAAAACTCTATAAATCAAGATTACAGTAAGGCAAACAAAGTGATTAAGCGTTTTGAAGAAATCCATTATGCAAAACTTCAGTCGTATTTTCGTGTCAATTCAAAATAAAATTTGAAATTCAAAATCTTATAAAAAGCAAAAAACCTTGTATGGTTATACAAGGTTTAAAACAGTGAGCCCGATAGGATTCGAACCTATGACCGCCTCCTTAGAAGGGAGGTGCTCTATCCAGCTGAGCTACGAGCCCATTCAAGAACTTGTGTTCTGAATGTAAAAATATCAAAAAGATAGTCTTTGTCGGGGTGGCAGGATTCGAACCTGCGACCTCCGCGTCCCAAACGCGGCGCGATAACCGGGCTACGCTACACCCCGAAATGGTCATCAAATTTTGCGGAGAGACAGGGACTCGAACCCTGGCGACAGTTTCCCGTCGACAGATTAGCAATCTGCTCCATTACCACTCTGGCACCTCTCCTAAATTATTTAAAGAACTTCTCTTAAAATGCGGATGCAAATGTAAGTTTTCATTACAAAGAACACAACTATTTTTTTAATTTTTTATTCGAATATTTTTATTCTGGGTATTCTATCCTGAGATGAAAGATGTTAGCCAGTTTATTTTTAAGAACTTTCTTAATAGATTCTATTTCTTTAAAAGTGATATTGGCATTTAAGAACTGTCCATCTTCCAATTGCTTATTAATAATATTTTCAACAAAATGGTCAATTTTTGTAGATGAAGGTTCTTTTAAACTTTTTGAAGCAGCCTCTACACTATCACACATCATCAAAATTGCAGTTTCTTTACTATAAGGTCTTGGTCCTGGATACCTAAAATCTTCATCACTTAAGCTATCATCATATTCCTTTTCTTTCATAAAGAAATAGTAAACTAAACTGGTGCCATGATGCGTCCTTATAAAATCAATCACTCTATCTGGTAAATTATTTTTTTTAGCAATTTCAACGCCATCAATAACATGGTTGATGATAATTTTGGTGCTTTCTTGAGATGATAACTCGTCATGAGGATTGATTCCTGTAGATTGATTTTCAGTAAAATAGGTTGGATTTTTCATCTTTCCAATATCATGATATAACGCTCCTACCCTAACCAACATAGCATTTGCTCCAATTTCGTTGGCTGAGGCTTCTGCTAAATTGGCAACGTTTAACGAATGATGAAATGTGCCTGGTGCTTTGTTGGATAATTCTTTTAAAAGTTTTGTATTTGTATCTGATAGCTCTAAAAGTGATACATCTGAAACCAAACCAAATAATTTTTCATAAATATAAATTAAAGGCTGTACAAACAAAGTAGCAAGACCACACAAAATAAAGAGCCCGAATGTTTCTATTTTGAGCGTGTAGATATTTCCTTCATGAATCACAAAAAAAGCAAAATACGCTATAATATAAATCAGTGTAATTTGTCCAACAGAAATAAATAAATTAGCACGTTTATACAATTCTGAAACGGTCAATATGGTGACTATACCTGCAATTATTTGCAAAAACATGTATTCATAGCTGTTGGGTACAATAAATCCTAATAACAAAACAGTAAGTACATGCGTAAAAAGTCCTAATCTGGCATCAAAAAAAGCTTTTAAAACTAAAGGGAGCACACATAAAGGTACCACATAAACATATTTGGAATTGTAATTAATGATTAAAGTCGTTAGCAATACCATCAACAGTATATTAAAAAAGATAAATGTGACTTTAGTATTGTCTAAAAACACTTCATTCCTATATTTTCTTAAAAAAAGAAGCAACATCAACAGCGTTAATGCCACCAACAACGCATAAGAAAACACAATCCAATTATAGGTAGAAGCGCTCCAAACTTGATTTTCATATTCTGCTTCTAATGATTTTAAAACATCATATTTATGACCTTCTACAATTTCGCCTTTAGAAATGATAAGCGTTTCCTTATCTATGCTTCCTCTAAGTGGTGATATTTTATCAAATTGTTCTTGTAGTGCATTTTGAGTTAACGATGTATTTAAACTGAGGTTGGGCTTAACAATGTCAAAAAATATCGAAACAAATGCTGGTTTATAATTTGAAAAGTTTTTAGCGTCTAAAGCTTGTTCTAAAAGAGGTCTAAATGCGTCCATCTTTGTAAGTTCTACAAAAGTGGTAGTTGCCTTTTTTGTTTGATCCTCCAATATAACCGCTGTTCTATCATCAGGATAATCGTAATTTTCATCTAAAACACCATACGCATAAATGCGATTTAAAATCGTTTTTCCAATAGTATAAAGTTGTGCTTTATTTCTGGTTAATGAATCGACAAAAATGCTATTAAATTTAGTATCATATGCTTCAAAAACCAAAGGTTTAATTGACTTGTTTAACTCAAAATACACAGTGCTATTTTTTGTTATAGCATCCTTTTCTTGAGCAATTTCATCAGCTGATTTTTGTATTGCAAAATCAAATGGCGCATATAAGTTTTCAGATTGCCATGGTTTTCCTTTGTCAAAACTATATTTGAATTTTCCACTTTTTGGAAAAAGATAGACAATCAGAAAAGTGGTACTTAAAAACAAAAGAATTTTGTAGATAAGTGCATGGTTTTTATACCATTTGTTTATAAAATGCTTCATTTAGATGTTTCAATAGACTATCAAAAGTAATAAAATATAAAAGAGTTTTTGGGTTTATAGTTGGCTTTCATTCTAAAATTTATTAAAAATTGATTAATTTTGCACCAATTATAATCAAACGTATATAAAATGAGTAAAGAAGTCGTAATTGTATCCGCAGCAAGAACACCAATTGGCAGCTTTTTAGGAGCTTTATCTACAATTCCTGCACCAAAATTAGGCGCTATTGCTATCAAAGGTGCTTTAGATAAAATCAATCTAAAACCAGAGTTAGTGCAAGAAGTCATTATGGGCAATGTGGTACAAGCTGGAACTGGACAAGCACCAGCACGTCAAGCTGCGATTTATGCAGGTATTCCAAATACAGTACCTTGTACAACAGTTAATAAAGTATGTGCTTCTGGGATGAAAGCGGTTATGCAAGCTGCACAAGCAATTACACTTGGTGACGCAGAAATTATTGTTGCTGGTGGTATGGAGAATATGAGTTTAATTCCGCACTATTACCATGCACGTTCAGCTACAAAATTTGGTCCTGCTACATTAGAAGATGGGATGCAGCGTGATGGTTTAGTTGATGCTTATGACCAAAATGCAATGGGTGTTTGCGCTGATGCTTGTGCTAAGGAATATCATTTTTCACGAGAAGACCAAGATGCTTTTGCAATTCAATCTTATAAACGTTCGGCTGCTGCTTGGGACGCTGGAAAATTTGATAATGAAGTGGTTCCTGTTGAAGTACCACAACGTCGCGGTGATGCTTTGATTATTACTAAAGATGAAGAGTTTACCAATGTAATGATGGATAAAATTCCGTCATTACGTCCTGCTTTTACAAAAGATGGAACCGTAACTGCTGCAAATGCCTCCACAATTAATGATGGCGCTGGCGCTATGGTGTTGATGAGCAAAGAAAAAGCTAATGAGTTGGGTTTAAAAGTTTTAGCAACTATTAAAAGTTATGCTGATGCAGCGCATGAACCTCAGTGGTTTACAACAGCTCCTGCTAAAGCCTTACCAAAAGCTTTAGATAAAGCAAAAATTTCTATCAATGATGTTGATTATTTTGAATTTAATGAAGCATTTTCAGTTGTTGGTTTAGCCAATATGAAAATTTTAGGACTTAGTGATAGTAACGTCAATGTTAATGGCGGAGCTGTCTCTTTAGGTCATCCTTTAGGATGTTCAGGTGTGAGAATTATTATTACGCTCCTTAATGTTTTAGAACAAAACAATGCCAAAATTGGAGCAGCAGCCATTTGTAATGGTGGTGGTGGTGCCTCAGCAATTGTTATTGAACGCAACTAATATTTAGTATTTCTATTTTTTATTTGATGACCTATAAGCCAAAATATACTTTCTTTATTTTAGATTCTGTTTTGATTACTCATAAACTATAAATTAAAAATAATCAATAGACATATATATTTGTATGCAATACGGAATCTGTAATTTAAGCATTGTCCCTTTAAGACTTGAACCTGATGATACTTGCGAATTAATTTCTCAAGTATTGTATGGTGATTTTTTTAAAGTTATAGAGCAACGCAAAAACTGGAGTAAAATTAGGTTAGCATTTGACAAATATGAAGGTTGGATTGATAATAAGCAGTATAAAGAAATTACAGAAGACCATTATAAATCATTAAAGCATATACCATTAAAACTATCAACTGATTTAGTTGAGTTTGTACAAGATGAAACTAATGGGTTGCTTACTATTCCGCTGGGTTCTACCTTAAATGGGTTGCAAATTTTGCAGCATTCGTATGATGGAAACAGTATTAGTTCTGTTCAGCCAAAATCAAATATCATACAAACAGCTTTTAATTACTTAAACGCTCCTTATCTTTGGGGCGGAAAAACACCTTTTGGTATTGACTGTTCTGGACTTACACAAATGGTTTACAAACTTAATGGTTATAAATTATTACGTGATGCGTCACAACAAGCAACTCAAGGTGAAGCATTGAGTTTTATTGAAGAAAGTGAACCTGGTGATTTGGCTTTTTTTGATAATGCCGAAGGAAAAATTACACATGTTGGTATTATCATGGAAGATAATTATATTATACATGCACATGGCAAAGTGCGTATTGACAGATTAGATCATTCTGGAATATATAATGTAGAACGAAAACTACACACACATAAATTAAGAGTTATCAAAAAGATTATATAAAAAAAAGCTACTCAAAATGAGTAGCTTTTTTTTTATGCTTAATAATAAAGTATTAGTTTCCAGCTTCAATAGCTTCCACTTTCGCTTTCATTTCTTTAAATTTTGCTGTTTCACCTAAAGAGCTATAAATATTCATCAACGTTTTTGCAGCTTGAAGGTCATTTGGTCTTAAGTTAATTGTTGATTGCAAATAAGGAATAGCCTCTCTATATAATTGATTAATTGAGTCTCTCAACTCATCATATTTTTTATTATCTGCTGCTGAAGTTCCTAAAGAATTCATCTCATCAATAATTTTTTGTTCACCTCCTAAAATCAAAACAGCCATGTTGTTATTAACATCAGCATAGTCTGGTTTTAAAGCCAACGCTTGATTGTAATAAGATTTGGCTGCATCCACATCGCCAGCTTCTGCGGCAACAATTCCTAAGTTGAATAATAATTCAGGGTTTTTTGGATCTTTTACTAACGCTTCTTGAATTAAAGATTTAAAAGCCTCTTTATTCCCTACTTTTAATTGCAAATTGGCTTCAGAAAGAATTAAATTCAAATCGTCAGGATTGGCTGCTCTGGCATCTTTCATGGCTGCCATCGCTTTGTCATTTTGCCCTTTGCTAACATAAATCAACGCAATATTCTTAACGATTTCAGCAGATTTAGATTCTGTTTTTTTATCTTTTGGACTAATATATGCTCCACTTCTTACAGAAAGATCTCTTGTGCTTTTAGAATCAAAAACTTTTTCTTCTCCTGTATCTTTGTCAGTTGCAATATATTGTGTTTCAACACCTTTATACCCTAAATCCTTTAGTTTTTCATAGTATTTCAAAGCAGTATCATAATCTTGTCCATTTACAGCAGTAGCTGCTGCATAGTAAAGATACAAAGTGTCTTTAGTTGACATGCGATATGCTTTGTCAAAACCACTTGAAGATACTGCGTAATTTTTATTTTCTAAAGCTGCATTCGCTTTAGTTAAAAAATTAGACAGCATAGACTGTTTTAAAGTTGCAACATCATCAGCATATTTACCATTATCTACTTGTTCAACCATGTTTAAACTTTCTATGGCAGCATCTGTATCTACACTTGAACCTGCTCCATTAGCATAAAGTGCTTCACCTTTAAGGAAATAAAACTTGGCTTTCAACTTATCATCTGCAGTACTTATTAAAGGTTCGGCAGCTTTAATTGCTGTTTTTGCTTCTGCATAATTGCTATTTTTTATTGCTTTTTCAGCCGTTTTTAATTCATCTTTTTGAGCAAATGAAAATGTACTGACCAAAAGTGCCGAAGCTATGATTATTTGTTTCTTCATTTTTAGTTGTTTTTGAATGTTAATGTTAATTATTGTTTTCGTCATCTGAGTTATCAAGAGTTGTGCCATCTTCTATAGATGATTGATTTTCAGATGATTCGTCTAAGATTACATCGTTTTCAATCTCATCTTCATCATCTTTCATCACTTTTGCTACTGCAGCGATAGAATCACTTCCTTTAAGGTTAATTAATTTAACTCCTTGGGTAGCACGTCCCATAACTCTTAAGTTATTAACAGCCATACGTATAGCAATTCCTGATTTGTTGATAATCATCAAATCATCATCATCACTAACGGATTTTATGGCAACAAGGGTTCCTGTTTTTTCAGTGATAGAAATGGTTTTAACGCCTTTTCCGCCTCTATTGGTAATTCTATAAACTGCTTCACCATCTTCTGGGTCGTCTATAAAGGTACGTTTACCATAACCATTTTCAGAAACAACTAATACAGATTCTTCTTGCGGGTTTTCAATAGCAATCATACCAATCACTTCGTCTTTAGCATTGGCAAGTGTGATACCTCTAACACCTGAAGCACTTCTTCCCATTGGTCTTGTTTTAGCTTCTTCAAAACGAATGGCTTTACCTGAACGTAACGCTAACATCACTTGGCTATTTCCTGTGGTTAATTTTGCTTCTAATAATTCGTCATCTTCTTTAATAGTGATGGCATTGATACCATTAGTACGTGGACGAGAATATTGCTCTAAAGAGGTCTTTTTAACCTGACCTTTTTTAGTTGCCATAATCACATAATGATTATTGATATAATCTTCATCTTTTAAATCTTGTGTACAGATAAATGCTTTTACTTTATCATCTTGTTCGATATTGATAAGATTTTGAATAGCTCTTCCTTTTGATGTTTTGCTGCCTTCAGGAATTTCATACACACGCATCCAGAAACATTTTCCTTTTTGGGTAAAGAATAGCATGTATTGATGGTTGGTACCAACAAATAAATGCTCTAAGAAGTCTTCATTACGTGTAGTAGATGCTTTTTGACCAACACCTCCTCTGTTTTGGGTCTTGTATTCGGTCAATGAGGTACGTTTAATATATCCAGCATGAGAAATGGTTATAACCACTTGTTCGTCAGCAATCATGTCTTCAATACTCAAATCGCCTCCAGCATATTCAATGTTTGAACGACGCTCATCACCATATTTATCTTTAACAACCAATAATTCGTCTTTGATAATTTCCATTCGACGTTCTTTTTTAGCAAGAATGTCTTTTAAATCTTCAATAGTTATCATTAACTCTTCATATTCAGAGCGAAGTTTGTCTTGCTCTAAGCCTGTTAATTGACGTAAACGCATTTCAACAATGGCTTTTGCCTGAATTTCTGAAAGTTTGAAGCGTTCTATTAATTTTTCACGAGCTTCGTCAGCATTAGATGAGGCCCTGATTAATGCTATAACTTCATCAATATGATCTGAAGCAATGATTAAACCTTCTAAAATATGAGCGCGTTCTTCAGCTTTGCGAAGTTCATAAGTAGTCCTTCTAACAACTACTTCATGACGATGCTCAACAAAATGATGAATCATCTCTTTAAGATTCAGCAATTGTGGACGACCATTAACTAATGCAATGTTATTAACACTAAATGATGATTGTAAAGCAGTATATTTATATAAAGTATTTAATACAATGTTTGGAATAGCGTCGCGCTTTAAAACGTAAACAATGCGCATGCCATTTCTGTCTGACTCATCTCTAATGGTTGAAATTCCATCAATTTTTTTCTCGTTAACTAAATCAGCCGTTTTTTTAATCATATCTGCTTTGTTAACTTGATAAGGAATTTCAGTTACAATAATACATTCACGTCCATGAACTTCTTCTATATTAGCTTTTCCTCTAATAACTATACGTCCACGTCCTGTTTTAAAGGCTTCTCTAACGCCATCATAACCATATATGGTGCCTCCAGTAGGAAAATCGGGAGCTTTAACATGTGTGATTAACTCATCAATTTCTATGTCGTTATTATCAATATAAGCAACTATTCCATCAACAACTTCAGTTAAGTTATGTGGTGGCATATTGGTTGCCATACCAACCGCAATACCCGAAGCTCCATTAACTAAAAGTCCAGGAATACGTGTTGGCAATACTGTTGGCTCTTGTAATGTATCGTCAAAATTCAGTTTATGGTCAACTGTTTCTTTGTCAATATCTGCCAACATGTCCTCAGATATTTTACGCATGCGAGCTTCTGTATAACGCATTGCTGCAGGACTATCACCATCAATAGACCCAAAGTTACCTTGTCCATCTACCAACATATAACGCAAACTCCATTCTTGAGCCATACGTACCATCGTGTCATAAACCGATGTATCACCATGTGGATGGTATTTTCCTAAAACTTCACCAACAATTCTTGCTGATTTTTTGTGCGCTGTGTTAGATCTCACACCAAGCTCGTGCATGCCATAAAGCACACGTCTATGAACTGGTTTTAACCCATCTCTTACATCTGGTAAAGCACGTGACACAATGACTGACATTGAATAATCAATGTAAGCCGATTTCATTTCATCTTCAATATTAATTGGAATCAATTTTTCTCCTTCTGCCATATATAAATTAATTAGATTTTTTGTAGGTTTTCAAATCGTGCTAAGATAACTATTTTGATAGTTGTAGTGCCATTTTAATACTGCTTTTTTAGGTTTTTTTATTAACAATATCATCTCCATTTTATTTGATAAGTATCTTGTTAAATGTTTTGAATTTTTGAAGTTTTTTTAGTCTATTAGCCATAATGAAAACATTTAAGGTATAGTTTTTGACTTTATGTTCTTGTTTTTATTATTTTTAATGCAGAAAGGAATTTACTATGGACGATAATTTTTCCCCAAGAGTTAAGGATGTTATAGCGTACAGCAAAGAAGAAGCCTTACGTTTAGGACACGATTTTATAGGAACTGAACATTTAATGTTGGGCTTGCTTCGCGATGGCAATGGTAAAGCTATTGACATACTCAACGCTTTAGAGGTGGACTTAAACCACCTAAGGCGAAAAGTAGAAATACTGAGTCCTGCCAACCCAACAGTTTCAACAACTTCTAATGAAAAAAAGAACCTACACTTAACCAGACAAGCTGAGCGTGCTTTAAAAACTACCTTTTTAGAAGCAAAACTGTTTCAAAGCACCTCTATTAACACAGCACATTTATTATTGTGCATTTTAAGAAATGAAAATGATCCAACCACTAAGCTCTTAAACAAGCTTAAAGTTGATTATGATAACGTAAAAGAACAATTTAAACTTATGATAACAAACGATGATGATTATACAGAAACTCCAAAAGCGGAGTCTTTTTCTGATGATGATATCAATGAAGATGATGACAAACAAAACCCTTTTAACCAATCTGGGTCTAAAACAAACAAAAAATCTAAAACACCTGTTTTAGATAATTTTGGACGCGATTTAACTGTGCTTGCTGAAGAAGGTAAATTAGATCCTGTGGTTGGCCGAGAAAAAGAAATACAACGCGTGTCTCAAATTTTGAGCAGACGCAAAAAAAATAACCCATTATTAATTGGCGAACCAGGAGTTGGTAAATCAGCCATAGCCGAAGGTTTGGCATTAAGAATCATTAAACGAAAAGTGTCCAGAATATTATTCAACAAACGGGTTGTTACCTTAGATTTAGCAAGTTTGGTTGCTGGCACAAAATATCGTGGACAGTTTGAAGAACGCATGAAAGCCGTTATGAATGAATTGGAAAAAAATGATGACATCATCCTTTTTATTGATGAAATTCATACCATTGTTGGTGCTGGTGGTGCAACAGGAAGTTTAGACGCTTCCAATATGTTTAAGCCTGCTTTGGCGCGAGGTGAAATTCAATGTATTGGCGCTACAACTTTAGATGAATACAGACAATATATAGAAAAAGATGGTGCTTTAGAACGTCGCTTTCAAAAGGTAATTGTAGAGCCAACAACGGTTGAAGAAACCATTCAAATCCTTAATAATATCAAGGAAAAATATGAAGAGCATCACAATGTTGAATATACTGACGAAGCCATTGAAGCCTGTGTAAAATTAACCAACCGTTACATGACGGAACGCTTTTTGCCAGACAAAGCCATTGATGCTTTAGATGAAGCAGGTTCTCGTGTTCATATCACTAATATTGATGTTCCAAAACAAATTTTAGAACTCGAAAAACAACTGGAAGCCGTTAAAGAAACCAAAAACACCGTTGTTAAAAAACAAAAATATGAAGAGGCTGCTAAACTTAGAGATGACGAAAAACGCCTTGAAAAAGACTTAGCTATTGCTCAGGAAAAATGGGAAGAAGAAACCAAATTACACAAAGAAATTGTGACTGAAGACAATGTTGCAGACGTCGTTTCAATGATGACTGGTATTCCTGTTAATAGAATTGCCCAAACCGAAAGCAACAAACTTGCCAAATTACCAGAACTCATTAAAGGAAAAGTGATTGGTCAGGATGAAGCCGTTGCCAAGGTGGTTAAAGCTATTCAACGCAATCGTGCAGGACTTAAAGACCCAAACAAACCTATTGGCTCCTTTATCTTTTTAGGACAAACAGGCGTTGGTAAAACGCAATTAGCTAAAGTATTGGCACGTGAGTTATTTGATAGTGAAGATGCTTTGGTAAGAATTGACATGAGTGAATACATGGAAAAATTTGCAATTTCAAGATTAGTTGGCGCGCCTCCAGGCTATGTTGGTTATGAAGAAGGTGGTCAATTAACAGAAAAAATTAGACGCAAACCTTATGCAGTTGTTTTATTAGATGAAATTGAAAAGGCACATCCAGATGTGTTTAACATGCTATTACAAGTATTAGATGATGGCTACCTTACAGACAGCCTTGGCAGAAAAATAGATTTTAGAAACACCATTATTATCATGACTTCCAATATTGGAGCTCGCAAATTAAAAGATTTTGGACAAGGTGTCGGTTTTGGAACTGCTGCAAAAGAAGCTCAAGCCAATGAAAATTCAAAAAGTATTATTGAAAATGCACTCAAAAAAGCTTTTGCGCCAGAATTTTTAAATAGAATTGATGATGTTATGGTATTCAACACCTTAGAAAAAGATGATATTAATAAAATTATTGATATTGAATTGGAAAAACTCATTGTCAGAATTAAAGATTTAGGATATGAACTTAAGCTGACTTCAAAAGCTAAAGATTATATTGCTGATAAAGGATTTGACCAGCAATATGGCGCAAGACCATTAAAACGTGCCATTCAAAAGTATGTAGAAGACACTTTGGCCGAAGAAATAATTACAGCTCATATACACGAAGGTGACAAAATTATTATGGATTTAGATAGCAAGACTAATGAATTGGTTGTAAAGATTGAAAAATCTGAAAAACACACAGAATCTTAATATACTGATAACCAAAAAAAAAGCACCTTTAAATTTAAAGGTGCTTTTTTTTTGGTTTTGATTTTTAGATGTGCTAACTTTAGGTATGACAGATTTATTAAAATTCGATTTTTGCGAAATGCACATTTATGATAATTACGTTGTCGTTATTATAAATGAAGGTGTAACGTTAACGCCTGCACATAATGAAACTTTAATCAATGTTGTTGATACTTATTATGTAAACAAAAAGTTTGTTTACATCACACATCGTATTAATTCTTATTCCGTTGATCCTGCAATCTATTTTGAAACTTCTAAAATAGATAACCTTCAAGGATTTGCTGTAGTATCTAAAGATTTTAAAGCAAAGTCAAATGCTGAAGTTGAAAAGCTTTTTTTAAACAAACCTTTTGAAATCTTTGATACTATAGAAGAAGCCATTAAATGGTCAAAATCTATTTTGAATATTGAATTCAAATAGAAAGCATTACTTCTGTTCTTCTCTCCTTTTTTATCTTAAGCAAGACTCCTAACAGACAAGGCTCTTTATTTAAAAAAGCCACAAAACACACTTAAAAAACATGGATATTTTATGACGTTTGCATTTTAGCTTGCAACGTTTAAAAAAGTAAAGTATAAAAAAAGGCAGCTATAAAATAGCTGCCTTTTAAATTAATTAGGATTTAACCAGTTAATTACGTCTGTTTGGTGACGAAGAAACAATTTTCTTAGTAACCGAACCTTGACTTGTAGTCAACTTCACATAGAACATTTGATTAGCAGTTCTTGACAAGTCAAAATAAGCTTTGTCTTTAGAACCTTTAACATATCTATTGTTAACAACACTGTGGATTAACAATCCTTTAGTATCATATAATTCAATAGTTACGTTGGTATCAAAATCAAATGAGTAAGCAATGTTCACTTCTTTATCAAATGGTACAGGATATGCTGTAAAGTCTATCTTCACATCTCCTTGAGCCACTCTTGCAGTTGTACCACTATTTGTGCTATTATTTAATGAACCATTAATAATACTACATGGTAATTGAGTAAGAGCATTTCCTTGGTTTTGTGAAGGAACTGCTTGAGCACCTTCTGCCCAAGTATAAGTTACACTACATGTTCCAACATTACCACATCCATCGTCAGCAGTAAATGTTCTTACTAAAGTGTAATTATCTGGGCTACCACCAGTTGCTGTACATGAAACCTCAAATTCACATTGTGTATTATTAGTATATGAATTGATATCACATGGTGCATCATCATAAGTTCCATATGCAATAAGTGGATTTGCATATTGTTCTTCGTCAAATATATAATAACCGCTATCGTAATAGAATAACTCTACAAAATAAGGCAAGTTAACCGCTTGGTAATATGGATGCCCTTCATATGTACCATCAGGATTCCAATAATTACTACGCTCAAATACATAAGAAAATACTCCATTTGGTGTGGTACAAGAGAATGTAATTTGTTTCTCAGTAGCACTACCTGTTGAAGAACTTAACTCATCTGTATAAGTGGTCGTCTCACCAGCACCTTGACAGTTATCAGTATAGGCAGCTTTATCAGCTACACCAACTGGTGTTCCATCATTATTCATTGCTGGGTTTAAACCAAAGTCTTGGTCTTCTGGACAAGTTACCACAGGTGCAGTATCATCTACCACAACAAAGGTTGCAACAAATGGTGTAGCATTGCCACAGTGGTCAACAACATCAAAGGATACTGTTAAAATTGCTGAGCAACCATCTTGTGTTTTAGACTTATCTGTAACCACATAAGTTAAATCATCAGCAGCTGTACAGTTATCAGAGAAACAACCAAATATAGATTTAGTCGTAATTCCTGCAACTGTCCATTGCGTTGTATTGGTTACTTCTTGACCAACAGTTAAAGATACTTCAGCTTCTGCTGGACACTCAGCACCATTGTTTGTGTAAACAGTGATCACTTCGTCATCAAAACAAGCTTCTTGTACTGGTGCTGAAACATCACCACCATTATACCAAACCTTAACTTCTGGTAATGCGTTACCACACTCATCTGCTACTTGGTAGATATATACTTTATTCCAAGAGCAATCATCGCCCCAAACCATATCAGATTTAGTAACTACTACATCACTACAGTTGTCTGTAAATAATGCCTTGATATCATCTGCTGATGGTCCTTCTGGTGCTGCAGATAAACACAAGTCTAAACTGTTAGCTCCATTAGGAATATCGCCAATTTGAGTTGGAGGTGTATGATCGCCACCAGTATATCTAATAACTAAGTTGTCAGCTTTGTTACCACAACCATCCATAATCGTATAGGTGTAGGTTGCATCCCATGAACAATTATCGCCTGTAACACTGTTTTTGCTAGTAACAATTACGTCACCACCACAATTATCAGCATATAAAGCTCTAATATCATCAATACTTGGTGCTTCTGGAATTGCATTGTAACAAGCTTCCATGTCTAATTGACCTTGTGGTACTTGGGCACCATCAACTAAAGCAGGTGCTGTTTTATCACCACCCCAGAAATATACTTTCACTGGAGGCAATTCATTACCACACTCATCAGAAATCACATATCTGTGTAATACTGACCAAGAACAATCATCACCTAATGGTACAGATGTTTTTGTAACAACAATACCACTACAACCATCAGAGTACAATGCTGCCATTTCTGCTTCGCTCAAACTTTGAGGCATATTAGCAAAACAAGCATTTACATTAGACTCACCCACTGGTAATTGACCAATCAATACTGGCAAGGTTGTATCTTCAATAGTGAAAGTAGCTGATGTTTTAGAATAATTTCCACAATCATCGGTTGCTGTAAATTCAACGGTTGCTGAACCTGTTGCACCACAATCATCGGATAAGGCTGTGAAGTCATTAGTCCAAGTAATACCTGAACACGTATCTTCAGCAGTTGCACCTCCATGGTTTGCTAACCAAGCGTTAAGTGCTTCCACATTACCTTGACCATCACATTCTACTGTCATATCTGCAGCGTCTGTAATGTCTGGTGCAGTTGTATCAACAATAGTAAAGGTTGCTGATGTTTTAGAATGGTTTCCACAATCATCAGTTGCTGTAAATTCAACGGTTGCTGAACCTGTAGCACCACAATCATCAGATAAACCGTCAAAATTATTTGACCAAGTCACACCTGAACACGTATCTTCTGCAGTAGCTCCACCATTGTTGGCTAACCAAGCGTTAAGTGCTTCTACATTACCTTGCCCATCACATTCTACTGTCATATCTTCAGCATCAGTAATAGTTGGTGCTGTTGTATCAACTATAGTGAAAGTGGCTGATGTTTTAGAATGGTTACCACAATCATCAGTTGCTGTAAATTCAACAGTTGCTGAACCAGTTGCACCACAATCATCAGATAAACCGTCAAAATTATTTGACCAAGTCACACCTGAACACGTATCTTCTGCAGTGGCTCCACCATAGTTGGCTAACCAAGCGTTAAGTGCTTCTACATTACCTTGTCCATCACATTCTACTGTCATATCTTCAGCATCAGTAATAGTTGGTGCTGTTGTATCAACTATTGTAAAGGTTGCTGATGTTGTAGAAGCATTTCCACAAGCATCTGTAACAGTAAACGTTACTGTAGCGGAACCTGTTGCACCACAATCATCAGATAAGGCTTCAAAGTCATTAGACCAAGTAATTTCAGAACAATTATCTGTTGCTGATGCACCTCCATTAGAAGCTAACCATGCCTCTAATGCTGCTTGATTACCTTGTCCATCACACTCAACAGTCATGTCTTGAGCTTGAGGCTCAATAACTGGTGCAGTAGTGTCTTGGAAAGCAATCACCTGATTTGCAATTGATGTATTACCACAAGCATCTGTTGCTGTAAATTGACGTATAAAGGCATCTGTCAATGGACATTCGTATGGTGCAACCGAAATATTTATATTACTGATTACCACACTCGCACTTCCAAAAATATCATCTTCTGTCAAAATACCTATTCCAAAAGTAGTTCCAGCTGGGAAACTTTGAGAGAAAGATCCTGATGCTGTAGAATTACTTCCACTATATAATTCACCATATTGATTATTAACAATAACCACTAATGGATCAAATACACCACCTGTATCATTTGATGAAAAACTCCAATCAAAAGAAATGGTTACGTTGGTAACAGTTGTTAAACCTACAGTAAAATATGAATCACTTACACCTGAGTTATTAGAACCTGTTGCGGTAAATCCACTTGGCAAATTACTAAAATCAACAGTACCATTTCCTTGTTCAAAAGCAGTCCAAGGTGTATTAACTGTATAATCTTGATACGTTACCGAAGTATCACCACATGTATCACCTGCAGTAGCATTACCTTCAGGTGCGGTTTCATCACATTCTAATAAAAGATTTTCTGGCACATAGGTAAACGTAGGTGCTGTAGTATCTACTATAGTGAACGTGGCTGATGTTTTAGAATTGTTACCACAATCATCGGTTGCTGTAAATTCAACAGTTGCTGAACCTGTTGCACCACAATCATCGGATAAAGCTGTAAAGTCATTTGTCCAAGTAACACCAGAACAATTATCATAAGCTAAAGCCCCTCCATTACTTTCCAACCAAGCTGCTAAAGCATCTGCATTTCCTTGACCATCACATTCAACGGTCATATCTTGTGCTTCAACTTCAAATCCTGGAGCTGTAGTGTCTACTATAGTAAAGGTAGCTGATGTTTTTGAATAGTTACCACAATCATCAGTTGCTGTAAATTCAACAGTTGCTGAACCTGTAGCACCACAATCATCAGACAAACCATCAAAATTATTTGACCAAGTCACACCTGAACACGTATCTTCTGCAGTAGCTCCACCATAGTTGGCTAACCAAGCGTTAAGTGCTTCTACATTTCCTTGTCCATCACATTCTACTGTCATGTCTTCAGCATCAGTAATAGTTGGTGCAGTTGTATCCACAATAGTAAAAGTAGCTGATGTTTTTGAATAATTACCACAATCATCAGTTGCTGTAAATTCAACAGTTGCTGAACCAGTTGCACCACAATCATCAGATAAAGCTTCAAAATTATTTGACCAAGTCACACCTGAACACGTATCTTCTGCAGTGGCTCCACCATAGTTGGCTAACCAAGCGTTAAGTGCTTCTACATTTCCTTGTCCATCACATTCTACTGTCATATCTTCAGCATCAGTAATAGTTGGTGCTGTTGTATCAACTATTGTAAAGGTTGCTGATGTTTTAGACGTGTTACCACAATCATCATGTGCTGTAAATACAACTAAGGCTGAGCCTGTTGCACCACAATCATCAGATAATGCTGTAAAGTCATTAGACCAAGTTACACCTGAACATCCATCAGAGGCAGCTGCACCACCATTAGAAGCTAACCAAGCTGCTAAAGCGTCTGCATTTCCTTGACCATCACATTCTACAGTCATATTTTGAGCTTCTAAATCAATAGAAGGGTTAATAGTATCTACAATAGTGAAAGTAGCCGTAGTACTAGTCATATTCTTACAAGCATCTTCAACAGTAAATGTTACTGTAGCTGAACCTGTAGCTCCACAATCGTCAGATAAAGCTGTAAAGTCATTCGACCAATAAACCTCAGAACAAGAGTCTGAAGCAGAAGCGCCACCATTAGCAGCTAACCAGTCTTGTAAATCTTTTAGGTTTCCTGCACCATCACATTGAACAGTCATATCAGATGCTGGCTCAATAGAAGGAGGTGTTGTGTCCTCAATTGTAAAGGTTGCAGTAGTTGAAGAACTGTTTCCACATTCATCAGACACCGTAAACATTACTGTAGCTGATCCTGTAGCGCCACAATCATCAGATAAAGCTTCAAAGTCATTAGACCAAGTAATTTCAGAACAAAGATCGTAAGCACTTGCACCTCCATTAGAAGCTAACCAAGCTGCTAAAGCTTCTGTATTTCCTTGACCATCACATTCTACAGTCATATCTTGAGCTGCTAATGTAATAGGCGGACTGTTAATGTCTCTAATTGTAAAAGTAGCCGATGTTTTTGTATCATTACCACAAGCATCTGTTGCAGTAAATTCAACAGTTGCAGAGCCAGTTGCACCGCAACCATCTGATAAACCATCAAAATTATTTGACCAAGTAACATCAGAACATGCATCAGTAGCAGTTGCGCCACCATTAGATGCTAACCAAGCTGCTAAAGCCTCTGTATTTCCTTGGCCATCACAGTCTACAGTCATATCTTGGGCAGGAACAACATCTGGAGCAGTGGTATCTTCAATGGTAAAAGTTGCTATTGTTTTGGAACTGTTACCACAAGCATCTGTAGCTAAAAATACGACTGTTGCAGAACCCGTTGCTCCACAACCATCAGATAATGCTTGGAAATTGTTAGACCAAGTCACTCCCGAACAATTATCAGAAGCTTCGGCACCACCATTAGAAGCCAACCATGCTGCTAAAGCATCTGCATTTCCTTGGCCATCACATTCAACAGTCATATCATGTGCAACTTCATCAATAGAAGGGTTTTCAGTATCTACAATTGTAAATGTTGCAGATGTTTTTTCTGTATTACCACAAGCATCATGCGCTGTAAACTCAACGGTTGCTGAACCTGTAGCACCACAATCATCAGACAAGGCTGTAAAGTTATTGGTCCAAGTCACATCTGAACAGGTATCTGTACCTGTAGCACCACCATTAGAAGCTAACCATGCTGCTAAAGCATCTACATTTCCTTGACCATCACATTGAACAGTCATATCTTGAGCAGGTGTCACAACAGGAGGTGTATTATCAACTACTGTTACAGTTAAACTTGCATTAATTGTGCGTTCACAAGCATCAGAAAATGTATAATTAACAACAAAAGAACCACAAGAACCTGCAAATGGCTCATAAGTTCCTTGTGCATCACCATTAATTGCACAAGCACCAGCTTCTATTCCATTACTATAGTGTAAAGGTATTGGCTGAAAGTTTGGCACTTCATCACAACTAATTGTATAATCTTGAGGTGTACTAAATTCAGCTTCTGGAGCAGGCAATACTGTAATGGTTTGAGAAGCAGTAGTTGTATTACCACAAGGGTCAGAAATTGTCCAAGTTCTAACAACAGTTCCACCTGCACAGGCTAACCCTAAATTACTAGAATCTTGACTATAGCTAACTTTGCCTAAGTTTTGAGCACAATTATCTGTCGCAGAAACTTTTTTAGGATTTGGAATTTCATCAATACAATTTACTGTAATATCTTGTGGAACTCCATTAAGTGTTGGAGCGTCCATATCTCTACCTTGGTATGTTATTTTTATTGGTGGTGCAAAATTACCACAAGCATCACTAATAGTATAATCATAAATTGCTAACCATTTACAATCAGTACCTTTAGAGTATGATGTTTTTACAACTGTAATTTCACTGCTGCAGTTATCTTGATATAAAGCAGCAATTTCAGCTTCAGTTGGTCCTTGAGATTTGTTTAAGAAACATGCGTTTACATTCAAATCTCCTTGAGGAATTGTGGAGCCTTTTTTAAGCTTAGGTGCTTTTGTATCACCACCACTATAAGTGATTTCAACATTTGGAGCTGCATTTCCACAATCATCCACAATAGTATATGTGTAAGTTACACTCCATTCACAATCTGTTCCAGATGGTGTTCCTGTTTTAGTCACATTAACACTGGTACAGTTGTCAGAGTACAATGCGGCAATATCAGCCTCTGATGGTCCTTCAGGAATTGCACTGAAACACAAATTCAGATTTTCTTGATTTTCTGGAATTTGTGCTCCTGAATTTAATGTTGGTGCAGTTCTATCGCCACCAATCATTAAAATCTTAATTTGAGTCTCAAACTCGCCGCATTTAACATCATATGTATATATAACTTGCCAATCACAGTTATCACCAGATAAAACTGATGATTTTACAACGTAAGCGTCATCATTAGGACACTGACTTGCAAACATAGCTGCAACATCTGCTTCAGAAGGACCAGATGGCACATTGTTAATACATAAATTATAGAAAGACGTTCTTTCTGTTGACTGTCCGAGCACCGAACTTATACTAAACAAGAAAAGGGCTAAAAAAGCGAATGCCTTTATGCCTTTAAGTTGTTTTGTAAAAGAATCAATGCTACAACACGATAAATTACTGGTGGCTTGCCAAAAATTGGCGCGTCCACCACTTCGGGTAAAATTGCTCATAAACATAACATTTGGTTTTAAATTAAAATTATCTTAACATTTATTGATGGCAATAAAATTGCCAATACCTTACAAAAGTGGTCGCTTATGAGTACGTAGGTTTGGGGCCAAACGTTATTGATGTGTTAAACTGCAAAGTCAAACAAACCAACTCTTGCTTCAAATAGATATACTATTCAAAAAATAATAAATGTGCTAATAATCAATTGTTGTGCTATCAAACAATTTTTTTGGTAAGAGGTGTAAAACTACTTTCAAAAAAAGTATTATTTATACCGAGTAAATAAAACTAAATTTCATCTACTTACTTTCAAAAGTATATTTTAAAATACTGACTGCCAAATAAATTTAACATTTTTTTTTATATTAAACAGTTAATCAATTTTTTTTGCTTTTAATCGAAAAGCTATTCTTTTTCTATGCAAAATTCATCGATAAAATGTAAATGATTTGTTTGCTTATTTTACAAATTTTAATCAATTTTTATCCTTATAATTAATTTTTTGACACTAAAAAAAGGGTTTTAATACACAATAAATCAATTATTTGATAAGTATTTAGCATTGTTATATACAAATTTTATAGCTGTACTGTTAATAATAAAATAAAATTTATTTTAAATACTAAAATATGATTTCAAACTCTTATTTTTGGATAACTAAAAAATATACAATGAAACAATTACTTTTATTATTATGCGCAATTTCAATTGTTGCATGCAAGCAAGAACCTAAAAATTATGTGACTTTTTCAGGGAAAATTATTAATAAAAATAGTGACTCTATCGTTTTAAGAACTCGTACTTTTTCTAAAACGATTCATGTGAATAATGATGGAACATTTAAAGACACATTAAAAGTAGAACCAGGAGTTTATAACCTTTATGATGGTACAGAATCAACCTCAGTATTTTTGAAAAACGGTTTTGACATCAATTTAAATATGGATGCCAAACAATTTGATGAAAGCATAAAATTTTCTGGTATTGGTGCCGAAGACAACAATTTTCTTGCAGAGAAGGCTTTATTGGAAGAAAAATTGTTAGATCAAGACAAATTGAGCAGCTTAACATCTGATGGACTAAATTCTGAAATGGATCACATCAAAACACAGCTTAACGAGTTTTACACGTCTAAAACTGGAATTGACAGTTTACTAATGCAAAATGCAACGAAAGATTTAGAACCTATGCTCCATATGTATAAAAACTATTTTGCAGGTGCTATTGCATTAAGAGAAGCTTTTCCTAAAGGCACACCATCACCAATTTTTGAAAATTACGAAAATTATAAAGGTGGCACTACATCATTGGCTGACTTAAAAGGCAAATATGTTTATATTGATGTTTGGGCTACTTGGTGTGGACCATGTAAAGCCGAAATTCCTTATTTAAAAAAGGTTGAAGAAGCTTATGAAGGCAAAAATATTCAGTTTGTAAGTATTTCTGTTGATGATGAAAGACGTACTGGTGGTGGAAGTATGGACGTTGCCAAAGAAAAATGGAAAGCTATGATTGCTGATAAAGAATTAGGTGGTATCCAACTACTTTCAGATAATAACTGGAATTCAGATTTTGTTAAAAATTATAAAATCAACGGAATTCCGAGATTTATTTTGTTAGATCCTGATGGAAATATTGTGAGTGCTGATGCTCCAAGACCATCAAGTGATAAACTTATTGAATTGTTTAATGAGTTAAAAATATAATAAGACATAGCAACTAATTTTAAGAAGCCACTTTTTAAGTGGCTTCTTTGTTTTCTGTAACGTCTTGTTCGTTAGCATCATCGTCATTATCATCTTCTTCTTGCTTTGGCAACTCTGGTTGTTTGAATAAATCTATATAAGCTTCGCCCAAATACTCAATAACATGACTTGCCAATAAGCTTTGGTAACCAAAATCTTCAACTGCAATATCAGCCGCCTTTCCATGCAAATACACTGCAAATAAAGTTGCAATTAAAGGCTCATAACCTTGAGATAAAAATCCTGTAATTATTCCTGTCAACACATCACCTGTACCAGCAGTGGCAAGCCCAGGATTTCCTGTGGCATTAACATACAGATTGTTTTCAAAAACAGTGATAGTATTAGCGCCCTTTAAAACAACAATAAATTGGTGTTTTTTAGAAAAGGCTTTTACTTTTTTTAGTTTGTCAAAATCGTCCGTCCACTTCCCTATCAAACGCTCCAACTCTTTTGAATGTGGTGTCAAGATGGTTTGTGGTGGTACTAATTTTAATAAGGTTTTCTTTTTTGATAAGATATTAATACCATCAGCATCAATAACTAAAGGTGTTTTATTGGTTTTTAAAAAAGTTTCAAAAGCGGTAATCGTTTTATCTTGTGTTCCAAGTCCGATACCTATGCCAATAGCTGATGGCTCCAAATCAAAATTAATTTTTGAAATAAATTCTTCTTCAACATCTGTTATAACCATACATTCTGGAAAACTGCTTTGCAAAGGTATATAGCCACATTTTGGAACATAAGCACTTACCAAGCCAGCACCTGAAGTTAAAGCAGCTTTACTTGCCAAAATTGCAGCGCCAATTTTACCATAACTACCTCCAATAATCAAACTATGTCCAAATAGTCCTTTATGAGCAAACTTATCTCTTGGTTTGTAAGCTGGTAGCATTTCAAATTTGCCAACAAGCTCCACATCTGTTGGTGTGGTGTACAAAAATTCAGGGTCAATACCAATATCTAAGATTTCCCATTGCACAGTATATTTAGCGGTTTCTGGTAAAAAAAACACCAATTTAGGCGATTGGAAGCTCAATGTATAGGCAGCCCAAACCACATCATTTTCATCTTTAGGCACTTTATCTGTTTCTAAACCTGAAGGAATATCAATAGAAAGGGTAAACGCTTTTGATGTTTTAAAATGTTGAAACAAGTTTTTAACCCATAAATCGGTTGGCCTATTCAATCCAATACCAAAAACAGCATCTACAATAATATCTTCTGGAGCTATTACCGGAAAATCATCGTCTTTACATAACAGTGTTGGCCATTCTTTTGTAGCTTGTTTAATCAGGTCATAATTAATTAAAAAATCTTTAGAACGCTTATCACTATAATTAACAATATAAGTATGCACGTTATAGCCATAATTTATTAAGCACCTTGCCAAAACCAAACCATCACCTCCATTGTTGCCAATGCCACAAAACACATGAATGGGCACTTGCGCACCTTGCATTCGTTTATGAATCCAATTAAAAATTTGGATTCCTGCACGCTCCATAAGTTCAGTGGACGTAATATGCTGTTTTTTGGCGGTCAGCTTATCGCCTTCATAAATTTGTTCTTTTGAAAATATTTTCATTTTTGGTTTTTTTAACGAAAAAAAGGGTTTGTTACTCTAAAAAAAGACTTTATATTTTTTTATTTCTGTAAAAATAATACATTTGAAAAGTAAAGCAGTAAAAATGTACAACTTAAGTCAAATAAATAATTTTGGTTTTTCTTTCAGTTTGATTGAAAGCATTTTTACTTTTTCTACCTTTTCTACAACCCTTTGGGGTTAGTCTCTATATTTTCCTTCAGCACCTTTTTATTGTGATTTAATATAAATTTTTAAATATTAAATTGTTTATTGCAACCCTACAAACCATTACAAATGAAAGTATTAAAATTTGGAGGAACCTCTGTCGGTTCTGTTGAAAACATAAACCATGTCATCCATATTTTGGAACGTTATGCCAAAAATGACACCATTATATGTGTTGTTTCGGCTGTTGGTGGCATTACAGATAAACTCCTAAAAGCAGGCGCTTTAGCTCAAAGTAAAAATGAATCTTATTTGTCTGATTTTAAAGAAATTAAGCAAATTCATTTAGATTTATTGTTTCAATTAATTCCAACGCAAAACGAAGCTGCAAAAGACTATTTAGAAAGCAAATTGCACGCTTTAAAAAGTTTGTTAGATGGCATTTATCTCATCAATGAGCTTTCGCCAAAAACATCAGATAAATTGGTGAGTTTTGGCGAACTTCTTTCGTCTTATATTATTGCCGAAGCCATGAAGCACAGAGGCATAAATACGGTTAGAAAGAACAGCCAAGAATTGATTGTCACTAACTCTAATTTCACAAAAGCAGAAGTCAATTACAAAAAAACCAATGCTGCCATTCAAACTTATTTTAAAGAAGTGACTCAAAGCATTACTATCCTTCCTGGTTTTATTTCAAAATCAGAATCTGGAGACATTACAACACTTGGTCGCGGTGGATCGGACTTTACAGCGGCTATCGTTGCTGCAGCTTTGCATGTGGAGCAATTAGAAATATGGACTGACGTTAGTGGGATGTTTACAGCCAATCCAAAATTAGTAAAGCAAGCCTATCCTATTGAAAGACTTTCTTACCAAGAAGCCATGGAGTTGTCTCATTTTGGTGCTAAAGTATTGTATCCTCCAACGGTTCAACCTGTTTTGGATTTGAATATTCCTATTCACATCAAAAACACCTTAGAGCCTGATGCGATTGGCACCATAATCACTAATGAAAATACTAACAGTACAGCAACCATTGCCAAAGGAATTAGCAACATCAGTAATATTGCATTACTCACACTTCAAGGTAACGGAATGGTTGGTATTCCTGGGTTTTCAAAACGATTGTTTGAAACTTTGGCTCAAGAAAAAATCAATGTGATTTTGATTACTCAGGCCTCATCCGAACACTCTATTTGCTTTGGCATTGATGACACTAATGCACAAAAAGCAAAAACAGCTATTGACACAGCTTTTGAAAACGAAATTTCACTACACAAAATTGACCCATTATTGGTAGAAACCGATTTATCTATTGTCGCCTTGGTTGGTGACCACATGAAAAACCATCAAGGCATTAGTGGTAAAATGTTTAGTGCCTTAGGGAAAAACAATATCAATATTAGAGCAATTGCTCAAGGTGCTTCAGAAAAAAATATTTCGACTGTTATTGCCCAAAAAGATGTAAAAAAAGCCCTAAACACCTTACATGAAGCCTTTTTTGAAGGCAACATCAAACAACTCAATGTGTTTATTACAGGTGTTGGAAATGTTGGTGAACGTTTGGTAGAACAGATTAAACAACAACGAAAATACTTAAAAGACAACCTTAAAATCAACCTTAGAGTTATTGGTTTGTCCAATTCAAGAACCATGATTTTTGATGACAACGGATTAGCACTCAAAAATTGGAAAGACGATTTAAAACAAGGGGAAACTGCTTCGCTTCAAGGGTTTTTAGACCGAATTAAATTACTCAATTTGCGTAACAGTATTTTTATAGACATAACTGCAAATAAGAATGTTGCAAGGATGTATCCTGATTATTTGCGCCAAAGTATTGCTGTAGTTGCTTGCAACAAAATTGCCTGTTCAAGTGATTATCACCACTATCAAGAATTAAAACGACTTTCCTTAAAATACAATGCACCTTTTTTGTTTGAAACCAACGTTGGTGCAGGTTTGCCAGTGATAGACACCTTAAATAATCTAATTGCTTCTGGTGACAAAATCACTAGTATTCAAGCGGTGTTATCAGGAAGTTTGAATTTTGTTTTCAATAACTTTGATGACAGCAAAAGGTTTCATGATGTGGTCAAACAGGCTCAAAAAGAAGGCTACACAGAGCCTGATCCTCGAATTGATTTAAGTGGTGTGGATGTAGCTCGAAAAATCCTTATTTTAGCTCGTGAAAGTGGTACTGAACTCCATTTAGAAACCATTAAAAATGAGTCGTTTTTGACCAAAGCGAATTTAGAAAGTTGCTCAGTTGATGATTTTTACAACACTTTAATTGCTGATGAAGCACATTTTCAAAAATTATATGCTTCAGCAAAAGCAAAAAACTGTCAGTTAAAATATGTGGCAGAATTTAATAATGGAAACGCCAAAGTGTGCTTGAGAGAAATTCCGCAAGACCATCCGTTTTACAACCTAAAAGGAAAAGATAATATCGTGATGTTTTATACACAGCGCTATCCTGAACAACCTATGATTATTAAAGGTGCAGGTGCTGGAGCAGATGTAACCGCTTCTGGGTTGTTTGCCGATATTATCAGAATTGGAAATAAATAAGTTGTAATGTATAGCATAATAAAATAGTGTATTAGTGGTAAAAAATGAAATAAAAATATTTTCACCTGCAACGGTTGCTAATGTGACTTGTGGCTTTGACGTCCTTGGGTTTTGTCTTGATAACATTGGTGACGAAATGGTCATTAGAAAAACAGATAAGAAAGGTATTTATATTAGCAAAATTGAAGGGTTTAATTTGCCTTTTGAAACTGAAAAAAATGTTGCTGGTGTTTCGGCTTTGGCTTTGATAGCAAATGCGCAACCCAATTGTGGCTTTGAGATTGAAATCTATAAACACATCAAACCAGGAAGTGGTATTGGTAGCAGTTCGGCAAGTGCTTCGGGAAGCGTGTTTGCCATTAATGAACTTTTAGGAAGACCTTACAACAAAACGCAACTCTCTTATTTTGCGATGAAAGGCGAAGCTTTAGCCAGTGGAAGTGAGCATGCTGACAATATTGCGCCTGGAATTTTTGGAGGCTTTACTTTGGTAAAAAGTGTGAATCCGTTAGAGATTTTAGAAATTCCAACGCCAAATGACTTGTATGCAACTATCATTCATCCACAAATAGAAATTAAAACCTCAGAAGCACGCGCCATTTTACCAAAAAACATTCCTCTAAAAGATGCCATTACACAATGGGCAAATGTTGGAAGTTTAATTCATGGCTTGCACACTAATAATTATCAACTCATTAGCAAATCACTTAACGATGCAATTGTAGAACCATACAGAAGTAAGCTTATTCCGCATTTTAGCAAGGTAAAACTTGCTGCAATACAATCTGGCGCTTTAGGTTGTGGTATTTCGGGTTCTGGACCTTCTATATTTGCATTGAGCAAAGGCATTGAAACTGCAAAAGAAGTTGAAAAAGCGATGAAAAAAGTTTATAATGATACAGAAATAGAGTTTTATACGTTTGTGTCGAAAATCAATACAAAAGGAATCAAAATAGCATAACTTAAAACTATAACACAGAGTTACACGAAGAAAATTGAAAACTATTCGTGTATTTGTGGCAAAACTTATGAATTACTACAGTCTAAATAAAAAAGCAGCAAACACTTCATTTAAAGAAGCAGTAATCAAAGGATTAGCACCAGACAAAGGGTTGTATTTTCCTGAAAACATCAAAGCTTTACCAACATCATTTTTTGATAAAATTGATAGTTTGTCTTATGAAGAAATTGCTTTTGAAGCCATCAAACAATTTGTAACACCAGAAATTCCTGAAGAAGTTCTAAAAACCATCATCAAAGAAACTTTATCGTTTGATTTTCCTGTGGTCAAATTGAACAACCATATTTCTACCTTAGAGCTGTTTCATGGACCAACTATGGCGTTTAAAGATGTTGGAGCACGTTTTATGGCACGATGTTTAGGCTATTTTAATCAAGACAATAATAAAGAAGTAACTGTTTTAGTTGCCACTTCTGGTGATACAGGAGGTGCTGTTGCTAATGGCTTTTTAGGTGTTAAAGGGGTTCATGTTGTCATTTTATATCCAAGTGGCAAAGTGAGTGATATTCAAGAAAAACAACTGACAACTTTAGGCAAAAACATTACAGCTTTAGAAGTTGATGGTGTGTTTGACGATTGCCAAGCTATGGTAAAACGCGCATTTTTGGATGAAGCATTAACCAACAAAATGCAATTAACCTCTGCTAACTCTATTAATGTAGCACGTTGGTTACCACAAATGTTCTATTTCTTTTTTGCATACAAACAATTACATAAAACACATAAAAACATTGTATTTTCGGTACCAAGTGGCAATTTTGGGAATATTTGTGCTGGCATGATGGCGCAACAATTGGGTTTGCCAATTCAACATTTTATCGCTTCTAACAATGAAAACAAGGTTGTAACTACCTATTTGAAAACCAAAAACTACCAGCCAAAACCGTCAGTGCAAACCATAAGCAATGCCATGGATGTTGGGAATCCGAGTAATTTTATCCGCATTCAAGAAATTTATAAAAACAATTTTGAAGTTTTAAAAAAGAACCTTTCGTCTTATAGCTTTTCTGATGATGAAACTCGCATCGCTTTAAAAGAAATTTATAACGACTGCAACTACATTGCTGATCCACATGGTGCTGTTGCCTATTTGGGTTGCAAGACCTATTTGAAATCAAATTCTGATACCCATTGTGTGTTTTTAGAAACGGCACATCCAACTAAATTTTTAGAAATTGTTGAAGATGTTATTAGTGAACAAATTGAATTACCACCTCAAATAGAAACGGTTATGAATAAAACGAAGAACGCAACTAACATTAAAACTTATGATGCATTGAAGCAGTTTTTATTAAATCGAAATCATGTATGACTTCTTTTGTTAAAGCTACAACTGCTGATGTTCCAATACTTATTACCCTTGGAACAACAACCTTTTTAGAATCTCATGGTCATAGTGCTTCAAAAAAAGATATTGAAGCTTATATAAAATCCAAGTTTAACAAATCTGCATTTTTAGAAGCATTGCAGGCTACTGAAAGCCATTTTTATATTCTTTATTACAACCAAATACCTATTGGCTATTCGAAGATGGTTTTTAATTTTCCGCATCAAAATATTGATTCTAAAAATGTTACCAAATTAGAACGCTTGTATTTATTAAAAGAATTTCATCATTTAAAACTGGGTTTGGAGCTATTTCATTTTAATTTACAAGTTTCTAAGCATCATCAACAAACTGGTATGTGGTTGTATGTGTGGACTGAAAATGCAAAAGCTATTAGTTTTTACCAAAAAATTGGTTTTAAAATTATTGGAAGCCACGATTTTAAAATATCAAAAACACATTATAATCCAAATTATCAAATGTTATTAACTTATTAACAAACAACGCGATGACACTTACAGATTGGATTGGTAGTATTGGTGTTTTTCAAATACTACTTGCCTATTTTTTAAATATTATTGGAAAGCTTTCAACCAAAAATTTAGCATTTATAACACTTAATTTGATTGGTGCAACCATGGCTTGTACGGCATCTATCTTATTAAACTATTGGCCTTTTATTGTTTTAGAAGGTATTTGGGCCTTAGTTGCTTTATATGCCTTAGTGCGTTTTAAAGTAAAATCATAAATAACTTATCAAAAAAGTGAATAAACGCTTAAAACTTTTGCTTTCTTTCTAAGTTATAACTAATTTAATTTTGGCAATTTAAAGTTGTCTAATGCACTACTTTCTTTCATAAGTTTTTCAATGTCCTCAGTAGTTCTTGGAGCTTCAGCTGATAAATTAATAGGGCCTTTTTCTGTAATTAAAATATCATCTTCAATTCGGACTGCAATGCTCCACCATTTTTTATCACAATCACTCCCTTCTGGAATATAAATTCCTGGTTCAACGGTTATGACCATATTCGCTTCAAAAGGGCCATGAGTACTTAAATCGTGAACATCCAATCCTATATGATGTGATGTTCCGTGTGGAAAATAGGTACGTGCTTCGTCCTCAGTTTTTACAATTCCTAAGGCTACCAACCCTTTATTAATGACTTTGCGAGCAGCAGCATCTGTAGCTTTAGTCGTATTACCAATAATTGCAGCAGCAATACCTGCTTGTTGTGCTTGGTACACCAAATCGTAAATAGCTTTTTGTTCTGGAGTAAATTTGCCATTTGCAGGAATGGTTCTGGTCACATCAGCTGTATAGCCATGATATTCAGCACCTAAATCCATCAACACCAACTCATTTTCTACCTTTGTTTTGCTATTTTCTTCATAATGCAAAACGCAACCATTATTTCCTGAACCTACAATGCTTGGATACCCTTCATACTCACTTCCATATTTTTTATAAACATATTCATGGACACCTTGAATTTCAGTTTCAGACATTTCTGGATGCATCGCTTTCATAATTTCACGTTGTCCCATTGCCGAAATACGAACTGCTTTTGTAAGCAGTTTAAGTTCTTCTGGAGTTTTTACTTGTCGTAAAGTTCCCATAAAACGTTTTAAAGATTTTGTGTCAATGGTAGCTTTTTGCTTTGGCATTTTGATATTAGTTACAAGTTCATTATTTAAAGATTTAACTTCAGTTTCTGCAACATTAATGTTATAGCCTATTTGGGTTTTAAAGGTTTGCACTAAATTGTACAAATCGGCTTGGTCACTTTTATTATCTCTGTAATCGTCCTTAAAATCATCAAAATAAACCTTGTCAAAATTGGTGTAATCGATTCCAGAATTTAAAAAGTTTTTACCATTAAAAACCATATCAAAACCCAATTGTTGTTTTGTTCCTTCAACACCTAACCTATACCCTGTCCATTGCTCTTTTTGTGGGTTTTTTTCTTGTACATAAAACAATTCATTATAAATTTTGCCATCAGAGTTTTTTTGGTTCTCAGAAAAAATAATTAATACTGCGTTAGGTTCTTTATAACCCGTTAAATAGTAAAAATTAGGATCTTGATGGTACACATAATTTACATCATTAGCACGATTGCGTTGTGCATTTGCAAAAAATACAGCAACTGTATTTGGTGGCATTTGTTTGCGAAGTGCTTCACGTCGTTCTTTATGGAATTGAGCCGATAAATAATCCTCTGGAGTTCCTTTTTGAGCAACTGTTTGAAATGCTATAAAAAGGATTAATAACGCTAAGTGATTGAATTTCATAGATGGAGATTTAGGAACTAAATTTAAATACGAAAAATATAAAAAAAATAATATTTGCAACTTATACCATTCAAAATTAACAAATTTTTAATCGGAAAGAAGCATCACAAAAACAGATAATTTTCAATACTTTTGCGCAACAAATTTCAATAAGCAACAAATGAAAAACACAGCTTTATTCTCTACTCACGAAGCCCTTGGAGCAAAAATGGTGCCTTTTGCGGGCTATAACATGCCTGTGCAATATGAAGGTGTTAATGCAGAACACGAAACCGTTAGAAATGGCGTTGGCGTATTTGATGTAAGCCATATGGGCGAATTTTTAATTGAAGGCGCACACGCTTTGGAGCTTATACAAAAAGTATCCAGCAATGATGCCTCCAAATTAACTGTTGGCAAAGCACAATACAGTTGTTTACCTAATGATGATGGTGGTATTGTTGATGATTTGATTATTTACAAAGTAAAAGAAGAAACTTACTTGTTAGTTGTTAACGCTAGCAATATTGAAAAAGACTGGAATTGGATTGCGTCCAAAAATGATGTTGGAGCACAAATGCGCAATTTGAGTGATGACTATTCACTACTTGCTATACAAGGCCCAAAAGCGGTTGAAGCCATGCAAAGTTTAACAAGCCACAATTTATCAGCCATTAATTTTTATAATTTTATAGTAGGTGATTTTGCAGGTATTGAGCATGTCATTATCTCTGCTACTGGATATACAGGTAGTGGTGGTTTTGAGATTTACTGCAAAAACTCTGAAGTCAAACAGGTTTGGGATAAGGTATTTGAAGCTGGCGCAGCTTATGGCATTAAACCTATTGGCTTAGCAGCTCGTGATACCTTACGCTTAGAAATGGGATATTGTCTTTATGGAAATGATATAGACGATAGCACCTCTCCTATTGAAGCAGGTTTGGGTTGGGTCACTAAATTTACTAAAAAATTCACAAATTCTGAAGCCTTAGAAGCTGAAAAAGCACATGGCCCAAAACGCAAATTAATTGCTTTTGAATTGAATGAACGTGGTATTCCGCGTCATGGTTATGATATTGTGGATGGTAACGGAACAACCATTGGTGTTGTTACATCTGGCACGATGAGTCCGTCTTTAAACAAAGGTATTGGTTTAGGCTATGTACCAACTGTTTTATCTGAAGTTGGTAGTAAAATCTATATCCAAATTCGTAAAAATGCAATTCCTGCAACCGTTGTAAAACCGCCTTTTTACAAAGGATAGCACCAAAGTCTCTAAAGCAGAAGATTCATGAATGAGAAGGAGAGCAAACATCGTGTTTTAATATTTGGAGCAAGTGGTTTTTTAGGCAATTCTATCTATAAAGAACTTTGTCCTTATTTTAGAACTTATGGGACGTACTGTACATCTAATTTGCATTTTGAAAAAAACAAACACTTTTTTCAATACAAACTTGAAGAAGACGATGTCTTTGAAATTCTTGATGCTGTAAAACCAAGTATTATTATCTCTGCATTGCGTGGCGATTTTCATGCACAAATCATCGCACATCAACATATAATTGAATACGTACAAGCTCACGACTGCAAAATCATCTTCTTGTCGTCAGCTAATGTATTTGATGCCTATAGCAAATTTCCAAGTTATGAAGACGATAAAACTTTAAGCGATAGTATTTATGGCCATTTCAAGATTAAAATTGAAAATATGCTGCTTCGTTTACCAAAAAAGAAAGCCATCATTATCAGACTTCCAATGGTGTTTGGTGCCCAATCGCCAAGAGTAAAAGAACTCAAACAACATCTTGAAGAAAAAACAGCAATTGAAATCTTTCCAAACCTCATCATAAACGTAACGACTGATTACAAGCTCACACAACAAATTCATTACCTCATCAATCGCTCTAAAAATGGGGTGTATCATTTAGGAAGTACCGACTTAGTGCATCACGACGAGTTTATAAAAGACATCGTCAAACTTCTACCAACAACTGTAGCCAATTACAAACACGTATTTACTACCAACGAAGACCGCTACCTTGCTGTTATGCCTAAAGCCAATAAGCTACCTAAGCATTTGAATATTACCAGTATAGAAGTTTTAAAGGAATTGCATTCTTAAAACCATTAATTTTCTTTAATTTTAGATACACAAAATCTATACAAATGTTATTAGACAAAGACACTATTGAAAAAAAACTCCTACGCTTTCCTGATTGGGATTACTATGACAATGCTTTACATGCCGAATTTGAATTTGACAACTTTAAAGACTGCTTTAGTGCCATGAGCCGAATTGCTTTTGAATGTGAAGCCCAAAACCATCATCCTAATTGGACTAATGTATATAATGTGCTGACCATTGCTTTATCTACCCATAGTGCCAAAGGCGTTACAGAAAAAGATTTTAAGTTAGCAGAAGCCATAGAAGCAATTGTAGAAGTTCAAGACTAAACATTTTTTTAAACCCTATCTTTTTTATTAAATTTGTCGCACATTTTTTTAAACTCAATCATTCAAATTTCCACCTTGGTGGCAGATAAAACACAATTATATGGGAAGAGCTTTTGAATTTCGCAAAGCACGTAAAATGAAACGCTGGTCAGCTATGAGCAAAGCCTTTACGCGTATAGGTAAAGATATTGTAATGGCTGTTAAAGAAGGAGGTCCAGACCCAGACAGTAATGCACGCTTAAGAGCCGTTATACAAAATGCCAAATCGGTTAATATGCCTAAAGATAATGTAGAACGTGCTATTAAACGAGCTTCTGATAAAAGCCTTGGCGATTTTAAAGAAGTTTTGTTTGAAGGTTATGCGCCTCATGGCATTGCCATTTTAGTTGAAACCGCTACCGACAACAATACACGTACCGTTGCCAACATTAGAAGTTACTTTAACAAGTGCGATGGCAGTTTGGGTACCTCTGGTTCTGTAGTCTTTATGTTTGACCATACTTGTAACTTCCGTATCAATGCTGAAGGTTTAGACCCAGAAGAACTGGAATTGGAGTTTATTGATTATGGTGCTGAAGAGGTTTTTGCTGACGAAGATGGTATTTTAATTTATGCACCTTTTGAAAGCTTTGGCGCCATCCAGTCCGAATTAGAGCGCAGAGGGATAGAAATCTTATCCTCAGGTTTTGAGCGTATTCCGCAAGTTACCAAAGCTTTGAGTCCAGAAGAAGCAGCTGATGTTGAGAAACTCTTAGAAAAAATAGAAGAAGATGATGACGTTCAAAACGTGTATCACACCATGGAAGAAAGCACTGAAGCCTAAAAAACAATCGCATGATATCATACTAAAGAGGACGCTTTCCTCTTTTTTTATACCATCGCATCAAAAGCTATTTGATAGCATCAAAATATAGATTATATTCGTTCTGTAACCATTATGTGCGTTATGAACGACCTTGTATATACCTATGCTAAATTATCGGATGCCTTAAGGCTATCTCTCTTATTCCAAACCGTGTATGTCCAAACCTATGGCGATGAAGGCATCACCTTTGAAACCACCAACTATCTAACCCAACGCTTTTCAGTAGCTCATATTGAAAAAACGATTCAAAAGGACCCAAGCCAATTGATAGTCGCCTATAAACATAATAACCCAATTGGTGTTGCTGAGTTGTATTATAATAGTGTCTGCCCCATACGGCAAATTCCTATTTGCGAACTCGACAAATTTTATGTAATGAGACAATTTCATGGCCATGGGATTGGATACGGTCTATTAAAGGCTGCCGAATCCGAAGTACGTGCTAAAGGTCATGGACAATTGTTTTTACAAGTCTATGACCAAAACCCAAAAGCCATCGCCTTTTATAAACGCCAAGGCTATACTATCATAGGAGAAGCCGATTTTGCAATGGAAGCGCATACCTATGTCAACTTTGTAATGACCAAGGTTTTATAACCCTCCTCTTTTAGTGGCATTTCAATAACACCTTGCGCTATTTTTTACTACCTTAGTAGCAACACAATTTTAGATACTTCGTTGCCTATACTTAGGCACATATATACCAGCAAAATTTAAACACTAAATGATATGGAACGCATTACGTTGGCACGCATTATACATATAATTGCTATTGTTTTTTGGATTGGTGGCGTTGCTATGGTAACAACAGTCATCATTCCTGCTATCAAAAAAATGTCGTCTAAAGACGAGCAACTTAAAACATTTGAACGTATCGAAAGTCGCTTTTCAGTTCAGGCTAAAATTACAATTCTTATCACTGGGCTTTCTGGGTTTTATATGTTGTATGCTCTTAACGGTTGGCAACGTTATTTAGACTATCAGTATTGGTGGCTACACGCCATGACCTTTGTTTGGCTATTGTTTATGGTAATTCTCTATGTCTTAGAGCCTTTAATTCTTCATAAACTATTTAAAACTTATGTGGCACAAAACCCAGAAAAAACATTTTCATTCCTACATAAAGCCCATTGGATATTGCTCATTCTTAGCTTAATTACCATTGTAGGTGCTGTTGCTGGAAGCCATGGTTGGTTTTTTATAAATTAAACCCCTTTCTTTATATCCGTTTTTTAAAACACATCAAAATGATTAAACAACTATGCCTCCTCACCTTCTTAAGTCTTGCCTTTTTAAAGGGCTTTAGCCAAGATGCTTCTACTGAAACGGAAGTCTCTCAAACAGAAAAACTGCCTATTAATGATGGCCCTTATATCTTTATAAACCAAGGGCATCTTATAGAAAAAAACATCGCTAATGCCAAGGTGACTACCAAAAAACTGAATGCCACTGCCTATGACACCCTCTATCGGCAAGAAGCTTCTACCTTTAGTAAGGTGTCTAAAATGGTGGTGTTTAGTGACATTCATGGGCAATATCAACTTGCGGTGGACCTCCTAAAAAACAACCATGCAAGATTTACAATCAGTTTACGACAGTTTACCTGATACTGAAAAACAAGATTGCTTAATTTGGGGAAAACTTTATGCACAAGCAGGAGCTGTGGACTTGTTTGGAACGTCCTACAACCTTCCTAAAGCTTTTTCCTATCATGGAAGTTTTTACAGTTGGACACCAAAAGGAGAAATGCCCAATACGGTTATTGCTTTGAGTTATCAGGTTGGTGACTTTTTTAAACCCCTATTTTGATGAAGTGACTTTGGTTAAATCAATCTACAATCCGTATGCAGATAATGAAGAAGAGCTTTACCAGAAAATTTATATTTGTAGAAAACCTCATCAGGATTTTGAGAAAATGACACAGCTATTTAAGGATAGGATATTTGAGTAGGGACTTTAGGTTTAATTTGAGGTTTGAAGTTACTTCTTATAAGTTTTTGTTCTATATATTTGTTAAATTGCGTGCTTAAATACGCAAATAGTAATTCATAAATACCCAAAACATCAATTAAACAAAATATGAAAAAGCAATTCTTTTTATTACTTATTTATGATTCTAAATATCTCTTTAGGATTTTCACAAACAGCACCAACTATAGAATGGCAAAATACAATTGGAGGAAGTGAGCAAGATAATTTTACAGAATTGAGAATAGTTAATGATGGCTATATTATTGGTGGATATTCAAGATCTGACATTTCAGGCGACAAAACCGAAAACTCTAATGGAGTTTTCGATTATTGGATTTTAAAACTAAATAATGCAGGTAATATTGAATGGCAAAACACAATTGGAGGAGAATCAGATGAAGACACATTTACATTATCAACCACAAGTGATGGTGGTTATATAATTGGAGGGCATTCTGAATCACAAATTTCAGGTGATAAAACGGAAGTCTCTAATAATGGGGATTTCTGGGTTTTAAAATTAGACAACACTGGTAATATTGAATGGCAAAATACTATAGGAGGAAGTAATGGGGATGAATTAAATTCAATTTCACAAACAAGTGATGGTGGTTATATTTTAGGAGGCACATCAAATTCGCCAATTTCTTTTGACAAGACAGAAGCGTCTTTAGGTTTAAGAGATTATTGGGTTGTGAAATTAGATAGTACAGGTAATATTGAATGGCAAAATACAATTGGAGGAAATAATGTGGATATTTTATCTTCTATAAAAGAAACGAATGATAATGGTTTTATTATTTCTGGTCAATCAAATTCAGGTATTTCAGGTGATAAAACTGAAGATTCCGTTGGAGTAGATTATTGGATAATAAAATTAAATTCCATCGGCAATATTGAATGGCAAAATACAATAAGTGGAGATTTAGATGATTATTTGGTCACAACAATTAATACAAACGACAATGGTTTTATTTTAGGCGGTTATTCTAATTCAAATATTTCAGGAGACAAAACTGAAAATTCAAATGGTGGATATGATTATTGGGTTATAAAATTAAATTCAATTGGTAATATTGAATGGCAAAATACAATTGGAGGAAATAATGACGAAGCCTTAACCTCATTAATCCAAACAAATGATGGGAAATATGTTTTGGGAGGCTACTCCAATTCAAATATTTCAGGAGACAAAACTGAAGATTCAAAAGGTGATTTTGATTATTGGTTAGTCAAAATTGATGAAACTGGAAATCTAATATGGCAAAAAACTATTGGAGGAAATGGTAGTGATGGTATATATTCAATACAACAAACTGATGACAATGGTTTTATTTTAGGAGGGTTATCTAATTCAAGTATTTCAGGAAATAAAACTGAAAACTCAAATGGTGGAATTGATTATTGGGTTTTAAAATTATCACCTGAAACACTTTCTATAAATGATAATTTCACTAAAAACATTACAATATATCCTAATCCAACAAATGATATTTTGAACATAATTTATGAGGCTAATATAAAATATGAAATAATTAATCAATTAGGTGAAAAAGTAATTTCATCACAAGAAAAGGTAGTTGATTTAAATAGCTTAAAATCCGGCATATACTACATAAAGGTAACAGATGAAAAGGATAAACTTTTAATTACGAAGAAAATAATAAAAGACTAAGCAACTCATTCATAATCAAAGCACAAACTAAAAAATAGTATTGCATTTTGTTTTAAAATAAAGTAACTTCACTCATCCAAAACGTCTGTTGACTCATTATCACTTTTGTTAGGATGTTTTTGAGCGTATATTTGATACAAACAAATTATTTAGACTTATGAAAACACAAGTAATTCCTATTAGAAAAAAAACAGCTAATACTTTAGGGGTCATGCTGTTTCTTATGATGGTGTTTGTTGGCTTTAGTCCTATCTATGGTCAAACAGCTACCACACAAAATGAACGAACCCTTAAAGGGGTTATCAATAATGCTGAAGGGCCTTTGGAGAGTGCCAGTATTATTTTAAAAGGCACAAAAACAGGAACAACTACGGATGCTAAAGGCGAATTTACATTTCCTAAACCTCTTAAAACAGGCGATGTACTGCTTATAAGTTACTTAGGTTATGAAACGGCTGAGTTTAAAATTAAAGATACTACTGACTTTATAAAAATTCAGCTTACTGAAGATGTGCTTGAGTTTGTAGGTGCTTTAAATAGCGATACGCCTTATAAGTCCAAACGCTCTAATTAAGACCTTGACTATTAATAGCTTTGTTTTAACAAAAACCACGCTATTTATAGGGTTGTTTATGGTTGCGTTCCAATGTCATGCGCAAGTAGCAGATTTTGATACTATCAATTTCAATAAAGCAGACCGTATTGCATTGGAATGTAAGCATGACCAATTGAATAACTTACCAGCATTAGCACACAAACTGACTTCAGACTTAACAACAGATGTAGAACGTTTTAGAGCTATTTACAAATGGGTTTGTATTACTATTGCTAATGATTACCCTCTCTACGAAAAAAACATGCGAAAACGGCAACGTTTTAAAAACGATAACCTAAAACTTAACGCTTGGAATGAACAGTTTAGAAAGCTTTCTTTTAAAACGCTTTTAAAAAAGCACAGAACGATATGTACAGGTTATGCCTATCTTGTAAAAGAGCTTTCTAACTTAGCTGACATTGAGTGTGAAGTGGTACAAGGCTATGCTAGAACAAGCACTACCAACATTGCAACATTAGATGTGCCTAACCACTCGTGGAATGCTGTAAAGCTAAATGGGAAATGGTATTTGTGCGACCCTACTTGGGCCAGCGGTACTCCCAATGCAACAACCCATCTGTTTGAGTTTAACTATAATGACGGATTCTTTTTGCCAAAGCCAAAGCTTTTTGCTATTAACCACTTCCCTATTGATAAAAAATGGCTGCTCATTGAAAACGATGCTCCAACTTTTGAAAGCTTTTTGGAAGCGCCTGTGTTTTACGGTAAGACCTATACCAACCTTAGTACATATTCAGAGCCTACAAAACTGCACAATACCATACAAAAGCATGACATGGTTACTTTTAAATGTGAACTCCTTAAGCCTGTAGCACCTGAAGCTATAAGTCTGCTGATTGACAGTGGCAACAGGAGTGAAAAAGTACATCCAAAAGACATCAGCATTAAAGACAGCTCCTTGAGTATAAAATACGCTTTTGAGAGTTCAGGGTTGTATGATGTGCATTTGTATATAGGCACTGACTTGGTGTCGAGCTATACCTTTAGAGTTAAAAATAAACTTTAATGGGCTTGTGCTGTGAGTTTTTGAGGTGTTAGGTTGTGTTTTTAGCTGCTTACTGTATCCTTTCTTAAAAATGGCAAATATAAATGGTAAGACCATTTTTAAATAACAAAATACCTTAATTTTGTAAGGCTTTTTGAAGCTTGTGATTAAATAAGTTTACTTCGCTTTTGAATTAATGACATGATTACTATAGAAGATCAACATCCTGCTGATATTGCAGAGCAGCTCTCAAAATTAGAAAGCAAAGATAGATACATTTCCTATTTAATGCTTACAGACAACAAAACAGAAGTCTTTAGCTATTTTGATGATCCTATTAAAGAAGAGATTATTAAAAACTTAGGAAATGTAGAACGTGCAGAACTCATCAATACCATGAATCCTGATGATAGAACACGGTTATTTGAAAATTTTCCGGATGAGATTATCAAACAATTAGTAAATCTGTTAGAAGATAAAGAAAAGAATATTGCACTTAATCTTATTGGTTACCATAAGGATAGTATTGCAAGATTAATGACTCCAAATTACATTCAGGCACATCCTGATTGGACTGTTAAAAAAGTATTAGATCATATAAAGAAACACGGTAAAAAAGCTGAGACCCTTAACTTTATCTATGTGGTGACAAAAGAAAACAAATTGATAGATGATTTACGGATTGGAGAACTGCTGATGGCTGAACCAGAGACTAAAATATTGGACTTGATGGACAAAGAATTTATTGCCATTAGAGCCACCACCAATATTGAAGTTGCCTTTAACACCTTTGATAAATACGATAGGTCTGCGCTGCCCATTATTACAGATAAAAACACCTTGGCAGGTATTGTAACTTTTGATGACATTTTAGACAAGATAAAAGAAAGAGATACGGAAGATATTCAAAAATTTGGTGGTGTTGAAGGTTTGGATTTATCTTATACAAAAACGCCATTAATTGCGTTGGTAAAAAAGAGAGCTGGTTGGTTGGTCATTTTATTTTTTGGTGAAATGTTAACCGCTTCAGCTATGGGGTATTTTGAAACAGAAATTGAAAAAGCTGTTGTGCTTGCGTTATTTGTACCTCTTATCATTTCGAGTGGTGGAAATACAGGGTCGCAGGCAGCATCACTTATTATTAGAGCCATGGCATTACGAGAATTACATTTAAACGACTGGTGGCACGTGATGCGTAAGGAAATACTTTCGGGTCTGTTATTAGGTGGTATCTTAGGGTTTATTGGGTTTATACGAATACTTATTTGGCAAAAAACAGGCATTTATGATTATGGCCCTTATTGGTTTTTAGTTGCCTTAAGTGTTTCCGTTTCCTTAGTTTTTATTGTGCTTTGGGGTACTTTATCTGGGTCCATAATTCCTTTTATTTTACGAAGAATAGGTCTTGATCCTGCAACAGCTTCTGCACCATTTGTTGCAACCTTAGTTGATGTTACAGGACTTATTATTTATTTTTCGGTAGCTGCTTTATTTTTAACAGGGAAATTGCTTTAGCCAGCTAAGAGTTATGGATGCTTGTTAGGTGTGGCTGTTTTGTATAGATTTAGTGCTACACCAATTGCTTATACTTTATTGATTATTTGTTACAAGCTTAAATTGTTGCAAACATTTAAGTTATATAAAAAAATAAGACCATAGCTTTTCAACTATGGTCTTTGCTCTACCAAATTAATTATAGTTAATATATGAATAGTTACATGAGCAGTTGTAAATAAACATGTTCTTTAAGTTCGCGATACTCTTGGATATGTCTTAAGTATTTTTGACATACTTTTTGATGAAGCTCTATATAATACAAATCGCATTCCAACTCATCACATTCACTGTAATTAATTAAAGAATTACGGTGTGAATACAACTCATTACTAAGTATGATGTTATCATTAATCTTATCTAATAAAGCGTCTCGTATTTCTTTATCGCCTATTTTATTAGAGGCAATTTTAGCTAATCGATCTGCTTCTAATGATACATAGTCCAGTTGTTCAATCCACAATTGAATTTCACGTTCCATTTGCTTTTTTACAATCTCACTATCCGTATTGAGGTTGAGAGGTGTTACTAGTTCCATCATGCTATGTTTAAATTAATTGTATTATTTTGTTTTACTTTGAGAATGTCAATCGTTTTTTCGCCCCCTGGAAACTTCCATTGGATGCTATCGCCTGTGGCATATCCAATTACTGCAGCGCCCATAGGCAGCAATACGGACACTTTTTTTTGTGCCGCATTGCTTTCCGTAGGCAAAACAACCTGAAAAGTATGCTGCCAACCATCATTTGTTGCTATGGTAACTTCTGAATTGAGTCTGATAATATCATCCGCTACCTCTTTTTCATCTAAGATTAAAGCAGTTTCAAGCTCTTTAGTCAACTTTTCTACTGAATATTTTTGCACTTGGTCTTTATAATTACCAGCAAGGTTTAACACTCTTTTGATGTCAACATATTCTCTTTTCTCTAATATAAGGTTACCATATTTCATAATTGTTGTTGTTTTAAATAATTAAGGAAAAATACCGCGTTGTATGTAAGCTTTTTCAATACGCTCAATAGCAATAACATAAGCGGCAGTGCGCATATCAATAGACTGAGTCTCTGAGGTGTTCAACACCCTTTTAAAAACTTCTTTAATTTTTTTATCAATTTTAAAAAGGATTTCATCAAGTTCCCAAAGCTCTCCATTTCTGTTTTGAAGCCATTCAAAATAGCTTCCAATCACGCCACCAGAGTTACATAATATGTCTGGAATAATTTCAATACCACGTTTAAGCAAAATCTTTTCTGCTTCAACGGTTGTAGGCCCATTAGCGCCTTCTGCTATTAAAAAGGCTTTGATATCTAAAGCATTGTTAGCCGTAATTTGATTGCCCAATGCTGCGGGAATGCAGATATCACAATTTAGGGAAAAAAAGACCTCTTTGGCAACTTCATTTGAGCCAGGGAACCCAACAAAACTTCCATTATGTTGTTGTGCATAACTAAAAACGTCTTCTACAGCAAGCCCGTCTTGGTTAGCAATAGTACCAAAAGCATCTTGTACACCTACCATTTTAGCACCTGCTTGTTCTAAAAAGTGAGCAGCCCAATAGCCTACGTTACCAAAACCTTGCACAATAAAGGTTTTGTTTTTTAGGTCCATATTTTTGTGTTCAGCCCAATATTTAATTGAAAGGAACACTCCAAAACCTGTAGCTCTATCTCGACCTTCAAGTCCACCAGAACCTACAGGTTTACCAGTAACCACATGTTGGTTTTTAGAACGTTCTGTAGGTGTTTTTGTGGACATATAAGTATCAGCAATCCACGCCATTGTTTGAGCATTCGTATTAACATCAGGTGCAGGAATATCGTGTTCAGGACCGATATTATCGCCTAAAGCATAGGTAAAACGTCTTGTAATACGCTCTAGTTCGGCGGTAGAGTATTTTTTAGGGTCCATTTGAATACCTCCTTTGGCACCACCATAAGGCAAGCCTGCTAAGGACGTTTTCCAAGTCATCCACATCGCTAATGCTTTAACGGCATCAATATCAATAGTTGGATGGTAACGCAAGCCACCTTTGTATGGACCTAATGCGTTGTTATGTTGAACACGATATCCTTTAAAAATCTCTACTTCACCATTGTCCATACGAACAGGGAAATGAATAATTAATTCATTATTGGTAACTTCGAGTATTTTTTTAACGTTTGGGTTTAAATTTGTTTGTTTTGCTGCAGTATTAAACTGTTTCATAACATTTTCTAGCATGCCTTGTTTGGCAGGCTGTTTTTGTTTCAATTCTTTTGTTAAAGTCATGGGTTTGTTGTTTATACAAAATTTAATTCGCTCTCAGCAATTGCAAAATTGCCTTGTTTTGTTACTATTTTTTCTTGAGGGTTTTGGTTTAATGCCCTGCTATCATCATACTCACTGCACGACCAAATAAAACTTTTGTCGGTAGTTAGACTACAGTCCATTTGGTACCTACAGGATGTACATAAGGTATGTTCTGAATGTTTCATAAAAATTATATTTATACTATGCCATTATTGGCAATAGGCATGCCAGAACCTGATCATTTAGTATGATTAAATTTATTAAACATTGATAATCAGTAGTTTATTTATTAAAAATAAGAAACAGCTACATAAACCGAATGGAACGATATTCCTCAACTGGATAAAAATTACCCAGTTGATTCTTATTTGATTTTATCGCGAAGGGTTTTGCGGTCTATTTGAAGAATTTCGGCTGCTTTAGTTTTGTTATTGTTAGTTGCTTGCAAGACTTTAAGAATATGTTGTCTTTCGGCTTCTTTTAAAGAAATGAGTTCTTGGTTTTCTGGAAACTCTATTTGGTATTTAAGATGTTGTGGCAAATCTTTAACATCTATTTGTTTATCGCACATAATAACTGCGCGTTGGATACAATTTTCTAACTCTCTGATATTTCCAGGCCAATTGTAACGTTCTAATATAGCTAAGGCTTCAGGAGTTATTTTTATCAGTCGGTCTTTATACTCGACACCGTATTTAAACAAAAACTTATCTACCAACAACGAGACATCCGACAAACGCTCTCTAAGAGGTGGTACTGTTATTTGAACCACAGTAAGACGATAATACAAATCTTCTCTAAAATGTCCTTTCTTAATAAGCTCCTGCAAATCTACATTGGTCGCTGCGATGACTCTTAGCTCTACTTTTTCTACTTTTTGAGAGCCGACTCTGGTCACTTCTTTTTCTTGTAATACCCTTAAAAGGCGCAACTGGGTTGCCATAGACGCATTGCCAATTTCATCTAAAAACAACGTCCCTTTGTGAGCCGCTTGAAAAAAGCCACTTCGGTTATCATTAGCACCAGTAAACGCTCCTTTGGTATAACCAAACAACTCTGCTTCTAAAAGGTTTTCAGGAATGGCGCCACAATTAACCGCTACAAAAGGTGCAGCCGCAAACTTGCCCATATAATGAATGGCACGTGCTACCAGTTCTTTACCTGTACCACTTTCGCCAGAAATAAAAACGGTTGCTCTGTTGTCTTTAACGCGATCAATAATTTCAGTTACTTTTTGCATAGCAACAGACTTACCTATGAGTTCACCAAAACCACTCGACTGGTTTAATGTTGCTTTGGAATTATCTGATTGTACAATTCTCTTTTTTAATGATTTGAAAACTGCGTTTTTAAGTTCATCTTTTGTAAATGGCTTTGTTAGATACTCCATCACACCCGATTTCATGGCTTGCAAAGCACCATCAACTGACGGATAGCCTGTAACCACCAATTTAGGGATTTCGGGAAAATGCTCAGAAACATATTTTACCAATTGAAGTCCATCTACTCCAGGCATCTGGAGGTCGGTGATTAGCAAATCGATGGTATTACCTTGCAAAATGGCAAGTGCTTCTTTTACTGATACTGCTTTATACGTATGGTAGTCTAACGATTGTAAATGCCTCTGAATCAGTTCCAGAATATGAATATCATCATCAACAATTAATATGTTCTCCTTGTGTAATGCCATTATTAGGATTTAGGAAATGTAATGGTAAAGATAGTACCTTTTGGTGTATTAGGCTGATGACCAATTGAGCCTTTATGGCTTTTTATAATTCCATGAACCACACTTAGCCCAAGGCCAGAGCCTTCGCCTATGGGTTTGCTTGTATAAAAGGGATTAAAAATATGCTCTGCTTTGTCTGAAGGAATCCCAGAACCTTCATCAGAAATTTTAAGAACAATATTTTTTACTTCATCGTTTACATCGATGGTAATACGACCATTTTGTGGTGAAAAATAAATAGCGTTGATAACCAAATTAAAGATAACCTGAGTGAGTTGTATGGTATCAACTTTTAAAAATAATGCTTCTTGGTTAAAATGCAATTGTACTTGTAAGTTCTTTTTAGCGAAATTAGGGTTTAATAATTGAATGGCATTTTTAATAATAGGCACGATGTCTGCACGTTCCATTTGTTGTGGCATCTCGCAAGAAAAGAACATCAGTTTTTTTACCACTTCTCTTGAATAAATTGCACTGTGCATGATTTTTTCGAGGTCTTTAAGCACTTGATCATTATCCGCAAACCGTTCTTTGAGAAGCTCCGTAAAACCCAAAATATTAGCTAAAGGCGTATTGAGTTCATGTGCTATTCCTGCCGTAATCTCGCCTAAAATACCTAAACGGTCTGCGCGCTCCATTTGACGCTTGGTTGCTTCTTCATTTTCAATAATTTGCTTTCGCTCCAACAAATTACCAATTTCTAAAGCTAATTTATTGACTAATTGTTTTTCTTCTTCCAAAAAGGCATTTTGAGTGTATTTCAATTTAGGATATCCTATTTTTATTGTGCCACCAGTAGCATTAAACACTTTAATAGCTGAGAGAATATAGACATTATCTTTAGATTGCTGACCCGTTGTTATGGTTGCTTCTTTTAAGTTAATTTCTACAAATGCTTCATCACTATACCTAATGGCTTCCTTCAAACTTACAGCAATTGCTTGAAATGTTGGCTTTAGGTCATAAATATTGCTATTGGCTATATAAGAGCTTACCTTATAAAGACAAGTAAGTTCTTTGATACGTTCTTTAAGTTTGTCTTCAACAGAAATAGCAGAATTCATTTTAACGGATTTAAAATTGTATGTTAGAAACTCTTATTAATTACTACTGTGCATTGTCTTGTATATCCTTAACACATTCAGGATTTAAGAGTGTACTCGTATCACCAATATTATTGTCTTTTTCAGCAATTTTACGAAGGATGCGTCGCATAATTTTACCACTACGTGTTTTAGGTAACCCTTGGGTAAATTGCATTTTATCAAGCTTAGCAATAGGACCAATACGCTCAGAAATAAGTTGATTAATTTCAATACGAAGATTGTCTTGGTTTCGTCCTTCGCCTGTATCTTTTAACGTGATAAAAGCATATAAAGCACTTCCTTTTATATCATGTGGAAAACCAACAATAGCAGACTCTGCAACTGCAGGATGCTCGTTAATAACATCTTCAATAGGTGCTGTACCAAGATTATGACCAGATACGATAATGACATCATCCACACGTCCTGTAATGCGGTAATATCCTACTTCATCACGAAGAGCTCCATCACCACTAAAATACATGTTTTTAAAAGCGGTAAAATAGGTGTCTTTATAACGTTGATGGTTGCCCCAAATAGTCCGTGCCATTCCAGGCCAAGGAAATTTGATGCACAACCGTCCTTCTACCTGATTTCCTTTCAACTCTTTACCTGTTTCGCTCATCAATGCAGGTTGAATTCCAATAAAAGGCAAGGTTGCATAGGTTGGTTTTGTTGGTGTAACAAACGGAATGGGTGAAATCATAATACCACCCGTTTCGGTTTGCCACCACGTGTCCACAATAGGACTTTTGCGCTTGCCTACATTATCATTGTACCAATGCCAAGCCTCTTCATTAATAGGCTCACCAACAGAACCCAACACTTTTAAAGAACTGAGGTCATGCAGCTCCACTAAGGCAGTTCCTTGTTTTGCTAAAGCACGAATAGCAGTTGGCGCTGTATAAAATTGATTGACTTTATGTTTATCAATAATTTGCCAAAAACGTCCAAAATCAGGATAATGTGGGACACCTTCAAACAATACTGTTGTAGCACCATTGGCTAAGGGTCCATAAAGGATATAACTATGTCCTGTAATCCAACCAATATCGGCCGTACACCAATACACTTCTGCTTCTCGATATTGAAAAATATTTTTAAAGGTATAAGCCGTGTACACCATATAACCTGCAGTGGTATGCACCATCCCTTTGGGTTGCCCTGTAGAACCTGAGGTGTATAAAATAAACAGAGGGTCTTCAGCATCCATGATTTCTGCTTTTGCTTCTTTAGAAGCTGCATTAAGCAAGGGTTGTAACCAATGGTCACGACCAGATTCCATATGAACATTTGTATTAGTGCGTTTGGCAACCAACACAGTTTTAACGTTTGGACAATCTTTTAAAGCTTCATCAACAATCTCTTTAAGATCGATAGATTTTGCACCACGATAAGACCCATCGGCTGTAATAACCATTTTGCAATCCGAATCATTAATGCGAGTTGCTAAAGCATTAGCTGAAAAACCTGCAAACACCACATTATGAACAGCACCAATACGTGCACATGCCAAAACAGCCAATGCTAATTCGGGTATCATAGGTACATAAATACATACACGATCTCCTTTTTTTATGCCTTGGGCTTTAAGAACGTTAGCAAATTGATTGACACGTTCATACAATTGTTGATAGCTAATATGTTGAGCTGCCTCTTCTGGATTGTTGGGTTCAAAAATAATAGCTGTTTTATTGCCACGTGTTGCAAGATGACGGTCTATACAATTTTCAGTAATGTTTAGCTTTGCACCTTCAAACCATTTGACTTCCGGTTTTGTAAAATTCCAACTAAGAACATTATGCCATTTTTTTCGCCAAAGGAAGTGTTCTTCTGCTACCTCTTCCCAGAAATTTTCTGGTTCTCTAATTGATTTTCTATAGACTTGATAGTATTCTTCTAAGTGCTTGATATGATAATTACTCATTTTTGCTATGTGTTACACCCTTGTTTATTCACTTATTTAAAACCACAATTTAAGGTTTCTAATTGGGAAAGAAAAATTGTTTTGCTCCGTATTATCTAATTAACATTGCCAACTATTTTTTAATTCAGGAAACTTTAAGACGCTGTTTATATGCCTTTATTTCTTTTACTACTCTTGGTGCCATTATAAGGGTAGCTGTCATTGTAGGAATTGCCATAAGGGCAAAAACACCATCAATAAAATTAATCATTATACTAAAAGGCGCAGTAGCAGCCATAATAATACTTGCAATGTAAAAGTATAAATAATATTGTTGTTTATCGGCTCCAACTAAAAAGGACATGCACTTAGAACCATAATAAGAATAAGAAAACAAGGAAGAAATGCTAAATATACATACACAGACCATTAATAAATACTTTCCTATTCCAGGCATAGCACTTTCAAATGCTGATGCGGTTAAAGTCACACCATTATCGGAAGTAGTTTGCCAAACTCCTGTTACCAAAATTGCCAAAGCTGTTAAGGTACACACTACCAAAGTATCAATAACAGGTCCTAACATTGCCACCAGCCCTTCACGAATAGGTTCATCGGTTTTAGCAGCACCATGTGCCAATGGAGCTGTACCAATACCCGCTTCATTGGAAAATGCACCACGCCGAATGCCCAATAACACTAAAGCACCCAAAGCGCCTCCTAAAAACGGACTTCCCTTATAATTGTTAGCTGTAAATGCATCTGTAAAAATCATTCCTAAGTATTTTGGCACGACATTAATGTGGAGTATCAAGATAATCAGTACCAAAACAAAATACAATAATACCATTGAAGGCACCATTTTTGAAGCCGTATTACTGACACTTTTAAGTCCGCCAAAAATAACAATAGAAGTCATCGCTACTAAAACAGCAGCAATGTACAGATTAGAAGTCAAACCAACCTCAATTCCATTTGGTTGCAAAACAATATCGTTAATAGCCTGAGTAAGTTGATTGACATTAACTACAGGCAAAGCACCCATCAGCCCAAAAACACTAAACATAACCGCCATTGGCTTCCAACGTTTGCCCAAACCTTCCATAATGAAATACATTGGACCACCTTGTATGTTTCCTTTGCTATCTTTACCTCGATACATGATTGCTAAACTGGAGGTAAAAAACTTGGTTGACATGCCTACAATAGCACTTATCCACATCCAAAACATAGCACCAGGACCACCTATCGCGATTGCTAAAGCAACACCAGCAATATTGCCCATACCAATGGTTGAAGCCAAAGCTGTAGATAATGCTTTAAAATGAGAAATTTCACCAGGATCGTTTGGGTCGTCATATTTTCCTCTTAGTACCTGAATGGCGTGCCCAAAGAAGGTAAAAGGTAAAAATTTAGAGCGAATCAAAAGATATAAGCCACCACCAATAAGCAAAATTACCAAAGGCAAACCCCAAACAAAAGATGAAAACTCTTTTACAAACTCTTCCATAGGTACATAAGTTGAACTGCAATTTATGAATATATCTTAAACTCTAAATGAAAATCTTACAAAGTTGTCATTTGTTTTTTGTTGTGCATCAAAAGATTAGACTACAATAAAACATATTATCAAAAAAATAATTTATCATTTTCAATATTAACAGTATCTTTAATTTATAGAAGTAACTGTAAGATTGAAAACCAACCGATTATTTTTTATTGATACTGTAAGAGCCTTTGCCATTTTAATGATGCTTCAAGGACACTTTATTGATACCCTTATAAAGCCAGTTTATAAAGATACAAGCTATACTGCTTTTAATGTTTGGTCTTATTTTAGAGGAATTACGGCTCCTGTATTTTTTACCATTTCTGGATTGGTTTTTTTATATTTACTGTTAAAAGCAAATGCCAAAGGTGATGACCAAAAACGTATTCGTAAAGGTTTGACAAGAGGCTTGATGCTTATTGGTATTGGTTACCTTTTGCGGCTTTCATTAAAAGATTGGTTGAGTGGTTATTTTAACCCATCCCTCTTAGCGGTTGATGTGTTACAATGTATTGGTTTGTCGCTTATTTTAATTGTATGCCTTTATTTGATTTCAAGAAAAAGCAGCACTATTCTTGCTGTTTTATTATTTGTATTAGGCTTTATTTGTTTTGTCTCAGAACCCCTTTACAGAACCATTACTCTTGAAAATATTCCACTATTTTTTGCTAACTGGATGACTTTAGCCAACGGTTCTGTATTTACTATTTTACCTTGGTTTGGCTATATGGCATATGGTGGTTTTATAGCAACACTTTTTTTTAAATATGGTCAAAAATATCGTTTTAAACCAATGGTAATTTCTGGGTTTGTAGTTGTAGGATTGTTTCTTATTTACTTTTCATCTTATGCTTTACATCAATTATCATATCTGTTTGATATAAAACTATTTGAACAAAGCGCTGATTATAATTATCTGTTTACAAGATTAGGAAATGTACTGTTGCTATTTGCCCTTTTTTACACCTTTGAATCCTATTTAAAACAATCCATAATTACAAAAATTGGCGAGAAGACTTTATCAATTTATGTGGTACATTTTATCATCATTTATGGTAGTTTTACAGGCTTTGGACTAAAGCGCTTTTTAGACAAATCATTAGACCCTTGGCAAGCCATTATTGGTGCTATAATCTTTATGATTAGTGTCTGTGTCATTGTATTTTATGAAGGCAAAACGAATGCTTTTATATACAAGCATCTAAGACGTTTTTTACATTTGGTCAAAACCCCAAAAACAGATAATATTTCTTAAATAGTGGCAGCTAAGTATTGTTCGACGTTGGTTTTGATACGCTCTTGAATATTTGATACCTCTGCTTTTATAAATGGCTCGCCTGTAATGTTTTCATACAATTCAATATAACGTTCAGATACTGTTGCAATATAATCATCGCTCATAAAAGGCACCTTTTGCCCTTCTAATCCTTGAAAACCATTACTAATTAACCATTGACGTACAAATTCTTTAGACAATTGCTTTTGGGCTTCGCCTCTATTTTGGCGTTCTTGATAGCCATCTGCATAAAAATAACGCGAGGAATCTGGTGTGTGAATCTCATCAATCAATACAATTTTACCTTCTTTGGTTTTTCCAAATTCATATTTAGTATCCACAAGAATTAAACCTCTTGAAGCGGCAATTTCTGAACCTCTTTTGAATAATTTTTGAGTATAATCTTCCAAAACTAAATAGTCGGCTTCCGATACAATACCTCTTTCTAAAATAGCTTCACGAGAAATATCTTCATCATGATTACCCATTTCTGCTTTGGTAGCTGGTGTGATAATTGGGTTTGTGAATTGATCGTTTTCTTTTAAACCTTCAGGAAGTGTCACACCACAAAGCACACGTTTGCCTAATTTGTATTCGCGTGCCGCATGACCAGACATGTAACCACGAATGACCATTTCTACCTTAAAAGGGTCACACAAATGCCCAACAGCTACATTTGGGTCTGGTGTTGCTGTTAACCAATTAGGCACTAAATCTTCAGTCGCTTTCATCATATTGGTAGCAATTTGATTCAGAATTTGCCCTTTAAAAGGAATTCCTTTGGGCATTACCACATCAAATGCGCTTAAACGGTCTGTTGCAATCATGACAAGCTGTTCGTCATTGATATTATAAACCTCTCTAACTTTCCCTTTATAAACACTTTTTTGATTTGGGAACTTAAAATTGGTAGCTGTTATTGTTTGATTGATCACGAATACTCTACTTATGTTTTATTTATAATTTTGTTTGTTGAAAACTGATTATTCTCTATTTTCAATTCCTTTATAGGCTTCAATAATTTTCTTGACAAGTTTATGTCTGATAACGTCTTTTTCGTCTAAGAAAACCATACCAACTCCTTCCACATTTTTAAGAATTAACAAAACTTCTTTAAGTCCTGAAATGGTACGTCGTGGCAAATCAATCTGACCTGGATCACCTGTTAATAAGAATTTGGCATTCTTTCCCATACGTGTCAAAAACATCTTCATTTGATTATGTGTCGTGTTTTGACCTTCATCTAAAATCACAAACGCATTATCCAAGGTACGACCACGCATAAATGCTAAAGGCGCAATTTGTATGGTGCCATTTTCAATTAAAGTTGTTAGTTTTTCAGCAGGAATCATATCGCGAAGCGCATCATACAAAGGTTGCATATATGGGTCGAGTTTTTCTTTTAAATCGCCAGGTAAAAACCCTAAATTTTCTCCAGCTTCTACCGCTGGACGTGTCAAAATAATACGTTTGACTTCTTTATTTTTCAAGGCTTGAACAGCCAAAGCAACACCTGTATAGGTTTTACCAGTTCCTGCAGGACCTATAGCAAACACCATATCATTATGACGCATACTTTCTACCAATTTTCGTTGGTTAAGGGTTTGGGCTTTGATGAGTTTTCCACCAACACCATGAACAATCACTTCACTGCTTTTTTCAGAGGTAGTATAGTCTTCGCTACTTTGACTTGTAAGCACTCGCTCTATGACATTTTCATCCAGTTTATTGTATTTTACAAAGTGATCTGTCAGCATGGTCATACGTTTATCAAATTCTTCGAGTAAATCTTCATCACCAAAGGCCGTAATTTTATTGCCTCTTGCTACAATTTTTAATTTAGGAAAGTATTTTTTAAGAAGTTCAATGTTGACATTTTGTGCTCCAAAAAATTCTTTTGGTGTTATTTCTTCTAATTCAATAATAAGTTCGTTCAAAAGCTACAGGATTTAATACATTAATCTATTTAGTTTTATTAGTTTTGTGTGGAAACTAAATAAGGTTATTTTTTAGGTTATAGTTACAAATCTAATTGAAAAATTTTATAATAAGTTTCCTTATGCTGTTTAAAATATAACTAGTTTTCAACAGCATGATTTTTCATCATTTAAAACAAAAAACGGCATCAATTTATCAATGGCAATTATAACGTTAACTACTGATTTTGGGGAAAAAGATCACTTTGCTGGTGCTATAAAAGGCGCCATTTATAGTGAGCTTGACGACGTAAAAATTGTTGATATCTCACACTCGGTTTCTCCATTTAATGTCCCAGAAGCCGCCTATATCATTCAAAATGCCTATAGCAGTTTTCCTAAAGGCACTATTCATTTAATTGGTATTGATTCTGAACTCAATCCAGAAAATAAGCATATTGCTATAAAATTGGACGATCATTATTTTATTTGTGCCAATAATGGCATTATGAGTATGATTTGTGCCGAAATTGCTGCAGAAAAAATAGTAGAAATCAATATCCATGATAAAATAGAAACCAACTTTCCAGTGCTCGATGTGTTTGTTAAAGTAGCTTGCCACATTGCTCGTGGTGGCACTTTGGATGTAATTGGTAAGACTATTGCATCTATTAAACCTATAAGAAACATGCTTCCGTTGGTAAACGATGAGCAATCACAAATTATAGGAAATGTCATTTATATTGACAATTATGGCAATGTGGTTACCAATATAAAACGCAAGTTTTTTGAACAACTTCATAAAGGACGAACTTTTGAAGTTTCGGCAAGGAGTTATAAATTCAGAGAGATTTATAATAAGTATAGCGATATTGTTAACTTTGAGATAGAGGAAGATAAACGACAGGACGAAGGAAAAGGGTTGGTCGTTTTCAATTCGTCTGGCTATCTTGAGATTGCTATGTACAAAAGCAACAATACAACCGTTGGAAGTGCATCAACCTTGATGGGTTTGCAAATGCGCGACACTGTTACCGTTAATTTCACATAAACAAAAAGATGTTTGTACGTATTGTAAAAATGAGTTTTAATCCTGATAAAATTGAGGACTTTCTTTCAAATTTTGAGGCAAAAAAACAGGACATTCGAAATTTTGAAGGTTGTAAATTTTTAGAACTTTACAGAGACAAACACAATACCAATGTGTTTTTTACGTATAGTTTTTGGAATACTGAAGAAGATTTAGAGCATTACAGACATTCTGACTTGTTTAAAAGCGTTTGGGCACAAACCAAACCATTGTTTAATGCAAAACCTGAAGCTTGGAGTGTGGATAAAATAGTTTCACTTCAATGATAATGAATAATAAATAATGAAAGGTTGTCATGTATAGTTTTTCATTCTTAATTTTTAATTTAATTCTATGTTTGCCATCTTAAAAAAAGAAATTCAATCCTTTTTTGCCTCCACCATAGGCTATTTGGTAATTGCCGTTTTTTTACTGCTTAATGGGTTGTTTTTATGGCTTTTTAAAGGCGATTTTAATATTATAGACAATGGTTTTGCTGATTTGTCTTCCTTTTTTATTTTAGCACCTTGGATTTTGATTTTCTTGATTCCAGCTGTAACTATGCGCAGTTTTTCAGATGAGAAAAAACAAGGCACATTAGAATTATTGCTAACCAAACCCATTAGTCATTTGCAAATTGTATTAGGCAAGTATTTTGGCGCTTTTATCCTAATTATCATCGCTTTATTACCAACATTACTTTATGTTTTAGCCTTAAGCAAATTAGAAGCCGTTGATGGCAGTTTAGATGTAGGAAGTATTACTGCATCATACATTGGATTGCTCTTTTTAGTAGCAGCTTATACTGCTATTGGTGTCTTTGCTTCTACCTTGTCCGACAATCAAATCGTTGCATTTATGATTGCAGTGTTTATTTGCTTCTTTTTTTATTTTGGATTTGAAGGGTTATCAGAATATAAACTGTTTGGCGATGCTTTATATTTAGAAAAATTAGGAATGGATTACCATTTTAAAAGTATTGGTAGAGGTGTTTTGGACACAAGAGATATGCTGTATTTTGTAAGTATTTCGCTCTTTTTTATCGTATTGACACAATTAAATATTCAAAAAAAATAAGATGATTATCACGCCAACACTCGTTATTTTATTGCTGCTTACCTTTAGTTTAGTCTTTCTTTTTGTAAAAACCATCGATAAGCGTAAGTGGCTTACCTTTTTGTTAAGTTTGATACTAACACCTATTACATACTTTTACATCATATACCCTTTAATTAATATTTTTAGTAGCTATCATCATCAAAAATATTTTAATTCTGAAGCTTGGACTGAAGCGCCACAATTACGTTATGAAATGTCTGACAACATCATGAGCTCTGACACTTTAATAGGTGCTACAAAAAACGACGTGAAGCAATTATTAGGTACGTATGAATGGCTGAGTTGGAATGATAGCATAAAAGACCACGATGCCAATAAATGGAACTATGCTTTAGGTTTAAAACCTGGTGCTTTAAACGAGCAAAAAGAATGTATGGAACTCATTTTTAAAAATGATAAAGTTATAAAAATCAATACCTATCAAGAAAAAATTACTTTTGATGCTAAAAAACAAACCAAATAGCCTAAAAATTGTACTCTTATTACTTGCCATTGTAGCAGTTAACTGGATTGGAAGTCATGTTTACAAGCGCTTTGATTTGACAAAAGACCATCGTTATACCTTATCAGAAGCTGCTTTAAACACCTTAAAAACTGTTAACTCACCTATTGTTGTTGATGTGTTTTTAGAAGGCAATTTTCCTTCAGAATTTAGACGCTTACACGATGAAACTCAGCAACTACTTGAAGAATTTTCAATACATAATTCTCAAATAAAATTTAATTTTATCAATCCGATAGCTGATGAAAACACACGTGATAATAACATTCAACAGCTTGTAAAACGCGGTTTAGAACCTTTACAACTCAGTGTTAATGAAAACGGAAAATCATCGCAAGAGCTCATTTTTCCTTGGGCTTTAGCAAGTTATAATGACCAAACAGTCAAAATTTCGCTTATTAAAAATAAAATTGGTACCACACAACAAGAGTTAGTAACCAACTCCATTCAACATTTAGAATATGCCTTTGCCGATGGCTTTAAAAAACTGGTCACTCCAAAAAGTAAAAAAATAGCCTTTTTAAAAGGTAATGGCGAATTGGACGATATTGGAGCTAATGGCAGAATGAAAGGCAGAAACCTTGAAGATTTTATTTTATCCTTAAGAGAACATTACAATATTGCACCTTTTACCTTAGATAGTGTAGCTAAAAATCCTCAAAAAACATTAGACCAACTTAATACCTTCGATTTAATTATTGCAGCAAAACCAACAGAAGCTTTTACTGAAGATGAAAAATTGGTTTTAGACCAATATACCATGAATGGTGGTAAAAGCATTTGGCTCACAGAAGCTGTTGTTATAGACAAAGACAGCTTATACAATGCTGTAGGACAAAGCGTTGCTATAATGCGCAATCTTAACCTGAACGATTTTTTCTTTAAGTATGGAGTACGTATCAATCCAGTTATTGTTAATGACCTCTACTCTGCTCCCATAACTTTGGCTATTGGTAATGGCAGCAATGCACAGTTTCAACCCATACAATGGCCTTACTCACCTTTAGCGACTGGCAATTCAGACCATCCTATCACAAGCAATTTAAACCCTGTAAAATTTGATTTTGCAAGTCAGATAGACACACTAAAAAATAAGGTCAAAAAAACCATTTTACTGCAAAGTTCAAAATTGACAAAACTGGAAGGTGTGCCAGAAGAAATTAGTCTGGATATTGTTACCAAAGAAAAAGATCCATCAACATACACAAAAGGTCCTCAAAATTTAGCAGTTTTATTGGAAGGTAAGTTTACTTCGGTTTACAAAAACAGAATTAAACCTTTTAAAGTTAAAAACGATATAGATGAAAGTGTCCCAACCAAAATGCTTATTATTGCTGATGGTGATGTCATTAAAAATGATGTGGTTAAAAACGAACCTCAAGAATTGGGTTTTGACCGTTGGACTGGACAAACCTTTGGCAATAAGGAGTTTTTACTGAATGCTGTCAATTATCTTTTAGACGATGATGGATTGATAAATATTCGCAATAAAGCAGTTTCTATTGCTTTTTTAGATACTCAAAAGGTAAAAGATACTAAAGGCACTTGGCAATTTATAAACATTGTATTACCACTGATTCTATTAGGTGTTTTTGGATTTGTTTTTAACTACTTTAGAAGAAAAAAATACGCATAAAAAAAAGCGGCTACAAAATGAAGCCGCTTTAAAATTATATTCAGATATTTACTTAACTATCAATTTTTTGGTTCCTTTTTGATTGCCATTAGTAATTTGCACAAAATAGACACCACTTGATAAACCTTCTACATTCACTAATTTACGAGTTTGTAAATCAAATGCTTTGTTGATAAGCAAGCGTCCATTTATATCATACACGGCAAGTGACATATCATCTTGTTGATTGTACAATGAAAATTCAAAGTAATTTTTAGCAGGATTTGGATATATTGCAAAACCATCAACAGTAGCCTCATTAATGCTTAAAGGTCCAGCTGTACTACACATTTGAAGTGAAAACCCTAATAAAGCACCTCCATCACCATCGTAAGGATCTACAATTTTTAGCGTCCAATTTCCAACAGAATTCTCACCTATAAAGGCACTTAATGAATTTTGTGGTTTCATAGAACCTGATAAAGCTGGCGTTCCTGCAAAACAATTAAAATCTGCAGCTGTATCATCAAAAGTTACAGTGGCATTATTGTATTCGCCACAAGAACCACTAACCAACACAACTTCAGTTCCTAAAGGGCTTATCAAACTAATAGTCATATCTGCAACGTAAGTGTGATTAATATTCAAAGTCACATTAACATCACCAACTAAAAAATCGTCAGTCACATTAATAGTTGAAGTGACTTCAGTTGGCACTGTATCAATTGATTTAGGAAGGTCAGTTGCTGAAACGTTGGTAGAACAAGATAAAGTTTCTGTTGTAAAATTGGCAGACGTAAAGTTTCCTTCAACACATAGTGTTTGAGGTTGTACTCTCCAATAATATTGTGTATTACTTGCTAAATCTGGTACATTTACATTGGTTTCTGCAGTTGTAGTTTCATAATAAATAGAGCTAAAATCTGACACTTGAGATACTTCAACTTTATATGCGGTAGCACCAGGAACTGTAGTCCAATTTAGGTTGGGATAAACAAAAACATTAGACTCTCCATTATTTGGATAAGTAAGTGATGTATTATTTAAAGGAGCAGCACTATTAACTTTTAGAGTTAGTTGTTTATTTCTTGACCCTGAGGGTCCGGTTGCCGTAACTGTAAAATTATATTCACCAGGTGTCACATTTTCTAATCCATTAATATTGAGTGTAAAGTCTTGATCTGCTGTAATAGAAGCTGGTGTAAAAGTAGCAACAGCACCAGCAGGCAAACCGGTTGCGGTTAAAACCGTTGGTCCATTATATGCAGTATTGGATTGATAATTAAAATAATAACTTGCTACTTCATCTGAACAAAACGTTTTTGAAATATTATCTGGTGTAAAAGCAAAGTCAAATTCATCAATTCCTGTTGCAATTAATGAAAAGTCTTGACTACCATTTACCAATGTTCCTTTGTGTGTTACAATGATGGTATAATTTCCTGCAGGTGCAGTAATTTCAACTTTTTCAACATTATCTATGCTGTTAACTCCTTTTTCTGCTGGTCCACTAAAACTTAATGGGCTTAATCTCCAAGGATATGTAATAGTTCCACCAGCATCTATTAATCTAAGATCTAAATCGTTTACCAATCGGGACGTTAAATCATCTTCAGTTGTTCCTTGTACAGCACCTGCTGGATCTGTCCAAGCAATGGTAACAACTAACGGTTCAGTCCCTAAAGCTGTAACTGATTTAGAGTAAGAGTGCCCTGTAAGTAAATTGTTTTCTTCTATAACAGATTGAAACCCTTGTTTTAAAAGTGTTTTTGCGCCACCTTCAATATTAAGTAATCCCCATCCAAATTGATAATCAGGTCCTGGGTTTGGACCTGCCTCATTTACAGTATGTATAGCTAATGCTTTAAGCGTTGCAGATTTCATAAAATTACCATGCAAATCACTATGCAATTGTTGCAATAAAGTCAAAGCTCCTGCAACGCTTGGTGTTGCCATTGATGTACCATTATAATAAGAATATGAGGTGTCACTTGAAGCTACTGAAGAAAATGTATGAACCCCCTTTGCTGAAAGGTCTGGTTTAATCCTACCATCATCCGTTGGACCCCAACTACTAAAGTCAGACATTACCACTGAAGCAGCTCCTGTATAATTTAACAATTCATTAACTGCAGCTACAGTAATATTGTTTTTTGCAACACCTTGGTCTGTTAATAAATCATAACCACCATCTCCTGCATTATAGCCTGCATTTCTATCATTTCCTGCAGAAACAACTACGGTATAATACGGAGCATTATACAATAAGTTATCTTCCGCAGCAGCTTTATTGTCATAGCGTCCAAAATAATATTGTGGTAAATTCTCAGCATTATAACCATATGAATGGCTAGATATTAATAATCCTGCTGCTGATTGTGTAGTCATTTCTGATAAATCATTATCAAAATCATTAGCTTGTAAACTTCCTTTAAAAGCCATCCCTCGTGCTGCTCCACTTTGAGGTGTACTAGAGCCTATCAATGTACCAGAAACATGAGTTGCATGATCACTCAAAACAGTTGCATTATCCATTTGCACAATTCTATCTGTTCCTAATAGTTCATGTGTAGCTCTTACTTTGCCTCCATCCCAAACACCAATGGTCATTCCTTGTCCTTCAACTTTCAAATTCAAACCACCTGCAGGACCTGTGTAAACCTTATTGGCTCGTACAGTAAAACCTGCACCTCTATTATTTGTTTGCATGTAAATTAAAGTCCCATCCTCTAAAACTTTTTGCAACTTTGCAACGCCTCCATTCTCAACTTCAAAAGTTAATGGCAAATTATTGGCCTTAGCATAATCTTCTGCAGCTTTTAAATCGGTTTCATAAGTTTTTGCATAAGTTTTTGCTAATTGGGTTAGCTTAGCTTGATCATAAGTAGCACTTATTTGCTTTCTTTGTTCAGCAGTTTGTGCTGACATAAAATTAAACGCAAAAAAGACCATAATAAGCGTAAAATAGTAATTTGTAATTTGTGTTTTCATGTACATTTTATTAATAAGGTCGTAAAATTACCTTTTTTTATACAGATTAACCAACATTTAACACAATTTGTCCCATTCATAATCATACAATACAGACTGTTAATAAAATTGTATAAATAACCTTTACTATTATCAGTTTAATAAAATATATTTGCTTTTTTAAAACCTATACAAAATAAACATACATGAAGTTTATCGTATCAAGTACCTATTTACTTAAGCAATTACAAGTATTAGGTGGTGTTATCAACAATTCTAACACCTTACCTATTTTAGATAATTTCCTTTTTGAATTGAATGATTCAAAGCTTACAGTTTCTGCAAGCGACTTAGAAACTACTATGTCATCATCTGTTGAGGTGGAAAGCAATAGCCAAGGAAGCATTGCTTTACCAGCAAGATTGCTGTTAGACACTTTAAAAACATTTCCAGAACAACCATTAACCTTTGTGGTTGAAGACAATAATACTGTTGAGATAAGTTCTAGCCATGGTAAATACGCTTTGGCATATGCTGACGGAAATGAATTTCCAAAAGCAGTAACTTTAGAAAATCCGAGTACAACAACCATTTCTGGTGATATTTTAGCAACCGCTATAAGCAAAACTATTTTTGCTGCTGGAAATGACGATTTACGCCCAGTAATGAGTGGTGTGTTTTTTCAATTTTCAACAGAAGGTTTAACTTTTGTTGCTACTGATGCTCATAAATTAGTAAAATACACACGAGAAGATGTTAAAGCCAATCAGGTTGCAGAGTTCATTATGCCCAAAAAACCTTTAAATCTTTTAAAAGGAATTTTAGCTGCAAGCGATGAAGCGGTTACTATTGAGTACAATGATTCTAATGCAAGGTTCACTTTTGAAAATTCTGAATTAGTGTGTCGTTTGATTGATGGAAAATATCCTAACTATGAAGCGGTTATTCCAAAAGAAAATCCGAATAAGTTAACGATAGACAGAACACAATTTTTAAATTCGGTTCGTCGTGTAAGTATTTTTTCAAATAAAACAACGCATCAAATCCGTTTAAAAATTGCTGGTGCTGAACTTAATATTTCTGCTGAAGATATTGATTATTCAAACAAAGCAGAAGAACGTTTAACTTGTGATTATCAAGGTGATGATATGCAAATAGGGTTCAATTCACGTTTTTTAACTGAAATGTTGAATAATTTGAGTGCAAATGACGTACAATTAGAAATGAGTTTGCCAAACAGAGCAGGAATTTTAACTCCAATTGATGGTTTGGATGAAGGCGAACAAGTGACCATGCTTGTAATGCCTGTGATGCTTAATAACTAATCACAAAACAAAAAATCAAGACGCTTATTTATAAAAAACGCTCACTTTTTAGTGAGCGTTTTGCTTTATCTTTATAAACTTAATTAACTAATAAAATTAAAAGATAAAGGATAGGTTGGTGTTTCGCCATTGTTTGTTTTTATAGCATTAATTATTGGACATATAACAGCTACAATACCTAAAACCACAAAGCCTAACAAACCTAAACCAAATAGCAAAATCAAAGGGATACAAATAATGGCATACACAATCAAACTCAGTTGAAAATTAATGATGTTTTTTCCGTGTGTATCCATTTGAAATACTTTTTCCTTTTGTGTTGCCCAAAGTATTAATGGCACAATCAAGCTACCAAAGCCAGTAATTAAAGTTACCAATTGGCTCAAGTGTGTGATGACTAATAATTGTTTATCTTCTCTCATGATAATTGATTTTAAATTGATTGATGTATTTATAAGACGTGATTTGGCTTAAAAAGTTACATACTATCAAAAAAACTATACCAATTATCCTATGATGTAAGATTTTTTATATCCTTAATAAAGTTATTATTTAACAATAATTTTCCGAATTATATGTAGTCCAGACACTAACTCAACTTTAGCTACATACAGCCCAGAACTTAATGAAAGTTGAATATTAGTATCCCCATTTAATGCTTTTGAAAGTAACAATTGTCCAGAAATATTAAAAATATCCAATTGAAAGTTATCAGAAATTCCTGAAATATGCAGCTGATCTTTTGTTGGATTTGGATAAAATGTTATTGAATTTTCATCAAAATTATTAGTGTTAAGCGTTTCATCATAAAAGCTTAAACGACGAATAGTTCCATCAAAAATATTGGTGTAATATACTGAACCATCTAATGGATCTTGCATCATATGCACAATTCCTGTACCAAAATTAGCAGGTGCAAAAGCAGACACATCACTCAACCAAGGTGTGTTTGAAGCGTTTAACGTACCAACATTAATCCAATTGGCAGCATAATCAGTAAACAAATACTTGTTTTGCATAGACGCTCCAAAAGCTGTTCCTGTTATAAAAACACCAGAAACTCCTGTGTTTCCTTTAAATAAAATACCTGTTGTTGGTGATCCAGAAGCTCCCACTTTTGGATCGGTTGGTGTGGTACCACTAAACCAAGGTACTCTGGCATCATTGGTGCCATGTCTCCATGTTACTGCTGGTCTGCTATGGGTATGCCTTCTATCTACAAGATTTGAATTATCTGTAAACGAGGTTGGTTGCACACATAAATTTTTAAATAGCTGATTGCCTTCTTCTGGGTTTGTAGTTCCACTATTGTAATAACTATTCAATTTACTTTGTCCTTCATATAAAGGCCAACCAGCGTTAAGTGCAGGTTTGTCTATAATATGTAAGTCTTCCCAAGTATTCCAACCAACATCTACTACAAACAACATTCCTGGATTAGCATCAGCAGGATTAGTACTTCCACTATCTGGTTTTAAACACATTCTAAACGGATTTCTAAAACCCATTGCCCAAAAACGAGATAATGGTGAACGTGGATTATTGCTATCATAAAACGGATTGGACGAAACACCATTACCTGTTGCTGGATCGAGCCTTAGTATTTTACCACAAAGTGATGTTGGCATTTGACTTCTTAAAGCACCAACATTTTCTTCTGGTCTTAAAATACCATCGTTAATAGCTTGTTGATAATATGTATGGCTTACACTTCCTGTATCTGTCGTATTATAACTTGCATTATCACCTGTTGTAACCATTAATGTTCCATCAGTCCCAAAAACCATACATCCTCCAGCATGTGACTCATACAAAAGTGGAATACCAGTTTCTTTTGTTTCACCCAACAACACAAACCTACTGCTATAATCTGTAGTCATTGGTTGTTGGTTAATATTTAATTGATACCGTGTTATTCTACTTATGGATGCTTGATAGTACGTGTTTGTATTGGCATTATAATTTGAGGTACCATAATTAAACAAATAATGTCTGTCAACCACATAAAACAGATAAACAAGTCCATTGGTATCAAAATTAGGGTCTAAAGCAATGCTTAAAAGTCCAAAATCTCTCCAAGCACCTACCTCTTCAGAAATATCCAAAACAGGATCGGTTTGTTTTACGTACTGCGTTCCATCCCAATTGGAAACAAATATTTTCCCAGCATAGGTCCATACAAACATTTTAGTGCCATCAGCATTAAAAAGCGTTCCCATGGGTTGCGAATAACTGCTTTGTACTAATTCCGTTGAATAATGTTCTGGTAGTTGAGCGAATAGTGATGTACAAAATAAACTAATAAAGACGAAAATAAATAGCCAAGTTTTCATAATAATGAATAGAATTTGGAATGAATTTGGCTATTAATCAATACTATACAAATATAGTCAATAATTTATTCTTTTAAAACTAAATACAAATCTTCTATTAAAAAAATCAAAAGATATTATCCATGCCTTTTTTCAAACATATTAGCAATGACTGCTAAAAAAACACTCCATCAGTTCAAACACCAATAATTAATGAACTGGACTCTTAGCACAGGCACAATTACTGATGCCTTGCAGAAAATCAACACCTACAGTAATCATATGTGTGCCAGAATTATAACCAGCTAATTCATTGGTTGTGATTTGATATGAATAAGCAAAATAAAATTTAGATTTCATTATACCTGCCATAGGACCAATGTTTAAGGGTTTAAAAAACTGGTCGTTAAGAAACCTATACGAAATGCCTACCCAATAATAATCGTCAGACCTGTTATAATGTCGGTATTTAAAATTAATGTCTGTACTTGACCGCTTATCACTACCAAATAATTGATAATACACAGAAGGTTCAAATTCTATCTTTTTGTTGGTTTGACTTTGAATGATTAAACCTGAATAGATTTGATAATTTAAAAGCTGATTGGGTTCAGCACCTATAAAATCGTCTGTATTCTTTTTTAAGATGTTGCTGGCATTAAAACTAAAATAAAAACCTTTAAATCTGTACAAAGCGCCAATATCAAAGTTGTTATTGGTAATTGATCTATCATCTGTAATACTCGGATCTACGATAGGAATTTCGTAAGTTGGATGAAAATTATTGATATCGACCCTAAAACTATTGATATTATATGAAATTCCGAAGGACAAATATTGTTTTGTATAATAATCGATGATAAGATGGTGTGCAAACGAAAATTTAACCCCTTTTTGATAAGTATTTCCGTTTTTGTCATTGTATAAAGATACGCCAACCCCTGAACGATCAGCAATTCTAAAATCGGCATACAAAGCTTGGTTTTCTGGAGCATCCTTAATACCAACCCATTGTGTCAATCCGTTAGCTCTAATACGCAAATTATCGCCAATTCCTGCATAAGTTGGAGAGATTACAAAATCATTGTCGGCTAAATATTGTGTCCAAGTTGGCAAATTTAGCTCTTGGCCATAACTATAAGTGATAACCAAAAAAAGAATATATGTTGTTAATTGTTTCATGTGATTAATTTTTTAGTTATAGTTATCTGTAAAGTGTAAAATGACCAACAAAATCTTTATCAATTTCTGGGCTGTTAAGTCTTACAACATACCAATAATCTCCAGTTGGTAATGGAACATTGTTATATCTACCATCCCAATATTGCCCTTGATGATAGGTACCAACTTTACGTCCATATCTATCAAAAATGTCAAACTCAAGATTTGGATAGTTATCCACACACCCAGGAGCCCAACCATCACTAACGCCATCGCCATTTGGCGTAAAATAGTCTGGAATGCAAGGTCCAACATATTCACGATAGATGCTGGCAATAGCTGTACAACCATTACTGTCAGTCACTACAACTGTATAATTGCCTGATTCGGTTATCAAAAATGTATTGGAATTTCCTTGGTCTTCATCATTAAGTGAAAACGAATACGGACTTGCACCACCACTAACTAAAGCGATAATTTCGTTTAAGCCACCTTCCGTTAAAATAAGGGTTAGTGGATCAAATTGTAAAATATCAAAAAGTTCGGTTCTTTTGATACAACCGTTGGTATGTCGAACATCAATATAATGGTCATTCCCTGGAGTTACATTTAAAAAGATGTTACTTGCTTGATATGTACCTCCATCTAAAGAATAATCCAAATCGGCTGGATTGGTAATGCTATCATCTACTGTCACTGTTACTGTATTGACAGAATGGTTATTTTCGCAAGCATATTCTATGTTTACAACAGGATCAATTTTTACAGATTCAGGGAAAGTGATATTCCATTCCGATTCGCAACTCATAGCATCTCTTACAAAAACAGTATGATCTCCACCTTCTAATCCTGTAAAATCAAATTGAGTTTGTGTAGAAGTTCCTGTGGTGTAAGGGCCATCATAAGCATCTAAACTCACACTGTATGGCAAAGTACCTCCAGAAATGTCAATACTGAATTCTCCTTCATTATCCCCTTCACAAAGTGTAGGTAATATAGATCCTGGCACGATGCTGACAATTACTGGAGCTGGTTCGGTAATCGTAAAATTAAATGTTATATAACAACCCATAACATCTTGTACGATAACATCATAAGTACCTGGATAAAGGTTTTCAAAAATATTAGTTTCAAAAAATTGATTTAATTGAGGCGAAATGGCGTATTTAATAATTCCTGTACCTCCTGTAGCTATAATTTCTATAGAACCATTATTACTTCCGTAACAAGAAACATCAGTGACGTTATAGGTGACTTCTAATGGTGTGTCAGGTTCTGTAATAGTTATTGGAGCTGATGTGGTGGCACAATCGCCACTTTCGACCGCAACCACATAAGTACCTGCAACAAGTTCTGTAAATACACCAGGACTATTTTGAACTGCAGCAATTGTATTGCCTAAAGTGTCTTCCAAGGTATAGACATAATTGCCTAAACCACCTTGAGCTGTGGCAACTATACTTCCTGTATTATCACCAGCACAATTAATAGTCGGATTGGCCGATTGCAAATTAACAACCAATGTTGGAAGTGGATCAATGGTAATTTCATTAGACACAATTGCAACACATCCATTGGCATCTTTTACATAATACATGTAAGTCCCAACTGGAACAGAAAATGTTGTAGAGGATGCAAACGAGCCTAAAACTGTCGCAAATGAACTACTATCACTATAGGTGTATGCTCCTGTTCCACCTGTAGCACTCAAAGTAAGGGTTGCTTCTGTCAAACAAGTTTGAGTGGTTGTTGTTACTAAACTTGCTTGTATTGTTGTTGGTTCATCAATAACAATGTTTGTTGATGTGGATTCACAACCATAACCATCGGTTATTGTAACCGAATAAGTACCAGCTCCTAAATTTCCAAAAACGTTAGATGTTTGTGGTCCTGAAGAGCTTGCTGTTGGCAAAATGGTATTGAGTGTATAAATATAGTTAGTTCCTTGACCTCCAGTTACATTAGTGATACTGATACTCGCATTTTGATCTCCAAAACAAGACAACAACGTTGTGTTAGGAGTAAAGGTTGCATTAATTGGTACTGGCACTGAAAGGGTCACATCTACGGAAGCAATACAGTCTCCTGAATCCATCACATTGACAGTATAAGCTCCTGCTGACAAGTTTGTAAATGTACCATTAGGTGTATATCCAACCGTTGCAGCACCAGTCAATTCATATTGATACGTACCCCAACCACCTGTTGCAATAGCTGTAATAGTTCCTTGGTTATTATCACAAGTTACATTAGAGGTTTCTGTAGCTGTCAGTGTTAAGGCATCAGAAGGTGAAACAATTATTACACTTGAAGTTGCTGAGCAAAATGGACTTGCAGTTTCAGTAATAACAACGGTAAAATTGCCTGCAGTCATCCCTGTAACTGTTTCTGGGTTTGTAGTCGTATTAGCTGCAACTGAACCTGTTACAGAAGTTCCTAAATTATCAAATACTTCATAAGTATAAGGTCCTGAATAACCACTTACATTAATTTCAAATGAACCACTATTATCTCCAAAACAGGTTACTGCTGTTGGTAGCGTTGTAAACGATGGTGCTGTCGCTGCTGGTAGCGAAATGGTAGCATCTTTAGAACACGAGGTGGTCATATCCGTTACTGTGACTGTATAAATTCCTGTTGGCACACCAGAAAACACATTTCCTGTTAGTGTAATTGAAGTAGGATTTGGATTTATAGTGTAAGTATAGTTTCCTGAACCTCCAAAACCAGTTACAGTAACCGCCCCATCATCGTTATTACATGTTGGCAATGCTGTTACTGCTGGTGTCAATCCTAATTCGGTTTCGATTGTAACTGAAACTACATTTCCACAACCATTGACATCTTTGATTTCTACAGTATGTGTTCCTGACATTAAATTTGAAATGGTAAATGGTAAAGATTGTGTTTGGAACGTTCCTCCATCAATACTAAAACTGTAAGGTGGCATTCCAGCATTAGTCAATGCAACATCAATTTCATAAGCGCCTTCAACAGCTGTACACTGATTATTGACTGCTGCCGAAATTATAGGTGAAGGATCCATTGGCAAAACTTGGGCAAGACTTGACACAATACATCCATAAGCATCCATAACGTGTACATAGTAAGTACCTGCATCCATATTAAACGTACTAACAGAAGCCCAAGCAGGGTCAGTCGCTAAAGGGGCAACTGCTGATGTTGTAATTTGATATTGATAAGGTGCTGTTCCATCATGTCCAACAGCACTAATAATACCAGAATTTGGATTACAATTTGCATTTTGATCTACTGAAACAGTTAAATCTAAAGGAATTGCAGATTCCGAAATATTAAAAGGAATGGTTACAATACTACATCCTGAATTTGGCCCTGAAGTTTCGCGAATTAACACATAATAATTGCCGAAAGGTAAAGGTCCTAAATTAGTTACATTTAAGAAACCATTTGCAGGAACGATTCCTGAACCACTCACACCAGTTGTAGCTAATGATAAGGAATCAAATATTTCGTAATCAATAGAAGTTGACGTAGCATAGATACTGTTAATAGTGAATGACACATTACCATCTGCACTGCCTGTACAGGTTATATTATTAGAACTTACCGCAGTAGCTGTTAAAGTTGAATTGGTTGGTATAGGTGTTGCTGCAGGCTCATAATAACTACAATTTGTAGCTGAATCATACACTATAAAAGTATAGGTGACGCCTGGAGTCAAACCAGTAAACGTAGCCGACTGACTTCCTGGTGAGTCTTCTGGCAACCAAGTTCCTGGAGGATTTGGATAAACAGACATTGGTCCTTCATAAATACTGAAGAAAAATGGTCCCGAACTACTTAAAGCAGATCCTACACTTACAACTGCTTCACCTCCTGTAAGACAATCAACCGTTGAAGTAATTGTAATATCCAAATCGGTTGGAGGTGACGCTATCAATACATCTTGAATTAAAACAGAGCATCCATTTGCATCAACCACATTAATTTGGTACAAACCAAAATTAACCACATTAAAACTTACTGATGTTGAACCTGTCGCATTGAGTTCTGAATTAGAATACCCATTAGTGCCTGTCACAAAGTAATTATATGGAGCAGTTCCTCCTGTAACATTATCAATTATTATAGACCCTTGAGAAACTCCACCAGAACTACAAGTAATATCAATCGTATGATAATTTACTGTAATAGGATCTGGTTCACCAATCGCAATTGTATCTGTCGCAGTACACGATTTAGCATCGGTTAACGTAATGGTATAAGTTCCTGAAGGTAAACTGGACGTTTGAGTGCCATAATCGGTACTTGTAGTATTATTGTAAACATTTATAGCAAAAGGAGGTGTTCCAACATTAGGATTAATAGTTATCTGTATGGCACCATTGCTATCACCATTGCATAATATATTTTTAACCTGTGTTACCAAATTAATTTCAGGCATTGAAATAGGGTTAACAGTAATAACTCCAGACTCTGCAATACAGCCGTTAGCATCAGTAATTTTAAATTGATAGGTCCCTGAAGTCGTTGCAGAATAACTAAATGGAGATCCTGTAGTCCCTAATGAGGTATAGGCTGCTCCATTTATGGATACAGCATAGGTGAATGGCGCAGTACCACCAGAAATCGTTCCAGTGATGACTGCATCAGGTGCTGCTGTACAATCCAAATCTTTAGTTAACATGGTACTAACCGTTAGCTGTGGTAAAGGTGCAATCGTAAATGATTCAGCATAAGTACAATCATTGCTGTCTTTCACTTGAAAAGTATAGGTGTCTGGTGCCAAACCTGAAAAAACGGTTGACGTTTGATAAGCTGTAGCAGATGAAGCTGGTGCTATAATTTGATATTCTAAGGTTCCAATACCTCCTGTTGTTCCTGTAATTGTAACGGTTGATGTGTTAGAAGGACATGTTAATGGTGAATTACTAAACATCAAATCTGTAGGAGGATTTAAAGGATCAATGGTTATTTGATTGGCATTAAAAGTACATCCGTTAGCATCCTGAATAGTGATAGTATAAGTTCCATCTGTTAAACCTGAAAAAGTAGCTCCTGTTTGAAAGTTAACACCATCTATACTATAACTATATGGAGGCGTTCCACCAGAAACCCCAGAAACAGTTATGGTTCCGTTGGTAGTACAAGTATAAGGCGTTGTTAATGTTGCAGTTCCTGCAATTGCCAAACTTGTTGTAATGGTCACTGCCTGAGGAGTTGTCAAGCAGGCAGAAGCACCAGAGGTATATTGTATAACTACTTGATAATTGCCTGCGGCAAGTCCGGTAAACACTGGGGAATTAAAAAATGTTGTCCCTCCATCAATACTGTATTGCAAGCTGTTACCATTTGTGGCTGTCACATTTATGCTAATAGAACCTGTATTAGCATCACTACATAAAATATTTGTGGTAGCAATCGTAAAATCTGGGGCTGGTATGGCGTCTACAGTTATAGTTGTTGTTGCACTACAATTATTAGAGTCCATCACTAAAATATCATAAACTCCAGGTGCTGTCACTACAATTTCAGGAACGGTTTGAAAAACGGTCGTGCTATTCACAAAATAAAAATAAGGTGGTGTTCCTCCTACTGGATAAACCGTAATTTCACCATCAGTACAAGTTAGCGGAATGGTAAGTGCAGCAGTAGCTGTCAATAAAGGTGGTTCAATAATGGCTATATCATCTGTATAAGTACAACCATCTTCGGTTTCAACAGTTGCTGTATAAGTTCCTGGGTTTAAGTTCGCAAACGTATAATTATTTTCAACAATGGGTCCAACACTATTAACTAAGGTTGCTCCATTATATAATGAAAAGAAATATTGAGGTTCTACATCATTAGCTGCTAAATGAATGCTGCCTTTATCGCCATTACAAAGTGGTTGTACCACAATACTTGAAACTGTAAAATCACGTTGTCGAATTTGTATATCTGGCACTGTAAACACACACGGATTAGTAGCCACACCAATTTGTCTTATATAAACCGTATAAAAACCAGCTGTTGCGATAGAAAACACATTACTTGATTGAAAATTCACATTATCCAAACTATACTCATAGCCACTTGGCACATTTCCTACGGTAATACTTCCTGGTGTTGTACAAATAATATCCGTTGAAGTAACGGTTGGATTTAGTAAATTTTGATAAACATTAAAATAAAACTGAACAAAACAGCCACCTGAAAAATTAATTGTTACTCTAAATTGTCCTGAAGTATTTGCTAAAAAATCGGGACCAGTACCTACTTGGTTCCAAGTACACGAATCGTTTTCATTAGCACAATCTGGGTTAGAAACTGCAGCACAACTACCTTCATCTAACTGTTCCCAAATAAGTGAGGAAGCTCCAGCAATACTGGTTTGGATATTTCTTGAGTCATTGGCACCACATAAAAAGATGTTAGGCAACAATTTTCCATCATTAGGACAGGTAACAACTTCATCAGCATAAGGAATGACAGGATTAGTGATGTTACCACCATAAGCTGTAACCGTAAAGACTTGGTCAATTGACTGGCAAGGTGCTGTAGCCGTATTATGAACATAGTAAGTTCCAACTTGTGTTACTGTAATTGTTTGGGTTGTTCCAATCACTGGTGTTCCTGAAGGGTCTGTTGACCAAGAATAGGCATCATAACCATTTGCAGCTGTCAAATCGACACTTGCCCCACAAAGCACTTCACTTTGATTGAATAAACAATCATCTAAATCGGCCAAAAAGTTAGTCGCCTGAGGAGTTAACAAACAGCCTGTGTTACTACTGTAACTTGGATCTTCTGAAATGGTAAAATTAGGATTGAAAAATCCATTATAAGTTGCAAATGCTTGATTATTAATAATATTAGAGCAAGCATCGGCCAATTGGTTACAGGTATCAACCACCTGAACTTCTATTCGAATTTCCGACACAGGATCATTTTGTTCAACCACATAATCCTCAACACTAAAAACAATTTCTCGTGTTGCAGGGTTATAACTAAGTACACTAACCCCTGGTGGTAAGACCAAATCTTGTGGATAGTTAAAAATTATATTGATAGGAAGTATATCTCTAATGGTAAAATTAGTAGCATTGTCATTGCCTGTATTTTGAAAACCGATGATGTAATTTAATGGCGAACCAAGCCCAACAGTTTGATTACCAATATTATTACCCAAATCGTCTTCTACAATTTTTGTAAGCACAATATGAGGTTCTATAATTTCTACTGCAAAGGCGAAGAAATATTGAAAATAAACATCTTGGTTACTTTCTAAACGTACAGTTGCCGAAGTGGCATCATTAGCAATAACTGTATTTCCTGGGTTTGGAACCACCATCACACCAGTATCAAAACCCAACGTATTGGTACTGTTAGGATTTCTATTATTAACAGGTGTAGCATCTAATTGTGTGACTGAACTATCAAAAAAGTTATTTGCAGGACGATCAGCAGCCGATAAAGGCACTCCATTAAGCAACAAACGGTCATTTTGAATGGGTTTATCACCTTCTAAAGTTGCAAAAGCAAAATTAGCTCTTACAGGTGCTGGCGCAGGAATGGTTCTAAATCCTGAAATTGGAACATCTAAATTTACAGAGCTACTTATGGCACTAAACCCATCAAAACTTGTGATGGATTTTCCAGGAAGTGTTGGGTCTTCATAGACAACAAAAAGTGACCACCCAGCAGAATACCCTGTTCCATTATACGGATCAAATGTTCCTGTAGCGCCTTCGGCACTCGAGACATTGGCAACTGTATAAGTCCCTAAGTTATTGGGTAAACTTTTTACTATGGAAGTCACGTCAGCATAACAAGAGTATGGATAACTATCGCCTGTAGCAACACCATTGGCATTGTAAATGACGGTACCTACCACGTCATTATAAGTACCTCCTGGTCCTTTAAATTTTACGTTAGTTATAGGTGCATCCCCTTTTGATACTGCTCCCCAATATAAACCTGCATATTTAATTTCATAACAATTAGGGTTTGGAATTTCTAAATCAGCACTTGATGAACTAAAGGTAGAAGCATCGCCATCAATGTCTATGTACTGCATATCTACATTATGGTTATAGGCTGTATTGTCATTAAAGGCATTATTGTCTGGACCTAAAATATTATTTCCAATCAAGACAATATCACCTTTAATATCTTGGTCAAACCGAGGTGTAAATGGTACATAATTTTGGGCATAGGCTTGTAAACCCAAAAACAGTAGTAAAACAATACTGGCAATTTTAGAAAAAGTAGGTTTTTTCATGATCTATAAAATTTATTATTCGTTTTCAACAAGGGGCATTGTAGAAAAAGAATGAGGCAACTATTTTTTTTTAATTCTCTATTTTCACAATAGACATCTTACTATTATAAGGTTTATTTCCTTTTGATTTTAATGCGTCATTGGCTGCTTCAATAGTATCAAACTTTTCATAATAGATGTAATATTTGCTGGTATTGACATCATAAAAGAAGTCAATGTTAGATTGTCCTGCTGATACTGCTTTGGTTAAAAATTCATCTCTTTTTTCTATATTATTATGAACTGCGATGATTATATAATAACCATTATCGACATGTTTAACATTTTTCAAAATTTGAATGTTATTATTGCTTTGTTCTTCACCAAAATCAAAATCATCAGCTTTTAATGGCACTGAACTCAATTCTGTATTCCGTTTGATAGCATTTAAGGTTGCTATGTCTTGCTCAAATCGGTCTTCTTCATTATTATAAACAGCGCGTTTGATACGTCGTTTTCTCTCAAATTCAGTCGCTTCTTTTATGGCATCTAATGACGTGGTTAAACTTGTTTTTGTCTGAATGGCTTTAAATTGTTCAGCCTTTAAGCGTTCAATCGTATTTTTATAGTAAAGATTAACTTCGTCATTTTCAAGTGTTGCTATACGTTGTCTTTGTTCATATAAATCTTCCAACTCTTTAATTTTATCATTGCGCATTTTGATAGCCTTATCTAAATCTGATTTTAAAGCTTCTAATGCATTGTTTTCGGCAGTGATGCTTTTAAAAGGTTTAGGCTCTAAATAAATTCCTTTGTCACTTAAATCATTTTCTTCTTTCAAATCTTTAAGATCTTTATCTTTATTAGCTACCGCTTCACTTAACTGTGTCAACAACTGCTGTTGTGCCGTTTCAGAATCTTCTACTAATTTGGCCACTGCACTCATGGACTTACCTAAATTATCTGTTGGGTTTGCAATTAATTGTTCTTTAGCTTCCGCCTCAGCTTTAGCCTTCGCTTCAGCGTCTTCCTTCGCTTTCGTTTCTGCAACTAATGCTGCTTTGGCGTTCTTCTCTGCTTCTATTTTGGCTTGTGCTTGTGCTGCCAATTCTGCTTGAGCTTGCGCTTCTTTTTGCGCTTTAATTTCAGCTGCTTCTTTTGCTTGTTTCTCAGCAATTAATTTAGCTTCGGCTTTTGCTTTGTTTTCCGCATCTAATTTGGCTTGGGCATCTCTTGCTAATTTGGCTCTTGTTTCTATTGCTTCCTTAGCTTTTTTGTCTGCTGCAATCTTCGCTTTAGCTTGTGCTACTTCTTTTGCTATGGCTTCTGCTTCTAAATCGGCTTTGGCTTTGGCTGCGGCATCTTCTTTCGCTTTGGCTTCGGCTGCTTCGGCTGCTTTGGCTTTTGCAGCGTCTTCAGCAATTTTCGCCTTAGCTTCTTCATTTGCTTTAAATTCTGCTTGTTTCTGGGCTCTTTTTGCTTGGGCTTCTGCTTCTAATTGTGCTCTGGTTTCGGCACTTATTTTAGGTTGAGTTGAAGGTTTTACACGCTTTTTGGTTGGTGATATAATAGCACCAATTTCATCTTCACTGCTGTAATCGTAATGCTCGTTATTTTTAAATTTAAAGGCTAATGTAATTTCATGTGAAGGGCCAAAATTAGTCAAATCGCCAAGAGCTTTCTCAAAATTGTATTCTATAGCAATTTGTGAGCTGATATTAAGCCCAAAACCTCCTGAAGCACCATAAAGTGTGTTGTAACCCACTTGCGCCCAAATACCTTTAGGAACAGTTAACATAGCATTTGCTGAAATGATGGTTTTATCTTTTCCAAATTCAGAACGAAGCAAACCTGAAAATTTGCTTTCATCAAAAAAACCATAGCTGTCAATATAACCTGTGTACATCAAATGAGCTTGAATGCTTTGTTGTGGATTGTCTTTTATAAGTTCTGAAGTTTTAAAATTATAAAGCACTAAATTGTTGATAGAAACACCAATATCCAAAAACCCAGTTCCATAGTTAATTCCTGGATTGACTGTAAGCAAAAAATTAGAAGGAATATTCTCTAAAGATGGATCAGAATAATTAGTAACCACACGAGCACTATTAACACCACTTTTATAAGCGCCAATATTCATTCCAAAAGTCAAATTGCTGTCTGTATCTAATCTGGCGTTATAAGCAAAATTCAAAAGGCCTCCAAAAGTGGTTAGTACGCCATAATTTTGTTGAAACAATCCAACACCAATACCTATATTTTCTCTAAAACGTCCTGAATAACTTAACAAATAGGTTTGTGGCGCATCATCAAACTGAACCCATTCTCTTTTATTATAAATACTGATATATTTGTTTTGCTCTCTTACAAAACTAAAAGTTGGATTGACAACATATCGATTGAATTTTAAAGAATTCCTCACTGGTAAAGCAAGTGAAACTACTCCATCATCTTCTTGAGAGTAGAACACCTGAACGGAGCAGCATAAGAATAATATAGCCAAAAGATATGTTTTCATGTCATTTCACTATGGTTATAGAGCCTTTTTTTGTTTTATGGTTTGCTGTTGTGATGATGTAATAATACACTTGGCTAACACTCGTTAAATTCAGTGATTCTGTAGGCCAATTATTTTGATAATCATTTGTTTGCAATACCACCTTACCTTGATTGGTCATTATAACAACTTCAGTATCAGTACCACTAACATAAGGTGTTGGAATGACCCAAGTGTCATTAATTCCATCGCCATTTGGACTAATCAGATTTGGGATGTCTGCAACCTCAGGAAATTGTTCCATCGGTTCTCTTATTTCAAAAATAAATTCAGAAGAAACCATACAACCAGTGGTTTGTGATATGACAACTTTATAAATTCCTAATTGTGTGGCATCATAAGTGGCATCAACAGCAGCAGATATTAAAGTATCATTTAAATACCACTCAAATTCAGGATTGGTGGCTGAAGTTGTGACAGTAACGGTCAATGTGTCTCCTAATTGCATTTCATTAACATCCAACACGTTGATACTGCTCGAAAAACCTTCGCTTTCAAGAACAATTGAACCGTTGGCTTCACAGCTCCCTAAATCGACATGGACAGAATACGTACCAGCCTCATCAGTTTGATACATTTGGTTGGTTGCCTCTGGAATAAGATTACCATCTTTATACCATTGATAACTATTACCACCAATAGTAGATAAGGTTGTTAGACCTTCACTTGGACAAAAAGGATTACCTAAACTTGAAACAATAGTAGCATCAGCACCTCCTGAACCTGCTTCACTGATAGTAACATGGTTAGAAAATGAGTTTGAGGTACAAGTGCCATAGTTGGTTTTAACAAAATAAGTTCCTTGTTGATTAACCGATAAGGTAGGTCCTGAAGCAACAAAAACGGAAGTGGTTGGTCCTGTTTCTTTATACCAATTAAAGGTAAGTGATGGATAATTTAAAGGCGAATCATTATCACCATTTCCTGGGTTATCAATAGTTAACAAATAACTTCCGCCAGTACAATAAGCACCTGTTGACACTAAGTTATTGATAGAAAACGGACTGTCTTGAATTTTATAATACGCTGCAAAAGCGGCTGAGTTTGAACTTGTAGCCACAGGAGCTGTACTTTTTACTCTTAGTTTGTAACCTTCGCCTGCAGTGGTGTTTGGCAACGAAAAACTTAAAGTAGCTGGTGATGTTGTAACTGCTCCTGCAGTAGATGTGAATACAACGGTTGGGTTTGAAAAACTACCATCAGCATCAGACATTTGAATAATGAATTGATTGGAAGCAGCTAATGCAGACTCTGGTGAAAACACAAAAGTGACATTATAAGTGTTAAAAGAATCACTTGCACACGCTTGACTAAAACCTAAATTGGGCGTACCAATCACTATTTGAGCCTCTATCTGTTCTGGTAAAAGCAGAACAAATAAAAAGCAACCAAAAAGAAGTCGTTTTAAAAAAGTAGTTTTTTGCATTCAATTTATTTTGTGTACAATTCGCTTAGTAATCTTTTGGTATAGCTTGTTAACATCATGTCTTTATCAAACCATCAAATTGAAAAACCACAAGAGGTAAGCCAAGTGGATTTTATAAGAAAGTTAAAGATCTGGACCAGGTCATAGCAGTTAGATTTACTGTGTTGTTAATCTTCGTAGTCGTTTGCTGCTAAAATTTTATTGATTCGTAGTCTAAAATCAGGACGCTTAACATTTTTTGAGTCAATAAATGTTTCTGAATCAGCACTTTTAGAATACACATTAAAAAAGATTCTGTTACCATACCAATTCTCTAAATCCTCATTATTGGAGTTATGTTCAGTAAAAATATTTCCTTTACAGTTGTTGAAATACATTTCGCTGAATTTTATATTTTTTAGACTTTTTTCATTGACTGTTATTTTGCTATCCAATATAACCGCTGGGTTAAACCCTGAAATCACAGTTTTATTCATGCTTAAGGAGGCATCAGGTGCTATAAACAAAGCTTCTTTTACCAAACCTATTTGGATGTCATAAGCCAAATCATCACTCATATTAACCAAGGTCATATTTTCAGCAGTAACTTGAGTTCCTGTTTTAGTTAAATCTGCTTCTTCTTTTTTATCATAAGATGCTATATACATACATCTTGAACCATTAGAGCCCGAAACATATGGAGAGCGAATAGCTAATGAATTTTGAATAGTGCAATGAGTTCCATAATTAAATACATAATCATTACTACTTGATCTATAAGAAACCATTTTATTTAGGTTTACTTCACCTCCAATGACGTTAAAAGAGTTTCCATCGCAATAACTTACCATAATATTTTCAATTACGGTTGCGCTACCAACACCTGCCAAAGTAAGTGCGTCAAAATAGCCAAAATCTTTAGTGCGTTTTCCAGCATATTCTATTCTAACATATCGCAAAATACCAGAATTGCTACATGAATTTTGACCTCCATAACTTATGCTTTCATAAGACGAAGGACGCATTCCATAATTGATAGCAGACCCATTTCCAAATTTATTGATAGGCGCATCACCAAGAATGAAAATTCCTCCCCAGTCACCTGCTTTTTTAACACTTCTGTTTGAACTAAAAATGATAGGGTCGGTTTCTAAACCGTCAGCAACAATTTTAGAATTTTTGCTAATAATAAGTGAGCCATTTGTTTTAAAATCGCCTAAAATAACGGTACCTGGCTCAATGGTAAGTGTTGTACTATCAGTAACAAATACATTGCCTAATAATAGATACACATCTCTTTTATATAATTTGGTGTCTTTGTTGATGGTGCCACTTAGTATTTGAGTTGGCTCGCCATAATCAACAACGCTCGGTCTAAATTCTGTCCAAGAATTCAACCAATTATTAGTGCCAATAATTCCTTTTTCTTGTTGTGCGCTCATACTAAAAAACACAAAAAGACATAAAAACGTAGGTAGAGTAAAGTTTTTCATAATAGATAAAATTCGCTGTTAGTAGATTTGGGGTCTCTTAACTGTTAGAATTCAAACATATAAACAAATCCTATGAAATACAAATAATATCGACAAAATACATGTATTTTTATATGTTTTTAGGATAAATCCTACAAAATAATTAAAGAATAAAACGCCTCAATCTATAAATGACCACTTTTGCTTAACTAATTTGCCTACATGCTGTCAGTCATTTTTATTTTTAAACCAAGCTATTTTAATAGCTCATGCCATTATGAGAATAAAAAAAGACATAAAAAAAACCTCGATGCAGTACATCGAGGTTTTTTTTTATAAGTTGTTGGTTAGGTAGCTTTATAAGCACTAATTAATATTTATTAAATTCATTATAAGTGTGTAATGATTTTAAGGTTTCTTCATAAAACAAAATAGCAGCTATCAAATTAGACTTGTCTGAATAAGGCAATACTTTTTTCTGAAATTCTATGGTACTTTCAAAATAGGTTTTTGCAGCATTAATATTATCTTCTAAAGCTTTTCTGTTTTCTTTAGTGTCTGGAATACCTAAAGAAGACATTGTAACACCAGGTTTGGTAGCAAATGCAATATTAGGCAGTATTTTCACAATAACTTCTATGCGCTCATTATACAAATCTAACAGTTGTCCTTTTTGCATTTTCTCTAACTCTTCGCGGTCGTGGTATTTGTCTATTGCCACTTTTCCGTCAATTATACTTTGAGGCTCATTCTTTTTTTGGGCAAAACCAATACTTGTCATGAGTAAAAAAACAACACTAAATAACGTAAGTTTAGTTTTCATAGTTAAGATTTAGGGGTTCTATATCGCAAATTTATGTAATTAAACGACAAAAGCAAGCGTTTTGTCGATTTTTTAATAAAAATATTCATTTTTTTTAAAATTCACATCTCAACTTACAGTATGTGATGTTTTTACAATAAGTTTAATTATAATTGATAAGTATTTAAACGTGTTACAGTTCAAAAACAAAATTCATAGTCAGTATATAGAGTGATTAGCAAAGTTATTTTCGTTTTTTTTTAAATCCCAATCCTAATAAATGTCGTAGGTAGAAAACAAAAACATTAAATAAATGAAAATTCTATCCTCAAAACCTATCCTAATAAAATCAATAGTGCTGTTTTTTTTCATTTTGTGCTTTACACAAGTTGCAAATGCACATGTTGTGGTAGTCGATTTGGAAGACATGTCCACAACCGATACTGTTTTTCTTTACCTAAAATTAGGCTTTGAGCATATCATTCCGCTTGGTATAGACCACATATTGTTTGTGTTGAGTTTGTTTTTATTAAACCCAAAATTAAAGCCTATATTAACCCAAGCCACTGCTTTTACTGTAGCACATACAGTCACGCTTGGGTTGTCTATGTATCAAATTATCAATCCACCAAGCGCAATTGTTGAGCCTATTATAGCCATTTCAATCGTGTATGTTGCGATGGAAAATATCTTATCTCCAAAACTAAAACCATCTCGAATAGGGATTGTATTTCTTTTTGGATTGATTCATGGAATGGGTTTTGCAAGTGTTTTGGGCAATTTAGGTTTGCCTAAAGATTCCTTTTTAACCTCTCTTTTATTGTTTAATTTAGGTGTAGAATTAGGTCAAATCTCAATAATTCTGTTAGCTTATGTTTTATTAGGAAAATTTTTTGGAAACAAATCTTATTATCGAAAATACATTGTAATCCCAATGTCAGCACTCATTGTAATAATTGCTACCTATTGGACTATTCAAAGAATATTTTTCAGCTAAAGTTACTCATGCAGTTTAGACTCCAAATCTCTGGCAATAGTTGGTGTTAAGTCATATAAATTTTCCTCAGCAGCTTTGTAAAACTCTTTGGCATTATAGCCTTTTTTATTAGCTTCCATGAGTTTTCCCATATAATACAATTCCAAAGCTTCAAGAGGTTTGCCAGCAATATGTGCTTTGTAGATTGCATTGGCTTCATCCAATTTATTGTTTGCCAACAAAGCGTACACATACCATGAATAGGTTTGTGGTGTTGCTCTATGTTTCAATTCGGTTTTGGCCAATGTTTCCGCCCTTTTTGGGTTATTCAAACAACCTATGTATAAGGGAATGATGTATTTATTGTACATCGTTCCATAAACAGAATCGGTTACAATAGCTTCATATTGTTTTGCATGTTTTAATTCAGATGCTTGGTCATGTCTAAATTGGTCTACTAAAATTAACTTATATAAAGGATCAGGAGATTTTGTTTTGGTGGCAACAAATTTAAAAATGGTTTCGGCTAAAGAATCATTTTTATCGTGTACCAATGCAATCCAGCCCAAGCCCATAATACTGTGCAAATCAGCATTATTAATTTTTATAGATTGCAGGTAACTATTTTGTGCTTTTTCAAATTTACCAGCATGTATGTATAAATCGCCAGCATTTGATAAGGCAACAGATTTCAAATAGGAGTTGCCATTGGCTAAAGCACTTGCCTTTTCCATACATACAATAGACGCATCTAACTCACCATTATAATGTGCCATTTTTGATTTTCTAAACTGATAACCATAATCATTTTCATCTTTCATTTTATCAAGACTTAAAGCAGCAGTTTCAATATTGCCAGTTTCAAAATTGACATCAAAGGTTAAAGGATACCTTATTTTATTACTAATTCCGATGGCTATAGCTTTTTTTAAGTAGTCTTCAGCTTTATTAAACCGATGCTGTAAAATGGAATTATGAGTCAAAGACAAATAGGTGCCAGCTTGAGTACCATTAAATTGTTTTTCTAAGTCAAATAAAAGACTATCAGAAGCTTTTAAATCTTTGATATTGCCTGATAAATGAAAACGAGACACTAATGTTGAAGCGTATTTTGCTTTATTAACAAGATCTGAGGCGTCATTTTTAATTCTGCTTTTCCAAAATTGCAATTCGTCTTCATTGTTAGTAATGGGTTTTGGTACGCCATAATTAGTTTTCAAACTATCAATAAAGGATTGGGCTACAAGTTTTCGCTCCTCTCGTTGACATTGAAAGCATAAAAATGATGTAACTAAAATGACTGTAATTTTTATAAAGCGCATGATTTTTGGTTTTTTGTTCATTTTACTTACGCAAACAAACAAAATTTGGTTTCTAAATCATGTAAAAAAAATAGGATTTAAAGAAGCTGTTGGGTCAGTGGTTTTGCTCTTTTTCTTGCATCTTTTCTTTGCGGTTATCTCTGTCAGGATTATAGGTTTTGTACATCATACCCATTTGTGATAGATATTTTTCAGGGTTAGCAGTGCCTCTGTGGCACATTACACAGTTAACCACATGCACTTGCTGTGGTTTTGGCTCAGGAAAGTAAGGTTTAAAATAATTTTCGTTGATATCCAAAGTCATTTTTATCATTCCTCGAGCTATTTCCTTTTCAATTTTGGCATCACTCGAAAAATCTAAACTTGATGGATTGTCAGCATTTGAAGCATGACAATAATTACATTTTACACCAAGCGAAGTTGCAAAATTTTTCATAAGGTATTTCAAGCTATCTTTTGTAATATCCTGAGGTAAAACTTTAAGATTTTTCCATTGTGGTTGAGGCAAATAGCCTTGGTCTGTTTTAGATTCTGAGGTAAAAGCATATAATCCTATTACCAACATTAAAATTCCAATTCCGGAAAAAAACACGTGTAGTTTATTTTTAATTTCCATAATGTTGTAGTTAAATTAATTTAGAACATTAAATTATGAAAATTTATTTAGCCTATTTAATTTTTTCAATTTAAATTCAATTGGCTGGTATAAAAAACTCGTTATTTAATTTTACTTTCCGATACAATATTTAACTTTTCTTTAAAATAAAGGGTTCCTCGTGTTTGGGCAACAAATAGGATACAAAAAATGCATAAAAAGAGTAAAACAAGAGCAATCATTAATAAATTCACTTACTAATATAGCATAAAAAAACCGCTCGATTTGAGCGGTTTTCAAATAAAAGCACCAAGCTATTAATTGGCTATCCCAGAGCCTAAATAAGTACTGTTTGATACTTGGCTACCATCGGCAGTTATAAATGCCATAAATAGCTCTACAGTATCTCCTGCGTAGGTTGTTGGAATTGCAACAATTTGGGTCCCTACTGTTCTGTCTGCTCCATCTGTTAAAGAAATAGATTCTTTCTTTGATGGATTGTAAACCAATAACATTGCTTTATCAGTAGCGTTGGCGTTACCTTCAGCAGAGTTATCATCCCAGTTAAAAGTTACCTCTCCAGGTGTTGCAAGATCTGTAGAAGGGTTCAAAGCAGCTGATAAACCGCCTCTACTTACTAATGCGGTTGCATAATCCACCTCAAAGTCTGGTTCGACTCCTGTGATGGCATTATTCAACACATAAGACATCGCAGCATTAAATGCTGTTTTCTTCACTGCTAAAAACTTATATCCTTTTTGGATGAATGGTTTTACAGCCTGAATAAATTCTAAAGTCACAGTAAACTTGGTTCTTTGGTTTACCTGACCTACTGTTCTTGGATTGGCTACACTTGAAGGTTTAATTCTGATGTAGTCAATACCTTTCCAGCTTCCACCGATAATGTTTCCAACCTTACCGGAAAGCCCTCCTAAAATTCCTTGAGCAATTTTACCCATAACATAAATAATTTAAATGAAACTTACTTTTCTTCGGACTTGGTACGGACTTGACACGAAGTTGTACCTTCCGTTGAAATATATGGCAACTTTTATGCTATTCGTTAGATATGGATTTTGTTGCTTTAGATTGCTTCCTTTTGCATCAGAAATAAAAAAATGAATATTTTTTTTACAAAGAAAAAGAGAAAAAAGAAAGCCGTTTCTTTGATGGCGTTGACATACTGTCAAGTTTTTTGGAAAAAATATTGCTGATGGAAAGGGTTTTGAAATTTGCGCCTTACCAAAGGTGCAAGATTTTTTTCAAAACCCGTAGGGCTTGAACTTTATAGTATGATGAGCGTGGGATTTAGGGAAGCCATCTATCTTTGCAATCTTTTTTCCTTTTCCGTATATTTATGAGTGAACAAAAATAAAAGTATTATGGCAAAATTTGAAGTATGCCAAGATGCTCGAAATGAGTATCGTTTGGGTTAAAAACTAACAATGGTCAAACTATTTTAGCAAGTGAAAGTTATTCCAACCATTGGTTGTGTGAATAGTGGTCTGTTCGGAAAAATTACAAAGATGACAGTAAATTCGACAGAAAAATATCAAGTAATAGTAAACATTATTTCAATTTCAAAGGCCAGTAACGGTCAAGTGATTGAGACGGGTGAAATGTGAGTCTTCTTCTGGAATGGAAAATGATAGTACCAGCTTCTGTTAAAACTAATGCACCAAATGCTTCTGTTGTAGAAGTTTAAGCTTAAACTAAAATCACATCAACACATAATGGTAAAGCACTCTTTTTGAGGTTTTCTTTTTTCGACAATGTTTCTTTGCAGGTAATCGCGTAGCGTATGGCGTGTATAATAGCGAAACCTCAGCGATTGGTAAGGATGGCGTGGGAAAATACGGCGATAGGGCTACCACGCCGTTGAAAACGCAAGGGTGGCGCAGGTTTTTGATGCCGTTGGATTCAGATTGGGTGTAGCGTGGAAAAGCAAGTGTAACAATTGAAGGAAGCTATTGAAGGATGGTTACCGTTTTTAAATTTTAGCAATTGTGAGTACTTATCCTGATTAAGTTTATAAGGATTTAAGTAGATTAAGGAAATTGAGGGTTTTGATTTTACCTAATGAGCAATTGCCAATTTAAAAATGGGTTGTGTATTGGCTGAAATAGCTGATTGAATGCGTTACTCTTGCTGCGCGTTTGCAATATAGAATAATCCGCTTTGGGATTTAAAGGCTAATTAATCCGTTATTAAAACGATTTTAAAAGTATTTGAAAACTTCAATTTACTTGAAGCGGTTATTGTATATGCAAAATGGCTGCCATCAAAAACTGTGACACCCGTGAACCCACAGGTGGCATAAGCCCATCTATTCCGAAATGAAACCACTTCAAAATAAAACGCTACGCTTCATTTTGAAGTCATCACATATTGTCTTTTTATGCTCAAACTTCAATATGATTTATTTTTTTGTGTTTTACATTTCTCATCACGACGCTCTCATACCACCTGTGGGTTTTGCCCGTAGCGAACAGCAGGCGAGCCAAATTATGAAGCAGCGGTTGTACCCTTTTAATATTTCGCCTGCTTTTGCAGGCTCCATATTGGGTACCTGCTTTCGCAGGTAAGGGTGCAAGAGTAGCTGCGAGTGAGGAAGTTGTGTAGTGTGTGAAGTAAAGCAAATACATAGTACTAACGAGGATGTGCCACCGCAGTAGCGCTATGTATGTTAAGCACCAATGCAACGCATTTGTGATTATGCTTTATGGAACAAAATGGAACAACTGACGAACACCTTATTACCTGCCCTTTTAAAATTAAAATGTAAAAAAAGAGCCTTCCGAAAAAGACTCTTAAATTATTTGCTTAATGGTCGTGATTTGAATGGTCATCACTTTTCACTTCTCCAGATTGATTCATCATCATTTCGTGGTCGTATTGGCAACAACCAGGTAAATTTTTGTAGGCTTCTTCATTACCTGCTACTTTTTCAGTATCATACCCTGAAGCTGCGATTGCATTATGAATTGCCATTGCATCTGTTTTGGTATCATCAAAAGAAACATCAATCTTCTTTTTATCAACATCCCAATTGGCACTTGCCACACCTTCTACACTATTGGCTGCTTTTTCAATGGTAGTTTTACATCCCACAATTACCTCTTACGCCAAAAGATAAATCTGTCATTGCGATTTCTTTTGATACTTCAGTTGTTGTAGTTTCTTCAACTTTTTTAGTTTCGTTTTTACAACTTGTTAAACCCATAGCTACTATTACAGCTACACTTAAAATTACTTTTTTACCTCACTAATTTCATTTTTTTTAATTTGCCGTGAATCTTCGATTTCATTGTTTAAATTTAATTCATATCTGTGTTTATTTATTCTATTGTTTGTTTAACCTCACCACATTTAAGCATTGCATCACCAAAATATGGATTCAAGATTTGTTCTTCTTTACTTAACCAATAGGCTCCGTTATTGTTATCTGCCATAGGGCAGAATTCTACCTAACTCACCTTTTCAGACACACCAATCATTTGAACCGCTTTTATTAAATGTGATGATAAATGTTTAAAATGGTCTCTTTGTGATTTTATGTCCGGACGTTTCAGAAATTGAAGTTGCAGAAGATTTTATTTCATCTACTAATGGCATCCAATGATTGTGCGCTTCATCTTTAAGCAATTTCATATCTACCCTACTCAAATTTGATAGTAAAGATAATTAAGTTTGTGAACTACCTTTTGAGTCTTCTTTTACTAATGCATCTTTTAAATTGATGTAATAATTGTATGCCTCTTTTTAATTGCTCTTGAAATTTCTCTGATACTTTTAAGCGTTCATTCATATTAGTATAGTCGCTTTCATTTTGATGTATCATGCCTAAATGACCTTCGTGACATGTCATTTGTTTTACCACCTTACTTGTTCATCATTGACTTTTTGCCCTGTAGTTGTGCAGCAGCATCTACCGTAAACGTTCCGTTGGTAACAATTTCATTCCTGTAAATAATCCCTCTAATACCTCCTCAATTATCTTGATTTTATACCTAAAGCCACTTCTTTCAATTCAAAAGCAGGTTCGTTTGGATTTGCTTTGAGATAGACTACAAGCGTTCGCCTGTCCAAAGTACTGCCGAATGGTATCATTATTTCCCTTCATTTGCATTGGTTTTAGAGCTTTCAATTGCTGCGGTTACAAACATTCCTGGTTTAAAAATGGCTTCTTTATTATTTAAAACCACACGTAAATCTACAGTACGAGTTTTGGTATTTAAAATTGGATCTATAAAATCTACTTTTCCTTTAAATTGTTTATTAGGATAGGCATTGGTGATTATTTTAACTTCTTGCCTTTTTTTGAATTGTTCAATCTGATTTTCATACATCAAAATTTGCCCAAACCGTGTTAGATTTGCAATTTTAAGCAACGGTTGCCCTTGTTTGATGTAATCGCCTTGTTCTACCAATTTTTCGGTAACAGTACCAGAAACCGTAGCATACACAGGGAAATTTTCAATGACTTTGCCAGATAAGTTTCAATTTGATTGATTTGGTTTCGAACCAATTTCCAAAGTTTTAATTTATTACGTACTGCTTTGTATAAAAACAGGTTGCGATTCTTTTAAGAAGCCCATCAATTCTTGTTGTGCTGCATAATTCTGGTGAATAAATGGTTGCCAACAGTTGTCCTTCATTACTTCTTCACCTGTAAAACTGATATTCAATCGTTCAATTCTACCAGAAAAATAACTGACTTGTACTGCATTTGCTTCTTCATTTTCAGCTATTTTACCTGATAGTTTGATGATTCCATTTTCTGCTGAACCATTACCTACAACTGTAGTTTGAATGTTTGCTAAAGCCATTGCATTAGCTGTTAATTTAAACTGGTCTGCTGTTAATCCATCTGCACCAACATAACAGGAATTAAGTCCATTCCACAAATGGGACAATCGCCTGGTTCTGGTTGCATAATTTGTGGATGCATAGAGCACGTCCATAATTGATTAGTTTGTGTAACTTCATTTTGATTATGGTCTGCTGCTTCTCTTTGATGAACCACCAAATAGCAACCAACCTAATAATAAACCAACTGCTAATATTCCTAAATAGATTAGTATCTTATTTGTTTTTTCATTTTCTAATCGTTTTATCATTGCTTTCATTTCTTCTATTTCCTTGCGTTGTGCTTCAATAATATCTTCTGCCAGTTTTTTTACTTCTGGGTCTTGAATATCTGCCCTTTCACTTGTTAAATAGCGATAGAGTGATGAGGAATCATTGCTTTCATCCAAAGGACATCACCAATAATTGGTGCTTGTGCTCTTACTAACCCTAAAGCCTATAAACAGAATAAAACTACCTGCAAGAATTGCTATATTTTCTTTCTATCATTATACATTTTTCGCATAAAAAACCACATTATTACTGCCATTGCTGAAATACCCAAGCAAGTCATATAGAATCTTGTTAAACTAAAATACACATGGTCTATTGAATAGGTATTTAAATACATTGTAATGTACATTGCTACTGCAAATGAGCAAGCCAACATTATAAAGAAGGTTTTATAGTTTCCTTTTGTTTGATGTTCTTTTGAATTTTCCATATTATTTAATTTTATGGTTATACTTTAATTGTTCTTAATCGTAATGCATTACACTATAACTAAAACTGAACTAAAACTCATTGCCAAAGCTGCAATCATAGGTGATAATAATATTCCAAAGAATGGAAATAACACACCTGCTGCAATAGGCACACCTAATGTGTTATAGATAAGAGCAAAGAATAAATTCTGTTTGATGTTCTTCATTCTGCACTACTTAAATGACAGGCTTTTACAATACCGTGTAAATCGCCTTTTACCAAGGTTATCATTGCACTTTCAATAGCGACATCTGTTCCTGTACCCATTGCAATCCCTACATCACTTTTTGCCAATGCCGGTGCATCGTTAATACCATCGCCTGCCATAGCAACCACTTTATCATTGTTTTGAAGTTTCTCAACTTCTTTTAATTTGTCTTCGGGTAACATACTCGCTTTAAAATCTGCCAGATTCAATTCTGATGCTACAGCTTGTGCTGTATCGTGATTATCGCCTGTAAGCATTATTACATCAACCCCTTTGCTTTGCAATTCTTTTATAGCTTTTGCACTGGTATCTTTTATTTTATCTCCGATAACAACATAACCCACCACTTTTTTATCGATAGCCAAATAAGAAACTGTTTTCCCTTGCTTTTGAAATGACTTGGCTTCTTTTTGCATTTCGGAAGTAATTTCAGCTTTTGCATACTCCATCATTTTAGGATTCCCTAATGCTACATTTTTACCATCTATTTTAGCTTCAACACCTTTTCCTGTAACTGCACTAAAATTGGTTGATTTTAGAATTTCGGCATTATGTTCTTTACCGTATTTAACGGTTGCTTCTGCTAATGGGTGTTCGCTATTAGTATTTAAGGAAACTATAAAATTTAACACCTCATTTTCACTAAAACCATTTCCAAAAGCACCTACTTTTTCAACTGTTGGTTTGCCTTCGGTAATCGTACCTGTTTTATCTACAATAAGGGTATTTACCTTATTCATTTTTTCTAATGCTTCTGCATTTTTAATCAATACACCATTTTGAGCACCTTTACCCACACCAACCATAACTGACATTGGTGTTGCCAAACCTAAAGCACAAGGACACGCAATAATTAATACTGCGATGGCATTAACAAACGCATATACATAGACTGGTTCTGGACCCCAAATAGCCCAAACAATAAAAGTGATAACAGAAATAATGACTACTACAGGTACGAAGTAACCCGATACTTTATCTGCAAGATTTTGAATAGGTGCACGACTTCTACTGCATCGTTTACCATATGGATGATTTGGGATAGTAATGTGTCGCTACCTACTTTTTCAGCTTTCATCAAAAAGGATTGGTTGCCATTTATTGTACCGCTACTGACTTTATCTTCTTTAACCTTATTAACTGGGATAGGTTCACCAGTAATCATTGATTCGTCAATACTGGTTTCTCCCTCTGTAATAATACCATCAACAGGGATTTTATCACCTGGTTTTACTTTAAGAATATCGTTAAGTTCTATCTTGTCAATACTCACTTCAACCTCTTCACCATCAACTATTTTTATAGCTTTGTTAGGTGCTAATTTCAGTAATTCTTTTACAGCGGAATTGGTTTTACTATGCGCACGAGCTTCCAATAATTGACCTAACAATACCAAGGTTAAAATAACTGTTGCCGCCTCAAAATACACGTGAACTGCTCCCGATTCGGTTTTAAACTCATTGGGGAACACATCAGGAAATACCATACCTACCACACTAAATAACCACGCTACACCTGCACCTATACCAATAAGTGTAAACATATTGAGGTTCCACGTTTTTATACTTCGATAAGCACGTTCAAAAAACATCCAAGTTGCATAAAATACCACTGGAATGGATAAAACGAATTGTACCCAATTCCAATATTTCTGTTGCATTATATTGTATAAAGGATTGTTATTAAGCATTTCGCTCATTGCTATTAAGAAAATAGGCAAAGTAAAGGCTGTTGCTATCCAAAATTTTTTCAATAGTTTTTTATAGGTCTTTTCTTCAGCAGAAAGGTCTGGTTGCATTGGTACTAAATCCATACCGCAAATAGGGCAAGAACCAGCTTCGTCTTTTACAACTTCAGGGTGCATTGGACACGTCCATTGTTCCTTTGAAGTTGCTGATAGATTTTGTTCTTCCACCAAATCCATTCCGCAAACAGGACAATCGCCTGGTTTATCATAAGTTTTATCACCTTCACAACGCATTGGGCAGTAAAAAGTACCTGTACCTTTCCCTTTTTGGGTTTTATCGGCTTTAGGTTTTGAATGGTGAAGATGATGTTCTCCTTGATTATGGATGCTATATCTACCGCCGTCATCTTTTAATGCCTTTTGAAAGGATTCTAAAGGAATATGTTGTTCCATTTCAATAGTAGCTTCAGCTTTTTCTAAATTAACCGATGCCTTTGAAACACCTTGTACTTTTGAAAGTGTTTCCTCTACGTGACTGCGACATCCATTGCAGGTCATTCCGTGTATGTGATATGTATGTTTCATTGTTTTGGTTTATTAATGTTACTCCACAAAACTACAGGCTCTATCGTCTTTAGATTTTTCCAATTATGGTTATTATTTATATAATTTTGTCTAATGGTTTTCTGTTATCAATTTGTAGGTTTTTAAAATCAGTCATAGACATACCTGTTACCAGTTTGAACTGCTTTGCTAAATGGCTACTATTTTTATAATTGAGACTATATGCTATTTCTGAAAAATTCAGCTCTTGTAACTGTATATATTCCTTAACCTTTTCAATTTTTAGGTTTATAAAGTACTTTTCTAATGTTATACCTTCTAACCTACTGAAGGTTTTGCTCAATATGGAATAGCTCTTACCCATTTCACTTTCAAGTTTAGCGAGAATGACATTTGTATCATTCTTTTCAATGTGTTGAATAAGATTGACTTTAATCTTTTCAACCATTGCTTTAGTAGGGTCTTTTATCAATTCAAAACCTAACTCATTTAAATTCTTTTCAAGTTTTACATAGTCATTATTTGGATGTTCCATAACTGTTATTTTTCCAAGTTGAATAGCTTCTACTTTAAATCCACCATCATTTAACAGTTTAAGAATTGACATTTTACAACGATTACAAACCATATTTTTTATAAATAATGTATGTGTCATTGCTAAATACTTTTAGTTTAAACTATCTTTTAATTGGTTAAAATATTTGATAATTTCTTGTTTTTCAGAATTTGTAAATACGGCATTACTATGGATAAAAGTATATGATGTTAAAGGCATTTTATCACTTTCAATTTGAGAAATGATTGATTTTAATTTACTTGTTTTTCTTCGATTAGAATAAGAATCCCATTCATTAAAATTCAATTCTGCTTTTCCTTTTTTAATATGTCCTTCTAAAAACCAAGCAACAGGTTGTACTTTATTGTACCAAGGATATTGTGTATTATTACTATGACAATCATAGCAGGAAACTTGAAGTTTACCCTTAATTTCTTCTGAAACATTGTTAACTATCATAAAATCTGTTTGTGGCACAATGTCACTTTGGTTGTGCTCCGTGGGTATAAATTGTATACCCACGAATGCTACCACTAAAATCAATACTATGATTTTTACAATCTTCATTTAATTGATTTCCTTTTGCACTTTACCACAGCTTAACATTTTACTGCCATAGTAAGGATTTTTTATCTCCTTTTCCTTGCTTAACCAAGCACTTCCTTTATCATACATTGGACAAAATTGTTGGTAAAGTGTTGTTTCAGTCCCAGTAATTGCGACCAAATCTATGATGTCCTTACTTAATGTTTTGAAGTGTTCACGTTGGTGATCAATTTCGCTTTTGCTAATATGCTCTGCGTGCTCTTTGGCATCATCTATAATATCTTTTAACTCCACTTGTTGTTTTGCTGTATAGCCACTTATATCAAAGCTTTTTAAAGAAGCTTCCAATTGCTTTCCTGCTTTTGCCGCTTCGTCTTTGTTAGTAGCTACTAATGCATCTTTTAATGCCATATAATCTGCTACTATTTTTTTGGCACCTGAATCTTGTAGATTCATTTCCATAGAATTACTTTCAGCATTCATATCATCGTGATGACCATTGTTACTATCGTGATTCATTTCTGAATGCGATGTATTTTCTAAAGTTTCCTTTTTTGTGTTCTTACACGACATTGCCGATACACTTATAAAGGACATTACCATAATTGCTGTTGCTAATTTTACTGTTTTCATTTTGTTTATATTTAGATTATTGTTTAATTAAAATTGTTTTTTTCTTCCGATTTGAGGTTATTTAATTCAAAATCCATATCCCCATTTATCAATAGTTTAAAGTCGCACCAAAACCAATTCCCATATCGCTGTCATAATGCGTTGAAATTCCTAAATTTCGGGTAGCGATATATTTAAATCCAGTCATATATTCTTTGTCTGTATTGACCATAAAAGCCCATCTCAATCTGGGTGAAATAGGAATATCTTCTCGTATCAACTGAAATCTCACATTGCCATCGGTAAACACTTCGCCTTGTAATGTTATCAACATTGGCAAGGTGTATTCGGCACCTAAACTCAAAAGAGCCCTTTGGTCTTTGGTATTGGTTTGTCCAAATACGTTTTTTTCCAATTCGCCATTTTGTCTTCGGTATCGCCAATCAAAGCCTATAAATGGCATCAACCATTGGTTTTTTCCAATATATCGTCCGACGTGAGTTTCTGTCTCGTAGCCTTCTTCATCCTTATAACCTAAACGCCATTCTGTACCAAAACTCCATCTGGTGTTTTGGAACATCAATTTACCATCATTTCCATTGGTCGCAAAGTCATTTTCTGCCATAAAATGAAGCTGGTTACTTTCGGATTGCAATTTTTTATAAGCCCATTTCTTGTTTGGCAAATAGGGATTTGGCGCTTGTTTTTCATAGCTAAAAACCCTGTTCATACCAGCCATCATATGATATAAAATATGACAATGGAAAAACCAATCTCCTTCTACATTAGCGGCAAACTCTATGGTATCGGTTTCCATAGGCATTATATCCAACACATTTTTTAATGGTGCATATTCCTCTTGTCCATTTAATATTCTGAAATCGTGTCCGTGTAAATGCATAGGGTGCCGCATCATCGAATTGTTATAGAGAGTTATCCTAACATTTTCTCCCTTTTTGATAAGGATTTTATCAGTTTCTGAAAGCACTTTGTTATCCATACTCCATACGTAACGATTCATATTTCCTGTTAATTCAAAGCGTAGTTCTCTTACTGGTGCATCTTTTGGTAGGGTTGTGGGTTGTGGTGCCTTCAACATTGCATAATTTAAGGTCACTATATCTTGATTTGCATTCATAGTATGGCTAGAATGGTCCATATTGTTATTCATCACCATATTTTCATCCATTTTCATTCCTGGATTTCCGGTAATTTCAGGGTACATCACGGTGTTCATATCCATTTGCTGGTAGGACATATTCATCCCCATATCGTCCATTGAACCGTCCATATTCATCATATTGTTCATCATCTTCATTCCCTCAAAATACTCGAGCCTTGGCATTCTATTTTGATATTGTTTTTTGCCATTCCCCAGAAAAATGGAAGCTGATTTTGTTCGGTCTTCGGGTGTTGCTAAAAATTCGTAAGTCGTGTCTTTGTTTGGAATGGTTACCACCACATCATAGGTTTCTGAAACACCTATAATTAGCCTGTCTACATCAACAGGTTCAACATCATTACCATCATTGGCCACAACGGTCATTTTTCCGCCTGCATAGCTCAACCAGAAATAAGATGATGCGCCTCCATTGGAAATGCGTAAACGAACTTTGTCACCAACCTTAAATTGTGAGAGTTGACTTTCTGTTTTTCCGTTTATCAAAAAAGCATCATAATACACATCGCTTACATCCATTGCTAGCATACGTTTCCATTCATTGCCCAATTTGGTTTTGAAATGTCCCGCTTTAATAGCTTCGGAATAGCTTTGTACCGTTCCTTTTTTAATGGCGAACCAATCGTTTGCATTGTGAAGCATTCTATGAACATTTTCTGGTTTAATGTCGGTCCATTCACTTAAAATAAGCGGAATTTCGGGTAAGTCATCAATACCTTTTCTAAAGGTTGGGTCATCTTTCTTCTTCAGTAAAACCAACGAACCATACATTCCAATCTGCTCTTGCAATCCGCTATGACTGTGGTACCAATGCGTTCCACTTTGGATAATTGGAAAGCGATACGTAAAAGTTTCATTAGGTTTAATTGGCATTTGTGTTAAATAAGGAACGCCATCTTCCTTGTTAGGAAGAAAAACACCGTGCCAATGCAAAGAAGTGCTCTCCTTTAACTTATTATGAACTACAATTTCTGCAATGTCACCTTCAGTAAAGGTTAAGGTTGGCATTGGAATTTGTCCGTTTACTGCAATGGCTCTTTTATCTTTGCCAGAGTAGTTGACGATGGTGTCTGTGATTGTTAAATCATAACGAACGACATTTTGACCTAATACTATTTGTGTTGGCAATATCCAAATAACCAACACCAAAATTTTTATACTCTTTTTCATTGAATTAAATAATTAATTATGACACTTTGAACATAGTAGGTTTTAATGGATTCTATTTGGTTCATTTGAAACTTTAACTGCAATTCTTGAATATCAAGGACATCGTTAAAATCAATCGTGCCAGTTTCATAGCTTTTGATGAGAATTTGCTCTGCATCTTTAGCTTGTTTTAGGTTTTTTGTTGCTGTATTATTGCTTATTCTTGCTGAAATACGGTCGTTAATAGCTTTATCTAATACCGTTTTTAAACTGTTTAAACGCTCTTGTTTTTGATAATTGATTTCTTGCTGTTCCAGTTCGTTTTGTTTGGAAATAGATTTGTATTTCTTATTGAAAATGGGAATGGACACCGAAACCATAGGCATTACAATATCTTTACCGTTATCCGAGAAATTCATATCTGGCCTTTCGGAAACATTGACATAATCCAATCCAAAACCAATCATTGGACT